>NZ_JBBBBQ010000009.1:0-234069 GCF_037120455.1 Allobosea sp. CCNWLY174 | reverse complement strand
ATCGAGATGGGGGTGATCGCACCCCAATACATGGGCAACCTCACCTTCCAGCTCTATTCGATCATCTCGAACGACCTTCTGCTCTCGATCCCGTTCTTCACCTTCATGGGGGCGGTGCTGGAGCGCTGCGGCCTTGCCGAGGATCTGCTCGATTCGATCGGCCAGCTCTTCGGCAGCGTCCGCGGCGGCCTGTCCTATGCCGTCATCTTCGTCGGCGCGATCCTCGGCGCCATCACCGGCACGGTCGCCGCCTCGGTGATCGCCATGGGCGTGATCTCGCTGCCGGTGATGATGCGCTACGGCTACAACATGCAGCATGCGACCGGCGTCATCGCCGCGTCCGGCACCATCACCCAGCTGATCCCGCCCTCTCTCGTCCTCGTCGTTCTCGCCGACGTGATGGGCAAGTCCGTCGGCGACATGTATGCCGGCGCGATCGGCCCCAGCATCGTCCAGGTCGCGCTGTTCTGCATCTGGGTGGTGATTCTCAGCATCGTCAGGCCGCATCATGTGCCGGCGCTGCCGCCCGAGGCGCGCACGCTCAAGGGCTGGGCGCTGGCGATCAAGTGCGTCCGCGGCATCGTGCCTTCGGCGGCGCTGATCTTCCTTGTTCTCGGCACGATCTTCATGGGCCTGGCGACGCCGACGGAAGCGGGCGCGATGGGCGCGGTCGGTGCGCTGGCGCTGGCAGCGCTCTATCGCACGCTGAGCTGGAAGCTGACCTATCAGGCGATGTCCTCGACCATGCGCATCACCGCCATGGTGACGATGATCCTGATCGGTGCGCGCGTCTTCAGCCTCGTCTTCCAGGGCGTCGGCGGCGGACTCTGGATCGAACACATGCTGACCGGGCTGCCCGGCGGTCAGGTCGGCTTCCTGGCCTTCACCATGGTGTTCGTCTTCTTCATTGCCTTCTTCCTCGACTTCTTCGAGATCGCGTTCATCATCATCCCGCTGCTGACCCCGGCGGCGACCAAGCTCGACATCAACCTGATCTGGTTCGGCCTGCTGATCTGCGCCAATATCCAGACCTCGTTCATGCATCCGCCCTTCGGCTTCGCGCTGTTCTATCTGCGCGGCATCGCGCCGCCGACGGTGAGGAGCCGCGACATCTATCTCGGCTCGATCCCGTGGATCGTGCTGCAGCTTGTGCTCGTGGCGCTGATGATCGCCTTCCCGGAGATGGTGACCTACTGGCTGGACAAGCCGGTGACGCTCGATCCGGCGGCGCTGGAGAAGCAGCTCAATTCGATGCCCTCCTTCGGCACGATCGAGCTCAATGGCCTGACACCGCCCAAGCCTTGAGGGGAAAGTCTCAGCATCTTCAATCGGTCGAGAGCCAAGCGCCCGCCGTTGGTCGCAGCAACCTTTCGGGGACGACCATCTGATGAATACTGGTCTGGCGGCCGACATCATCGTCGCTCTCGACCGTCATCCGAACGCCACAGACCTCACCCGCGCCAAGGCTTTAGAGATTTCCGACCATCGCTATGGGCTTCCAGAAATACGCGAGACTTATCTACGCGAGGGACGTTCCGACTGGCTGGCTTGGGCCTCTGCAGTAGGTTCGCGCGAAATGGACAAGCAGGCGCGAAACTGTCTGCTCGATTATTTCAAAAATGGGTCGGACAAGAACCATTTAATCGCTGAAATTATCCAGAGCGATGGAGCGATGTAGCCTAGCGGTCGCGGCCTGCTCGCGTTCATCCCTTCTCGTGCATTCGTCCACCCGGGAGCGGACGTCCACAGCGTCAGGTATGGGTCGCAAGCGGACATCAGTCCTGCCGGTAGATCGCCGCCTAGTCTGCGTTTTCCCTGAGGCCCTTAAAGGAGGCATGGCGAAGCTTCTTGTCATGCGTCCAGCCGCGGTAGGCGATTTCGGCCGCAAGCTTCGGCTTCACCCAGATCACGCCCTTCTCGGAGACGCCGCGCGCCGGCGGCGCTGCAGCCGTGATCCGCTCTAGCTGCTTCCACAGTTCGGCTGCACTCCGATGCGTGAAGCCAGTGCCTACGCTGCCGACGTAAGCCAGGCCATAGTTGCCATGGGCGGCGAGCAGCAACCTGCCGATGCCCCCTATTGCAGCTGTGGACGGCTCATACCCGATGACCAGGAAGGTGTCGGACTGGACGCATTTGATCTTGAGCCAGTCGCCGCCGCGGCCCGAGCGATAGGGCGCATCGCGGCGCTTGGCAATAATCCCTTCGAGGCCGAACTTGCAGGCGCTCGCCTCATTCTCGACACGCTCAAGGACATCTACTACGCCGAGAAACAGATCCTGAAGACGCTGCCCAAGATGGCCAAGGCGGCGAAATCCCCCGAGCTCAAGCAGGCGTTCGAGAAACATCGCGAGGAGACCGAAACCCATGTCGAACGCCTCGGCGAGGTGTTCGAGGAAATCGGCAAGGCGCCGCGGGGCAAGACCTGCGATGCCATCCTCGGCATCATCGAGGAAGGCAAATCGATCATCGAGGAGTTCGAGGGAAGCCCCGCTCTCGATGCCGGTCTTCTTGCCGCCGCGCAGGCCGTCGAGCACTACGAGATTTCGCGCTACGGCACGCTCAAGGCCTGGGCAAAGCAGCTCGGCTACGCCAACGCCGCGAAACTTCTCGATCAGACCCTGACCGAAGAGCTCAAGACCGATCAGACGCTGTCCAATCTCGGCGCAAGCACGGTCAACAAGCAGGCGCAGTCCAAGGCTGCCTAACGCTCTTGCGGCTCCGGGTTTCCCGGAGCCGCATTTCGTTAGTCAGTGTGCGACGTGCGGTAGATCCGATCCGATTTCGCATCTGTGCCAGTCATCGTTCTTCAGCGGGCCGTCAGACGCTACCGGAATGCCCGGCCCTATCATCGTGCCTGCGGTATGATCGCTATCTGGGGAATGTCCGGCCCACTATTTGGGTTCAACGAGGAGACAGCTGGATCAGCGCGTCACCTGTCTTGTTCTTGTCAGGCGCGATGAGCTTGTCGAACCGCGCTCGCGCTACGACGGCGGTTCAAATGGAGCCTGAAGAGCTGCTCCACGCGTGATCCTCGCACGATGAGCTGTTCGTCCTTTTTGCTCTCGGCGATGAAGAACCGGGCGCCCACAGGATGCTTTGGTCGTCGCTGAAAAAATCGGGCGAAACACGCATTGGAAAGGAATGAGCAATGGATGTAACCATTTCATGGCGCACCCGCGCTGTTGAAACGCTTCCAGGCGCCACACTGCCGGAACTATCCGAGCTCTCGGAATTGCTGATCGAACAGCTCCACCGTACGAAGGAGACGATCGCCCTCGCCGAGTCCTGCACCGCTGGAGCGCTCGCCAGCAGCTTGGCGCGTGCGGAAGGCGCGGGGCAAGTCCTGGTCGGCGGCTTCGTAACCTATACCTCTACTGCGAAGACGAGGATTCTGGCGGTTCCCGCCAAGCTGATCGAAGCGCATTCGGCCGTCTCAGCGCCAGTGGCCCGCGCTATGGCGAAGGGTGTGCTCACCCACACGGGAGCCGCTCTTGCTCTGGCTGTTACTGGCGTAACTGGCGCTTTTGCCGATGACCAGGGCAATCCTCGGGGACGGGTATTCATCGCGGCCGCGCTGCAGAGCGGCGACGGCGTTGAATGCCACTGCGAATTCGGGCCCTTTCCGCCACCGGTCTTGCTGGATGCGACGTTACGAAGCGCCATCTCGGTCGGTCTCGATGCTCTGAAATCGCGCTGACGCGTTCTCTTGGCGAGCAATGGCGGCTGCACACCAGACCGGCTAGCTCGCTCCATCGGCGCATTGAAATATGCGGTCCAGTAGTGTCCTAACTGGGACGGCTCCCCACCCCTCTCGTACCCTTTGTGCCGACAGCTCCATCTGGCTTCAGATCAACTTATCGAGGGTAATAGGCAAGTCGCGCACACGTTTGCCAGTTGCGTTGAAGATCGCGTTAGCGACAGCAGCACCGGTGCCGGTGATGCCGATCTCGCCGACGCCGCGCGCGCCCATTGGGGCACGCGGATCGGGAATGTCGGTCCAGATCACGTCGATCTCCGGCACGTCGAGATGCACCGGGACGTGGTACTCGGCCAGGCTCGGATTCATGACGCGACCGCAGCGCTCATCGAATTGGGTCTCTTCCATTAGCGCGAGCCCCAGCCCCATGATGATGCCGCCGCGGAACTGGCTGGCGGCGGTCTTGGGGTTCAGGATGCGGCCGCAATCGAAGGAGCCGAGAAATCGCGAGACGCGCGGCTCTCCCGTGACGATATTGACCCTGACCTCACAGAACATTGCGGCATGGCTGTGCATCGACCAGTGCATGATTTCGAGCGGCTGCGGCGGCGCTGCCTCGACAGTCAGCGTTTCGCGCTGAGCGCGGCTTAGGATCGAGGCATAGCTTTCATAACGTTCCGGCTCGTCGCGCTTGCACAGGCCAGCATCGCGGGTGCCGATCTCTTCCGCCTTGAGACCGGCCAGCGGTGAGTCGTTGCCGGCGAGCGTCAGCAGCTCGGCGACCAGCTTGTTGTAGGCCGCGATCACCGAGGCGCCGATCGCTGCAGTTTGCTGCGAGCCGCCGGCCATGACGATACCGGGCAGCGTCGAATCGCCGTAGTTGAAGCGGATGTTCTCCATAGGTAGGCCGAGTCGTTCGGCTGTCACCTGCGTCTGTACTGTGGCCGTGCCCATGCCCATCTCATGGGCAGCTATGTCCACGATCGCTTGGCCCTCACGCATTAGCGTCAGCCGTGCGGCGCCGCCGGGCATGCGATAATACGGATAGGTGCCGGTGGCGCAGCCCATGCCAACGAGCCATTCCCCGTCCAGCACCGCACCGGGCTGGGAATTGCGTCGGCTCCAGCCGAAGCGCTCAGCGCCTGCCCGCCAAGCTTCGACGATATGACGCGCCGAGAAGGGCAGACCCGAGACCGGGTCTTCCTTCGGCTCGTTGCGGATGCGCAGCTCGATCGGATCGATACCAAGTTCGTGGGCGAGCTCATCCAACGCGCTTTCCAGCGCGAAAGTGCCGACCGCCTCGCCCGGTGCGCGCATGAAGGTGTTGCCGAGCATGTCGAGCTCGACCTGCTGCACGTCGAGCAGAATCGTTTCCGAGGCATAGGCGCTTCGCGTCGGCAGGATGAAGGGCTCAGGCATGCCGTTGTGCGGTGTCTTCGCCGTCACCCCGCTATGGATGAGCGCGGTCAGTCTGCCGTCGGGGCCAGAGCCGAGTGCGACGCGCTGCCGCGTTGGCGAACGCCCGCCGACGACGCGGTAGACGCCCTCGCGCGAGAGGACGAGCCGCACCGGTCGGTCGGCCAGCTTCGCTGCCGCGGCGGCAAGGATATGGTGCTGCCAGAGGGTCTTGCTGCCGAAGCCGCCGCCCACGAATGGCGAGGTCACGACAACTTGCTCTTCGGAGAGCTCGAAAACCTGGGCCAGCGTCCAAGCGGCATGGGCGACCATCTGCTGGGTGTCGTGCACGCGCAGCGTCTCGCCCTGCCAGGCCAGCGTGACGGCGTGAAGCTCGATTGGATTATGGTTATGTCGCGGCGTGGTATAGACCAAGTCAACCTTGACCGGCGCTGCTGCGAGGGCTGCCTCGGCGTCGCCCTTGGCGTCGTGCAACGGCTGACCCATGAACGCCGCAGTCCGCGTGCCTCGCGCCTCCGCCGCTGCGAAGTCGGTGTTTGCAGCCGCTGCTTCATAACTGATGTTGATCAGCGACACGGCATGATCCGCCTCTTCCTGGGTCTCGGCGAGGACGACGGCTACCGGCTGTCCATTCCAGTGGATACGCTCGTCCTGCATCACCGGCAGATCATCACCGCCCGCGGCCTTCGCCGCCGACATGAAGAGCGGCGTCGGCTTCAGTCTCGGGGCGTTACGATACGTCATGATCAGCACGACGCCTGGCGCGCCCTCGGCTGCGGAGGCATCGAACGTAGCGATCCGGCCCTTCGCGATAGTGCTGTAGGCGACGGCGGCGTACACCAAGCCGCCCATTGCGAATTCGGCCGCGAAGGGCGCGCCGCCGGTGACCTTGAGCGGGCCATCTAGCCTCGATACCGGCTTGCCGACATGCCCGTGCCGACGTTCGATCAACGGATCGGGCTCACCTCCCGGTATCCAGCTGTCGGGCGCCAGAGCGACGGCCTTCGCCATCGCGGCCTGCGCCACACCCTGGGCGAGTTGCTTGGCCTCATCGAGGATGCTCATGCGACGTCTCCTGTCAGCTGGACCAGTGTCGCGACCATCGTCCGGCGCAAAAGCTCGATCTTGAAGCCGTTACCCTTCAGCGGCTCTGACTCTGCGAGTTCCGCTATCGCCGCGGCTGAAAACGCGTGTGCATCGGCACGTGCACCGCGCAGCGCCTCCTCGGCCTTCCAGGCTCGCCAGGGCTTGTGGGCGACGCCGCCGAACGCGATCCGAACATCTGAGACCCGGCCGTCCTCAACCGCGAGCGCCGCCGCGATCGAGACAAGGGCGAAAGCGTAGCTCGCTCGGTCACGCACTTTCCGGTAGTCGGACTCTGCGGCGAACGGCGCGGCGGGCAGTGTGATCGCGGTGATCAACTCTCCGGGGTTCAGCACCGTTTCGAGATCGGGCCGGTCGCCCGGCGGCCGATAGAATTCGGTCAGCGGAATCCTGCGCTCACCGTTGGCGCCGAGGAGATGCACCTCTGCTTCAAGCGCCACCAGAGCAACGGCCATGTCGGATGGATGGGTGGCGATGCAGGCCGGCGAAGCGCCGAGGATAGCATGATTGCGGCTGAAGCCGTCGATGGCATCGCAGCCTGCGCCGGGCTCGCGCTTGTTACAGCGCGAGCCGTCATTATCGTAGAAATAGGCGCAGCGCGTCCGCTGAAGCAGATTTCCGCCCACAGTTGCCATGTTTCGGATCTGCGCGCTCGCTGCCGACAGGATTGCGCGCGCCAGCATGGGGTAGCGCGTGCGCACCAGGCGATGCTCGGCCAATGCGGTATTGCGCACGGCCGCGCCAATGACGAGCCCGCCATCAGCGTCCTCTGCGACCTCCTCAGAGAGCCCAGTGACGTCGACCAGCTTCAGCGGCCGCTCGATCGTTTCGCGCATCAAGTCGACAAGATTGGTCCCGCCACCCAGATATTTTGTCGCCGGCATCGCGCCGCGGCGGACCGCGTCTGACGCGTCCACGGCACGCTCGTAGCTGAATGGGTTCATCGCAGCGGCTCCGCGTAAACCGTCTCGATCGCATCGATGATGCCGTTATGGGCGCCGCAGCGGCAAAGATTGCCGCTCATGCGCTCGCGCAATTCGTCTCGATTGAGCTCGATCGCATCGACATTGAGATCTGGAGTGACATGGCTCGGCAGGCCACGCTTCAGCTCGCTTGCCATTGCCACAGCAGAGCAAATTTGACCGGGCGTGCAGTAGCCACACTGGAATCCGTCATGCTCGATGAAAGCCAGCTGCAGCGGAGCAAGCGCGTCGATCGTCCCCAGGCCCTCGACGGTCGTGATCGCTCGGTCCTGGTACTGCACGGCCAAGGCGAGGCAGGAATTGATCCGCTCGCCATCGACGAGCACGGTGCAGGCTCCGCAGGCACCCTGGTTGCAGCCCTTCTTCGAGCCAGTCAACCCGAGGTGATCGCGCAGAAGATCAAGGAGCGATGTTCGAACATCGACGTCGACCTCGATCCACGCCCCATTGACGGAGAACCGCATGCCACGCTCCCAAACTGGAGTTTTTCTTCGTTCCAGTTCGCAACGCGGGGATCGAACTTGGGTTCATCTGAAATCCGCCCGAAGTCGAAACTGAGTAGGATTGCAAAAGCTGACGTCGTGCGAAGTCTCCAGAAGCGATGGCTTCGCGTGCATGGCAAACTAGATCGGCACCGCTTTAGTGCCAGCATTTGCGGCGCGTCCCTGCGCTCTGTAGTCCGAGTGGGAACCCATCCTATGATCGCGCGTATAGAGCGACGGAGGTCGGGATGAGCGTGCACCTCGATTTTGAATGTCAGTTCTGCGGCTCGCCTGCCGTCTCGCTGCCCAGCTGGTTGTACGCTTCGGCGACAGTGTGCTGCGGAGCCTGCCAAGCGCCGATCGGGACATGGGAAGAGTACAAAACACGCGTCTCGAGTCAGGTCCTTCGGGCTGGCGTAATCGTGTGCGCCGATCCGATCGCCATTGGCGATACAAGGATGGAGCCGGGAACCACACCGGTCGCGGGCTCCGGCCAATAGGCGAAAGGCTCAAGCCGCGTGCTCGCGTTCATCTTCCGAACGTTGAAGCTGCGGGCCACCGGCAAGCAGTCGATGCAACACGGCCCGTGAGCCCGGGCTCAGACATCACCGCGGGGGTCACTCGTACTTGCGAGTTGTGCAGAGTCCACCGCCGCAGCCGCCTAGCTAGCGATCGATCAACCGGCGGCGCCGCCCGCTTTCTTGATAGCCTGGGCGCAAACAGTTCGACCGGCATCCGTTAGCGAGAACAGCTTGTAATCGGCTGTACGCGCCCAACCCTGACGCACCGCTGAGAGTAAATGAGGCATCGCAGCGATACCCCAAGCCGAAGTCGCATCTACAAGAACGCTATCAAAACGGCTCCGACCCATACGTTCGGCCAATTCAGCAAGAACGATCAGATCGCGCTTGCGTGCGCTATCCTCTTCATCTTTTACCTTCTCCAGAGCGTGTTTGGAGGCAGAAAGTAGATCTGGTTGAACGTTATGCACCCCCGCACGTTCAAGCAGTCGGCTCAGCTGTTCAGAGTTATGATACGGCCACTCCACTGGTAGGTACGATCGTCCCGTATTGTGGTCAAATCTAACCAGCAGCTTTACCGCACGGCCGTGAATATAGTCCACGCTGACACAATTAGTGTGATGTTGGACTGACCGTAATGCTTCTTCCTCCGAAAGCGCTCGCATGAACGGGGCTTCATAGCCTCGGCCAACGGGCAACGAGAGCCGGAACGCTTCGACCACGAGGCGCGCCAGCGGGATATCCGTTACGTCGATATATCCGCGCCAATCATACTCGCTCATCTGCCTCCCCTCTTCGGCAGCAGGATAGGTGATTGGACGGCGATGAAGCAATCCGCCGCGGATGCCGAGCGGCCATCGATCCGACAGCTCACTAGCAACCACAGAGCCCGCTGCTAGAAGGATCCAGAAGGCCTCCGGAGTCCAACTCATCAAAGGCAATATTCTTCAAACATGTGGCCCCCGGCAAAGTTGGAAAGTCGATCGACGCAAAAGACTCTTAGCAAAAGCCCGGAGCTTGGTCTCCGAATGCATACCCGCGCGGTGTCGAGGATGTTAAGCGAGGGCGTGTCGTTCTGGCGCCGGCGCGTGGGGCGGTGGATGACGTGCACCCAGCGCCCGGGGAACGTCCAACTCCTGGCGACGAGTTCGCGCGGCTATGAAGCAGTGGAAGATTGGCGCGCTTCAGACTAGCCCTTCGGAAGCTTTCAAGTCTCCGTCGGACTGGGGATGCGCCTCAACGCAGCGAGCCCTGATGCGATGCGGAGCCATGTTCAATTATGTGTGCCGCACTGCGTTTGAGGCGTGTCGGTTCGTGTCAGGAATGAGTGAATCTGGGCGATGACGGCGGCGCCTTCCCCGACGGCGGCGGCGACCCGCTTGGTCGAGCCGGCGCGCACGTCTCCCACGGCAAAAATGCCTGGGCAACTCGTTTCGAGCGGCAGCTGCTCGCCATCGCCGGCCCGCTCCCCGGTGAGGACGAAGCCAGTTCCGTCGAGCGCCACGCACTCGTCTAGCCAGCGTGTGTTGGGATCGGCGCCGATGAACAGGAAAAGATGGCGCGAGCTGCATTCCCGGACCACACCGGTTCGGCTGTCCCGAAACGTGGCGCCGGTCAGGCCTGTCGTGCGGTCGCCGTGCAATGCGGCAATCTCGCTGCCGAGATGCAGTTCGACATTGGGCAGCGCTGCGATCCGATCGATCAGATAGCGGGACATCGTCTGCTCCAGCGGGCGGCGCGCCACCAGGTGCAACTGTCGGACCTGCGGCGCGAGATAGGCAACGGCTTGGCCGGCCGAGTTTCCACCACCCACCAGAACGACGTCTTCGCCCCCACATAGCCGCGCCTCGACTGGCGAAGCCCAGTAGGACACACCGGCCCCCTCCAGCTCTTCGACATTGGGGATGGCGGGCTGCCGGTAGCGCGCGCCCGACGCGATGACGACTGTGCGCGAACGCGCAGTGCCACCATTGCTGAGCTCAAGGCTAAACGGTGCCTTCGAACCCTTGCCGTGACAACGGAGCATTTCGACGGTGAGAGGAATGGCAAGCTCGGCGCCGAATTTCGCTGCCTGATTGAAGGCCCGCCCTGCGAGCGCCTGTCCGGATATGCCGGTAGGAAAGCCGAGATAGTTTTCGATCCGGGCGGATGCGCCGGCCTGGCCGCCGAAGGCACGGCTGTCCAGGACCAGTACGGACAGGCCCTCGGACGCGCCATAGACCGCAGTGGCGAGGCCGGAGGGCCCGGCCCCGATGACCACCACGTCATAGATCTTGTCCGCGTCGAGGTCCGGGGTGATGCCGAGACAGGCCCCGGCATCGGCATTGCTCGGGCGTCTGAGCACCGTGCCGTTCGGGCAGATCATCAACGGTAAATCGTCGCGGTCGACGCCGAGCCGTTCGACAAGTTCTCGCCCTTCCGCCTCGCAGGCGGCAATGACAGTGTGGGGGTAGCCGTTGCGGGTTAGGAAGCCCGACAGCCCGACGATGCCCGGGTCATCCCGGCGCCCAACCAAGATCGATCCCGCGCCGCCGGTCTGCCCAGCCTCAATCAGCATGACGCGCCGCAGGATGAAGGCGCGCATGATCGTCTCGCCGACATCCGCCGATCCGATGACAAGTGCCCGCAGATGCGGTGCATCAAATGGGATCGCAATCGCGCCAGCGTTGCCTGCCACGACCGACATGAGGGCTGGACGCCCCGTGAGCTGATTGGTCTCGCCGGTGAACTGGCCGGGACCGTAGGTCGTGACGAGCGATGACTGACCGGCCGCGCTGCGCCGGATCGCATCAGCCGAGCCATCCAAGATCAGCCACGAGGGCGCGTTGCGGTCGCCGATCTCATAAACAACGTCGCCAGGGCCGAAGCCGTGCGGCGCCCCGCTCGCAAAGCGGCGAGCCGTCGCGATCTGAAGGCCGGAAAGTATTGGAAAAACCTGCTCCCGCCGAGCATCGCCTATTGCCATAGGGGGACCTCCGCCTGGGACTAAGTTCTCGCGCGACATCATCCGACCAGATGAAGGGCCCCAGCGCAATCATGCGGGCGCAAGCCGAGGTGCCCTTGGCAAGGTGAGCGCGAAGAGCATCAAGCCGAGCAGCGTCAGGCCGAAGCCCGCCCATACGGCGGAGAGCAGGCCATAGCCCGCCGCAATTGTCGCACTCCCCGCCCAAGCGCCGATGGCGTTGGCGACGTTGAGTGCCGCAAGGTTCATGGCGCCCATGAGTGTGGGCGCCTCCGGCGCGAGGCCAGTCAGGCGCACCTGGATGGTCGGGATGGCGACCATCATCGTCATGCCGACGCCGGATAAGGCCGGCATCAAGATCCAGACATTTTCGCCGCCGACGGCCAGCACAGCCAGTACGAACAGCGCGCTGCCAAAGCCAATGACCAATCCTCGGGTGGAATGGCGGTCTGCCAGCCTTCCACCGATCAGATTGCCGGCAGTCATGCCGCCCCCGAACAGCGCGAGCGCAACCGGAATCCAGGACTGGTCGAGAGCCGCCGTATCGGTGACGAAGGGGCCGACGAAAGTGTAAACGGCGAAGATGCTGGCAACGCCAAGCGCCGCGACGAGCATCATGGCCCAGACAGCCGGCTTGCGCAGGGAGGCGAGCTCCTGCAACACCGGCCCGCCACGAAGCGCCTCGGTGCGCGGCACCCAGGCCCACAGGGCAAGGAAGGCCAGCAATGCCGCCCCGGCTACGCCGAAGTAAGTGTTTCGCCAGCCCACGGTCTGCCCCAGGTATGTCGCCAGCGGCGATCCAATGATCGTCGCGACCGTCAGCCCGGTCATGACCAGCGCGAAGGCCTTTCCGCCATGCGCGGGGCCGACGATATAGGACGCGACCACGGCGCCGGCACCGAAATATGCCCCTTGCGGCATGCCGCTGACGAAGCGCGCCAAGGCGAACATGCCGAGATTTGTGGAGAGCCCGGATAGGACATTGCCGATGATGAACAGAGCGATCAGGCAGAGCAGAAGCGTCCGCCGGTTCAGCCGTGCCGCCGCCAGCGTCATCAAAGGCGCGCCGATCACCACGCCGAAAGCATAAGCCGCGATGGCATGCGTCGCGGTGGGAATATCGATGCCGAGGCTGGCCGAGAACAGCTGAAGAATTCCCATGCTCGCGAACTCGGACGTCCCGATGCAGAAACTGCCGAGCGCGAGGGCAAACAGCGTGAGGCCGCGCTTGGCCCGCTGTGCTTCATCCATGCAATGCACCTTCACGGCAGCGCATTGACCGCGATAGGCCTTGTCCAGCATCCATGCCTCCATGTGTCATGGCTGGGTGTCGATCCCATGCTGAGCAGTCCGCCCGGCCGCCCGCGCAAACCCCAGACCGCGGGTCCGGAGCGGCTTTATCGTTAGAACCCCTGGTTGAATGTCCCCGCTCGACTGATTGCACTGCTCGCTCGTAGGCGGCAACGCAGCCTCCGGCGCCCCGGCCGGCTATCTGACGTCTACCGCTTCGAGCACCAGGGCAGTTCGGTCGGCGAGTTCCGGAACTTTCGCGAGATAGGCCTGGTAATGCGGCGTGTTCCGGTGCGCCTCCACAGCTGCCGCGTCGCGATAGAGTTCGTCGAGCACGAAACGCCCCTCATGCGAGGAGTCGCGCCAGATGTCCCAGCGGAGATTGCCAGGCTCAGATCTGCAGTGCGGCGCCATCTCGACAAGCAGCCGGTTCAACTCGGCGGCCTTACCTGACTGAGCGGTCAGGATGGCGGTGATCTTCGACACCGGGTGCGTCATACGAAGGGTCCAGCTTTTGCCACAGGGCGGTGCAGCGATGACTTGGCCTCTGGGCCTGAGACCTAGCCCGCGGCCTTTCGCGCCTCGTCGCCGCGCTCTGCCATGGCGGCCCGCTGCAGTGCGGCGACCAGTTCCTCCGCCAGCGGCCCGGCCGAGGCGGGGTTCTGGCCGGTGATGAGGCGGCCATCGACGACGACTTTCGGCTGCCAATTGGCTGTCGAAGAGTATTCGGCCCCCTCGCCCGTCAAGGCGTCCTCCAGTTCGTAGGGCACATCCTCTCGGGCGTAATCGTACTCTTCCTTCTTTGAGAACGACGTGAGCTTCTTGCCGCGGACGAAGGGTTTGCCGTCACCCAGATCAACGCCGAGCAGTGCGCAGGGGCCGTGACAGACGGCGGTCACGAGCTTGCCCGTGGTCCACGCACGCACAACGGCTCTCTGGACGTCGGCGTTGCGCTGGATGTCGACCATTGGCCCAAGGCCGCCTGGCACGAGGATCGCGTCGTAGTCTGCTGCGTCCACCTCGGACAGCTTGCGACTATGGTTCAGCCGCCGAAAGGCTTTGCTCTCGAAGAACGCCTTCTGAGCGGGGTCGTTCTCGTCGTAGGCGTCGTAGGGCGTCCAACCGCCGGCAGGCGACGCGAATTCGATCGCGACGCCCGCTTTGTCGAGCACGTCGAAGGGATGCGCGACCTCGGCGAAAAAGAAGCCGGTCTTGCGGCTTTTCGGGCCGATCACGGCCGCGTTTGTGACGATGAACAGCACATGTTGGGTCAAAACAGTCTCCTCGGATGCTGATGCGTTCGTAAATGCGGATACCTCTGGATTGGGGTCCGGTGCGGCGCGCCCGCAAATTGCTCATCTCGCGTTGCGTGTGGTCGCCCGGTTTACGCCGACCAGTGCCCAGGCTCTCAGCCGGGACAGGGTTGCCCCGCAGCTCCCCATTGAGCCATGTCCTTGACGTGATCCTCGAAGGTCCCAGGGGGGGTCGTACGGCCAGTTCCGGGCTCCCAAGCTCTTGGGATGAAGCCGCTCAGCGAAGCATCGTGACGCAGATGCTCAAGGAGGCCGGCGGCGTCGCGGCCGCCATTGCGCCTGGGATCCTTGAGCTGGGCACAAATCTCGGTGCCGCTCTTGCCGAACCAGATGAATTCGACAGGTGCGAGCTGCCAATCGATGCCGGCCTGCGGAGGTGCCGGCGCCGGGAGGTTGGGCAATGTTGATGTGATGTGACACGTCGAGCACGGAATGGTCTCTGCTCCTATGCGGCTTTTACCTCCGTGAATGTTCATACCGTGGACCCGGGGTTTGCCTTCGCCGGCCGGTGTCCAGATCGGAATGGCCTTCGCATCGACGTGGCAATTGGCGCAGCGCGGATGCGTGACAACCGCCTCAATCCGCTTCCAGGCCTGCAGCCCCTCGGCCCGGCTGATGCTGCCTGCCGGTAGCGCGTCCTTCGACTCGCCCTTGGCCAAGACAATGCCCGTCAGAGCGACAATCGATGAACTGGCGAGAGTGAGCGCGATCAGAATCGTGGTCCTCATGGCGCCCTCACACGAAATCGATGAACTTGTTGAAGGGCATCTCTCGTATGCGCTTGCCCGTCGCGGCAAAGATGGCATTGGCGAGAGCCGGCGCCGCGGGCGGTACGGGCGGCTCCCCAATCCCCCTGACCGTGTAGTCGTTCTCCAGCGCGCGCACCTCGATCGCCGGGCACTGGTACATGCGCATGGCCTCGTGGTGGTTGTAGTTCGTCTGCTTGACGGCACCCTTGGTGTAGGTGAGTTCGCAGTTCATGGCATGGCCGAGGCCCCATACGACGCCGCCCTGGACGAGGTTCTCGAAATTGACGGGATCGATGACCCTGCCGACATCGGTAGCCACCCAGACCTTATCGATCTTGATGCCGGCATCGGTCATGGTGACGTCGACGATCTCGGCGACGGCGGTTCCGAAGGATTCGACGAACGCCACGCCGCGGCCTTTGCCGTTTCCTAGCGGCCCCTTCCAGTTCGCCATCTCGCCGACGGTTTCCAGGACTTTCCGGTAGACCGGAATCCTGCACATCTCGATGCGCGCTTGTAGCGGATCACGGCCTGCCGCGTGGATCAGCTCGTCGATAAAGCTCTCGGTGAAGAACCCGTTGGCCGAGGCACCGACGGAGCGCCAGGTCGTGGATGGCCCCAGCCCTTGTACTTCGAAGCTTTTGGCGCGGTAGTTGGGAATGTCGTAATAGACATTCCAGATGCCGACCGCGAGCTGGCCGTCGGGATCCTTCGTGGGCGCGCCCATTCGCGCTTGAAGTTCCTTGAACGGTGCTGTCGCTGCCACCTGCAGATCGGCTGCAATGATCTTCCCGTCCTTGACGCTGCCACGGTATCTCCCCATGGCGATCTGTCGGGGAATGTCCTGGAGAAAGTCCTCCTCCCGGGAGAAGACGAGCTTCACCGGGGTTCCACGCAGCTGGTTCGCGATCTCGGCCAGCACCCTGACATTCTCGAATTCGAGGCGATGCCCGAAGCTCCCGCCCATCCATTCGTTATGGAAAGTCACCTGTTCCGGCTTCAGGCCGATCGCGTTGGCTGCGATATACTGCACCGATTGCGGCGTCTGATGCCCAACCCAGATTTCCATACCCCGGTCGGTCACGACGCCGATCCCGTTGAGCGGCTCCAGCGGCTGATGTCCGACATAAGGCGCGCGATACTCTGCCTCGAGCAGTGTCCCGTCTTTCAGTGCGGCCTCGACATTGCCGTCGTTGCGCCATTCCTTAGCGAGAAATTGGGGGGTGAAGGACGAGCCCACCGTGTGCCAGTGGTCGGCCTGCTCGGCTGGATAAGCGCTCGGTTCCCACACGCAATCGACCCGCTCGGCCGCCTTCATCGCGTACCAACTGTTCGTCGCGATGACCGCGATGCCATTTGATATCTTGAGGATCTTCCGAACCCCCGGCATCGCCTGAGCCTTGCTGGCGTCGTAGGACTTGATCGGCTGACCCTTGTTGGGGTTCAGCTTAACGGCCGCGTAGACCATATCGTCCATCGTCCGGTCGATACCGAACTTCATCTCGCCGGTGACTTTGGATCGTATGTCGAGCCGCTCCATCGGCTTGCCGAGAATCCGCCATTGCGACGGGTCGCGAAGTTTGGCGACCGAAACCGGCGTAATCTTCGCCGCATCGGCGGAGAGCGCGACATAAGGAATTTTTGTCCCGTCCGGCAGAATCACGTTTCCCGCCTCGGTGCGCAGATCGGCGGCCGGCAGGCCGCCGCGCCGGGCAGCCGCCGCCTTGAGTGTTTCCCGCGCGATCGCGCCGGCCATGCGCAGTTTGTCGTAAGTGTCCGGAATCGCGCTGGAGCCCCCAGTCATCTGCAGGCCGGCCTGCCTCAGCCATTCGAGCGCGGCCGCCCGGGCCTTCTCCGCTTCGGGGCTCTGATCCGGCGCCATGAAAGGCGCGAGTTCATGCGCGAAGCCAGTGTTGAAATAGGCGGGGCTCGGTCCGGCGAAGCGGATTTCGAACTGACCGGGCTCGAGATCCAGTTCCTCGGCGATCATGAGCGGCTGGATGGAGCCGACGCCCTGGCCCTTGTCGGCATGCTGGGCGATCAGGGTGATCTTATCAGGACTGATCTCGACCCATGGATTGAAGGTCACCGCGTTCGGACCGAGGCCTGCCGTCAGCGGGTTCGCGGCGGCGGAAGCAGCGGGTTGCTGCGCCGCGCCGTACTGCCCGAAAGCCACGCCTCCAGCGACCGCAACCGAGCCGAAAACGAAGCTGCGGCGGGAAAGATCTGGCATTTCTCCCATGTCATTTCCCTCCCATCTTCGCAGCGGCAGAATGGATCGCCACACGGATGCGTTCATAGGTGCCGCATCGGCAGAGATTGCCCGACATGATTTGGTCGATGTCCTCGTCGGTCGGCTTCGGGATCGCTTTAAGGAGCGAAATGGCCTGGATGATCTGGCCGGTCTGGCAATAGCCGCATTGCGGAACCTGATGCTCGATCCAGGCCTCCTGCACCGGATGCAGCCTGCCGTTGCCGACCGCTTCGATGGTGGTGATCGTCTTGCCCACGACGTCGGCCGTGCGCGCCTGGCAGGAACGGACGGGCGCGCCATTGATCTGCACCGTGCAGGCGCCACATTGCGCGATGCCGCAGCCATATTTGGGGCTAGTGATGCCAAGCTCGTCGCGAAGCACCCAGAGCAAGGGCATCTCCGGGACGACGTCGACGTGATGCTTGGTCCCGTTTACAGTGAGCTCGAACATCATGGCGCGTTCCCTCAGCCGACGATAACATTCGTTGCAGTCAACATCGGCCGGCTAGGAATCCCGGGCCTGGTTGATGGCCGCGGCCACCGCTTTCGCTACCGCGATGTCCTGTTCAACCGAGCCCGCGCTGGCGCCGACCGCGCCGACAATCTGGTCATTGACCGTCACCGGAAGGCCGCCGCCGAAGATTACGACCTTACCGCCATTGCTGTGCTCGATCCCGAACAGCGGCGCGCCGGGTTGAGCAAGAGCAGCAAGATAATCCGTCGCCTTGTCGAACATGCGCGCGGTCTTTGCCTTGCCGATCGCAAGATCGATACTTCCTGCTAAAGCGCCGTCCTGCCGGGTGAAGGCGACGAGGGCGCCGCCGACGTCGACCACTGCGATATTGTAAGGAACCCCGAGGCTCGCAGCCTTGGCTTCGCCGGCCTCGAGCATCTGCTTGGCATCAGACAAAGTGAGTGTATCGAGCGTGCGAGGCATGGTCCCCAATTTCTCGATTTACGTGCGGCCAGATCTAAGCATCGATGGGGCGGCAGCACCGGTAAAATGATGTAAATTCAAAGCTGCCGAGGTGACTGCCTCGGCACGGCGGCAAGGCACCGGCGCCGGCAAACGCCCATGCGTCATATCACTGGCATGGACGGCGGAAGCGGGCGCGAGCTAGGCTTGTCAGGCCTGCAGATGCGGGTGGTAAGCGAGGCGTGACGTGACGAGGTCGAGCAGCGATCGCGAAGTCAGATCTCTCGCTGAAGCGCGGCGGGCTGTGGGGTACTGCGACTTGCGGCAATCCGCATCCCAGCGCTAGACGCGATGACGAGGGTCGGCAGTTCAGAAGAGATTCTGGCGTTCGGCACGTTCGAGCTCATGCCGTCGCGGCGGATTCTGCTCGAGAACGGCAAGGCGGTCGGTATTCGCAGCCGCGCCTTGGACCTCCTCTGCGTGCTTGTCGATGCTTCGGAGCAGATCCTCAGCAAGGATGAGCTTCTGGAGCGCGCCTGGCCCGGCACTTTCGTGGCCGAAGCGAATGTCCGCGTCCAGATCAACGAGCTGCGTCGCGTTCTCGGCGATGGGCGCGATGGCCGGCGATACATCGTAACCGTGCCCAATCGCGGATACAGCTTCGTCGAGACCGTACGGCGCAGCCCGGCCGTCTCGCCAAGAGGCACGGGCATCGCTGGCGATGGGCAGGAGCCCGTCTCGCGTCGCCTTCCGCCTTTGCGGAATAAAATCATCGGACGGGATCGATCGATCCAGACGCTTGCGAAACAGATCCGGCAGCGGCGACTGGTGACTGTCGTCGGCACGGGCGGCGTCGGCAAGACGACACTGGCTCTCGCGCTCATCCAACACGTGCGCATGGTTCCGGACGCAGCTGACCGGCAGAAGATCGTGTTCGTCGATCTCGCTTCGCTCTCTAACCGACACACCGTTCCGAACGCTTTTGCATCGGCAATCGGCGCAGTCGTGGCCGGCGACGATGCCCTATCCAGCATCGTGCTCTATCTGCGTGATGCGTCGTGTCTCCTTCTCATCGACAATTGCGAGCACGTGATCGACATCGTGGCCGACATCGTCGACGCCATTCTGCGCCAGGCACCCAATGTCTTCGTTCTCGCGACGAGCCGAGAGCCGCTGCGGGTCGCCGGCGAATGGGTGTACCGGCTTCAGCCGCTGGCTGCTCCGCCCGTCTCGGAGGCGCTCGGCCTGGATGAAGCTCTGGCCTATCCCGCTGCCGCTCTGTTCGCCGAACGTGTCTCCGCCCGGTTCGGCAGCATGGCGCTTCGGGATGAGGATGGCCGTTTCGTGGCTGACATCTGCCGACGCCTCGACGGTATACCCTTGGCGCTGGAACTCGCCGCCGGACGCTTCGAGGCGTTCGGTGCCCGGGGGCTTGCTGCCGTGCTGGACAATCTCTTCGCGGTGCTAAGCCGAGGAGAGCGCAAGGCGCCGCCGCGGCAGCAGACGCTTCATGCGACGCTCGATTGGAGTTTCAACCTGCTCAGCGCGCGGGACCAGATGCTATTGCCGCGGCTGGCCGTGTTCTCGAACGCGTTCTCGCTGGGATCCGCTGCGAAAGTGGCCGGCTGGGGCGATTTGAGTGCGGGCGACGTGACGGAGGGGATCGCCGATCTTGTCTCGCAATCTCTCGTCAACACGGCGGGGGGCGCGACTGAGCCCTGCTTCATCCTGCTCGAGACTACGCGCGCTCACGCGAGGGAAAAGCTCGCAGCCGCGCCCTGCGCGAACGAAGTCGCGATGCGGCACGCAGGCTGGTGCCTGTACTTGTTGGGTGAGATCGAGCGACCATCCAGCTTAGGGCGCACCGTTGACGAGCAGAGCCTACTGTCCGATCTGCGAGCGGCTCTGAACTGGGCTTTTTCGCCGATTGGCGATCCGACATGCGGGGTCTCGCTGACAGTCGCCGCAATCCCTCTTTGGCTACGTCTTTCAATGGTCGCCGAATGTCGTGAGCGTGTTGAGGAAGCGCTCGCGCGCCATGGCGAGCAAGCCGATACGAGCGACGGTGTCTTGCTGAAGCTGCAGACTGCGCGCGGCTGGGCATTGATGTACAATGCCGGCACGGCTCGACAGACAGGCGACGTCTGGAAGGCCGCTCATGGCCTTGCGGAACGTCTGGGCGACAACGAGTATCGGTTGCGGTCTCTGTGGGGTCTTTGGGCAGGCAATATGAAAAGTGCCGCATTCGCGGCGGCGCTCGAAAGTGCAGTGCAGTTCAAGAGCGCCGCCGAGCTATCTTCCGATCCGGACGATCTCGCGATCGCCGACAGGCTCATCGGAACCTCGCAGCATTTCCTCGGCGACCAGCCGGGTGCGCGCCGTCACATCGAGCAGATGCTCGCGCGCTATCCCTCGCCTGGCCATCGCTCCCACATAGCGCGTTATCAGGTGGCTCCCCGGATCGCCGCCCTGATGACGCTATCGCGCGTCCTGTGGCTGCAAGGCTATGCGGGCGCAGCCGCAGACCTGGCGGCCGCAAGCCTCGCCGAGGCCCGAACCCTCGATCACCACCTGTCGCTCTGCTACACGCTAGCCCAATCGGCCTGCCCAATCGCGCTGCTCAACGGTGACTTCGAGCAGGCGGGTCGCCTGATCGAGGAACTGCTTGCCGAGACAACGCGCCACGACCTTGAGGTCTGGCATATCTACGCGCGGGGCTATCGGGGGCATTTGCACGTGCTGCAGGGCGAGTCCGAACACGGCTTGCCTCTCATTCAGCACGCGGTCGACGAGCTTCGCAGAGCACGCTTCATGCAGCATCACGCGGCGTTCGCTCTCGCTTTGGTTGAAGCGCTCATATCTGCTGGCCGATTAGACGCGGCCGACGCGCTGCTCGACGAGCAGCTTTCTTATCTCGGCGAGGATGGCCGCCTGTGGGTCGCGCCCGAGATCCTCCGGCTGAAGGGCGAACTCGCCTTGCGTCTCGGCGAACAGGCATCGGGCGTGGCGCTTCTCGATCGATCCCTGATCGTGGCCAAGCAGACCGGCCAGTTGGGATGGCACATTCGTTCTTGCTTGAGGTCGTCGGCAAGCCGGGACGAACGTTGGCGGGAAATTCAGAGGATCGTCCCGAGATCGCTGCTCGGCCATTTCAACGCCGAGATAGCCGAACTGTAGCGGCGCTCACAATCTCACGGCGCTCCGTATGGGCAGACTCCCACGCGCATGACGGCCGGACCGACCCCTAACCAAGGTTCGGCCAGCCTCTGTCCCGCCGCCGATTTTACGCTGTTTTACAGCTGCGATCGCAATCGAGTGCTACTGTTCCGGACGACTGGCCATGCGACATCGGTGGTAAGAGGCGCAAATGAGCAGTTTTCAGCGGATCTTTTTTCTGGCGGCCGGAGCAATCGCGCTGATGACCAGCTCGACCTCCGCGACGGCGCAGGTGGCGGCCAAGTCCGTCGTGCTCGTCCATGGTGCATTCGCCGACGGATCGTCGTGGCACAAGGTCATTCCTATACTCGAAAAAGCCGGCCTGAAAGTCATTGCCGTCCAGAACGCGCTACAGTCACTCGAAAACGACGTCGCGACGACGCGACGCGCCATCCGTGATGCCGAAGCTCCGGTTGTTCTGGTCGGTCACTCCTATGGCGGGATCGTCATCACCGAAGCCGGGAACGACCCCAAGGTTGGAGCGCTGGTCTATGTGGCGGCTTACGCTCCAGATAGCGGGGAGGCCCAGAGCCACATCACCTCTCGCTATCCGCAACAGGAAAGTCGGACCGAATACATCCGGGATAGCGACGGGTTTCTCAAGATAAGCGACGCGGGAATCGCGCGCTATTTCGCACCCGACCTCACAGCGGAGGAGCAGAAGCTGGTGACTGCCGTGCAAGGCAGGCTGCATGCAGGAACTCTCTCCACCCCCATCGTCCGCGCGGCTTGGCGTGACAAGCCGACGTTTATGGCAGTTGCAACGAATGACGCCATCATTCCGCCGCAGCTCCAGAAGGACCAGGTCGAACGATCACGAGCGACAGCTATCGAGGTGCCTTCCAGCCATGTCGCAATGTTGTCGTTCCCGGACAGAATCGCCCAGCTGATCATCCGAGCCGCCCGATGACCGTCAGCACGCGGGCGCTGGCGTCGAAAGCTGGGTTGGGCGATAACCGACAGCCAAGAAGCGCTTTCACCGAGCGGTTCGCTGCGGTGGTGCTTGGCTCCCGATTGGCGGACATCGCCTGACTGACGCCAGGATGGGGTGCGACGGCGGATCGCCAGCGATCGACTCCATGGCAATCAACGATAAGATCGCCGAGCATGGCCCTGTTCGAGTCAATTCTTGCCATCATGTTCGGGGCTGTCATCCTCGCCGCGGCGTCGCGGCGGGCCGGCGTTCCGTATCCGGTCGTGCTCGCTGTCGGAGGAACGGCTCTCGCCTTCATTCCCAATGCGCCGCACATCGCGCTGGATCCGGAGCTGGTGCTCGCCCTTTTCGTAGCTCCGATCCTGCTTGACGCGGCCTTCGACAGTTCGCCGCGCGATCTGCGCCGGAACTGGCTGCCGGTGTCGAGCTTAGTATTCGTCGCCGTCGGCGTCACGACCGCAGCCGTCGCCATCGTGACGCGATGGCTCGTGCCCGAGATACAGTGGGCTGCCGCGATCGCGCTCGGAGCAATCGTCGCGCCGCCCGATGCCGTTGCCGCCACGGCGGTTCTGCGAAAGCTGCGCCCACCACACCGCATCGTCGTGATCCTCGAAGGCGAGAGCCTGTTGAACGATGCGACCGCGCTGCTGATCTATCGCCTCGCTGTGGGCGCGGTCACAGCCGGCAGTTTCAGCGCGGCAAGCGCATTGCCCGCCTTCGCGCTCGTGACTGCCGGCAGCATCGTGCTCGGCACGCTCCTTGGGTTGGCCGCCGTACGGCTGCTCACGCTTTTTCGTGAGCCGGCAAGCGCCATAATCGTCCAGTTCATCACGACCTTCGGTGTCTGGATCCTGGCAGAGCGGCTGCATCTGTCCGGGATCATCACGGTCGTCGTCTACGGCATCGCGCTCGCGAGAACGGTTCCGGCAATCACGAGCCCGCACCTGCGGATCCCGGCCTACGCGGTCTGGGAGACGACCGTCTTCGTTCTCCAGGTTCTGGCTTTCGTTCTGGTGGGCTTGCAGTTGCGCCCGATCCTCGAGGGGCTCGACGCCGCACAGCGCTCCGGTTACGTCTGGATCGCGATTGCGGTCCTCGCGACGGTCATTATCGTGCGGTTGACCTGGGTCGCGACCTATCGGGGCCTTGCCGTCCTGTTCTCAGGCAGGCACTCCGACGCAGACGAGAAGGCCGCGTCTGTCCAGAACGTCAAGGGCAGCGTTGTGATCGCCTGGTGCGGCATGCGCGGTATCGTTACGCTCGCCGCGGCGTTCGCTCTGCCCGCGGCTTTTCCCCATCGCGATCTGATCCTGCTTTGTGCCTTCACGGTTGTGGTCGGAACGCTGCTGATCCAGGGGCTAACGCTGGCCCCGTTGCTGCGCTATCTGGCGATCAGCGATGACCACCCTGTCGACCGGGAGTTCGCGCTGGCGCGCAAGGCCGCGCTGGAAGCCGCGATCGGATCGCTCGAAGGCGGGCGGGCTCCGGTCGTGACAGCGATCCGGCAGGAGTATCGCGACATGCTGGAGCAGACCGGACGCGCCGTGCAGCTCGACACCGACCATAACGCGCTGAGGCGGAAGGCCCTCGCGGCCGCGCGAAGGACCGCATTCGACCTCAGAAAGCAGGGCACCATCGGCGATGATGCATTCCACCGTCTCGAGGAGGAGCTCGATTGGCTGGAACTCGGCGCCGCGCCGCGGGAGGGCAGCGCGTGACGCCGCTCGATGTCGCGATTGTGGGCGCCGGCGCGGCCGGCGTCGCGGCGGGCCGGCATCTTTCCGCATCCGGACTGGACGTGCTTCTGATCGAGGCGACCGGCCGGATCGGCGGGCGGGCGCACACCGCCTTCCATGACGGCCTGCATTTCGACCTCGGCTGCGGCTGGCTCCATTCGGCGGATCGCAATGGCTGGGCCGGGCTGGCGCCGCAGCTTGGTTTCCATCTCGATCGGACCACGCCGCCATGGGGCATCCAGTTCCGCGATCTCGGTTTTTCCGCTGCCGACCAGCTTGCCGCGCGAGCCGCTTTCGCCCGCTTCGAGAAGCGCCTGCGCGAGGCGCCTTCCGATATCGACCGCGCCTCGGACCTTCTCGACGCGTGCGACCGCTGGACGCCCTACCTCGAGGCACTGAGCACCTATGTCAACGGCACGGAACTGGAGCAGCTTTCGATCCGCGATTATCTCGCCTATGTCGATGCCGACACCGGCGTTAACTGGCGCGTGGCCGAGGGCTATGGCAGCCTCGTCGCCGCCGCAGCGAAGGACGTGCCGGTTGCGCTGGACACGGCGATCACGGGTATCCATGGATCGGGGCGCGCATTGCGGTTGAGCAGCGCCAGAGGCGAGATCGAGGCGGCGCGCGTCATCGTCACGGTCCCAACCGATGTACTCGCCTCCGGCGCGATCCGTCTGCCGCCGCGGGCTTCCGACCACATCGATGCCGCCGGCGCGCTCCCGCTGGGCTTGGCGGACAAGATCATCTTCAAACTATCCGATTGCGATGGCTTCGAGCCTGACACGCAGGTCCTGGGCAATCCCTCCGTCAAACGAACGGCGAGCTACCATCTGAGGCCATTCGGTCGGCCGCTGATCGAAGGCTTCGTCGGCGGCGAGGCCGCACGAGAATTTGAAGCCGAAGGCGACGCATTTGCCGCTTTCGCACGCGACGAACTGGCGGGGCTTTTCGGCTCGGGGATCAGGAGCCGGTTGGAGCCGATCGCCCAATCGCGCTGGAGCCGCCAGCCATTCGCACGAGGCTCCTACAGCCACGCTCTGCCGGGCCATGCCGCGGCGCGGGCGGTACTTGCCGGGGATGTTGATGGGAGGCTGTTTTTCGCCGGCGAGGCATGCTCGATGCAGGATTTCTCCACCGCGCATGGCGCTCTTCAAACCGGCATTGCCGCCGGGCAAGCGGTGCTCGACTCATTGAAAGTTTGAGCTGGATGTCTAAACTCTAGACATCTGCGAGAGCAGAGAAAGAACTTAAGGAATATCTGCTTCGTGGCGAGCGACCAATCACGCCGGTTCATTTCCATTTCTCGAGGACGTTGGCATATCGCCCCCGATTTCAACAAGTCGCAGCTGGTACGTCGTTCCCGAGCCAGCTGCGTTTGTAAAGGAGAGCGGTCGAAGCAGCACAGGCTGGATGTGCGAGACTCAGCCAATCGAAGACGTCTGCTGTCCTGCATCTGTTGAATGTCAGCTTGGGCGCTTTGCAACAGCGCGAATGTCCAACGTCAAGGCCGATTGGGTTGATCAGCTTCGCAAGCAGGAGAGCTTATTTCGCGCTCCTGCCTGACCGGTAATCTTATCGTGGTCTAACCTCAGCTCAGGGAGCATTGCCCCTTAGCTGCATATGAGTGACCGCCACGCCACTTTCTGCGAGTTCCGGCAGACGCGCAAACCAGGCTTGCACGTGCGGGGTCGCGTTGTGTGCCTGGAAATCCGCCTCTGTGGCGAAGATCTCGTAGAAAATGAAATGCCCCGGCTTGGCGCGGTCCTCGTGAAGGAAATAGACGAGGTTGTTGGGTTCGTTTCGAACCTGCGCTACGAGAGGGAGCGTCGCCTCGCGCAGCTTTTCCTCCATGCCTGGCTTGGCGCGGACCTCCGCGACGACCGCATAGGCCGCCTCGGGAAGTTTGCCGTACGGAACAGTCGCGCGGCTATCTGCGCTCTGGGCAGCAAAGCTGACGATGGTGGGCGCGGTGGCGACCGCTGCAGCGATCATGAGTGCGCCACCCCGCTTTTTCGCTGAGTAAGTCATCTTGGGGTCTCCCTGGTCAGATCCGCCGGCGGGACAGGCGAGCCCGGTCGAAGAGCTGCTTTACCGGCCCAAGCGCCTGCACGAATTCGAGCTGCTCGCCCTCGGGGCCTTTGCAGTAGATCAGCCGCCACCCGTTTGACTGACCTTCTGTGATGCCGTTGCTATTGGCATCGATCGGGGCGGCAAGGCGCTCCCGCTCAGTGCTGACGGTGATCACCCTGTTCGCTTTGACCTGCGTCATGCCGCGTCGCGCGGACTCCGCTTCGAGATCGGCGATGAACCGGTTGAAATCGACGTCGTCGCCAAGGTGAAAGCAGATGTGCATCATGCGCGGGAAGGCGGGGCTCATGTGATCGAGCGGCTCGGCAAAGGCGGCTCCGCTCCCTGCCGGCTCGCTGTTGTCGCGATACTGCAACAGCTCGATCACGACGTTGTCGAACTGGATGAAGCGCACATCGAGACGCTGCGCACCGCTGCGTAGATCGGGAACGCCCATCACCCGCGGATTGACGCGGCGCTGACGGGCCTGGATCTCCTGATCGGTCAGCAGCGTGTTGTGTATCCGCTCACCATAGAAATCGCCGTCGCGCAGCACCTCGGTGCCGCCCAGAACATCCGTGTAGAAGGCGTAGGCTCGGTCCATGTTCTGTACAGTGAGGCCGAAATGCTGCACGCCCTGAATACGCGAGCTCAACGACAGCGATGTCTGATGCGGCTGTGTGGCCGCTTGTGCGGGGACGCCGAAGGCGCCCGCCAGGGCCGCAGCACCGGCGCTTTGCAGGATCGAGCGACGCAGGACCGCGTCGTCGTAGGTCGAAAAGGTGGTCATCTGAAAGTCCTTTCTGACTTGGAGCCATGGGGTGTCGACCTGCGAGACCGGACAGCGCTTGAAGGTGCCGGGCGCTCGCAGCCATCATCATCACCGTTGATGTGATGACATATCACATACCCCGGTTTGACGGCGAGTCAAGCCAAATGTTATTGGTCATCACATGAGCAGAACGACCGTCAGAAAGCACGCCTCGCGCCATGGCTATCACCATGGCGACCTGCGCCGCACTTTGCTGGAAGCAGCGCGGGACGAGATTAGCGCCAACGGCGTTCAGGCGCTGTCGCTGGCATCGCTCGCGCGCAAAGCGGGTGTGGCGCAATCGGCGCCGTATCGCCATTTCACGGACCGCGACGAACTGGTGGCCGCCGTCGCGACCCTTGGCTTCGAGACATTCACAGCGACGTTGCTGAGCGCAGCGGAAGCTGGGGACGAGGCCGGAGCTCTCGGTCGAATGTATGCTGCTTACCTGCGCTTCGGGGAGGAGAACATTCAGCTCTACCGCTTGATGTTCGCTTCCGGCTTGGTTGCCGGAACGCCAGAGAATAGCGCGCTCAGAATGGCTGCATTAGCGAGCTTTCAGCCCCTCCTGGATCGCGTAGGAGACGCTTCTCGGCAGCGCGCCCGTGCCGCGGCGAATGCAATCTGGGCGCAGTTGCATGGCTTTGTCATGCTGAAGGCCGATGGTCTTCTCACCGAGCCAGCGGAGGTGATGCTTAAGAGTCTGTGACGTCTCGCCGACGGCCGAGTGGTTCACGGGGCGGCCTTCTACTACTCGCTGAGAATCGGCGCTCACCCCATCGTTTGGGATGAGCAGTTTTGCTACGTCTCAGTTATTGCAAAGCAACTCAGCGAACTAGGCGGAAGCCTTTCGTTCTGGAACGACGGTGCTAAGCCGATGCCTGCATTTCGAAGCCTTGCTGCCGGGGTGCGGTAGGCCGACTTGGGCGGCGCAACCGGACGGGTCGGGAAGCCCTTTTTTGCTGGCAATGCTTACTCTGTGCTCGACATCTCGACTGCGCATGGGCTCCCCGGATCTGATTATTACAGCACTCGCCATCCCGAACTTTTTCGCACCCGCGATCAGTCTGCTGAAAGCATTGCCCTCGGAGATGCAACGGCAGCAACAGGATCGTCTTGTGTAGATGGCTCCCGCGTTGCAAGGGATTCTGTGACATTTTGGCGTGCTGGCCGGGTGCAGTTTTGTGTCCGGTCTGTTCGCGCAGTCATTGACCGCTCGCGCTGATTTTTTCCGCGGACATTTTTTTTAGCTGACCGTGTCCTATGTGACGGGTCTTCACCACGACTTGGCCAAATCATGTATGCTGGTAGATCGTTTGGCGCGCACGCTTGTTGCGATACATCGCGTGGTCGGCAGATCGCATAGCCTCTTCGGCGGGCCCTGGGCTTATCATCGAGTGACCCGCGCTAATTGTCAGCATCAGCTTGCCGACGGCGGTATTGATCTGCGTCGCCGCGACGCGCTCTGCCATATCCGCGATCTTCAACTGCGCCGACTCCTCGTCAATGTGCAGCAGGATCACCGCGAACTCGTCGCCTCCGATCCGCGCCAGCAAGTCTGAAGACCTGATGGACGACTTGATCACCTGCGCCACGGCGATAAGGGCGACGTCGCCAACGGCGTGACCGTGCCGGTCATTGATCGTCTTGAGGTTGTCGACGTCGATGATCACGACCGCTGCCTCGCCGCCGTATCGTTGGACCATGTCGGTCACGCGTCGCAATTCGTCATTGAATGCACGGCGGTTGTAGATGCCGCACAGCTCGTCGTGATAGGCTAGCGAGCGCAGCGATTGCAGCTGCCGTTCGGCTTGCCGGAGGGACCG
This sequence comes from Allobosea sp. CCNWLY174, assembly GCF_037120455.1. NCBI lineage: Bacteria > Pseudomonadati > Pseudomonadota > Alphaproteobacteria > Hyphomicrobiales > Alloboseaceae > Allobosea > Allobosea sp. CCNWLY174. Next base: position 205,789 of record NZ_JBBBBQ010000009.1, on the reverse strand, counting down.
CTCCAGCAGCTTTTCCCGCACCGACTTCACGGCCGAAGCAGCGCCGCGCTTGAGACGCGACGGCACCGCCGCGTTGGCCGGGCCGCGCCGATAAGGCTTTGACCCGGTTGGATTTCGGCCAACCATCGCAGGGCTCCTCGCCATCGGCCTCAGTTGTACCACCAGCGATGCGGATTGCCGCGAGCTTGGATTTCAACGAGGAAATCACCGTGCTCGGTCGCTTTACTGGGCTTGATTGTCTTGAGCTTCGCGAAGATCTCGCCAGCAGCCTTGTAGTTGGTCGCATTGTAATGGGCCCAAGCGCGAAGCTCCTGCATCCCAACCGGCATAGACCTTTGATTGCTGTCGAGCAGTGCGGCGGCTTCCTGGAACTTGCCCGCCTCATAGAGCTTGAGGCTATCGCGCATTGCGCCGGACGGCAGACCGCCTCTCGCGATTCGGCGCGCGGAACGGGGTGACGTCGGATCCTGATTGCCAAGGCGATCGAGCGACGCAACCGCCGGGTACTGCTGCTTGTAAGCATTGACGGTCGCCAGCGCGGCCGCCCTATCGTTCAGCCTTCGAGCCGCGACAACGAGGCCGACGACAGCCTCCTCCGAAGGTGCCCAGGAAATCGAGCGCTCGAACCACGCACGAGCCGGCGCGAAACTCTGGGCATTGTAGAGGCTCCACCCCAGCGCCTGCGCGCCGAGCGCGGATTTGTCCTTGGCGATGATTTCCTCAAGTCGCATCCGGCGCTCCGACGTCAGTACCTTGGCAGTCGGACCCGTAATGTCGGACGCAACGATCTCGATATAAGCCTTGCGTATCAGCATGTCGGCTTCACGATGGCGATAGGCAAGTTCCTCGGCCTGCTCGAGATCGCCGGAATTACGTAAAGCCAGGATAAGGCCCTCGATGTACTTTGGCTTGGGAGCAGATTTCGTCGCCAGGCCGAACCATTCCTTTGCGGCGGCATAGTCCTTGCGCCCGAAATGGTACCAGCCGAGCAGAGCGGCGTCGTCAGCTACGCCACGGCGGGCCGAGGTCTCGATCAGCTTGAGTTCGCGCGCATCGGGCATCTCGGTGGTGTCGCCGCTAGACGCCTGCCCCATCTTCCGGCGAATGATGTCGACGCCTATGGCATCGAACTCGGCGTTCGCGCCACGGCGCTTGCCCAGGGCAATCAACTCCTGGACGGTTGGCGCCGGCAAAATCGTCGAAGCCTTCTGGACGGTGGCGAGCCGCTCGCGGCTATTTTCGCAGTTGGTCAGGATGTAGCGATAGACGTCGACGGCCCGGGCAGGTTCCTCGACGCCCGACAAGGCCTCAGCGACCCGCCAGAGCAAGTCGATTTCGCGACAGACCAGGAGATCCTCAGCGCCCGTCGCGAGCTCGATCACGCGCGGCCAGTCCTTGCCATCCGCAGCGATGACGATCGCCTCACGACGCTCGGCCTGCACGAGCTTACCGGCGAGATCGGCAGACGGCACGTATTCGGGCCGCTCGGCCTGCAAGGCGGCGATACGTTCGCGCAGCTCTTCATAGCGCTTGGCAGCGAAGAGTGCCCAGAGCGGCTGCTCGTCGATGGTCGGGCCGCCGACACTGAAGAGATCTTCGGGTGGTTGCCAGTTGGCATGGAGCGTTTTCAGGCGGCGGATCTCGGCCGCGACGCGCGCCGTGTCGCCCTGGCCCGCATAGAAGCGCAGCGCGCTTTCATCGACGGCCTTGACGGGCGCCGCCTGCGGGGCGCCCGCTTCGCCGGCTGGGCGAGCCAGCTTAAGGCCGACCTCCTTGGCCGCCCTCGGCTGTTGCGCCGGTAGCGGCGCGTCGATCTTAAAGGCGTTCTGAGCCTGGGCAGGTCCCAGCAATGCTATTGCGGCGACCGACGAAATCACAAGCGACTTCAGAGACATTTGGGCCTCCTTTCACTGATCGCTAGCGTGCTGAGCAAAGCGAGTGTTGCGGGGTAGTAGAGCTCGTTCCTGGCCGCCACGAGCGCCGCTGGGACCGTCCGGCCGGCCGCCACGCACTGCGCCAATGCGAAGATCAGGCGATAGCCGGCGCCGTCGAACTTGCCGCTGGCCTTGCCGTCGTCGATGTCGATGATGAAGGGGCCAATGTCCTCGGCCGCGTTCCACATCGCTACGAAGGGCCTAAGGTGCTCGGGCGAAACGCGATTCGACCAGGCGAGGTAGAGCGGAATTCGGATAGCATTGTAGCTGAACCGTCGCTCAAACTGCGTAGCCGGCGCACTGCGCTCGGATCCAAGCGCGAGCCATTCTGGCGGAATTCGCAAGGGGCCGAAGCGTCCCTCGCTGACCAGGGTCAGTCCCGAGCGCCGCAAACCAGCCCAATCGTGCTCCGGTGCCAGAACCTCGAGCCGGTCGATCGCCGGAAAGACCCAGTAGGACAGATTGACCACAGGACCGTCCGGCTGCGATTTCGCATCGAAACCGACTGAGCCTGGTAGCAGCACCGGCCCTACGCGCGACTTGACGACGTTGTGTTTGAAGATCGCCGCCGATATGCGTTTCATCGCCTGGGTGTATTCTGGTACGTCCCACCGCGCACCGGCCTCGCCCAGAGCCCAGGCGATCAGCAAATCGCCGTCGCTTGCATTGTTGCGGTCGGTTACATTCGGCGAGCTGCCAGGCTCCCAGCGCCAGGCCGCCAGGCCGTCGTCGCGAATATAGAGTTCGCGCGCCGTCCAACGCCAGATCAGGTCGAACGCTTCGCGATCCTGCGTTGCGACCGCGAGCACCAGCGCGTAACCTTGGCCCTCCGAATGGCTGATATTGCCGTTGCCGTTGTCGACGACGCGGCCTTCCGGCCTGACGAAGGCCGCCCTGTAAGATGGCCAGTTCTTGGCCAGCAGCATCGCCCCTTGCGGACTTTGCGAGGCGGGCGCGTTCGGGTTGACCGCGGTGACCTCGGAGCGTGACTGCGGAGCGGCAGCGGCGCCACCGCTTCCAGCTGCCAGGGCTGCGACCAGCGCCGTGCCCGCGAGGCTGGGATTACGGGCCATCACGTCCGCCGCCCCTTGAGAACCAAGGCCGTTGTTAGCGCGAGCAGCATCGCCAGCACGATCAGTCCGCCGAGATAGTAGCCCTGGTTGAGCGAGAGCCAGCCGGCGATAGACAGCCTGAGATTGGCCGGTGACGGGAAGGCGGTCGGGAGATAGTGCCGCTCCTGTGCGGCCCGGTTCTCTGGTGCCCAGCTTTCCAAGCGCAACAGCGCACCTTCGCCGTTGAAGCGGCTCCAGGCATGGGCCGTCGTCGCCTTGGCGATCAATTCGTCAAGCGTCTCAGGGCTGGACGCCAGGACCATGGTCTTGATGTTCGGAGACGGCTGCGGTTGGAAGATGCCGCGCCAAGTCTGCGGCGGCATCGTGCCGACCTCCTGCAGGAGAGTGAGCCCATCGCTCGCCAGCAAAGGTGAGGCGCCGGCGGCGCCCTTACGCCTGTCGCGTTCGATCAGCCCGAAATCATCAAGCCATGCGGCGACCGGGCCGAGATCACCACGGGACAAGCTGCCGATCAGTTTGGCTGCGGCGCTCGCGCGCAGCCGCTCCGCGACCGACGACGTCTGGCTCTCAGCGGCGGCGACCACGGCGTCGGCGGCCCCTGGATTCATGGCTTCGCCATTCCGAGCGACGACCTGGGACGTGTCGGCCTGCTCGATAGCCAGCATAGAGCGCGCCAGCGTCTGCGAGGCCTCGCCCGGAGGTCCGAAGAACAGCCCGGAGGCGTCCGGATCGTCGAGCGGGCCGAATCGGAAATTCACCGGCATCGAGGCGCGCGCCGCAGCGCTCATACGGCCGATCCAAGTCATCGCCGCATTGAGATAGACCGGGCTAGCCGAGGACACGGCGACGATCGTCGGCTCTTCGCGACCGATATAGGGGTAGCCATGGCCCAAGGTTGCCGACAGATTCGGTAGTACCGTGACGCGCGCCAGCGAGCCGAAGCTGATGCGACTTGTCCCCGCGATCAACAGCCGCGGATTGGAAGGGCGAGAAGCCGTTGCGTCGCAAGCGCGGTCGGAACCGGCCATGTCAGCCTCCACGGTGACCGTGTTGGCGCCGGCCTTGAACATTTGGATCGGCAAATCGACACGGCTCAGCTCGAGCTGGGACGAACCACTCTGGTTGACCGGCACCATGGCCGCGATCTGGTCGTTGATGCGGATATTCACGCGGCGGCCGACGGCCGCGGAGCCTAGGAAGGCGGACTCGAGTTCGAGCTTGGCCGCTCCATAGGGCGCAGCGAAGAAGTCGCTCGGGAGATTCAGCCGCATCGAGGACTGGAAAAAGGCGCCGTCGAAGGCCCTGCTCTCGAAGCCAAGCTCGCTGAAGCTCAGCTGGGAGCCGTTACGCACCTGACGTCCGACGGTATTGGCAAGCGCGCGTCGTCCCGCCTCCGAACCGATACGATTCTGGGCATTTGCCAGTTCGGTCAGGCGCTGCAGACTGCGCTCGCCCTCTGTCCCCTGCCGGAGCGTGAACGTGGTGCGGCCATCGGCGGCGTCGTGCAGATAAAGAAGACCCATGTCACCATCGAGCGGTGTCGAGCCTGCCGGCGCCTCGCGGCCGACGACTAGGTCGATGCCCGGCCCCTCGCGCTGCTCCTCCGCGACTTCGATGATCGGCCGCTGGATGCCGGCGGCGAGCACGATCGCATTCGCAGCTCGCATCGCCTCGTCGAGCGCAGCCGTGTCTGAAATGCCAGCCAAGCGGATGCGAATCGGCGTCCGTTCCGCGCCGCTTGCGGCGAGCGCGGGCAGATCGGTGATGCGGCGCAGCACCGGGGTGCTCTGCAGGCCAACGAAACCGCTGCGGTTCAGCGAGACCGCGCTCCACAACTCGTAAGTGGCCTTCACGCCGCAGTCGACGCGGTGGCGCTGGTTGGCAATCAGCCGCACCGAATTGTAGCCTGGCACGACGACGCCCGGCGGGATCGTGAGGATTGCCGTGGCCTCGGCGGCGTTCGCGTCCAGACGAACCTCGCCGATTGTATGGTCATTGACCCGCACTACCAGGCGAGAGACATCCGGCAGATTCGAGACGGCGTTCAGATACGTGACGCGGAAGGCCGTCGCGCGCAGCGCCTCGGCCTGGGTCAGGAATATCGCCCGCTCATCTGTACCCAACTCGCCATTCAGGCGCAGAACGTCATCCATCATCGACAGTGGGCGGAAGCTCGCTTGAGCGACGGGGCGCGGCGCCAAACGGGCCGCTTGCGAGATTTCAAGATTCGGGCGTTGCAGGGCCGTCTGGCCCTGTGCGGCGATCGTCAGGCCTGTCGTGGCAAGAACAATAGCGAAAATCGGCAGCGCACGCATGGCAGATGCTCCGGTGATCATTGCGATGAAAGCGCGTCAGAGGGTGTTGGCAGGCGCGAAATCGGCCAGACCAACGTCCGGCAGGCGTGCGCCGCGTGCCGGCATCGCCGCGTGCTGACCTGCCGGTTCGGTGCGCGCAAGCGGGTCGGCGGGCAGCGCGCCAGCAATCGGCAATCCTGTCTGCTGACCAGTCCCGTGTTGCCGGTTGGTGCGGCGGAAGAGCAGGAAGAACATCCCGCGCATGGCCTCCCGCACTGACCAGACGAGAATCCGGGCGGTGCCGATCAATAGGCTCTGGCGATTTTGACGCGCGGCTCGCGTGCTGCGCATTGCAGCAAGATCCGCATAGGCGACATCGGCGACGAGGCGATAGCGGTCGGCGCCATCGCCAAGGAACCGCAACCCGAGCACGCGGCTGTCGTCGGCGCTGGTTGCGGAGGTGATTGCAACCTGAGCCATTTGCGTCGGTCCGGTTTCGCTCTCTATCCGAATGGCCGCCCGATAGCGCCCCGGGGCGAGTAGCTGACCGAATTGACGGCCATCGCCACCGCCGAGCTGAACCTTGAGACCGCCGACGGATGCATCCTTTACGACGACTGGAACCTCCAGATCGCCAATGATCAGAGTGCCGTGGCGGTTTGTCTCGAGGCGCTGGATCTTGCGCCGCTCGCGGCGTTCGGAGACCACGCCCAGTGCCAAGCCGGCCATGACAGTGTTGAACAGATTCCAGGCACCGATGACGATTAACAGATCGCGCGCGGCCGGCTCGGTTGCATAGCGGTAGCCGCTGTAAGCCAGAGTAGCGAGCAGGAAGGCGAAAATCGCATAGAATGGCCAAGCCAGCGGCGACAACTCGTCTTGGGCAAGCGAATTGCCCTTTTGCGTTACGTTGAACTTCGGCGCGCGGGGGTTGACGATTACGCTTGTGACCGCGCGGAACAGATAGACGCTTTGAATGTACTCGTAGAGCTCCGAGACCCAGGGCCAGCGCAGGCTCCCATAAAGGTAGTGCTGCATGAGGATAACGGCCACGATATAGGTCATCGTGTAAGCGACGAAGCTTTGGGGCGACGCGTTGTAGATTTGCAGGTTGAATAGGAGGAAGAAGAGCGGCGACACCATGAAAATCGCGCGTGACAGCGGAAAGAGCCAGAACAGATTGCTTGAGGCGTAACACAGGCGTTGCGGCAAGCTTAGACCCGTGTTTACCAGCGGATTTTTTAGCATGAAGATCTGCAGCATGCCTCGGCACCAGCGCGAGCGCTGTCCGATGAACGACTCAAAAGTCTCTGGTTGCAGCCCGGCAATCAAGGGCTTGTCGACGTAAAGGCTCTTCCAACCGCGCGAATGCAACTCGAGCGCGGATTCACAGTCTTCGGTTATGGTAACCCCAGCAAAGCCGCCAACTTCGTCCAACGCAGCGCGACGCAATACAGCGGCCGAGCCGCAGAAGAAGGCCGCGTTCCAGCTGTCCAACCCCTTCTGAATCGCGCCGTAGAACATCTCGTTCTCCGACGGCATCGACCTGAAAGTCTGGAGGTTGCGTTCCAGCGGATCGGCGTTGATGAAGAAATGCGGGGTCTGAACCAGGAATAGTTTGGGCTCTTTGGCGAAGTGCCCAACGGTCTCGCGCAGGAACTCCCGCGCCGGCACATGGTCGGCGTCGAAGACGACGACCAGGTCGCCTGAAGAGTGCGCCAGTCCATTGTTGAGGTTACCGGCCTTGGCGTGGACATTGCGCTCACGGGTGAGATACGTAACTCCCAGCTCTACGGAGAGTTTCTGCAAATCCGCGCGCCGAGCACGCGCGGCTGATGCGACAATAGGATCGAATGAGTAATATTTCTCATCGGTTCCGCCGTCATCGAGGAGGAAGACCCTCAGCTTGTGCTGCGGATAATCGAGAGCCTTCGCCGCCGCCAATGTTGTAGCGACGAGGTCGCGCTCTTCATTATAGGACGGTACGAAGACATCGACTGATGGCAGTTCTTCATCTTGTAGCCGTGGTGCGCCGGGACGTGTAATGGGCTGGGCATTTACGAAAAGGCCAAGTCCAAGCATCGTGATACAGAATAGATCCGCGGCTAGCAGTAGCATGCCGGGTACAAAATCTGCGACCTGGCTCGGATCGGGAATCGTCTCAGCGATGCGCCAGTAGACGTAACGTATGACGATGATCGATCCGAGCGCCAAAAATATATGGCGAAACACACCGCCCAAGCGGAGCCATGAAATCGCGATCATGACGCCGATTGAAACGGTGGAGAACACGAAATGAAGTTTAATGTCAATCGGCTGGGTAACAAATAGGACGAATGAGACGGCAGTCAGGACCCAGGCCACTCGTACGAACTTATCATACATTCTAACTGCCCCACGCTACGCTACGGAATATGGGGTCATTAAGAGATAATTCACCTTTGTTAAAGCGAAAAATTGTAACAAAATTGTAAATGGTCAACGGAAATGGCTAATATCTATTATAACAAATCTTAGAATACAATTATCACGACACTTTATGTATTTAAAACCATCATAAGTTTTGCATAGCGTATTTTATGGAACTCTGCCATTTTCGTAGCCAGAATTATTGGCTCGAAAAGCTGACCAAAGCAGATATATACTATATATTTAAAATTTAGATAATGACACATCTATTGAAAAAGGCAATAATCGTATGAGTTGCGGCTTAATATCTGGCCTTCTAGATGGTGGCCTGAAACGCATTTCTCCTCCGGTTTTTGGGAGAGTCCTGGGCTTCGTTTCTGGCCTTAGGTGGCCCAGCGTGGTTTTAAGTGGAACTCGGCGGGCGTCACGTTACTGAGGGCGGAGTGTCTTCGGTGGCGGTCGAGGCTCAGCGATAGCCCGCGCGCATAAATATCGGCTCTGCTCGTCCGATAGGGTCGCTCGCCGATTTCCTGTCAATCCACCTGGTGATAGGTTTCGCTTCGTACTGCCTCGCCGACCGCCGCCAGAGTGTCTTGCCGTGAATAAGCTTCAACCGGCAGGGCGTGTCACTCTAGGTGCCCAAGCGCTGAGGACTGGTTGTGGATTTCCGTGATTGGACCGGAATCGGTCAATGTGTTCCCACCGCGCTCCTGGCAGCGAAGAATCGTCACGTCGAGGGCGGCGTGCCACGACGATGCCGTCCACAATGACGAAGTAACCACATTCCGCGTAACCTCCGGCAGCCTGCGCGACAACCTCCAAAACGACCGTGTTCTGATCATGTGCTTGCGGCTGGTGCCGTGGGATCGCCCCAGTCTTGATGAAATGCCAGAAGTCATCTCAATGAAGGTGGACCTTCGATGATCCGGATTCTCGCGCAAGTGTCTTCGCGCCTGTGCTTTTCCCGAACCCCGGAGCGCCCGTCAAAATGAGCATTTCACCACCGTGCTTCATGCGATTCTGCCCATTCCTCGCGCACCAGATGATGAAATCCTTATTGAACATGCCCAAAAAGGGATTGCGCCACCGCCCTGCGCGTTATCTTTTTGCGGTGTCGAAGGTTCGTTGATTCCATTGTTGCCGTGTAAGCAACCAATCGACCTCTTTCCATCCCCGAGCTTCCATCCAGGCGGGCCCAGGCCTTTCCGCCACCTGAACCGCGCCATACCGCTTTGCAATTTTGATGACACGGCTATTGCCACTCGACGTGTCACTCACAAAAGCGTCCAAACCGATCGTTTCAAAACCGAACCGAACGAGACATTCTCCAACCTCGATCGCAACTTTGTGGCGGCCCCATAATTCGGGGGCCAATTCCAGGCCCAACACCGCAACTTTTCGATCTTCGGCTTTGACCCTGACACCGCCGCATCCGCACAACTTGCCGCTGGACTTATCGAAGATACCAAGCTGGAAATTCAGTCTAGGCCGTTCAAGTTGCCAATCGAGAAACATCGAAAAGAGCGACTGAGCCTTCTCGTCATCACCTGTTGCGATGTCATACAATTCGCGATACCGCGGGTCGTCCTGATACGAGACAAAGGACGAACGATCTTCTTCTGTGAAATCCCGAAGCATGTATCTTCTTGAGATTAGTATCATAACAATAGCCTCGTTAAGGAATATTTGAATCTTTTACTAGGTCGACAGGCATCCCCTGCGACTCACCTCTAAATGGATTTAGACGGCAGTGCCCGGAGCCACGGCTTTCTGCTCGGTGCCAGTAGTTGTCGACGTTGGGGCAGGATCGCGAGCAGCCGTCCTCCCAGCCATCAGGAAGGCAAGCCTCTGCCCTCGGCTTACCTAGCACCAGATCTTTCTGTTTAGGTGATCTCCGCCCTCGACGGCTGCGAGCGAACGATCGCGCCACGAGTTTATTGTCGTCGAACCAAGTATGATGCTTTCCTGCCGCGTAGACCCTTGTTCCGCCTGAGCCAGATATGGCACCCAATCCGCCTGTTCGGCTTCCATCGACCGTCAGGCACAATTTGTTTGCTGGATCGCCACCGTTGGTCGAGGCGCAGTGGATGAAATTGATCGCACCGTCGAGCTCGTTGAAGCTGCCGATGAGCTATGCAAGAGCGCGCCTATGTCGCGCATGGCCATGCACCTGCGCCGGCGAGCCGGGACATGACGCGCCTAGTCAGTTCGTCGGTCGGAAACCAGACTTCCATCCGAAGTGAGGATGGCCGGGCATCCTGCGGTAGCCCGGCCATAAACTGAGCTGTGACGAAGCTGAGCCTCCCGGCTGCGCTTAGGAAGACCATCTCCAGCGAGCGCAGCGTTTGGCGTCTCTCCCTCCTTTCATCGAGGTTGAACTCATGCCGGAGCCGCTTTTCTAGCCGGTCTACCCGCTCGCCGATTTCGGGATGCAACACCTGCTCAATCCGCAGTTGGTGCAGCAATGCGTCGCCGACAGAGGCGGCGTTGATCATCTGCGAGAACAAGCCTCCCGGGTCGATCATCGCCGCGATCATGTCGACGCCCGCCTCAGGCTCCACGGTTCCCCGCCAGAATTCCGGCATCAGGAGCGCGCAAAGTCTCTGTCCGCCGAGATTGATCCGCCGCATTCTCCAGGAGGCATCGAACAAGAAGGCCGGAAAGGGCTCGTGCGCCTTGAGCACGCGCGCCAAGTCGTGCATCGGATCGCGGTCACCGTCGATGTCGAGCTCGATCGCGGTGAAGCCCGATCGTATCAGGAGACCGTTCGCCTCGGACGGCTCAAACTCGAGCGCTTCCATCCAGCCGATCATCAGGGACTTACTGACGCCCGCCCGCCCGGTCTCGACGAAGCCGAGATGGCGCTGCGAAATGCCCAGACGCAGCGCCAGATCTAGCTGCGAGATGCCCCGCGCGCGTCGCCTCTGCGCGAGAAGACCACCGATCTGCGCCTTCGACATGGCCTCGTTCCGCTTCGGCCGCGATCGTCAGAACCATACACCGCGTATGGATACCACTAATTGCGGCGGACCTTATTGTCTTCGCGCCGCCGTAAAGCAGCTACCTGCGAGGTAGTCGATGCAAGATTCCCAACACATAGCCAGCGTCGCCGCACCGCGCTTCGAGATGCCATCATGTCGCCAGTCAACCTTCGTTTCGCCTTGGCTTTGATGGCCGCGGCCGCCGGTGGCGCGCTGGCGCCGAGCAGGAGCTGGCGCAGGTCCCGATTGCAGGCGTCCCTACCCTCCCGGATGCCTGCCGGCTGCTGATCGTATCGGCTGTCCGCGCGAGCCGCGCCCCAGTGAGCGCGGACCAAATACGAGTTAGCTTCAAAGTGAGACAGGCGCTACGGGCTATAGTCATTCTTGGAGCCTGCTGACCAGGGTGGACGAGCAGCTGATTGCGGGACTGGGCAGAGTGCAGGTAGCCAAGTTCGTCCAGGTCGATGAAGTCGCGGACCAGCTGCAGAACCCGCCTGCGATGACCGCCCATCTGCCCGGCGCTACCGCGCCGATAATGAAATTTCGTGGCCCCGCAACCACGAGATAATTCTCGCATTATCGGCGACGTGAATGGGCGGCAGGCTTGCATCAACGAGGCCTTCTCTCGGTGCGCCCGCGAATTCGACTGCGCAGACCGTCCAGTCGCGACAATACACGGCGCTCCTCAAATCAAGCCCGAGTGACTGAGCGAATTGCGCTCAAATGACCCATATTATCCGAAAGTCGAAGCGCTTTAAGTTTGATTTAGATCAATAGAAAGAGCCTATTTGGCTCTTTATGGATCATAATTTACGAAAATGAAACGATTTTGCTGCGGAATGCGCCATCGAGGCTATGCAGATGCCCGGGAATGAATGCTTCCGATGCATCCGAGGAGAAAGCCCGCTAGCGACTGAATAATTCCCGCGGATCCGAGGTTGGCAAAAATGTCGAACGATACTGCCCTTGCTCAACGCCTCGATTTCATGAAGCTCGACCAGACGTCACGAGATCGCATTCGGTCCGTCGAGCATGAAATCAAAGATGCCCTTCCGGCTGCGTTGAATTCCTTCTACGAGCAACTGCGGCGGACGCCCGAGACTGCGAGATTCTTTCGCGATAGTTCTCAAGTCGACGGAGCGAAGGCTCGGCAGTCGTCGCACTGGGAACGCATCGCCACCGGCCAGTTCAACAACGATTTCGTGTCCGGTGTGACGACCGTAGGCCAGGTGCATGCGCGCATCGGCCTGGAGCCGCGTTGGTATATCGGTGGCTACGCGCTTCTTCTCGAAGAGATCGTATCGCATGTCTTGAAGGCTCTCTGGCCCAAATCCCTTCTGGGCGCGCCGATGGCGGGCGCAGAAGATCGTGGCAAGAAAATCACTGCGATCATCAAGGCTGCCTTGCTCGATATGGACTACGCCATATCGGTCTACCTGGAAGCCTCAGAAGCGGCGCGACGAAAAGTCGAGGAACAGGCTCGATCAACGGAGCAGGCGAAGGCCGCCGAACGAGAGATGGCCGTCGAGCACATTACCCGCGCCATGTCTGCGCTTGCAGATGGCGACCTGACCCATCGCATGCCGAGCGACATTCCTGCCGAGTACGAATCGATCTCCGGGCACTTCAATCAGGCAATGGTGCGCCTCGAGGACATGATCGGTACGATCAAGGCTACGTCGGCGCAGATCACCATCTCATCCAACGAGATCAACGCCGGGGCGGAAGACCTTTCGGGCCGAACAGAGCAGCAAGCGTCTGCTCTCGAGCAGACGGCTGCAACGACCGAGGAGCTCGCAGCTTCGGTCAAAACGGCGTCCGAGTCGTCTCGGCAATCGGTAAGGCTGGCTGAGGATGCTGCTCGGGTTGCCAGGGCCGGCGGCGAAACCGTCTCCAATGCCATCAATGCGATGGAGCGCATCGAGCAAGCCTCGACCAAGATATCAGAGATCACAACCGTCATCGATGGGATCGCGTTCCAGACCAACCTCTTGGCTCTCAATGCTGCGGTTGAAGCGGCCAGAGCGGGCGATGCCGGCCGAGGCTTTGCAGTGGTCGCCGCCGAGGTCCGGGCCTTGGCCCAGCGCTCTGCCGATGCTGCCAAGGACATCACCGCGCTTATCGCATCCTCCGATCAGGAGGTGACGGACGGCGTGAAGTTGGTCCGAGAGGCAGGCCAAGCCCTTCGGGAGATCGTCGACGCCTCAAGCCGCGTTTCATCGACCGTGAACGAAATCTCCGCCGCAACAACCGAGCAGTCAAACGGCATCGAGGAGATGGCTCAAACGGTCAGCCACATGGATGGCATCACCCAGCAGAATGCCGCGTTGGCGGAACAAAGCGCTGCTTCGGCCACGACCCTCCATGATCAGATCAAACGGCTGGACAGCCTGATCGCGCAATTCAGGACGAATACTGCACGCGCCGAACCTCCGAGCGCTGCGCAGCCGGATCTTGCTGCCATTCTTCGCAGCGTGGTTCCCAACCGCACTCCGGCTGCTGAAGCCCGACCCCGGAAAGTGGTGAACGGCCGTCAAAATAATGACGGTTGGGCCGAGTTCTAGGAGGGCACCGTGCAAGCTTTGAATTCACCCACCAATCGCGGGGGCACGCAATTGATCCAGCAACTCGTGCTGTTCGTTCTTGGGACCAGAAAGTTCGGCGTCGATGTCAGCCTCGTTCGGGAAATCCGCGGGTGGCAGCCTGTCACGGAAGTTCCCAGTTCCGCTCCGAACATTCTTGGCGTGATCAATCTCCGAGGCTCGATCGTCGGCGTTTACGACCTCCACGCCCGTCTGGGAGCGTCGCGGCATTCCATTGGGCAGAGTAGCGTCGTCATCGTCATCGAGCATGACGGGCGTTCGGCAGGCTTCCTAGCTGATGCGGTGTCGGACATCGTCTCGATCGGTCCCGACGAGTTAAAGGCGCCATCCGAAACCGGGTCCAATATCGACACCCTGCTCTCCGCCATGCTCATCCGGGGACCTGACATCGTCAGCGTCCTCGATCTCGCTTCACTGCTGCCGGCTGTTGACCAACCTCAGGCCGCCTAAACTGTCCGATCCAGAAAGGGTCCGACCATGAAAATCATGATCGTCGACGATCACCGGACTTATCTCGCTATTATGCACGGCATCATTGCGCGGCTCGACAGCACGGATGTACGCGACTTCAACGAACCCTACGGCGCGTTGCAAGCCGCCGCCGCCGAAGAGTTCGATCTAATACTCGTCGACTACATGATGCCGAAAATGGACGGTGTGGAGTTCATTAAACGGCTTCGTAAGATCCCGACTTGCCGCGAACAGCCTGTGGTCATGATTACCGCCGACGATGCACGGGAGACGCGACTCCATGCCCTTGAGGCCGGTGCCACTGAGTTCTTGAAGAAGCCAGTCGAACCGATCGAGCTTCGGGTGCGCATCAATAACCTGCTCGCACTAAGACAGGCTCAGTTGAAGCTTCGTAATCAAGCAATTTGGCTTGAGCGAGCCGTAAAGGAAGCGACCAAGGAACTGGAAGCCAGCGAGCGCGACGTTGTGACCAGGCTGGCACGCGCCATTGACTGTCGCGACGGCGATACGGGCGACCATGTTTCTAGGATGGCCGAGCTCTGCAGTCTCATCGGCAAAGGCCTTGGATTCGATAAGCACGATTGCGAGATGATCAGAGCTGCCGCGCCATTGCACGATGTGGGCAAGATTGGTGTGCCCGATGCGGTGCTGCAGAAGACTGGTCGGCTGGAGCCGGCAGAGATGGCCATCATGAAGGAGCATGTCTCGATTGGAGAATCGATCCTGGGGGACAGCCGTTCTGCGTTATTGAAGACCGCCGCTATCATCGCGAGCAGCCACCACGAGCGCTGGGATGGCTCGGGCTATCCGCGCGGCCTGTCGGCCGACCAAATTCCCTTGATGGGGCGGGTTGCAGCTGTCGCAGACGTATTCGAGGCGCTTACGGCTGACCGCATCTATCGCCCAGCCTGGTCGCTTGAGAAGGCGCGACAGTTCATTCGCGACGGCGCTGGGACGCAATTCGATCCTGCATGCGTGAGAGCCTTCGAGGCTCAGTGGGACGCAATCGTCGACGTCATCCGTCCGGAAATCGGGATCGAAGCTTCCGCGGCATAACCAAGCATCGGGAACATAACCTCATGTTTTTCAACCGGCGATCAATTTTGGGCGGCCTAGGGGCCCTCAGTGCAGCTTCTTCGTTTGGGCTTGCACTCGAGCAACCTAGATCCGCTCCAATTCTCACGATCCGTGGCAAAGTCGGCCATACCAACAGCTCTGGCGAAGCCGTGTTCGACCTGGGTATGCTCAGTCGACTTCCCCAAGGAATAACCGAAACCGAGACCCCTTGGTATCCAAGCAAGACCCGTTTCGAAGGACCACTGGCCGCAGAATTACTGAAGTCCGTCGACTGCCAGGGCCAAAATCTCAAAGTCTCCGCTCTAAACGGATATGCCGTCGACATCCCGACGAACGATTTCCGTCGCTGGCCTGTGATCCTTGCCACCCATGTCGATGGGAAGCCCATTTCAGTTCGGGAGAAGGGACCGATCTTCGTCATCTATCCGTTTGATCGAGAGCCGTCTCTCTACAACGAGATCTATTTCGGCCGTTCGATCTGGCAGGTTCAGTCGATCGAGATTGGCTAAATGCCGCGCCAAACTGCTGCCGCGCTGGGATCGCGCTCTGCTCACCATCGATGGCTCGACATCGGTGTCGTTGCCCTCGCGAGCTTGAGCGTTTTCTTATGTGGCGCCGCCGCGGTGACCTTTGGCACGGTCCGGGATCGCCAGCATTTGCTCAGCCAGACCGTACGCGAGGATGCGGTCTGGGCTGCCTATCAGATCGACAGCGAAGCCAAGAAGCTGCGTCTCGCCTTGACCGCGCCGCTGACATACCAAAGCGCAAATGACATTGCGCTTCGCTACGACATACTGTTCAGCCGCGCGGCCCTGCTGAGCGGGCAAAATTATGTCAGGACTTTTGCCCGTGTCGATCTGGGAGGATTGGCAGCCGCGGTGCGCTCCCGCATCGTTGGGCTTAGCTCGCACTTCGATCCGCTGCGCAGCGCTGACGGGCTCGACACGCTCGATATTCGCGCGTTGCAGAAGGCGGCATCGGACGCATCCACCGCCGCCGAGCAATTTCTCAACCAAGCCAACCTGTCTTTGATGCGGCTCAGAGCGGAAGAGCGAGACAGTGCGTCTCGTTCGCTCGACCGCTTTGGATTGGTGGTGGGCAGCCTGATCGCAGCGCTGGCCGTGATCGTCTTCTATCTGGCGAGCCAGCTTCGGCAAATTCGCTCTTCGCGCAACAAACTTGCATCACTGAGCATTGAACGCGCCCAGGCCGCCGAACGTGCCGAGGCTGGCGCCCGTGCCAAATCTATCTTCTTGGCAACAATGAGCCACGAGATTCGGACGCCGCTGAATGGGATCATCGGAACTGTCGACTTACTGCGCGATAGCTCAATGTCGCCCGACCAGCAACGCAAACTCACAGTGGTTGCCGAGTGCAGCGATACGCTTCTGGCCCTGATCGACGATATCCTCGATTTTACGAAGCTAGAAGCCGGGCCGGTGGAATTTGAGAAAGTCCCAGTAAGGATCAGCCATGTAATCGGTTCAGTTCTGGAAACAGTTCGGCATCGCGCTGAGGCAAAGGATCTGACGCTCAACCTCGATTGCCAGTTTGACGGAGTGGTGAGAAGCGATCCCACGCGACTGCGACAAATTCTTTTCAATCTGATCGGGAATGCCGTGAAATTCACAGCCCAAGGCGAGATCAAAATTGATTGCCGCGTGGAAGTTGGTGAACTTGTTGTCGAGATCTCGGATACTGGAATCGGCGTCCCAGCGGAGATGAGAGATAGACTTTTTAAGAATTTCAGTCAGGTTGATGTTACCATCAACCGGCGCTTTGGTGGGTCAGGTCTTGGTTTAGCGATTTGCCATCGTATTGTGACGGGTCTTCACGGCCGCATCGGCGTGCGCGAACTTGAGCCGAATGGGAGTTGCTTCTGGTTTCGGGTGCCCGTCGAAATCGCCCCGAACGACGTCGGTCCTAGCAGTGCGCAACAGTCCCTCGACATGCGATCCGGCCGATTGAGTGGTCGGGTGCTGCTGGCCGAAGACAACAACATCAATCGCACGGTCGCTGTCGAGATGCTGCATCGCCTGGGCGTGACCGTCGCGACGGCCGCAGATGGCGAGGAAGCCATAAGAATGGCGTTGGCCACGCCATTCTCGGCCATCTTGATGGATGTTCAGATGCCGGGCACCGACGGTCTGACGGCGACGCAGATGCTTCGTCAAAGCGGCTGCGACACCCCCATCATCGCATTGACCTCAAACGCCTTGTCCTCAGATCGGGCTGCCTGTCTGGATTCCGGGATGAACGATTTCATCGCGAAGCCGATCAATCGCGCCAAGATTGAAGCGGCCCTTCGCCCTTGGCTGACCGTTTCTACCCAGACCACCTCGCTTGATCCCGTTAATGCAGCAAATTCCGCGATTGATTTCTCGGTTCGAGCCACTCTCGAAGAGGATTTGGGCCAGCCTCTGCTTACCGAGCTCACCAACGATTTCTGGAAAGATGCGAGCGAGGCGATCGAGCGAGCCAAAAAACTCGTCGCCGAGGGCAACACGCGGGAAACGCTACGCGAGCTTCATGCCCTGAAGGGGGTGTCCGGCACGCTAGGCATGGCTCTGATTTCGACGACCATACAAGCGCTGGAATGTGGGCTTCGAGAAAGCCGAGCTGTCGATCTGACGGTGTTGGATCGCGATTTGACGGCATCTCTGGCAGAGCTGAAGTCGCGCACTTCACTAAGCCAGGACGTGCTGGTCAGCGCTTGAGGTCAATGCCAGTGACGATTTCCCCTTCCCCAACAAAGTTCACCTTGGCCCGGATCAAAGCGACGAGCACCTTTTCGACGCTCACCGGCCGGAAACTATCGGCTAGCCGGCATTCGGCTTCGAGCCGACGGATGGTGGAGAGAGATACGTTAGCCTCCTCTGCTAATCGCGACGCCGACCAGTCAAGGGCGCCACGCGCGGCTCGTAGTGCCGCGGGCGTTATGTCAGTGAACTCTTGTCCACCTTGGACCTCCGATGGAGGTTTGGTCGATCTGAGAGCGCCGGCGACTGCAAACAGGGCGCCGATCCAATGATCGACGCTACCCTCGTCATTCATGACCGGAATCCCGCGGGAGTTGACCCAGCGGTATCCACCGTCGGCATAGCGGACGCGGTAATCAGTATTGTAGGGGAGCCCGTGCAGTACCGACACGCGCCACGCCATTCGCGTGCGTTCGATGTCTTCCGGGTGAAGCGCGTTGAGCCAACCGTCACCTCGAAATTCCTCTTCCGACTGGCCCGTGAGAGCCGACCATTCCGGCAGATTCATGACGTAGCCATTGTCGCTCGCCCGCCAAACGAGGAGCGCAGATTGGCGCATGAACAAAACAAGTTCCGAGTCGGTGGCTGGCATCGCCGCAAAAGAGCCTATTTTGCTCTCTGGTACAACCGAGAAAACGCCTTTGGTTGAAATAAGTCCGGCAATCCGTAAGTTTTGAATGATTCCAATCAATAGCCTCTGCAGCCTGAACGAAGAAGGTTTAAAATCCAATGCCCGCATTCACCACTGCTGCTTTGAAGAAGTACTTTGAGGGATATCTGGATGACGCGCCGATAGCCTTCGTGATCTCGACCACAGGCGATAGATCCTCCAAATATGTCCGCGCAAATGCTGCTTATCTCCAACTTTGCGGGCGTGCCTGGACAGATATCGCAGGTGCCAGTCTCGTCGAAAAGGGTTCAGCGATACCCGGCGCGGAGCGCATACGGCGTCTTTGGTATCTCGACAACCTCGGGCGATATAAAAACGAGGTGGCAACGATTGCGCACTCATCGGGCAAGCCTGTAACCGTGATCCTATCGGCCCAACGAGAAATCGTTGATGGTACGGCTCTGGACTTCGAGTTTCTGGTCGAGCACCGCGAGCTGTCCGAACGTCGCACGCATCTCGGGGCCGGTAAGAGCAACGTGGCGCCTGCGCCAGCCAGAGTCGCGCGGCGAGCCAGTTTCACGCCATCAATCGCGAAGTCGCTGGAACTGATGAGTAGCGAGTATGCACGGTCGCTCATTATCGAAATGCTTGTAAGCGTCACCCGAGGGATGATGTATCTCTCGCAGATTTTGCCTGTGGGCAGCCCGATCGTCACCTACGTTAACGACTATGCCAGGCGGCAATTCGGCGAAGTGCCTGGGCCATTGGCCATGGAGAGAGCTCCTTTGGTATTCGCCACCCTATCTAGAGACGTGGCCGAAGAGCAACTGCTGAATCTCGCGACGCAGATCTGGGTGTTAGCCCGCTTCCAAAATCCCGATACCCGCAATCAACTTCTGTCGCTCGTGCAGCCATACACGGTTGCTCCCAATGCCTTGGTCAAGGCTTGATTCTCGTATCAACACCTCAATGGCTTTGATCTGCGCATGTATAGCGGGAGACGGAAGCTCAGATGTCCGCTGCGGGTCGCGAGATCCGATGTTTTGAACGTCCGCTGCCGCGCAGACTAGGAATATCCGGAAGTCGCATGGCTGCTTCGCCAGGCGCCGTCCGCCTATGAGGGCAGGAGGTCCATTGCGACCGCCCTCACATCGGCTATGAAATCAGTTGGGAGCCGCAACATAATCCTCTCCTTTGACCGGAGGCTGCGAGCGACGATCGGCTGGGCCGGCTGGAACTCTCAAACTGTCTCAAGAGCGCTGACGGCGGACAATCGGTCACTAGGACCATGGCCGCAAGCACGGTCGCGACAGCGGCCACGGGTATGATGGATGGTGAGCAGGCCATCGGCCGAATTGGCGACGATAATGGTCGGGCCGCTGCCCCTATCCGACGCTTCTTGGAAGTCTGCTTGATATCGGTTCGAGTCGCCGGACAGACCGGCGATATCCAACAGTGACGGAGCGCCAGGCGCGTACCGCCGCCGCCAGACCCCGCTCAGGCAGCCAGGGTCGATCCGCTCTTTTCCTCGGTCGTGACGAACCGCATCAATGCCTTCACCGCCGGCGCGTTTGAATCAACCGGTTCTTCTCCTGCGTCGCCATGCAGGTTCGCAATCGGTCGATTGGGTCCGCCCGGCCCGTACAATGGTGGCGTCTGCATGGGATCTGGCGCCGGTGCTGGGTCTGGAGTGGGCACGGGCTGAGGCGGCTCCTCGATCGGCTCCCAGGGGAACACCAGGCTGAGGCCGACGCGAACGGCGACCGCCGCGCCGAGCAGCACCAGCGGCGGCAGCCCGTAACGTAGCCATGGCTTGTCGATGCTCGATGGATTCCGCTCGGCACCGTTCAACGGTGCATTGAACATATCCGTAACGCGGCTATGCCAGACGATCGGTCCCATGCCGCGATTGGAGCGATATTCGTCGATGTAGTCCTTCTGCGCGCCGCGGAAGACGTACCAGTCGGCGGCGACCTTGAGGAGCTCGATACCGCCGAGCACCGGCTGCCCCGCTGCAAACGCATTCGCCGCATGGATGCTATCGGCGACGAAGAACGGCACCATGCCATAAGTATCGCCGGCGGAGGCGTATTGCGGCCAGCGCTGGATCAACGACGGCTTGTGCATCGGCTTGTACTTTTGCGTACCGTCCGCCTCCGGCGGGCCGGCGGGCAGCCGGCCGTCATGGTACACGGCTCTCGGATCGCCGCCGCCGACGAAGAAGCGGCGGATCGGGCCGATGATCTTGCCTCCACCACTTGTCGCTGCATAGGTTGGATGCGGCTTATTGTTCTTTCCGGCAGGGCCGCTCCCGGTGCCCTGTGTCGGCGGTGCTGATTTTGGCTGAGCAGCGGTCGCCGGCACATTGCCGCCGGTGGACGCCGCGTGGAGTTCATCAGCTGCCTTCTTGGAAGCGTTGAAGTCGGCATCGCCGACGCCACGCTTGGAAGCCGTTCCGATGACGCCGGGCATGTTGCCGAAAAGGAATGCCGCACTTGCGGAATTGCTGGCAAGGTCGGCCGCGCCGCCAAAGGTGTCGAGCACGCCAAGATAGCGATAGGCAGCGGGATCGAGGAACGGGTTGGTCACCAGACGCGTGGTGTTCGCGTTGCTGATGCCGAAGCTAGCATAGCGAGCAAATTCCAGAAAGCGCCCGGTCGGCGTATTCGGCGAGATCAGCCGGCCCGGCGCGGTCTCCAGCACCTTCATCGCCTCCGCATCCAGACGGTTCGCGCGCAGCGTCTCGAAGGCGAGGAGATAATTCATCCGGTCGGCACGGCTATGACCCCAGACGGCGCCGCGCCAGCCAGTGGTCCGCCGCGCCAGGATATCGAGATGGGCGTCGGCGATCGTGAGCCAAGGGGTCGACTGTGTCGGATCCTGATGCAGTTCGGCAGCCGCAGTCTCGATCTCGGACTTGTTCCCCACGCGATGAATGTACCCGCGCCTGCCGAGCAGCGGCTGCGTCGCGACGTCGACGACCGCTTCGCGCACGACCTTCATCGTGTCGGGTTCCGGCGCCTTGCCCTTCGCGATCGCCTGCTGGGCCGTCTCGATCGCGTCGGCATATCGTTCGCGATTGGGCTTGGCGATTCCGAGCCGCCGCCCGCGGCCACCGGTGACCTGGCGATTGAGCTGGTCGAGGACGGCCTCTCCGGGCTTGAAATTGTCATGCGCGACGTTCGAAACGAGGGCGGCACTGTCCTGCCGCTTCTGCAGCCGAATCTTGGCGCCCTGCCTGATGCCGGCGACGCCGCCACGGAAGAGCCAGGCATAGATCGCGAGCGATGACAGCAGGTCGCGCGCGCCGATATGGCTTCCGGTACCGATCCTGGCGGTCGTATAGGCGCCAAAGGCGGCTCCTCCGACATAGCCGACACTGGTCAGGATGATACGCCGCTTGTCCTTGCCTTCGAGCGGACGGTCCGTCTTGACGAAGGTTTCGCCGGGCTTGGGCGCATAGGTGGCATCGCGATTGGCGACGCTGTAGGGGTAGACGCTGCCGTCATCGAAGATGCGCAATCCGCCTTCGACAAGTTTCGGATCGATGACGCCCGAGGCGATCGCCTCGGTCAGCTTGTCTTTGGGGCCGACGAGCCGGTAGACATAACCGCCCGGCGCCGCCTGCTTGCGGCCTTTCCTATTCGCCGAAGCAGGGCGCTGCTGCACTGCCTCGCGCGCGCCTTCGAACGTCGAATGTAGAGTGAACTCCGACAGGTTAAGCGCCGGGTGAGGCCCTCCTCCGCCCATGATCTGCTGCGGCGGCACCGGCCCCTCGATGTAACGAATTGCCGTGTAGTCGTGCGAGCCTAACAGGTGCGGCACTCGCCTCGTCGCATAGTCCGTCACCTTCTTGTGCAGGGGACGGCCCTTGAGGGCGTGGTCGTCCGGCGATTGAGCGATAGCCAGATACGCCGTCTGCGCCTTCATCTGATCGTCGGGTTCGGGCAGTTTCCCGTTCGCAGTCTTCTTGCGCCAATACGCGTTTGCAGGGTCGACGAAGCTCTTCCGCAAGCCGCTGGCCGGCCCGGCATACGCCGGCCGCGCCGTGATGTCGGGCGATTGCCGGGCTTCGGCGATCGGGTCGGTTGAAGCCTTGTTGGCGATTCCAGCTTGGCCGACATGCGGCTGGGCCGTCGGTATAGCCTGCGTCTGCGTAACGATTGCCGGCTGGCTTCTGGCGCTAGCGCCCGCCACCGGCCGAAGGGCGATCGCCGGAAAGACGTCTCCGCTTCGATAGATGAACTGAGCCGCTGGTAGCCAGTCGACAGGAATCTCGGCCAGCGTTCCGATGCCGGCAATGTCCTTCGCATCGGCTTGGACCTTATAGACGAAACCGCCGCGCAAGCTTCCTTTCGGCGGCGGCAGAGTGGCGACCGCGGCGGCTGCGGCGGCATAGGTGTCGAAGAACTGGGTGTCAGCCGTACGCAGTCCTGGGCCGGGAGCGCCAACCTGCTGTCCGTAGACGTCGACCGGCAGCTGCATCGTTAGCGCGAATCTGGTTTGGATGGCGGGATCGGTGGAAGGCAGTGGAAACTGCCCGACCGCAAGAACGTCATCCGGAGTCGGCTTGAAGGCTTTGGCCGATCTCACCGTCGCAGACAGGTTCGGCATCAGCGAGACGCCATGCTGGCCGATCACCGATACGGTGTCAGGCGCAAGCAACGCGTCCGAGCCCGCCGTCCGCACCGGCATGGCGGAAGCGCTCGGCGGGACACTAGCGGTCTGTTGCCCAGCAGCTGGTTTCGGGGCCGCCGGTTGCAGCGATACGGTCACCGGCCACTCGGCCCCGGAACCCAGCGCCCGACTGAGCGCAAAGGAATCGGCGCGGTCCAACGCAGCCTGCAGCCGTGCATCGAACGCCCCCTGGCCGGGGTTCTCGATGTGACGGACGAGATGTCCGAGGTCGACGATGGCCTGGCGATAGCCCGGTACGGTCTCGCGCGCACCGGCCAGATAGTCGAGCACGCGATTCAGCGAGCCGTCGACCTTCTTGTCCGGCGACTGGCCGACCAGCCCGCGGCCCTTGGCGATCAGCTGCTGATTGGGACCGCCCGACGGCTGGGACGCGGCGCTCAGATCGCGCGGCTTCGGCTTGTTCGCCTCCTGCTCCAACCTGTCGCGAATGCGCGCCATGATGTCTTCGGGCGTGGCGCCGGTACCATCGGTAAGATGGCGAAGGTATCCGGGCCCGGACGCTGCATCGAGTGCGTGCGACGATCCGACTGACCAAAGATGTGGCGTCAACTCATCCGGGCTTTCAGTGACAGGCTTCGCCGGCCGGCCGGTGCTCTCGCCATCTCGCTCGCTGCTTACCGCCAGCGTCTCGGGATTTCGCCGCGCCGTTTCCCAGAGCGGCATCGGATCGCGCCGCGAGGTTTCGACTGTAAACCCATGCGTCTCGTCCCACGCCTTGAGCGGCAGCTCGAGCGCGCCGGGATGAAGCACGACGACGGCGTCTTCCGGCCTGCCGGTTTGTCGCGGATCCCCTCCTTCAACTGTGCGCCCTGGGCGCGCCTGCTGGCCCGCGTTGCTATTGCCGGTATCGCCATGCCCGGTGCCGCCGATGTTGGCGATCTGACTTGCCGCAACGGCGTCGGCGACATTCGGCGGAGCGGCAGTTAAGGCCAGAGGCGCAGGCGCCCCCTCGGCGCCGATCAACGGATCGACGCCGCTCTTGTTCGGCTTGGCCGATCCGGCCGGCCCGCTGCCACCGTTCCGACCGGCCTGTGGCCCAGATGTCGGCTGCGGCTGCACGACGATCGTTCCGCCCTGCGAGCTGCCACCACGCGCTGTTCCCAACCCCCCAAGGCCGCCCGGCAAGGCGGCCGTCCCTGGCGCGTGAGGCGTGAATCTCGTCGCGTTCGCTACATGTCGTGTCCTGTGCGTTGCGGGTTGCGGTGCCGCCCGTCCTTGCTCGATCCCGGCATGCAGGCCCGACACCGTGCCGTAGACGCCCGAGGCGAAGCTCATCAGCTCCATCAGCGGATTCATGCCGGGATCATCGCCATGAGCCATCAAGTTGAAGGCCGAGACGGCGAGGAGCGGCGAGCCGGCCGCGATCGAGGCAAGATCGAGCGTGCGGGCGAATCCGATCGTTCCGCCGGTGGCGCTCTGCATGATCTCGCCGGCATGGCGGTAATAGGGGGTTCGGCCGTAGGTCGCCCCGATCGAGGTACGCAGCGACGCGACGGTGGTCATGCCTGCGTTTCTGAGCCCGATCGCACGTGAGACCGAAGCGGTGGCCGGGAAGATCGTCGCTCCCGCCGAAAGCGTCTCCATGATCAGGCGTCCCGGCGTGATCTCGCGCCCGTAGTAGATGTCTTCTCCGAATTCCTGCAGCTGCCTGCCGCCGACATAGGTACCGGCGACGATCGCGAGTGGAGCCGCGACGACATTGACGCCGGGGATCAGCATCAACAGCGGTGCACCCGCGGCCACGCCGGTCGCGATCGGGTCGACGTATTTCTCGACGAAGGTCTTGACGTGGGCCTGGTAGGCCTCGGTCTCGACCTTGTCACCCTTGGCCGTGAAGGCGAGGTTCTGCGGAACGACGATGGTGCCGCTGTCCAACAGGTCGTTGTCGTTCTGGTAAGTCTCGATGAAGGATTTGATGTTTTCCGGCTTGCGTACATCGAGGGCGTAGTCGGAACCGCGACCATCGACGACATGGTCCTTGCCGTCGGTTCCGCGCACGATCGCGAACAGCATCTGCTGCGAGCCGACGCTGGCATCGATGTACTGGAACGGCACGAAGGTGACCTGTGCCTGGTCGCCACCGACGACCTGAATCTTGCCGGCCATCCTATCGGCCTCGTCGGCACCGGCGCCGGCCGACTGCAACGCCGATTTGAGATTCCTGCCTCCCAGCAGGTGCTCGGCCCCAAAAAGGGCCTTGCCGTCCGGTAGGCTCTGCTGCGCCATCGCACCGAAGGTCAGCTCGATCTGATGCGTCGCCTCGGTTTGCCTGCCGCGATAATAAGCCGCCTGCATGTTGCTCTGGTGCTGACTCGAATCGTCGTTGAGCAGCTTGGTCGGCTGGGCCGCGGTGAACACCGCATAATCGTGCCAGGCAACCGCATGCTCGCGTTGCACCCGAAGATCCTTGTCGAGCTCCCGCGTCGCGTCGAGCGCCGACAGGATCAGCGCGACCTCTGGATGAACCCAGACCTCCACGCCGTTCATGGTCGACTTGACCGCGCCGGCGAAAGGCGCGACCTCCCCGGGACCGCCAACCGGGATCGCCGGCCTTGTCGTTGTGAGCGCGGTGTCGAGCGCTTTCTCGAGCGTCGGGATGGTCTTGCCTGCGATCTCGATATTGACGTCGATCTGCGTAATCGTACTCGAAGTGTACGCCTTTTCCGCTGCCTGCTTGCGCTGCTGCGCACCGAGCAGGCCGTTGGGACCGCATCCGGCGACATTGCTCCAGGCAATATCGATGTCGCGCTCGTGATCGCTGCGCCGGACATTCTTGGCGCCGGGCTGAAAGGTCAGCGGGATGACCAGCGTCTTGTGCTCGTAGACGAAGGTTGCGTAGAGCTGCCCGTCCTTTGGATCGTCGTCGACCGAGACGCTCTGCAGCGTGCCGGAATACTTGCGCTTACCATCGGTGAAACCGTCCTGCTCGAAGAGATGCGGGCTCTTGCTCCGTAGGTTGTTCAGCGCCGCGTCCTCGACCGGCGCAGCCTCGAGCTGCGCGCCAGCAAGGTCTCGTTCGGCATCTGCGAGATCGCTGGCCTTGACCGCGACGTCGCGATTGGCTTGCGCCACCTTGCGCTGGTTGCCGGCCGTTTCGAGCATCCGGTCGGCCTCGGCGCGCTCGGGCGTATTGGGCTGGGTCGTCCGTAGCAGCTGCTTTGCGACCAGCTCGCTGATCTCGACATCGAGCAGGTCGGCCTCAGCAGAGAGCTGGCCATATTCGGCGAACCCGGCCCTGACACTCTTGTCCCCATGGTCGGATCTGCGATCCGAGACCTTGCTGCTCTCGGGGCTATTCGCCGCCCTGACCTGCTGGGGGTTGGGCCCTTGCGGCCCGCGCACTTTGATCTTGTCCTCCAACGCATCGACAAGAACGGTTTCCGCCTGCTCGCGTTTCTGGCGGCTCTGCGTCGCCTTGCCGGCAACTTCCTGCGAATCCTTGAGGTCGGACTGCGCCTGGGCGAGCGGCTTGGTTGCCTTGATCTCGAAGGTGATGCCTTCCGGCGCGAGCGTCTTGGCCAGTGTGCGGTTGGCGCCGGCGACCGCCGAGCGGTACTCTGGGTCGGCGGCGTAGACCGCGAGCTGGGCGGTCGCTTCGTCGGATTTGGCGCGGGCCTCGACAGCGCGGCCTTCGGCAGAGCCTTGCGCGGCACGGGCGCGGGCGACTTCCGGATGGACCCACTGGCCATTCGACTGAATCCAGTCGCCGCCGCCTGACGGCATCATCTGCGGCTTCTGCGCAGTGCCAGGGCCATACTTCTGCTCGGCAGCCGCCGTCTCGACGCCGCGGTCATGCGCCTCCTGGCCTGCGACCGTCGACTCGTCATTGAGGATGATCGCATTGATCTGTGCGACGAGGACCTGGTTTTCCTTCGCCTTCGCCGGATCGCTGTTGGCCAGCGAGTTCGCCAGCAGCTGTGCCAGCAATATCAAAACACGCTCTTGCTTGGCGATGAGCGCCTGCCCCTGGGGCGTGTTCGCCTGACCGGGCTTCAGGTCTCCGGCCCAGATGACCTTGGGATTGCGGCCTGCCGCATTGGTCATGGAGGCGGAGTAGTTCACGCGCGACAGGACGGGCGCCAGCCTCTGGAGAACTTTGCGAACGGCGTCGGCGAGAGCCTTGAGCAGCGACCCGAGCGGGCTTGTCGACCGCGAGCTTGTGGTCTGGCCGACGAGGCCGCCGTCCGGCTTGTTCACGCGCATGTTCATGAAGGCCTCCCGACGCTGCCGCCGGCTGCGCCCTGGCTATCTCGCGCGCCAGGTCGATGGCGGAGAAAGCCGGAGCGCAGCCGGAGATGACGCGCGCCACCATGCGGCGGCGAGCGTTGATGGCTTGGAGGGCGGTGGCCGGTCGGCCACGCCAGGGCGCTGCAAGAGCGCGATCAGGCGTTCGGACGCTGCTTGGCTGCGTCGAGACTGACCTTCTTCTCAGTCGTCTTGGTGGTGATTTCCGCCGATTTCACGATGGCGCGGTTGAAGGCGGCTTCCATCTGCTGGATCGCATTCTCCGGCGTGGTTGTATTCTGGACGGACGAGGTTCCGGACATCGCAGACTCCGTTTTTGACGTGCTCTGGATCGGACCGGTGCGGGATCTTCGATGCCCCGGCTCCGGCACCCGAGCGACCCGAAAGTCGCCCAAGGCAGGGAAACGTTAATATCGATAAAGGATTCGTCAAGCACTCAAATCACAGGAGCTGACATTATTCCAGATTATGAATGCAAATATAAAGTTACCACTAGATCCGGATGGAACTAAATTGACGACTATAATTCTAAGAAATTCGAACCAACTATATATTGCCTTATGAATTCATAATTCAGAAATGCATAAGCTAGTGCACACTGGAATTTAGACTGCAATAAGCGTTGACATCGGGAAAACCCCACCCCTACCCTTGCCGACCACGGCAACCTGGCGACGCTACTGTGCCGTCCCGCGAACCCAGAGGAGAGCAGCGATGAGCGTGCAACCGGTCAATACCGCGCTGGCGAGCGGCGCGGTCGACAACAATGGCAGCAGCGCCGGCTTCGATGATGCGATCGCAGCAGCGCAGCAGCGCAACACCGGCGCCGAAGGCACCGATCAGCAGGATGAGATCAGTCAGGACGAGCTCGCCAGAATGGTCGGCCAATACGGCTCCCAGATCATGTCCATGCTGCTGATGCCTCGCATGACCGACATGCTGGGCGAGGTCATGGCCGACGAGGAGGGTTGACCGGTAACCAGTTCGCACAAATCCAGTTTCCGGAGGCACAGATGACGATCGCAAACGGGCTGCCCACCGCCTCGTTCTCCAGCTCCACGCTGATCATTCAGACCGGCGCTGAGCAGCAGCCTGCCTTTGACCACGCTGCGGAAGCGGCAGCGCGCCAGCAGAGCTGGCCGGCGCGAGCCGGAGCCTTGGCCGATCCCGGCCAGCTCGCCTCGGAGCTGACGAACCGGATGGACGGCTTCCTGCGCCGGGCTGGTGAGAGCAAGCGTGAGCCTGCCCTGTCGACCACCTCCTTACCGGAGGCAACGGAGCCCAGCGCATTAGACAACCGGCAGCTCGATCGCGTGATCGAATCGATGAACCGCTCTTTCGAGTTCGCCGTGCAGACGCAGCTGGTCGTCCGTGGCGCAACGCAGACGACCGGTTCAGCCAATACCGTGCTCAAGGGGCAGTAAACGGTTCGGTGTTCGTCATGGCGAAAGGTCGTCGCAGCCGTATCCTGGCTCTGCTTTGCTGCGCCGCGCTGCTGGCCGGCTGCAAGGTCGATCTCTACACGAATCTCGATGAGCCTCAGGCCAATGAGATGGTGGCGATTTTGCTGCAGAGTGGCATTCCGGCCAGCCGCAGCGTGCAGAAGGGCGGAAAGTTGACCGTGACGGTCGAGGAGGCACGCTTTGCTGATGCCGTCACGATCCTCGGCCGCAGCGGCCTTCCCCGGCAAGAGTTCCAAACGCTCGGCGACGTCTTCAAGAAGGACGGCCTTGTCTCCTCTCCGGTCCAGGATCGGGCGCGAATGATCTTCGCCCTGAGCCAGGAATTGTCACGCACCGTCGCCGCGATCGACGGCGTGCTGACCGCCCGTGTCCATCTCGTCCTGCCCGAGAATGACGCGCTGCGGCAGAATCTCTTGCCGTCCTCGGCCGCGGTCTTCATCCGGCACGATCCCAAGATCGCGATTGACGACAAGTTGGCATCGATCAAGATGCTGATCGCCAACGGTGTCGCGGGGCTGAGCTATGACCGAGTCTCGGTCGTGGTGGTACCGGCCGAGCGCAATGCCGCAGCGCTGCAGGCCGCGCCGGGCGCAGAGACCGTTTCGTCGCACACCAACTTGCCCTGGCCGGCCATCACCGGAGCGGTCGCCGGCTGCGCCGTGATCGTCGGCGGGGCGCTGCTCCTGCGCCGCCGTCGCTACTATCGGCTCTCCGAGGGAACGGGCGAGCGATGACCGGCGCGCTGGCACGATCCAATGACGCATCTATCGCCTGGCTTCGCTTCGCCGCGAGCCCAGCCGGTTACGCGGCACCCGAGCGACTGGCGGCCGCATTCGACGATGCGATCACGCCAGAAGCTTGCCGCAGGCTCCTCGCCTTGCCGCGCCTGGAGGCCCGGCTTTCCGAATTGCTCTGCGCCCGGAACGGGCTCTCGGCGGGGCTCGCACCGGAGGTCGTGTCCGATTCCGACCGCAGCGTCCTGCTGCTGACCCCGGCCCTGCTGCACGGGCTGGTTCGCCGGGCCGGCGCGATTTACTTGTCCGGCGCGCTGTCACAGATCGTGCTCGCAAACGATGTGCGTGCGCTCGACAAGGCGCTCGGGCCAGGTGTCTTTGCTCGCGCCATGGCGAGGCGAGATCTCGGCGATCCGGCCAATGCGCCTACGCCATCGGCCGTTTCGGAACTGGTCGAGCAGATCGACCGTGCAGGCTGGAGCTGCCTGCTGGCCTGGGCGGCTCAATTGCCGACAGAGATCGGTGCGCGATTGCGCCTGCAGATGCCCGGACAGGTCCTGCCGCTGGACGCGATCACGCCCGATCTTGGAAGATCGATCATCGAGGCGGCGCATCGCGCCGAGGCGGCATGACTGCAGCGGCCGACCTTCCGAGCCGGCCGCCGCGCGGGCTCGTCCCGGCGGAGCAGGCGGCCGCCTGGGGGGACGGCTTCATCTTTCTCGACGCCGCGCGGCAGACTGCGCGTGCGATCGAGGCCGCGGCCCGTGAAGAGGCCGCGCGGATGCTGTCTCAGGCCGCGGCTGCAGGGCGCGAGCGTGGCGAGGCTGAGGCCGCGGAGCGAACCGGCCGGGCCATCGCGGACATCGACGCCTATTTTGCCGGCCTGTCCGGTTCCCTTGCCGATATCGCCTTCGAGATCGTGCGCGACGTTATCGACCAGTTCGACCGCCGCGACATCGTGGCCATGGCGGCGCTGAAGGCGCTTTCGGCTTTCCGCCGCAGTCGAACGCTGACCGTTCGCGTCCATCCCGAACATGTCGAGGCGGTGACCGAAACGCTGCAGGACGCGATCAGAACCGGCGGCCTCGAGCTTGCGCTGGAGGTCAGCGGCGATCCGGGTCTCGCTCGCGACGGTTGCCTGCTGACGAGCGACATCACCACCATAGACGCTGGTATCGACAGCCAGATCGAGGCGCTCCGCCGCGGGCTGCTACGCCGGTCGACGCCATGACAACGGTGCCGACAACTGGACTGGAGCGCCTGGACGGTGCTTTGCTGTCGCTGCGCGATCGGCTGGGGCAGGTGCAGCCGCGGCCGCCCAAGGGTAAGGTCCAGCGGGCCTTGGGCGTCACCATCCACGCCAGTCTGCGCGATGTCCGGCTCGGCGAGATCTGCGAGCTGCGCGATCCAGCGAGTGGCTTTGTCGTCCTTGCCGAAGTCGTCGGCCTGCAGGATGGCTGCGCGATACTGACGCCGATAGGCGACCTCGATGGTCTTTCGACCGAGACCGAAGTCGTGTCGACCGGCGAGGTCCTGCTTGCCCCCGTCGGGCAGGGCCTGCTCGGCCGCGTCATCGATGCGACCGGGACGCCTTTGGACGGCGCCGGCTGGCCCCGCGGCGCGCTTGCGGGCTTTCGCCCGGTCCATGCCCCGCCCCCGCCGCCGCTTGCGCGCGACCTGATCGAAGCCCCGCTTCAGCTTGGACTGCGCGCCATCGACGGATTGCTCGGATGCGCGCGCGGCCAGCGCCTCGGCATCTTCGGTCCCGCCGGCGCCGGCAAATCTTCGCTGCTGGCCGACATCGTGGCCGGGACAGAAGCGGATGTAATCGTGCTGGCACTGGTCGGCGAGCGCGGCCGCGAGGTCCGGGAAACCCTGCAGCGGCGCCTGTCGCATGCGGCGCGGGCGCGTACTGTCGCGATCGTCGCCACCTCCGATCGCCCGGCGCTCGAACGGGTCAAGGCGGCCCATGTGGCGACGACCATCGCCGAATATTTTCGTGATACCGGCCAGCACGTCCTGCTGCTGATGGACAGCGTCACCCGCTTTGCTCGGGCCCAGCGCGAGCTCGGCCTGGCCGCCGGAGAGCCTCCGACGCGGCGCGGCTTCCCACCCTCCCTGTTCGCAGCGCTTCCGAGATTGCTGGAGCGGGCAGGCCCAGGACAAGGCGGCTCGATCACTGGCATCTATACCGTGCTGACCGAGGGCGAGGCGGAGATCGACCCGGTTGCAGAAGAAGTCATGGCGCTGCTCGATGGCCATATCGTCCTGTCGAGCGAACTCGCCCAGCAGAACCATTTCCCTGCCATCGATGTCCTCAAGAGCCGCTCGCGCCTGATGAGCACGGTTGCGCCGCCGCAGCAGCTCGCTGATGCGCAGCGCATGCGCGAGCTGCTGACGCGCCATGCGGAGGTCGAACTCCTGGTGCGTGTCGGCGAGTACGAGCCAGGGTCGGACAGCCTGGCAGACGAGGCGCTCGCGCGGGTCGACGGGATTCGCGCCTTCCTTCGTCAACCATCCGGCGAGCAGGACACGCTGGAGCGGACACGGCAGCGGATGCGGGAGGTCCTGACGTGAGCGACCTCGACGCCCTGCGAACACTGCTCGAGCTTCGGCGCCGACGCGAACAGCGCGCCGGTGAAGTCGCGGGCCGGCGGCGCGCCGCCGCGGCCAGCGCCGAAATCGCGGTGGAGCAGGCTACGGCAGCTCTTGCAAGGCATGACGATGCGACGCTTGCGCTGCAGCGTTCGCATCATCTCGGCCTGGTCGATCAGCCATTCTCGCTTGCGGCACTCGAATGGCTTCGGCGTGAGGTCATGGTCGCAGCCGCCGCGCGGCTCGATCTCGAAGCGGCGACCGAAGCCGCGGGAGAAGCCCTTTCTTCGCGGCGGCGGGAATATCACGCGGCGCAGGCGCTGCATCGCGAGCGTCGGCTCAGCCGGATCCGGCTCGAACAGGCCTGCGAGGAGCGGGCGAGGCAGGTGCGGCGACGACGCGAGTCGCGCCTCGATATCGCACTCGACGACATCAGCGGACGCCGGCCATGAAGGCGGATGTCCCCCTGGCGGGCCGATCCACAATGGCACGCGACGACGCGCATGCGCTCGCTTACCCAGCCGTGGCCTTGCGGGACGTTGGGCCGATCAATCGCTTTCATGGTTCGCGCTGGCGGCTCTCACTTCAGCTCGCGGGCCGTGAACTCTTGCTTGCGGCGGCCACGCGCTTGCCCCGGACCACTGAGCGCGATTGCCTCCGGCTTTCACTGGCGATCGGCAGTGAGGAGGCGGAGTTGCTCGTGCCGCCCCGGCTAGTCGAGGCCGCGCTAACGAGCTTTGGACCGCAGGCAGTCACGGCAAAGCTCGGGCCGGACCGGGCCGCACTGTTGATCGAGGCGGTTTTTGTCGATGCCCTCGCCCAGCTCGAGGCGCATCTGGGCAAGGCAGCCGAGTTGCGCGCGCGATCCAGCACGGCCGGCAGCGAAGGGTTGCGCTTGGCCGTGAGCGTCGCGCTGGCGGATGCCGCGCTGGAGATCGGCGCGATCGCCGGGCCCGCCGACCTTCTGGCGCGCCTCGTCGCCCTGCTGCCGGCAGATGGCGAGCCGCCCGGGTGGATTGATCCGATCCCCGTTCCGCTCAGCCTGCGCCATGCCGAAACCAGGATCGAGCTGCGCGATCTGCGGCGCGCCCGACCGGGAGACGCATTGTTGTTCGATCGTCATCTGCCGGCGGGGCAGGCCTGCCTCCTCGCCGGCGGGCGGTTGATTGCTCCGGTCGCAGTGGAGAGCGACATGGCGCATTTGCGCGCGCCGCTGGTTCGGGCGCGATCATCACAATGGGAGTGGCTCATGGACGACTTGCAGGACGCCGCTGGCGCCGACGAGGCGGAGGTTCTCGACGATTTGCCGATGCGCGTTGTTTTCGAGTTCGGCCGCAGCGAGATGTCGCTCAAGGAACTGGCCGGTCTTGGCGCCGGAAGCATCGTCGCGCTTGCTAGCCCGCCGGGCGAGCCACTCTCCCTGCTCGTCAACGGCCGCCGGATCGGCCAAGGCGAGCCGGTGCGGATCGGCGACGCGCTGGGCGTGCGCATCACCCGGCTGTTCGATGCCTGATCTCAGTCCCAATCTCGTCGGGATCATCGCCTTCGTCTCACTGATCGGGCTGATCCCGCTCGGCGTGGTGACCATGACCGCCTTCCTCAAGATCTCGGTGGTCCTCTTCCTGATCCGCAACGCACTCGGCATCCAGCAGTCGCCGCCGAACCTGGTGCTGCATGCGATCGCTCTGGTGCTGACCGTCTATGTCACGGCGCCGCTTATGGCCGATCTCTATGGACGGGTCTCGGCGCGCCAGCTTGATCTCAACTCGGTCCAGGGCCTGACCGAGGCGGCGGATACGGCCCGCCAGCCGCTGCGCGACCATCTCTCCCGCTTCACGCATGAGCGCGAACGCGAATTCTTCCGCACCGCGGCCGTCCGCGTCTGGCCGGAAAACGCCGCCGCGGCACTGAAATCGGACGACCTGATCGTCCTCGTGCCGGCTTTCGTCAGCTCGGAGCTGACCCGCGCCTTCCAGATCGGCTTCCTGCTCTACCTGCCGTTCCTGGTCATCGATTTCATCGTCGCCAACGTGCTGATGGCGATGGGCATGATGATGGTCTCGCCAACGCTGATCTCGATCCCGCTGAAGCTGCTGCTCTTCGTCAGCATCGACGGCTGGACCAAGCTGATGCACGGCCTGATCCTGAGCTATGGCTAAGCCGCGATGGATCGGACTCGCGATCAGGGTAAGCGCCCGTGACCAACGAGGTGATCCTGACCAAGATCAACGCGGCGCTGATGACCGTGCTGACCGTCTCGGGGCCGGCGCTGCTCGCCGCCGTGCTGATCGGCTTCGGCGTCGGCCTGCTCCAGGCATTGACCCAGATCCAGGACCAGTCGCTGCCGCAGGCGATCAAGCTCATCGTCGTGCTGCTGCTACTGCTCCTGCTGATCGGCCCGCTGCTGTCGCTGCAGGTCTACGAGCAGGCGATCTCCCTGTTCGAGGATTTCCCGGCCTTGACCCGTTGAGCGAAGGCAATGTCGGGCGATCTCCTGCTTCAGCTTGTCCTGCCGTTCATGGTGGCGACGGCGCTCGCCGTGACCCGTATCACCGGCGCCATCCTCGTCACGCCGGCCTTCACCCGCCTCGGCCTCGCCGGCATCATCCGCGGTGGCGTGGCGCTGGCATTGACCCTCCCGCTCACCCCGGTACTGACCGAGGCGCTGCAGAACGGCCCGCCGCTCTCGCCAGCGCTCGTCACCGCCATCCTGCTCAAAGAACTGGTGCTCGGCATCGCTATCGGCCTGCTGTTCGGCGTGCCGATCTGGGCGGCCGAGCTCGCGGGCGACCTGCTCGACCTCCAGCGCGGTTCGACCGCGGCTGCCCTGCTCGACCCCTCCGCCATCGCCGAATCCAGCATCACCGCGACCTTTTTTGCGATCAGCCTGCTGATGCTGTTCTTCGCAGCTGGCGGATTCGATCTTCTAGTGAAGGGCCTTTACACCAGCTACCGGCTCTGGCCGGTGGCGAGCCTGGGGCCCGTGTTCGATCCCGGCGCGGCCCAGCTGCTGTTGAAGCTGCTCGACGAGATCATGCGCTTTGCGCTCCGCCTCGCCGCTCCGATCGTGATCGCGCTGCTCTTCACCGATCTTGCCATGGCGCTGCTCGCCCGCACCGCGCCGCAGCTCAACATCTTCGAGCTCTCGCTCTCGGCCAAGAGCCTGGTCTTCTCGGTGCTGCTGCTGATCTATTCGGCGTTCATACTCGAATACATGCGTCAGGATATCAGCCGCTTGTTCGACGCCGAGCCGTTCCTGCGCCAGCTGGCGCCGCGCCAGCCATGACCAGCCTCGCGCTAGAGCACCCCCGCTTTGACGAGCGCGTCGGCGACCGGCTGGAACAGGTCCTGCCGGACCGGATCGCCCTGAGCGTGGCGCTTGTGAAGCGCCTGCGCGATTTCGTCGAGAACCACCGGGACGTCGCGTTCGCGTGCGTCCAGCAGCATCGCGGCACCGGAGGCTCCATTGGCCTTGCAGACGATGAGCGGCACCGGCGTCTCACCGCGCTGGTAGCGCAAGCCGACGACGTCGCCGCGATAGGCGATCACCAATGTCGCGCGTGCGATCCCGACGCCGCTCGAGCGGCCGATCAGCCGGTAATGCTGGCTCCTAGCGCTGCGGATTTGCGGGTCGCCCTCGATGTCCTTCGTCTCGCGTTTCATCTCGGAGCGCGTCATTCGCATCTCGCGCAGGAAGATGAAGCGCTGCAGCAGGAGATCGGCAAGGCCGACCACGATATAGGCCAGCACCACGATCAGGAAGAGTGGCAGCAGCAGGACGGTGATCGCGCTGCCGGCACAGCGCTCGCCGCAGACAGGTGTCTCGAGAAGCGGCTGCAACTGACTGCCGAGAATCAGGATGAAGGCCGCTCCGAGCACCGCGATCTTGACCAGGCTCTTGAGGAACTCGCTGACGCTTTTCAGCGAGACCAGCCGCTTGAGACCCTTTGCCGGATTCACATGCTCGAATTTCGGCTTGATGATCTCGAAGGAGAAGACCGGCCCGAAGCTTCCGACCATCGCCGTCAGCGCAGCGGTCGCGACCGTGGCGGCAACCAGCGGCGCCGTCAGCTGCAGCAGCATGCCGCCCGCATGTCGCAAGGCGCGCTCCAGGACAATCGAGAATGCCTGATTGTCGCGATTGATCACCAGATCGACGAATGCGTCGAGCTGCAGCAGCACCCGGTCCTTGATCAAAACCAGATAGAAGAATGCGGCGATGAACGTGAAGCCGATGATCAGGTCGCGGCTCTGGGGCACCTGCCCCTTGCGCCGCGCCTCGCGCAGCTTTTTCTCGCTTGCCGGAAGCGCTTTCTCTTCGGAGGGCTCGCTCACCGCCCGAGCACCTCGCCATCCATCCGCACCCTCGTGACACGGAACGCTTCGCAATGATGACCAGACCCAACCGCTTGGCCTCGCTGCTTCTCGCCGCCTGGCTGCCGGCGTGCACGCTGACGCAGCAGGCTGCGAGCGACGCGGATAGGCCGCAGGTGCAGCCGCGCGGCGCACAGGTACTCGCATCGACACTGGAGGACAGCGGCGAGATGGCGACCGCGCTCGCCGTGTACGAAAGTGCAGCGGCGACGGGCGACGCCGCCGCGGCGGTGCAGCTCGGCGAAGCCTATCTGCGTAGCGGCGACGGCATCGGTGCCGAGCGCGCGTTCCGCCTGGCGCTGGAGCGTGAACCGAACAATGGCCCGGCGCAGCTCGGGCTTGGTTCGGCGGCGCTGCGCCGGGGCGAGATCGATGCTGCGCTCGCATCGCTCACGAAGGCCGCGCCAATCGTCGATAGCGCCACCAGCTATAATCGGCTTGGAATCGCCCTGACGCTCGCCGGCCAGGCACCCGAGGCTGTCGGCGCCTTCGAGAAGTCGCATAGCCGAGCTGCGGACGATCTCGACATCGCTGCCAACCTCGCTTTGGCCGAAGCGCTCGCCGGTCGCAAGGAGCAGGCGATCGAGCGGATTCGCGGCGTGGTTCGCTCCGAAAGCGCCAAAGCCACGCATCGGCGTACCCTCGCACTGGTGCTGGCGCTGTCGGGCGCCGGCGCCGAGGCACAGAGCCTCGTCCAAACCAATGTGCCCGTTACCGAGCGGCCAGCCTTCCTGCGTCGCCTGCGCACGCTGGAGGCAGCAGGTGATGCGCGAGCCCGGGCGAGGATCGTCGGCACGATCCTCGCCGGCTGAGCCCCGCTGGCTCGCGCATTTCACTTCTGCTCCGTCCGCACCTGCGCCGGCGCACGATTTGTATTGCGGCGCCCGTCGCGGTCGAAAGCACCGCCGAGTGGATCTTCGTCACCGTCGAGATAGCGCCGTGCCGCTCGCGCGACGGGAGCTGCCGCAGCCGGGCCCGGCCTGCGCCCCTGAAACAGATCGGCTTTGCGCTCGACCATGCGCTCCAGATTGTAGGCATTGGCGCAGCCTGGCGGCAAATGCGGATCCATATCGAAGGGATATCGCGTCGGATCCGGCTGCAGGCAGGCTTCGGGCGCGACGATGGCGGTTGGCCGAGCCCCTGTCGCCTCGGCAGGCAGATAGAGAACCTGGTAGTTCGCCGACACGTCGGGCGGCGAGTTGGCGCAGCCCGCGACGAGCGCGGTAAGTGCGAGAGCGAGTAATCGACCGGCTCGAACCGTTGTCATGACCGCTTCTCGCATCTCACTTGAAGATCAGGCCGGCGCCGGACGGGGCCCTCGGGCCTTTTTCCACCGGCACGGCCGTCGCCACCGGTTGCCGGCGCGCCACCCGCACCGGGCGGTCGAGCGGCGTCGCCGACAGGCGATCGCTCGAAGGCTTCACCAGATGGGCTGTGATCAGGATCACGAGCTCAGTCTCATCGCGGCGATAGCGCGTCGACGTGAAGAGCGTCCCCAGGATCGGCACGTCACCGAGAAATGGAAATTTGTCGACCTCCTGGGAGAGATTGCGCTGGAACAGGCCGGCGATCGCGAAGGTCTGCCCGCTGGCCAGCTCGACATTGGTATCGGCCCGCCGAACGGTGAAGGCCGGCAGCTCGAAGCCGCTGACCCGGACTGCGCCTGCCATCGAGATGGCGCTCACCTCGGGCCGGACCCTGAGTCCGATGCGGTTGTTCTGCAGCAGGGTCGGCGTGAACGACAGCGAGACGCCGAAAGGTTTATAGTCGGCAGTGATGCGGTCGCGATCCTGCGGCACCGGCACCGGGACTTCGCCACCGGCGAGGAAACTTGCGGTCTGTCCGGTGGTGGCGGTCAGATTCGGCTCGGCGAGGATCGTCAACAGCCCATTCTGCTGCATCGCCTCGACCAGAGCGTCGACATTAACCCGGTTGTTGCTGAAATTCAGGCCGAGACCCCGCCCGCCGCTGGCGAGGTTGCCACCCGAGCTGCCGACCCCGAAGGAGAAATTGCCGGTGTCGACCATCACCTTCCAATTGATGCCGAAGGCGGTCAGGTCCTTGCGTGACATTTCGGCGAACCGCACGCGGATATTGATCTGATGCGAGGATGGGATCGTCGCATTGTTGAGCGGCGGCTGGTCCGGCGGCGAATAGGTCCGCGCGACATTGGCGACGTCGATCGCCTCGTCGACCGAGCGGGTTGCTCCCCTGACGACGAGGCGCTCGCCGAAGAACTGCAGATCGACCGTCGAAGTCGGCTGCAGGGTGCGCTTCGCCTGATTGGCGGAACGGGACGGCGTGAGAACCTCGAGCCTGATCGCGCCCTTCATCCGCTTTTGCTCGTCGAGCGCCAGCAGATTGGTCGAGCCGCTCTTC
This sequence comes from Allobosea sp. CCNWLY174, assembly GCF_037120455.1. NCBI lineage: Bacteria > Pseudomonadati > Pseudomonadota > Alphaproteobacteria > Hyphomicrobiales > Alloboseaceae > Allobosea > Allobosea sp. CCNWLY174. The sequence goes on along the minus strand of NZ_JBBBBQ010000009.1, from coordinate 167,090 downwards.
AACCCGTAGACATAGACGACGTCCGGCGCGACCACCTGAATATTGGCGACGGTCGGGTCGGCGAGCATGACGGATTCGACCGGCTGGTCGAATCGGATGATGCGCCCCTGACCCGTCGGCAGTTCGATCGGGCGCGCATTCGATAGCGGCGAGACTTCGTTCGCCGCCGCCAGGTTCGACGAGAGCGCTCCCGGCCAGAGCGCGCTCGCAAGTGCTGCCAAGCCGAAGAACCTGCGTAATCGCTTTGCAAGGTCGCCGTTGCGGATCATGCGTGATGGCACTCTACCTGTCCTCGTCTGCGGTCTGTGCGTCAGGAAAGTGGATCGGCGACCGGCCCGGCCAGGCGTGTTGCCTCCGGCGCTTGCGGAGCTGCGGACTGCCCCGCACCCAGCGTGAGCGAAGCCAGCGGCTGGATGAAGAATTCGGGCGCCAGCTCCGGGAAGGCCATCACCGGCAGATCGAGATCGTGACGGATCAAAAGCTCGCGCAGATGGCGGCGCAGCTCGATCGTCGTGAAGATCACGGGATGAACGTCCTCTAGCCCGGCCATGGCTTGGTGCAGCTGACCGACCAGAGCTGTCGCGGTCTCCTCCGAGAGGTGGAGGATGCGATTGCCGCCGATATCGCGTAGGCCCGCGCGCAGCACCGCTTCCGCCTCGGGATCGAGCATATACCCCGGAATGACGCGGTTGGCGTCGGCATGACGGTGACAGAGCTGGCGACGCAGTGCGATGCGGGCATAGTCGGCGAGCCGGGCCGGATCGGATTCACGCCCACCCCACTCGACCAGCGCCTCCAGGATCAGCCGCAGATTAGCGATAACCACGCCCTCCTCGACCAGGCGACGCAGAATATCCGCCGTCCGCTGCAGGCTGACGCCGGCCCCCGCCTCGGCGACGAGATCGGGATAGTCGGCCTCGACCTGCTGGAGCAGATCGCGCGTCTCCTGGATACCGACGAAATAGTGCGCATGCCTGCGCAGCGCCGCGGCGATGCGAGCAGATAGCGCTCCGGCCGGCTCGAGGAAGCCAATGCCGGCTTGGGTAAGCGCCCTGGCATGACTGGCCTCAATCCAGGACGAGGGACCACGGCCGAGCAATGGCGGTCCCTCACGGAACGGGATGGCGAGCATGGAAAGATGGGTCCGCTCGTCCTGCAGTAGCAGGCTATTCGCCGGAATCTCGCCCTGGGCGATCGGAACTCCCTCGAAATCCAGGCGAAACTGGCTGTCGGCGAGCTTCTTATCGCTGCGGCGCTCCAGCACAGGTGCAACAACGCCGAGTTCGGCCTGCATCTCGCCACGAATGCGCTCGGCCTGCTCGCGAAACAGGTCGGTAGGGATCGCCCGTTCCAGCTCGGGGCCCAGCAAGACTGTGACCCGGTAACGCGCACGTGCCGGTGCCGCAGCCATTGCCGGCTCCGCGGGCCCGGCCGGGTCGATATGCTGCCTCTCCTCGAAGCCTGTGACCTGGCTCCCGGCAGAGGGCCGACCCGATCGCAGCACGGCGCCGCCGGCTAGGCCCAGCGCTAGGACGAGGAAGACCAATGTCGGGAAGCCCGGCACGAAGCCGAGGCTGGCGACGACCAGCGCACCAAGTGCGAGCGCGCGCGGCTCGCGCATCAACTGAAGACCGATCTCGGAGCCGATGTCGCGCTGCGTCTCGGACGCGACGCGCGTTACCACCATGCCGGCCGCGACCGAAATCAGCAGCGCCGGGATCTGGGCGACGAGGCCGTCGCCGACTGTGAGCACGGAATAGTGCGAGGCGGCGTCGCCGAACGACATGCCGCGCTGGAACGTGCCGATGGTGAGACCACCAATGAGGGCGACGAGCACGATGACGAGCCCGGCGATCGCATCGCCCTTCACAAACTTCATGGCGCCGTCCATCGCGCCGTAGAGCTGGCTCTCCCGCTCCAGGTCCCGCCGCCGCCGTCGGGCCTCGTCCTGCTCGATGTCGCCGTTGCGCAGGTCGTTGTCGATCGCCATCTGCTTGCCGGGCAGCGCATCGAGGCTGAAGCGCGCCGCGACCTCGGCAACGCGTTCGGCGCCTTTGGTGATGACCACGAACTGAGAGATCGTGATCACCAGGAAAATCACCAGGCCGACCGCGACATTGCCGCCGATCACGAAGCTGCCGAAGGTTGCGACCACTTCGCCGGCGTCGCCGTCGAGCAGGATCAGCCTCGTTGTGCTGATCGTCAGCGTCAGGCGGAACAGGGTCGCGAGCAGGATGATCGCCGGCAAGGCAGAGAGCTCGACCGGCCGCGTCACGTAGAAAGCGACGAGCGTGATCAGAACGCTGGCAGCGATGTTCATCGCGATCAGCATGTCGATCGCCAGCGGCGGCAGCGGGATGATCATCATCAGCACCGCCACGATGACGATCAGCGCCAGGACGAGATCGCTCCGGCGCGACAGCGCCAGCAGCACCCGCAGCAGCTCAGCCCGCATCGACATGGGCCGCCCGATCCGTCGTGAAGGCGCGTAACGATTCGCGCGCCTCCGCCTCCTTGCCGGCGAGCCAGAGGGCCCGGCTACGCAGCAACTCGATCCTCCGATCGCCGCCGCTCAAGGTGCTAAGATGATCGAGCACGCGCAGCGCGCTCAGCCCGGCCCCATCGCAGATGAAGGCGTAAGCCAGCGTCCGGAGCAGGCCTGCGTCGCGCGGGGCGAGACGGCCGGCGAGCAGCAGCAGCACCAGAGCTCTTTTCACCTGGCCATGCCGGCAATAGAGATAGCCGAGCGCATGCAGAAGCTGGACCTTGGCCTCGATCTTGGTTGTCAAAGGTCGCGCTCCCGCAAGCGTCGCTGCAGGGACCGATGCCGGTCGAGCTCTTCCGTCAGCAGGACGGCGACGAGTCCGCGAACTTCGACGTCCTCCTCGATCTCGGGCAGGACATCGCTGACGAGCTCATCGAGGATCGCAGTGTATTGCGCGCTCTGGAAGATCGCCGGATCAGCGATCTGCGGCATAACCAGCTCGGCGAGATCCTCGGTCAGCGTCGGACCACTGGCGCGTTGCTGGCGCCGCTGGCGAGCCCTCAGCAGCGCCTCGAACTCCTTGAGCTGGGCGCGGGTCGCTGCCTCCGGGCTTGCGCCACGCAGGCTCGCTAACACGTCGTCGAGCCGCTGCCATCCTGCCTTCTTGACATCCATGGTCGTCTCTCGCCGTTCCTAGAAGGTCAGCGTGAAATTGCGCTCGCCGCGGGCGAAAGTGACACCGTCCTTGCTGATCGAACGGATCGTCCAGCCATTATCGAGGAAGGCGCCCTGATGATGCCTGCTACCGTCGGCGGTTAGCACATAAGGATTCTCGCCGAGCCAGACCGCCTGCAAAGCGACCTTTGGTCCATCCTCCCGCTGCGTCACCCTGACCTCTGACCCCAGCTGGATCCTGCCGCCATGGGCAGCGTCGAACGCCTGCTGCGCGGCGGCCCAACCTTGTGCCTGCGCCGCCTCGACCGCACCGCTCGCCAGCACGCGCTCGCCCGACGCGGTGACGACGATGCCGGACAGGCCAGAGGCGGCAAGCATGCGGCGCAGTCCCTCGGCAGCCATCGGCGCCTGATCCACGGCGATCCGGGCAGCCGTGGTCGACGTGGCGCCGCGATCCTCGGCTACAAGCGCAGCTGGAGACTGGCGCGACGCCATCGCGTAGGCGGCCATGAGACCGGTCGCGGCGACGACGCCCGCAATGGCGAGGGCCATCATCGGGCCGCCCTGGCCCTTCGTCTTGGCGCCAGAGGTCAGTTTCAACCGTGCCTGGCCGATCCAGATCGTCGCCGGCAAGATCGGCTTGACGCCGCTGCCGGCGGGCAGGATGCGCCGACGTTGGAGATCGAGCGCAATCGCAGCTCCGACCGCCTCCAGCCGCATCTCGCCATCGACGATGCGCAGGGTCGCATGCTGGGGGGCGACGCCGTCATCATGGAGGATGATGTCGCAGTCCGCAGCCGACCCGACCCGATAGCTGCCGGAATCGAGCGTGAGGCGCGCGCCTTGGTGAAGCCCTCCTTCGATGAACAGCCCCATCTCCCGGGCCGGTATCGACGCCAGCTCTCGTCCCGGCTGCGACGCCAATGATGCCGTAGTCATGATTTGCTCCCGAAGCCGCTGCGCGGCAGGCCACGCAGCGGCTCGATTTCGAGTCAGCAGATTCGAGACAATACAAGGCCAATATGCGCTTTCATGCAAGGCTTGTTGGCAATTCGAGGCTTAGAAACAGCGGCATACCTATTTAGTTAGACATTAATATGCATTTCAAACATTATGAATTCATAATACATTATTACCGATTGATTTTATACTGGTGCGGATAGCCGGTAATGCTTTGACACCGATGCTGTCAGGCCAATAATTATCATCATCCGACAACAAGATCAGGAGCCCCTCAGGTGGCCGCGCGATCGTCTATCGTCCATCGAAGAAGCGCCCCGTGGATCGTGCGGCTGATCAGCTCGGGGCTAGCGTGCCTCGCGCTGAGCGACATGCCGTTGCAGGCAGCGGACGGCGACTGGCAGCAGAAGCCCTACCACTATGTCGCGATCGATCAGGATGTACGGAACGCCCTGCTTGAGTTCGGGCGGAATCTGCGCATCCCGGTCAAGCTAGGCGAGGAGGTGAAGGGACGGCTGCGCGCCATGCCGGCCAACGGTGACGCCAAGGCGTTCCTTGAGCGCATGGCCCAGGCGCATGGCCTGATTTGGTATTTCGACGGCACGACCCTGCATGTCGATGGGCAGTCGGCAATCCAAACCGAACTTGTGGCCCTCGACGGCACCAGCCCCGCGCAGCTCGACCAGATGCTGCGGCGCCTCGGTGTCGCCGATTCCCGCTTTCCGCTGCGCTCCGGCGGTGCACGCGGCATCATCTCGGTGTCCGGGCCCCCGGCTTACCGCAACTTGGTGCGGGAGGCGTTGAACAAGCTTAAAGGTGGGTCCGACATGGCCGCCGCCAGTCGCCCGGCGGCCACGCCTGCCGAAGCGGCGGCAAAGGTGCGCGTCTTTCGCGGCGGTCCGCAGGACGGTTCCTGAAAGCGCGATCCCGGCTAGGCGGCGCGACTGCGCGATTGCAAGGCATCGATCGTCTGCAGGACCACGTCAGCCTTGTGACGCATATGGTCGCGCGCGATCCGGGCGAAGCGCTGCCCGTCGCGTCGATGCAGGGCCGACATCATCTGCGCGTGCTCCTCCACCGCCTCGTCCCATTGGCTCGGCGATTTCGGGGCGAAATAGCGCAGAGTCGAAAGCCGGCCATGTTCGCGCCGATAGACATCGGCGAGCCGCGGATTGCGGGCGCCGTCGATAAAGTATTCATGGATCGTGCGGTTGAGGGTGATGTACGCCTCGTCCTCCTGGCGACGGTAGTGGCCGACCATCACGTCGTGGAGTTCCTGGATTCGTGCGATCTCCCGATCTTCCAATTCCTGGCAGGCCAGTTCGCCCGCGAGAGCCTCCAGCCCCCCGATGATCGGGAAGATCTGCATCGCCTCTTCGCGCGTAATCAGAGCTATACGCGCGCCACGGTTTGGTAACAGCTGGACAAGCCCTTCCGCCGCAAGGACCTTGAGTGCCTCGCGCAAGGGCGTGCGGGACACCTGGAAGCGTTCGCACAACTCGGGTTCGAAAACCTTGTCACCGGGGATAAGTTCGGACGACAAAATCATCTGGCGTATTTCGGCGGACAATTCTTCGTGCAAAGTCTGGCGACGAACAAGGCTATTCACCATAACCTCCCAAAAACTGTCAAACCTAGTTTATCGAAACAAATCGAGGAAAATCGACGCAAATTCCTGCTCATCCTCCAAGACGATAACACTCCTTGGTAGAAACCCTGACTACCCATGAGGTAGTTTATAATAGCCAGCGATCCATCGTCAGCCCCGGCCCGATGTACGGGATTCCAGCCGAGTATCATTCATCGCTGGCCCTGTCAGATTGCGTCAGGACAGGTGCGGGAACAGGCTGTCGCAATGCCTTGGAACCCCGCAATCGGCTCACCTCCGCGGGCATGCGGCTCGGTATGGGCGCTTTCTTGCTAGAGCACTCTAACTGAGTCACGATGGTTTGCAGGCCGCTTTTTGACAAGGTACATCGCCCACTTCGCCAGATGTTTGGAGCACAACGCCCCTCGCTAGCGCAAAAGACTGGCCTGCTTCCGGTTTCGTGAACACTGGGATCAGAGCGTTTCCGCTGATGGTTGAATCGATTGTGATGCGACGAGCCCGTGCTGTGCGCGGACTCGAACCCTCGTGCCCGACGGCAAGGCAGGACCGGGCATGACCGACTTCGACGTGCTCGTCGCCGCCGCCTCTGATGCTTCGCCCATTGATCGCGGCATCGTCCCGGATGACCTGATGAACATCCAGTACACCTCCGGCACCACGGGTTTGCCCTAAGGCTGCATGCTCAGCCATGACTACTGGATGGTGCTGGCCCAGAGCGCTGCGGGGTTGGACGCCGAGCCGGTCTCGCGGCTGATGACGGCCCAACCGTTCTTCTACATGGATCCGCAATGGCACTTGCTGAAGACGATGATGCTCGGCGGCACACTGTTCATCGCCCCGCAGCTTTCCTCCTCGCGGTTCATCAGCTGGGTGAAGCAATACGGCATCGAGTGGTGCCAGACATCAAGCGAGGTGAGGAGGTGAAAATCTACGTACAGCTCAAGCCCGGCCTTTCGCAGGTCGACCTGCCGCCGGAGGCGATCTTGGCGCATGCCCGTAGAGGCCTGGCCGCCTTCAAGGTCCCGCGCTTCTACGCTTATGTCGACAGCTTCCCGCGAACCGTCTCCAGCAAGATCGAAAAACGCAATCTTCTGGCCGTTGTCGACGATCTGCGTGCGGATGCCTGGGACGCTATCCATACGGTCTAGGCAGTCCGGCCAACAGAACTCTCGGCGGCTTGCTCTGGCTAGCTTACTGGACTGACGCCATGAACCCTGGACCTATGGACATGTGCGAGAGCACGGCAGCCGCGAGCGGCCAACGTTGACCCGGTGCTGCCCTTGGGCGCGGGTCCACTCCATCGATTCCAGAGATCCTTGAGTGCAACCGGCTCATGTGCGCCCTGTATCTATCGTTCCGTCTTTGCTGAGCTGGGCGGCAGCGGATCCGTGATGTCTTTCAGGTTGGTTGCGAGCTCTGACAGGGTATCGATCGCCGGAGCTGGCCAGAAGCTGCGGATCGCCTGCAGGACCACGCGCGAAGCCCGGCTCAATGGCCGTTGCTGCGTCACCATAGCGGCGGCGTAGCGGATGAGTTCCGGTTCGCCGATCTCGCTGCCGATCACGCTGCTGGAGTGACCGCCGCCGTGCAGCGCCTGGGCCGCGACCACGCTGTAGCAGCCGCAGGAGCGCACCACCTCGCGCTGGGCCTCGAGCGAATCCGCCTCCAGCACGATGTCGAGTGCGATGCGCTGCTTGCGCGCCGTCTCCTCGAGCAGCACGCGCAGCGCGTTGGGACGTGAGGGCAATACGAGCGGTAGCCCGGCCAGCGCCGCGAAGGGCAGCGTTGCCGGCAAGGCCGGCGCGGATTGTGCTCGCAGCAACACGAGCTTTGCCCGGAACAGTGCCTCGTCTTGCCCGGGTCGCGGCGGGCGGTAACGTGCGAGCAGGCCGATATCGACAGCCCCTTCCGAGAGCCAGCGCTCGACTTGGTCGCTAAAGCCCTCCAGGATCCTCAGCCGGATGCCCGGCGCGTGGCTGCGCATATGCCGGAAGAGCTGCGGCGCCAGCACCGACATCATCGAAGGCAAGGCCGCGATCGTCACCTGGCCGGTCGGCGCCCGGCCGAACGCCTGCGCGTCCTCGACGAGCTGGCCGGCATTGTCGAGCAGGGCCCGGGCGCGGGGCAGCAGCGCTTCGCCCATCTCGGTCAGCGCGATGCCGCGGCCGGTCCGGTAGAACAGCGCCCCGCCCAGCGACCTCTCCAGATCGGCAAGCGGGCGGCTGACGGAAGGCTGCGTAGTGCCCAGCGTGACCGCCGCCTTGCTGAAGCTGCCGAGCTCCGCCGTCCGGACGAACAGAGCGAGCACATCGAGATCGATACGACTCATACGTAAACTGTATAGCTGTTGTTCGCGCCCAAAGGCTAGCGTATGCCTCTCGTGGCACGTCATCCTGTCTTCAAGGTCCCGCGGCGGACCATGGCGAGATGCGGCGCAGCGCTCCCCGGGAGTGTTTGCAAGCCGCGGGATCAGGGAGGATGGCCATGCGGCTGACCGTCGGTCAGATCATCGGGCGAGCGCTCAAAGCTTACGGCGTGCCCTACATCACCGGCCTGCCCGGTCACGGCAACTGGAACCTGCTCGACGCCTTCAACGACGCAGGGTCCGACGTCCCGATCATCCAGACGATGCACGAGCAGGCGGCCGTCCACATCGCCGACGCGCATTACCGCGTCACGGGCGAGCCGATCGCCTGCTGCACGTCGATCGGCCCCGGCGCCGCCAACACCGTGATGGGGCTGGCGAACGCGCATTGCGACTCGACCGCGCTCCTGCTGATCACCGGTTCGGCCTCGACCCATATGCGCGGCCACGGCGTGATGCAGGAGATGGACCGCGAGAACACGCCCGATTTCGTCAACGTCACCAGGCCGGTGACGAAACGCAACTTCGACGTGATCCGCGCCGACCACATGCCCTTCGTCATGCACCGCGCATGGAACGCGATGACGACAGGCCGGCCGGGGCCCGTCCATGTCGAGATCCCGCTCGACGTTCAGGTCGAGACTACCGAGATCGAGGTCGCGGAGCTCGCAAAGCGCCTGCCGGTCGGCAAGCCGCGCGCCGACGCGCTGGCGATCGAGGCTGCGGCCAGGCTGCTGCTCTCGGCCGAGCGGCCCTGCATCGTGGTCGGCGGCGGGGCGATCACCAGCAACGCTTCCGCCGAGCTGAAACGCCTGGTCGAGCGTCTTGGCATCCCCGTAGTCTTCACCTGGAACGGCAAGGGCGCGCTGCCCGAAGACCACGCGATGAACGCCGGAACGGTCGGCTGGCCGGGTTCGCTCACCGGCAACACATTGGCCGCCCAGGCCGACGTCGTGATATCGCTCGGCTGCCGCTTCACCGACTGGTCGGCCTCGTCCTGGCGCAAGGGCGTTTCGTTCTCAATTCCCGAATCCAAGCTGATCCAGGTCGACATTGACGCTCGCGAGATCGGCAAGAACTATCCCGCCGAAGTCGGTGTCGTCGGCGATGTCCGCCTCGTGCTCGCCGATATCAACGCCGAGATTTCCGACATTCAGGCGCAGAAGGCGCTCGGACGGCGCGCCCAATATCATGACAGGCTGCGGCGGCTCTGGGCCGAATGGGACCTGATGCAGGAGCCGCGGCGCTCGCACGACAAGATTCCGACGACGATGCTGCGCACGCTGCGCGAACTCCGCAAGGTGTTGCCGCGCCACGGCATCGTCACCGTCGGCTCGGGCCATCCGCAGAGCTCGACCAAGCAGGATTTCCCGGTCTACGAGCCGCGCACGCACATCACGCCGGGCTCCTACTCGCCGATGGGCTTCGCCCTGCCGGCCGCGATCGGAGCAAAGCTCGCCAAGCCCGATGCCCCGGTGGTCTGTATCATCGGCGACGGCGACTTCATGATGTGCGTACAGGAACTCGCCACCTGCGTTGCCTACAACATCCCCGTCGTCTTCCTGGTCCTGAACAACTCCGGCTACATCTCGATCCGCGATGGCCAGGACGCGCTGATGGGCCGCAACATCATCTCCGAGTTCTCGAACCGGCGGACAGGAGAGCCCTACAGCGTCGATTTCGTGGCGCTGGCGAAATCCTTCGGCTTCGAGATGGCGGCGAAGATCGGGCGCGTTGACGAGATCGGCTCGACGATCAAGCGCGCGCTCGACTCGAACCAGCCGGCGCTGATCGAGGTGCCGATCACCCGCGACGTCTCGATCGCAGCCTCGAATGTCGTCGGCTGGTGGGACTTTCCGCCGGTGCCGACGGCGCCCGAAGGCGTCAAGCGCGACTACGCCGCCGGCCTCGCAGCCGAGCAGCATGAAGGCCGCGACACCTCGCGCGTCGCGATCATCAAGGCCGAGGGCGCTGTCGGCTGAGCACCGGCAGCCCGCGGGCTGTCCCCGACTTTACTCCAACCGTCGGCTTCACCGGCGGAGTTTGCCCGCTCGGGCCGGCAGCGATGCCGCACGCGCCGCTGACCACAAAAATCAACCGGGAGGATATCATGACGACCGACTTGTCCCGCCGCCGCTTCGCCGCGCTCGCCGGCGCCGCCTCGGCCAGCCTTCTGCCGGGGATTGCGCGGGCCGACTACACCGGCCTGCCGCGCACCTTCCTGTGGAACCCAGGGTTCAATGATCTTGCCGACGCCTCGAAATACAAAAAGCCCGGGCCATATACGATCGGCTTCGCCAACGCCTCGCAGGCCGATCTCTGGCTGGTGACTTTCACCCACGGCGTGCAGTTCGCCGCGGCCAAACACAAAGACAAAATCAAGAAGCTCATCGTCACCGACGCGAACGGCGACGCGGCCAAGCAGGTCTCCGACATCCAAGACCTGATGAACCAGAACATCGACCTGTTGCTGGTCAATCCGGCAGCGGCCGATCCGCTCGATCCCGTGCTGGCGCGGGCCATGCGCCAAGGCATCCCGGTCGTTTCCGTGGCACGCCGGCCCAAGAGCGACGGCTCCTTCGTCTCCTTCGTCACCGCGTCCGACCAGGCGCTCGCTCGCATCTCCGCGACCTGGCTTGCCGAGAAGCTCGGCGGCAAGGGCAATCTCGTCCTGCTGCCCGGCCTCGCCGGCGCGAGCCCGGCGGAGATGCGCCTGCAGGCGGCCAAGGAGGTCTTCGGCCAGCATCCGGACCTCAAGATCCTCGACACGCAATATACCGGCTGGAGTCCGGCCAACGGCAAGCGCCTGATGGCGGCTGCGGCGCAGCGCTTCGGCAAGACGATCAACGGCGTCTGGGCCGATTCGGGTCTGCAAGGGTCCGGGGCGGTCGAGGCGCTGCTCGGCGCTGGCTATGCGCCGAGCGAGTTGCCGCCGATCACGGGCGGCGACCTCAACCGCATGTACAAGCTGGCGGTCGAGCACAAATTCCCGTTCTGCGGCATCGACTACACACCATCGATCGGCATCGCGGCGATGGAAGTCGTGCTCGATGTGCTGTCCGGCAAAAGTGTGCCCAAGCGCCTCGACGTCAATTTTCAGGTCGTGTTGTCGGAAGGAGCCGAGACCAGGTCCGTCAAGGCCGACATCGCACTCAAGGACTATGCCCGGATGGATGCGGCTGACGATTTGATCATGGGCCACGGCATGGGCCCGACCTACGATCCCAAGACCTTCAAGGCCGACTATCCCCGCGGCTGAGACCGTGGTCGGGGGGGGGGCGCCCCCCCCGCGCCCCCCCCCCCCACCACGGTCTGCGAGAGCGCCATGATCGAGCTCACCGGCATCACCAAAAGCTTCCCCGGCGTGAAATCGCTCGACGACGTCGACTTCTCGGCGCGCGCCGGTGAGGTCCATGCGCTGCTCGGCGAGAACGGCGCCGGCAAGTCGACGCTGATCAAGACGATCGCCGGCGCCTACATGCCCGATACCGGCACGATCCGCTTCGACGGCGCCGAGCGGCGCTGGGCCTCGCCGCGCGAGGCGAAGAAGGCCGGCATCCATGTGATCTACCAGGAACTCGTGCTCTTCCCGGAACTCTCGGTCGCGGAGAACATCTTCATCGGCGAGGAGCCGCGCAACCGCTTCGGCCTGATTGATCGCAAGGCTCTGCGCGCTGGGACGCGCGACATCCTGGCGCGGCTCGGCCAAGCGCTCGATCCCGACACCGCCGTGAAGACCCTTACCGTCGCCGACCAGCAGATGGTCGAAATCGCCAAGGCGCTGGTCGGCGAAGTCAAGCTCCTCGTTCTCGACGAGCCGACCGCCGTGATCTCGGGGCGTGAAGCCGAGCTGCTATTCGAGCGCGTGCGCGGCTTACGCGACGCGGGCGTCTGCGTCATCTACATCTCGCACCGGCTCGAGGAGATCTTCGCGCTCGCCGACCGCGTCACGGTGCTCAAGGACGGCAAGCTCGTCGGTACGCGCGCCGTACCCGACATCGATCGCGACGGGCTCGTGGCGCTGATGGTAGGCCGGGCGCTCGAAGACATCTATCCGCCGAAGCGGCCGACGCCGGTTAAGGCGAATCCCATACTTTCGGTGCGACGCCTGGCATCGGCACCGCGTGTCAAGGATGTCAGCTTCGATCTCCATCCTGGCGAAATCCTTGGCCTTGCCGGGCTCGTCGGTTCGGGCCGCTCGGAGACTGCACACACAATCTTTGGCAGCCGGACGTGCGATGCCGGAGAGGTGGCGCTCGCCGGCGAGCCACTGCCGGCCGGCAGCCCGTCAACCGCGATTGCGCGCGGGCTGGGCCTCCTGACCGAGGACCGCAAGGGCGAGGGGCTGATGATGCGGCTCGACGCCGCGGCGAACCTCTCGGCGCCGACGCTGGAACGTTTCACCTCCGGCCCGTTCCTCGATCGGGACAAGGAGGTCGCGGCGATGCGCGAGGAGATCGCGCGTTTCCGGATCGCGGTGCCCGGGCCACGCGCCGGGGTCAACCACCTCTCCGGCGGCAACCAACAGAAGATCCTGATCGGCCGCTGGGCAAGGGCCTGCCGCAAGGTGCTGATCCTCGACGAGCCGACGCGCGGCGTCGATGTCGGCGCCAAGGTCGAGATCTATCGCATCGTTCACGAACTCGCCGCCACCGGGGTCGGCATCCTGGTGATCTCCTCAGAACTGCCCGAGGTCATCGGGTTGTGCTCCCGCATCCTCGTGATGAAGGAAGGGGCGATAGCCGGCGAACTCGCGGGCGAGGCGATTTCGGAGCAAGCGATCATGCGGCTCGCCGCGCTCGGCGCCGAAGCGCCCGTGGTGGCGGGATGAGAGGAGGGCAAGCTCGATGACCGTCTCAGCTCAGGCCGCGCCGCGCCGCCTCGATCCTGCTTTGGTAGCCGTGGTCGGGCTGCTCGCCTTCGTCGTGGCGACCGGTTTCCTAGTCAGCGAGCGTTTCGGCACTCTGCGCAACTTCACCAATGCACTGGAGCAAGCGGCAGCACTTGGCTTCGTCAGCCTCGGCCAGACGCTGGTCGTGCTCGCCGGTGGCATCGATCTGTCGATTGGCGCGCTCGTTTCGGCGCTTACGGTTATGATCTCGACGCTTTGCCATGCCTACCCCGATCTCGCGCCCCTGATCATTCTGTTGGCGCTGCTGGTCGGCGCCGCGGTCGGCGCCTTCAACGCCGGCGTCACGCTGGCGCTCAGGGTCCATCCGCTGATCGTCACGATCGGTACCGCGGTCATTCTCAATGGCTTGACCCTGATGGTGACGCGCCAGCCGACGGGCTCGGCGCCGATCTGGCTTGAGGAGTTCGCCTTCGGCCGCGTCCTCGGCCTTCCGGTCGCAGGCGTCGCGATGCTCGTGGCCTTCACGGTCGTGGGGCTTTGGCTCGCGCGCCACCCCCATGGCCGGCGGATCTATGCGGTCGGCGGCAGCCTTGACGCGGCACGCCTGACAGGCATCCCCGTCCGGCGGACGACGGTGCTGGTCTACGCGGCATCGGGCATGCTCGCGGCGCTGGCTGCGATCTATTACGTTGCACGCACCGGCACCGGCGACCCGCTCGTCGGCGAACCGCTGACGCTCGCCTCCATCACCCCGGTCGTGGTGGGTGGCACGCTGCTGGGCGGCGGTAAGGGTGGCGTAGTGGGGACGCTGCTTGGCGTCTTCCTGATCTCCTTCCTCAACAATCTTTTGAACTACATGAACGTCTCGACCTTTCTGCAATGGGTGGTCCAGGGGTTGATCATCATCGCCGCGGTCTCGTTCCAGGCCCGCAGTAGAGGTCGGCCATGAGCGCGCCCGCCGATGGCCTGACACCGGTTTCCGCGGTGCCGGCGCGAGAAGTCGTCGCCAACCGCCCCGTCGAAGTCTACGCGCTGCTAGGTCTGCTCGGCGCGCTCGTACTCGTCGCGAGCTTGCTTTCACCGGCCTTCCTCAGTCCCGCCAACATTCGCGACGTGCTGATCCAGGCTGCGCCGCTCGGCTTCGCCGTGCTCGGCCAGGCCGTCGTCATCATGGTCCGCGGGCTCGATCTCTCGGTCGCTTCGGTGATGGCCACTGTCGCGGTGATGGCGACGGCCTTCAATGCCACCACGGATGCCATGATCCCTGTCATCTTCGCCGCCGCGATCCTGCTCTCGGGCGCGGTGGGGCTGGTCAACGGGCTGCTCGTGACCAAGCGCGGCGTCTCGCCCTTCCTCGCCACGCTCGCCATGATGATCGTGCTGCAGGGCCTGCGCTTCGCCTACACGCAGGGCGCCCCCGCCGGCACCTTGCCGCCCGGCTTCCGCTGGCTCGGTAACGGGTCCGTGCTCGGGGTGCCGGTCAATGTCGCGGCGCTGCTGACCGTGGCGACGCTGCTCGGCTTTGCCCTGCACCGTATGCCTTTTGGCCGGCGGCTTTTCATCGTGGGCGGCAATCCGCGCGCAGCCGATCTTGTCGGCATCCGATCCGACCGGATCACGACCGCGGCCTATGTCATCGGATCGGTGATGGCCGGTCTCGCCGGCCTCTTCCTCGTCGGTTATGTCGGTACGGTCGACAACTGGGTCGGCCGTGGCTACGAGCTCGACTCGATCGTCGCGGCCATCATCGGCGGCGTGGCGCTGACGGGCGGCGCCGGCACTGTCGCGGGCGCGCTGTTGGGCACCCTCGTCCTGGTCGTCATCTTCAACATCGTCGTCATCCTCGGTCTGCCGATCGAGGTCCAGCTCATCATCAAGGGCATCGTCATCGTGCTTGCCGCCGCCGTCCACGTGCGACGCGCCGGCAAGGCATGAACACATCCAAGGAGATCGTCATGGCACGACACCTCAAGAACGGCCGTACGGTAGAGCAGAGCGCCGCCGACGCCCGTAAGGTCCGCGACATCGTCACCGGCATTCTCGAAGCGGTCGAGGCGGACGGCGACGCGGCCCTGCGGGAGTACTCGGGCCGCTTCGATAAATGGGCGCCGGATTCGTTCCGGCTGAGCGCCAGGGAGATCGAGGCATGCTTGTCGCAGGTCTCGAAGCGTGATCTCGACGACATCCGCTTTGCCCAGGCGCAAGTGCGAAACTTCGCCCAGGTCCAGCGCGATTCGATGAAGGACGTCGAGGTCGAGACGCTGCCAGGCGTCATCCTCGGTCATAAGAACATGCCGGTGGAAAGCGTCGGCTGCTATGTACCCGGCGGCAAATATCCACTCGTCGCTTCGGCACATATGGGCGTCGTCACCGCCAAAGTCGCGGGCGTACCGCGCGTCATAGCCGCCTCGCCGCCCTTCCGGGGCAAGCCCTCGCCGGCCGTGGTCGCGGCGATGCATCTCGGCGGCGCCGACGAGATTTACACCCTCGGCGGCGTCCAAGCGATCGCTGCCATGGGAATCGGGACGGCGAGCATCGCTCCAGTCTCTGTCATCGTCGGGCCGGGCAACGCCTATGTCGCCGAGGCCAAGCGCCAGCTCTTCGGCCGCGTCGGCATCGACCTAATCGCTGGACCGACCGAGACGCTCGTCATCGCAGACGACAGCGTCGACGCCGAGATCTGCGCAACCGACCTGCTCGGCCAAGCCGAGCACGGCTTCAACACCCCAGCGGTTCTGCTCACCACTTCGGACAAGCTTGCGCGCGAAACCATGTCCGAGGTCGAGCGCCTGCTCTCGATCCTGCCGACGGCGGAATTCGCCGCCGTATCCTGGCGAGACTACGGCGAGGTGATCGTCTGCGAGGACGATGCCGAGATGGTCCGAGAGGCCGACCGGATCGCCTCCGAGCACGTCCAGGTCATGACGCGCGATCCGGACTACTTCCTGGCCAACATGCGCAATTACGGCGCGCTCTTCCTCGGGCCCCGCACCAACGTCGCTTATGGCGACAAAGTCATCGGCACCAACCACACGCTGCCGACCGGCAAGGCGGCCCGCTACACGGGCGGGCTCTGGGTCGGCAAATTCATCAAGACGTGCACTTATCAGAAGGTCCTGACCGACCAAGCGTCTGCACTGATCGGCGCCTATTGCTCTAGGCTGTGCGTGCTTGAGGGCTTCTACGGCCATGCCGAACAGGCAAATGTGCGCGTCCGCCGCTATGGAGGGCGAAATGTCCCCTATGCACACCCAGCAGTGTGACCGCGTCGCCTTTCGAGCAGAGTGGCAAAGTCTGCTTCTTTATTCGGAATGTTGGGTCAAGCTCGGTTGTAGCTCTCTGCCAGGGTCTCGTTCACGCGGGTCACGCCTCTCTTCGCAGTCTAGTTGTTGCTGTCGAGCGAAGCAGCTGCACGCATTGGAGCGGGTCTGGAGAGCATCGCTTTTGGACGCGCTTTGAAGCGCAGCAGACATCTTCGGCTCCATCCATCCCGTCGTCCACGTGGGGCGATTCCGGCCAGGATCGCTGAGATCTGTTGTCAGGTCATGCCGCAGCCTCCGATCCCAGGCGGAAGTAGGTACCATCGGCCCCTATACGATGGAGCACGACGGCAATCTCGCGTACCAGCGCAACAATGGCGCGCCGACGGCCCTTAGTCTTCATCTGCCGCACGTCACAGGCCTTGAGGCTCGCAGGTGATCGAGCACATCAGCAAGGCGCTTGCGGCCGCGTAGAGCGCAGCGCGAACGTCGACGTCACCGGCATGGGGGATCTGACCTGGGTTGTCCGTCTCGCCGGACCGGAAGCGCCTGAGCGTCAGTCCGAGGTGGGCTCCGACAGTTCGAGAGCTCTTGAAGTGGGCAGAATCGTCCACAGTAGCCTTGAAGCTGAGGGCGGCGATCTCGCCAACGCCTGGCACGATCCTGAAGCGCCGACAGATCGTATCTTCGCGGGCGGCCTGCTTCACCCGCTGATAAAGCTCACCCACAAGTGCAAGGCATTACAGGCCTGAAGCCGATGGGCCCTACTGATGGCCGCGAGGAATACAAGTCCATCGTCACGGCGTTCGTCTCAGCCTTCCCGGCCGAAAGCCCAGTTGAGATCATCGACCAGTTCGTCTCGCAGGACGGTACGCGCGTCGTGACGCGCCTTCATTCGCGGCCACGGCATGCAGGCGAGTTTTCGGCGTCGCCGCCACGAACCGTGTCATCCTGTTTGATGAGACGCACGTTGCCCGGGTCACCGACGGAATGATCGTCGAAAACATCGTCAGCGCGACTAATCTCGAATTCGAAATGCTGATGGCACCGGTCCTGACGCCCCTGATCTTGACGTTAGGTCCAGTCGGCGAGCCGCTGCGGCTTCCTGATAAGGCCGCCGCATTGTCGCTTCCGCTTTCCGTGCGTGCGCAGGCCTATCGGCCCGGCGGGCCCCTCAGAATCGTGAAGTTCGATCGACCGGCGACGCTTCCGTCAATTTGTACCTCCTCGTCGGCCCGCGAACGCTGGTGATCCTGGATTGCGAGCGGACGGCCTTGGAACTCCAGCAACTGGTAGCAAGGGCACGCGGCTTGGCCGTGGTGCTGTGCCTGACGGCCGCCGCAGGATGGTTGGCGATTACCTTCGTTTTCATGGAGTACTGGGAGCCGAAGCTCAACGCCGCGGTCTTCGCGGCGCTCCTGGTCGCGTCGGTGCTGATGTCCTGAGGCTCAGGCGGAGGCTCGGCGCATTGATTGCGAAGCGTGCGCCTACTCTCTAAGCCGCTCGCGCGCCCGTGTCTGGGCGGTGCGGATCAGGCCTTGATACTGTCTCTCCTTGCCCGGGTACCAAGGCATGTTGGCGATCGTCCCGAAGCCGGGAATCGTCTCCATATGCGCGACCATGCGGCGGCGCATCGTGGCGTCCGGCAGGGGGCCGCGCATCGCCATGAGATTGTCGATGATGTGGTCGGGGTTCGAGGTTCCGCAGAGCACGCTGGTCACGGCCGGATGGGCCATCGCCCATTTGAGGAAGAATTGAGCCCAGCTCGTTGCGCCGAACTCGCTCGCGAAACCGGGCAGACGATGGCCTTCCACCACCTTCAGCAGTCGTGCCTTTTCGAGCGGAAGGTTCACCAGCACGCCGACCCCGCGGTCGGCCGCTGACGGAAGCAGGCGCTTGTCGGCATTGCGGTCGAAGATCGAATAATTCGTCTGGACAAAGTCCACATCGCCCTTCTCGACGATCTGGATCAATTGCTCATGGGCGGCGGTCTCATGGTGTGTGACCCCCACATGCCGGATCTGGCCCTCCTTCTTCCACGCCTGCATCAGCGGGACGATCACCGGCGCGTTGACGATGCTGTGGCATTGCATGAGGTCGATCGGCGAGCGCCACGTGCGCAGCTTGGACTGCTCGAGGCTGGCGGTGGCTGCACCGACATCGCCGAGATATTCGCCGGTCGCCCAGATCTTGTTCGCGAGGAAAACCTCCGTTTCAGCCGGCGTTTCCGCGAGGAAGGCGCCGACGCTGGCCTCGGCCGAACCGTAGAGGGGCGAGGTATCGACCACCCGACCGCCACCGGCGACATAGAGCCGGAACACCTCCCGGATGCGCTCGCGCGGCGCGCCCGGCATGAGATCGAAGGTCAGGAATGTACCGAGCCCGAGCGCGGTCAGGTTCTGTCCTGTCCGCGCAATCCGACGCGTGATGGCTTGTCCGCTCATCGCTCCGGTCATGGCGCCGGAAAGCGGCGGACTGTTCGTCTGGGCTTGTGCGAGGCGCGGGCCCCCCAGCGCGGCGGTCGCGCCGCTGACGGCCCCGAGAAAGCTGCGGCGGTCGAGATCTGTCGGCCTGCGGGTCATCGTCTCGTCTCCCTTCTGTTCAGAATTGCCAGCCTGCGGGCACCCAGGCGTAGCCGCTGTCCGTCCGCAGCAGATGGCCGAGGCCCGGGAACGGATAGTGGAAGCCGAGAACCGGTATTCGGTCGGCCGCAGCGCGGTCGAAGATGCGCCGGCGCGCGCCGAGCGCGGCGTCCTTGTCGCGGTCGGGGCCCGGCCGCCACGGCCTGTCGATGTTGACGATGGGGTGGTAGGCGAGATCGGCCGTCAGCAGCAGCTGGTCACGTCCCGAGTGGACGAGGAACGAGACCATGCCAGGGGTGTGT
Organism: Allobosea sp. CCNWLY174; assembly: GCF_037120455.1. Taxonomy (NCBI): domain Bacteria; kingdom Pseudomonadati; phylum Pseudomonadota; class Alphaproteobacteria; order Hyphomicrobiales; family Alloboseaceae; genus Allobosea; species Allobosea sp. CCNWLY174. The sequence goes on along the minus strand of NZ_JBBBBQ010000009.1, from coordinate 148,000 downwards.
CCCGCAGCCGCGATCGTTGTCAGGCCGGGCACGATCTCAGCCCCCGGCTGGTAGAGTTCGACCCCGTTGGCGATCGGCTCGACACTACGCTTGATCGCCGCGGCGAAGCGCCGGCGGAAATCCTCCGGGACCGGCATGTAGGACAAGTCGGGCTCCCCGCGGACAAAGAAGTCCCAATCCGGCTTCGGCGCGAAGATCGTGGCGCGCGGGAATGCCGGCAGCCCATCGGCGGCCCTGAGATTGCCGACATGGTCGGGATGCGTGTGCGAGACGATGACGACATCGATATCGCGCGCGCTGAGGCCGATCTCCGCCAGGCGGGCGAAGATGCGTCCGCCGTTCGGCCCCATCGTCTGGCCAGCGCCTGCCTCCACCAGGATGCGCTGGCCGCCGACTTCGAGCAGCAGGGTGTTGAGATTCAGCATCAAATGGTCTGTCGGCAGGAAGGCGCGCTTCAGCATCTCCTGCAGCTCCTGCTCGGGCGCGTCGCTGGCATAGATGCGCGGTGGACCCCCGATCAGGCCGTCGCTAAGCACTGTCGCGCCGATCTCGCCGATCCGGAAGCGATAGTGTCCGGCGTTGCCGCTCGGTGGTTGCGGCGCCTGAGCACGCGCCTCTCCGGCACCTCCTCCGGGAACCAGCCCGGTCGCGCCGAGGACTGCGGACAAGACGATCTTGCGGCGGTTCAAGGTGATGCTCGTCATGGTTCCCTCGCGGTCGGATCGGTCGATCCGGCTCAAGATGACGATGCATGATTGATCAGATAAGACGTCTTCTCCCGATCAGCTTGATAAGTAGAATGTCGCAATGAGACCACTCCGCCTCGACAGTCTCGACGCCTTCGCATCGATCGTCAGATGCGGGGGCTTTCGCGCGGCGGCGGCGGAGCGAGGCGTCTCGTCGGCGGCGCTGAGCCAGAGCATCGGCGCACTGGAGGGGACGCTGGGCCTGCGCCTGCTGAATCGAACCACGCGCAGCGTCGCGCCCACGGAAGCCGGAGCGCGGCTTTACGAGCGGCTCGTTCCGACCTTGCGCGACATCAGGCTGGCGATCGAGGATCTCGACCGACTGCGGGAGACCCCGACGGGCACGCTGCGGATCAATGCACCCGGCCCGGCAGTCGACCACGTGCTGTGTCCGCTGGTCTTTGACTTCATGCGACGCTTTCCGGAGGTGAAGGTCGAGCTGATCAGCGACGCGGCGATCATCGATATCGTCCAGCAGGGCTTCGATGCCGGAGTGCGGTTCGGCAGGCAGCTGGAGCAGGACATGATCGCGGTGCCGCTCGGGCCTGCCTTGCGCTACACGATCGTCGCCTCGCCGAACTATCTTCGGGGTCGCGCCGCGCCGGCGACACCGCCTGATCTGATGGGATTCGACTGCATCCGTCGTCGCTTTCCCGGAGGAGCGATCGTCAGTTGGCAATTCGAGAAGAATGGCGAGCGCTTGGAGATCGCCCCCGAGGGCCGTCTGACGCTGAGCTCGGCGCATCAGGAGCTGCAGGCGGCGCTGACGGGACAAGGCATCGCGCATGTCTTCGAGGACTACGCGAAGCGGCATCTCGATGAGGGCCGCCTGGTCGAACTGTTACCCGACTGGTCGCCCGAGCTGCCGAGCTGGTTTCTCTACTATCCAAACCGGCGCCACCAGAGCGCGGCTATGTCTGTGTTCCTGCAGCATATCCGCGACTTCAAGTGGAACGCCGAGCCGTAGTCGCGTTTGCAGAACGTCCGCTTGCGCGCGAACAGTCCATGGCGGCTGCTGGCGCGATCCACCAAGTCATTTGCATCGTTAAATACCGCTGACACCGCCGTCGACGAGGAGCTCGGTGCCGACAACGAAGGCGGATTCATCCGAGGCCAGGAACACGGCGGCCTTGGCAAGTTCGAGCGGCGTGCCCATGCGGCCGATCGGGACCAGCCGCCGGATATCGTCTCGCAGTGCGGCCTCGGCCTGCGCCTCCAGGCCCAGCTTGCCGAGCGCGGGTGTCTCGGTCGGACCCGGGCTCAGCCCGTTCACGCGGATGCCGCGATCCTTGAGCTCCCCAGACAGCGTGCGCGCGAGAGATAGAAGCCCGGCTTTGCTCGCGGCATAGGCGCTCGACTGCGGCAGGCCGATATGCGCGGACACCGAACCGCACAGGATGATCGATGCAGGATTGGCGAACAGCGGCAGCAGCGCGCGGATCAGGAAGAACGGACCTTTGAGATTCGTTGCCATCAGCGCATCGAACGTCGCCTCGTCCCATTCGACCAACGGACGATGGGTGACATCACCGGCGTTGACGTAGAGGATGTCGAGCTTAGGCCATGCCCCCGCCAGTTCGGCGGCCACGCTCGCCTGCCCGGCGCTGTCGCCGGCGTCGCTGCGGATCGCCAGCACCGTCCCGCCGAGCTCGCGTCGGGCTTTCTCCAGCCCAGCCGCCGAACGGCCGGTGATCGCCACCGTCGCGCCCTCGGCGAGGAACTGCCGGGCCGTCTCCAGGCCGATGCCGCTCGTTCCCCCGGTGATGAGCGCGTATTTGCCTGCCAACCTCGTCATGCCGCTCTCCATTCAAACGAAGCGCCCCCGGCGTCGCGTTCAATGATTGCCGCGTGGAACGCCGTGGATCGCCGCGATGCGCCGGTGGCGGAGCGCCTCTTCCAGAACCATGCCGCCATCGAGTTGGCCGACATGCCGGCGGAACAGGGTTTGCCAGGGTGTCTGGTCGATCAGGCCCGGCAGCACCAGGTCCTTCCGCCGCCGCGCCAGTTCGTCGTTGCCTACGAGCATATCGGCGCTGCGCTTGTTCAGGTCGATCCGAATGCGGTCGCCGGTCCGCAGCAGCGCCAGGCCGCCGCCCGCTGCCGCTTCCGGTGAAGCGTTCAAGATCGAGGGGCTGCCGGAGGTTCCGCTCTGGCGCCCGTCGCCGATGCAAGGCAGTTCTTCGATACCGCGACGGACTAGGGCGTCGGGCGGCAGCATGTTCACCACCTCCGCTCCGCCGGGATAGCCGAGCGGACCGACATGGCGGATGACGAGTATCGAGTCCTCGTCGATGCCGAGCGCCGGATCGTTGATCCGGGCGTGGTAATCCTCCGGACCTTCGAATACGACGGCCCGTCCTTCAAAAGCGTCCTCGTCTCCTGGACGGCGGAGATAGCGACGCCGGAACTCCTCCGAGATCACCGAGGTCTTCATGATCGCGCTGTCGAAGAGATTGCCGGACAGGACGGCGAAGCCAGCGGCGTCGCGCAGCGGGCGGGCGATCGGCCGGATGACCTCCTCGTCGAGAATGCGCGCTCCGGCGTTGTCCTCGCCCAGCGTGCGCCCCGTCACGGTCAGGGTGCCTTCGTGCATCCGCCCGGCCTTGCGCAACTCGGCGATGACTGCCGGCAGACCACCGGCACGGTAATAGGCTTCGCCGAGATGCCGCCCGGCCGGCATCATGTCGACGAGCAGCGGCACGTCGTAGCCGATCCTGTCCCAGTCGGCGTTGTCGAGCGGAACGCCCATATGCCGCGCGATGGCGTTGAGATGGGGCGGACAATTCGTCGATGCGCCGATGGCGGATGCGCAGACGATCGCGTTCTCGAAGGCCGCGCGGGTCATGATGCGGGACGGCTTCAGATCCTCCCATACCATCCCGACGATCCGGGCGCCGGTCGCGTGAGCGACCTGCGCGCGTTCGCGATATGGCGCCGGTATTGCGGCCGAGCCGGGCAGGCTCATGCCGAGCGCTTCGGCCAGCGCGTTCATCGAGCTCGCCGTGCCCATCGTGTTGCAATGGCCGATGCTCGGCGCCGAGGTCGAAACGATGTCCATGAAGGCGTCGGTGTCGATCTCGCCAGCAGCGAGGCGCCTGCGCGCGTCCCAGATTACCGTGCCGGAGCCGACGAGCCTGCCGTCTGCGTGCCCGTCCAGCATCGGTCCGCCGGAGAGCACGATCGCGGGTATATCGACGGTCGCCGCCGCCATCAGGCAGGCCGGCGTGGTCTTGTCGCAGCCAGTGGTCAGCACGACGCCGTCGAGCGGATAGCCGAACAGGATCTCGACAAGGCCGAGATAGGCGAGATTGCGGTCGAGCGCCGCCGTCGGGCGCTTGCCGGTTTCCTGGATCGGATGAACGGGAAACTCGAAGGGAATGCCGCCAGCCTGCAGGATGCCCTCGCGCACGCGCTGCGCAAGTGCCAGGTGGTGGCGATTGCAGGGCGCGAGGTCGCTGCCGGTCTGGGCGATGCCGATGATCGGCTTGCCCGATTGCAGCTCCGCCCGCGTCAGGCCGTAATTGAGATAGCGCTCCATATAGAGCGCGGTCATGCCGGGATCGTCCGGGTTGCTCCACCAGAGCTGGCTGCGCAGGCGGGGCTTGGTTTGCTCGCTCATCGCTCGTGTCTTCCATCAGCGCGCCAGGAAGCCGCCGTCGACAGGCAGCGTGTGGCCGGTGACCATTCCGGAGGCCCGGCTGGCGAGATAGAGGAAGGCGCCGGCAATCTCTTCGGGCTCGGCGAGGCGCCCCATGGGGGTCGCAGCCTCGATTTCGGCCTGCATGCCCGGCCGGTCGAGCAGGCCCGCAGTGAGAGCCGTGTGCACGAACCAGGGAGCGACGGCGTTCACACGAATGCCGGTACGCGCCCATTCGATCGCCAAGGCCCGGGTCATGTTGACGATCGCGCCCTTGGTCGTCTGGTACGATACGTTGGGGTAGAGCCCACCGGACAGCCCCATCACCGAAGCGGTATTGACGATCCTGCCTTCGCCCGCCGGCAGCATGTGGCGAGCGGCGGCGCGGGCACAGAGGAACATGCCGGTCATGTTCACCGCGACGACGCTGTTCCAGTCGGCGCTCGACAGTTCGAGCGTGGGATGGCGGATCGCGATGCCGGCATTGTTGACCAGCACGTCGAGGCGCCCGTGCCGCCGCACGACATCGGCGAAGAAGGCATCGACCGCCCGTTCGTCGGCGACGTCGAGCGACGGTTCGCCATTGCGGTCGGCGACGATCACGCTGGCGCCGGCCTCGCGCAGGGCCTCGACTACCGCCGCGCCGATGCCGCTGGCCCCGCCGGTGACGATGGCGACTTCGCCGTCCATGCGGAAACGATCGAGGATGCTCATGCTGCTTGCTCCGCGCGTGCTTGCGCATTTGACGGCACCAGGCCGAGGATTTCGCGGGCCTCGCCGGGCGTCGCCGGCTCCATGCCGAGTTCGCGGATGATGCGCACCATCCGCTCGACCAGGCGCGGGTTGGTCGTCGGCTCGCCGGGCAGATAGTCCAGGTTGTCCTCGAGCCCAACGCGGACATGGCCGCCGAGCAGCAGCGCGTGGGTGGTTGCGGGAAGCTGCGCCGCGCCGGCCGCCGCCACGGAGAACACCGAGCCTGCTGGCAGCAATTCCACCATCATCTGGAGAATCTTGGGTGAATAGGGCATGGCGCCCTGGAAGACATGATCGAAGCCGAGGCAGAGATTGACGATGTGCGGGGCCGGATCGAGCCCCTCTGCAGCGAGCGTGCGCATGTCCTGCATCAGATGGGCCGGGCTGAACGCCTCCCATTCCGGCTTGATGCCCCTGTCGCGCAGGCGCTGCGCGAAAATGCGGGCGCGTCGCGGCGAGGCCGTCAGCAGAGTCTCGCGGCCGGCGAGCGTGGCGAGAACCGTCATGGCGTTCAGCGTGACGATCTCCGCGCCGGCATCGGCCGCCTTCATGCGCTCGTCGAGATCGACCTCCCAGAGATCGTTGCTGAGTCTGCGGCCCATCGCGCCGGTGACGCCACCGCCGCCGGAATTGTTGATGACGATGTCGCAGCGCTCGCGGATCAAAGTGTTGATCCGGCCATAGATCGCCGCGTCGCAGGTCGGTTCGTCATTGGGAAGGCGGGCATGCAGCGCCGCGACGGAGGCGCCCGCCGCATGACAGCGCGCGACGTCTTCTGCGATCTCGTCCGGCTGCGTCGGCAGATGCGGGTTCTGGGCCCGGGTCGCGAATCCGCCCGTCGGTGCCACGGTGACGATGACCTTCCGGCTCATGGCTTCGCCTCCGCTCCGGCTTCGGAGAATTCGTGGGCGAGCGCGGCCAGCCAGATCGCGACCGCCTCCGCGCCGGGGTCGGGATGGCCCGCGACCCGGTCGCCGAGATAGCTCGACCGGCCCTTGCGCGGCGTCATGCCGGCCGTGGCGGCTGCGCCTTCCCGTGCTGCGCTAACAGCCTGCGCCAGAGCGGTGGATACAGGCGCTCCGCTCCTCACAGCTTCGGAAAACGCCTCGGCCGCTGGGATCAGCGCGTCGAGCATGGTGCGATCGCCGCGGGCGGCGCCTCCCAGTTCGGAGATACCGGCGCAGGAAGCCGTGAGCGCTTCGGCCCAGGCGTGCGCGGACGGATCATTCGTCTTGCGCAGGACTTCCGACGCCCGCAACGCGGCGATGGCATAGAGCGGGCCCGAGGTGCCCCCGATGCTGCGCCGGAGCGTCTGCGATACGAGCCTGAGCAGGCTCGCCTCGTCAGCAGGCAGATTGCCAGCGAAGGCCTTGTCCAGTGCGTCGGCACCACGGCGGAGGCTGAAGCCGAGATCGCCGTCTCCCACGGCCTGGTCGAGCGTTGTGAGGCGGGCCTCCTGCACCCGGATGGCATGCGAAATCGCGCTCAGGACATGGCGGAAGCGCCGCGCCTTCGGCCCGAGCTCTGCCGCGGTCGCCTCGACGGACTCTGCGCCGGCAGCCATCTGCACTCGATTGGGGTCCACCGGCGGCGTCGCTCCCGCCTGCCAGCTCGCCGAGAATGCCGGAGCATCGAGACGCGCCAAGCGGCCTGCATCGAGCCTCATCAGCGAGAGCGAGCAGCCCTGCATGTCGAGCGCGGTCAGATTGCTGCCGCACCAGCTACGACGCACGGTGATGCCGCGTTTGCGCAACGCGGCGAGGGCGGCCCGGGCGACGATGGCCAGTTCCATCGGCGGCGTGCCGCCGAGCCCGTTGACGAGGAGCGCCGTCTGATCGTTCGCGCCGAAGCCCCGGTCGGCGACGATCCGATCGATAAGGGTCTCGACGAGCGCATCGGCGCCATCGAGATGGGCTCGTTCGATCCCGGCCTCGCCATGGATGCCGAGCCCGAGCTCGATCTCGTTGGCGGCGAGATCGAAGCCCGCTGAATCGGCGCCGGGGACAGTGCAGCCCGACAGGGCGACGCCCATGGTGCCGGTCGCGCCGATGGCGGCCTCGACCTCGGCTTTGATCTCGGCAAGCGGGAGGCCTGCAGCAGCGCAGGCTCCTGCCACCTTATGGACCAGAACCGTGCCGGCGATGCCGCGCCGGCCCGCACCGCCGCCCGCGCCGAGTGCGACGTCGTCATCGACGATCACCATCTCGACGGGGATGCCTTCCGTGCGGGCGATATCGGCGGCGAGGCCGAAATTGAGCCGGTCTCCGGTGTAGTTCTTGACGATCAGCAGCACGCCGGCTTGGCCGCAGACTGCGCGGATCGCGGCAAGGACCGCATCCGTGCTCGGCGAGGTGAAGACGTCGCCGGAGACCGCGGCCGTCAGCAGGCCCTCGCCGACATAGCCGGCATGGGCTGGCTCGTGGCCGGCGCCGCCGCCGGAGATCAGCGCGACCCCGCCCCTCGCCGCGAGCTCGGCGGCGTCGCGCCGCAGCACGACGTTCTCGCCCGCGAGCAGCGCCAGTCGCCCGTCGAGGCCGATGAGCCCCTCCAGCATCTGCCCGACCACATCGCGCGGATCGTTGATCAGCTTTTTCATTCCCGCTCCTCCGACTATCGCGCTCAGGCGGCCGCGCGCCGGGGCTCGGCGATGCCGAGAATTTCCCTGGCCTCCTGCGGTGTCGCGATGTCGCGCCCCATGCTGCGAGCCAGGGCCGCGATATGGCGGACGATATCGGCATTGCGCGGCTTGCCGCCGAGTTCGAGATAGGGATGGTCGCCGAGCCCGAAGGAGAGATGTCCGCCCTCGGCGATGGCGATGCTGGCGATCGGCTGCACGCTGCCGGGATAGACCAGTGCCAGCCACTCGCTCGGCCCGTTGCGCGGCAGGAAGTCGAGATGGGCCGAGAGGCCGCGATAAGTACCGGGGTGGCCCGCGAAAAGCCCGCTCTCCGACATCAGCAAGCCGATATAGGCAGGTCCCCGGATCAGCCCCATCTCAATGAAGGCGTCGACGGTGCGCGTACAGCCGATGTTCCAGCAGGTGTGGACCGTCTTGACGCCAGCCGCCTGAATCTCGCGAGTGAAGTATTTCAGCAGCTTGGTCGGGTTGTGGAAGACGAGGTCGTCGGTGACGAACTCCTTCTTGTCCTTGGCGTAGACGTCGACGTTCATCGAGGCCATGTCAACGGGCGCGATGTCGGGCCTTGTCTTCGGGTTGCGCGCGAGCTTGAGGATGTGCTCGACGCGTCGTTCCGACGGGGTGAGCGTGACGTAGCCGAGCGTCGAATGCACAAGCACGTCGGGCGCCTTCTCGCGGATGCGCTCGATCGTCTCGGCATAGGTCTCGAAGCTGTTCTCCGGCTCGCCTGTCACACCGTTGCGGCCGTGGAAATGCACACAGGTTGCACCGGCCTCGTAGCATTCGGCGGCGTCCTCGGCGATCTCGGCCGGCGACCACGGGACATTCGGGTTCTCGTCGCGCATGGCGTACTCGTTCATGCGCACGTCGATGATCATCTTCTTCATGGAGCGTTCTCCGGCATGCGGGGCGCCGCGATGGCAAGCCCGTCAGTTGTCGTTGGAATCGAGCCAGGTCTGGGAGGTCACGCCGCCGTCGACGACGAGCGATTGCCCGGTGATGAAGTCGGCCTCGTCCGAGGCGAGGAAGAGGGCTGCATGGGCGACGTCCCAGCCCGTGCCCATCTTGCCGCGGGGGATCTGGCGGTCGCGCTTGCGCATCATCTCGTCGAAATCCGCAGCGCCATAGGCGTCACGCAGCACGGTAATCATCGGCGTTTCGAGGAAACCGGCGGTGACCGCGTTGCAGCGAATTCGCTGCCGCGCATATTGCAGCGCGATCTGCTTGGAAAACGGCACGATCGCGCCCTTCGAGGCGGCGTAGGCGAGGAGCGGCACGCCGGTCCAGCGGATGCCGGCGATCGCGCCCATATTCACGATCGCGCCGCCGCGCCCCTCGCGCTCGAACTGCGCCAGCATGATCGGGATGACCGCCTTGCAGGTCAGGAACATGCTCTTGATGTTGGCGGCCATCAGCCGGTCCCAGTCGGCCTCGGCCGTGTCCAGCGGGCCGCCGACATGGGCAATGCCGACATTGTTGTGCAGCACGTCGATGCGGCCGTATCGTTCGAGGCAGGCATCAGCCAACCGGCCGACCGCTTCGGCGTCCGTCACGTCGGCGACGTGGGTTTCGCATATACCGCCACGCTCCAGGATCGCGGCGCGCGTGGCCTCGACCGCTTCGACATTGCGGTCCACCGCGAAGATCTCGGCGCCTTCGCGGGCGAAGACGGCGGCGGTCGCGCGGCCATTGCCCCAGCCGTCGCCGACCGAGCCGGCTCCGGTGACGATGGCGACCTTTCCGGCCAACCGCGGCGGCCTGCCTGCGAGCTCCGGCGGAATTCCGACGCCCATAGCGTCTTGTTGTGGCGTGGCCATCACGCGGTTCTCCCGGCGATCGAGGTCCGCTGAAGGGGCCCTTCGCCGACCAGGCTCAGTCGCGCCGGCGCCGCTCCGCGTTCGCCACGGATTTCGTGCAGCACGCGCGCCCTGAGCTCGGCGAAATGCGGCTCCGATTTGGTGGCGATCTGGTCGCGTGGCGTCGGCAACGGCACGGCGAGCGTGTCGACCACCTCGGCCGGCGAGCCGCGCAGCACCACGACCCGATCCGAGAGGTAGATCGACTCGTCGATGTCGTGTGTCACGACGACGACCGACATGCCGAGCCGTTCGCGCAGGCCCAGCGTCAGGTCCTCCAGCTCAGCGCGTGTCTGGGCATCGACGGAGGCGAAGGGCTCGTCCATCAGCAGCAGTCGCGGCTCGCAGGCGATCGCCCGGGCGATCGCGACGCGCTGCTGCATGCCGCCGGACAGTTGCCAGGGGTATTTCCGCTCGTGTCCCTTGAGGCCGACGGCCTCGATGGCAGCTTCCGCAGCGCTGTCGCGCCTGCCGGCATCGGCGATCCGATGGCGCAGGGGCAGCGTGACATTCCCCAGCACGCTGAGCCAGGGCATCAGCGAGCGGCCGTAGTCCTGGAAGACCACCGCGATGTCCTTGTGCGGCCGGTCGATCACTGCGCCGTCGAGGGTCACGGTGCCGGCGACGGGCCGCGACAGCCCGGCGATGCAGCGCATCAGCGTCGACTTGCCGACACCTGAGGGCCCGACGAGGCAGGCGATTTCGCCCCGCTCGACGGTGCAATTCAGGTTCCGGAAGATGACTTTCGCCTGCGTGTCGGAGCCGTAGCTCATCGACAGATCATTGATCTCTAGCATGTCAGCGTTCCCTGCGATGAGAGCTGTCGAAGCCGGAGGCGGCGTGGCTGTGATGCCAGCCGAGCGCACGCCTCTCGGCCAGGCTCATCAGGCCGTTGAGGGCGTAGCCGATGATGCCGAGCATGATCAGCGCGGCCCACATCTGCGGCATGTCCCAGCCTTGCGTCGCCGACAGGATGACGTAGCCGATGCCACGGGTGGAGGCGAAGAGCTCGCTGCCCACGGTCGCCACCAGTGCGATCGACACGGCCAGCCGCAGGCCCGCGAAGATTTGCGGGCTCGCCGCCGGCAGGACGACGCGCATGAGGGTGTCGCGCTTGCGAAGCCCCATCGTCGCGGTCGCGTCCCGCAGCGTCGGGTCGATCGTCCTGACGCCCTCTGTGGTGTTGAGCAGGACGGGCCACAGCGTACCGAAGGCGATGATCGCGATCTTCTCTCCGTCCCCCGTACCCATCAGCATGATCACCAGCGGGATCAGCGCGATCACCGGCACGGCGCGCATCACTTCCAGCAGCGGCAGGGCGAGCCGCGCCAGCGGGGACAGACCGAGAGCGACGCCGAGGGCCACACCCAGGCCGGCTCCGATCGCAAAGCCGGCGGCGAGATTGCGCAGGCTCGGCAAAAGGTCGCTGCCGACCCTGGCAAAGAGCCAGTCCGAGGCGAACCGATCGAGAATTTGCGCCAATGGCGGGAAATAGAGCGACGTGCTTCCGCGCGAACTCAGCCACCAGAGCAGCACCAGCAGGGCCGGTAGCCAAAGTTCGAGCGCGAGGCGGCGCCAACGCAGGGCGCTCACGGCCGCGTCCTGCGCGCTGGGCTCCAGGGCACGAGCAACCCCTCGGCGAGATAGGTCGCGAGCGTCATCGCGACGCCCAGCCCGATCGCGACCAGCGTATAGGCATAGACGTCGAGGACCGCGCCGACGCTCTGGGCGACCGCAATCGCCGCGCCGACGCCTGGCACATAAGTGAGTACCTCGATGCCGATGCAGAGCAGAAGACCCATGACGGCGGCAAGCCGCAGTCCGGTGATGAGATAGGGCGTCACAGCCGGCATCAGCACATGCCGGAGCAGCGTGGCCTTCGGCAGGCGAAAGGCTCGGCCGGTCTCGACCAACATCGGGTCGATGTCGCGCACGCCATGGCTGACCTGCAGCATGATCGGCCACAACATGGTCGGTACGGTCACCATAAGCTCGGTCTGCCGGCGCGCGCCGAACAGCAGCAGCGCCAGCGGGATTAGCCCGAGCGGCGGGACGCTCCGCAGCGCATCGACCAGCAGCCGGCTGCTCTGCCGCGCGAAGGCGCTCGATCCGAGAAGGATGCCGAGCGGAACGGCGGTCGCCGTCGCGATGACCAAGGAGATCGCCCAGCCGGTAAGGGTCTCGCCGATGCGGGCCGGAACGTCGCCGGCGGCGATCAGTGCGGCCAGGCGCAGCAGCGTCGCGTCGAGCCGGGGCAACACCTCGGGCCCGACCTTGCCGCTGAGCACGAGGAGATGCCACGCCGCCAGCGGGAGCAGCAGGAAGGCTGCCTTGCCGAGCCAGGGGCCGATCGGCCGCGGCGGCGATCGGCGCGCCGGCGTACCGGCCGAGGGAAGGGAGACGAGACCGCTCACGGCGCCAGCACCAGAGCGGACGGATCGACCGTGCCCTTCGCGAAGCTGTAATCCTCGAACAGCTTCTTCACCTGCGCCACCTGGGGGACCGTGACTTCGGCCGAGAGCTTCGGCAGTGCCGAGGCCTTGGCGTCGGCTTCAGGCGTGTTGAAACCTTTCATCAGGGCCTCCGGCACATCCTGCGGGTGGCTCTCGGCATACGCGATCGCCTCTGCCACTGCCGCGCGCAGCGCTCGCATCGTATCCGCATTGGCCTTGGCGTAGTCGCGCGAGGCGATCAGGACGAGGCGCGGCAGATCGGCGAAGGCGAGGAAGTTCGGATTGCCGAAGGGAGCCGCGAACGCTCCGCTCGCCATGAAGGAGGAGTAGAAGGGGTCGTGGACCACGGCCGCCTGTACGTCGCCGTTCTGAACGGCACCCTTCATCGCGGGCGGCGGCAGCACGGTAAATTTCAGGCTGCGCGCATCGCCGCCGAAGCGGTCGACCGTCACGCGGGCGGCGAGTTCGTCGGCGCTGTTCAGCGCCACGACCGCAATCGTCTTGCCGTTGAGGTCGGCGCCCGAGCGGACATCCCCCTTGCGGACGATCAGGCCATCGGGGTCGGCTCCGGAGCTTCCCTTCGCCCAGCGGCTGAGGCCGCTCACGACCCCGATCGGCAATCCGGCCGCGCTGGCGGAGGCGGTATGTTGCAAGGAGTTGAGCGCGACATCGACCTGTCCGCTCATCGTCGATTGCACGATCGAGGCTGTCGACAACGTGCTGATTGTGACCTTGAGCCCATGCTTCTCGAAGATGCCCCGGTCGCGCGCCAGCAAAAGGACTGCGGCATCGACGATCGGGAAGACGCCGAGCTTCAATTCGCGCAGCTTGCCAGCGGCGGTCTGCGCGACCGCCAGTGGGGACGCGGCGGCGGTGGACAGGGCAGCGATGCCGGCCAGAACGTGACGTCGCGACAGATAGGACAAGCGCTTCATGGTTCCCTCCCCGGGGAAAATCGTGTAAACGACCTTGAGGTCTTATATTTACGATACGACCTGTATATGAATTAGTTCGAATGGCCCTGTCAAGAGATGTAGCGATGCCCAGGACAAACTCGGCCAAGCCGACGCCCGAGCCTTCCGGGGTCTTTGCCGGCAAGCCTCGTACGCGAGGGCGGCCCCGGCGGAGTGCAACCGATGCTGCCATCACCCGCGCCGTGCTCGATCTGCTGGCGGAGGTCGGCTACCAGCGCTTGTCCTATGACATGGTTGCGCAACGGACCGGCGCCACGCGGCCGACCATCTACCTTCGGGGCGCCAACAAGGTGCTCCTCGTTCTCGGTGCCCTGATCGAGGGCTATGGTATCGACCCAACGCCTGACACCGGATCCCTTGCAGGCGACCTGTTGGAATTGCAGCGCTCTCAGATCCGGTTCTGGAACGACCCCGTCATCGCCGGGCTGTTCCCCGGCCTGCTCGCCGATATCAGTGCCGAACCGGAGCTCGCCAGCAGTTGGTGGCACGGATTCGTGGCACCGCGCAGGGCATCCACATCGCGAGCTCTCGGGCGCGCACGGGCGCGCGGCGAACTAACGGGAGAGATCGATGCCGAATGGATTTGCGATCTCCTGACAGGCCCGCTGATCTGCCGCGCCTTTCTCGGCGGTTATCGACGACTGCCCGAGGAACTCGCGGAAGAAACGACGCGCTTCGTCATGAGCCGGCTTGCTGCAGACTAAGTCGACGATCCCGCTCGGAAAGTCGCCGCATTGCGCGTGTTGAAGCTCACGTGCTCATAGTTCGGCGGCTCGACGACCAGCCATCGTCGTAACCTCCGATCTTAGGGTATTGCGACGATCGATTGAATTCTCTCACTGCCAAAAAACCGCTGCTCTGCGTCATCGACCGTCAGCGGGCACCGTCCAGGCAGAAGGCATCTATGGGCAGTTCATCCACATCAATCCGCGCAAGCGCCTGGTGGTCGTGGTGCTGAGCGCCCGCGCGAAACCGGGCTATCGTCGCCACCTCGAAATCAACGACGACGCCTTTTTCGCGGCCCTGGCGAGCTGTCTGTAGGTCGCGTGGCGCAGCTGACCCTGACTTGGCGAGGCGACGAGGCCGGCTCTGCTCCAGACTCAAACCCGCTGGAGAGTTCCCTTCAGTGCCCGCGCCGGGCGCGCAGCTCACTCGCCGGCGAGTTTTTCCGTTCGGCTGGATGCTCGTATCGAGGCGATGATCGTCCAGCCGATGATCCCGATCGTGATCGCGGCGAGGACGGCGGCGATCGGCCGGTCGACCAGGCCGATCAGCCGGCCGTCGGACTTGATCATCGAGTTGATGAAGTACTCCTCCAGCAATGGCCCGAGCACGACGCCGAGGATCACCGGCGCCACCGGAAAATCGTTCTCCTCGAGCACGAAGGCCAACACGCCGAAGGCGAGCATGACGCCGACATCGAACAGCGAATTGTTGATCGCGTAGGAGCCGACGATGGCGAAGAGCAGGATGATCGGCATCAGCACGCGCCGCGGCACGGAGAGCACGCGCGTCGCGACCTTGATGATCGCCCAGCCGAGCGGCAGCATCAGAAGGTTGGCGATGACGAAGACCAGGAAAAGCGCATACACGTTCTCGGGATTGTTGACGAAGATCGTCGGCCCCGGCGCCATGTTCTTCATCATCAGCACGCCGATGGCGATCGCGGTGATCGAGTCGCCGGGGATGCCGAAGACCAGGGCCGGGATCCAGGCGCCCGCCAGCGAGGAGTTGTTGGAGGCGCCGGCCTCGATCAGCCCTTCCGGATGGCCGGTGCCGAACTTCTCCGGCTCCTTCGAGAAGCGCTTGCTCATCGCATAGGACATCCAGGCCGCCATGTCGGCGCCGCTGCCGGGCTGGATGCCGATGATCGTGCCGAGCGCGCTGCCGCGGATGAGCTGCCAGGGATACTGCTTGGTCAGTCGCCACATATTGGCGAAGATCGGCCCGATCTTCTGGACCACGGCGTGCGGGGCGCTGCCGTCGGAGACCATGTGCCGCATCACCTCCGAGCAGGCGAACATGCCGACCATCATCGGGATCAGCGAGACGCCGCCGAGCATCTCGGTCGACTCGAAGGTGAAGCGCGGCTGGCCGGCCGGGTTGTTCATGCCGACCATCGCGATCAACAGGCCGATCAGCAGCGAGATGCAGGCTTTCAGCGGCGTCGAGGAGCCGATGAAGACCGCGCCGCCCAGGCCGAGCATGACGATCCAGAAGAACTCGACCGAGCCGAAACCGAGCGCGAAATCGGCTATGGCCGGGGAGGCCACCATCATCACCGCCGTGCCGAACAGGCCGCCGAGCACCGAGAACCACAGGCCGATGCCGAGCGCGAGCTCCGGCTTGCCCTTCAGCGTCATCTGGTAGGAATCGTCGACATAGGCCGCCGAGGCCGGCGTGCCCGGGATGCGCAGGAGGCAGCCGGGAATGTCGCCGGAGAAGATCGCCATGGTCGAGGTCGTCACGATGGCGGCGATCGCCGGCACCGGCGGCATGAAGAAGGTCAGCGGCACCAGCAGCGCCGTCGCCATCGTCGCGGACAGGCCGGGGATGCAGCCGACGACGAGGCCGTAGATCGCCGAGGCGGTGATGACGAAGAGCACATAGGGATCGAGCACCATCCCAAGCGCGGTGACATAGGCGTCGAGCATGATGGCTACCAGCGGAACGGTTCGAGCGGTCCCCAGGGCAATTGCACGCCGAGGCCGAGATAGAAGATCGAGTGGATGACGAGCGCGGCCGCGAGCGAGAGCCCGACCGCGTGCAGCGGCTTCGTGTGGCCGGCGAGGAACAGGACGACGAGGATCGCCGTCGCGCAGATCAGGAAGCCGAGGGTCTCGGCGAAGAGCATGTAGAAGATCACCGCTGCCGGGACGAGCAACAGGCGCAGCAGCGCGCCGCCGCTGCGGGCCCAGTCCGAGAGGCCGATCAATGGGCCGGCCTGCGTCGCCCGGGCACCGTTGACGGCAAGGATCGCGGCACAGAGCGCCAGCAGTCCCGACAGGATCAGCGGGAACGCCGAGGGTCCCAGTGGTTGCTCTGACGGGTTCGGCAGGTTCCAGGACGCGGCCGCCATCAGGCCCGACAGGGCAAGGAAGACGAGGCCTCCGAACAGATCGTTGAACTTCATGGCGTACTCGGTGTGCGTGTTGGAAACGGGACGCGGCGAAGCCGCCGCGCCCTGAAACCTCCCAAGACGATCGACTACTGGCGCAGGCGCAGGCCGAGCGCGCCCATGATCTCGCCGTTGTTCTTGTGCTGGGTGGCGAGGAAGCTGCCGAAGGCCGGCCCCTTGGCGAAGGCGTAGCCGAAGCCCCGCTCGGCGAGGAACGATTTGTAGGCCTCGGAATTCGCGACTTTCTCGGTGGCTTCGACGAGGCGGGCCGTCACATCCGCCGGCAGGCCGGCCGGGGCGGCAAGGCCGCGCCAGGTGCCGCCCTCATACTCCTTGCCGATCGCGTCCTTGACGGTCGGCACGCTCGGGAAGGCGCCGATCTTCTCCTTCGACATCACCGCCAGAGACTTGACGCGGCCGGCATCGAACATCGCCTTGCCTTCCGGCAGGGAGGACGGGACGATCTGGACGCCGCCGGACGCCAATTCCTGGAAGCCGGGGGCCGCGCCTTGGCTCGGCACCACCGTGACGCTCTTGGGATTGATGCCCTCGAGCTGAAGCAGGCCGGCGAAGGCGAGATGATAGGCGGCGCCGGCCGCCATGCCGGAGAGCTTGTAGTGGCCGACGGGCTGCTTCTTGATGTCGTCGAGCGCGGCGCGCAGGTCCGCCCAGGGCGAGTTCGTGGCGACGTTGAAGGCGGCCGAGTCGAAGTTCACCAGCGCGATCGGCGTGAGCTTCTCATAGGTGAAGGGAGCGGTGTTCGACCAGTAATAGGTCGTAACCTCCGCCGTCGCGAGGCCGATCGTGTAGCCGTCGGGCTTGGCGTTGACCATCTCGGTATGGCCGACCACGCCGCCGCCGCCGGTGCGGTTGACGACGTTGACCGGCTTGCCGAGTTCCTTCTCCAGCCCGGCCGCGAGGATGCGGGCGACCGCATCGGTGCCGCCGCCGGCGGCCCAGGGCACGACCAGCGTGATCGGGCGCTCGGGCCAGGCGGCGAAGGCGGGCAGCGACACAGCCGCCACGGCGGCAGCGAGCAGCAATTTTGTGAGTTTCATGGCGTTTCTCCCGAGACGGTTTTCTTGTTTGGGCTGGCTCCGTCCGCCAGCACGGAACTGGAGAGCATGTGGCCGCGCGTGTAGCCGAGCACCTGTCGCATCGCCTGGCGGGCCTGTTCGGGCTCGCCGGCGGCGATTGCGTCGACGACGGCGGCGTGGTTGGCGAGGTTGCCGGCGAAGACATCGACGGTGAAGTCGAACATCGCGCTGAGGATCGTATCGATCGCGCCGCGGAAGCTGCGCAGGATCGGGTTGTTGGTGGCGTCGAGGATCGCAAGATGGAAACGCTTGTCGGCGGCGATGGCGGCCTGCGGATCATCCTGACCGGTTTCCATTTCGGACAGTGCCGCGCGGATGCGCGCGAGATCCTCCGGGGTGGCGCGGGTCGCGGCCAATGCCGCTGCCTCCGGCTCGATGATCTCGCGCGTCTCTTCAAGAGCGAGCAGCAGGCCGCGGTCGAGCCCATCCTCGCTGCGCATCCAGCCGAGCACTTCGCGGTCGAGCAGCGTCCAGTCGTGCTGCGGGCGGACCTGCGTGCCGTGCCGAGGCCGCACCGTGAGCAGGCCCTTGGCGACGAGGGTCTTCACGGCTTCGCGGACGACACTGCGGCCGACGCCATAGCGTTCGGCGAGATCAGGCTCGGCCGGCAGGACGGTACCCGAAGCGATCTCGCCGCGCACGATCGCGGCGCCGAGCGCTGCGACCATCATGCCGATCTTTCCTGGCTTGCTGCCTCGCGCCATGGCCCGTTTTCTCTCCCGCGGCGGGAAACTGTCACGTCCGGGGCTTGCGCGCAAGCATTCATCTGATGTTTAACATCTGATCATTGAAGCGAGGCACGCCATGACCACTGAGACCGCGTTCACCGGCATCCATGCGATCCTCTACGCGCTGTTCGACGCGCAGGAGCGGCTCGATCGGCAGGCGATGCGACGGCAGGTCGAGATCTGCCTGGAGCACGGCGCCCATGGCATCGCGGCGCTCGGTCTTGCGACGGAAGTCTCCAAACTGACCGTGCCGGAGCGGCGCACGGTGATGGAGTGGACCTCGGAGGATGTCGGGGGCGTTAAGCCGCTCGGCTTCACCATCTACGGCACCTCGGTGGCCGAGCAGGTCGAGCTGGTTCGAGCGGCGGAGGGAGCCAAGGCCGATTGGGTGATCCTGCAGCCGCCCATGGTCGGCAGTTTCGCTGCAACCGAATACATCCGCTTCTTCGGCCGGATCGCGGATGCCACACACCTGCCGGTCGCGATCCAGAACGCCCCCGCCTATATGGGCCGCGGCCTGTCGGCGGAGGACATCCGCAGCCTCGTCGCGCAGCATCCGAACATCAAGCTGGTCAAGGGCGAGGGGCCGGCGACGGAGATTCGGCAGCTGATCGAAACGACCGAGGGCCGCCTGCCTGTGATGAACGGCCGCGGCGGGCTCGAGCTGATCGAGAACCTGCGCGCCGGCTGCGTCGGCATGATCCTCGCGCCCGAACTGATCGACCTCACGGTGGCGATCTATGAGAGCTTCGTCTCGGGCGACGAGGTCACGGCCGAGGCCAGCTATCGCGAGGTACTGCCGACGATCGTCTTCATCATGCAGTCATTGGAAAGCCTGATCTGCTACGGCAAGCGCCTCTTCGGCGTACGTGCAGGCATCGAGATCCATGATCGCGCACCGGCCATGCGGCCGACGGCCTTCGGACTGGAGCTCGTTCGCGGCCATGCCCGGCGGGCTGGATTGTTCGAAGCCAGCAGTCGCTAGGAGAGGCCCTCGTCGACCATGCGAGCGGCAACGAGGAGACGAGCCCCCGCAGTGGCTGGAGCCTCAACGCCAGCTGCGGCGCCAGAGCACGAAGATGCCGCAGGCGGCCAATTGCGCGGCGACCAGCAGATAAGGCCAGTCGAAGCTCGCCGTCCGGCTGGCGATGAAGGCGAAGATCAGGGGCCCGCAGAACGAGCCGGTGAAGCCGAAAAGATTTGCGGCGGAGGTGACGTCGCCGATCTGCGTCGGCGGCGCCAACCGCGCCAGCTCGGCCATGTAGACCCCGTTCCAGCCCAGCGACGTCGCACCGATAAATGCGACCGAGCAGTACAGGGCCCATGACGGACCCGCTGCCGACCAGACGAGCAGGACGACCGCAGCGCTCGCGGCGAGCAGAAGCAGGCCGAGCAGGAGCAGGCCCCGGCGCCAGCGATCCGCCAGCCAGCCCAGCGCAATCCGCGAGACCGTGCTGGCGGCGAGCAGGACGGCCATGAAGTAGCCGGCCTCCGCCAGGCTCTTGCCGTGCTGCGTCACCAGATAGGTCGCCGTGAAGGCCTGGACGCTGGTCTGGGCGACCGAAAACGAGATGCCCATGCCGGTGAGCAGCGGCAATGTCGGGTGCGAGCGGATGACTTCGGCCGCGCGGCGCAGGGCTGAGGGCGACAGGAACGTCCGGGCCCATTGCCGATTGGCAGGCCCCCTCTCCACATCGAGCCGCTTCTGGAACGGCTGCACCGCCAGCAGGCTGAGCAGGACGATGGCCGCGATCAGCCAGATCGTATGGGTAAAGCCCAGCCCGATGACGGCCGGAGCCACCGAAAGACCGGCGATCGTTCCGCCAAGCGGGACGCCGGCCTGTCGGATCGAGAAGATCAGGTTGCGATGCGTGGGCGGCGCCGTGCGCATCAGCATCGTGCTGCCCGCCGGATTGTTGGGCGCGGTGCCGAGACCGAGCACGAGCGCGCCGGCGAAGCCGAGGATGGCGATCGGTTGCGACAGCAGGATCAGGCCGAGGCACATTGCTGCGAGGCCGATCTGCAAGGTCCGGATCGGGCCGTGATGGTCGAGCATCGGGCCGCCGCAGGCCAGGCACCAGCAGATGCCGATCGAGACGGCGGAGGACACATAGCCAATGCTCTCCGGCGGCAGGTTCCAGCGCTGTGTCAGGATCGGACCGAGAAGGGGAACTGCTGCGGCAGCGAAGGAGCTTACGATCTGCACGAGGAGCGTGGCGCTCAAGGCGCTCCCCCACAAAGGCAGCTTCAACGCGATCTCCTCCCGACGCCGTCACCACATCTCCCGGCCAGCAAACCGTCTTTCGGCGGCGCTGTGCACGATGTCGGCTTGCGTTGGTCTTCCGCGAATCCGCCGTTGCGGTCGAGGGCCAGGCACGCCTTGCCTGACCTGCAGGATTTGCATGCAACCGCCTCACCACGCCCGAGATGGCTAGCGCCAGGCGTCAGACCGCCAGAGCCGTCAGCAGGCGCGCGCAGTCCGTTTCGTCCTCGGCGTCGCCGCTGAGGACGATCCGTCCGCGCTCGATGACGACGAAGCGATCCGTCACCGACAGCGCCTCGTGCACGTTCTGCTCGACCAGAAGCACGATGCAGCCGCGCTCGCGCAGTTCGCGCACGATGGCGAAAACCTCGGCGACGATCATCGGCGCCAGCCCTTCGCTGGGTTCGTCGACCAGCACCAGCCTGGGCTCACCGACCAGCACGCGCGCCATGGCGAGCATCTGCTGCTCGCCGCCCGACAGCGTCGTGCCGAGCTGGCGACGGCGCTCGCCGAGGCGGGGAAAGCGGTCGTAGATCTGCTCGATGGCGGCGCGCTCGGCTTTGGCTGCCCGGCCCCGTACCTGCAGCAGGCCGAGCTGCAGGTTCTCCTCGACGGTCAGGCCGGGGAAGATGCGCCTGTCTTCCGGCACCAGCCCGACGCCGGAAAGGCAGATCCGGTCGGGCGCGAGCCCGTTCAGGGATTGCCCACCGAGCGTGATCGCACCCTCGCTCGGTTTCACCCAGCCGGCGATCGTCTTGAGCAGCGTCGTCTTGCCGACGCCGTTGCGGCCGAAGATGCCGATCACCTCTCCGGGCGCCGCCGAGAGGTCGATGCCCTGGATGACGTGGCTCAGGCCGTAATGGCTGTGCAGTCCGTTGATCGCGAGCATGTCAGTGATGTCCGAAATAGGCAGCCTGCACCGCCGGATCAGCCCGCACCATGGCGGGCGGTCCCTCGGCGAGCTTGCGGCCCTGATGCATGACGACGACATGGTCCGAGAGGTCCATGACAAGCCCGATATCGTGCTCGATCAGCAGCACGCTGACATCGCGGCTGAGCTCGCGCACCAGCTTGGCGGTGTCGGCCGTGTCGGCATGGCTCATGCCCTGCGTCGGCTCGTCGAGCAGCAGGATCTTCGGCTCCGACGCCAGGCAGACCGCGATCTCGAGCCGGCGCTGGTCACCGTGCGAGAGATTGCCGGCGAGCTCATCGCGCTTGTGGCCGAGCTGGAAGCGCTCGAGCATCTCGTCGGTCTTGGCGAGCGCCCGGGTCGAGCGGGCGAGCGGCAGGAAGGCGCGCGTCGTCGGCTCCAGAACCTGCGCCGCCATGCGCAGATTCTCCGCCACTGTCAGCTCGAAAAACAGGTTGGTGATCTGGAACGAGCGCGACAGCCCGGCCGCCTTGGTGCGCGCCGGCGAGGCGCCGGTCATGTCGACGCCGTCGATCAGGAGCTGGCCGGATTTCGGCTTGAGCGCGCCGCTGATCAGGTTGAACAGCGTCGACTTGCCGGCGCCGTTCGGCCCGATCACCGTGGTGATCCGGTTGCGCTCTGCGCTGAAGCTGACCTTGTCGACCGCCTTCAGGCCGCCGAAGGCGATGCCGAGCTCGCGGGTTTGGAGGACGGGACCGGTCATGGCTTGGCACTCCCTGCTTCGAGCCGGGCCGGGGCAAAGGACGGCGCGACAGGCTTTCGCGCACCGGCGAGCAGGCGCGCCTCGATGCGCGGCCGGATGAAGCCGACCAGCCCCTTGGGCAGGAACATCACGCAGACCATGAAGATCAGGCCGATCACGATGAGATGGTGCTCGGTCCAGCTGCCGATGATCGACTTCAGCAGGACGAGCAGGACCGAACCGTAGATCGCGCCGATCAGCGTGCCGACGCCGCCGAGGATGACCGAGATCACCGCATTGCCGGAGGTCGCGAAGAACATCAGCTCCGGCGAGACGAAGCCGCGCAGCATCGGATAGAGCGCGCCCGAGAGCCCGGCGATCAGCCCGGCCAGCACATAGGAGAACATCCGCGCCCGCCAGACCGAATAGCCGAGGAAGGGCACGCGCTTCTCATTGGCCTTGAGCGCGGTCAGCACCCGGCCGAACGGCGTGTCGAGCAGATAGGCGGTGAGCCCGTACAGCCCCATGATGATCGCGAGCACGATCAGGAAGAAGCCGACCGGGTTGCCGGCAGAGACCGAAACCGGGCCGAAGCCGATCTCGATGACGGGAATGCCGATCATGCCGTCGGAAGCGCCGAGCTCGCGGGTGTTGTAGACGACCTTGGCGACGACCTGCGCGAGGCCGAAGGTGATCAGCGCGAAATAGACGCCGCGCACCCGGTTGGCGATCAGGCCGCCGATGATCGAGGCGACGAGCGTCGCCCCACCTGCCGCCGCCATGGCGAGCCAGAAGGACGGCACCTTCAGCAGGGTCAGCGCCGAGACATAGGCGCCGATGCCGAAATAGAGCGCCTGCCCCAGCGAGAGCGCGCCGGAATAGCCGAGCAGCAGGTCGACCGAGAGGGCGAGCCCCGCAAAGATCAGCGCCTCCGTGCCGAGGCGAAGATAGAAGGTGTCGCCGCTGGCGGCGCCGATCGCGGCGAGCGCAAGCGCGGCAGCGACGAAGACCAGGGCGAGCAGATGGCTCGCGCGCATCGACAAAGTCAGCCGGTCACGCATGGCCGAGCCTCCCGAACAGGCCCTGCGGGCGGAAAACGAGGAAGGCGACCATGGTCCCGAACACGATCGGATCGGTCCAGACCGGCGAGATCACCAGGCTGGCCAGCGCCTGCACCTGCGTCAGCAGCAGGCCGGCGACGACGGCGCCCCAGATCGAGCCCATGCCGCCGACGATGACGACGGTGAAGGCGAGCAGGATGAAGTCGCGCCCCATGGTCGGGAACACCGAGTAGACCGGCGCGAGCAGGACGCCGGCGAGGCCGGCGAGCGCGACGCCGAAGGCAAAGGTGCCGGCATAGACCAGCGCCACCGGCACGCCGAGCGAAGCCGCCATGTTGCGGTCGAAGGCGGCTGCCCGGACCATCGCGCCAAGACGGGTGCGATAGACGACATAGGCGACTCCGCTGACGATCGCCGCGCCGACCACGATCAGGAAGAGCCGGTAGTTCGGCACGATGATGCCGGCGAGCTCGGTCGCGCCGGGGATCGGCGTCGGCGGCCGCTGGGTGTTGGGCCCGAAGGCGACCTTGAGCAGATCCTCGACCACGAGCGCGAGGCCGAAGGTGACGAGCAGCGTGGTGACGTGCCGATCCCGGCTGTCGAAGACCGGCCGGATCAGCAGGCGCTCGGCCGCCATGCCGAGCGGCACCATCAGGACCGGCACCAGCACGAGCAGGAACCAGAAACTGATCCCGGCTGCGCCCAGAGCGAGAGCGGCATAGGCGCCGATGGCGTAGAACTCGCCATGGCTCATGTTGATGACGTCGAGCATGCCGAAGATGATCGTCAGCCCGAGGGCGACCAGCACCACGGCGACCCCGAGCGCGAGCCCGTTGACGACCTGCGGCGCCAGCACGAATTGGAGGTAGTCGAGGGCATTCATGTCATGTGCTTTCGCGAGGGCGGTGTGACCCCTCCCCTGTGAAGGGAGGGGTCGGCGCCTGTCCTCAGAACCTTGTGCAGGCGTCGGGGCCGATCGCCTTGTCGGCGTCGACCTTGTCGATGATGTCGAACTTGCCCTTGGCGACGCGCACCACATACATCGGCTGCATTGCCTGGTGATCGCCGGCGCGGATGGTCTTGGCGCCCTGCGGCGTCTGCCAGCTCAGCCCGCGCAGCGCCTCGCGCACCTTGTCGGTCTCGGTCGAGCCCGCCTTCTCGACAGCGGCCTTATAGGCGAAGAGCAGGCCGTAGCTGTCGGCGCCGTAGAGATCGGGATCGGCCTTGTTGGCCGCGCGGAAGGCTGCGACGAACGCCTTGTTCTCCGGTGTGTCGATCTGCGGGGAATAGCCGACGCCGGTGGCGAAGCCCTCGGCCGCCTGGCCGATCGCGCCGATGTTCTGCGAGGTCACGGTGCCGGAGGCGCCGACGACCTGCAGATTGGTGAGCAGGCCGAAATCCTGCAGCTGGGTCAGCAGCCTGACGGTGTCGTTGCCGGCGACGGAGGTGTAGAGCACCTGCGGCCTCGAAGCGCGAATCTGGCCGAAATACTGGGTGTAGTCCTTGGAATCGAGCGGCGCGAACACCTCGCCGCCGGTCGGCGCACCGGATTTCTCGGCGCTGCTCTTGAAAGCGGCGACGGTCGAGCGGCCCATCTCATAGTCGGGGCCGAGATAATAGACCTTGGCCTTCGGCTTCTCCTTGGCGAGCCAGGCGGCGAGCGCGACCGATTGCTGCTCGGCGCGCGCGTTCACGCGGAACATGTTCGGCGAGCATTTGTCGGTGGTGATCGAGTCTGCGAAGGAGACCGTCGTCGCCGCGAGCTTGGCGTTGCGCTCGGCCAGCTGGGCGACAGCGAGCGTCGAACCGGAATTGACCGTGCCGGTGAGGAAGTCGACCTTCTCGACCTGGAACAGCTTCTCGGCCTTCTGTACGGCGACGGCCGGGTTGGCCTCCTCGTCCTCGAAGACTAGGCTGACCTGCCTGCCGGCGATGCCGCCCCCTGCGTTGATATCCTTGGCGGCGAGCTCCAGGCCCCAGCGCACCTGCTGGCCGATCGGGGTATAGGTGCCCGAGAGCGGCGTGACGACGCCGATCTTGATCGGGCCGCTCTGGGCGAGCGCGCCGCCGGTGAGCGCCGTCGCGGCGAGCAGCCCGGCGACGGCTGCGAGATATCCGGTCGTCTTCATGGTCGTTCCCTCGGTTCTGGTTGTTGTTCTGCGGTGTCGGTCGGGCGAACCCGCGCGGGCATGCCCGTGCAGGTCATTTGCCGGCTCAGCGGCCGGTGAACTGCGGCGCGCGCTTGGCGTGGAAGGCCTCGACGCCCTCGCGGAAATCGTCGGACTGGCGCAGGCGGCTATAGCAGTGCCCTTCCAGTTCGATCGCGATCGCCAGCGTCGAATCCTCGGTGTCGTTGAGCAGCTTCTTGGCGGTGCGCTGGGCGATGGGCGAGAAGGAACGCAGCTCGTCGACCAGGCGGTCGGTCGCGGCCTCGAGCTCCCCGTCCGGCACGCATTCGGTGGCGATGCCCCAGTCGAGCGCCTGCTGGCCCGAGATGCGCTTGGAGCGCATCACGATGTCCTTGGTCCGGGTGATGCCGACGATCTTCTGCAGGCGGGCCGAGCCGCCCGAGCCGGGAATCTGTCCGAGCTTCTGCTCCGGTAGCGCGTATTGGCAGGTTTCCGAGACGATGCGGAAGTCGCAGGCGAGCGAGATCTCGAAGCCGACGCCGAAGGTGTAGCCGCGGTTGGCCACGATCACCGGCTTGGCGCAGCGCGCCGGGGCGGCGATGTTCCAGGCGAGCTTGGAGACGTGCTCGGGCGAAGCCTCCAGGAAGCCCTTGATATAGCCGCCCGAGGAGAAGTGCTCGCCGACGGCGCGCAGCACGATGATGCGCACGCGATCGTCCTCGTCGAGCGCCTCGAACACCTTGCGCAGCTGGTCGCGCTGGGCCATCGCCACCGTGTTCATCGGCGGCCGGTCGAGGATGATGTCAGCGCGTTCGCGGGCGGGATCGATCTCGACGCGGAAACCGTCGAGACCGGTGAGGCTGGCGTGGATCGGGGTGACTGCGTTCATGGCTTTAGCTCTCGGTTTCAGAGTTGGGATCATTCGGCGGCGAGATCGGGTCGCTCGGGCTCGTACTCGCCGGCGACGAGCTGGCGGCGCAGCAGCTTGCCGACCGGCGATTTCGGGATCGCCTTGACGAACTCGTAGCGGCGCGGACGCTTGAAATTGGCGAGGCCGGAGACCTTGCAGTGCCGGTCGAGCTCCTCGGCTGATACGGCCGAGGCGCGCTGCACGAAGGCGACGACGATCTTGCCCCAGCGCTCGTCGGGCAGGCCGACCACGGCCACCTCCGACACGGCCGGATGCAGCGACAGGCAGCTCTCGATGTCCACCGGCGAGACGTTCTCGCCGCCGGTGATGATCATGTCGTCGACGCGGCCGGTGACGAAGAGGTCGCCGTCCTCGTCGAAATAGCCGGTGTCGCCGGTGAAGTACCAACCGTCGCGCAGCGACTTGGCGTCGGCCTCGGGCCGGCGCCAGTAGCCTTCGAAGGCCTCGTCGCTGGCGGCAAGCGCGATGATCTCGCCTTCCTCGCCGGGCCGGGCCAGCTCCGCGGCCGAGGCCGCTCCGAGACGGACCACGCGGATGAGCTGGTTGAGCCCCGCCTTGCCGGCGCAGCCCGGCTTCGCCGCGGCATTCTGGTCGATGGTGAAGGTGTAGATTTCCGACGAGCCGTAGTGGTTGACGAAGAGCTCGGGCCTGAACGCCTCGGTCAGCTTGCCGAGCAGACCGTCGGTCATCGGCGCGCCGGCGAAGCCAAGCTTGCGGACCGAGGAGACGTCGCTCACGGCAAAGCGCGGGTGATGGACGACGTCGTGATAGAGCGTCGGCACGAGATAGAGATTGCTGACGCGCTCGGCCTCGATCAGCTCCAGCGCCCGCGCCGCATCGAAGCGCGGCAGGCAGACGAAGCTGCCGCCGATCAGCGACATCGCCAGCAGCGAGCGCACCCCCATCGTGTGATAGAGCGGCATGACGCCGAGCGTGCATTCGCCGCTGCCGTAGAGGTTCTGCGCGACATGGGCGAGCGCGGCCATGCGCTCGGCGCGGTGCCGCCGCGGCACGCCCTTGGGCTTGGCCGTGGTGCCGGAGGTGTAGAGCATCAGCGACCAGTCTTCGGCGCCGGCGCGGGGCGTCGCGGTCGGCGCCTCCACGGCGATCATCTCACCGAAGCTGAAGTCTGCAGGCCCGGCATCGCTGCCGACCGCGATCCGCGGCAGGCCGGCGGCAAGCGCGCTCTCGGCCATGGCGTCGGCGGAGACGGCTTCGAAGGCGATCGCTTTGGCGCCGGCATTCTCCAGCACGAAGTCGATCTCGTCCGGCTTCGCCCGCCAGTTGATCGGCGTCATGATCAGACCGGCGAACTGGCAGGCCCAATGCAGGCTAGCCGCCTCCCAGCGGTTCTGCATGATGGTGACGAAATGGTCGCCGGGCTTGAGCCCGATGCCGTCGAAGGCGGCGACGAGCGAGGAGATCCGCGCCAGCCATTGCGCATAGCTCAGGCGGACCTCGCCATCGACGATGGCGAGTGCGTCGGGAGTGCGGGCCACGCTGGCGGTGAAGCTGGTCCCGAGGTCAAACATCGAGGGGCTCCGCGGCAGTGGACTGAGATGCCTGGCGCAGCAGGTCAGCGGCCTCGCGCGCGGCGGCTATGATCGGGGTGTAGCCGGTGCAGCGGCAGAGATGCCCGCCGACGACCTCGCGCAGCGCCTGCTCGCTCGGCTCCGGCTGCTCGCGCAGGAAGGCCTCGAGCGAGATCAGGATGCCGGCGGTGCAGAAGCCGCACTGCAATGCGTGGTGGCGCCGAAAGGCGGCCTGCAGCACCGAGAGGCGGTCCTGTGCCGGCGCCAGCCCCTCGACCGTGGTGACCTCCCGGCCTTCGAGCTGGACGGCGAGCGTCAGGCAGGCGCGCGCCGGCGCCCCGTCGATCAGGATGGTGCAGGCGCCGCAGACGCCGTGCTCGCAGCCGACATGGGTGCCGGTCGCGCCAAGGCCGTGACGCAGCGCGTCGGTCGCGAGCAGGCGTGGCTCGGCCTCGACCGCGACGGGCTTGCCGTTCAGCGTGAAGCCGACGCGGTGGCGGTGGGCGGCGCTCAGGCGAGGCATCGGCCGGCCTCCTCGATCGTGCGGCGGCCGAGCGTGCGGACGAGGTCGCGGCGCAGCCTGGCGCTGGCGTGCAGGTCCTCGCGGGCGTCGAGCTCCCACGCGAAGGCGTTGAGCGCGTCGTCCAGCGCCGAACCGTCCAGGCGCGGCCAGCTCCGGCGCTCAGGCTTGTCGGCGACACCGGCGACCGCGAGATGAATCTGCCCGGCCTCGACCATCGCCGCACAGCCGACGATGGCGAAGTCGCCATGCCGGCGCGCCACCTCCTCGAAGGCATAGCCGGTGCCGGGCCGGGCAGCCGGAAAGGCCACGGCCTCGATCAGCTCGTCATCGGCCTTCTGCGTCACCATCATGCCGGAGAAGAAGTCGGCCGCCTTGAGCACCCGGCGCTTGCAGCGCGAGCGCAGGCGGATCTCACCATCGAGCGCGACCAAGCAGAGCGGGATTTCGGCGCTGGGATCGGCATGGGCGGCCGAGCCGCAGACTGTTCCGCGCGCCCGGGTCTGGTAGTGACCGAGCCAGGGCAAGGCGGCAGCCAGCAGCGGCTGCTCGCTCGCCAAGCCGGGCCGCTGCAACAGCGCCGCCTGCCGAACGCCGCCCGGCACCACGATCATCCCGCCCTCGCGCCGGACCTCACCGAGCCCGGCGACGCCCATGATGTCGACGAGCAGAGCGGGCTTGGCGAGGCGCATGTTCAGCATCGGCAATAGCGACTGGCCGCCGGCGATGATGCGCGCCTCGGAGCCATGCTCGGCGAGCGCCGCCAGCGCCTCGTCGAGGCTGCCGGCGCGCAGATAGTCGAAGGGCGCGGGCTTCATGCGCGCCTCCCGAACAGGCGGGCGAGCAGGCCGGGTCTGCCCGGCGACGCCTTGCGCGCCAGCGCCGCGAAGAACTGGCCGATGATCGCCTTCGCCGCGCCGTCGAGCAGGCGCCCGCCGATCGCCGCGACCTTGCCGCCGACCGCTGCCTCATAGGCATAGCCGATCACGGTGCCACCTCTGCCGTCCGGCGTCAGCGTCACGCGGCCGGAGCCGGAACCGGTGCCGAGCGCTCCCGAGATCGAGCCGGTCAATGTCGCGGCCTGGGGCTCATCGAGATCTTCGAGCCTGATCTCGGCCTTGTAGCGTCCCTTCACCGGGCCGACACCGAGCGTGACGTCGGCCTTGAAACGCGTCTCGGAGAGCTTCTGCACGCCATGGCAGCCGGGAATGATCGAGGCCAGCGTGTCTACGTCGAGCAGCATCGCCCAGATCGCCTCGGGCGCGGCGCCAACCCTGGCCTCGCCTTCGCCGCGCAGGCTGCGGTCGCCCGGCCTGGCGGCAGGCGCTGCGGCGCGGCTCGTCGCCGGCCGGGTCGGTTCGGGTTCGGCGGCGAGTGCCGCAAGCCTGGCGGGTGTCAGCGGCAGGGCGATGTCGGAGACCCCGAGCGCATCGGCGACCGCATTTGCCAGGCAGACCGGCGTCGACATGCAATTGCCCTCGCCGGCACCCTTGGTGCCGAGCGGCGTGAAGGGCGAGGGCGTCTCGATGTGCAGGATTTCGATATCCGGCGTCTCGGTCGCGGTCGGCAGCAGGTAGTCGGCGAAGGTGCCGGTCAGGAAGGCGCCGTCCTCGGCATAGGCGAGCTCCTCATAGAAGGTCGCACCGAGAGCCTGGGCGAAGCCGCCGCGGATCTGGCCCTCGACCATGCCGGGATGCAGCACCCGCCCGCAGTCATGCATGGTGACGTAGCGGTCGATCCGGACCTTGCCGCTGCTCGGATCGACCTCGACGCCGGCCATGTCGAAGATGAAGCCATGGCAGAGCGAGGAATTGATCTCGTCGCCCTCGCTCGGCGCAGTGAGCTGCGGCGGCGTCCAGAAGGCGGTCTCGCGGATCGTCTGGTCGACGCCATCGGGCAACAGCGCCGGCGACCAGTGGCAGAGCGCCGCGATCCGTCCGAACGGGATGGTCTTGTCCGGATTTCCCTTGGCGAAGACCGCACCGCCGGCAAAGCCGATCTGCCCGGGCTCGGCCTTGAGCTGGTCCGCAGCGATCAAGGCGAGCTTGTCGCGCAGGCGGGTCGCGGCGAGGTGGGCGGCGCCGGCCACCGCCGCGGCAAAGCGGCTGGAATAGTTGCCGGAGGCGATCGACCAGGCGTCCTTGCCGGTGTCGAGATCGGCGACGACCCTGATGTCGCGATGCGGCAGGCCGAAGATGTCGGCGACGACCTGCGCCAGCACTGTGCGATGGCCCTGGCCCTGCGGCGTCGAGGCGACATGGACGCTGACCGAACCGACCGGATCGATCGAGACCGTCGCCGTCGCCTGCGCGCCGTTCTTCGGGCCGGCCTTGCGCCGCTCCTCGGCGGTCAGCACGGTGGTGATGTAGCCCATGTTCGAGACGCTGGGCTCGACAACAGCGGCTAAGCCGATGCCGTAGCGCCTGCCGGCGGCCCGCGCTGCGTCCCGGCGCTGTTCGAGCTCGGCGAGGCGGCCGGCGACCGCCTGCTCGATAGCCGCCTGGTAGTCGCCGGAATCATAGAGCGCGCCGGTCGCGGTGCGATAGGGAAAGGCGCCGGCCGGGATCAGGTTCCGGCGGATGACGTCGAGCGGATCGAGCCGCAACTCGACGGCGATGCGCTGCATCAGCCGCTCCAGCGCGAAATAGACCTGCGGGCCGCCGAAGCCGCGCACCAGCCCGGTCGGCGCCTTGTTGGTCAGCACCACGCGGTTGCGCATCGCGACATGCCGGATGTCGTAGGCGCCGGTCATGTTGCCGTGCATCCGGTAGAGCGTGGCCGGCTCCGGCGCACGAGGATAGGCGCCGCAATCCTCGATCTGGTCCCAGTCGAGCGCGCTGATCCGCCCCTGCGCCGACACGGCCGCCTTGAGCGTGGTGACACGGTTTGTCGCCGCCACCGCCGCGCCGAGATGCTCGAGCCGGTCCTCGATCCATTTCACCGGTCGCCCGGCGATCCGCGCGGCGACGCCGATCAGGACCGCATAGGGCGCGACGCCCTGCTTGACGCCGAAGCTGCCGCCGGAGTCCGGCGGCATGCGCAAACGCAGGCGGTTGCCGGGAACCTTTAGCGCCCGCGCCAGCACGGTATGGATGCTGAACGGGCCCTGGAAATTGGCGAGGATGTCGTAGATGCCCTCATGCGGATCGTACTCGGCGACGACGCCGAAGGTCTCCATCGGCGCGCCGGTATTGCGCGGATAGGCGATGCTGACCGAGATCGTGTGCGCGGCTGCGGCGAAGGCCGCCTCGGGCTCGCCATAGCGGAAGCGGCGATCGCTGACGAGGTTGGCGCCGGCCTTCTCGTGGAGGACGGGCGCCTCCTCCGCCATGCTGGCGACGGAATCGACGATCGCCGGCAGCGGCTTGTACGCGATCTCGATCGCATCCAGCGCATCCTCGGCGAGATAGCGGTTCTCGGCGACCGCGATCGCGACGGGCTCGCCGACATAGCGCACGCGCTCGACCGCCATCGGCCAGTTCTCCGCGGCGATCTTCAGTCCGGCGACCATCGGCGTGGTCAGCCTGGCAAGATCACGTCCCGTGACGATCGCCACCACGCCCGGCAGCGCGGCGGCGGCCCCGGTCCCGATCGAGAGGATGTCCGCATGGGCGTGCGGCGAGCGCAGGATCGCGGCGTGCAGCGTGCCCGGCCTGATGCCGAGGTCATCGATGAAACGTCCGCGACCGGTCAGCAGGGCGGCGTCCTCGACGCGCTCCACGGACTGGCCCGTCCAGGAAATGGTTTCAGCCTTCACCGGCGTTCGGCTCCCGTGAGGCGCTCTTACGGAGGCGCCTCACGGGAAGGTTCGGTCATCGGCCGGCCAGATGCGATCCCGCTCAGTCTCGGGACTTACCGAATAGTCTCAAATTCGAAGAAAATGCCTCAGCGACCGAGGCGCGCCACGCTGCGGAACTCGCTCGGCGCCACCGAGCAATGGTCGCGGAAGAAGCGCGTGAAGTGCGCCGGCGCGCTGAAGCCGAGCCGGTCGCCGATCGCGCTGAAGCTCTCCTCGCCGTCGACGACGGCGCCGACCGCGAGCTCGACCTTCAGTACGTTGAGGAAGACATGCGGCGTCACGCCGGTCGAGGTCTCGAACATCCGGAAGAAATGCGCCCGCGACAGGCCGGCCTCGCTCGCCAGCCGCTCGATCGAGAGCGGCGCGGCCGGGTTGGAGCGCATCAGCAGAATCGCCCGGCGCACCCGGAAATCGACCGCACTGGAACGCGCGATCTCGCGCAGCGAGGCGCCGATCGAGCGCCAGGGCGTGAAGCGCTCGATCACGGCGATCATCAGTTCCGACAGCAGCTCCTCCTGGCGGCGGCTGGCGCCGGGCTCGTGCACCATCTCGGCGGCAAGATCGAGCGCGGTCTGGCGGATATGGGCGCTGACTTCGCCCGCCGAGTGCTCGAAGAAGCCGGGCGAGCCACTCGCCGCCCAGTTCGGCCGAAAGCTGCGCAGCCACTCCGGCTCGATATAGAGCGCCAGGATCAGGGCGTTCCTGCGCGAGGGGTCATGGACATAGGCATGCGTCTCCCAGGCATTGACCAGCACGGCGAGATCGTCGGTCAGCGGGGCGACATGATCCCCGACCAGGAACTGCGTATCGTCGCCGTCGACCTTGAGCAGCACATGGCAATGCGGATGCGCGTGCCGGACGAGGCTGCGATCCATGTCGAGCAGCGCCACCCGGCCGAAAGCTCCGTGCGCGATGCGCAGGGCATCCGACATGCCGTTTCCTCACCCGGTATCGTGTCGTAGGGCGGCCAGCCGCCAGAGGCCGGGATATTGGACGGCCGGCAACCGTCTTTCAAGGAGCCCCGGGCGGCTGCTTTGTCGCGGGTGGCGTAGCCTTCACACCCAGCCGCCGTCGACGACATAATGCTGGTTGGTGCAGGCGCCCGCTTCTTCCGAAGCGAAGAACAGCGTCGCGCGCGCAATGTCCTCCGGCACCAGCCGGCGCTTCAGGCACTGGCGCCGCATCAGCTCGGCCTCGCTCTCCGGCGTCAGCCACAGGTCGATCTGGCGCTGCGTCATGATCCAGCCCGGCGCGATCGCGTTGACGCGGATATTGTGCTCGCCGAAATCGCGCGCCAGTGAGCGCGTCAGCCCAAGCACGGCCGATTTCGCTGCCGTATAGGCCGGCATGCCGCCCTGGCCTATCATCCAGGAGGTCGAGCCGAAATTGACGATCGCGCCGCCCTTCTTCGCGATCATGTCGGGCAGGACCGCCTGCGCCGCGAAGAACTGGTGCTTCAGGTTCACCGCCATGCGCTCGTCCCAGTATTCGGGCGTCACGTCCAGCGCATCATGGCGCTCGTCATGGGCGGCATTGTTGATGAGGATGTCGACCGGACCGAGCGTCTCCCGGATCGCGCCGATCGCCTGACGCAGCGCGGCGATATCGGTCAGGTCCGCACGCTCGAAACGGACGCTCACACCAGCGGCAGCGAGTTCCGCCGCAATGGCGCGGGACTCAGCCTCCTTCAGGTCGATGAAGCCGACCTTCGCGCCCTGCCGGACGAAGGCACGAACGATTGCCTCGCCGATGCCGGAGCCACCGCCCGTGACCAGCACCACCTTGCCCTCGAGATCGGGATAAATCGCACCCGCCAAGACCGCCTCCCTCGTCATCGCCGCATCAAGGTCGCAGCGTCCGGCTCCGAATAACATCAAAATTTGAGTTGCGCACCTCAAATCCTGAGCTTACGGTTCGAACCATCAACGGCCCGCCAGCGGCCGACACAAGGGAGGACCCTCATGGCTCGTTTCAAAGCCCTGCTCGTCGGCGCCGTCGCCCTCGCCTTCAGCGCAGGCTCCGCCTTCGCCCAGACCACGGTCAAATGGCTGCACATCGAGGCCAATCCCGTCGTAGTGAAGCTCTGGGAAGAGGTGGCGCGCGATTTCGAGGCGAAGAACCCCGGCGTGAAGGTCGAGATGCAGTATCTCGAAAACGAGGCCTACAAGGCCAAAGCGCCGACGCTGCTGCAGTCGAGGGACAGGCCACACGTCATCTACAGCTGGGCCGGCGGCGTGCTGAAGTCGCAGGTCGAGGCCGGCGTGCTCGAGGATATCACCCCGGCGATGCAGGGCTACAAGGACAATCTCTCGGCGAGTGCGGTCGACGCCTTCACGGTCGACGGCAAGATCTACGGCGTCCCCTACGGCGTCTCGCAGGTCGGCTTCATGGCCAACAAGGACCTGCTGGCCAAGGCCGGCGTCGATGCCGGCAAGATCGTGACCTATGACGACCTCCTCGACGCGGTGAAGAAGCTCAAGGCCGCCGGCATCACGCCGCTCGCGGTCGGCGGCGCCGACAAATGGCCGGTGCATTTCTACTGGACCAACCTGGCCATGCGCCTCGGCGGCAAGGCTGCGATCCAGGCGGCGCTGAAGGGGCAGGACGGCGGCTTCGAGGGCGAAACCTTCCAGAAGTCGGGCGAACTCTTCAAGCAGCTCGTCGATCTCCAGCCTTTCCAGAACGGTTTCCTCGGCTTCAAGAGCCAGCAGGCGATCGGCCATTTCGGCGATGGCAAGGCGGCGATGCTGCTCGCCATCTCGAGCTTCTACCATACTCAGAAGGTCTTCGCGGTCGACAAGGCCGGCATCCCCGACGACAAGCTCGCCTGGATCAACTTCCCCACCGTCCCGGGCGGCAAAGGACAGCCGAGCGACACGCTGGGCGGCATCAATGGCTGGCTCGTCACCAAGGGCGCCCCGAAGGAGGCCGTCGCCTTCCTGAAGCACTTCGTCAGCGCCGAGCCGCAGAAGCGCCTCGCCGCCGGCAACTTCATCGTGCCTGTCTACAAGGGCGCCGAAGCGGGGCTCGGCAGCGCCTTCATGCGCAACATCGCCCAGAACATCGCCAGTTCGAGCTATCACCAGAACTTCTACGACCAGGATCTCGGCCCCTCCGTCGGCCGCGTCGTCAACGACGCGACCACCGAGATCGCCGCCGGCACGATGACGCCGAAGCAGGCGGCCAAGGCGATCCAGGACGCCTTCCGCCAGGGCAACTGACGACCAGCCAGTCGGGGGACATCGCTCGTCCCCCACCGATCGAAGTGCGAGACGGCGGGTCCATCCCGCCGGCCGACCTCTCCTGCCCGTTCACATCGCGAGGTGATCATGGCTGCGCTCGCCGGACGCAGAGTCGCCGATGTCGGCAAGCTCTCGACGATCCTGCTGTTCCTGCCGCCGGCGCTCCTGCTGTTCACGCTGTTCGTGGTGCTGCCGGTCGGCGAGGCCGCCTGGTATTCGGGCTTCAACTGGAACGGCTTCGGCAAGCCGACCAACTGGATCGGCCTCGACAATTACCGCTTCGTCTTCGACAACCGCGCTTTCGGCACCGCCTTCAAGAACAACCTGCTGATCATTGTCGTCTCGCTGGTGATCCAGCTGCCGCTGGCGCTCTCGCTCGCGATCATCCTGGCCGACCGCTTCCGCGGCTCGGTGGCGCTCAGGATGGTGTTCTTCCTGCCCTATATCCTGGCGGAGATCGCCACCGGCCTGATCTTCAGCTTCGTCTATGACGGCGATTACGGCCTGCTGGCGGCGATCTACAAGAGCTTCGGGGCAGAAGCGCCGCATCTGCTGGCGAGCCCGCAGACGGCCTTCGCCGCCATCCTCGTCGTCGTCGTGTGGAAATATTTCGGCTTCCACATGATGCTGTTCATCGCGGCATTGCAGACCATCGACCGCTCCATGCTGGAGGCGGCGCGGATCGACGGCGCCAGCCGCTGGCAGAGCCTGCGCTATGTCGTCATACCCGCCCTGGCGCCGACCATCCGCCTCTCGGTCTTCTTCGCCATCGTCGGCTCGCTGCAGCTCTTCGACCTGGTGATGCCGCTGACGCGCGGCGGCCCCTCCGACTCCTCTCACACCATGGTGAGCTTCCTCTACACCTTCGGCATCACGCGCATGCGCGTCGGCTTCGGCAGCGCCGTCGGCGTGATCCTGTTCCTGATCTGCGTGGTGTTCGCCTTCACCTACAAGCGCTGGATCATGCGCGATGAGTGAGCCCGCCGCTTCCGCGCCCTTCAGCGACGACGGTTTCAGCCCGGCGGCGGTCGGCAAGGCGCTCTATCTGGCGGCCATCGTCCTGTTCGTGATGACGCCGCTCATCGCCACGGTCCTCGGCGGCTTCAAGTCGCTCGGCGAATTGCGCACCAACCCGTTCGGCCTGCCGAGCGTCTGGGAATGGAGCAACTACGCCGACATCCTGCTCTCGAAGCGCTATTGGCAGCTCCTCGGCAACTCCTTCGTCATCGCCACGCTGACAGTGGTGCTGACGCTGATCTGCGCGTCGATGGCCGCCTTCGTCTTCGCCCATCTGCACTTCTTCGGCCGCGACATGCTGCTGAACTACCTGACGATGGGCCTGCTCTTCCCGGCCGCCACCGCGATCCTGCCGATGTTCATCAAGGTGCGCGATCTCGGCCTGCTCGACAGCCATATGGGCGTCGTCCTGCCCCAGGTCGCCTTCGCGCTGGCGATGAGCATCCTGCTGCTGCGGCGCTTCTTCAAGGACCTGCCGACCGAGCTGCTGGAGGCCGCGCTGGTCGACGGCTGCTCCTATCCAAAATTCTTCCGCTACGTGACGCTGCCGCTGTCGCGCCCGATCCTGGCGACGGTCGGCACCATCACCTTCGTGCACAGCTGGAACGCCTATCTGATCCCGCTGGTCATGCTGAACAGCGACCGCCTCTACCCATGGCCGCTCGGCATCATGGTCTACCAGGGCGAATACTCGACCGAGTGGCACCTGATCCTCGCCTTCATCACCCTCACCATCCTGCCCACCATCATCCTTTTCCTCTTCGCCCAGAAGCACATCGTCGCCGGCCTGACCGCCGGCGCGGTGAAGGGCTGAGCATCCGGCTATCAAGGAGCGTCACATGCGAAAGATCGGCGTCGGCATCATCGGATGCGGCAACATCTCGACGAAATACATGACGGCGATGCAGCAGTTCTCGACCATCGAATTGCGCGCCGTCGCCGACATGCGCACCGCCCCGGCCGAAGCGCGCGGCGCCGAATTCGGCGTGCCGGCGATGCGGGTCGACCAGCTCCTGAAGCGCGACGACGTCGAGATCGTCGTCAACCTGACCGTGCCGCTGGCGC
This sequence comes from Allobosea sp. CCNWLY174, assembly GCF_037120455.1. Classification (NCBI taxonomy): domain Bacteria; kingdom Pseudomonadati; phylum Pseudomonadota; class Alphaproteobacteria; order Hyphomicrobiales; family Alloboseaceae; genus Allobosea; species Allobosea sp. CCNWLY174. The sequence goes on along the minus strand of NZ_JBBBBQ010000009.1, from coordinate 110,828 downwards.
ATACCGATGTCAGCCTCGCGGCCCTGCGGGCCGGCAAGCACGTCCACTCCGAGAAGCCGCTCGGCGTCAACGTGGCCGAGGCCCGCAAGGTGATGGATCTTGCGGAGGAGAAGGGCCTGCGCGTCGGCTCGGCCCCCGACACCTTTCTCGGCGGTGGCCACCAGACCGCCCGCAAGCTGATCGACGACGGCGCCATCGGCAAGGCCGTCGCCGGCAACGCCTTCTTCGGCTGCCCCGGCCATGAGCGCTGGCACCCGGCGCCCGGCTTCTACTATCTGCGCGGCGGCGGCCCGATGCTCGACATGGGCCCTTATTACATCACCGACCTCGTCAACCTGCTCGGGCCGATCGCCTCCGTCGTCGGCTTCGCGACGCGGCCCAAGGTCGAGCGCCTCGTCACCAGCCAGCCGATGAACGGCACGCTGATCCCGGTCGAGGTCGCGACCCATGTCACCGGCGTGCTCGAATTCGTCTCGGGCGCGGTGGTCTCGATCACCATGAGCTTCGACGTGCCCAAGCACCGCCACAGCCCGATCGAAATCTACGGCTCGGAGGGCAGCCTGTCCGTGCCCGACCCCAACCGCTTCGGCGGCGAAGTCCTGGTCGCCAAGGCCGGCGGCGACTGGCAGGCGCAGGCCCTCAGCCACGGCAACAGCGACGGCGAATTCCGCTCGATCGGTGTCGCCGACATGGCGGCAGGGCTGATCTCGGGTCGGCCGCACCGCGCCAGCGGCGCGCTGGCACTGCATGTGCTCGAAGCCATGGAAGCCTTCCAGATCGCCTCCGACGAAGGGCGGCGCGTCACGCTTGCAACCACGGTCGAGCGGCCGGCGATGCTGCCGCCCGGCCTGCCCACCGGCACTTTGGATTGAACGGGGATCGACATGACAAGGACTGCGCTCATCGTCTGGGGCGGCTGGAGCGGCCATGACCCCGACCTCTGCAGCTCAATGATCCGGGGCTGGCTGAAGGCGGAAGGCTTCGACGTGCGGGTCGAGACCGCGACCTCCGTCTTCCTCGATCCCGCGATCCGCGACTATTCGCTGATCGTGCCGATCTACACCATGTCGAAGATCGAGAAGCCGGAGGCGGCCGCCCTGTGCGAGGCGGTCGCCGGCGGCGTCGGGCTCGCCGGCCATCATGGCGGCATGGGCGACGCCTTCCGCGACGCGGTCGACTACCAGTTCATGTGCGGCGGCCAATGGGTCGCCCATCCCGGCGGCATCATCGACTACACCGTCGACATCACCCGGCCCGACGATCCGCTGATGCAGGGCATCGCCAGCTTCGAGCACCGCTCGGAGCAGTATTACATGCATGTCGACCCCGCCAACGAGGTGCTGGCGACCACGACCTTCACCGGCGAGCACGCGCCCTGGATCGACGGGGTGGTGATGCCGGTGGTCTGGCGCAAGCGCTATGGCAAGGGGCGAGTGTTCTACTCCTCGCTCGGCCACCGCGCCTATGAGCTCGACGTGCCGGAGATCCGCACGATCATGACGCGCGGGCTGCTTTGGGCGGCGCGCTGATAGCGGGGGTGCCGGGCTAGCCGAACGGCTGGACTTGAGGCCCCCGCCAATGCCAAAGGCCTGCGCTGCTGGTGAGGATGGAAACCAATCCCGCGGCGCGGGCGCGAGGAGAGGTCGTGGAGGACGAAGTGGATCGAAGCCGGATCCCGGTCAGGCGAGCGACGCTGGAGGATGTGGCGCGCGAGGCCGGGGTCTCGCTCGCCACGGCCGACCGGGTCGTGAACCAGCGCGACGGGGTCCGCGCCAAGACCGTCGAAAGCGTCAGGCGCGCGATCGCCAAGCTCGACTACCGGGCCAACCCGGCGGCGGCGCGGCTGGCGCGCGGCCAGTCCTTCCGCTTCGCCTTCATCCTCCCGTCCAGCACCAACGCGTTCATGGCCGGGCTGATGCAGCAGGTGCGCCGGATCAGCGACTGGCTGGAGCCGCAGAACGCCTTCGTCGACATCCTGCAGCTCGACGTCTTCGATCCCGAGGCACTGGCGAGCGGGCTTGCCGGCCTCGCCGACCATTTCCACGGCGTCGCCACGGTGGCACTCGACCATCCCAAGGTCCGCGCCGCCATCGACGATCTCGTCGCGCGCGGCGTTGCCGTGGTCACCTTGGTCTCGGACGCCCCGACCTCCCGCCGCGCCCATTATGTCGGCATCGACAATCCGGCGGCGGGGCGCACCAGCGCCTCGCTGATGGGCCGCTTCCTCGGCGGCCGCAGCGGCAAGGTCGGCGTCATCCTCGGCTCGATGTCGCTGCGCGACCATGTCGAGCGGCTCTACGGCTTCCAGCAGGTTCTCTCCGGCGACTATCCCGGGCTGACTCTCCTGCCGGTGCTGGAGGGACGCGACGAGAGCGAGCGCAACGAGGCGGCGGTCGCCGGGCTCCTCGCGGATCATCCCGAGCTGATCGGGCTCTACAATATCGGCGCCGGCAACGAGGGTATCGTCACCGCCCTGGAAACCGCCGGCCGGCCGCTCGTCTTCATCGCGCATGAGCTGACCGAGGCGACACGGCGCGGGCTGCTGTCGGGCACCGTCGCGGCCGTGATCAACCAGGATCCCGGCCACGAGGCGCGCTCGGCGGCGCGCCTGCTGATGGCGGAGGTCACCGGCGAGCCGATCCTGCTCGACCAGGAACGCATCCGCATCGAGATCTTCCTGCGCGACAACATGAGCTAAGGCGACGCAGCCTCAGTCGCGGGCGTGGATGCTCTTCCAGATCGCCAGCGGCGTCGCCGGCATGTCGAGATGGCGCACGCCATGCGGCGCGAGCGCATCGACCACCGCATTCATCACCGAAGGCAGCGAGCCCGCGCAACCGGCCTCGCCGCAGCCCTTGGCGCCGACGCGGTTGGTCGCGGTCGGGACGCCCCGGCTGGCGAAGGAGAAGAACGGCACGTCCGCCGCGCGCGGCAATGCATAGTCCATGAACGAACCGGTCATCAGCTGGCCGGCCTCGTCATAGACGGTCATCTCGTAGAGCGCCTGGCCGATCCCCTGGACGACGCCGCCATGCAGCTGGCCCTCGACGATCAGCGGGTTCACCACCACCCCGAAATCGTTGACCATGACATAGCTGGCGATCTCGACCTGGCCGGTCTCAGGGTCGATCTCGACCTCGGCGATGTGGCAGCCATTGGGATAGGCCGAACGCGCTGCCTTGAAGACATGGTCGACATCGAGGCTCTGCGGCAGGTCGGCAGGGAAGGGCGTGCCCGTCCGCAGCCGCTCCGCGAGCGTCATGATGCCGATGCTGCGGTCGGTGCCTGCGATCCTGAACTCGCCGCCGGCGAACTCGATGTCGACCGGGGCGGCCTCGAGGACATGGGCGGCGAGCAGCTTGCCCTTCTCGATGACGAGTTCGCTCGCCTCGATGATCGCCGAGCCGCTCGCCATCACCGATTTCGAGCCGCCGGTGCCGCCGCCGGCGATCAGGCGGTCGCTGTCGCCCTGGACCAGGCGGATCTTGTCGAAGGGTACGCCGAGCTGGCTCGACAGGATCTGGGCGAAGGGCGTCCAGTGGCCCTGGCCGTAGTCGAGCGTCCCGGTGACGATGGTGACGCTGCCATCGGCCTCGAAATGCAGGCCGCCCATCTCGTTGGTCGGCGGCGCCGTCACCTCGAGATAGCAGCCGATGCCGCGGCCGCGCAGCTTGCCGGCCTTGCGGCTCTGGCGCTGCCGCGCCGCATAGCCCTTCCAGTCGGCGGCTTCGAGCGCCTGCGCGAAGAGGGCCGGGAAATCGCCGCTGTCATAGACGGTGCCGATCGGCGTCGTCCAAGGCAGCTGCGCCGGCTTGACCAGATTGCGGCGCCGAAGCTCGGCGCTGTCGATCCCCATCTCCCGGGCGGCGGTATCGATCAGCCGCTCCATGAAATAATTGCCTTCGGGCCGCCCGGCACCGCGATAGGCGCCGATCGGCGGGGTATTGGTCACGGCGCATTTGGCGAGAACCTCGACCAGCGGCGTGCGGTACATCCCGACGCTGTTCTTGCCGATGTTCAGGCTCGCCATCATCGGCCCGACCGGCGAGAGATAGCCGCCCATATTGCCGATGCCGGTGAAGCGCGTCGCCAGGAAGCGCCCGCGCGCATCGAGCGCGAGCTCGGCCTCGAACACCATGTCGCGGCCGTGATGGTCGGCGACGAAGCTCTCCGAACGATGGTCGGTCCATTTCACCGGCTTCTTCAGCAGGCGGGCCGCGTGCAGCAGTGCGACATGCTCGGGGAAGACCGAGGCCTTCATGCCGAAGGAGCCGCCGACATGGCCGGTGACCAGCCGCATCTTCGCCGCCGGCACGCCCATCGCCGCGGCGAGATTGTTGCGCAGACCGAAGACGCCCTGGCTCGGCGCATGCAGCGTGTAGCGGCCGGCCTTGCGGTCATAGCTCGCGATCGCCGAGCGCGGCTCGATCGGATTGACCACGACGCGGTTGTTGACGATCCGCAGCCGGGCGACATGGGCCGCCCCGGCGAAGGCGGCGGCGACCTTCCCGGCATCGCCGGACTGGTAGTCGAGGACGAGATTGCCCGGCACCTCGTCATAGAGAAGCGGCGCGCCGGGGGCGAGCGCCTCCTCCCCGGAGGTGACGGCCGGCAGGACCTCGATGTCGAGCAGGACGGCCTCGGCGGCATCGCGCGCCTGCACCGCGGTGCGGGCGACGACGACGGCCACGGGGTCGCCGGCGAAGCGGACCTTGCCGGTCGCAAGCGCCATGCGGACCGGCTTGCGCATCGGCGAGCCGTCGCGGTTGGGCAGGTCGATCTGGCAGCGCAGCGGGCCATAGCCCTGCCCTTCAAGGTCGGCGCCCGTATAGATCGCGACCACGCCCTTCATCGCCGTCGCCGCCGACGTATCGATGCCGTTGAGCAGGCCATGCGCATGCGGGCTGCGCACGAAGGCGGCGTAGAGCTGCCCGTCCAGCGACAGATCGTCGGTGTAGCGCCCCTCGCCGCGCACCAGGACAGGGTCCTCCTTGCGCGGCACCGGCTGGCCGATTCCGAACGGCGTCGAGGAAAGCTCGGCGGGAGCTGCGCGCATGTTCATGACGAGGCACCACGATGGGAGGTTGGGCCGATCGACGAGCGATCCCCGCTGCAGAGCGCAGACCGGTTTGCCTGCCTGATTGTCACATGGAAGGCGGCGTGTTTGTCAAATGCGCCCGCGTAGGGGCCGACCCGCGCCATCGGCGCGCCGTTCCCTGGCGAAGGCGAGACGCAGCGCCGCTGCGCTGTGCGGGCAACACGTCTCTCTCGAATTATTGTCGCCGAGGTGGCAGGGGCAGCGAACTGTTCAGTAATGGAAGGTCCACAGCAGGCTCTCGCTCAGGCCCTTCAGCGCCTCGACCGCATCTGGGCGCTCGCGCGCCAGCGTGGTGATCAGCGCATCGGCGACGGCGAAGGCGGCAGTCGGCGAGTTCGGCAGGAAGCTGTTGCGGGCGGGGGCGAAGAAGGTCATGTCCGCCAGCGGCACCAGCGGCGATGACGGGCTGTCGGTCAGGGCGACCAGGACGGCGCCGCGTTTCTTGGCGAATTTGGCGAGCTCCAGCGTGGCGCGCGAATAGCGCGGCAGCGAGATCGCGATGACGACGTCCTGGGGCCCGGCCGACAGCATGTGGCGGACGGCGCGCTCTGGCCCGCCACGCGAGGACGCAAAGACGACCTCGGCGTCGAGATAAAGCGCCAGCCCATCCTCGAGGAAGGCTCCGACATAGTGACTCGCGCCGGAGCCGGCGATGAAGATGCGGCGTGCCTTCAGCATCAGGCCGATGGCTCGGTTGACCGTCGCCTCATCTAGCGTCGCGATCGCCTCGTCGAGATTGGCGGCCTCGCCTTTCAGCGTCGTCGCCATGGTGGCGAAGACCGATCCGGCCGTGGCACGTGCGTCGGCGAGCCCCTCGACCGGACCGAGCGCAACCTTGAGCGCCGTCGACAGCGCCGTGCGGAAGTCGCCGTAGTTGCGGTAGCCGAGCGCCCGGACGAAGCGGGTCACGGTCGCGGTCGAGGTGCCGCTCTTCTCGGCCAGGCCCTCGATCGTCACCGTCGCCGAGTCGAGCGGGCTCTGCAGCACGAAGTCGGCCGCCTTGCGATGGCCCTCGCTCAAAGAGGGATAGATCCGGGCGATGCGGTTGGCGAGATCCGTCGTCGGCTTCAGGGCGCGTGACATGGCTCTTCCGGTGATTGACGTCGGATCATTTTCATGTTTGCTACCGCGTGAAAATAAAGCTGTCAAAACCATCAGCTACGGGAACGGAGACCGACCGATGCGTCAGCGCGCATTCATCACCCTTCTGCTCGGCGCCAGCATGCTAAGCGCCAGTCTGCTAAGCACTTCCGCCACGGCGCAGACGCTGCGCATCGCGCTCGCCTCCGAGCCGACCGCTGTCGATCCGCATTATCACGAGCTGACGCCCAACAATGCGCTCGCGGCCCACATCTTCGACAATCTCGTCTTGCAGGACGAAAACCAGGCGCTGAAGCCGGGCCTCGCCACCTCCTGGGAGAACGACGGCAAGAACCGCTGGACCTTCAAGCTGCGCCAGGGCGTCAAGTTCACCAACGGCCAGCCCTTCGGCGCGCAGGACGTGGTTTTCACCTTCTGCCGCACGCTGAAGAACGAGACCAAGGTCTCCGACTCCTTCGCCGACGTCACCAGCAATTTCGCCAAGGTCGAGACACCCGACGCCAGCACGCTGGTGATCGAGACCAAGGTGCCGGAACCGCTGCTGCCCAATCTGCTCTCCAGCCTGCCGATCCTCTCCGCTTCGATCGTCCAGCACGGCGAGATCAGCTACGATGTCGCCAAGAACTGCGGCGTCACCGGTCCCTGGCCGGCAGTCAGCAATTTCAACGACGGCACGATGGCGATCGGCACCGGGCCGTACAAGCTGAAATCCTATGTCCGGGGCTCGGCTATCGAGCTCGAGCGCAACCCCGACTACTGGGGCGGCGCCCAGCCCTGGGCCACCGTGCGCTTCCTGCCGGTGACCAATGCCGGCCCGCGCCTCGCCGGCCTGCTCGCAGGCGACTATGACGTGATCGAGAACCCGGCGGCGCGCGACCTTGCCCGGATCAAGAGCGACAAGCGCTTCGGCTCGGTCATCACGCCCTCGACCCGCATCGTCTATTTCCAGCTCGACGTCGCCCGCGACGAGAGCCCCTTCGTCAAGGCCCCGGACGGCAAGAACCCGCTGAAGGATGCGCGCGTGCGCAAGGCGATGTCGCTCGCCATCGACCGCGAGGCGATCGTCAAGCGCATCATGGACGGCGCGGCCGAGCCGGCCTACCAGTACCTGCCGACCGGCATGTTCGGCACGCTGCCGAACCCGCCCAAGCTCGCCTATGACCCGGCCGCCGCCAAGAAGCTGCTGGCCGAGGCCGGCTATCCCAACGGCTTCCAGCTGACGCTGTCCTCGACCAATGACCGCTACATCAACGACAGCCAGATCACCCAGGCGGTCGCGCAATACCTGACCCAGATCGGCATCAAGGCCGAGGTCGACGCGATGACCCGCGCGATCTACTTCCCGCGCCGCGCCAAGAAGGAATTCAGCGTCGCGATCGGCGGCTGGGGCTCGGCGACCGGCGAGGCCGCCTCCTTCCTGCGCCAGTGGCCGCCGACCCCGAACGAGGCCAAGACCCTCGGCGGCTCGAACTATGGCGGCTACAAGAACGACGAGTTCGACAAGGTGATCCGCGCCGCGGTCTCGGAGCTCGACGACAAGAAGCGCGCGGAACTGCTGCAGCAGGCGATGAAGCTGGTCCTCGACGACGGCGCCTTCATCCCGCTCCATTTCGAAAGCGGCATCTGGGCCTTCAAGTCGGAGCTTTCGGTCGCGGGCCGCGCCGACCAGTACATGCTCGCCATGTCGGTGAAGCCGGCGAAGTAAGCCGGCAAGCGCTCGTCCGAGGCTCGGTGCCATGACCGCCTATGTCCTGCAGCGGCTGATCCAGAGCGTGCTCGTGCTGCTCGCGGTCTCGGTCGTGGTCTTCTTCGCCGTCTACGGCATCGGCGATCCCGTCGAGCTCCTGGTCTCGCCCTCGGCCAGCGCGGCCGAGCGCGAGGCGCTGATCCGCCGGCTCGGGCTCGACCTGCCGGTCTGGCAGCAATACCTGACCTTCATGGCCAATGCGCTGAAGGGCGATCTCGGCCGCTCCTTCGTGCACGGCGTGCCGGCGCTGCAGCTGATCCTGCAGCGGCTGCCGGCGACCTTCGAGCTCGTGCTGCTCTCGATGATCCTGGCGCTCGCCGCCGGCATCCCGCTGGGGCTGATGGCGGGCCTGAACCCCGACAGCCGGCGCGCCCGCATCGTCATGGCCGGCACCGTGCTCGGCTTCTCGCTGCCGAGCTTCTGGAAGGGCATGATGCTGATCCTGCTCTTCGCCGTCTGGCTCGGCTGGCTGCCGACCGCCGGGCGCGGCGAGACGGTCTCGCTCCTTGGCGTCCAGACCAGTCTGTTGACACTGGACGGGCTGCAGCACATCGCCCTGCCCGCGCTCAACCTCGCCATCCCGAACCTTGCGCTGATCATCCGGCTCGTCGCTGCCGGCACCACCGAGACGATGACGCAGGACTACGTCAAATACGCCCGTGCCAAGGGGGTGCGCCCGAGGCGCATCGTCAACCGGCACATCCTGCGCAACATCCTGATCCCGGTCGTGACCGTGGTCGGCGTCGAGTTCGGCAGCCTCGTCGCGTTCTCGACCATCACCGAGACGGTCTTTGCCTGGCCGGGCATGGGCAAGCTCCTGATCGACTCGGTCTACCAGCTCGATCGCCCGGTGGTGGTCGCCTATGTCCTCTTGGCGACGCTGCTCTTCGTCACCGTCAACTTCCTGGTCGACGTGCTCTATGCCGCGCTCGACCCTCGGGTGAAGCTCGCCGGAGAGCAGGCATGAGCCCAGGCGCCTCCCGCCTCGCCGGCCCCATCCAGGCCGACACGCCCCTGCGCGAAAAAGTGCTGCGCCATCTGCGCAACCGCCCGACCACGCGCGGCGCCGCGATCCTGCTGGGGATCATGGTAGCGCTCGCTCTGCTGGCTCCGTTCATCACGCCGCAGAACCCGCATGATCTCGGCTCGCTCAGCGTGATGGACAACCGGCTGGCTCCGGGCGAGCGCGGCATGGGCGGCTTCACCTACTGGCTCGGCAGCGACGCGCAAGGCCGCGACATGCTGAGCGCCATCCTCTACGGACTGCGCACCAGCCTGCTGGTCGGCCTCGCCTCGACCGTCGGGGCGCTTTCGATCGGCATCCTCGCCGGCCTCGCCGCGGCGCAATTCGGCGGCGTGGTCGACGCCATCATCATGCGCATCGTCGACTTCATGCTCGGCTTCCCCTCGATCCTGGTCGCGCTCGTGCTGCTCGCCTCGATCGGGCGCGGCGTCGACAAGGTCATCCTTGCCATCGTGCTGGTGCAATGGGCGCAGTATGCAAGGCTGATGCGGGCGGCGGCGCTGGTCGAGCGGCGCAAGGAATACATCGAGGCGGCCGTGAATTTCGGCCTGCCGACCCGCCACATCATGCTGGCGCATCTCCTGCCGAACTCGGTCGGCGCGGTGCTCGTCGTCGCATCGATCAGCATCGCCTCGGCGATCACGCTGGAGGCGACGCTGTCCTTCCTCGGCGTCGGCGTGCCTGTGACGCAGCCATCGCTCGGCCTGCTGATCGCCAACGGCTTCGAGTTCCTGCTCTCCGGCGAATACTGGATCGCCGTCTTCCCGGGTATCGCGCTCGTGCTCCTGATCATGTCGCTCAATCTCGTCGGCGATCGCCTGCGCCGCAGCTTCAACGTGCGCGCATGAGCGAGACTCCTCTCCTCTCCGTGCGCGGCCTCAAGACCGTGTTTCATGCGCAGGACGGCGCCTGGCCGGCCGTCGACGGCGTCGATTTCAGTGTCGCCAAGGGCGAGGTCCTCGGCCTGGTCGGCGAATCCGGCTCGGGCAAGTCGGTGACCGGCTTCTCGCTGGTGCAGCTGATCGACCCGCCGGGCGAGGTCGTCGCCGGCGAGGTGCTGTTCGACGGCGATGATCTGCGCGCCGCCTCGCCGGAGCGCCTGCGCCAGCTGCGCGGCGACCGGATCGCGATGATCTTCCAGGATCCGCTGATGACGCTGAACCCGGTGCTCAGCATCGGCGAGCAGATGAGCGAGGCGATCCTCGAGCATCGCGATTGCAGCCGGCAGGAGGCGTTGGACAAGGCGGCGAAGGCGCTGGCGCGGGTCGGCATCTCCTCGCCGGAGACCCGGCTGAAGCAGTACCCGCACGAATTCTCCGGCGGTATGCGCCAGCGCGTCGCGATCGCGACCGCCCTCCTGAACGATCCCGACCTGATCATCGCCGACGAGCCGACCACCGCGCTCGATGTCACCATCCAGGCGCAGATCCTCTACGAGGTGCAGAAGCTTTCGCGCGAGACCGGCGCAGCGGTCATCTGGATCACCCACGACCTCGCCGTGGTCGCCGAGCTCGCCGACCGGGTGGCGGTGATGTATGCCGGCCGCATCGTCGAGATCGGCGACGTGATGACCGTGCTCGACCGGCCGCGCCATCCCTATACGCTCGGCCTGCTCAATTCCTCGGCGACCATGGTCGAGCCGGGCCAGCGCCTGCACCAGATCGACGGCATGGCGCCGCGCATCGACTCGCGCCCCTCCGGCTGCCCGTTCCGGCCGCGCTGCGAGCGGGCGCTGCCCGTCTGCGCCGACGCCGATCCGCAGCCGCAGGCCCATGACGGGCGCACCCTGCGTTGCCACAACCCCGTGCCCGACCAGGTGGCGGCATGAGCGAGACCCTGTTCGAGCTGCGCGGCGTCCGCAAATATTTCCGCGGCAAGGCCAATATCGCCGAGCGCATCCTGACCGCAATCGGCCGGCATGCGCCGCCTGCGACACTGAAGGCGGTCGACGGCGTCGATCTCAGCGTCCGGAAGGGCGAGGTGCTCGGCCTCGTCGGCGAATCCGGCTGCGGCAAGTCGACCCTGGCGCGCATCGCGACCGGCATCCTGCCGCCGACCGAGGGCGAGGTCCTGTACAAGGGGCGATCGGCCGCGGCGCTGAAGGGCAAGGACCGGCTGGATTATCTGCTCAAGGTGCAGATGATCTTCCAGGACCCTTACGCCTCGCTCGATCCGCGCATGCGAGTGAGCCGCATCGTCGGCGAGGCGCTTTCGGTCCACAAGCTCGTGCCGAAGGCCGAGCTCGACGGCGCAGTCGACCGGGCGCTCAGCGAGGTCGGGCTCGATCTCGCCTATCGCGAGCGCTACCCGCACCAGTTCTCCGGCGGCCAGCGCCAGCGCATCGGCATCGCGCGGGCGCTGGCGGTGAAGCCCGATTTCCTGGTCTGCGACGAGCCGGTCTCGGCCCTCGACGTCTCGATCCAGGCGCAGGTGATCAACCTGTTCATGGATGTGCGCGAGCGGCACGGGCTGACCTATCTCTTCGTCAGCCACGATCTCGGCCTCGTCCGCCATATCAGCGACCGCGTCGCGATCATGTATCTCGGCCGCATCGTCGAGATCGGCAGCGCCACCGCGATCTTCGCCGAGCCGGCGCACCCCTACAGCGCCGCCCTGATCAAGGCGATCCCGTCTGCGGCGCGGCGCAAGAGCAGCTTCCAGCCGCTCAAGGGCGAACTGCCCTCGCCATTGGCGCCGCCGCCTGGCTGCCCCTTCCACCCGCGCTGCGAGCACGCCATGGCGGTTTGCCGCGAGGTCCGCCCGGACCTCGCGGAGATCGCGCCCGGCCGCAGCGCCGCCTGCCACCTGCATACGACTGCGAAGGCCGCATGAGCACGACGCTTACTCTCGATCCGCCTCAGGGCCGCAGCACCCTGCCCTTCATCGATGCGCGCCATCCGCAACGGCCGCTGGAGGTCAATTTCTACCGGCCGGCGCGTCATCGCCCGGACGACGAGGTCGTCTTCGTCCAGCACGGCATGCTGCGCAATGGCGACGACTATCGCGATTTCTGGATCGAGGCGGCCGAGACGCACAACCTGCTGATCGTCGCGCCGACCTTCGGCAACGCGCAATTCCCCAAGGCCGAGGGCTACAATAACGGCCTCGTTGTCGGCGAGGACGGCACGCTCGCCGCGCAGGACGATTGGCTCTACGCCGTGCCGGCCCGCGTGCTGGCGGCTTTGCGCCAGGCCGGCGTTACCACGCGCGACAAGGTCAGGCTGTTCGGCCATTCCGCTGGCGGCCAGTTCGTCCACCGCCTGCTAGCGACGCAAAGCGAGACACCCTTCGAGACCGCTTTCGCCGCCAATTCCGGCTGGTACACGCTGCCGACGCTGGAGCGGCGCTTCCCGGAAGGGCTCGGCGGGCTCGGCCTCGGCGAGGCGGACCTCGCGCGCTGGCTCGCCTGGCCGATGGTGATCTTCGCCGGCGACCGGGACATCGTCACGGATGATCCCAACCTGCCGGCTCAGGCGGAGGCGCTCGCGCAGGGGCCGATGCGCTATGCCCGCGCCCATTTCATGCTCGATTTCGCGAAGGCGGAAGCGGCCAGGCGCGGCCTGCCCTGCAACTGGTCGCTGATCACCGTGCCCGGCATCGGCCATGACGGAGCGGCGATGTCGCGCGCTGCGGCGGCGTACTGGTTCGAGGGCCGTATCCCCTCGATCGAGGAGTTGAAGCCGGAGGCGACCGCAGTCGCCTGAGGCTCGACCGGGCGAGCCCGATCTGCGACATCTGGCGTCGGGTTCTGATTGGAGGCCGATCGCGATGAAGCTGCTGCTGGCGGGTGCGACGGGGCTGGTCGGGGGCCATGTGCTGGCGCAGGCGCTCGCCGACCCGCGCATCGATGCGGTGATCGCCCCGACGCGCCGCGCCTTGGCGGCCCATCCGAAGCTGCTCGCACCGGCCGTCGATTTCGAGGCTCTGCCTGACGATGCGCCTTGGTGGGCGGCGGATGCGGCGATCTCGGCGCTCGGCACGACCATCGGCAAGGCAGGCTCGCAGGACGCCTTCCGGCGGGTCGATCACGGTTACCAGCTCGCTGTCGCTCAGCTCGCTCACCAGCACGGCACCCCGGCCTTCGTCCTGAACTCGGCGCTCGGTGCCGATCCAGCCTCGCGCATCTTCTACAACCGGGTGAAGGGCGAGCTGGAGCGTGACCTCGCCGGCCTCGACTTCGCCTCGCTCACTTTTGTCAGGCCGGGCCTGATTGGCGGGGAGCGGGGCGAAGTCCGAACCGCCGAACGCGCGGCCCTCATCCTGCTCGGCATTCTCGGTCCGGTGCTGCCGCGCGCCTGGCGCATCAATCCGGCTGGGCGCATCGCCGCCGCGATGATCGAGGCCGCCATAGCGGCGAAACCCGGCAGGCATGTCGTCAGCTCCGCGGCGCTCGTCTGAGTTAACGCGAGCGATGACGACGACGGCGCGACAGACCGATGCGATCGTGCTCGGGGCCGGCATCGTCGGCGTCAGCATCGCCCTGCATCTGCAGGAGCGTGGCCGCACCGTCCTGCTGGTCGACCGCCGCGAGCCCGGCGCCGAGACCAGCCATGGCAATGCCGGGCTGATCGAGCGCGCCTCGGTCGTCCCCTACGCCTTCCCGCGCAGCCTCGCGACGCTTCTCGCCTTCGCCTCGAACCGCTCGATCGCGGTGCGCTATCGGCCCGCGACGCTGCTGCGGATGGCGCCCTGGCTGGCGCGCTATTGGTGGAACTCGGCGCCCGGCCGGCTCGATCGGCTGGGGCAGGCCATCCTGCCGCTGATCGAGCGCTGCCTCGACGAGCACCGGCACTGGACCAAGGCCGCCGGGACCGAGGCGCTGATGCGCGACGAGGGCTGGATCGAGCTCTATCGCAGCCGGCACGGGTTGCAGCAGGCCGTCAAGGCGGCAGAGGACCTCGCAGCCTACCGTCTCGCCTACGATGTCCTCGACGAGGCGGCGCTGCAGGCGCGTGAGCCCGGCTTGCTGCCGGGTATCGTCGCCGGCGCCCTGCACTGGCGCGATCCGGCGACCGTCAGCGATCCCGGCGCGGTGACGCGCGCCTATGCCGCCCTCTTCGCTGCGCGCGGCGGCGAGTTGCGACGCGCCGACGCGGCCGGCCTGCACCAGAACGGCACGGGCTGGCGCCTATCGGCCGGCGCCGAGGATTGGCGTGCGCCCGAAGCCGTCGTCGCTCTGGGCCCCTGGTCGAACGACCTCTGCAAACGGCTCGGCTATCGCTTTCCGCTCGGCTTCAAGCGCGGCTACCACATGCATTACGCAGCCGCGGACGATACCGCCCCGCGACATCCGCTCTGCGATGTCGAGGCCGGCTTCGTAATCACTCCGATGGCGCGCGGCATCCGCCTGACCACCGGCATCGAACTCGCCGCCCGCGACGCACCCTCCGATCCCTGGCAGCTCGACCGGGCCGAGGCCATCGCCCGCCGGATCATGCCACTGGGCCAGCGCCTCGAGGCAGAGCCCTGGCGCGGTGCCCGCCCCTGCCTGCCCGACATGCTGCCGATCATCGGCCCGGCGCCGCGGCATAACGGCCTCTGGCTCGCCTTCGGCCATGCCCATCACGGCTTCACGCTCGGCCCCGCGACCGGGCGGCTCCTGGCCGAGATGATGACCGGGCAGGCGCCGTTCTGCGATCCCGCGCCCTTCGCGGCCGCCCGCTTCGCTTAGGCCGCCTTGCGCTTCTCCGCCGCATGCTGCTCCTCCGAGACGCCGGCGCGCCAATAACTGACGACGAGGTGCGTGCCAGCGACAGGCGAGGATGACAAGATCGGGCGCCAGCGCCCCCCAAATGAGCGCGATAGCCGTAAAAGCTGGCCGGCTTTCCCCGTCGCGTCACACCACGGTCATCGAAGCGCGTCTATCCCGCTGCGATGACGCTCCCGACCACAGGCGACCGCCCCGGCATGGCCGCACTGCTGCCCGGCATGCAGGCGCTCACACCGCTGCTGGCGCTGGATCGCTTTTCCGTCGCTTTCCCAGGCGCCAACGGGCCGGTCCCGGTCGTATGCGGCATCGAGCTCTCGCTCGCGCCCGGCGAGGCGCTCGGCATCGTCGGGGAATCCGGCTGCGGCAAGAGCGTGACCTGGCTCGCGGCGCTGCGCCTGCTCGGCCGCGGGGTCGTGACCTCCGGCGAGGTCCGGCTTCGCGGCGAGGACATCACTCGCCTGCCGGAACGCACGCTCGCAAGGGTTCGCGGCGGGCGGATCGGACTGATCTTCCAGGATCCGACCAGCTCGCTCAATCCGGTCCAGCGCATCGGCACCCAGCTCATGGAAGTGCTGCGCTTGCATCGCGGCCTGCGCGGCGATGCTGCCCAGCGCGAGGCCCTGCGCCTGCTCGACCGCGTCGGCATCGCCGATGCGCCGCGGCGGCTGCGGCAATATCCGCATGAATTCTCCGGCGGCATGAACCAGCGCGTGATGATTGCGCTGGCGCTGGCCGGGGAGCCCGAGGTCCTGATCGCCGACGAGCCGACCACGGCGCTCGACGCGACGATTCAGGCGCAGATCCTCGACTTGATCCGCGACATCCGTCGCGAGAGCGGCATGGGGCTGGTGCTGATCTCGCATGATATCGGCGTCGTCGCGGATCTCTGCGACCGCGTTGCGGTGATGTATGCCGGCCGCGTCGTCGAGACCGCCGCGACGCAGGATCTGCTCGGCCGCCCGCGCCATCCCTATACGCGCGGCCTGCTCGCCGCCCTGCCGACGCTCGGCGGCCCTCGTCAACGGCTGACGCCGATCACGGGCACCGTTCCCGCGCCTGACAGGATGCCGCCGGGATGCGCTTTCGCGCCACGCTGTTCGCTGGCGATCGACGCATGCCGGACACAGACGCCCGCGCTGGTACTGGCGGCACAGGACCAGCGCGCCGCCTGCCTGCGCCTCTCGGAAACGGCGATAGCCCCGGCTGCCGCTGCCCCGGCGCCGGTCGGAGCCTTCGCATGACCCCGCTGCTTCGCGTCGACGATCTCGCCCGCCACTATCCGGTCGCCACGGCGAGTGGGCAGAAGCGACTGCTCCATGCCGTCGACGGCGTCAGCTTTTCCCTCGCCGCCGGCAAGACCCTCGGCCTGGTCGGCGAATCCGGCTGCGGCAAGTCGACCACCGCGCGCCTTGCGCTCGGCCTGCTGCCGGCGACGTGCGGGCGGATCACGTTCGCGGGCGAAGCCGTCAGCGCGACGCGCGATCGTCATTGGCGAGCCCTGCGCCGGCGGATGCAGCTGGTGCATCAGGACCCGCTCGCGGCGCTCGACCGGCGCCTGCCCGTCGGCGAGCAGATCGTCGAGCCGCTCGTCATCCACGAGCTCGAAGCCGGCGCCGAGGCTCGCCGGCAGAAGGCGCTCCAGCTGTTCGAGGCGGTCGGCCTGCGGCCGGACCTGTTCGAGCGCTATCCTCACGAGCTCTCCGGCGGGCAGCGCCAGCGCGTCGTGCTTGCCCGGGCGCTGATCCTCGGCCCTGAGTTGCTGGTCTGCGACGAGCCGATCTCGGCGCTGGACGTCTCGGTCGCGGCCCAGGTCATCAACCTGCTGCAGGACCTGCAGGGGCGCCTCGGCATGGCCTATCTCTTCATCAGCCACGATCTGAAGGTCGTCCGGCAGATCGCCGACGAGGTCGCGGTGATGTATCTCGGCAGGATCGTCGAGCAGGGCCCGCCGGAGGCGTTGTTCCATGCGCCGGCCCATCCCTACACCGAGGCGCTGGTCTCGGCCGTGCCGACGCTCCAGCGCGGCACGCGCGAACGCATCATCCTGCGCGGCGACCCGCCCAATCCGGTCGACCGGCCGGCGGGTTGCGCCTTCCATCCGCGCTGCCCGCGCGCCGTCGCCCGCTGCGGCGAGGAGGCGCCTGTTCTGCGTCCCGCCAGCGACGGGCGACTCGCCGCCTGCCATCTGGTACCGCTGGCGACCGATGCCCAGGCGGCAGCCGCCTGACCCTATCGACCGACCGGATACCGACATGGCCCAAAACTTGGCTGACCACGATCGCTCCCCAGCCACGCGCGTCATCGTCGCGGTCTTCGACGGGCTGCGGCCCGACTTCGTCACGCCCGAGCTGACCCCCAACATCCTGCGCCTCGCGGCGCGCGGCACATGGTTCCGCCGGGCGCGCAGCGTCTTCCCCTCGGTGACCCGCGTCGCGACCAGCGCCATTGCCACCGGCGCGCCGCCCGCCGTACACGGCATCGTCGGCAACGCCTTCTACCTCGAAGGCGCCATTCCCGAGCGCATCTTCGACACCGGCGACATCGGCATGCTGCGCCGGGCGGAAGCCCATCATGGCGGCCGGCTGATCGCGGTCGATACCTTTGGCGACGTGCTGGCGCGGGCGGGCAAGCGACTCGCCGTGGTCCATACCGGCTCGGCCGGCTCGGCGCATTTCATCAATCCGCGCGCCCGCGCCAACGGGCATTGGACCTTCACGATGCTCGGGACCGAGGCGACGCAGACGCCGGAGGCGGTCGAGGACGCCATCGCCAGGCTCGGCCCGCTGCCGGAGCGCCAGCTGCCGCGCCTCGACGAGCTCGCCTATGGCGGCCGGGTGATGGTCGAGCACGTCCTGCCGGTGTTGAAGCCCGATGTCGCGCTGATCTGGTTCAACGAGCCCGACACCACCTTCCATTATCGCGGTCTCGGCTCGCAGGAGGCCAAGGCCGGCCTGCAGCAGGCCGACCGCGCCTTCGGCGCCATCCTCGACTGGGTCGAGGCCCAGCCCGACGGCGAGCGCATCGCGGTGATCGTCGCCTCCGACCATGGCCAGATCTCGACCGGCTCGGTCGAGCCGCTGTTCGACGCGGCCCGTCAGGCCGGCTTCGACCTCAGCAACGCCAAGGCCGTCGACGGCGCCGCCTTCCTGGCCACCGGCGGCATCAGCGGCGAGATCCGGCTGCGCGGTGGCGACCGCAGGCAGATCGAGCGCATCGCCGCCTGGCTGATGGAGCAGCCGACGATCGGTCATCTCTTCGCGCGCGGCAGCGGCGAAGAAGGCGACATCGCCGGCACCCTGTCGCTCGACCTGATCGGCGCCGGCCATGCCGGTCGCCAGCCCGACCTGATGTTCATCCTGAAATCGTCGCTGCAGGCCGATCAGTACGGCCTGCCCGGCCTCGGCGCGATGACGCCCGGCGATGTCCCGCTCGGTGGCGGCATGCATGGGGGCATCAACCCGCATGAGCTCAACACCGTGCTGATCGTCGGTACGGGCACCGGCGAAGTCGGCAGCGTCTCGCAGGAGCCGGCCGGGATCATCGACATCGGCCCGACCGTGCTCGGCCTCTCCGGCCTGGCCAAGGCGCCGAGTATGGCCGGCCGCGACCTCTCCCGCCCGGCGAGGGAGGAAGCGCGCATCCGGCGCGTCGCGACCGGGCGCGGCGCCTTCACGCAGCAGGTCGAGTTCGCCGAGCAGGACGGCCGCCGCTTCATTCTCGGCGGGCACTGATCCGAGGGAACGAATGCAGAAAGGGGTGGCCGAGCCGCCCCTTTTTCACTCCGACTTCTGCTCTTTCAGCTGCGGCCGAAGGACAGGTTGTCCGGCCGCAGGTCCATGAAATAGAAGGTCGTCGGCCGCCAGGCGATCGCCTTCTTGATCGCGTAGGCCTCGCTCGGCTGGTAGAGGATCGTCGCCGGCGCCTCGTCCTCCCAGATGTCGAGCATCTCGGTGAACAGCGCCTTGCGCTTCACCGGATCGACCTCCGCCTCCAGCGCCGTGCCGGCCTTGTTGAAGCCGTCGGCCGAGGTCCAGAACTTCGAGACCTGATGCTCGCCGGCCGGCCCCCAGGCGACCCAGATCGCGCCGAGCGGATCGGGCAGGCGCGTCGAGTTCGACCAGTTGAAGATCTGCGCACCGGCACCGCGCATCTGGGTCGAATTCTCGACCACCTGCAGCGAGGCGTTGATGCCGACGGCCTTCCACTGCTCGACCAGGATCTGCGCGGCTTCGAGCGCATTGGTGTAGTAGTTCGCCATGGTCCGGTAGACGATCGGCTCGCCCTTGTAGCCGGCCTGCTGCAGCAACGACTTGGCCTTGGCGGGGTCGTAAGGCAGCTTGCGGCCCGCGACGAACATCTGGCCGTATTCGGGGAAGTTGTGGCTCGCCGGCACCTGCGCCGTGCCCTGCCAGAGCGCATCGACCAGCTTCTGCCGGTCGATCGCAAGGTTCAGCGCCTGCCGCACCCGCTTGTCGGCCAAGACTTTGTCCTGCTCGTTATAGGCGAGGACATGGACGTTCGCGAGCACGACCGAGCGGACGTCGATGTCCTTGTAGGCGCCGACCACGCTCATCTGGTCCGGCGGGATATTGGTGATCAGGTCATAGTCGCCAGCGACGAGCCCGGCGACGCGGGCCGCCAGTTCCGGCACGCGCCGGAAGGTGACGCGCCTCGCGGTCGGCTTGCCCATGAAATAATCGTCGAAGGCTTCCAGCACGGTGGCTTCGGCCGCCGAATGCGAGACGACGCGATAGGGACCGGTCGCCACGGGCTTGCGCGAATAGGCCTCGAAGCCCATCGCCTCATAGGCGCGCTTGTTGACGATCCAGGCGCACCAGGAGGCGAGCCGCTGCTCGAGCAGCACGTCGGCGACCTTGGTGCGAAACCGCACGCTGTAGCGGTCGATCGGCTCGACGCTGGCGAGGATGCCGAAATAGGGCTTGCCGCCGGGGATCTGGGCCTTGTCGCCCCAGAGGCGGCCGTCGCGGAAGGTGTAGGCGACGTCCTCCGAGGTCAGCTCGTCACCATTGTGGAACTTGACGCCCTGGCGCAGCGTGACGACGAGCTCCTGCGGCGAGACGCGCTCCCACTTTGTCGCCAGATGCGGCTTCAGCTCGGAGCCGCCGCCATCGGCCGCGCCGAGGAAATCGCGGCGGATCAGCGTGTCGAAGATCGAATAGGTGACGCGCGTGCCGACATTGGAGAGCTCGCGCGCCGGCTCCAGCGTCGCCGGCAGGTCGGCGACCGCGACGGTGAAGTTCGGGCGCGTCTCGCCGGCGGCGAAGGCTTGCGGGGTGGCGAGCAGCGCGGAGGCGGCGGTGGCACCTTCGAGAAAGCGCCGGCGGGAAAGGGTGATCATGGCATGTCTCGCATCTGTCGGCGGCGAGGCCGATCCGGCCCGCCGCGCAATCGCGCTGCCATGCCTCAGCTTGACGACAGGGCCGTGACGGACCGCGCGGACAGCAGCTGGCGGGGGTCGTCGAGCATCACCGCATCGGGCCCGAGGGAAAGGACGCGGTCGATCCCCTGCGCATCGATCCGCCCGACCGGGAAAGGCGGATAGCCGGGCTCGGCAACCGAGCGCGGCTGGCCGACCATGATCACCGTCCGCAGGCCAAGGCTGCGTGCGGCGGCGATGCGCTCCATCGTCGCCTCGCTTTGCCAGAAGCGGAACCAGTCTGCACCAAGGGCCTTCGCCTGCCGGAAGGAGTCGGGATCGGGAACCAAAGCGAGGATGGCGATCGCCTCGGACACAGCCGGAGCGGCGGCGATGAGGTCGAGCGACCGCACACCGAGCAGCACGCGCTCGGTGGCCCCGGCCACCGCAACGGCGTCGAGAATGCGTGGCAGCACCAGGGGGTCGCTGAGCTTGACGTCGAGCAGCAGGCCGAGCGGCGCGGAGGCGGCGATCGCTTCGTCCAGCGTCAGCAGGCCGGG
Organism: Allobosea sp. CCNWLY174; assembly: GCF_037120455.1. Lineage (NCBI taxonomy): Bacteria > Pseudomonadati > Pseudomonadota > Alphaproteobacteria > Hyphomicrobiales > Alloboseaceae > Allobosea > Allobosea sp. CCNWLY174. The sequence goes on along the minus strand of NZ_JBBBBQ010000009.1, from coordinate 90,211 downwards.
CAGGATCGCCCGCAGTTCGGAGAGCCCGATCTCCGCGACGAGGCGCGGATCACCGGCGATGCGCTGGAGATCGGCATCGTGCAGGCAGACAAGCGCATCGTCAGCGCTCAAGCGCACGTCGGTTTCGACCATCTCGGCGCCGACAGCCTTCGCCTGCTCGAAGGCCTCGGCGGTGTTTTCCGGCGCGAGCAGGGCCCCGCCACGATGGGCAATGGCGAGCGGGAAGGGGCCTGCGATGCTGCGGATGGCGAAGCCCATCGTTTCAATGCCGCTCGCTGGTGGGGTCGAAGCGATCACGCAGCCAGTCGCCGAACAGGCTCATCGACAGCGTCGTCAGGAAGATGACGAGCCCGGGAAAGACCGCAATCCACCAGGCATTGAGGAGATAGCGCCGGCCCTCGCCGAGCATCAGGCCGAGCGAGGTGCCGGGCGGCTGCACGCCGAGGCCGAGGAAGGACAGCGAGGTCTCGAGCAGGATCGTGCCCGGGAAGTTGAGCGTCGCCTGCACCACCAGCGCCGCGACGATGTTGGGCAGGAGATGGCGCAGGATCACGCGTGGCGTGCTGGCGCCGAGCGCCTCGACCGCGTTGATATAGTCGCTCTCCTGCTCGGAGGCGACGAGGCCGCGGGCGAGGCGGGTATAGCGGTCCCAGCCGTCGATGCTGACCAGTATGACGAACAGCACGATGGTGTTGCCGAAGAAGGCGAGCATGGTCAGCGCCAGGAACAGCGCCGGGATCGCCGCCTGTGCGTCGACCAGCATCATGATCGCCTGGTCGACGACGCCGCGCATCCTTGCCGCGATGAAGCCGAGCAGCGTGCCGAACACCGCCCCGATCAGCGTGCCCATCACCGCGATCAGGATCGAGGTGCGGACCGCGTAGATCATGCGGCTGAGGATATCGCGGCCAAGCTGGTCGGTGCCGAGCCAATAGGTCATGCCGCCGCTCTGCGTCAGTGGTGGCTTCAGCCGGGCGAGCAGGTTCTGGGTGGTGTAGTGAATCGGCGCCAGCCAGTCGGCGAGGATCGCGACGAGGACGACGAGGACCAGGAAGCCGGCCGAGAGTTTTACGACTGGCGACATGGACCGGCGACGCGACCGAGCGACCGGAACCGCGCCGATTTCGAGGCTCGCGCTCATGCCGGTTTGCCCAGGCTGCGCGAGAAGCCGCCGAGGCGCGGATCGAGCAGGATGTGCAGGATGTCGACCAGCAGATTGGCGGCGACCATGACCACGGTGACCGTCAGGATCACCGCCTGAACCACGGCAAGATCGCGCGTCGAGACGGAATCGACCAATAGGCGGCCGATGCCGGGCCAGGCGAAGATCGTCTCGACCACGGCGCTGCCGGCGAGGATATGGCCGATCTCGATGCCGATGAACATCAGCAATGGCACGGCGGCATTGGGCAGCGCGTGGCGCAGGATGACGGAAAGCGGCATCACCCCGCGGGCGCGGGCGGCGCGGATGAACGGCTTGCCGAGCACTTCCAGCGTCGCGGTGCGCGCGAAGCGCGCGAGGCGCCCGGCGAGCGGCAGCGCCAGCGTCACCACCGGCAGGATCAAATGCCAGGGCGTCTCGGATCCCGCCGATGGCAGGACGCGCAATTTGAGCGCGAAGAGCAGGATCAGCAGGATGCCGAGGAAGAAGATCGGGATGGCATAGCCGAGCACCGCGACCGCCATCGCGAAGCGGTCGACCGCGCTGTTGTGGCGCAGCGCCGCCAGGACGCCGAGCGGCATGCCGATCAGCAGCGCCAGCATGAGCGCGCAGGCGCCGAGCAGGACGGTCTTCGGCAGGGCGTCGACCACCGCGGCGAAGGCGGGCCGGTCATCGGCGAAGGAGAGGCCGAAATCGCCCCGGACGACGCTGGCGAGATAGCGCAGATACTGCTCGGCCAGCGGCCGATCGAGCCCCCAGAGCTCGCGGTAATGCGCGCGCACATCCGGTGGGGTCTCGATCGAGAGCATGATGTCGGCGGGGTCGCCGGCCAGCCGCAGCGCCAGGAACACCGCCGAGACGCAGATCGCGACCGTCAGCAGCGCACGCAGGATGCGGAAGGCCAGGAAACGCAGCATCGCCAAGGGCTCGTGAATCGAAGGCCGTGCTTGTGCCGATGCTTACGCGACAAAGGAATGACAGTTCGCCATCAGCCCGCGCGACGGGAACTGGCTGGCGCGGCAAGGTTGATCTTCCTCTCCCGGGGTGGTTATGTCCGGCCATGCGATTTCGGTCCGCCATCCGGGGCCTGACCCTGCGACTTAGCCGCCCGGCGCTGTGAGCGCGCCGGGGTTCGAAGGCCTGTCCATCGCATGACGGCGTAGCAGAGCCCCGAGCAGGGCTGACGCCGCATCCTTCGCAAGGGTTGTCCCATGACCACGATGCCGATTTCCAAATACCGCGCCTATGCGCCGGTCAACCTGCCGGACCGCAAATGGCCGTCGCAGGTCCTGACCAAGGCGCCGATCTGGTGCTCCGTCGACTTGCGCGACGGCAACCAGGCGCTGATCGAGCCGATGGGCGTCGATCGCAAGAACCGCATGTTCAACCTTCTGGTGAAGCTGGGGTTTAAAGAGATCGAGGTCGCCTTCCCTGCGGCGTCGCAGACCGATTTCGATTTCGTTCGTTCGATCATCGAGAGCGGCGCGATCCCGGATGACGTCGCGATCCAGGTGCTGACCCAGTGCCGCTCCGAACTGATCGAGCGCACCTTCGAGGCGGTGAAGGGCGCCAAGAACGTCATCCTGCACTTCTACAACTCGACCTCGACGCTGCAGCGCGAGGTGGTCTTCCGCTCCGACAAGGCCGGAATCATCAAGATCGCGACCGATGCGGCCGCCCAGATCAAGGCCCTGGCCGCCAAGGCGCCCGACACCAATTTCACCTTCGAATACTCGCCGGAGAGCTTCACCGGCACCGAGCTCGACTACGCCCTGGAGATCTGCGAGGCGGTCAAAGCGGTGATCCAGCCGACGCCGCAGAAGAAGCTGATCCTCAACCTGCCGGCGACCGTCGAGATGGCGACGCCGAACGTCCATGCCGACCAGTTCGAATGGTTCGGCCGCAACATCTCCGACCGCGACAGCGTGCTGCTCTCGATCCACCCGCACAATGACCGCGGCACCGCGGTCGCCGCCGCCGAGCTGGCACTGATGGCCGGTGCCGACCGCGTCGAGGGTACTCTGTTCGGCAATGGCGAGCGCACCGGCAATGTCGACATCGTCACCATGGCGCTGAACCTGTTCACGCAAGGGGTCGATCCCGAGCTCGACCTGCGCGATGTCAACGAAATCCGCAGCGTCGCCGAATACTGCACGCAGCTGCCGGTGCACGAACGCCACCCTTATGTCGGCGAGCTCGTCTACACCGCCTTCTCCGGCTCGCATCAGGACGCGATCAAGAAGGGCTTCGACGCGCAGGAGAAGCGCAATGACCCGCTCTTCCAGGTGCCCTACCTCCCGATCGATCCCAAGGATGTCGGCCGCGACTACGAGGCGGTGATCCGGATCAACTCGCAGTCGGGCAAGGGCGGCATCGCCTATATCCTGCAGGCCGATCACGGCCTCGACCTGCCGCGCCCGCTGCAGATCGCCTTCTCCAAGATCGCCCAGGAGCAGATGGATGAGGAAGGCAAGGAGCTGACCAGCGCGGTGCTCTGGTCCCTGTTCAGCAGGACTTACCTCCTGAGCGACGCCCCGCTGGAACTGCTGTCCCACAAGACCTTCCCCGGCGCGGAGGGCTCGCGCACGCTGACGGCGGAGCTGAAGCAGGACGGTAGGGTCCGCACCATCGAGGGCGTCGGCAATGGCCCGATCGACGCCTTCGTCGATGCGCTGAAGACGACCTATGGCGTCGAGTTCTCCTTCCTCGACTATCACGAGCACGCGGTCGGACGCGGCGCCAACGCGACCGCCGCCTGTTATGTTCAGCTCCAGGACGAGAAGGGCCGCATCGTGCACGGCGTCGGCATCGACCCGAACATCGTCATGGCCTCGCTGAAAGCCGTGCTCAGCGGCATGCAGCGGGTCATGGCCGACCAGCAGGGCTGAGCCATTGCAGAAAGCGGCGGGCTTGCCCGCCGCTTTCGTGCTTACTCCCCGACGGCCCTGCGGCGCTGAACTGGCTTCGCTTCCAGCCAGCCGAGCGCTGGCGCGATCAGCGCGGCGAAGTCGGCGATGATCTGGCGGTAGTCCGCGATCGAGAAGTTGTAGGGCAACTCCAGCCGCAGCGTATCGACCAGCGGCAGGACCGGGTCGGCCGCCAGCAGCTCGACGATCTCGTTCGCCGTGCCGACGAGATCGCGCGCGAACAGCGTCCGGCGCTCGCCTTGCGGCGCGAGCGTGCGGGCATGCCGGGTTTGCGCATAGTCGCGATAGCGCTGGCGCGTCGCGGCGTCGGCGCTGTCGAGCGGCACGATCACGCGACCGACCGCGACCTTCGACTCGTCCTCGCCACGCCAGTGAGCACGGAAGGTCTCGATATGGCGGCTTTGCGCGACGAAGAAATCGTCGGTCTCCTCGCCGGTATTGAGATTGCCGACGAGCAGATGGAAGCCGTTCTCGGCCGCCCAGCGGGCCGAGCGCAACGAGCCACCGCCATACCAGAGCCGTTGCCGCAAGCCCGGCGCATGCGGGCGCAGGCGCGGACGATGCTCGCCGGCGGCGGAGCTGATGCGCCCGTCGGCGGCGCCGAGCCAGTCGCCGGCGAGGTTGCTGGCGAGCCGGGCGACGCGGGCATGCGAGAAATCGTATGTTGCCGGGTCGGCGTCGAAGAAGCGCTCGCCCAGGAGCTTGCCGAAGGGCGGCGGGCCGGCGCTCAGCCCGACATTGAGCCGCCCGCCGGAGAGCACGTCGACCAGCGAGAGGTCCTCGGCGAGCCGGAACGGGTTCTCGTAGCCGATCTGGATCACCGCGGTGCCGAGCCCGATCCGGCTGGTGCGCTGGGATGCCGCGGCGAGGAAGGTCGCGGCTGAGGAGACACCGGGCTCGAGATGCCGCTGACGCACCCACGCGCTGTCGAAGCCGAGCGCCTCGCCATGCTCGAAGAGCGCCAGCGTCTCCTCCAGCCCGGCGCGCGGATCGGCATCGTCGTAATTGCCTGGCGTCAGGAAGGCGATGTGCCGGACGGCGAGCTTGGACATGGCGCGTCTTCAGTATTTCGGCAGGCCGGGCGGGTTGGTCTCGGAGCGGTCGAGCGCTTCCTCCTCCAGGTTCCAGCGCGCCAGCGAGGCCCGGAACTTGCCGTTGGTGATCAGGCCGTTGGTGGCGATTGTCAGCGCATCGACCAGGCCGCTGCCTTTGCGCGTGGTGATCGCGACATCGGATCTCAGCGGCCAGCCGGCGCTGAGCGTGCCGACGCGCCTGATGTCCTTGTCGCGCGCCGCGATGAAGACGAGCTGCGCATGCGGCTGGACGATGACGTCGACCCGGCCCGAGCGCAGGGCGACGAGCCGCCCGGCCTCGTCGTCGAAGAGCTGCAGCTCGATCGGCTTCAGGCCGGCGGCGACGTTCTGCTTGCTCCACTCGACCAGGATGCGCTCCTGGTTGGTGCCTCCGCCGACGCTGATCTTGAGCCCGGCGGCGTCCTTAGGCTCGCTGATCGCGGTGACCTCGCTGTCGGCCCTGACGAAGAAGCCGTGCAGGCCCTTGCGATAGGTCGAGAAGTCGAACTTCTCCTTGCGCTGCTCGGTGACGCCGACATTGGAGATGACCGCGTCATACTTCCCCGAAGCGAGCCCGAGCGGCCAGTCGGCCCAGGCGATCGGCTGCAGGTCGAGCCTGAGGCCGAGGCTGTCGGCGATCAGCTGGGCGAAATCGGCATCGGCGCCGACCACGGTCTTGGCGTCGGTGGCGTAGGTGGCGAGCGGCGGCCCGCCCGGGCTGACCGCCACGGTGAACACGCCGGGCTCGACGAACTTGAAGCCCTTCGGCAGGGCGGCGATGGCCTCCGGCTGCTTCTCCGCCCTCACGCGCCCGGGCTGCTCCGGGCCGAGATCGAAGGGTGCCTGCGCCACGGCTGGGCCCTGAGTTGGGCCGAAGATGGCCCAGCTGCCTAGGAGAAGCGCCAACATACGCGCTCGCAACATCATCGTCTTCCGTCTTTGCTGATGGATCAGGTCGCAGCGACGCCCGCTACGCTCACTTCACCGGCAGGCCGGGCGGGTTGGTGCGCGACTGCTCGATCGCCTCGGCGGCGAGGTTCCAGCGCCCGAGTGCCTTCGCGTAGTTGCCGTTGCCGATCTGGGTGTTGATGGCGTGGGTGATCGCCTCGGCGAGACCCGCGCCCTTGCGGGTCGTCACGGCGATCTCGGCCAGCACCGGCCAGCCGCCGGAGAAATTACCGGCGAGGCGGGTCTTGTTCTCCTGTGCCGCCTTGAAGCTGAGGAGTGCGTTCGGGCCGAGATAGGCGTCGGCGCGCCCGGTCTCCAGCGCGAGATAGAGCACGACGTCGTCGTCATAATACTGGACCTCGGCCGGCTTCAGCCCGTCCTTCACGTTTTGCTCGTTCCAGCGCAGCAGGATCTGCTCCTGATTGGTGCCGGACCCGACGATGACCTTGAGCCCGGCGATGTCGCGCGGCTCGCGGATCTGGACCTCGTTGTCCTTCTTCACATAGAAGCCGAGCAGGTCCTTGCGATAGGTCGAGAAGTCGAACTTCTGCTTGCGCTGCTCGGTGACGGTGATGTTCGAAATCGCCGCATCGTATTTGCCGGAGGCGATGCCGAGCGGCCAGTCGGCCCAAGAGACCGGGACGATCTCGAGCTTGCGGCCGAGCGCATCCGCCACGAGCTGGGCGATGTCAGGCTCGGAACCGACAATGGTCTTGGCATCGGCGGTGTAGCCGGCAAAGGGCAGGCGGCCAGTGGCGTTGGCGACGGTGAAGACACCCTCCTTCACGAACTTCGTGTCCTTGCCGATCAACTTGACCGCAGCTTCGTCGCGCTGCGCCCGCGGCCGGCCCGGCTGCTCGGGCGAGAGGTCGATCGCCTGCTGGGCGAGGCCGAGGGAAGGCAGCAGCGCGCCGGCCGAGGCGGCGCCGAGCAGAGCGAGCGTGTTGCGTCTGGTGATCATGACTTAGCTCCTTGAGAAATGGCGGTCAGAGGACCTTGGCTAGGAATTCGCGGGTGCGGGGATGGTCGGGCTCGGCGAAGACGCGGGCCGGCGGGCCGACTTCGAGGATACGGCCGGCTTCCATGAAGACGACCTCGTCGGCGACCTCGCGGGCAAAGCCGATCTCATGGGTGACGATGACCAGCGTCGTGCCGGAGCGGGCGAGCTCCTTGATGACGTCGAGCACCTCGTTGACGAGCTCGGGGTCGAGCGCCGAGGTCGGCTCGTCGAAGAGCAGGACCTTGGGCTTCAGCGCCAGAGCCCGGGCGATGGCGACGCGCTGCTGCTGGCCGCCGGAGAGCTGGCGCGGATAGGCATCGACCTTGTCGGCGAGGCCGACGCGGGCGAGCAGCTCGCGCGCCTCGGCCAAAGCCTGCTCGCGGGAGACCCCGCGCACCGACAGCGGCGCCTCGATCACGTTCTCGATCGCGGTCAGGTGCGGGAACAGGTTAAAGCTCTGGAAGACCATGCCGACATCGACGCGGCGCTTCAGGATCTCGCGCTCCTTGAGCTCGTAGAGCGTGTCGCCGTCCTGGCGGTAGCCGATCAGCTCGCCGTCGATGGCGATGAAGCCTTCGTCGACGCGCTCGAGATGATTGATCGAGCGCAGCAGCGTCGACTTGCCGGATCCGGACTGGCCGATGATCGCGGTGACGCTGCCGGGCCGCAGCGCCAGGCTGACATCGTCGAGCACCTTGAGCGGGCCGAAGCTCTTCGAGACGTTGCTGATCCGGATCTCGCCACCGCTGCGCTGCAGGCTCGCCAGCGACGGAGCCGCCACGGCGGACGAACCGACCTGGGATGAACTGGCCTGGACGAGTGCGGCCTCGGTCCGACGCGCCGCGGCGGCATCGCGCGAGCGGCCTAAGCGCGCCAGTGCCAGGCCGATCAGCGAGGGCGGCGGATTGCGCAGCGCCCCGCGCGAGTAATAGCGCTCGATATGGTGCTGGACGAAGGACAGCACGCTGAGGATGACGAGGTACCAGACCGTCGCCACCATGAGCAGCGGGATCACCTCGAGATTGCGCCGGTAGATGATCTGGATGGTATAGAACAGCTCAGGCAGCGCCAGGATGTAGACCTGGCTCGTGCCCTTCGCCAGCAGGATGATCTCGTTGAAGCCGTTGGGCAGGATCGTGCGCATCGCCTGCGGCAGCACGATCCGCGAGAACTGGCGGTGGCGCGGCAGGCCGAGCGCTGCGGCCGCTTCGTGCTGGCCCTGGTCGACCGAGAGGATGCCGCCGCGCACGATCTCCGAGGAGAAGGCGCCGGCATGGAGCGTCAGGCCGAGCACCGCCGCGAAGAACGGCGTGATCACTTGCGTCGTCGACCAGGAGGCGAAGGTGATCTCGGTGAAGGGGATGCCGAGCCATACGGTCGAATAGAGATAGCCGAGATTGTTGAGGATCAGCAGCAGCACGATCAGGGGAATCGATCGGAACAGCCAGACATAGGCCCAGGACAGCGAGGCCAGCAGCGGCGAGCCCGAGACGCGCGCCAAGGCGAGGCCAGTGCCGAGCAGGAAGCCGAGAACGGTGCCGAACAAGGTCAGCAGCAAGGTTCGGCCGAGCCCTGCCAGCACCGGCTCGGAGAAGAACCATTCGGCGAAGACGTCCCAGCCCCAGCGCGGGTTGGAGAGGACCGAGTTTGCGATCGCGAAGATCACGACGACCGCGAACACGGTGCCGATGGTGCGGGCCGGATAGCGCGCCGGCACGATGCGGTAGCGGCTGAAATCGCGGGTCGGCGGAGTGCTATGGGCGCGCGTCGGCAGGCCCGCGAAATCGCTGGCGAGACTCATGGCTGGAATTCGTCCCCTTGAAACTCAGGAAGCGGCGCGCTCAGGCCGCGCTGGCAGGCAATTGCTCGGCCGGTGGCCGCAGCTTGTAGGCCGCGACGGCGAGGTCCTTTTCGAAGGCGAGCTTCTTGTAGACCTCGGGATCGACGGCGGGATCGAACAGTGGCGTGTAGCCGGTGCTGAGGTAGAGGTCCCGCGCCTCGGGCTGCCGAAAGCCGGTGGTCAGAAAGATCTTGCCATAGCCCTGGCGCACGGCCTGCGCCTCCAGCTCCTCGACGACGCGGCGGGCCAGGCCCTGGCGGCGAAAGGCGCTGTCCGTCCACATCCGCTTCAGCTCCGCCGTCTGTCCGTCATAGCGCTTGAAGGCACCGCCGGCGATGGCGCGGCCGTCGCGCAAGAGCAGGACGAAATTGCCCTCGGGCGGCGCGAACAGCGATGCCGGATAGCGGCTCATCTCGGCGCCCGGCGGCTCGCCAAAATAGCTCCCATAGCGGGTGGCGTATTCCCAGGTGAGCTGCTCGACCAGGGGCTGGGCGAGCGGATCGAGCGGGGTGGTGTAGACGAATTCGTCGGCCATGGGACAGCCTCTCGGAGCGTGAGGTTCTGGAAACGGGTTCTGTGGAGCGCTCAACCGGCCTTGCGTGGCACGGAGGCCGAAGCGAGGCGGGCATAGCGGCTCTCGCGGCGCGGCAGGCCGAGATGATCGCGCAGCGTTTCGCCCGGCAGGGTGCGGTCGTAGACACCGCGCGCCTCGAGCTCCGGGATGACCAGCTCGACGAAATCATCGAGCCCCTCGCCGATCACCGGGAAGCCGAGGATGAAGCCATCGGCCGCCTGCTTCTCGACACGTTCGATCAGGATGTCGGCGATCTCCTGCACCGAGCCGATCAGGTCGGCGCGCGGGGTCGCAGCTTCCAGCGCCGCCTCGCGCAAGGTCTGGCGCTTCAGGGCGGCAGTGCGCTTGATCCGGTCGGTGGTCGAGCGGAAGCTGTTCTTGCCGATCTCGCCGAGCTCCGGGAACGGGGCGTCAAGCGGATAGGCGCTGAAATCGTGATGGTCGAAGAAGCGGCCGAGATAGGCAAGCGCGTCATCGATCGAGACGAGATCGCGGATCGCCTGGTACTTGTCCTCGGCCTCCTGCCGGGTGCGCCCGACGATCGGCCCGGCGCTCGGGAAGATCTTGACGTCGTCCGCCAGCCGCCCCTGCGCGATCGCGCTGGTCTTGATGCTGCGATAGAAGGCCTGGCCCTCTTCCAGCGAGACATGGTTGGCGAAGACCGCATCGGCATGGCGGCCGGCGAGGCCGATGCCGGCATCCGAGGCGCCGGCCTGGAACAGCACCGGCTGGCCCTGCGGCGAGCGCTGGATGTTGAGCGGCCCCTCGACCTGGAAGAAGCGGCCCTTGTAGCCGAGCGTGTGCAGCTTCTCGCGGTCGAAGAAGCGGCCGCTCTCACGGTCGCGGACGAAGGCGTCGTCGTCCCAGGAATCCCAGAGGCCCTTGGCTATGTCGAGGTATTCATGCGCGATCTCGTAGCGCAGGGAATGCTCGGGATGCGGGCGGCCATAATTGCGGCCGGAACCCTCCAGCGGCGAGGTCACCGCATTCCAGCCGGCGCGCCCGCCGGAGATCAGGTCGAGCGAGGCGAATTGCCGGGCGATGGTGAAGGGGTCGCTATAGGAGGTCGAGACCGTGCCGACGAGGCCGAGCTTCTTCGTCACGGTCGCCAGCGCCGAGAGGATGGTCAGCGGCTCGAACCGGTTGAGGAAATGCGGGATCGACTTTTCGTTGATGTAGAGCCCGTCGGCGACGAAGGCGAAGGCGATGCCGTTCTCTTCGGCCTTGCGGGCGTTGCGGATGAAGAAATCGAGATTGACGCTGGCATCGGGCGGATTGCTCGGATGGCGCCAGGCATTCATGTGGCTGCCGGGGCCCTGCAGCATCAGGCCGAAGGTGAGACGGGTCTTGCTCATCGGTGTCTCCTGTCGGCTCAAGCCGCAAGCGCCGGCGCGTCGCCGGCCAGCAGCGTGACCGAGGCGAGGCGCTGGGCGGTCGCGGCAGCCGGTGTGTCGATGACGAATTCGGTGATGCCGAAGCGGGCCGAGAGCGCATCAAGCTCGCGCCGGACGTCCTCGGCGGTGCCGGAGAGAATGCTCGGGCGTCGGATCTCGGTCGTGTACGAGGAGGCTCCGGCCTGGCGGGCGAACTCGGCCGCCTGCTCCTCGCTGCCGAGATTGACGCTCTGGCCATTGTCGAGCGTCAACCGGACCACGCGCAAAGGCTCGGTCAGCGCGCGCGCCTCCTCCGCCGTCGCGGCGGCGAGGGCAGCGAGGCCGAACAGCGGCGGCTGCTTCGCGCCGGCCTTGGCATATGCGTTGAGGCTGGCCTCGATCGCCTTCGGGTCGCCATTGAGCTGGCCGGCGAAAACGAAGCGCCAGCCGCGCTCCGCCGCGAGCCTTGCGCTATCCGGGCTGGCACCGAGCAGGAAGCGCTCAGCTGGCGCAGGCGGCTTCGGTAGGGCCTGCGCGCCGGCGAGCGGATCATCCACATCGAGCGAACCCGAAAGGAAACCATCGAGTTCCGCCAGCAGCGCTTCGAAGGAGCGGGCGTCCTTGGAAGCATGCTGGACGCGCAGCGCCTTGGTCGAGAGCGGCAGGCCGCCCGGCGCCTTGCCGATGCCGAGATCGATGCGATCGGGCGCCAGCGCGGCGAGCAGGTTGAAGGTCTCGGCGACCTTGTAGGGGCTGTAGTGCTGCAGCAGCACCCCGCCGGAACCGATCCGGATCCGGCGCGTGCGCGCGATCAGATGCGCCACCAGGATTTCCGGTGCCGAGCTGGCGAGTCCGGCAAAGCCATGATGCTCGGCAAGCCAGAAGCGGCGATAGCCCAGCCGCTCGGCAGCCTGCGCCAGAGCGATCGTGCGCTGCAGGGCATCGACCGCGCTCTCGCCGTCGAGGATCGGGCTCTTGTCGAGCAGGCTGAGGGAATAGGCCATGGGATGTCTCGCCTGGATCAGATGCCGCGCAGGCCGAGCGCCGTACGGGCTTCCTCGGCCATCCAGCCGAGGCGCTCGTAATCGCCGCGCCAGTAGAGCAGCGCCGCATCGTCGCCACCGAGCCGGACCTCACGGACGCGGCCGATGACGATGGCGTGCGAATGCCGCTCGATCAGCTCCTCGACCTCGCAGTCGAGCGCAGCCAGCGCGCCTTCGAGCAGCGGGGCGCCGGTGACACCTTGCGTCCAGCTCGCGCCGGCATAGCGCGCCTCGCCTTTCTCGCCATTGCGGCCGGAGAAGCGGTCGGCGATCTGCTTTTGCGTGGCGTTGAGGAAATTGACGCCGAAGCTGCCATGGCGGGCGAGCACCGGAAAGCTCGACGAGCCCAGGTTGAGCCCGAACATCACCGTCGGCGGCTCGGCCGAGAGCGACGCGAGCGAGGTCACGGTCAACCCGGTACGATCCTCGCCCTGCCCGGTCGTGATCACGCTGACACCGCCGGCGAGATGGCGCAGCGCCGCACGGAAGTTGGGCGCCTCGGCTGGTGCCGGCGCAGCCCGACCGACGTGGCGGGGTGCCGCTGATGTTGAAGTGACGAGCGAGACGACAGTCATGAAGGCCTCGGCTGGCGGGAGGACGCAGCGAGGCTAAGCGTCGCCAGGGAACGACGCTCCGGCCGGGCAAGCCGGCACGCGGACGCTGCTAGGGAATGGTGAGCCCGGCGATCAGGCCGCAGGGCGAGGGATCAGGAACATCGCGGCTGGCCGTCCGATCGCTCAGGATCCAAAGTATTACGCGGTTTCATCGACGTGTCTCCGGACTCGGAGCCCACGATTTCATCGTGGTGCTTTTAGCATTGTTGACGCGGTGCAAGCTGCTCCAGCAAATCCCGCGATCTAGCGCAGTTATCGGCGCTCGATACTGACATTCTTCATGCGAACACAGGCACGGTCAATGGAATGTCTTTTCAAAGATGTCCCGGGCAGGAGGCGGAAGCGCCTGCGGCCGGCACCTGCCATGGGAGAATTCCGTTCCGCCAGCGAGCCTGTCACAGGCAGGTGCCATCGACCGGCTATCAATAGGGGCTCCGCGACGGCAACCACCTGGGCCGGTGGTTCATACCCACCCGTATCGCCGCAACCGCGTAGTCCGCTGACGAAGCAGCGCGCCCCGGTCGGATCGCCGCCTTCGATGTGACGGAGCGCCGCAAAGGAGCCGGTTGACAGTTTTGCAATCGATTACATAATCCAATCCGAAGCGGTTCCGCAGAATGAACCGCCCCAGGGAGGAATGCCGGTCATGCATGCCAGCATCGTCGTTTCATCGGCTTTCTGCAGCCGCGCGACCGCATTGCGGCTGCGCTGAGCGCGGCACGAAAGCCAAGGCAATGATCCAGATCGGCTTCAACCTGCTGACGGTCGGCGGCTTCATCGACGAAGCGCACCTGCCCTTGTGCGAGCGCATCCGCGAGATCGGCTATGACGGCGTCGAGATCCCGGTCTTCGAGGGCGATGTCGGCCATTACGAGCGGCTTGGCCGCCGGCTCGATGCGATCGGCCTGAAGCGCACCATCGTCACCATCGTCGCCGAGGACAGCAACCCGCTCTCGCCCGATCCTGCCATCCGCCGGAAGGCGCGCGAGCGCCATCGCTGGGCGGTCGACTGCGCCGCGGCGCTCGGTGCCTCCGTCATCGCCGGCCCCTATCACTCGCCGGTCGGCGTCTTCACCGGCGAAGGCCCGCGTGAGGACGAGCTGGCCCATTTGGCCGAGGCCCTGCACGTCATGGCTGACGATGCCAGCAAGGCCGGAATCGCGCTCTCGCTCGAGGCGATCAACCGCTTCGAATGCTACGCGCTGAACACGATGGAGGCGGCGAGCGCGCTGAAGGCCGAGGTCGCGCATCCGAACTTTGGCTACATGTACGACACCTTCCACGCCAATATCGAGGAGCGCGATCCCGTAGGCGCCTACAGCCGCTACGCTCCCGAGATCAATCATATCCATCTCTCAGAGAACGATCGCGGCATCGTCGGACGCGGCCATGTGCCGTGGGCGCAGACGTTCCGCGCCATCCGCGCTACCGGCTACGACGGCTGGCTGACGGTCGAGGCTTTCGGCCGGGCGCTGCCCTCGCTCGCGGCGGCGACACGGGTCTGGCGCGACCTCTTTCCTGATCTCGACACGCTCCTCGTCGAGAGCCACGACTTCATCCGGCGCGGCTGGGCCGAAGCCGCTGAACCCAACAAGACAGGTGCGGCATGAGCGCCGATACGCCGGTCCTTTCGATGCGCGGCATCGGCAAGAGCTTCACCGGCGTGCGGGCGCTCGACGATGTCAGCCTCGATTGCCATTCCGGCGAGGTCCACGCCATCTGCGGCGAGAACGGCGCCGGCAAGTCGACGCTGATGAAGGTACTGGGCGGCGTTTATCGGCCCGACGAAGGCGAAATCCTCCTGAACGGGGAGCCGATCGCCTTCCGGCATCCGGTCCAGGCGCGCCGGGCCGGGATCAGCATCATCCACCAGGAGCTGAGCCTGCTGCCCGAGCGCAGCGTCGCCGACAACATCTTCCTTGGCCTTGAGCCGACCCGTGGCGGGCTGCTCGACCGCGCCGCGATGCAGGAGGGCGCGCGCAAGCTGCTGGAGCGTGTCGGCGCCAGGGTCCAGCCCGATGCGCTGGTGAAATCGCTGTCGATCGCCGAGCAGCAACTGGTCGAGATCGCCAAGGCGCTGGCGCTCGATGCCCAGATCATCGTCATGGACGAGCCGACCGCAGCGCTCGATGAGCGCGATGCCGGCCGACTTCTGGGACTGGTCGGGACGCTCCGGCGCGAGGGCGCGGCGATCCTCTACATCTCCCACCGCATGGCCGAATTGAAGGCGATCGCCGACCGCATCACCGTGCTGAAGGACGGCAAGTTGGTCGCGACACACCCGGCCGCCGCGCTGACGCCGGCGACGATCGTCAGGCTGATGGTCGGGCGCGACCTCGCCGATTTCTTCCCGCCGCCGGGTGACCCGGCCAGGCTCGGCCCGGTCGTGTTGTCGGTGCAGGGTGCCGGCAACGCCATCCTCTCCGATATCGCGCTCGACCTGCGCGCCGGCGAGATCGTCGGCGTCGCCGGGCTCGAAGGCTCCGGCAAGGGCGCGCTGGGGCGAGCTCTCTTCGGCGACGAGCCGTTCACCCGCGGCCGGATGACCGTCGATGGGCTGGACGGCCTGATCCAATCGCCGCGAGCGGCCATCGCCGCCGGCATCGGCTTCCTCTCCGACGATCGCAAGAAGGAGGGCATCGCCCCGCAGCAATCGCTGCGCGACAATGTCCTGATGACGCTGCGCGCCTTTGCGCGGCGCTTGCGTCCACCGGCTTCTGGCGCGATGGCGCGCGCCGCCGCCGACCGGCAACTCGCCGAGGTCGATGTCCGCGCCGCCGGCTTCACCCAGGAGATCCGCGAGCTCTCCGGCGGCAACCAGCAGAAGGTCGTGATCGGCCGCTGGCTGGCGCGCGATCCCAAGGTGCTGATCTTTCTCGAGCCGACCCGCGGCATCGACGTCGCTGCCAAGGCGGCGATCTACCAGCTGATGCGAGGTCTCGCCGATCGCGGCCGCGCCATTCTGATGATCTCCTCCGACCTGCCGGAGATCATCGGCGTCAGCGACCGCATCCTGGTCATGCATGAAGGCCGCATCGCCGGAGAACTCAAGCGCGGCGCCAGCGAGGAAGACGTGATGCACCTTGCCCTCGGCACCAGGACGGCGGAGGTCGCGGCATGAGCGTCGCTGATATCGCCGCCCCTCGCCCGGCGCGCGACGTGCCGGTGGCGCCGCTGCTCTTCGCCGGCTCGCTCGTGCTCTATGTCGCGACCGCGCTCGCGACCGGCCAGCACGCCTATCTCAGCGGCGAGGGGCTCATTGGCCTGACCCAGCGCATGGTCGGCCTCGGCATCGTCGCGCTCGGGCAGACGCTGACCATCCTGGTCGGTTCGATCGACCTGTCCGTCGCCAATCTGATCAGCGTCTCGGCCGTGCTCGCCTCCTTCATCATGAAAGGCGAGCCGGCAATGATCGCGCCGGCCGTACTGGCGGTGCTGGCGCTCTCGGCAGCGGTCGGCCTCGTCAACGGGCTGATCATCGCGCGGCTCGACGTCAACCCGCTGATCGCGACGCTCGGCGTCGGTTTGATCCTGCAGGGGCTGCTCTCGGCCAGCTTTTCCAATTTCGCCGGCTCGGTTCCGGCAGCCTTCCAGGCCTTCGCCTATGGCCGGATCGGGCCGCTGCCCTGGTCGGTGCTGCTGCTGCTCGTGCTCGCGCTCGCGATCTGGCTGCTGCTGAGCCGCACGCGCTTTGGCGCCCATCTCTACGCCACCGGCGGCAATCGCGACGGCGCCCGCCTCGCCGGCATCCGCACTGAGCGCGTGATGATCGGCGCGCATGTTTTGTGCTCGCTGATGGCCGGCCTCACCGGGCTCTATCTCGCCAGCCGCCTGCGCGCCGGGGCGCCCTGGGTCGGCCGCGACGGCGTCTACGATCTTGAATCGATCGCGGTCGTGGTGATCGGCGGCACCTTGCTCGCCGGCGGGCGCGGCGGCGTCTGGGGCACGCTCGCGGGCGTCTTCCTCTTCGCCACGCTCGACGCCGTCTTCAACATGACAGGCATCGACGCCTTCCCGAAGCAGGTGCTGCGCGGCGCCATCGTCATCCTCGCCGTCGCCGTCTACGCCGTGCGCAGCAAGGGGCATGTCGCATGAGCGCCGTGGCCAGCCATACCGCCCCCTCGGCGGCGCTGCGCTTCGCCCGCGGCACCAATGTCGGCCTCGCCGTCTTCCTCGTGCTCTACGGCACGATCGCCGTGATGCAGCCGAGCTATTTCGAGGTCGAGGGCTTCCTCAACTTCCTGCGCCGGGCCGCGCCGCTGATCATCCTCGCCTGCGGACAGCTCTTCGTCATCGCGGGCGGCGGCTTCGACCTGTCGATGGGCTCGCTGGTGACGCTGACCGTGCTCGGCGGCTCGATGCTCGCCGGCGGCAATCCCGACAACACCTGGTGGACGATCGGCGTGCTCTACCTGATCGGGCTCGGCGTCGGACTGGTGAACGGGCTTGTCGTCACCCTGCTCAAGGTGCCCTCGATCATCGCGACGCTCGGCATGCTGCTCTCGCTCAACGGCGCGGCGCTGATGTGGTCGGGCGGAGCGCCGCGCGGCTATCTGCCGGAGAATTTCCGGGCGCTCGGCCGCCTCGTCTATCGCGACGTACCCGTGACCGGGATCATGCCGCTCTCGGTGCTCATCCTGATCGGCTTCGTCGCCCTCGCTGCCTGGCTGCTGCACGCGACAGTCTTCGGCCGGCAGGTGCTCGCGGTCGGCGACAATCCGCGCGCGGCGGAGCTTTCCGGCGTGCCGGTCGGCGCGACGCGGGTTCTGGTCTTCGTGATCTCGGCGCTGTCGGCGGTGACCGCGGGCATCCTGCTCGGCGGCTTCGCCGGCGTCTCGACCGCGGTCGGCCAAGGGCTCGAGCTGCAGGCGATCGCCGCCTGCGTCATCGGCGGAGCACAACTGCTCGGCGGACGCGCCAGCGTGACCGGCGCTGTCGCCGGGGCGCTCAGCCTGTTCGCCCTGTTCACTGTTCTCAACCTGATGGGCCTGCCGCAGCCGCTGCGCGAGACCGTGCAGGGCGTGATCCTGATCGCCGCGGTGGCATCGAGCGCCTGGCGCATGCGGCGCGCCTGAAAACGAGTTTTCGGAAGCGCGTGATCCCACGCGCTCCGCCAGAGGCCGCCGGCAAGGCGGCGTGACAGAGGGAGGTGAACATGAAGACGCAGATCGGTTTGACGGCGCTGCTGGCAGCGCTGTCGACGGGCGCCATCGCCCAGAACTTCAACGATCCCGCCGAATTCGAGCGGCAGAAGGCGCTACTCACGGTCGCCCCGCAAGGCCCCGAGGGCAAGCCCTGGGAGCAGAACCTTGGCGGCGAGAAGGTCGACACCGCCAAGTACAAGAAGCCCGGCCCCTACAAGCTCTGCTTCTCGAACGCGGGCGTGAACAATCCCTGGCGCGTCGTCGGCTTCACCAACATGCAGGCCGAGGTCGACGCCAACAAGGCCGACATCGCCTCGTTCACCCATGCCGATGCCGAGGGCAAGGACGACAAGCAGATCTCGGACATCAACGCCTTCGTCAACAGCGGCCAGTGCGATGCGCTGATCGTCTCGCCGAACACCACCGCGGCGCTGACGCCGGCGGTCGAGGCGGCCGCGAAGAAGCTGCCCGTCGTGGTCTTCGACCGCGGCGTCGACAGCAAGGCGCCGGTGACCTTCATCAATCCGATCGGCGGCTACGGCTTCGGCATCCAGGGCGCGAGCTTCATCGCCGAGAAGATTCCCGCTGGCGGCTCGGTGCTGGCGCTGCGCATCCTGCCTGGTGTCGACGTGCTGGAGAACCGCTGGGCCGCGGCCGAGCGCATCTTCAAGGAGAAGGGCATCAAGGTCGTCGGCGCCGAGTTCACCAATGGCGACAACGCCAAGACCAAGGCGATCGTCGAGGACTACCTCAACCGCTTCGGCAAGATCGACGGCGTCTGGATGGATGCCGGTGCGACTGCGGTCGCGGCGCTCGAAGCCTTCGAGGATGCCGGCAAGCCCTATCCGGTGATCAATGGCGAGGATCAGCAGGACTTCCTGCAGAAGTGGAAGAAGAACAAGCTCACCGCGATCGCACCGACCTACCCGACCTATCAGTGGCGCACCCCGGTGATCGCGGCGATCCGCATCCTCAAGGGCGAGCCGGTGGTGGGGCCGACCTGGAAGCTGCCTCAGCCGGCGATCACGGCCGAGAACCTCGACAAGTTCGTCAACGACAAGATGCCGCCGCTGCATTACGCGCTCTGTGGCTGCGAGCAGATGGCGAACTACCCGGCCCGCTGGGGCGGCAAGTAAGCGAGGACGATGGGCGCCCGCGCGACGCGGGCGCCCTGACTTTTGCCCTGCCGACAGCGATTGCGGCATGATGGGGCTCCTGCCGCCGTCGCGCCGATTCGCCGCCGCCGTTCCAGATCATCGACCTTGCAAGACGCCCCCATAGCCGCCCCGACCATCGCCGAAGTCGCGCGCCTCGCCGGCGTCTCGACGGCGACGGTGTCGCGCGCTTTGGCTCAGCCGGAGAGGGTCAAGGCGCGGACCCGCGAGCGCGTCATCGCGGCGGTCGCGGCGACCGGCTTCATTCCCAACGCCCAGGCGCGCAATCTCCGCCTCCAGGCGACGCGCACCGTGATCCTGCTGGTGCGCGACATCAGCAACCCGTTCTATCTCGAGATCTACAAGGGGGTCGAAGAAGCCGCGGTCGACGCCGGCTACAAGGTGCTGATGGGCGATGCCCGCGACGATGACGAGCGCATCCTGCGCTATGTCGACATGGTCAGGGAGCGCCATGCCGACGGGCTGATCCTGATGGTCGGCCGCTTCCCCGAGGCCCTCGCCAAACGCAGCCGCCTGCCGCCCATTGTCGTTGCGCTCGAGATGCTGCCTGGGCTCAATCTGCCGACAGTCAAGGTCGACAACCATGCTGCGGCACGCGCAGCGGTTGCCCACCTCGCCAGGCTCGGCCATCGCCGGATCGCCCATATCGCCGGCCCGATGCCGGATCCGATGAGCCTCGACCGTCGCGACGGCTATCTCGCCGGCCTCGCCGATGCCGGCATTCCGGCCGACCCGGACCTCGTCGTCGAGGGCGATTTCGGCCTCGCCGCCGGGCGCGCCGCGATCCGCACGCTCGCTGCGAGAGGCGTCGATTACAGCGCCATATTCGCCGCCAGCGACCAGATGGCGGTCGGCGCCATGGGCGAGCTGCGCGCCCGCGGCCGCAACGTCCCTGACGATGTCTCGGTGGTCGGCTTCGACGACATCGTGCTGGCGGAGGCCGTCGAGCCGCAGCTCACCACCATCCACCAGCCACGCCGCGAGATCGGCCAGGCGGCGATGAAACTGCTGATCGAACAGCTCTCGGGAGGCGGTGCCCCTCCCGATCTCGTGCTGCCGACCCGACTGGTCGAACGCGGCTCGGCGGCCGCGCCGACCCGGCGAACCGATCAAGGCCGGTGACAGCCCTCAGGCCGCGGCTGCAGCCGTCGTGCGCCGCGCCATCGCCGCATTGACCGCCTTTTCCAGATCGGCCTGCCAGAACGGCTTGTTCAGCCGCAACACGCCCGCTCCGGCGCCCGCCGGCAGATCGGCATAGCCTGTAGCGAGGATGACCGGCACATTGGGCCAGCGCTGTCCGACTTCCGTGATCAATTGCGCACCGGTCATCTGCGGCATGGCATGATCGGTGATCAGCAGATCGATCTCGTTGTTCTCCAGCACCGACAGCGCTTCCCGCCCCGAGCTCGCCTCGATGACCTTGTGGCCGAGGTCCTCCAGCAGTGCGGTTGTGTTCATCAGCACGAGCGCATCGTCATCGACCGCGAGCACAGTCAGCGGGCGCGGCTCCATGGCGGTCTCCATTTTCGTCTCGACAGGCAACTGGACAGGCTCGGCCGTTATGGTTGCGGAAGCCACGGGCAGCCAGATTTCCACGGTCGTGCCTCGTCCCACCTGGCTGGTCAGCTGCAGACGGCCACCGAGCTGCTCGGCCATGCCGTGCACCATCGAGAGGCCGAGCCCGGTGCCCTTGCCGACACCCTTGGTGGTGAAGAAGGGCTCGGTCGCCTGGGCCAGTGTCTTTGCATCCATTCCGCTACCGGTATCGGCCACCGAGAGACGGATATAGTCGCCGTCGGGCAGGCCACTGCGATGGCCTCGGCCGACGGATTCGTTCTTGGCCCCGACGCGCAATACGCCGCCTTCCGGCATCGCGTCCCGCGCATTGACGGCAAGGTTGAGGACCGCGGCTTCGAGCTGGTTCGAATCGGCCACTGCGGTCGCGAGATCGGCGGGGAAATCCGTCTCGATCCGGATCAGCGGCCCCAGCGAGCGCTGCAGCAGGTCGCCCATCTCGGCGACGAGCACGTCAACCGCCACCGGCTGCAGCGCCAGTTCCTGCTTGCGGGCGAAGGAGAGCATGCGCTGGGTCAGGGAGATGCCCCGGCTCGCCCCCTTGATCGCATTGTCGATCAGGTTGAGCTGGCGCTCATCGCCGATCTGGCGACGCACGAGCTCGAGGCTGCCCAGCACGGCGGTCAGCAGATTGTTGAAATCATGCGCAACGCCGCCGGTGAGTTGGCCGAGGGCCTCGATCTTCTGCGCCTGGAACAAGGCCTCGCGCGCCGCATCGAGCTCGGCTTGGACCTTACGCTGCTCGGTCAGGTCTCGCGTGACCTTGGCAAAGCCGATGACCTCGCCAGCATCGTCGCGGATCGGGTCGATGACGACACTCGCCCAGAAGGTCTCGCCGTTCTTGCGGATGCGCCAGCCTTCCTTTTCGGCGCTGCCATTGTCGATCGCAGCCTGGAGCGTCCTTTGCGGCTCGCCCTTCTCGCGATCCTCCGGCGTGTAGAACAGCGAGAAATGCCGGCCGATGATCTCGTCCGGCGCATAGCCTTTGATCCGCTGCGCACCGGCGTTCCAGTTGGTCACGATGCCGTCGGCATCGAGCATGTAGATCGCGTAGTCGGTGACGCCCTGCACCAGCAGGCGGAACTTCTCCTCCGACCGCCGCAGCGCCTCATCCGCCTGGCGCCGCTCGGTCAGGTCGCGCGTGACCTTGGCATAGCCGAGCACCCGGCCGGTCGCCGGGTTTATGATCGCATCGATGACAGCATTGGCCCAGAAGCGGGTGCCGTCCTTGCGGACGCGCCAACCCTCGCTCTCGAAGCGCCCTGTTTCGGCGGCCTGGCCCAGAGCTCGCTCCGGCAAGCCGGCAGCGCGATCTTCCTCGGTGTAGAAGCGCGAGAACGGCTGGCCGATGATCTCGTGGTCCTCATAGCCCTTGAAACGCCGGGCGCCGGGGTTCCAGCTGATCACCGTCCCCTGCGGATCGAGCATGTAGATCGCGTAGTCCGTGACGGACTCCACCAGCAAGCGGTAGCGCTCGGCGGTCACCGGACCTTCCGCGATCTGAAGCACGTTTGGAACCTTGATATTTGACATGTCCAACGCGCTGAACGCGGCATTGCGCAAAAGGTTCCGGACGGGACGAAGAAAAAATGACCTAGGGTCAAGGACCCGGTTTTGGCGAGACAAGGATCGCACCCGAAGCGGCAACCACGAGGACGAGGCCGAGCCAGTCGCTCGCCGCCGGCCGCTCGCCAAGCAGGAGGACCGAGCCGAGCGCCCCGACCGCCGGAACCATCAAGGTGCCGAGGCTGGCGATCCCCGCAGGAAGCCGGGCGATCACGGTGAACCAGAGGAAGTAGGCGAGCGCCTGCGCGCCAAGGATATGGAAGGTCAGTGCCGCGGCAACCGGCGGCGACAGGGTCTTCGGGACCGGAATGCCCTCGAAAATCAGCATGCCGATGCCGGCCGCCGCGCCGCCGATCAGCAGTTGCCAGGCGGCGATCGACAGCGTCGGCGCCGCGACCGGCCAGCGCTTGGTGACGATGGTGCCGAGCGCCCAGCTGATGCTCGCAAGCAAAGCGAGAGCAAGCCCCGGCGAGAGCTGGCCCGCGCGGATCAGCGGCAGGCCGAGACAGAGCAATCCGGCGATGCCGAGCCCCAGGCCGATCAGCCGCAGGCGGTCGACGTGCTCGGCCAATACCGGCCAGGCCATCAGCGTTGCCCAGACCGGCATGGTGAAGGTCAGGATCGCGGCCCGAGAGGTCGGCGCCATCAACTGCGCGAAGGCGAGCAGGATATTGAAGGCGGCGATCGACAGGATGCCGGCGACGATCAGCCTGGGCCAATGCGCGGCCGGCACCTTGAGACTGATGTCCCGCGCCAGCGCGACCGCGACGAGAGCAAGCCCGGCGAAGGTCATGCCGCCGGCTCGCAAGGTCCATGGCGCGATCTCGGTCAGTGAGATCCGGACCGCCGGCCAGTTGAAGCCCCAGAGCAGCCCGAGCAGCGGGACGAGCAGGAGCGAGCGGGCGGACACGGTCGGCATGATCGGACTATGCGTGAGGAGGAGCCTGCATTGTCATGTCATTTCGATGCAGGCTCGATGCACGGCAGGCGCGCATCATCACTTCTCGATCGCCTCCACCCCGCACCATTCGGCGACGAAGAGGGCCATGGTGCCGGTGATCCGCTTCAGGGAGGCCAGGCTGACGCGCTCGTCGAAGGCATGGATGTTCTCCGAGATCGGGCCGTAGCAAAGCGCGGGCACCTTGTCGTAGAGGGCGTAGACCCGGGTATCGAGATAGCCGGGGGTCATGAAGCTCTTCAGCGCCTTGCCGGTCGAGCCCTGATGGGCGCGGCCGAGCACGGCCTCGGCCTCGCTGCCGGGCTCGAGCACATACCCTTCCGACCAGAAGCCGTTGAAGACGACCTTGGGCGGGTTGTTCGAGAGGAACGCATCGGCGCGCGCGAAGGCGAGCACCGTCGCCTCGATCCGCTTGCCGAGCTCTTCGGCCGACATGCTGGGATAGAGGCCGATACGACAGTCGACCTTGCACCAGCACGGCACCGACGAAGCCCAGTCGCCGCCCTCGATCTTGCCGATGTTGAGGTTGATCGGATGGGCGACATCCTCGAAATGCGGCCGGCCGATCTTCTCGCGGTTGAGCGCCGCCTCGAGTTCGCGCAGCGCGCCGATGACGCGATAGGCCGCGTCGATCGCATTCGCCCCGGCCGCCATCTCGCGCACATGCATCGGCACGCCGCGGACCTCGAACTGGAACCAGAGCACGCCGGTATTGGCGCGCACCAACATCTCTTCCTCGGGCTCGGGGATCAGCACCGCATCGGCCGCGTAGCCGCGCAAATGGGTCATCAACGCGCCGTTGCCGGTCGATTCCTCCTCGACCACCGATTGGACATAGACGGTTCCCGCCGGCTGCAGGCCGATGCGCCGGAGCGCATCGAGGCAATAGAGATTTGCAGCGCCGCCCGCCTTCATGTCGGCACCGCCACGGCCATAGAGCCAGTCGCCCTCGATCACGGGATCGAAGGGCGGATGCGTCCAGAGCTCGGCCGGGCCGGTCGGCACCACGTCGACATGGGACTGCAGGATCAGCGAGCGACCCGTCTCCTCGCGCGGGTGGTGGATGCCGACCACAATCGGCGCGTCCGAATGCGTGTCAGAGAACGGCGCTCCGCCGGGATGGCGACCGATCGCCTCGCGATCCATGGCAAAGCGGTCCATGGTGAAGCCGCGCTGCTTCAAGGCGCGGAAGATGAAGTCCTGGACGGTGTGCTCGTCGCCGCGTGTCGACGGAAAGCGGATCATCTCCTGGGTGAAGGCGATCTGCTCCGCGAAGCCTTCTTCGACAGATGCGAGGATGCGGTCGCGCAGGGCGGGGTCGAGCGGCATGGCTGGGGTCTCCGGTAGATAGGCAGGCATTCGGCCGGCTCGTCATGGTCGGGCTTGACCCGACCATCTCGGAAACCAGCCATCTGGTCCTGAGATTCTCGGGTCTGTGCTTCGCTACGCCCGAGAATGACGCATGGAACTCACCGCCCGAACCGCTCGCCGCCGGGCACGGCGGCGAGCAGCTGGCGGGTGTAGGCGTGCTGGGGGGCGGAAAAGAGCGCGGCGGTCGGGCCGGCCTCGACGATCCTGCCGCGCTGCATCACCGCGATCTTGTCGCAGATCTGCGCGGCGACGCGCAGATCGTGGGTGACGAACAGGATGGCGAGGCCGAGGCGCTGCTGGATGTCCTTGATCAGCTTGAGGATCTGCGCCTGCACGGAGACGTCGAGCGCCGAAACCGCCTCGTCCGCGACGAGGACGTCCGGCTCGAGCGCGAGGGCCCGGGCGATGCCGATGCGCTGGCGCTGGCCGCCGGAGAATTCATGCGGGTAGCGGTCGATCGCATTGGCGGAGAGCCCGACCAGTTCGAGCAGCTCCTTCGCCCGCGCCAGCGCGTCCTTGCGTGACGTGCCGTGCGCGACCGGCCCGTCCGAGATGATCCGGCCGACCGTCTGGCGCGGGTTGAGCGAGGCGAACGGGTCCTGGAACACCATCTGGATCCGCTTGCGATGCGGGCGGAGCGCCGCGACGCTGAGGTCGGTGATGGTGAGGTCGCCGAGGGTGATGCGCCCTGAATCCGGCTCGATCAGGCGCAGGCAGCAGCGCCCGACCGTCGACTTGCCCGAGCCGGACTCGCCGACGAGCCCGAGCGTCTCGCCGCGCGCCAGCGTGAAGCTGACATCGTCGGCTGCCCTGACTTCGCGGCCCGGGCGGAAGAAGGCGCGCTTGCGATAGACCTTGCCGAGCTTCTCGACGGTGAGCACCGGCTTGCTTTCCGGCAGCGCCGGCCGCTCCGGCGGCGTCAGCGAGGGCACGGCGGCGAGCAGCTTCTGGGTATAGGGGTGGCGGGGAGAGCCGAGCACCTGGTCGACCGTACCTTCCTCGACCAGTACGCCCTTCTCCAGCACGGCGATGCGGTCGGCGATCTCGGCGACGACGCCCATGTCGTGGGTGATGAACAAGACCGCGGTGCCGTGCTTGTGGCGGAGATTGTCGATCAGCTTGAGGATTTGCGCCTGCGTGGTCACGTCGAGCGCGGTGGTCGGCTCGTCGGCGATCAGCAGCTTCGGTTCGAGCGCCAGCGCCATCGCGATCATCACGCGCTGGCGCTGGCCGCCCGAGAGCTCATGGGGATAGGCCCGCGCCAACCGCTCCGGCTCGGGTAGGCCGACCTCTGTCAGAAGCGCGACGGCACGGGCGTAGCGCTCCGGCTTGGTCAGCAGCTTATGCGCCTCGAAGGTCTCGACGATCTGGTCGGCGACGCGCATGACCGGGTTGAGCGAGGTCATCGGCTCCTGGAAGATCATGCCGACCTCGCGGCCGCGCACGTCCTGCATCGCGTCGTCCGACAGCGCCAGGAGGTCGCGGCCGGCGAGCCTGATCGCGCCGGCGACCGGCTTCACCGCCTTGGGCAGGAGCCCCATCACCGCATGGGCGATCATCGACTTGCCGGAGCCGGATTCGCCGACGACGCAGAGCGTCTCGCCCGCGGCGATTCGCAGCGTCGCATCCTCGACCGCATAGGGGCGGTCGGCCATCACGGGCAGTGCGAGCTTCAGGCCTTCGATCGAGAGGACGGGCTCGGCCATCATTCTCTCTCCCGGGCGAGGCGCGGGTTCATCGCATCGTTCAGCCCTTCGCCGGCAAGGTTGAGCGCCAGCACGGTCAGGAAGATCGCAACGCCCGGGAAGAAGCTGATCCACCAGGCGTCGAGCAGGCGCGTGCGCCCGGCGCCGACCATGTAGCCCCAGCTCATCAGGTTGGGATCGCCGAGGCCGAGGAAGGAGAGCGAGGATTCCAGCAGGATCGCCGAGCCGATCATCAGCGAGCCCATCACGATGATCGGCGCGATGGTGTTGGGCAGGACCTGGCTCCAGATGATCCGCGCGGTCGGCTGGCCGATGGTGATCGCCGCCTGGACATATTCGCGGGTCTTTAGCGAGAGCACCTCGCCGCGCACCAGCCGCGCCACCGGCGGCCAGCTGACCACGCCGATGGCGAGCACGATCGAGCCGAGCTTGGGCTGCAGGATCGCGACCAGGACGATTGCGAGCGCGAAGGAGGGGATGGTCTGGAAGAACTCGGTGAAGCGCATCAGCGCATCATCGATGAGGCCGCCGGCATAGCCGGCGATCGCGCCGAGCGGCACGCCGATCAGCAGCGCGACAATCGTCGAGACCAGCCCGATCGTCAGCGAGACACGGGCGCCGTGCGCCAGGCCCGACGCGATGTCGCGCCCGAGCGTATCGGTGCCGAGCGGGAAGCGCTCCATCACGAAGGGCGCAAGGAAGGGCCGCGCCACCGTCCGCCAAGGCGATTGCGGATAAAGCGAGGGCGCGAGGATGGCAAAGAGCACCACCGCGATCAGGATAGCAAGGCCGATCAGGGCGCCGCGATTGCGGGAAAAACGCTTGAGGAAGCTCATGACACCGCCTCGATGCGCGGATCGGCGAGCCGGTAGACGATATCGGTCAGGATGTTGAAGCCGACGACCATGGCCGAGGAGATGAAGAAGACGCCGAGCAGCACCGAATAGTCGCGCTGCACCAGGGCATCGAACATCAGGCGGCCAATGCCCGGCCAGGCGAAGACGGTCTCGGTGAGCACCGCACCGCCGACGAGCTGGCCAGCCTGAAGGCCCGCCAGCGTCACCACCGGCAGGATGGCGTTGCGGGCGACATGCCGACGCGAGATCACGCCGGGGCTGAGCCCCTTGGCGCGGGCTGTCTTGACGAAATCGGCGCCGGCGACCTCAAGCATCGAGGCTCGCATCATCCGGGCATAGAGGGCGGTGAAGAACAGGCCGAGCGTCAGGGCCGGCAGGACGAGGTGGCTGGCGATGTCGAGCGCGCGGGCGAGCCCGGTATAGTTCGCGCCGATGCTTTCGTAGCCGACATTGGGGACGAGGCCGAGTTTCAGCGCGAAGACGATCTGGCTCATCAGCGCGACCCAGAACAGCGGCGTCGCATAGAAGACCAGCGCCAGCGTTGTGATGACGCTGTCCTGCCAGCGGCCGGCGCGGCGGGCGGCGAGCGCGCCCATCAGCGTGCCCAGCCCGAGCGAGACGATAAAGGCGGCGCCGGTCAGCAGCAGCGTCGCAGGCAGGCGGTCGAGGATCAGGCTGAGCACGCTCTGCTGCTGGCGGTAGCTGAAGCCGAGATCGAAGGTCAGATAGCCCTTGAGATAGACCCAGAGCTGGGTCAGCAGCGGCTGGTCGAGGCCGAAGCGCTCGCGTAACTGGATCAGCAATTGCTCGTCGGCAGCGCCGGCTTCGCCAGCCAGCACCTGCGCCGGATCGCCCGGCGCGGCCCGGATCAGGAAGAAGTTCAGCACCGCGATGGCGAAGAGGACGACGATCCCCTTCGCGAGACGGCCGGCGAGGAATTGCGCGAGGTTCATTCAGGTTCCGCTGGCGTCATTCTCGGGCAAGCGCAGCGCAGACCCGAGAATCTCTTGCAGGAGATGCTCGGGTCAGGCCCGAGCATGACGTGATCCTGTCGGATCACGTCACTCCTTCCAGGCGTCGCGGAAGCCGTCGTTCACGCCAACGCCGGTGGTGACGAGGTTCTTGACGTTGCAGCGATAGATCGTCGGGAAATCCATCTCGAGCAGCCACAGCACCGGCAGTTCGTCGGCCAGGAGCTTCTGCACCTTGGTGTAGAGCTCCTGCCGCGCGCTGTCCGTCGGCGCGATCGCCGCCTCGGCGAAGAGCTTGTCGACCTCTGGATTGGAGTAGCCGCCGACATTGGCGAAGGGATTGCCCTTGGCGATGTTGGAGGTGATGTAGCTGCGCGCAACGCCCATGGCGGGGTCGCCGAGCTGGTAGAGGAAGTTGAAGTTGAGGTCGAAATCCCAGTTGCTGGCCTTCTGGGTCCAGCCGGGCACGTCGGTGTTTTCGACCTGCACCTTGACGCCGACATCCTCGAGGTTCTGCTTGATCGCCTCGGTCCAGCGCGTCCAGGTCTCGCCATAGGGCAGGTTGAGCAGGCGGATCGTCTCGCCCTTGTAGCCGGAGGCCTTGATCAGCTCCTTCGCCTTGGCGGGATCGAAGGCGTATTTCGGCACGTCGGCCGAATAGAACTTGGTCTTCGACGAGATCGGGCCGGTCGGCAGCTTGCCGAGCCCGCCCCAGACCACCTCGCGGCCGAACTCGCGGTCGATCGCGTACATCAGCCCCTGGCGGAACTGCTTGTTGCCCAAAATGCCGTTGCGGACGTTCGGCGTCAGCCAGGCATGGGGGGCGAACATCTCCCAGCCCTTGGTGGTGACGCAGGTGTTGGGCAGCTTGGAGAGCCGCGCCACGTCGTAGACGTCGACCGAGCCGCCGGTCAGTACGTCGACCTTGCCGGTTTCGTAGGCGACGGCGCGCGCCGCTGCGTCCGGGATGATCTGCCAGTAGATCTCGTCGAGGTTCGGCTTGCCCTTCAGCCAGTAGTTCTCGTTCTTCACGAGGTGGATGTAGGAGCCCTTCTTCCACTCCTTCAGCTTGAACGGGCCGGTGCCGATCGGCGTGTTGTTGGCCGGGTTGGCGCGGTAGTCGGTGCCGTCATAGATGTGCTTGGGGATCATCGGCGCGGAGGCGACTTCCTGCGTCATGATCAGCGGGCCGAAGGGCTGCTTCAGCGTGATCTTGACGGTGAGGTCGTCGACCTTCTCGATCTTGTCGACCTGGGCGTTGACGATCGGGCGCCAGCGCGGATGGACCTCGCGCAGGAACTTGTCGAGGGTGAAGACGACGTCATCGGCCGTGAAAGGCTTGCCGTCATGCCAGGTCACGCCCTCCTGCAGCTTGAAGGTGTAGACCTTGGCATCCGGCGAGATCTCCCAGCTCTTGGCCAGCGAGGGCTGTGGCTCGAGCTTCTCGTTATAGCGCAGCAGCGACTCGTAGATGTTGCCGGCGACCATGTTGGTCGGGCCGTTCTGGTTGAGCCCCTGCATCAGCATCGGCGGCTCGGGCTGGACGACGACGTGGACCGTGCCGCCCTTCTTCGGTTCCTGCGCCTGCGCCACGCCGAGCGCCAGGACGGAGGCGGCGAGCGCCAGGCCAAATCTCAATCCGGTCATCGTCGTTCTCCCCCGTTCTTTCATTGGCAGCCAGTTCAGGCCGATCGCACCCGATCAGGCGCCTGTTGGCAAGCTCGGCAGCCATGAAAGCGAGAGACAAATTCCGTGTCAATGGTTGACATGGCGTGTTATTAGGCGACACGCTCAGCAAACGAACATGGCGTATCCACATTTGCGATGAACGACAAAGACGAGGACAGGGCCGCGCAACTGCCGCCGGGCGTGCCGATCGTCCGAGCCGTCGACCGCGCGATTGCGCTGCTGAGGGCCTTCCGGCCGGAGCAGCCGCGGCTCGGCCTGAGCGAGCTCGCCCGGCAGGTCGGCCTCGACAAGGGCACGACGCGGCGTCTGCTGCTGACGTTGCAGCTCAATGAGCTCGTCGAATATGACGAGCATTCCCAGAGCTATGCGCTGGCCGTGGGGCTGATCGAGCTCGGCAGCGCGGTGACGACCGGCCGCGAATTGCGCGACATCGCCGGCCCCTATCTGACCGAGATCGCAGAGAAAACCGGCGCGACCGCCTTCCTCTGGGTCCATATCGCCGGGCGCGGGCTCTGCGTCGATCGCGTGCGCGCTTCGCTGCCGCATGTCGAGGCGACCTGGTTCGCGGTCGGCGCACAGGCACCGTTGAACTGCGGCGGCGGCCCGCGCGTGCTGCTGGCCTATCTCGACGACGAGCAGCGCCGGCTGGCTCTTTCGCTCGATCTGCCCAAACGCGCCCCTGCGAGCCAGACCGATCCAGACCTGCTCTGGCGCGAGGCCGACCGCATCCGGGCGCAGGGCTGGGAGCTGGCCGCCGATGATTTCTTCATCGGCCTGACCGGCGTCGGCGTACCGATCTTCGACCGCTCCGGCGCGCTCGCCGGCGCGCTCAGCATCTCCTCGCTGACCTCGATCGTCGCGCCACAGGGGCGCCCGGTGCATCTCGACGCGCTGCGCGACGCTGCGGCGCGGATCGGAGGACGCGTCCTGCCGGATTGAGGCTAACGCTCGATCCTTGTCGAGAGGATGATCGAGGACATCGTGCGCTCGACGCCTTCGAGCGCGCCGATCCGATCGATCAAACCGTCGAGCTCGCCGATCGAAGGCGCGACCACCACGGCGATCATGTCGAACTGGCCGCTGATCGAATGCAGCGTCCTGATCTCGGGGATGCGCCGCAGCTCCGTCTCGACGCGCACCGCAAGCTTCGGCAACGCCGTGATCAGCACATGCGCCTTGACCTGGCCCTTCTCGTAATCCTCCGAAAGCCGTGCCGTGTAACCGGCGATGACGCCACGGCGCTCCAGCCGCTCGATCCGGCTCTGCACCGTCGTGCGTGACAGGCCGAGCTTGCGGCCGAGCTCGGCCACCGGAGCGCGGGCGTTCTCGGTGAGCAGGGTCAGGAGATGGCGATCGGTCGGGTCTATCGGCATAGCGCCGAAAGCTTACGGCGTTTCGCTGAAAAATCCCATATGAATCGTCGCGTCGCCGGCTTCTATCCGACGAAGCCAAGAGCGAATCTCTCTGACAGAAACAGATTCATCGGGGGAACCATGAAAAACGTGGTCGTCATCGGCGCCGGCAAGATCGGCGCGACCATCGCCGACCTGCTCGGCGCCACCGGGGATTACCGCGTGGTGATCGCCGATCGCTCCAACGAACAGCTCGCCGCGATCAGGACCAGCCCGACG
Organism: Allobosea sp. CCNWLY174; assembly: GCF_037120455.1. Classification (NCBI taxonomy): domain Bacteria; kingdom Pseudomonadati; phylum Pseudomonadota; class Alphaproteobacteria; order Hyphomicrobiales; family Alloboseaceae; genus Allobosea; species Allobosea sp. CCNWLY174. The sequence goes on along the minus strand of NZ_JBBBBQ010000009.1, from coordinate 59,014 downwards.
ATCTCCACCCGCCGGGTCGACATCACCGACGCCGACGAGCTCGCCCAGGTGCTGAACGGCGCTTTCGCCGTGCTCTCGGCCGCGCCCTACGATCTGACGACACGCATCGCCGAGGCCGCCGCCACCCAGGGCGTGCACTATCTCGACCTGACCGAGGACGTCGCCTCGACCCGGCGGGTCAAGGAGCTGGCGCTGACCGCCAAGGCGGCGCTGATCCCGCAATGCGGGCTGGCGCCGGGCTTCATCTCGATCGTCGCCGCCGACCTCGCCCGCGATTTCGACCAGCTGGACAGCCTCAAGCTCCGCGTGGGCGCGCTGCCGCAATATCCGTCGAACGCGCTGAACTACAACCTGACCTGGAGCACGGACGGCGTCATCAACGAGTATTGCGAGCCCTGCGAGGCCGTCGTCAACGGCGAACGGACTCTGGTCCCGGCCATGGAAGAGCGCGAGGAGTTCTCGCTCGACGGCATCACTTACGAGGCCTTCAACACCTCGGGCGGGCTCGGCACGCTCTGCGACACGCTCGCCGGCAAGGTGCGCACGCTGAACTACCGCACCATCCGCTATCCCGGCCATTGCGCGATCATGAAGGCGCTGCTGCAGGACCTGCGCCTGTCCGAGCGTCGCGATGTTCTGAAGGACATCTTCGAGAACGCCCTGCCGAGCACGCTGCAGGACGTAGTCGTGATCTTCGTCACCGCCAGCGGCCGGCTGAACGGCCGGCTGACCCAGCAGACCTATGCCAACAAGGTCTACAGCGCCGTGGTCGGCGGCGTGATGCGCAGCGCCATCCAGATCACCACGGCGTCGGGCATCTGCGCGGTGCTCGACCTGCTGGCAGAGGGCAAGCTGCCGCAGAAGGGCTTCGTCAAGCAGGAGGAGATCGGCTTCGACGCCTTCCTCGCCAACCGCTTCGGCCGCGCCTATGCCCGGCCCGAGGATCTCAGCCACGCCCCCGGCGAGACCCACGCGGCCCGCGCCGCCTGAGCATTCGGCGGCGCCAAGCATATTCGCCCCTGTCCCGCAAGCGGGCCGATGTCAGGGGACGCATGACCGGGTCCGGGCTGGCAAACGCCCGCACCCACGCTACAAAACAAAAAATAGTTCCATAGGGAACGTTTTCGGGGAAACGACCGCACGATGGCCAGACGCGTCCTGATCGCGGAATTCATGCACGAGACGAACACGTTCAGTGTTCAGCTCACCGATGAGGCGGTGTTCCGCCATCACGGCGTCTTCCGCGACAATGAGGTGCCCGCCGCCTTCCAGGGCACGCGGACCTCGATGGGCGCCGCCTTCGAAGCCGCCGAGAAGTTCGGCTGGAGCCTCGTCCACCCGCTCGTCACCGGAGCCAACCCCTCGGGCCGCGTCACCGACGCGGCCTTCGATGTCTTCGCCGGCATGATCCTTTCCGCCTGCGAGCGGCTCGACGGCGTACTGCTGCATCTGCACGGCGCGATGGCGACGGAAAGCTCGGATGACGGCGAAGGCGAATTGCTGCAGCGCATCCGCGCCAAGATCGGGCCGGATGTTCCGGTCGTCGCGATCCTCGATTTGCACGCGACGCTGACGCAAGCCATGGCCGACAACGCCAATGCGCTGATCTCGTATCGGACCTATCCGCATATCGACCAGTATGAGCGGACCTGGCAGGGCGCCGAACTGCTGGAGCGGGCGATGAAGGGCGAGATCAGGCCGCGCGTCGCGGTCGCCCGCCGGCCGATCCTCTACGCGCTCGATGGCGGCCGCACGACTTCGCCGCCCTTCATGGAGCTGCTGCGCCGCGGCGATGCGCTGGAAGCGTCGGGCGATGCGCTCGTGGTCAGCGTCCAGGCCGGCTTCTCCTCGGCCGATGTCCACGATATCGGCCCCTCGATCGCCGTCACCCATGACGATCGCGGCAAGGCACAGGCCATCGCCGAGGAGCTGATGGACTATGCCTGGGAGCAGCGGCACTACTCCTCGATCCACTTCACCCCGCTGAAGGAGGCGATGGCCAGGGCCAAGGCGGGCGAAGGCACGCTCGGGCCGGAGGCCGGCGGAAAGCCGCTGATGATCTCCGACTATTCCGACAATCCGGGCTCCGGCGCCTATGGCGATGCGACCAACCTGCTGCGCGCCGTGCTCGATGCAGGCCTGAGGAATGTCGGCTTCCATGCGATCCGCGATCCCGAGGCTGCGCTCGCGGCGCAGGCGGCCGGCGTCGGCAACCGCGTCAGGCTCAAGCTCGGCGGCAAGGTGGATCCCAACACCGGCGGCGGCCCGCTCGAGCTCGACGCCCATGTCGTGGCACTCACCGACGGGCATTTCATCTGCTACGGGCCGATGGGCGGCGGCGTCTGGCGCAATTACGGCCTCTCGGCCCTGCTGCGGGTCGCCGATGTCGAGATCATCGTCATCACCCATAACGGCCAGGCGACCGACCTTGCCCAGTTCACCTCGCTCGGCGTCGACCCGACGCGGAAATCGACCGTGATCGTCAAGTCGATGCAGCATTTCCGCGCCGCATTCGAGCCGATCGCCCGCGAAGTGATCGAGGTCGACACCGGCGCGCTCTCGACCAAGAACTTCAAGGAGCGGCCTTACCAGAAGGTACGCCGCCCGATCTTCCCGCTCGACGATATCTGAGCGGGGATTCGAGTTTGACCACCACATACGAGGTCATCCCGGAGGGAGCGCAGCGGAGATCCGGGACGACACGCGCTTGCGATGGAAGACGACGATGACGATGGAGACAAGAGCATGAGCGTCAAGGCCGATATCGTGCTGCGCGGCGGGCCGATCTGGTGCGGCCGGCAGGAGGGCGTGGTCGAGGCGCTGGCGCTCTGGGGCGACAAGGTGCTCGCCGCCGGCAAGGACGCCGAGATCGCCAGCCTGATCGGGCCCTCGACCAGGGTCATCGACCTCGCCGGCCGGCTGGCGACGCCGGGCTTGAACGATTCCCATCTCCATCTGATCTCGGTCGGCCTGACCATGGACTGGGTCGATGCCCGTCCTGCCGCGGCGCCGACGCTGAACGCGCTGCTCGGCCAGATCGCCGCGCGCGCTGCGAAGTCGAAGCCCGGCGAGTGGGTGCTGGCGCGCGGCTACGACCAGACCAAGCTCGACACCGGCCGCCACCCGTTCCGCGAGGAGCTCGACCGCGCCGCGCCGAACAACCCGGTGATGCTGGTCAGGACCTGTGGTCACATCTCGATCGTCAATTCCCTGGCGCTCGAGCTCGGGGGCATCGACGAGACCTCGCCGACCCCGCCGGGTGGATTGATCGAGCAGCAGAACGGCCGGCTCACCGGCCTGCTCGCGGAGAACGCCCGCGCCCCGGTCAAGGCCGCGATCCCGGCACCGAACGAAGAGCAGCTCATCGCCGCGATCGAGCGCGGCGGCCAGTACCTGCTCTCGCTCGGGATCACCAGCTGCATGGATGCGGCGGTCGGCATGGTCACCGGCTTCAACGAGATCGCGGCCTATCACAAGGCCAAGCGCGATGGCCGCCTGCCGGTGCGGACCTGGCTCGCTCTGCTCGGCGACGAGGGCCGCTCGATCGTGCCGCAATGCCATGACGCCGGGCTGCTCTCCGGCACCGGCGACGAGATGCTGATGATCGGCGCGGTCAAGATCTTCCTCGACGGCTCGGCCGGCGGCCGCACTGCCTGGATGAGCGAGCCCTATCTCGGCGAGGACAAGACCACCGGCGTGCAGATGCTCTCGGACGAGGATCTGGAGCGGCAGGTGCTGGACGCTCATGCCAAGGGCTACCAGCTCGCCTGCCACGCCATCGGCGATGCCGCGATCGAGCAGTTGATCACCGCCTATGAGAAGGCGCTGGCTGCCTATCCCGATCCCGACCGGCGCCACCGCATCGAGCATTGTGGCTTCTCGACGCCGCAGCAGCATGAGCGGATGGTCAAGGCCGGGATCTATCCCTGCCCGCAGCAGGTCTTCATCCATGATTTCGGCGACGCCTATATCAAGGTGCTCGGCGAGGAGCGGGCGCTGCCGAGCTATCCATTCCGGACCTGGTTCGATCTTGGCCTGAAGCCGGCGACCGGCAGCGACGCGCCGGTCTGCGATCCCGATCCGTTCCCGAACTTCCACACCATGCTGACGCGCCAGACCTGGCGCGGCACGGTGATGGATGAACGCCAGCGCGTCTCGATCGAGGAGGCGCTGCAGGCCTATACCGAATACGGCGCCTTCTCGCAGAAGCAGGAAGCGGTGAAGGGCAAGCTTGTGCCTGGCTTCCTCGCCGATGTCGCCGTGTTCTCGCGCGACCTGCTTTCGGCCTCGCCGGAGGAGATCCTCAGGGATACCCGCTGCGACATCACCATTCGCGGCGGCCAGGTCGTCTACGAGCGTTCAGGGACGGCCTGAACGCGCTGCACAATGGAAACAAGAAGACAGGGCGTGAAAGCCCGCTATGGTTTCAAATGGAACGAATATCGGCACCGGCCAACGGCGCCGACCTGGAGCCGGATCCGATCAGGCCGAAAGCCTGATCGGTGAATCCGTCTCCAAACATGAGAACAGAGGCCGTTTTCCCGGTCGGCTTGCTGCGCAAGCTGACCGGAACGGGCTCTGGGAGTTCACCGGCATAATGGGAGGTTTCGACGTGTTGAAAAAGCTTGCCTTCACGACCGCGCTGACAGTCGCGGCCGCCTTTACCCTGCAGGCGCAGGCCCAGGAGCCGCGCCGCGGCGGCACGATCCGCTTCACCGCGCCGTATGGCGCCTCCTTCGTCAGCAATGACAGCCATGTCTCGAACCAGATCCAGGACGAGATCTACGGCTACGCGCTGCACGGCATGCTCTACAAATGGGACGCCAAGAACGGCAAGCCGGTGCTCGACATCGCCGAGAGCGTCCAGGTCTCGGCCGACGGCAAGACCTACACCTACAAGCTGCGCGACAACGCGCTTTTCCATAACGGCCGCAAGCTGACCTCCGACGACGTCATCTGGTCCTATACCCGCATCATGGATGGTTCGAAGAACTATCCGGGCGCGCGCTATGTCGCCCGCATCGTCGGCGCGACCGACGTCCAGAAGGGCCAGGCCAAGGAGATCTCAGGCCTGAAGAAGATCGACGAGTCCAGCTTCTCGATGACGCTGACCGACAAGGCCGATCCCGGCTACTTCCTGTTCCAGGCGCAGACCGCGATCCTGCCGGCCAAGGAAGCACAGGCCGCCGGCTTCTTCGACAAGCCGATCGGCCTCGGCCCCTTCAAGTTCGTTGAGCATGTGCCGGGCTCGCGCATGGCCTTCGAGCGCTGGGACAAGTACTACCTCGCCGGCAAGCCCTATGCCGACAAGCTCGTGATCTCGCCGATGGGCGAGGCGGCGGCGCGCGACGTCGCCTTCCGCAACAAGGAGGTTGACGTCTCGATCCTGGGCTCGACCCAGTACGTCGCCTACAAGGCGGACCCGAACCTGTCGAAGGGCATCCTGGAGGTCGCCGAGGTCTTCACCCGCAATATGGGCATGAACCCGACCTTCAAGCCCTTCTCCGACAAGCGCGTCCGCCAGGCGATCAACTACGCCATCGACAGCGAGCTGATCATCAAGCGCCTCGTCCGCGACAAGGCCTACCGCGCCGTGAGCTGGCTGCCGCTGTCCTCGCCCGCCTTCGACAAGGACGCCAAGCCCTACGCCTTCGACCCTGAGAAGGCCAAGAAGCTCCTAGTCGAGGCCGGCTATCCCGACGGCTTCGAGTTCGAATGGACCGCGACGCCGAACGAAAGCTGGGGCGTGCCGATCGTCGAAGCAACGATCCCGATGCTCGCCAAGGTCGGCATCAAGGTGAAGGTCAAGCCGGTCGAAACCTCGGCGCTTGGTGGCGTCGTGGTGGGTGGTGATTTCCAGGCCTATATCTGGTCGAACACCTCGGGCCCGGACACGCTGACGGCGCTGAAGTGCTTCCACTCCTCGACGCCGCGCTCGTCCTGCAACTACACCACCTTCAAGAATCCGGCCTATGACAAGCTGATCGACGACGCCGCGAACGAGGCCGATGCGGCCAAGCAGCTCGACCTGCTGAAGAAGGCCAACGCCATGCTGCAGGACGAGGCGCCCGTCTGGTTCTTCAACTACAACAAGGCGGTGCTGGCCTATCAGCCCTGGCTGCACGGCCTCCAGCCGAATGCGACCGAGCTGGCGCTGCAGCGCTACGAGGAGCTCTGGGTCGACAGCACCTCGCCTGCGGCGAAGTAAGCCTCGTCCCATCGGATGTAACGAGAAACGCGCGGTCATCCCGGACAAGCCGCGCGAGCGGCGCCGATCCGGGATCCATTCCTGAACTGTTCCGGAATGGATCCCGGGTCTCCCGGAGCCTGTCTTCGGGCCGACCGAAGGTCGGACCCGATGGGTCGCCCGGGATGACCGCGAACTTCATGTTTCCGATCGCGACACGCAGCCAAGTCGCAATCAGGAGCCCTCCATCATGTTGCCTTACGTCTTTCGCCGGCTGCTGCAGGCCATCCCGATCCTGCTCGCGGTCGCCGCGCTGATCTTCGTGCTGTTCAGCGTCATTCCCGGTAATTTCGCCACCAGCCAGATGGCCGACGGACGCAGCAATATCGACGCTGCGACGATCGAGCGGATGAACCAGCAGTTTGGCCTCAACGACCCGCTGCCGCTGCGCTTCGCCAAATATGTCGGCGGGCTGGCGACCTTCGATCTCGGCGATTCCTTCCGCACCCGCCAGCCCGTCACCGCGCTCATCGGCGAGCGGCTCTGGCCGAGCCTGCAGCTCGCGCTCGCGGCGATGTTCTTCGCCATCGTCATCGGCGTGCCGCTCGGCTTCTTCGCCGCGCTCAGGCCGGGAAGCTGGGTCGACATGCTCTCCATGGTCTTCGCCGTCTCCGGACTGTCGCTGCCGATGTTCTGGCTCGGCCTGCTCCTGATGTATTTCTTCGCGCTGACGCTGAACTGGTTCCCGAGCTTCGGCTATGGCGACGGCGATCCCCGCTACATCGTGCTGCCGGCGATCGCGCTCGGCGTCTCGCCTCTCGCCCTGCTCGCGCGCACGACCCGCGCTGCGGTGCTCGAGATCATGCATGCCGACTTCGTCCGCACCGCCCGGGCCAAGGGCGCGAACGCCTATCGCGTCATGCGCTGGCATGTCGCCCGCAACGCGCTCGTCATCGTCCTGACCACGCTCGGCCTGCAGTTCGGCTCGGTGCTCGGCCAGGCCGTCGTCGTCGAGAAGCTCTTCGCCTGGCCCGGCCTCGGCTCGCTCCTGGTCGACAGCGTCACCTGGCGCGATATCCCGGCCGTACAGGGCTGCATCCTGACGATCGTGCTCTTCTTCCTCGTCGTGAACATCGCCGTCGACGTGCTCTGCGCCGTCGTCGATCCGCGCATCAAGTACAGCTAGGCCGCACCATGAAGTTCCGTGCCAACCTCTGGATCGGCGCCACCTGCTTCGCCCTCGTCGTCGCCGGCGGCGTCTTCGCGCCCTGGCTCGCCCATACCGACCCGGTGATGGACGCCAATCTGATGAACGCCGAGGTGCCGCCCGGCTCCGAATTCTGGTTCGGCACCGACGCGCAGGGCCGCGACATCTACAGCCGCGTGCTGCATGGCGCCCGCATCTCGCTGACGGTCGGCATCGTCTCGCAACTGATCAACACCTGCATCGGCGTCGCGCTCGGCCTTTCCGCCGCCTATTGGGGTGGCTGGTGGGACGATTTCGTCAACGGCCTCACCAACATGATGCTGGCGATCCCCTCGCTGGTCTTCGCGCTGGCGATCATGGCGATCCTGCAGCCCGGCTTGACCAGCCTGCTGATCGCGCTCGGCCTGACCAACTGGTCCTTCACCTGCCGATTGACGAGGGCGGCGACACTCTCGGTCAAGCAGCTCGGCTATATCGAGGCGGCGAGATCGCTGGGCTACGGCACCTTCCGGATCATGTTCACCCAGATCCTGCCGAACATCGCCGGCCCGATCATCGTGATCGGCACGCTCGGCATGGGCGGCGCCGTGCTGGCCGAAGCCTCTCTCTCCTTCCTCGGCCTCGGCATCCGCCCGCCCTTCCCGAGCTGGGGCTCGATGCTGTCGGATGCGCGCGACCAGATCTCGACCGCACCCTGGATCTCGATCTTTCCCGGCCTTGCCATCTTCCTGACCGTGCTCGGCCTCAACCTGCTCGGCGACGGCCTGCGCGATATTCTCGATCCGCACTCGCAGACCCGCAAGGCCTGAACCTTCCTCTCGACGAAAGCGACCTGTACCTGTGACTGCCTCCGACCTCGACGACGGCCCGCTCGAAACCGTCAGCTTCATCGGCCTGAAGCCCGGCCCCAAGCTGATCGTGACCGGCGCCGTCCACGGCAACGAGCCCTGCGGACCGACCGCGATACGCCGCGTCATCGAGGAGTGCCGGGCAGGCCAGATCAGGATCCTGCGCGGCGAGGTCACCTTCCTGCCCGTCACCAATCCCAAGGCTTTCCGCCTGAAGACCCGCGAGGGCGACCGCAACTTCAACCGCGACCTGCGCGAGCGACCACTGGCCGGCGATTACGAGGACCGGATCGGCAATCCGGTCTGCGCGCTGCTGCGCCGGCACGACGCGCTGCTCGACATCCATTCCTTCCGGCAGGAGGGCGAGCCCTTCGTCTTCTTCGGCCCTGCGAACAATCGCGGCGCGCTCGAACCCTTCGCCCGCGCGGAAGAAGAGCTGGCGCTTGCCTCCTGCCTCGGCGTCCCGACCGCGATCCATGGCTGGCTCGACAACTACGCCCGCCTCCTCGACATCCGTGCCCGCCTGCCGGTGCCCAGGCTCAACGTCACCGAGGGCTATGGCACGACCGAGTTCATGCGCTTCGCGGGCGGCTATGCTGTGACGCTGGAGTGCGGCACGCATGACGACCCCAAGGCAGCCGATATCGGCTACGCAGCAATCCGCAATACATTGGCGCAGTTGCAATTGGTCGAGGCGCCCCTGCCGAAGCCGGCGTTGCGCGATGTGATCGAGATGGTCGAGGTCCTGCTCTGCGAGACGGAGGGCGACCGTGCCGAGGCGGGCTGGCGCACCGGCGATGCCGTCGAGGCCGGCGCAATCCTCGCCCATCGCGCCGACGGCTCCAAGGTCACGGCGCCGCGCGACGGCTACATCATCTTCCCGAACACCGCGCCCAAGCTCGGCGAGGCGATCTGCCATTTCGGCATCGCCAGCCATCGCGCGATTGGACGCGCCTGACATAAGGCGAGAGTCAACGCCGGCCGGCTGCGACGAACTTGTCTCCATTCCAGACGAGCCGGCGCTGGCAGCCCATGTGGCCGGAGCGGCCGCAGGCGCTGCCGTGCAGGGACAGCACCAGCACGGACTTGCCGCCGGCTTGAGCGAGCGACCAGCCCTGGACATTGCTGCCATAGGCCTGGCGGTAGCCGCCCCCGCTCGACATCAGGATATCGAGCGTGCAGCCCGCCGAGCCGCAGAATGGATTGGTCGACATCCCGCCGACGCATGCGGACTCGCTATAGTCGAGCAGATAGTCGGGTTGGCCGTCGCCGTTGAAATCGGCCGTTCGCTGGAAGCCCGACTTGAACGTCGCGCGCCCGCCGCAGGTCTCCCGGATTTCGGCGCGGACCTTGGCGATCTCCGCGGGAACCGATTGTTGCGCCAAGGCGCCGGCACCGAACTGAGCAGCGAAGGACAAACCCAAAGCAAGACTGCGCCACAAGTCCATCACCTCCCCCTCGGCAACACCGGCATGACGCTACGGCAAGGCACATCATGTTGCGTCCGGTCCGGATAAAAGCAACATCCCACCCGCATCGCTTCCGGAGTACTCATGCCCCGTCTCGTCTACGTTCTCAACGGCCCGAACCTGAACCTGCTCGGCAAGCGCCAGCCTCATATCTACGGCTCCGAGACCCTCGCCGATGTCGAGGATGCCTGCCGGGCGCTGGGGAAGGAACTCGACCTCGAGATCCGCTTCCACCAGTCGAACCGCGAATACGAGATCATCGACTGGATCCACGCGGCGCGCGAGCAGGCGGCCGGCATCGTCATCAACCCCGGCGCCTTCACCCATACCTCGGTCGCGATCCTCGACGCGCTCAACACCTTCGACGGCACGGTGATCGAGTGCCATATCTCGAACGTGCACAAGCGCGAGAGCTTCCGGCACCATTCCTACATGTCGCTGCGCGCCGACGGTGTCATCGCCGGCTTCGGCACGCAGGGCTATCTGCTGTCGCTGCGCAGGGTGGCGAAGCTCGCGGACGAGAAGACGGGCTGAGCCGACTGCGGCTCTCGCTCATCGTTACGGCACCGGCCGCACCGGCCGGCGCCAAGACCCAGGTTGGTCACATCAAGCGGGTGATCATGGCCGATCGGATCGAACGATATCTGGCGTCACCAGCGTAATCGATGCGGCATGCAAACCTTTTTTTGAAGTAAATAAAAACAAGTCCAGAGCAACAACCCAGTTGCCCTGCCACGACAACTTGCACATGTCAGGCGAATGCTCTAATCGCACCTCGGCGGCGCCGACCGGCTGCTGCAACGAGAACACTGACGTGACCAAAGCAAATCTTCTTGGTATCGCCGTGCTTGCCGGCTGGATCAGCCTGCCGGCAATCTCCGCCCTCGCGCAGACAGAGCCGCCGGCGACCCAGGAGCCGGCGCCGCGCGCGCCAGCCGCCCGCCCGGCTCCCGCGGCACGTCCTGCCCCTGCGGCGCGTCCGGCGACGGCGAATCCGTCCGCCCGTCCCGCGACCGCGCAGGCTCCGGCGACGCCGAGCGTGAGCCAGCCAGCCGCTGCGACGGCGCGACTGCCGAACGGCGCCTTGGCCGTCAACGAGGTCTATGGCGACTGGACCGTCGATTGCCGCATCAATGACGGCCAGAAGCTCTGCCTGCTGTCGCAATCGCAGGGCGACAGCCGCACCAACCAGCGTGTCTTCGCAATCGAGTTGCGCGCGCCGAAGGATGGCCGCGCCGAAGGCACGATCCTCATGCCCTTCGGGGTCAAGCTCGAAAACGGCGCCGTGCTCAAGCTCGACGAGAAGGATCTCGGCCAGGGCCTGCGCTTCTCGACCTGCGTCCCGGCCGGCTGCCTGCTGCCGATTTCCTTCCCGACCGTGGCGACCGACGCGATCAAGGGCGGCAAGACGCTGACCGCGGCGGCGCTCAACCTGTCCAGCAACGACGTGGTCTCGTTCAACATCGCGCTGAACGGTTTCGGCCCGGCGCTCGACCGGCTTGTGCAGTTGGCGAACTGATCGAAGGCGGCATGTTCTGGCACGGACCCGAGCATCTCCCCGCGGGAGAGTCTCGGGTCAGCGCCTCGCTCCGCTTGAGACCGAGGGCTCAGAGCTTCGCGCGCGGATCTTGTTTCGCCAGCCGTCCGAGCAGGTAGTCGACCTCGGCCTTGGCGGCGGCGGTCAGGCCGGGCCCCGGCTTGCGCTGCGCGTCATGGCTGAGGATGCCGCGCTTCATCATCACATATTTGCGCACGGCGAGGCCCACGCCCTGCTGCTGCTCATAGCGCAGCAGCGGCAGATGCGCGTCGAAGATGTCATGGGCCTCGTCGCGGCGGCCGGCCTTGCTGGCCTTGACGACGTCGATCAGCAGTTCCGGGAAGGCGTAGCCGGTATTGGCGCCGTCGGCGCCGCGCTCCATCTCGAAATCGAGGAAGAGCCCGCCATTGCCGGTGAGGATCGCGACACGGCGCAGCGAACCTTCGGCCTCGAACTTGCGCAGCGTCGAAATCTTCTCGAGGCCCGGCCAGTCCTCATGCTTCAGCATCACGCAGGACGGGTTGTCCTGGATGATCTTGCGGATCACCGCCGGCGTCATCACGACCGATAGCGTCAGCGGATAGTCCTGGATGACGAAGGGGATGTCGGTGCCGATCGCCTCGACCGCCTGCGCGTAATAGCCGGTGATCTGGTCGTCGGTCCGCAGATTGGTCGGCGGAGCGATCATCACGCCGCCGGCGCCGAGATCCATGACCTGCCGCGCTAGGGAGCGCATCGCCGCGAAGCCTGGAGCGGAGACGCCGACGATGATCGGCTTAGCCCCCATCCTGGCGACGGCGCGCTTGACCAGCCCGATCGATTCCTCCGGCTCGAGCTTGGGCGCCTCGCCCATGATGCCGAGCACGGTGACGCCATCCGAGCCGATGCTGTGATAGAACTCGAACAGCCGGTCGGCCGAGGTCCAATCGACGCTGCCGTCTGGGTTGAACGGCGTCGGCGCGATCGGGAAGACGCCGGAGGCTTCGGGGGTCAGAGGCATGGCTCGATCCTAGCTATTAAAGACATTCAAGAAGCGGTCGTCCCGGGCGAGCGAAGGGAGACCCGGGACCCATTCCGGAACCTTGATGGGTGAGGTTCAGGCATGGGTCCCGGCTCTGCGCGGCTTCGCCGCTTCGGCCGGGACGACCTGTCTCCTCTGGTACTCAAACAATCCGCGTCCGGACGGTGCCGACGCCGGCGATGACGCCTTCGAGCAGATCGCCCTTGACGACGGCCGCGACGCCTTCGGGCGTTCCGGTCATGATCAGGTCACCCGGCGCCAGCGTGACGAAGCCGGACAGATACGAGATCGTCTCCGGCACGTTCCAGATCATCTTGGCGAGATCGGAGCTCTGGCGCACCGTGCCGTTGACCTTGAGCTCGATCAGCCCCTTGTCGGGGTGACCGGCCTTGGCCGCCGGGACGAGTTCGCCGATCGGCGCCGAGAAATCGAAGCCCTTGCCCATGTCCCAGGGCTTGCCGGCCTTCTTGGCCGCGCCCTGCAGGTCGCGGCGGGTCATGTCGAAGCCGGCGGCATAGCCGTAGACATGGGAGAGCGCATCGGCTTCGGCGATGTCCTTGCCGCCCTTACCGATCGCGACGACGAGCTCCATCTCATGGTGCAGGTCGGCGGTCTTGGGCGGGTAGGGCATGTCGGCGCCGCCGGTCAGCACGGCATCGGACGGCTTGGTGAAGAAGAACGGCTCCTCGCGATCGGGATCGCCGCCCATCTCGCGGGTGTGCTCGGCATAATTGCGGCCGACGCAGAAGATGCGGCGCACCGGGAAGAGCCCGCCGCCGGCCACCGGGATGACGGCGACCTTCGGCTGATCGATGACATAGCTGGACATGGGCACGCCCCGTTCGAGAAATCCGGGAGCGTTCATGCGGGAGCGCGCCCGCCGGGGCAAGTGCCGGGCATGCGATGGCGGGCCTGCGCTCCCCGCAATGACGCCTACGACGCCTTCGGCAGGTCGGGCACCTTGTAGGCCGTCGTCGCCTTGATCCGCTCCATGGCGAAGCGCGAGGTGACGTTCTTGAGCGGGATCGTTTCGATCAGCTTCTTGTAGAAGGTGTCGTAGGCGGCCATGTCGGCGACGACGACGCGCAGCATGTAATCGACGTCGCCGGCCATCCTGTAGAACTCGATCACCTCCGGCATCGCAGCGACGCTCTGGGCGAATTTCTCGAGCCAGGGGCCGGAATGGTCGGCCGTCTCGATCTGGACGAAGACGGTGAGCCCGAGCCCGATCTTTTCGGGCGCGACCAGCGCCACGCGCTTGATGATCACACCGGTCTGCTCAAGGCGCTGGATGCGCTTCCAGCAGGGGGTTTGCGACAGCCCGACCCGATCGGCGAGCTCCGCAATCGAGATATTGGAGTCTGCCTGCAACACGGTCAGAATCTTGCGATCAATGGCGTCCATCTCTCGATCCATGGCGATGTAGAAAAAACCCTTTGCCTGATCGAGGCAACGGAGAATTTTCTTCTTTTTGAAGAGCTAAGCTTGTCTTTAGATAGAAAATCCTTTTATCAGACGTCAATAGGCTCGAAAACACGCACCGTTCAGGGAATTCCGATCATGGACCGCCGCCAGTTCCTGCTCGCCGGCTCGTCGCTCGCTGCCGCGCTGCCGTTTGGCGCTCGCGCCCAGGAGGCGATCCCGGCCCGCATCGGCTATATCCCGATCATCGGCACCGCCCCGATCTTCGTCGCCAATGGCGAGGGCTGGCTGAAGCAGGCCGGCATCACGCCGACGTTCACCGTATTCGAATCCGGCCCGAACATGATCCAGGCGCTCGCCTCGGGCACGATCGATTTCTACGTCGCTGGTGTCGCCCCGCTCGCCGTCGCCCGCTCGCGCGGCGTCGATATCCGCGTCGTCGCCTCGACTGCGACCGGCGAAAACGTCTTCGTCGCCGCCCCGGCCCTGGCGAAGTTCTTCACGACCGGCACGAGTGCAGCCGCCGCCTTCAAGGCGCACAAGGCCACGACCGGCAAGCCGGCACGCCTCGCCACCCAGCCCGCCGGCTCGGTGCCCAACACCGTGCTGCAATACTGGCTCTGGGAGGTCGCCAAGGCCGACAAGGGCGATGTCGAGATCGTGCCGATGGGCATCGACGCGACGCAGCAGGCCGTGCTCGCCGGCGCCGTCGAGGGCGCGATCGTGCGCGAGCCGGCGCTGACCATCGTCCAGACCCGCAATCCCGGCATCAAGCTGATCGCCGGCGGCGAAGACGTGTTCCCCGGCCAGCCCGGCACGGTCGTCGCCGTCTCCGGCGCCTTCGCCGCCAAGAACGGCGCCGCCGTGCAGGGGCTGGTCTCCGGCCTGGTCAAGGCGGCCGACATCCTGATCAAGACCCCGGCCAAGGCCGCGCCCCATGTCGGCGCCGCGCTCGGCAAGGGCATCGTCGACCCCGCTTTGATCGAGAAGGCACTGGTCTCGCCGGCAACCCGCTTCGAGATCGACCCGCGCAAGATCATCGAGCCGGCCCGCGCCATGCAGGCCTATCAGGTCAAGCTCGGCTCGCTCGAGAAGGAACTTCCGTTCGACGGCCTGTTCGAGACGCAGTATTACGAGCGCGCCATCAAGGGCTGACGGGGCTATCGATTTGCGTTCACTGCGGGCTCCGGCCCTTGCCCTGACGGGCCTCGTCGCCTTCCTGCTGCTCTGGGAGGCGATCCCTTATCTCGGCATCGTCAATCCGGCCTTCCTGCCGGGCCCGAGCGCCCTGCCGAGTGCTTTCCTGCGCGAGGTCAAGTCCGGCGCCTGGCTCTCGGCGATCATGGGCTCGCTCGGCCACTACTTCATCGGCCTGTTCACCGGCGCAGGGCTTGGCATCGCGCTCGGCGTGCTCACCGGCATGTCCAAGATCGCCGAGGAGACCACCGCCTGGGTGGTTCGCGTGCTGCGGCCGATCCCCGGCCTTGCCTGGGTGCCGTTCGCGATCATCTGGTTCGGCGTCAACCCGCAGGCGGCGGTATTCATCATCGCGATCGGCGTGTTCTGGATCGTCTTCTTCGCGGCGCAGGGCGCGATCCGCGGCGTCGACCGCGACCTGATCGAGGTCGCCGACGCCTTTGGCTTCCGCTCGCCGCTTCAGCGCCTCAGCAAGATCCTGCTGCCGGCGGCATTGCCCGGCATCCTGATCGGCGTGCGCACCGCGCTCGGCCAGGCCTGGATGGCGGTGGTCGCCGCGGAGATCTTCGGCGTCGCCGGCGTCGGCCAGCGCATGATGCAGGCCTCCAGCCTGCTCGCGACCGATATCGTGGTGATCTACATGCTGACCATGGCAGCGCTTTACGGCCTGCTCGACACATTGTTCGTCGCCTTCCAGGGATGGGTGCTGCGTTGGAAAGCGTGATCGACATCAAGGAACTGTCGCTCACCTTTACCCGCGACGGCGAGGCGACGCAGGTGCTGCGCAAGCTCAACCTCTCTGTGGCCCCAGGCGAGTTCCTCGCCATCGTCGGCCCCTCCGGCGTCGGCAAGTCGACGCTGCTGCGAGTCATCGCCGGCTTGGCCAAGCCAAGCGGTGGCGAGGTCGTGATCAATGCGAAGGACAACACTCGCCGGCCGGTGGCGCTGGTCTTCCAGGATTCGCGGCTGCTGCCCTGGCGTAAGGTGATCGCCAATGTCGGCTTCGGCTTGGAAGGCCAGGCGCCCCGGGGGGAACGTCTCGCCAAGGCGCAGCAGACACTCGACCTCGTCGGCCTCGGCCATCTCGCCCAGCGCTGGCCGCATCAGCTCTCCGGCGGCCAGCGCCAGCGCGTCTCGCTGGCGCGCGCGCTCGCGGTCGAACCCGAGATCCTGCTGATGGACGAACCCTTCTCGGCACTCGACGCGCTGACGCGCGAGACCCTGCAGGACGAGCTGATCGAGGTCCGCCGCCGCACCGGCAAGACGGTGCTGTTCGTCACCCACGACATCGACGAAGCCGCCTATCTCGCCGACCGGGTCGTGGTGCTCTCCGGCGCACCCGGCCAGATCATTGCCGAGCACAAGATCGTGGCCGCCCATCCGCGCCGGCGCGGGGCGGAAGCGGAAGCGCAGATCGTGCGGGCGGTGCGCGTCGATCTCGGCGCGGATATCGTGAGTGACGGGGCTGCGATCTGAACTGCCGGACGCCGCGCTCGCGCGAATTCACGCCGGACTTGTTACTCACTACCGTCCGAGGCATCCGGCTACGGTTCTCCCATCGCACCAGACGAGAGGAGAACGTCATGACCAACCGCGATTACACCCTCAGCTTCACCGTCGCCCAGTCACCGGACACCGTCTTCGCCGCCATCGCCAATGTGCGCGGCTGGTGGTCGCAGGAGATCAGCGGCGGCACCGAGCATGTCGGCGACATCTTCGCCTACCGCTACCAGGACCTGCATCGCTGCAGGATCGCGATCACGGAGGCGGCGCCCGGCAAGAGAATCGTCTGGCACGTGCTCGACAACTATTTCAGCTTCACCCGGGACGAGACCGAGTGGAAGGGCACGGACATCGTCTTCGACATCAGCAGCAAGGACGGCGTCACCGAAGTCACCTTCACCCATCGCGGGCTGGTGCCGAGCTATGAATGCTTCGAGGCCTGCTCGCAGGGCTGGCGCATGTATGTCGAAGGCAGCCTGCGCGACTTGATCATGACCGGCAAGGGCCGCCCCAATGTCGGCGAGGCGATGACCGAGAGCGAGCGCATTCTCGCCGCCTGAGCGCATCCGGCATGGGATAGAGGGGCGCCAAACTCGCGCTTTGGCGCTCCCTACGCAGAAAGTTCGTTCGCCTTTACGAACGCGGGCGACGGTGATATTCCCTTCGTCCGTTATATCGAACGAGCCGGACGAGATATCATGGCGAACGACGCGACAGGCACAGCCGCACTGCATCCCGAAACCCTGCTCGTCCACGCCGGCACGCTGCGCTCGCAATATGGCGAGACCTCGGAAGCCCTGTTCCTGACGCAGGGCCATGTCTATGACAGCGCCGAGCAGGCCGAGGGCCGCTTCCTGAACACCGATCCGGGCTTCCAGTACGGGCGCCTCTCCAACCCGACCGTCGCCATGCTGGAACAGCGCATGGCGACCTTCGAGGGCGCCGAGGCCTGCCGCGCTACCGCGACCGGGATGGCAGCCGTCACCGCGGCAGTGATGGCTCCGGTCCGGGCCGGCGATCATGTCGTGGCGGCACGCGCCCTGTTCGGCTCCTGTCGCTACGTCATCGAGGAGCATCTGCCGCGCTACGGCGTCGAGTCGACGCTGGTCGACGGCACCGACATTGCCGCCTGGCGCGCTGCGATCAGGCCGAACACCAAGCTGCTCTTCCTGGAGAGCCCGGCCAATCCGACGCTGGAGGTGATCGACATCGCCGCCGTCGCCGCGATCGCCAAGGAGGCCGGCGTCATCCTCGTGGTCGACAATGTCTTTGCAACGCCACTATTCCAGCGCCCGCTCGAACTCGGCGCCGATCTCGTCGTCTATTCCGC
This sequence comes from Allobosea sp. CCNWLY174, assembly GCF_037120455.1. Lineage (NCBI taxonomy): Bacteria > Pseudomonadati > Pseudomonadota > Alphaproteobacteria > Hyphomicrobiales > Alloboseaceae > Allobosea > Allobosea sp. CCNWLY174. The sequence goes on along the minus strand of NZ_JBBBBQ010000009.1, from coordinate 41,293 downwards.
CACCAAGCACATCGACGGCCAGGGCCGCTGCCTCGGCGGCCTTATCCTCGGCTCGAAGGCGCTGATCGAGGCCGATATTCAGACCTATCTACGCCAGACCGGCCCGGCCATGTCGCCCTTCAACGGTTGGGTGATGCTGAAATCGCTGGAGACGCTGCCCCTGCGCATTCGCCAGCAGGCACAGAACGCGACTGCGGTCGCGACCTGGCTCAAGGGCCGCAAGGACCTGCCGCATGTCGCCTTCATCGGCGATCCCGACCATCCCCAGGCCGACATCATCGCCAGGCAGATGACCGGCCCCTCGACGCTGATCGCCTTCGAGGTTACGGGCGGCAAGGACGCGGCCTACCGCTTCCTCAACCGGCTCAGGCTGATCCGCATCTCCAACAATCTCGGTGACGCCAAGAGCCTGATCGTCCATCCGGCGACGACGACCCATCAGCGTTTTACGGCGGAGGTGCGCGCCAGCATGGGCGTCGGCGACGGTCTGGTCCGCCTTTCGATCGGGCTGGAACATGCAGACGACCTCATCGCCGATCTCAAGCAGGCGCTCGACGGCTGATTCGAACCAGTGTCGCGGCCGCGCGTTGGACCTTCGGCAACAACCGAGGTTCAACCATGATCCGCAAGCCCGCCTGCACGAAGACCGCCTGCACGACCGCGCTTCTGGCCCTGCTCGCCGCGCCGGCGTTCGCTCAGAACGCTGCGCCCGCCTCGCCGGCACCCGTCGAAAAGCCGTCCTCGCCGGAACTCGTCGCCTGCAAGGCGACCGCGATGGCGGCACTGACGGCGCGCGAGCCCGAGATCAAGGACATCTATATCGACGAGGATGGGCTGACGATCGCGGTGTCCGAGACCAAGGTCGAGGATACGCCGATCAAGCGCATCATCATGGGCGAGGCCTATCTGAAGACCGACAAATCCGACAAGCCGCGCCGCTTCCTCTGCCTGGTCGGCGAGAAGGGCAAGGTGCTGCTGACCTTCTTCACACAGCGATAGGCAACGCCTCAACCGCCATCGACGATCTGCGTGGTCGGCCGGTCGCGGCCGTCGGCCAGTTCTTCGTGCCATTCGCCCTTGGCATCCTGATAGACGATGCCGTCAGTGACACCAGGCCTCTTCTGGCGGGCAGCGGCCTTGTTCGCCGCCTTCAGCGCGGCGTCATGCGAGCGGAAGGTTTCCGAAAGAGCGTCGCCGACCTTGTAGGCCCAGCCGCCATCGTGCTGGACGATCTCGTACTTCACCATGACCATGAGCGTCCTCCATGGCTCACTGATCGAACCAATGGCGTGCGCCCCCGGTTCCACCGACGGCGAGGATAGCCCTGCCTCGCCCGCGGCGAAAGAGCGTCTTGGCGTTCAGTCGCCGTTGCCGGTATCGGCGGCGCGCAGCCCGTCCAGCACCGGCATCGAGGTGATGTGATAGCCGGCGTCAATATGGTGGATGTCGCCGGTGACGCCCGCTGACAGGTCAGAGAGATAATACAGAGCCGAGCCGCCGATCTCGTCCAGCGTCACCGATTTGCGCAGGGGCGAGTTGGCGCGCTGCCAGGAATACATGGCGCGCGCGTCCGAAATGCCGGCGCCGGCCAGCGTGCGCACCGGCCCGGGCGAGAGCGCATTCACGCGGATGCCTTTCGGTCCGTAATCGGCAGCGAGGTAGCGCATGCTGGCTTCGAGCGCCGCCTTGGCGACGCCCATGACATTGTAGTTCGGCATCACGCGGGTCGAGCCGCCATAGGTCAGCGTGATCATGCTGCCGCCCTGCGGCATGCGCTCGGCGGCGCGCTTGGCCGCTTCAGTGAACGAGAAACAGGAGATCACCATGGTGCGCGAGAAATTCTCGCGGGTGGTGTCGGCATAAAGCCCCTTGAGCTCGTTCTTGTCGGAGAAGCCGATGGCGTGGATCAGGAAATCGAGCGTGTTGCGCTCGGGGTCGCCACCCCAGGCCTCGTCGATCGCGGCGAAGGCGGCATCGACCGTCGTGACGTCCTCGACATCGCAGGGAATCACCAGCTTCGAGCCGATGCTCTCGGCCAGCGGCTTGACGCGCTTGCCGAGCGCCTCGCCCTGATAGGTGAAGGCCATTTCGGCGCCATGCGCATGCAGGGTCCGGGCGATGCCCCAGGCGATCGAATTCTGGTTGGCGACGCCCATGACGAGGCCGCGCTTATTGTGCATCAGGGGGAGCATGGGGGTCACTATTCGTGTTTACGGGCCGGAGCGGGCGGAGGGCAGATCTGTTTGGCTGAAATCCTGCCCCTTGAACAGGATGCGAGCATCATGAACGGCCGCGCAGGCATAGGCAAAACAATCGCCCATGTTGAGCGCCGCCGGATGACGCGCTTTGCCGAAACGGTCGAAAACGGATACCGCGACGTGACCCTGCCCCTCATCGATCGGTGCGACGGCAATCGACATCCGGCTCAAGGTGAGATGAACCTCGTCCCTGGCGATAGCCGCAGGAATGGCATTGACGCGCGCGATCGCGAGCGATGCCTCATCGATCGCAAAGGGCGAGGTTATGGCGGAGTCGCCCTCATCGAGGGCACTTGCGAGATCGGCCGCGTCCGGCTCACCCAGGATCATGGCAACGATCGCCGAGGCGTCGACATAGATCATTCGTCGCCCGACAGCCAATCGTAGAACGTCTTGTCGGCCTTCAAACCTGTCTTCGGATAGGCGGCGACGCGCTCTTGGATGTCCCGGATACGCTCGATCATCGGCCGTTTGTCTTCTTCGAGCTTGGCAAGCTCGCTTTCGACGGCGCCTCGCACGGCCTCGGTCATGCTCACGCCCTTGCGCGCCGCGAGCTGCCGCACGGCCTTGTCCGTTCTCGGATCGCGGATGTGGAAAGCCATCGGATGCTCCGTCTAGACGACGCACATAGTCGTCTAGACGACCGCTGTCACCTCAGAGGTGCTTCTTCACGGCCGCCGCCGTGTCCTTCGAGCTCGCCAGCGGCACGATCTCGAAGCGGGCGAGATCGCCCCAGGCCAGCACCCATTCCTGCAGCTTGGTGACGTCGTCGCACTGCATCACCTGGAAACACCGGGCAAAATCCGCCGAGATCCAGCTGTCGATATAGGTCAGGCCTTCGGGCATCATCCGGCCATGCTCATGGAAGCGGGCGTAGATCTCCTTCACGCGCGCCTGGTCGAAATGCTCGATCACCATGAAGAGCATGGCCCGCTCCTCAGGCTTCCAGACGCTTCATCACGATCGTCGCGTTGGTGCCGCCGAAGCCGAAGGAGTTGGAGAGCACGCAGCCGAGGCCAGCATTGTCGATGCGCTTGCGCACGATCGGCATGTCGGCAAAGGCCGGGTCGAGCTCCTCGATATGGGCGCTCTCGCAGATGAAGTCGTTGTTGAGCATCAGCAGCGAATAGATCGCCTCCTGCACGCCGGTGGCGCCCAGCGAATGGCCGGTCAGCGACTTCGTCGCCGAGATCGGCGGGCTCTTCTCGCCGGCGCCGAAGACCTCGCGGATCGCCTCGATCTCCTTGGCGTCGCCGACCGGGGTCGAGGTTCCGTGTGGGTTGATGTAGTCGATCTTGGCCTTCACGCCGTCGAGCGCCATGCGCATGCAGCGCACCGCGCCCTCGCCGGACGGAGCGACCATGTCGTAGCCATCCGATGACGCGCCGTAGCCGACGATCTCGCCATAGATGCGGGCGCCACGGGCCTTGGCGTGCTCGAGTTCCTCCAGCACGACGACGCCGGCGCCGCCGGCGATGACGAAACCGTCGCGGCGGGCGTCATAGGCGCGCGAAGCCACGGCAGGCGTCTCGTTGAAGTCGGACGACATCGCGCCCATGCCGTCGAACAGCACGGAGAGCGTCCAGTCGAGCTCCTCGCAGCCGCCGGCGAAGATCACGTCCTGCTTGCCCCACTGGATCAGCTCATAGGCGTTGCCGATGCAATGGTTCGAGGTCGCGCAGGCCGAGGAGATCGAATAGTTGACGCCCTTGATCTTGAACCACGTCGCCAGCGTCGCCGAGGCTGTCGAAGACATGCCCTTGGGCACGGCGAAGGGACCGACCTTCTTGGACGAGCCGCTCTCGCGCGCCTTGTCGTAGGCGTCGATCAGCGCGCGGGTCGAGGGGCCGCCCGAGCCCATGATGATGCCGGTGCGCTCATGGCTGATTTCTTTGTCTTCCAGCCCGGCGTCGCGGATGGCTTGCTCCATCGCAACCTGGTTCCAGGCCGAGCCGCCGCCATGGAAACGCATGGCACGGCGGTCGAGCACGGTCGCAGGATCGAGCGTGGGCGCGCCGGCGACGCGGCTGCGAAAGCCGTGCTCGGCGAAATCCTGGGCATAGGAGATGCCGGACTTGGCCTCGCGCAGCGAGGCCAGCACTTCCTGCGTATTGTTGCCGATGGACGAGACGATGCCCATCCCGGTGACCACAACGCGTCTCATGCTGCTTCTCCGGCTCTTTGGTGACGGGCCGGGAGGCCAACCCCGGACCTATGATAGATCGACACCCGCGCAAATGGACCGCGCGGACAGCGAAGGCAAGGCGCGACGATCGCCTTTATGATTCCGAGCGAGATTTCAGCGAAAACCGGTGACCACTTTTCGCATCCCGCTCGGGTTTATTTTGCTTAGGCTGCTTCCGGCTTGAACAGGCCGACGCGCATATCGGTCGTCGTATAGATGCGCTTCCCGTCGGCCTCGAGCCAGCCATCGGCGATGCCGAGGACGAGCTTGGACTTGAAGACGCGCTTGAAATCGACGCCGTAGACGACGTGCTTGACCGAGGGCAGAACCTGGTCGGCGAACTTGACCTCGCCGACGCCGAGCGCGCGGCCGCGGCCCGGCAGGCCGAGCCAGCCGAGGAAGAAGCCGGTGAGCTGCCAGAGCGCATCGAGGCCGAGGCAGCCCGGCATCACCGGATCGCCCTTGAAATGGCAGTCGAAGAACCAGAGGTCCGGCCGGACGTCGAGCTCGGCGCGCACCATGCCCTTGCCATGCGGGCCGCCGGTCTCGCTGATCTCTGCGATACGGTCGAACATCAGCATCGGCGGCAGCGGCAGCTGCGCATTGCCCGGCCCGAAGAGTTCGCCGCGCCCGCAAGCGAGGATCTCCTCGTAGCTGAATGACGATTGCCGCTCCATATCCGACTTCACTCCATTCAGGCCGCCCGCTATCCGGTGGCCAACTCCCGATGCAACGTGCCTAACACGGTGGCGCTGCGGAACGAAAGGGTCGGGGCGGCCTACCGTGGAAGATCGCAGCCCGTTTCCTGCCAAGGCACCGAGCCAAAGCCGGCCGGCGGCACCGCGATGCTTGCAGCTGGACAACCAAGGCCTTACATCGAATCTAAACGATGGCGTCCCGATCATGGGGACGGGTTTCACGGAGACGACGCGCGGCATGGACGGCCTGACGCAGGACCAGGGCTACGGAACGGACGCGCGGCAGGGCTGCCCCTTCCACGATGTGCGCCAGAAGCTGCGCCGGGTGGGCCTGCGGCCGACGCGACAGCGGGTCTCGCTGGGCTGGCTGCTCTTCGCCAAGGGCGACCGGCACATCAGCGCCGAGATGCTCTACGAGGAGGCGATGAAGGCGCGCGTGCCGGTCTCGCTTGCGACGGTCTACAATACGCTGCATCAATTCACGCAGGCTGGCCTGCTGCGCGAGCTCGCGATCGACGGCGCCAAGACCTTCTTCGACACCGACAACAGCGACCATCACCATTTCGTCGTCGATGGTGAGGACAAGGTCATCGACATCCCGGCCTCGGCGGTCGACGTCGCCGAATTGCCGCCTCCTCCCGATGGCTACGAGATCAGCCGGGTCGACGTCGTCGTCAGGTTGCGCAAGGTCGCCGGCTGAGGCTTCCGCGCCGCGACCGGACCTACTGCACGGTCTCGTTGGGATAGACGCCCCAGAGTCGGTCCTGCTTCATGTAGCCAGACATCTTGCTCACCGTGACGCGGCACCAGCCATTCTGGCAGGACTGGACATTGGCGATGACGCCGGGCTCGAGCGTCGCCACCACCGGCGCGCTGTCGCTGGTCGTCTCGCGCAGCGAGAAGGTTTCGCCCTTGTTCTTCGACCAGGGTGAGACCAGCACGGTGCGCCGTCCCGAGAGCAGGCTGTGCAGCACCCAGCCCTCGGTGCCGTCGGCATCGCGCACGCGGCGCCATGTCTCGAATTCGGCGGTGATCTCGACCGGCAAGCCGGCGCGCTGGAACACCCAGCTGGTGCGGTGCTCCTTCGAGGGCCCCTCGCGCAGATTGACGCGGTCCGACTTCAGGCTGACATAGCGCGGCAGCGGCAGGCCGGAGACCGGGCCGTTGGCGACCTCCTGGGCTGAAGCTGGCATCGCCGGCAGGGCCAGGCCCGCCGCAACCACAAGGCCGAGCGCTACGCGCATCGTCTGAACCGTCATCCCACCCACTCCTCGCCTGTCCCGCTTCCGGCGCATTAGCGCCAAAGGGTCAGGTTGTGTTCCGCCGCAACGCTGCTAGAGAACGAAACGGCCGCCGACCGTCGAAACGGCCCGACTCAATTCCTGATGCGCCTCGGTTAATGGGGGGTTGAGGCGGAATGGCGACGCTGCGGCCACTGGTCGCGCCCGGCCGGGCGCAGCGCCGGCAGTATCGGAGCCTGAGGGGCATCAAGGAGCCGCCATGACGAAGAAAAAGCCCCTGGTCGTGGTTACGCGCAAGCTTCCGGCCGTGGTCGAGACGCGCATGCGTGAGCTCTTCGACGCCAGGCTCAATCTCGACGACACGCCGATGAGCCAGGCCGCGTTGGTCGAGGCGATGAAGACCGCCGACGTGCTGGTCCCGACCGTGACCGACAAGATCGACGCCGGGCTGATCGCCCAGGCCGGCGAGCAATTGCGCCTGATCGCCAATTTCGGCAACGGCGTCGACAATATCGACGTCGCCAGCGCGGTGCAGCGTGGCATCACCGTGACCAACACGCCGGGCGTGCTGACCGACGACACTGCCGACATGACGATGGCGCTGATCCTCGCCGTCGCCCGACGCATCGCAGAGGGCGCCCGCATCATCACCGACGACGAATGGGCCGGCTGGTCGCCGAACTGGATGCTGGGCCGCCGCATCACCGGCAAGCGCCTCGGCATCGTCGGCATGGGCCGGATCGGCCAGGCGCTGGCCAGGCGCGCCGCTGCCTTCGGCCTGTCGATCCACTACCACAACCGCCGCCGGCTCGACTCGCGCATCGAGGAAGCGCTCGACGCGACCTATTGGGATTCTCTCGACCAGATGCTGGCGCGCATGGACGTCGTCTCGGTCAACTGCCCGCACACGCCGGCGACCTATCACCTGCTCTCGGCCCGCCGGCTCAAGCTGATGAAGCCCGACGCCATCCTGGTGAATACGGCGCGCGGCGAGATCGTCGACGAATCCGCCCTGTCGCGCATGCTGGAAGCCGGCGAGCTCGCCGGCGCCGGGCTCGACGTGTTCGAGCACGAGCCGGCGGTCAATCCGCGCCTGCTCAAGCTCGCCCGCCAGCACCGCGTCGTGGTTTTGCCCCATATGGGCTCGGCCACACATGAGGGCCGCGCCGACATGGGCGAGAAGGTCATCGTCAACATCAAGACCTTCATGGACGGGCACAAGCCGCCGGATCGCGTCCTGCCCAGCATGCTCTGAGCCCTGGCAGCGCCTCTCGTCATGTGAGGCGCTCCGAGTCGCATCGGCCGCGCCTTAACGCGTGGCCGGCAAGCTGGTGCTGCTGCCCTGACGGGGCTCAACTGGCGCGGGCGGTGGCGAACTGGCCGGCCTTGCGGAAGCGCCAGAGATAGCCGGGCACCTCGGCCTCGGCCGAGACCGGCGTGATGCCGAGCCCCTGCAACGTCCGGCCTTCCTTCTCGGCCGTCGCGGAGACGACATTGTCGCTCTCGAGCAACTTGACCTGGTCGCGCGTCAGGATGAGCTCGTTCGGCAAGATGCCGAGCGTCAGCATGTCGGCGAGCTCGAGGATCTGGCCCTGCAGACGGGCGAGGCCGAAGGGGACCGGCACGATCAGGCGCTTGCGGCCGGTGACCTCGCAGACATAGTCGACCAGCTCGCGCAGCGTCTTCACCTCGGGACCGCCGAGCTCGTAGGCCTTGCCAGCCTCGGCCTTGCCGTCGATGGCGCGCGCGATCGCTTCGGCCACGTCGCCGACGAAGACCGGCTGGAACCTCGTCTGCGCACCGGCGAGCGGCAGCACAGGCAGCATGCGCACCAGCGAGGCGAAGCGGTTGAAGAAGGTGTCCTCCGGCCCGAACATCACCGAGGGACGCAGCACGATCGCCTGCTTGACCAGGGCCTGGACCGCCGCCTCGCCTTCGGCCTTGCTGCGGGCATAGACGGACGTCGACTCGGCGTCGGCTCCGAGCGCGGAGACCTGGACCAGGCGCTCGACGCCGAAATGTGCGCAGGCCTGCGCCACGCCGCGCGCGCCTTGCGCCTGTACCGAGGCGAAGTTCTGCCGGCCCTTCTCGCGCAGGATGCCGACGAGGTTGATCACTGCATCGGCGCCGTTGACGGCGGCCGCGACCGAATCGGGATAGCGCAGATTGGCCTGGACGGCGGTGACCTGGCCGACGCTGCCGAGCGGCTGCAGGAAGCCGGCGAGGTCCGGGCGGCGCACGGCGGCGCGCACACGATAGCCGCGCCGCGCCAGCGCCCGCACGACATGCCGCCCGAGGAAGCCCGAGCCGCCGAAGACCGTGACGAGTTGCGAAGCGGGAGGCAGGACCGTCATGATGACGCGAAGCTCCGTTTGGAAGCGCTGAAAACTGGCTCTATTGTGCCTGTCCTAGTGCATAGCAGCGCGGCTGTGAAGGCGGTGAGACGCCGCCCGCAGCGCGACCGATACACTATTGTCAAAAAGCCGGCTTCGGCCGTTGACAGGCGCGTTCGGCCCCCGTAAACGAACCGCCGTTGCCCAGGTGGCGGAATTGGTAGACGCACCAGCTTCAGGTGCTGGCGCTCGCAAGGGCGTGGAGGTTCGAGTCCTCTCCTGGGCACCATTTTTCAAGGGTTCTACCAAGCCCTTGAGGCCGAAGGTGTTTCCTTCCGCATCGGAAATGATCTGTCGCCCGGCCTGTGTAGACGGGCGGGATAGAACCGTCGTGAGAATGCCGCGCCCTGCGAGACGGGCAGGCAGCACCTCTCAGCTTTGCGTGCGCGCTCCCTGTGAGTTCCAAAGGCGTCTGGAAAAGAGCGCCCGAAAGGCCGCAACACGGCTCCTGGTCTCGTCGCCGCATACGCCTTCCAAGATGATTCGGATCCTCTCCGGCCCCCAGGATCCGCAGCGCGCTTTCGCCCAGACGGAACGCTGCGCGATGCGCGCTACCGGCTCGATATCGATCTTGCTACGACGATCGCAGCGCAATGACAGCATTGTCGATCGGAGGTCACTTGAGCATCCGTCGCCATCTCGGTTCCTGGGACTATGTCATCGTCGGCGCGGGTTCGGCGGGCTGCGTGCTCGCCAACCGCCTCAGCGCCGATCCGCGCAAGCGCGTGCTGCTGCTCGAGGCCGGCGGCTCGGACAATTACCACTGGATCCATATCCCGGTCGGCTATCTCTACTGCATGGGCAATCCCAGAACCGACTGGGGTTACAGCACGGCACAGGAGAAGGGCCTCAACGGGCGTGTCCTCGCCTATCCGCGCGGCAAGGTCCTCGGCGGCTGCTCGTCGATCAACGGCATGATCTACATGCGCGGCCAGGCGGCCGACTATGACGGCTGGCGCCAGCTCGGCAATCCCGGCTGGGGTTGGGACGAGGTTCTGCCGCTGTTCCGCAAATCCGAGCGGCATCACAATCTGACCGGACCGTTCCATGGCCAGAAGGGCGAGCTGCGGGTCGAGCGCCAACGCCTGTCCTGGCCGATCCTCGATGCCGTGCGCGAGGCCGCCGAGGAGATCGGCGTGCCGAAGATCGACGATTTCAATGCCGGCGACAATTTCGGCTCGGCCTATTTCGAGGTGAACCAGAAGGCCGGATTCCGCTTCAACGCGGTGCGCGCCTTCCTGAGTCCGGTGCGCAATCGCAGCAATCTGACGGTGCTGACGCAGGCGCAGGCCGAGCGCATCGTCTTCTCCGGCAAATGCGCGAGCGGTCTCGAGCTGCGCCTGAAGGGGGAGCCCGTCCAAGTCGACGCCGCCGGCGAGCTGATCCTCTCGGCCGGCGCGATCGGCACGCCGCAATTGCTGCAGCTCTCCGGCGTCGGGCCGGGCGCGCTGCTGTCGCAGCACGGCATCGCCGTCCAGCACGAGCTGCCCGGCGTCGGCGAGAACCTGCAGGACCATCTCCAGATCCGTACGGTCTTCAGGATCACCGGCGCGAGGACGCTGAACGAGCGGCAGGCGAGCCTGTTCGGCAAGGCCGGCATCGCGCTCGAATATGCACTGCGTCGCTCAGGGCCGATGGCGATGGCGCCGAGCCAGCTCGGCATCTTCATGCGTTCGGACGAGCGTTTCGCCACGCCCAACATCGAATTCCATGTCCAGCCGCTCTCATTGGAGCGCTTCGGCCAGCCGCTCGATGCCTTTCCGGCGATCACGGTCTCGGTCTGCAATCTCAGGCCGGATTCGCGCGGCCATGTCCGGATCGTCTCGGCAGATCCCTTCGCGCATCCGACCATTGCGCCGAATTATCTCTCGGCCGACAGTGATCGTGAGGTCGCCGCCGCTTCGATCACCGCGGCGCGGCGCCTCATGGCGACCAGGCGAATGCAGGCATTCAAGCCGGAAGAGCTCAAGCCCGGCATCGCCGTTCAGGAGCCCGCCGAACTGGCGCAGGCAGCAGGCGACATTGCCACCACCATCTTCCACCCGGTTGGAACCGCGAAAATGGGCGTCGACGCGATGGCGGTGGTCGATCCTGAGCTGCGCGTGCACGGTCTCGAAGGCCTGCGCGTCGTCGACGCCTCGATCATGCCGACGATCGTCTCGGGCAACACCCACGCACCGGCCGTGATGATCGCCGAGAAGGCGGCGCAGCTCATGACAGCGAGCCAGCCCGGCAAAAGTGCGTAGCCGTTTTGCGTGGATACGAAAGACAGAGCCTTGAGGGCGAACCTGCATTCGCCTGAAATGCTCTAGACCCCTGCCTTATCGCAATGCCTGCGAACGCGCGATCGCCTCCATCGCCGGCAAAGGCAAGCCTGGTCGCAGCCGCTACCGCCCGGCGCCAATTCCGTCGAGCAGGGTCGTGACGGCCAGTGCCGCGACCTGGTCGCTGCTGGCGCCGCTGGCGCGCATCCATTCCGGCACGCGGTTCAACCCACCGAGGAAATACGGCACCAGCAGGTGCAGGTCGATGCCGGCATCGACCTCGCCACTGGCGACGCCGCCGGCGAAGAGATCGAGCCAGAGCCGGGTATAGGTTTCGCGCATCTTGCGGCTGCGCCGTTTGATGACCGGCGGCAGGTGCTCGTAGACGTGCATGTGCTGCTGGTCCTTGCCGACCAGGCTTGCCACATGCACCCCGACCGCTGCCGAGAGCCGGCCCGCGAACGGCGCGTCGGCCGGCAGGCTGCGGAGCGCCTCCGCGACCCGGGCATAAAGCGTTTCGATGCCCTGGTTGAGGATCTCCTCGACGATCTCGTCCTTCGACTTGAAGTGGTAGTAGAGGCTCCCGGCCTTCATATCGACCAGCGCCGCCACAGCCCGCATCGTGCAGGCAGCGTAGCCCTTGCGGACGATGATCTCGGCAGCGGCGGCGACGATCTCGCCGCGCATCGGGCTTGGCTTCGTCACCTGCGCTGTCGCGGTCCCTGCCGGCCTTCTTGCGCTGCGTACTCTCATGCCCTGCCTCGCGCGCCCTCGGCTCTCGCGCGGCCGCATTCCGGCCGAATGCCCGTTCCGCGACGGGACGCAGGCTTTCGTCACTATCGCCCCTCGGGGCCCCGATCAAGGCGACCCGTCAAACGTTCGTTTCGGGCTCACGCGCGCCACCGGCGCCGATCTTCTTTCCGTTGTTTGCCGGGATCGCCCCGGCACGGCGCATCCCCGTCCCAGGCCGATCAGGCTTCTCCCTACGGCGGAGTTCAGTGCCGGCTGCCTCCCCTCAGAACAGGAAGTAGCGCTGCGTCATCGGCAGGGAGGTCGCGGGCTCGCAGGTGATCAGCTCACCATCGACGCGCACCTGGTAGTTCTGCGGATCGACCTCGATCTTGGGCGTCAGCGCATTGTGGATCATGTCCTTCTTGCGGACGCCGCGCGTGCCCTTCACCGCCACCAGCTGCTTCTGCAGGCCGAGCCTGTCGCCGATCCCGTCGTCGAGCGCCGCCTGCGAGACGAAAGTGACCCCGGTCTTGCCGCGGGCGCGCCCGAGCACGCCGTACATCGGCCGGTAATGGACCGGCTGCGGCGTCGAGATCGAGGCGTTCGGATCGCCCATCGGTGCGGTGGCGATCATCCCGCCGACCAGCACCAGCGACGGCTTGATGCCGAAGAAGGCCGGCTTCCACAGCACGAGGTCGGCACGCTTGCCGACTTCGATCGAGCCGAGCTCGTGGGCAAAGCCATGAGTGATCGCCGGATTGATCGTGTACTTGGCGACATAGCGCCTGCAGCGGAAATTGTCGTTGCGCGCACTGTCTTCGGGCAGTGGCCCGCGCTGGACCTTCATCTTGTGCGCCGTCTGCCAGCAGCGCAGGATCGTCTCTCCGACGCGACCCATCGCCTGCGAATCCGACGACATCATCGAAAAGGCGCCGAGATCGTGGAGGATGTCCTCCGCCGCGATCGTCTCCTTGCGGATGCGGGATTCGGCGAACGCGACGTCCTCCGGAATCCGCGGGCTGAGGTGGTGGCACACCATCAGCATATCCAGATGCTCGTCGATGGTGTTGACCGTGTAGGGCCGGGTCGGATTGGTCGAGGAGGGCAGGATGTTCTCCTGGCCGGCCGCCGTGATGATGTCGGGTGCATGGCCGCCGCCCGCGCCTTCCGTATGGAAGGAGTGGATCGCGCGGCCTTTCGTCGCCGCGAAGGTGTCACCGACGAAGCCGCTCTCGTTCAACGTATCGGAATGCAGCCCGACCTGAACGTCCATCTCGTCGGCGACGGAAAGACAATTGTCGATCGCCGCCGGAGTCGTGCCCCAGTCCTCGTGCAGCTTGAGGCCGATGACGCCGGCCCGGACCTGCTCGCGCAACGGCTCGGGCAGGCTCGCATTGCCCTTGCCGAGCAGGCCGACATTGAGCGGCAGGTCGTCAATCGCCTCGAGCATCCGGTGGATGTACCAGGGTCCCGGCGTCACCGTGGTGGCGAGCGTGCCGACAGAGGGTCCCGTGCCACCGCCGACGAGTGTGGTCGTGCCGCTAGTGAGCGCCATCTCCGCCTGCTGCGGACAGATGAAATGGATATGGGCGTCGACGCCGCCGGCGGTCAGGATCTTGCCCTCGCCGGCGATGACGTCGGTGCCGGGGCCGATGACGATGTCGACGCCGGGCTGGATGTCGGGATTGCCGGCCTTGCCGATCGCGGCGATGCGCCCGTCCTTGATGCCGACATCGGCCTTCACGATGCCCCAATGGTCGAGGATCACCGCATTGGTGATGACGAGGTCGGGCACCTCGGCGGCATTGCGCTGGCTCTGGCCCATGCCGTCGCGGATGACCTTCCCGCCGCCGAAAGTGACTTCCTCGCCATAGATCGTGTGATCAGCCTCGATCTCGATCACGAGCTCGGTGTCGGCGAGGCGGATCCGGTCGCCCTTGGTCGGGCCATAGAGCGAGGCGTAGTTCTCGCGGGTGATGCGCACCATCTCAGGCCTCCAGTCTGCCCATGACCCTGGCGTTGAAGCCGTAGACCACCCTGTCGCCGTCCAGCGCCACCAGCGCGACCGTCCGCGATTGTCCCGGCTCGAAACGGACTGCTGTCCCCGCCGGAATGTCGAGCCGGAAGCCCCTGGCCGTCTCGCGCTCGAACTGCAGCGCCGCGTTGGTCTCGTAGAAATGATAGTGCGAACCGACCTGGATCGGCCGGTCGCCGGAATTGGCGACCTCGATCGACCGCCGCTCGCGGCCGGCATTGAGCTCGATCGTGCCGTCCTCGATGAAGAACTCGCCCGGGATCATCGCGCCGCCTCACGGAATCGGGTTGTGGACGGTGACCAGCTTGGTCCCGTCCGGGAAGGTCGCTTCGACCTGCACGTCGTGGATCATCTCCGGAACGCCGTCCATGACGTCCTCGCGCGTCAGCAGCGTCGCGCCATAGGACATCAGCTCCGCCACGGTACGCCCGTCGCGCGCGCCTTCCAGGATCGCCGCCGAGATATAGGCGACGGCCTCCGGATAGTTCAGCTTGACGCCGCGTGCCTTGCGCCGTTCCGCCAGCAGCGCCGCGGTAAAGAGCAGAAGCTTGTCCTTCTCGCGCGGAAGCAGCTCCATCGCCTTCCCCCATCCTCGCAGTCGATCGTTTCAGGTGGCCCAGATGCGCGGCGCCTCGGCCATCTTGCCCTGCCCCAGGCTCCGAAGCACGTTCCATGCCCGCACGAACAAGGCCTTGCCCTCAGCGACCCGTGGCCCGAGATAGCGGCAGACCACGGCCTCTTCGAGCTGGCTGACGCAGAAGACGCCGTCTCCCGCCGCGCCAATCGCGGCCCGCACCTGCTCCGCCGCATTCTCGGCGACCGTGCCGGCATAGACCATCGTTCCCCAGCTCGGCTGGCGGGCCAGGGAAAAGGCAGCCTCCAGCAAAGGCGAGCCGCCCTGCAGCTCCAGGCGCTCGAACCAGATCGGCCGGCCATCCCGCACGATCTCGATGCGCTGGCTGAGGCGCCCCGTCTCGAAACGCTCGCCGGCCGCAGGGCGCCCAAGGCACAGGAAGTCCCAGCCGACATAGGTGGCGTCGGTGGCAAGCGACACCTTCGTCTCGATCCGCGCATCGGCCCCGTCGAAGACGATGGTTTCCTGCGGCAGGTATTCGCAGACCGCGCCGGTCCCGATCGCGACATCGACCGATTGCATGCTAGCGCTGTGTTCGCTGCGATAGAATTTCGTCGCGCCCGGGGTCGTCAGCAGCGCGCGCGCTCCGGCGTCGAGATGGAAGCGCAGATCGAGGCGGTCGCCGCCCGCGACCCCGCCCGGCGGGTGCAGCAGGTAGACATGGCAGGTCCCGTCCTTCTCCGGGTGGAACGGCCGCTGCACGACGAGCGGGCCGAAATGCCGGCGGCGGACGAGGCGGGTCTTGCCGGCATTCAGCGCGAACCACAGCTCGAGCTCGGCAGGCCACGCGCTCGGTTGCGCCGCATACTGGGCGCGAGCCGGCGAAGCCACGGTCGAATGGGCCGGTTCGGAGGATCGAGTAGGCACGATTGCGTTCATGGACCGCGCTTCAGCCGGCGTAAGCCGCCTCATGCTTCAACCGAGAGCAATTTAGAGCCTGTATTATCATCGTTCGCTCATTATTTGGGCAATTTAGGCAATCGATCGTCGATCGAGCGTTGACGAACGTTCGGATCGAAGCTGTTCTGCAACCGGATACTGACGCCTCGCCTCGCTTTGGGATAGTTCTCGGACTTTCATCCCTGCGCGAGCAGGACCGCGTCGAAAACGGGGTTCAGCATGTTGAAAGCCATAGCCGTCCGGCGCGCGGTTGATGCGGCCGTGCCAGATGAGCCTGTGCTTGGTCGCGCGGTCCTCGAGCACGACGCCCGGCATCTGCGCCGGCGCATGATCGAAACCATGGATGGCGACAAGGTTCTGGTCGATCTGCCCGAAACCGTCGTGCTGTCCGCCGGAGACGCCCTGGCGATCGAGGGCGGCGGCCTGGTCGAGATCGCCGCCGCCGACGAGCCGCTCTATGCGATCAAGGCCCGCGATCCGCTGCATCTTGCCGAACTCGCCTGGCACATCGGCAACCGCCATCTCGCCGCGGCGATCGCGGCGGACCGCATCCTGATCCTGCGCGATCACGTCATCAAGGCCATGCTCCAGGGGCTCGGCGCGCAGGTCGAGGACATCGTCGCGCCCTTCGATCCGGTGCGCGGCGCCTATTCCGGCCACGGCCACAGTCACGCACATGACCATGGACACGATCACGGCCACCGCCATGACCATGCGCACTCGCATGATCACGGGCACCACCATCACGATCACGGGCATTCCCATCGTCATGGGCATTCCCATGGCGACGGGAAGCACGATCACCGTCATGGCTGAATCCCGCGCGGGAAGCCTGTAGGCTGTCGGCCATATCCATTGCTCGAGGCTCTGCGCTCATGATCTCGAAGAACGGCCCCCTCCGCGTCGGCATCGGCGGCCCCGTCGGCTCGGGCAAGACGATGCTCACGGAGAAACTGTGCAAGGCGATGCGGGAGGACTACTCGATCGCCGTCGTCACCAACGACATCTACACCAAGGAAGACGCCATGGTGCTGGTGCGCCGGCAGGCGCTGCCCGAGGAGCGCATCGTCGGCGTCGAGACCGGCGGCTGCCCGCATACGGCGATCCGCGAGGATGCTTCGATCAACCTGCAGGCCATCGCCGAGATCAACCGGCGGATCCCGGACCTCGACATCGTCTTCATCGAATCCGGCGGCGACAACCTGGCGGCGACCTTCTCGCCCGACCTCGCCGACCTCACGCTCTATGTGATCTCGGTGTGTCAGGGCGAAGACATACCCCGCAAGGGCGGGCCTGGCATCACCCGATCCGACTTCCTCGTGATCAACAAGAGCGACCTCGCGCCTTATGTGAACGCCGATCTCGACGTGATGCAGACGGATGCGGCCCGGATGCGCGGCAAGCGCCCCTTCGGCTTCACCGATCTCTCGCGCGGCAAGGGCCTCGACACGATCGTCGATTTCATCGTGGCGCATGGCGGCTTGCGGACGCAGCACGCCAGCGAGGCCAGCACGGCCGGGGCCTGAGAGATGGACGGCGCCCCAACCTCCGGCGGCGACCGGGATGCGCTCCCGCTGCATCTGCTGCGCCTGGTGAGCCAGGGCCTGCCGGTCGGCGGCTTCTCCTATTCGCGCGGTCTCGAAGCGGCCGTCCACGCCGGCTGGGTCTCAGACGAGGCGAGCGCGCGCGACTGGATCCTCGGCACGCTCAGGGCCAATGTCGCGCAGCTCGACGGCGCGCTGTTCTGGCGCATGGCGACGGCGCTGGAGAATGGCGACCAGGAGCGCTTCCTGATGGCCAATGCCTGGCTTGCTGCCGGGCGCGAAAGCCGGGAATTCCAGCGCGAGGACAAGCGGCAGGGCGAGGCGCTGCTGCGGCTGCTCACCGATCTCGACGTCCCCGCCGCCCGCCATCATGCCGGCGACGCGCTGACCTACGCAGCCGCCTTCGCCCTGGCCGGCCAGCACTGGCGTATCGCCCCGGAAGCGGCCCTGAAGGGATTTCTCTGGGTCTATGTCGAGGGCCAGGTGACCGCTGCGATCAAGCTGGTGCCGCTCGGGCATACCGCCGGCCAGCGCCTGCTCATCGAGGCCGCCACCGCCATCGGCGAAGCCGCGGCCCGGGCCCGCTCGCTTCGCGACGACGAGGTCGGCAACCTCGCCCCCGCGCTGGCGATGGCGAGCGCCTGGCACGAAACGCAGTACAGCCGCCTGTTCCAATCCTGACGGCGGCCGGCGCCTATCGCAGCGGCGGGGCGTAGAGCACGCCGCCCATGTTCCAGAGCTGATTGAGCCCGCGCGGGATGCCGAGCTTCGAGCCGGTGCCGAGATTGCGTTCGTAGATCTCGGCATAGTTCCCGCCCGCCTTGACGGCGCGGACCGCCCAGTCGGCCTCGAGGCCGAGCGCCTTGCCGAAGCCGCCCTCCGCCCCGGTGAAGCGACGCACGTCGGGCTTCTGCGACTTGAGGGCATCGTCGAGATTGGCAGCGGAGACGCCGAGCTCCTCGGCGTTGACCAGCGCGAAGTTCACCCATTTCACCACCGTGAACCAGGGGAAGTCGTCGCTGCGCACCACCGGCCCGAGCGGTTCCTTCGAGATCACGTCCGGCAGCACGATCGCCTCTGCCGGCTTGGCCAGCCTGAGCCGTTCGCCATGCAGCGCCGACTGGTCGCGGGTCAGGACGTCGCACTGCCCGCCCTCGAAGGCGGCGAAGGCCTCGGCAGCGCTCGGATGGACCTTCTCCTCATAGGTCATCGAGTTGGCCTTGAAGAAATCGGCGAGGTTGAGCTGCGTCGTGGTGCCGGCCTCGACGCAGATCCTCGCCTTGTCGAGCGACAGGGCTGAATCGACCTTGAGCGCGCGCTTCGCCAGGAAGCCCTGGCCGTCGTGATAGGAGATGCCGGCGAATGTCAGCCCGAGCTCGGCCTCGCGCCCGAGCGTCCAGGTCGAGTTGCGCGCCAGGAGGTCGACCGTGCCGGCCTTCAGCGCATCGAAGCGCTGGCTCGCCGACAGCGGGGTGAAGGCGACCTTGCCGGCATCACCGAGCACGACCGCCGCGACGGCACGGCAGAAATCGACGTCGAAGCCGCGCCAGGAACCCTGGGCATCCTTGTCCGAAAAGCCGACCACCCCTTCGCTGACGCCGCATTGCAGCGTGCCGCGCTGCTTCACGGCGTCGAGCGTGCCGGCGACAGCAGGAAGTGCGAAGCCGACAAGGGCGGCGAGGCAAAGACCGCTGCGGGCAAGCCAGGAGGCGTTCGACCAGGAGACCTTCGACATGTCTGTCCGTTCCTTCTGCAGGTCGGCGGAAGCGGCGGGGCCGGTCATAGCGTCGCCTTGTGGCGGATGACGACCTTGGTACCGAGCGGCACGCGCTCGTAGAGGTCGGCGATGTCGCCATTGGCGAGCCGGAAGCAGCCCGACGAGATCGCCTGGCCGATCGTCTCCGGCTGGTTGGTGCCGTGGATGCGGAAGACGGTCGAGCCGAGATAGAGCGCGCGCGATCCCATCGGATTGCCTGGACCGCCGGCCATGAAGCGCGGCAGATAGGGCTGGCGCTGCAGCATCTCCGGCGGCGGGCGCCAGTCCGGCCATTCCGCCTTGCGGCTGACCTGGACCTGGCCTGACCAGGTGAAGCCCTCGCGGCCGACGCCGATGCCGTAGCGCAGGGCCCGGCCATTGCCCTGCACCACATAGAGGAAGCGCTCGGCCGAATGGATCACCACGGTGCCGGGCGCCTCGTTCGAGCGGAACAGCACCATCTGGCGGGCATAGGGGCCCTCGGTGATGCTGACCTCCTCGGTCGAGACGCGGCCGGGCTCGTCGCCGATATCCATCGTCTCCTGCAGCGCCGCCGGCGGGCGTGGCTGCGCCGCCGCGACGCCCGGCAGGGCAAGAACCGGCGCCAGCCCCAGTCCGGAGACGATCAGGCCATGCAGGGCGGCGCGAATGATCTCTCTCATCTGTTCGCCTCCGTTCAGCCGCAGCGGCTGTAGATGAAGGTGCCGTAGCGGGCATGCACATCGGGATCGACGAAGCGCGCCACGAATTCCTTCGGCTTCACCGACAGCAGCTCGCGGTCCTGCGGATCGCCGGCCGGCGCCTCGAAGCCGAGATAGGTCTTGCCGCCCGCTCCGGCCTTCAGCCTGAGCTCATAGAGCTTGGGATCGTCGGCAGCGTGCATCATCACTCCGTCACCCGGGCCCTGCGCAATGACATAGGGCTGCTTGCACTGTGCCCGCGCCTCGGCTTCCGTGCGCTTGCGGTCCTTTTCCGTATGAAAGGAGGCGACACCCCAGCGCCCGATCAGGGCATCGCGCGAGATCCCGGCCGGAGCCGGCGCACGCGCAGAACTGCCCGAGGACGGCGACGACAATCCCTCGCCGCCACCGCAGCCAGCCAAAAGGAGCGGCAACGCGATGCCGCATGCCACGGCGCCCGCGGATCGCCGCATCGTATCTCGAGCACGTCCGAGTTCGATCGTCATCGTTCCTCCCCCTCCTTGCAGCAGGATAGGCCATGCCGCGCTGCCGTCTCGGCCCCCTTATGCTCGTCCGGTCCCGGACGACCGCGGAGCCTGGACTATCGGGACGCCCGGCAAGCACTGCATCGATCATCCAGCCGTCCCGAAAGCGACCCGGGAAACGCATGAGAACCGCAAAGGCTGCCGCGATCAACCCATCCACCAGCAGCCGAATGAAACGCGACGATCAGCTGCCGGGCGCCAGTTCCAGCGAAGCGATGGGGCAACGCATGCAGACGGTCTGGCGACATCACGCAGACATCGTCAACTGGCCCAAAGTGATAGCGCTTAACTGGACGTTCTGTCCGGGCCAGCTCCATGCTTCCGTCACAACTGGACCAGCCGCACGTGTAGCCGATGACGCTCCACCCATGCCGATTTGAGACCGCCTCCAGCGACACCGACAGGAACTGGAATCGTTGACGGCTGCAGACATCGACCAGCCCGACCGGAACGACGAGCGCGCTGACGACGCGTCTCTCTCCGCCGCGGATATCGAGCGCTTCGGCAGCGATCCTGCCGGCACGTTCCGAGCGAATCTCGCCGCCGTCGAGGAGCGCATCGCCCGGGCCTGCGCGCGTGCTGGGCGGGACCGCGCCTCGGTTCGATTGCTGCCGATCACCAAGACCGTGCCGGCGCAGGTCCTGCGCTGCGCCTTCGCGGCGGGGATCACCGCCTTCGGCGAAAACAAGATCCAGGAGGCGATGTGCAAGCGCGAGGCGCTGGGTGATCTTGCCATCGACTGGAGCATCGTCGGCCATCTCCAGAGCAACAAGGTCAAGTACCTCAGCCGCTTCGCCCGGGAGTTCCATGCGCTCGACAGCCTGAAGCTCGCCGAACTGCTCGACCGGCAGCTCGGGCGCGAGGGTCGCAGCCTCGACGTCTACGTGCAGGTCAACACCTCCGACGAGGACAGCAAGTTCGGCCTGCATCCGGATGCGCTGCTGCCCTTCGTCGACCGGCTCGGGCAATTTCCTCGGCTGAAGCCACGCGGCCTGATGACGCTCGCCCTGTTCAGCTCCGACATGGCGCGGGTCCGCCCCTGCTTTGCCCTGCTACGCCGCCTGCGAGACGAGGCGCTCGCGCGCCATCCAGGCCTGACCGGCCTGTCCATGGGCATGACCGGCGATTTCGAGGAAGCGATCGCGGAAGGCGCGACCGTGGTCCGGGTCGGCCAGGCGATCTTCGGCAAGCGCCCCACCCCGGACGGGCATTACTGGCCGGGCTTCGCGAAGCCCGGCTGACCTGTCGCATGAATCCCGGCCGCTGAGTACGGCGGGCTTCCCGCCAGGACGACCAGGCAGAGCCGCTTATTTCAACACGGCCCGCCCCTCGACCTTGGCCTCGACCGTGCCGAGGCGGCGGATATAGACCATCACCTCGTTGGCCATCAGCTTGCCGTCGGTCAGGCCGATCAGCGTCTTGCCACGGCCGAGCGCGGAATAGCCGTCGCCGCCCGTCAGCATGAAGTTGTTGGTGGCGACGGTGTATTTGCCGGCCGGATCGATCTCCTTGCCGTCGACCTTCACCGAGGTGACGCGCGAGCCCTGCGGCTGCTTGAGATCGGCCTCGAAGGTGAGGCCGGACACCACCGGGAAGCGGCCGGAGCCCTGCGGCGCATCGCGCAGGCCGTTCTCGATCGCGTCCTTCACATCCTTGCCGGTGATCTCGACCATCGACGTTGCGTTGCCGAAGGGCAGTTCGCTCAGGACGTCGCGCCGCGTCAGCTTGTGGCCGGCAGGATACTGCTTGTTGGCCCGGATGCCGCCGGCATTGGTGATGGCGAGCTGCGCGCCGGTCGCGGCCCTGATCGCGTCGGCGATCAGGTTGCCGATCGCGGTCTCCTGCGTGCGGATCACGCCGGTGCGCGAATCGAGCGGGACGCCCAGCGTAGCGATCTCGATGTCGAGCTCCTTCGACAGCTCGGTCTCGTAGCCCTTGACGATGGCGGCGACCTCGGGATCGGGCGTCGCGGCGCGGCTGTCGTTGACGCGGAAGGTCGGCGTCCACTCGACCTTGCGATTGGCGCCCTCGCCCGACGCCTTGGCGGCGATGTCGATCGCGGTGACGTAATTGCCCTCCTCGTTCGACTCGACCATCACCACCTTGCCGTCATAGGCGATGGCGAGGTCGTGGTCGTGGCCGGTCAGCAGGATGTCGACCACGCGCGAGCGCACGATCTCGTAGTCCATCGCCCGGTCGGCATGCACGACTGCGACGAGGATGTCGGCGCCCTCTGCCTTGAGCTTGCGCGCCTCGCGCCGCAACGCCTCCATGGTCGAGGAGAATTTCAGGTCGCCGGGATTGGAGAGCTGCGGCGTCGGGTCGAAGGTCGTGCCGATGACGCCGACCTTGATGCCGCCAAGCTCGAAGATCTGGGAATCCTTGTGGCCCGGCAGCGGGTTGCCGGCCGCGTCTCGCAGATTGGCCGCGAAGGTCGGATAGGTCTGGGCGGCAGCGAGCTTGAGATAGTTCTCCTTGCCGAAGTCGAATTCGTGATTGCCGGGCACGAAGACGTCGATGCCCATCTTGTTCTGCATCGCGACGATATGGGCGCCCTGGTCGAAACCCGACATCAGCGAGGGCGAGTAGCAGTCGCCGGCATGGCAGAACAGCACGGGCACGCCGCGCGCGCGCTCGGCCTTGGCGATGCCTGCAGCGCGGGCGAAGCCGCCTTTGCCCTTGTCGTCGCTCATCTTGTAGATGTCGTTGACGAGCAGCAGCGTGAAGCTCGCCGGTGGCGTCTGCGCCTTCGCCACGGGCGCGGTCGCGGCAAGGGCTGCTGGAGCGCCGAGGACGCGGAACGCGTGGCGGCGGGTCATCTTGGTCATCGGCGCGAACCCCTGCGGTTTTGATTTGGTCGAAGACTAGCAAGAGCCCAGCCGCCTTGCGAGACCCCTGCTCACGCAGTGTCGCACCCCGTATGGCCCGACTGGACGAAAACCGTAACTCGTCTAAATCACAGCCGAACGAAAGCGGATGCGATGAACCTCGAGCCGAGCTTGCCTCCCGACCACGTCAGCATCAGAAGCGGCCGCATCGGCGTGCTTCTGATGAACCTCGGCACGCCCGAGGGCACCACCTACAAGCCGATGCGGGCCTATCTCAAGGAGTTCCTCTCCGACCGCCGCGTCATCGAGGAACCGCGCTGGAAATGGTGGCCGATCCTCAATCTGATCATCCTGTCGACGCGGCCCAGCCGCAAGGGCAAGGACTACGCGACGATCTGGAACAATGAGCGCGACGAGGGTCCGCTCAAGACGATCACCCGCTCGCAGACGGAGAAGCTCGCCGAGCGGCTGGCGGGCGCTGCCGATGGCCGCATCACCGTCGACTGGGCGATGCGCTACGGCCTGCCGGATGTGAAGAGCCGCCTGAAGGCGCTGCTCGCGCAGGGCTGCGACCGCATCCTGCTGGTGCCGCTCTATCCGCAATATGCCGCGCCGACCTCGGCGACCGCCTGCGACCAGGCCTTCCGCGCGCTGATGGAGATGCGCTGGCAGCCGACGGTGCGGGTCGCCCATCCCTACTACGCCGACCCGGTCTATATCGACGCGCTCGCCACCTCGATCCGCGCCTCGCTCGGCAAGCTTTCCTTCGAGCCGGAGGTGATCCTCTGCTCGCTGCACGGCATGCCCAAGGAATACCTGCTCAAGGGCGACCCCTATTATTGCCAGTGCGCCGTCACCGCCCGGCTGCTGCGCGACAAGCTCGGCCTCAGCGCGGAGCGCTTCCGCCTGACCTTCCAGTCGCGCTTCGGACCGGACGAATGGCTGCAGCCCTATACCGACGAGACCGTGAAGGCGCTGGCGCAGGCCGGCACCAAGTCGCTCGCCATCGTCGCGCCCGGCTTCTCGGCCGATTGTCTGGAGACGCTGGAAGAGCTCGACGGCGAGAACCGCGAGATCTTCCTGCACAACGGCGGCAAGGAGTTCGCCTATCTGCCCTGCCTCAACGATTCCGAGGAGGGCATGCAGGTGATCGAGGCGGTGGTGCGCCGGGAGCTGATGGGCTGGGTGTGAGCTAGGACGCTACCCCACCACGAAGCGCGTCACGCTCTCCACCACCTGCCTGGCCTGCAGGATGCGCCGGTGTCCCAGCCCGTTCGTCTCCTGCAAGGTGACGAACGGCCCGGCCGCCGCCAGCGCCTGCGCATGATGGAAGTCGAGTTCCCGGTCCTGCCGGTCATGGATCACCAGGGTCGGCAGGCCGATCGCCTCCAGCTGCCCGCAGCCCTCGAAGGCCTCGACAGGATTGCCGGCGACGCTGTGGATGCGGCGCTCCAGCGCCGCCTGGCCGCGGCGGCCGAGCCCGATCGTCGCGCCGAAATTGCGGGTGATCGTGGTGACGGAGGATGGCGCCGCGACCAGCGCGAGCCGATTCGACTTGACCCGCGGCTGGCCCGGCACGCTGCGCGCCAGCCCGGCCAGGGCGATCGCCCCGCCGAAGGAATGCGCCACGATCGCATGCACTGGCGCAAAGACACGCGCCACCGCGGCGAGCGCGCCGACCCCGAGCGGGATGTTGAGCTCGGCCCCGGTCGAGGTGCCATGCGCCGGCATGTCGAAGGCGACGACGCGGAAGCCCTGCGCCAGCAAGGGCTGCACGAAAGCGGTCATGAACGCCGCCTCGCTGTTCCAGCCATGCAGCAGGATCACTGTCGGCGCCGGACCATCGCCATCTTGCAAGCGGGGCTCAGGTTCGAACAGATAGGCGCTGACCGTCCCGCACGGGTAGGATACCGCCTGCCGGATCGCCGGCGCGAGCCTACCGCGGGCGGCGATGATCGCCTTGCCGGTCCGGCTCTGTGGGCCGGGCGGGCGCGGCGGGGTACAGAAGAGCTTGAAGGCGGCGCGCCCGGCCGTATGCGGAGCAATGAAACTGCCGATGCGGACGAGAGGACGAATGACGCGAAGCGCTGTGCCGGGCATGATCGGAAACCTTGTTCGTTCAGCCTTGAACTATTATGTTCAGCGATGAACAAAATGCAAGAGCCAATTTCCGCACCGGCAACTGAGCCGAATAGCACCGTGAAGTCGGGGCTTCCCTGGGACCTGCCGCGTTTCAAGAACTGGCTCGCGGTCGCGCGCATGCACCAGCTCTGGAAAAAGGTCTTCTCCGAGGCACTGGCGCCGCTCGGCATCCAGCTGGCGCATTACGATGTGCTCGCCAACGTCTTCCGGACCCCCGGTCTGACCCAGCAGCAGCTTGCCGAGAAGCTTCTGGTCGGCCGCAGCGCCATGAGCATGCTCCTGCCCGAGCTCGAGCGGCGCGGCCTGATCGAGCGCCGCAATGACGAGGCCGACCGGCGCGTGCGCCGCCTCTGGCTGACCGGGGATGGCGAGGTCCTGACGCGCAAGGCGCTGGCGATCCACGCCGCCCGGATCGAGGCGATGATGGGCGTGCTCAGCGACGAGGAATGCAATGCCGTCGGCACGATGATGTGGCGGGTCGTCGGCTACCTCGAAGGCAAGCCGCCGCGCGAGCCGTCATCAGATGCTCGCAAAGGCACGCTTGAACCGAAGTCCCCGATTGCGCCGGAGAGCTGAGATGAATCCCACTGGCTTCGACATCGTCGTCGTCGCACTGGTCGCACTGGTCATCCTGACCATCGCGCTCGGGGTCCGCACCATCCCGCAGGGCTTCAATTATACGGTCGAGCGCTTCGGCCGCTATTCGCGCACGCTGGGGGCCGGCCTAGGGCTGATCATCCCCTATATCGAGCGCATCGGCCACAAGGTGAATGTGATGGAGCAGGTGCTCGACATTCCCTCGCAGGAAGCCATCACCAAGGACAATGCCGGCGTGCGCATCGACGCCGCCGCCTTCTACCAAGTGCTCGATGCCGCCAAGGCCTGCTACGAGGTCTCCCATCTCGGCCAGGCGCTGATGGTCTTGACGATGACCAATATCCGCACCGTGGTCGGCTCGATGGACCTCGACCAGCTGCTCTCGCATCGCGACGAGATCAATGAGCGGCTGCTGCGGGTGATGGACGCCGCCGCCTCGCCCTGGGGCGTCAAGGTCACCCGCATCGAGATCAGGGACATCCTGCCGCCGGCCGATATCGCCGGCGCGATGAACCGGCAGATGAAGGCCGAGCGCGAGAAGCGCGCCGCCGTGCTCGAGGCCGAGGGGCTGCGCCAGGCCGAGATCCTCAAGGCGGAAGGGCAGAAGCAATCGCAGATCCTCGCGGCCGAGGGCCGCAAGGAAGCGGCCTTCCGCGACGCCGAGGCGCGTGAGCGCTCGGCCCAGGCCGAGGCAGCCGCGACCGCCATGGTCAGCGAGGCGATCAGCAGGGGCGACATCCAGGCCGCCAACTTCCTGATCGCCGAGCGTTATACCGAGGCGCTGAAGGCGATCGCGAGCGCCCACAACAGCAAGGTGGTGATCGTCCCGATCGAGGCTGCAGCACTCGCCGGCACCGTCGGCGGCATTGCCCAGCTGACGAGGGCCGTGTTCGGCGAGGATGCGGCGGCGAGCCGGCGCGCCGGCTCCGTCCCGGCGGCAGGTCGCACGGAGGGCTGACATGCTCGACTGGTTTGCCTCCTTCGGCGGCTGGGGCTGGATCGTGCTCGGGCTCGTCCTGGTCGGTGGCGAGATGCTGGCGCCCGGCGTCTTCCTGCTCTGGCTCGGGCTCGCCGCACTGTTGACCGGCGCCGTGGTCGGGCTGACCGGGCTCGCCTGGCAGGGCGCCTGGCTGGTCTTCGCAGGCCTCGCCGTCGCCTCCGTCGTCATCGGTCGCGTCGTCACGCGCCACCGCAGCGACGAGCCCGACACCGCCAGCGGCCTGAACGATCGCGGCCGCCAGCTGATCGGCAAGATCTTCAGGCTGGAGGCGACGATGACCGGCGGCGAAGGCCGCATCCGCATCGGCGATTCCTCCTGGCGCGTCACCGGCCCCGAGCTTCTCGCCGGCACCGAGATCCGCGTCGTGCGGGTCGATGGCGCGACGCTCGTCGTCGAGAAGGCCTGAGCGCCGACCTGCAGCGGCCATTCGCCTGACACGGGATTAAGCCCGGATTCATGCTGAATCGAGGGTTCACCATGCTGCTGAACCCTCGATTCACCGGGAGCCCGTCCAAATCCGCCTCCAAAGCGTCAGGACACGCAAGGAGGAGGCCATGGCGGGCCGGCACGGACCAATCGATTTCATCACCGCGGCGGCGCTTTCGCTGCTGATGCTGCTCATGGTGCGTCCCGCCCAGGCGCGCGAGGTCGTCGACTTCCCCGATTATCGCTACCAGCCCGGCACGATCCTGATCCGCACCGCCGAGCGCAAGCTCTACTACATCGCCGC
Source organism: Allobosea sp. CCNWLY174 (assembly GCF_037120455.1). Lineage (NCBI taxonomy): Bacteria > Pseudomonadati > Pseudomonadota > Alphaproteobacteria > Hyphomicrobiales > Alloboseaceae > Allobosea > Allobosea sp. CCNWLY174. The sequence goes on along the minus strand of NZ_JBBBBQ010000009.1, from coordinate 14,131 downwards.
GCCCGGCCAGGCGCTGCGCTACACCATCGCCGTCGGCAAGGCCGGCAAGCAGTGGCGCGGCGTCAAATATGTCGAGGAACTCCAGGTCGATCCGGCCTGGAGCCCGCCGGCCGAGGTCAAGCGCGACAATCCGCGCCTGCCCGACGTGATCCCTGGCGGCGCCTCCAACAATCCGATGGGCGCACGCGTCATCGGCCTCGGCCCCGGAGGCCAATACGCCATCCATGGCACCAACAACCCGCGCTCGGTCGGCACTGCCGCCTCCTATGGCTGCTTCCGGATGCACAACAGCGACGTCATCGATCTCTACGCCCGAGTCCGCATGGGGACGCCCGTCGTCGTGATGCCCTGACAGCCGATACGCGGCAAAGTCCCTCGCACCTAGAGCAATTCCGCAATTCTTCGAATCGCAGAATTGCTCTAAGTCTTTCTCTTATCGCATTTTCTTCACGCGAACCGGTGCCCACTTCGCTCGAAAATGCTCTAGAGTGCGACTGGCGACAGCAACGGTCGGCCGGCGAAGAATGCCTCCAGATTGGCGAGCAGCAGCTCCTGCTGCGCGACCTGGGCCGATTCCGCGTTCGCGGCGATATGCGGCGTCAGCACCACGTTCTCGAGCGCTTTGAGCCGATCCGGAATCGCGGGCTCGTGCTCGTAGACGTCGAGCGCGGCTCCCGCGATTGTTCCGCTTTCCAGCGCCTCGATCAGTGCGGCTTCGTCGACCGCGATGCCGCGCGATATGTTCACGAGATGACCGTCCGGACCGAGAGCACGCAGGATCCGCGCATCGATCGCGTGCCGGGTCTCGCCGCTCGCGCGGACCGAGACCATCAGGATATCGGCCCATTCGGCGAGGCCGAGCAGGCTGGCATGGTACTGATAAGGTAGTTCCGGACGCGGCGAACGGTTATGGTAGCCGATCGTCATGTCGAAGGCGGCAGCGCGCACCGCAATGCGCTGGCCGATGGCACCCAGCCCGAAAATGCCCAGCTTGCGACCGGCCAGGCCCGGCACCGTCGCCATGCGCTCGATCGCGTTGCCCTGCCAGCGGCCAGCCCGCGCGAAGCGTTCGGCGGCTCCGATCTGCCGGGCGCTCGCCAGCATCAGTCCCATCGCAAATTCGGCAACGCTCGTCGCATTGGCGTCGGCGGCATTGCTGACCATTATGCCGCGCGCCCTCGCAGCGGCCCGCTCCACGCCTTCATTGCCCGTGCCATAACAAGCGATAAGGCCGAGATTGGGCAGGGCCTCGATCAGGGCCGCGTCGGTTTTCCAGGTTCCGACTGTCAGGAGCGCGCGCGCTGCCTCGGCTCCGGCTGGCAATGCCTCCGGCCGGGGATGGCTCATCGGCCCGAGCACCTCGTACCGTTCCTGCAAGCGCGCCACCAGGCGAGCCGGCATGCGCGGGGCCATCAGGATCGTCGGCTTCATGGCTGAAAGGTCCTCGGGGCGATTGCTGCATCGCAGCACTTGCCGCCCCCTGCTTCAACAACCCCTGGCGCCGGTCGGCCATCTCGCGGATGCAATACGAAAACACCGGGCAATCGACGGGATTTTCCTGAACCCCTCCTCTCGCCTGCGACAAAAAAGCCGGATATCGTTTTCCATGGCGGTTAACGCTGCGTGCAGCGCGCCTACGAACCGATATGTCTAGAGAGGGGTACCCGATGGATCATCTCGCCGACGTCAAGAAGTTCGCCAAGAAGCCTGTCAACGAGGCCGCCTTCGCCGGCATGAGCAAGGCCTATGCATTGGTGATGAGCAAGCCCGACACCCGCTATGTCGCCTGCTCCGACCCCGCCGAACTCGAACGCGTCCGCGAGAATTTCCTGAAGAAGAAGCTTGGCTTGAAGAGTGCCGACCTCGACGCCACCGTCAAGGCGACCTGCGATCACATGAAGGCCGACAAGACCAAGTCGCGCCTGACCTTCTACTATCTGCTGGCCGAACATTACGGCAAGCTCGACGCCTTCGTGAAGAAATAGGTCTGACAGCCTGGCCTGACCTGATGGCGCCCCTTCGGGCGCCATTCGCATTTTCAGAGCCCCCCGCGAAAACGGCGCAGAGCACCGCAAGGCCGGAACATCAACGCTCGGCCCTTGGGGGTTTCGATGTTCACGCTGTCCCGCTCCGTCCTCTCCGGCCACGCCCAGACGCTCTTCACCGTCGCCGAAGCGGCCCTCGCCTCGATGATCGTCTTCGGTGCAGGTCTCGCCTTCGGCGCCACGATCGGTTTCTTTTGAGGCGGCCATGCCGACCGCCGCCGCCTCAGCCACCCGCCCGCATTTCAAGATCGGGCGCGACCGCGAGGGCCATTGGATCGCGGTCGAGACCCATGGCCGCGGCGGCGGCTATTTCCGCAGCCGGGACGACGCCCTCCACTATGCCCGCGCCGAAGCGGGCGCCGATGCCGTGAGCTTCAGCGCTCGGCCCCTCGCCCTGCGCCTGTCGTAAGCGCGCTCAGCGATAGAGATCGACCCGCGTCAGCGGCAGCCCGGACGGGCCCTTGCGCCGCTTCGAGACCAGCGTCTGGTTGATCAGCGCCCCGCCACGCTCGAAGGCGAGCGAGCAGCCGGCGAGATAGATCAGCCACATCCGCGTCCGCTCCGGCCCGATTTCCGCTTCGGCTGCCGCCTTGTTCGCATTCAGCCGCTCGAACCAGAGCCGCGTCGTGCGCTGGTAATGCTCGCGCCAGCCCTCGACATCATGGACCTCGAAGCCGTAGCGCTCGAGATTGGCGATCGACATGCCCAGATGATCGAGCTCGCCGCCCGGGAAGATGTAGCGGACCAGGGCCCGGTATTCGGCCGGCATCTTGTTGAAGGCCTTCTCGGTCTTCTTGGCCCGCCGCGAGATCGTATGGTGCAGATACAGGCCGCGCGGCCTGAGCAGCCGGTTCACCGCCTGGAAATAGGTCGGGTGGTTGCGGATGCCGACATGCTCGAACATGCCGATCGATGAGATCTTGTCGAACTCCCCCTCCATCTGGGTGAAGTCCTTGAGATGGAGCGTGACTTTGTCCTCCAGGCCGAGCGCCTCGACCTTCTCGCGCGCGAGCTTGAGCTGCTCCTCGGCCAGCGTCACGCCATGCGCCTCGACGCCATAGTGCTGGGCGGCATAACAGACCAGCGCACCCCAGCCGCAGCCGATGTCGAGCAGCTTGTCGCCCGGCTTCAGGCGCAGCTTGCGGCAGATCATCTCGAGCTTGTCGGTCTGCGCCCGCTCGAGATCGTCATGATCCTCGGTGAAATAGGCGCAGGTGTAGACCATGCGCTCGTCGAGAAAGAGCCTGTAGAATGCGTTCGAGACGTCGTAGTGATGAGCGATATTGGCCTTGTTGGTCGCCGGCTTGCCGTCACGGGCGATCTCGTCGCCCTTGATGTGCTGAACCGCCTGCGGCGCCTGGCCCGGCGCGAACAGGAAGTGCCTGGCCACATCGAACGCCGCCGTCTTGGAGATGCCGCGTGCCAGCCGGCCGACCTTGCCGTCGGGCCGTGCCGCCGCGAGATCGAAGATCGTGCCGTTCTCGATCGCGATCCGGTCGGAGACGTGCAGATGCAGCAAAGTATCGAGCTTCGGCTTGCGCAGCAGCGCCGCGACGACGCCGGCATCGCGGATCGCGATCATCAGCCCGCCCGTCGGCCAATCGGCCGGCACGCGAGAGCCATCCCAAAGCGAGAAACCGAGCTTCAGCCCCAGCTTCTGGTACGCCTCGGTCAGGAGCCGCCGCAGCGCCTCGATTCTCTTGCCGTCGCCGCTCATGCCTTGCCTGTTCCGACAGATATGCGCCGCCCTCTTAGCGCGGTTTTTGCCCGACCGGAATTCGCGCCGTCAGAACAGCTTTGCCCTTCTGCAATCAGCGGCGGCTTGTCGAAACGGCACAACACGCAAAAGGTGCAAGAAACCAGCTAAGCAACTATTCTTCATTTCTTAACCATACTTTGCTCTGATTCCAGAGTGGCCAAAGGGGGCCGCGCATCGTGGTTGGGGGATCACATCATGTCGTCAGGGGATCAGCTCGACAGGCGGCTGGACTTCATGCAGCTTGACCGCGAGGCGCGCGGGCGCATCGCCGGGATGGAAAAGAGCATCCTCGGCGCCCTGCCCGGCGCGCTCGATGCCTTCTACACCCAGGTTTCCGCGTTCCCCGAGACCAAGGCCTTCTTCAGCAATGCCGCCCATATGGAGGGCGCGAAGAACCGCCAGATCTCGCACTGGAACCGCATCGCCAAGGGCCAGTTCGACCAGGACTATGTCCGCGCGGTCACGACTGTCGGCGAGATCCACGCCAAGATCGGGCTGGAGCCGCGCTGGTATATCGGCGGTTACGCCCTGCTGCTCGAGAACCTGCTCGCCAAGGTGCTGGAGGAGCGCTGGCCGAAGAGCCGTTTCGGCGGCCAGCTCCCCGGCGCGGCCGAGCGCGGCGCCGAGATCGGCGCCATCGTCAAGGCCGCCCTGCTCGACATGGACTATGCCATCTCGGTGTATCTCGAAGCCTCCGAGGCCGCCCGGCTGAAGATCGAGGCCGAGGCCCGTGCCGTCGAGGAAGCCAAGGCGAAGGAGCGCGACAAGGCGATCGGCTATGTCGGCAACGGCATGGCGGCGCTCGCCCGCGGCGACCTGACTCATCGCATGGCCGACGACATGCCGGCCGAATACGCCAGCATCCGCGACCATTTCAACGACGCCATGGCCAAGCTCGGCGAGATGGTCGCGAGCATCAAGACGAGTTCCTCTGCCATCGCCGCCTCCTCGCAGGAGATCAACAGCGGTGCCAACGACCTGTCCTCGCGCACCGAGCAGCAGGCCTCCGCCTTGCAGCAGACCGCGGCGACCACCGAAGAGCTCACCGCCTCGGTCAAGAGCTCGGCGCAGTCGTCGCGGCAATCGGTGACGCTCGCCGACAACGCCTCGGCCGTGGCCCGCACCGGCGGCGAGATCGTCAAGGATGCGATCGAGGCGATGGCGCGGATCGAGGGCGCCTCCAAGAAGATCTCCGAGATCACCAGCGTGATCGACGGCATCGCCTTCCAGACCAATCTGCTCGCGCTCAACGCCGCGGTCGAAGCTGCGCGCGCCGGCGATGCCGGACGTGGCTTTGCCGTCGTCGCCGCCGAGGTGCGTGCCCTCGCGCAACGCTCGGCCGAGGCCGCCAAGGACATCACCGGCCTGATCGGCTCCTCCGACACCGAGGTCGTCGAGGGCGTGCGCCTGGTCCGGCAGGCCGGCGAGACTCTGGAGAAGATCGTAGAGGCCTCGATGCAGGTCTCGGCCACGGTCAACGAGATCGCCGCCGCCGCCGGAGAACAGGCCAACGGCATCGACGAGATGGCGCGCACCGTCAGCCATATGGACGAGATGACCCAGAGCAACGCCGCTTTGGCCGAGGAGAGCGCGGCGTCGGCGCGTGCCTTGCTCGATCAGATCGAACGCCTGAACCGCCTCGTCAGCACCTTCCGCACCACGGAAGGTCAGGACACGACCGCGCCAGCGCGGCGAGCGCGGGCAGCCTGATCCGCCTTCACGCGGAAGGTTCGGCGTTCAACGCTACCTGGTCATCCTGGACTGAGCGAAGCGAAGATCCGGGATGACTCACGAAATATGTCTCTCCCGAGCACGTCAGAAATCGCTGGCGATGCCCTTCACTTCCCAGTCGTCATAGCGCACCGGCTCGAGCCCGCCGCGGCCATCGACTTCCTTCTGCTCGCCGAGCTCGGCCGCCCTCGCATCGATCGCGGCACGGCGCGCCTGCGCCTCCGAGAGAGCCCGCTGCGCCGCCGGCGACAATGCCTTCGCGGAAGCGTTGGTCTCGACCTCATCCGTTTTCGTCTGCGCGCTCATCATCGGTCATTCTCTTGCAGGATCGGCATCGCGCCCACCACATAGGGACGAAACCGCATTCCGGCGAGCCTGTCCAATGCCGGACGACGACGCAAGAAGGGGTTCCTGCATGAACTATGTCCGCACCGGCATGCTGATGGCGGCGCTGACCGCGCTGTTCGGCGTGGTCGGCTATCTGCTCGCCGGCGCCGGCGGCATGCTGATCGCGCTCGGCATCGCGGTCGCGACCAACCTGTTCAGCTACTGGAACTCGGACAAGCTGGCGCTGTCCGCCTACAACGCGCAGCAGGTCGATGAGCGTAGCGCGCCCGAACTTTACGGCATGGTCCGCGACCTCGCCCAGCGCGCCAACATGCCGATGCCGCGCGTCTACATCATCCAGGAAGACCAGCCGAACGCCTTCGCCACCGGCCGCAATCCGCAGAACGCCGCGGTCGCCGCGACCACCGGTATCATCCGCACGCTGAGCTATGACGAGCTCGCCGGCGTGATGGCGCACGAGCTTGCCCACATCAAGAACCACGACACGCTGACCATGACGATCAGCGCCACGATGGCCGGCGCGATCTCGTCCCTTGCCTCCTTCGGCATGTTCTTCGGCTCGCGCGACAACCGTCCCAACGCCATCGTCCAGATCGCGCTGATGATCCTCGCCCCGCTGGCGGCGACCATCGTCCAGATGGCGATCTCACGCTCGCGCGAATACGAAGCCGACCGCATGGGCGGCGAGATCTGCGGCAATCCCGTGGCGCTCGCCGACGCGCTGGCCAAGATCGCCGGCGGCGTTGCCCACATCCCGAACGAGACGGCCGAGGCGAAGCCTGCTACGGCGCACATGTTCATCATCAACCCGCTCTCAGGCCGCGGCATGGATTCATTGTTCTCGACCCACCCCGACACCGGCAACCGTATCGCCGCACTGATGGAGCAGGCGCGCGCCATGGGTGTCGGCGCGAGCCGTGGCGGCTTCACGAGTGGCGCGAGCCGGAACCCCTTCGCCGGCGGCCGCGAGCCCGGGCCCTGGGGCTGAGATGGCAGCTCCTCACGAAAACCGCGCGCCGGCTGACGACGCCCCCGGCCTCGCTGCGCGCCGCCTCGCCACAACGCTGATCGACGAGGTGCTGCGCGCCGGCACCGCGCTCGATGAAACCTTCGAGCGGATGGCGCAGGCGGCAGGGCTGGAGCCCGCCGATGCCGGGTTGGCGCGCGCGATCGCGACAGTCGCCTTCCGCCGTCTCGGCACGATCCGCCAGGTGGTCGGCGCCCGCCTCGAACGCGGCAGCCCGCGCAAATCCGGCCCGTTCGAGCCGATCATGGTCGCCGCTGCCGCGCAGTTGCTTTTCCTCGACGTGCCCGACCATGCGGCGGTCGACCTCGCCATCCGTCAACTGCACGAGGACGCCCGCTCCTCTCGCTACGCCTCGCTCGGCAATGCCGTGCTGCGGCGGCTGGCGCGCGAGCGCGAAGCAATCCTCGCCGAGCTCGATCCGCTGACCGATACGCCCGACTGGCTGCGCGAGAGCTGGACGCAGACCTACGGCCCCGACATCGCCAAGGCGATCGCCGCGGCCCATGCCGAGGAGCCGCCGCTCGATCTGACCGTCAAATCCGATCCGGCCGGCTGGGCCGCCAGGCTCGACGGCATCGTCCTGCCGACCGGCTCGGTGCGCCTGCGCGGGCGCGACACGGTCACCGGCCTGCCAGGCTTCACTGAGGGCGAATGGTGGGTGCAGGATGCCGCCGCCGCTCTTCCCGCCCGGCTCCTCAATGTCCAGCCAGGCGAGCGCATCGCCGATCTCTGCGCCGCGCCCGGCGGCAAGACCGTGCAGCTCGCACAATCGGGCGCAGAAGTCGTTGCCGTCGATCGCTCCGGCCCGCGCCTACGCCGGCTCAAGGCCAATCTCGACCGGCTTGGGCTCAGCGCCGAGGTCGTCACCGCCGATGTCGGGACCTTCGAGGCCGAGCCCTTCGACGGCGTCCTGCTCGACGCGCCCTGCAGCGCGACCGGCACGATCCGCCGTCATCCCGACGTCGCCTGGGCCAAGCAGCCCGAGGATGTCGCCAAGCTCGCCGCGTTGCAGGCGCGCCTGCTCGACCAGGCAGCGCGGCTCACCAAGCCGGGCGGGCGCCTGATCTACTGCACCTGCTCATTGGAACGCACCGAAGGCGAGGCGCAGATCGAGGAATTCCTGGCGCGAAACGACGGCTTTGCCCGCGATCCAATCAAGCCCGAGGAAATCGGCGGCCAGGCCGAAGCGCTGACGGCGCTGGGCGAATTGCGCACGCTGCCGCACCAGCTTGCCGGCGAAACGCCACGCCTTTCAGGATGGGCGGGATTTTACGCTTGTCGCCTGATAAGATCATGACTCGATCGGGGATTCGCCTTCGCAGGGAGGCGGCGGGACGGCGAGGCAGCAGATTTCATTGAACGGCTGGTCGGAGCGCGGAGGCCTGGCACGGGCAGCCATCGGCAGGGCGGCGCGACGCACGCGCGGCCAGGTCGTCGGCGCCAAGCGCGCGCTCTGGCCGTTCGGCCGCCTGCGCGCCAGCCGCCTGCTCTTCGCCCCGCACGACCTGCGCACCGCCGACCCGACCACGGCGAGCGAGATCTATGCCGGCTACTTCGCGCTCGCCGGCCGCACCGTGAACTGCCATGGCGAATCGCCTTTCCTGGTCGCAGCCCCAAGCGAAGCCTGGTCCGAGGCGCTGAGCGGCTTCGTCTGGCTGCGTCACTTACGGGCCGCCGACACCGCGATCGCCCGCGCCAACGCCCGTGCCCTCGTCGACGAGTTCATCGCCCGCAGACATGATCGCGACGAGGTCGCCCGCCGCCCGGCTGTGATCGCCCGCCGGCTGATGTCTTTCCTGTCGCATTCGCCGCTCCTGCTCGAAGGCGCCGACCATGCCTTCTACGAGCGCTTCATCCGCCATGTCGCGCAAACGGCAGAGCGCCTCCAGCTCGCGCTCGCCGGCGCCGTCGAAGGCGCGCCGCGGCTGCAATGCCTGATCGCGATCTGCTTTGCCGCCATTTGCCTCGACGGCCAGGAAAGACGGCTGCGCCGCTATGAGATCGCGCTCTCCGACGAACTGGAACAGCAGATCCTGCCGGATGGCGGCCATCTCAGCCGCAATCCCCGCATCCTGATCGATCTCCTGCTCGATCTCCTGCCGCTGCGCGAGACCTTCACCGCGCGCGGGCTCGAACCGCCCCGCGCCGTCATCATGGGAATTGACCGGATGATGCCGCATCTCAAGCTGTTCCGGCATGGCGATGGCGCGCTCGCTCTGTTCAATGGCATGAACGCGACGCCGCCCGATCTGATGGCGACGCTCGCCGCCTATGATGACGTCCGCGCCCGGCCGATCGAGCACGCCGCCTATTCCGGCTATGACCGGCTCAGCGCCGGCACCAGCATCGTAGTGGTCGAGGCCGGGCCGCCCCCACGCGGTGCCAACTCGATCGAGGCCCATGCCGGCTGCCTCTCCTTCGAATTGTCGACGGGCTCGCAGCGCATCGTGGTGAATTGCGGCGCCAGCCGCTTCGGCACGCCCGAGCTCAAACTCGCCGCCCGCGCCACCGCCGCCCATTCGACCGTGACGCTGAACGACCGCTCCAGCGCCGTCTTCGGCCTGGTGCTTGGCGAGCGGCGGATTATCGCCGGCCCGGCCGATGTCCGCGTCGCCCGCCAGGACGGCGAGGATGGGCATGAATGGGTCGGCAGCCATGATGGCTATCGGCGCGCCTTCGGCACCGTCCACACCCGCCGCCTGCTGCTGTCCCGCAATGGCAGCGAACTCGTCGGCGAGGACGGCTTGAGCCCGCCCACCGCGCTGGCGAGCCTGCCGGCTGCCGCGCGCTTCCATCTGCACCCCAACGTCAAGCCTAGCCTGATCCGCGACGGCGAGGGCGCGTTGCTCGCGCTGCCTTCCGGCGAAATCTGGGCCTTCGAGGCCTCCGGCCTCAGGGTCGCGCTGGAAGAAAGCATCTTCTTCGCTGCCGCCGATGGCCGCCACAAGACCACGCAGCTCGTCGTCGAGTTCGACGCCGTGGCGACGCCGCAGCTCATCTGGCGCTTCGCCCGTCTCGGCACGCCGGCGCAGCGCAGGACCAAAGCCGAAGAGGCACGGCAGGAACAGGCCGAAGCCGAGCCTGACCTGCCGCTCTGACCTCGCCGCAAGGCAAGGCTGCGGCGTCTTGTGCTTTGCAGCAAAGCCCGGGCGTGATAGGGCGCGCGCGAGTATTCCGCGCCTCGCGCTCATCAACCCGGACCTGATCTTCCCATGCCGAACGAACTCCGCCGCGTCGAACGCGCGCTGCTTTCCGTTTCCGACAAGACCGGGCTGATCGATTTCGCCCGCGCCCTCTCGCGCCTGGGCATTGCCCTGGTTTCGACCGGCGGCACTGCCAAGGCGATCGCCGAGGCCGGCCTTGCCGTCACCGACGTCTCGGATCTGACCGGTTTCCCCGAGATGATGGACGGGCGCGTCAAGACGCTGCATCCCAAGGTCCATGGCGGCCTGCTGGCCATCCGCTCGCATCCGGAGCATCAGGCCTCGATGATCGGTCACGGCATCGCGCCGATCGACCTGCTCGTCGTCAATCTCTATCCGTTCGAGGCGACGGTTGCCGCAGGCAAGCCGTATGACGACTGCATCGAGAACATCGATATCGGCGGCCCCGCCATGATCCGCGCTGCCGCCAAGAACCACAACGACGTCGCCGTAGTGGTCGAGGCCTCCGATTATGCGGCCGTGCTGGCCGACCTCGAGACGCACAAGGGCGCGACCACGCTGACCTTGCGCCGCAAGCTGGCGCAGAAGGCCTATTCGCGCACCGCCGCGTATGACGCCGCGATCTCGAACTGGTTCGCTGGCGAGCTCGGCGACACCTCGCCGGCCTTCCGGGCGCTGGGCGGCAGCCTCGCCGAGACCATGCGCTATGGCGAGAACCCGCATCAATGGGCCGCTTTCTACCGTACGCCGGAGCAGCGTCCGGGCGTCGCCACCGCCCGTCAGGTCCAGGGCAAGCAGCTCTCCTACAACAACATCAACGACACCGACGCCGCCTTCGAATGCGTCGCCGAGTTCGACCCCGACCGCACCGCCGCCTGCGTCATCGTCAAGCACGCCAATCCCTGCGGCGTCGCCGAGGGCGGCTCGCTGCTCGAAGCCTATGAGCGGGCCCTCGCTTGCGATCCCGTCTCGGCCTTTGGCGGCATCGTCGCGCTGAACCGCAAGCTCGACGCTGAAGCTGCGAAGAAGATCGTCGAGATCTTCACCGAGGTCATCATCGCCCCCGACGCCGACGAGGAGGCGATCGCGCTCGTCGCCGCCAAGAAGAACCTGCGCCTGCTCCTGACCGGCGGCCTGCCGGATGTCCGCAAGGCGGGTCTTTCCCTGCGCACCGTCGCCGGCGGCTTCCTCGCCCAGGCACGCGACAATGCCGTGGTCGACGACATGGAACTCAAGGTCGTGACCAAGCGCCAGCCGAGCGAGGCCGAGCTCGCCGATCTGCGCTTCGCCTTCCGCGTCGCCAAGCACGTCAAGTCGAATGCGATCGTCTATGCCAAGGGCCTCGCCACGGTCGGCGTCGGCGCCGGCCAGATGAGCCGCGTCGATTCCTCGCGCATCGCCGCCTGGAAGGCCGGCGAAGCCGCCAAGGCGGCCGGCGCGCCCGAGAGCCTGGCCAAGGGCGCGGTGGTCGCCTCCGACGCCTTCTTCCCCTTCGCCGACGGCCTGCTGGCCGCGGCGGAGGCCGGCGCCACCGCGGTGATCCAGCCCGGCGGCTCGATGCGCGACGACGAGGTGATCAAGGCGGCCGACGAGGCCGGCCTCGCCATGGTCTTCACCGGCCATCGCCATTTCCGGCACTGAGGACCGCGAGGGGAAGCCGGCATGCACACCGTCAAGGTCATCGCCGCCGGCTTCGCTTTGCTCGGCGTGCTGCTCCTGATCGCGCCGCGGCTGAACACGGGCGGGCGGCATCCGATCGTCTTCGCGATGAAGCTGTTCATCCCGCTCTGGTTCGCCGTCTCGGTGATCAATCTGATCGTCGGCATCACCCGAGCCGGCTACAGCTTCCTGCAGGAAGCGCCGATCCTGCTCGTCGTCTTCGGCGTGCCGGCCTTGGTAGCTTCCCTGATCTGGTGGCGATTTGGAAGGAAAGTCGCGTGAGCCTTGAATCCGTCCGTGCCTTTTTTGCGCAGCATGCTCCCGATATCGAAGTCGAGCTCACCGAGGGCAGCAGCGCGACCGTTCAGCTCGCTGCCGAAGCCTTCGGCGTCGAGCCGGCCCGTATCGCCAAGACGCTGTCACTGCGCTTGGGTGAGCGCGTCGTCCTGCTCGTCGCTCGCGGCGACGCCCGGCTCGACAACCGGAAAGCCAAGGCCGCGTTCGGCTTCAAGCCGCGCATGCTCGCGGCAGAGGAAGTCTCCGACATCACCGGTCATCCGGTCGGCGGCGTCTGCCCGTTCGGCCTGGCGGAGCCGCTACCGATCTATTGCGACGTCTCGCTTAAGGCGTTTGACATCGTCTTGCCGGCCGCCGGCTCGACTCGCAGCATGGTCCGCATCGCTCCCGAGCGGATGGCAGCGCTCACCGGCGCAGAATGGGTCGATGTCTGCCAGGAGCCGGCGGCCCAGCACGCCGCGGAGTAGGCCTCAGCCGCGCACGCGCTCGATCAGCGCCATCGCCGCGGCGGGATTGCGGACCTTGTCGCCGCTGATGACATAGAGAAACACGTCGCGTGGCGCCGTCTCCGCCGCCGGCGCGACCAGTTCCAGATCATCCGGCGCGCCACCCTTGGCCCAGTCCGTGGCCCGGCCGGCCCAGGCGTCGAGCTCTTTCGCCGGATAGCCCTGCGCCTCCGCCTCGCTGGTCCCCATGATCCGCGCATAGACGAAAGGCGCCGTCACATCGGCAATCTGGGGGAAATCGGAATCGCCCGAAATGATCGCCGCGACGCCGTGTTCCCGTAGTAGCGCGACGAAATCGGGCGAGCGGAAACTGGGATGGCGCACCTCGACGGCATGGCGCAGCCTGATGCCATCGACCTCCTTCGGCAGCAGCTTCAGGAAGGCCTCGAAATCGACGGGGTCGAAGGTCTTGGTCGCCACGAACTGCCAGTTGATCGGCCCGAGCTTCTCCTTGAGCTCGCTGAGACCGGAGGTCACGAACTTCTCGACGGACGGCCCGGCTTCGGCCAGAACCCGGCGATTGGTGCAGAAGCGCGAGCCCTTCAGCGCGAAGACGAAGCCATCGGGCGTCTCCGCCCGCCATTTGGCGAAACTCTCCGGCTTCTGCGAACCGTAATAGGTGCCGTTGACCTCGATCGAGGTCAGCTTGCTCGCGGCATATTCGAGCTCGCGCTTCTGCGAGAGATTCTCAGGATAGAAGGTCCCACGCCAGGGTTCGAACACCCAGCCGCCGATGCCGATATGGATCTGTCCGGCTGTTTTGGGGGCCATGGTTCGCATCCTCGACCGTGTCGTTCGCTCTGAAGCGAAGAGTAGTACGCAGCTGCCCCTGTCGATAGGCGGCAGTATGATGATGCTCGCCCTGCAGCGAGCATAAGCCCGATGCCGACCCTGCCCGCTCGATTCGTGGCAGGACCTCTCTGGTTGCAGCTATTGACTGCATCATGGGCATGGATGCACGCTGAAGGAGCAAGATCGAAGGACGCCGATCGATCGCGACTGGCGGGCGGAATTCAGGCGTATCGTTGGCGATCGAATGCGGCGTCTTCGGCTTGCCTCGCGATTGAAGCGGGCCGATGTCGGAAAGGCTCTGCATATCGGCGAGGAGCAGTATGTCAGCTACGAGCGTGGCCTGAGCCATGCCAGTTCGCAACTCCTGATGCAGTTCTCGAGCCTTCTTGGCACCTCGCCGCGAGAACTTGGCAGAGGGATGGCTGCGTTGGTCGCATCGGTGGGCCTCTCGGATGTCGAGCAGAAGCTCTATCGAACTGAACCAGCGGCTGCGTCGCGTTTCAGAGTGAACAAGGCGACGGAGCAGATCACGGATCAGGGCACACTGCGCACTCTGGTCTGTCTCACCGAATTTTTCGCCGAACTCGATGGCCAGGAAACCTAGATCGCCGCGAGAATCGCGGTCTTCTCGCACGGCAAAAGAGCCGCGAGCGACCGCCTTCCGTGTCTCCGTTGCTTCCCCGGAACGACGAAAACCCCGTCGGATTTGCGACGGGGTTTTTGGTAGATTTGGTTGCGGGGGCCAGATTTGAACTGACGACCTTCAGGTTATGAGCCTGACGAGCTACCGGGCTGCTCCACCC
>NZ_JBBBBQ010000008.1:0-299428 GCF_037120455.1 Allobosea sp. CCNWLY174 | reverse complement strand
GCGAGTTCGTCCCAACGGGAGCCGACATCGACGCCGGCGAATTCGAGCCGCGCCAGCAGCGAGGCGCCATTGGCGATATCCCGATAATCGTCGGTCGACTCGGCCCGGATCTCCTCGTCATAGAGCCGCAGCACCTCGCCGGTCTCGCCCCGCTCGAGCCGGAACAGAGCCAGATGCCAGACAATGTGGAAGCGCAGATTGTTGGCGTGGGCGATGGCGCGGCCGTCGCTAAGCCAGACGATGCCCTCATCGGCCCGGCCGGTCATCTCCAGCACATGGGCGACGGCGTGGCGACCCCAGGCGTCGCGCGGGCTCAAGGCGACGGCGCGACGCCCGGCCCGCTCGGCCTCGGCATAGAAGCCGCGCTCCTCGAGCGCGAAGGCATGACAGCCATGGACATAGCCGGCGAGCGGATGGCTCTCGCCGAAGCCGGGCGCGACGCGGCGCAGGGTCGAGAGCATCTCGACCTGGTCGCCGAGCATGAAGCGGATGCCGTGCGAGAGCTTGAGGGCCAGCACGTCGAAGGGATGAGCCAGGAGGATCGCCTCCAGCCGCTCCGCCGCCCGGCGCGGGGCGCCGTCGAGCCAGAGCGCCAGCGCCTCGACCACCACCGCCTCGCGCCGCGTGACCGGCCGCAGGCGCGCTGCCGCACGCGCCTTCGCCAGGCAATCGCGGGCCGGGGCGACCAGCTCGGCCCGCGCCAGCGAGAGCAGCATCAACCCCTTGGCGGCATGGGCCAGGACGAAGTCGGGATCGGCGGCCAGCGTGCGGGCGAGATGATCGGGCGTGGCGGCGGCATGGGCGAGCAGCGCTTCGAGCGTATCGTTCCAGGCGAGGCGCGCGGCATCGTTCGCGACGGTGATGCGCTCGCCCGAGAGATCGTGATGCAAGGCGTAGGACATGGGCTGCTCCAGTGCCGCGCCGCAAAGGGGCGCTCTTCAGGGAGTTCGCAGCGGCTCGATCAAGCAGCGTTCAACTCGCTTCACGGACCCGTGTTGTCGGCGGGACCGCCGCGGCCGGTTCCTGCTGGCGCTCCGCCGCGGGCTTCGGCCTCGGCCCGGACCAGGGCGCGCTCTTGAACCAGCCGACGACGACAGCGACGGCGAGGATCAGCGCGAAGCCGGCGAGGTTGAGCAGCGCCACCACCGGCTCGCTGCGCCCGGCCATGTCGGCGACGGTGCCCAGCAGCCGCGCTAGCACCACGCTGGCAAGGAAAGCTGCGAGCGATTGCCGACCGATCAGGATGAGGAGATGGCCGGCGCCGCGATCGAGCCGGTCGCGCCAGGGCTCGATCAGGCTCAGAACGAGATAGGCGAACGCCAGGAAATGCAGCACCCGCAGGATGTGTAGGTCGGTCTTCTCGTTGGCGGGGATGATGAGATCGTGGGCCGTCTGCGCCAGTGGCCAGTGCTCGAGGATGCCCCAGAACGACAGCGGCACCGATACGAGGGCGAACAGCGCAGCCGCTATCATGAGGCGCCCGTCACGGAGCCGCGGCACCGGCAGCCAGTTCATGCCGATGAAGAAGCCGATGAAGAAGATCAGCTGCCAGGCGAAGGGGTTGAGAAACCAGCCGGCCCCGTTCCAGGGATTGCCGGACAGGTTGAGCCCCCAACTCCACACCGCGGCGTAGAGCCCGATCGCGATCAGGAAAGGCACTGCGGCGTGCAGGCGGCGGCCCAGCATCATCACGGGTACCAGCGCCAGGATGACGAGATACATCGGCAGGATGTCGAGATAATCCGGCTGCCAGGTGAGAGTGGCGATGCCGAGCAGGGCGCGTTCCGGGTTTGCGAGAAGCGGCGCGAACTGCTGTGCGAGGACGGATAGGCCGAAGCTCCGGTCGAGCAGAGCGGCAAGCGCTATCAGCGCCAGAACAAGGCCGATCTGCGCCCAGTAGACCTGCCAGATCCGGTAGGCGATGCGGGCCGTGCCCAGCCAAAGGCCGCGCCGGATGAAGACGCCGCCGAAGGCGAGCGCGCTGGCGAGGCCCGAGCAGAACACGAAGAGCTCCGCCCCCGAGGAGAAGCCGAAACGCGCCGGAATCCAGGCATTCCAGCTGTTCGCTGGCAGATGCGCGACGAAGATGATCAGCATGGTCAGGCCGCGGAAGAAATCGAGCCGCTCGTCGCGGGGCCGCTTCGTCGGCGTGGCGGGGAGCACCGTCATCAGAACGCCCCGTCATAGCTGCCGGCCTCGATGCGGCAGGCCAGCAGCGTGAAGCCCTTGCGGCGGAAGGCGGCTTCAGCCTCATGCGCAAGGGTCTCGCGATCATCGATGATCGCGCCGTAGCCGCCCGTCGCCCGGGCCACGGCGGCGAAATCGGTCTCGCCGATATCGACGCCGGCGCGTGGCAGACCAAGCTGGCGCTGCTTCAGCGCGATCAGCCCGAGGGCCTCATCGACGAGCACCACCACGATCACCGGCAGTTGCAGGTCTCGCAAGGTCGCCAGCTCGCCGAGCACCATCTCGAGCCCGGCATCGCCGACCAAGCATAGGGTCGGGCGGCCGGAGCCCAGCGCCGCTCCTGTCGCGAGCGGCAGAGCACAGCCCATGGTGCAAAGCCCGCTCGATTGCAGCAGGGTTCGTGGCCCGTCGCAGCGCCAGATTTGGCTGAACAGGATGCGATGGGCGCCGGAATCGGCGGTCGCTATAGTGCCGGCCGGAGCGACCTCGCGCAGGGTTTCGAAGACGGTGTGCGGACCCCATTCGCCGGGAGCGGCAAAGGCGGCATGGAAGGCTTCGCGGATCGCGGCCGGCTCGTCCCCCGGCCAGCTCGCCTTTTGCGGAAGCTCGTCCGCAAGCCGCGTCAGGATCATGCCGACGGCCCCCTCCAGCATAAGGCTCGACTCGTGCATGCCGTGCTGGAGCGGCTCGGCGACGATGTCGATGACCGGCTTGCCGGCCGGCCAGGGATTGCGCCAGCCCTGGCGCATCTCGATCGGATCATACCCGGCGAGCACGATCAGGTCGGCCGCCTCGATCAGCGGTCGCACGATCGCATCGGCCTTCGGCGAGAGACCGACGGCGCCGATCACGCGCGGATCAGCCTCCGGCACCAGCCCCTTGGCCTTGTAGGTGGTGAGTAGCGGCGCGCCGGTCGCGGCCAGGAAGCGATCGAGCGCGACTGCGCCGTCCTGGTTGACGAGGTCGAGCCCGGCGATGACCAGAGGCCGCTTTGCCGCGGCGATCAGCGCCTGCGCCGGCCGCAGATCGGCGGGGACCAATGGGGCGGGAAGCGAGATCGCGGGCGCTGTGCGCCAGGCAGTGCGGGCCTCGGCGACGGAGATCGGCAGGTCGATATGAACCGGCCCCGGCCGGCCGCGCCGGGCGATGGCGACGGCCTTGGCGACCACGAGATCCTCGGTGCCGGGAGCGGCGCGGAAGCTCGCCTTGACCAATGGACGCAGCACGGCCTGATGATCGAAGATCTGGTGCGTATAGCTTTCGGCCAGGGCCTGATCGACGCAGCCGGTCACGAAGATCAGCGGCACCCGATCCTGCTGCGCATTGGCGACGACGTTGACCGCATTGGCGACGCCGGGGCCGAGCGTCGCGACGAGCACGGGCAGCGCGCCGGTCGCATGCCAGAGCCCTTCGGCCATGAAGCCGGCGGCATTCTCATGTCGGGCGAGCTCGAACCGGATGCCGGCGCGCCCGAGCGCATCGACCAGCGCCAGCACCTCGCCGCCGGGGATACCGAAGGCATGGGTGGCGCCGGCAGCAGCCAATTGAGCGGCCAGGAGATCGGCGCCCGTGACGGGTTGCCCGAGGCCGGTGCCAGCCGGCTCCGCCGCTATCCGTTCATGGCGCATCGTCTCTCTCCGCTTTGCCGCCGCGGCGGTCATGCGAGAAAGATCGCGCGGAAGGCCGGATTGGTTACAGGATCACGGAGACGTGAGCTTGGCGGCGGAATCTGGCGGCTCGGCCGGCATCGCCAGCCGCCAGGCGCGCTCGACCCAGGCCGGATCGGCTTCATGGCCGCCGGCATGCAGGCATAGCTCCAACTTGGCCTTGCCGTCGCAGCCGCGCGCGATGCGGCATGCGAGCCCCTCGCTCTCGGACACGGCGCGAGCGGTTTCGGCCAAGGCCGCGGTGCAGCCGCCCGGTGCGATGATCGCGAAGCTCTTGAAGACATCGCCCTGCCGCGCTCCGGAGCGCAGCGCGCGGCCGGCGAGCGGCACCGTCGCATCGCTCGTGCCGTGGACGTGGATCAGCGGCGGGCGCGGACCATCGCAGCGTTCCGGCAAGGGCTCCCAGAAGGCACCGGCGATCGGCGCAAAGGCGGCAAAGCGCGCCGGCATCCGGCAGGCGAGATACCAGACCATCGAGCCGCCCTGCGAGAACCCACTCGCCAGGATACGGCGGGAATCGACCGGAAAGCGCACTGCGACATCGTCCAGCACCTGGCCCACGAAGGCGAACTCGTCGCGGTTGCGGGCGGGCGAGCCGGGATAGGACCAGGTGCGGCCGGCTCCATCGGGCGCGATCAGCGCGACGCCGAGGCGCCGGGCGACAGTCAGCAGGCCGGGATCGGCGATCACCTCCTCGGCCGAGCCCTGATAGCCGTGGAAATACATGATCGCCCCGACCCTCCGCTCGCTGGCTGCCGGCGGCGGCAGGACGATGCGATAGCTGCCGGTCGCCACGATACAGCCTGTCGGCGTCGGACAGGCCTCGCCGGATTGCGGCAGGCCGGGCTCCCCGGCGGCGGGCGCCGCGATGACGAAGCAGGCCAGTGCGCCTGCGAGCCATCGCCTCTTGCCCATCTGCGTCCCTCCGTGAACAAGGGCCGGCATGCCCTCGCGCGAGCGTAACGGACCAGCGCAAGCGCTTCATCGGCCGCTCGCAGGCTTGTGAGCCCGTCCCCGCCATGCGACGGACAGGCAGTTTGTCCCCGTGCGAGAAACGCAAGACGTGTCGCTGCAAGAGCTCGAAACCCAGCTCCGGCCGATCTTCCTAGCGGCCCTTGCCGGCGATGCCGCGGCCTATCGCCTATTCCTCGATACGATCAGCGTGCGACTGCGCGGCTATCTCAGGCAGATGCTGGCGCGCGCCGGCCGCAGCGAGGCGAGCGAGGCCGAGGACGTGCTGCAGGAAACGCTGCTGGCGCTGCATCTGTCGCGCCACACCTACGATGCCACCAGCCCGGTAACGGCCTGGGCGCACGCGATCGCGCGCTACAAGCTCGTCGATCATCTGCGCCGCTCCGGTCGTCATGTCGCCAACCTGCCGCTCGACGACGAGGCCTATCAGCTCGCCGGGCCGACCGATGATGCGGCGTCAGAGGCGAGGCTCGATCTGGAGCGCGCCATGGCGGCCCTGCCGGGGCGCACGCGCGCCCTGATCGACAAGGTCAAGCTCCAGGGGGCGAGCGTGGCCGAAGCCGCCCGCGCCGCAGGCATGACCGAGACGGCGGCCAAGGTCGCGATCCATCGCGGCCTGCAGGCCATGGCCAGGTTCCTCTCCCGGCGCGGGGAGCGACCGGGATGAAAGAGGCCGTGTGTAACCTTTCGACGATCCCGAGCGAATTTCCTGCCGAACGGACCAGAGAACCATGCAGACCGATGAGCTGATCGCCGTGATGACCGCGGGCCACCGCCCGGTGGACACCGGCTGGCTGCGTCGGGCTACATGGCTCGCCGCGCTTGCCGCTCTGGTGCTGACAGTGGCGCTGCTCGGTTTCACTATCGGCGTCCGGCGCAATCTCGCGGGCGTGATCGTCACCACGCCGGTCATCGCCAAGGTTCTGTTCGGCGCCAGCATCGCCGTCATCGCGCTCACCTTGTTTCAGCGCAGCCTCAGGCCCGGACTGAAGCCGAAGCGCCTGCTGCCGCTGGTGGCGATCCCGGTCGCACTGGTCGCAGCCTGGGCCGTGCTGACGCTGGCGCTCGCGCCTGTCGAGCAGTGGCAGGCGCTCATCTTCGGGCGCTACTGGCGCAGCTGCCTGTTCAACGTGCCGCTCTATGCGCTCGTCCCGCTCGTCGCGCTGTTCTGGCTGGCCCGGCGCGGTGCACCGGTCGATACGACCTTGACCGGGCTTTGCGCCGGCCTGGCCGCGGCCGGACTCTCCGTCGTGGCCTATGCGCTGCATTGCCCGGACGACACGGCGCCGTTCCTGGCGACCTGGTACACGATCGCGATCGCGACGGTCACCGTGATCGGCGCGCTGATCTTCCCGCGGCTCCTGCGCTGGTAGCGAGCCGCGCCAAAGGCCGCTCAGCCGGACGAGCGGCCTTTGATCATCCTGCTGAGGCCGCGGATTCAGCTCGAAAGAATTGAGAGAGTGGTGCCGCAAGAGGGATTCGAACCCCCGACCCCCTCATTACGAATGAGGTGCTCTACCAGCTGAGCTATTGCGGCGACGGGTGGGGCTGTATCAGCCCGACCCCGTTTTGACAAGGCAGACAAGCCCACCATAGGCATGGAATTCACGCCCGGCTGTGGGAACCCCGCGGGGACACCAGCGCGCCTGCTGCTCAGCCCTTCTTCAGCTTCTCCGTCTCGGCCTTCTCCTGGCCGAGCGCGACGATGCCGCGGCGGATCGCGCGCGTACGGGTGAAGTGCTTGTGCAGGGTCTCGCCGTCGCCATAGCGGATGGCGCGGGTGAGCAGCGCAAGATCCTCGTTGAAGCGGCCGAGCATTTCCAGCACCGCCTCCTTGTTGGCGAGGAAGACGTCGCGCCACATGGTCGGGTCGCTCGCGGCGATGCGGGTGAAGTCGCGGAAGCCGCCGGCGGAGAACTTGATCACCTCCGACTGCGTCACCGCCGCCAGATCCTCGGCGGTGCCGACGATGTTGTAGGCGATCAGATGCGGCAGGTGGCTGGTGATGGCGAGGACGAGGTCATGGTGCTGCGAGCCCATCACCTCGACGATCGCCGCCATCCCCTCCCAGAACTGACGGGTGCGGGCGATCGCGGCCTCGTCCGTGCCGGGCGGCGGCGTCAGGATGCACCAGCGATTGAGGAAGAGGCTGGGGAAGCCGGCATCGGGGCCGGAATTCTCGGTGCCGGCGACCGGATGGGCCGGGACGAAATGCACGCCCTCGGGCAGATGGGGCGTAACTGCCTCGACCACCGCATGCTTGACCGAGCCGACATCCGACAGGATCGCGCCGGCCTTCAGCACGGGCGCGATCTCCTGCGCGACTGCACCGCAGGCACCAACCGGCACGCAGAGCACGATATGGTCGGCGTCGCGCACAGCCTCGAGCGCGCTCTCGGCGACTTCATGTCCGAGATCGAGCTCGCGAGCTCTCCGGCGGACATCGGGGTCGGCGTCGCTCAGCACGATATGGCGGGCGAGGTTGAGCTCCTTGGCCGCATGCGCGATCGAGGAGCCGATCAGGCCGATGCCGATGATGGCGAGCCGCCCGAAGAGCGGCTCGTCGCGGCGCGGCGCGAATGTTTCCGGCGCGCTCACGCCGCCTTGCCCAGGAACTCGGCCAGGGCCGCGACAACGAGCCGGTTGGCCTCCTCGCTGCCGATGGTCATGCGCAGCGCGTCCGGCAGGCCGTAGGAGGCGACCGAGCGCAGGATCAGCCCGCGCTGGGTCAGGAAGGCGTCGGCCTCCTTCGCACTCTTGCCGCCAGCGGCGGGGAAATGGATCAGGAGGAAGTTGCCGACCGAAGGCGTGACGATAAGGCCGAGCTTCTCCAGCTCGGCCGTGGTCCAGGCCAGCCATTTGTCGTTGTGCTCGATCGCCGAGGCGATGTGAGCCTCGTCGGCGATGGCAGCGACACCGGCTTCGATCGCGGCGCCATTGACGTTGAAGGGGCCGCGGGTGCGGTTCAGCGCATCGATGATGTGGGCGGGACCATAGGCCCAGCCGAGGCGCAGGTTCGCCAGGCCGTAGATCTTCGAGAAGGTGCGGGTCATCACGACGTTCTCTGATGTCGCGACCAGTTCGAGGCCCGAGGCGTAATCGTTGCGCCGGACATATTCGGCATAGGCCGCGTCCAGCACCAGCAGGACATGCGGTGGCAGGCCGGCCTGCAGGCGCTTGACCTCGTCGAAGGGCAGATAGGTGCCGGTCGGGTTGTTGGGGTTGGCGAGGAAGACGATCTTGGTGCGCGGCGTCACCGCGGCGAGGATCGCATCGATATCGGCGGTGAGGTTCGTCTCGGGCACGATCACCGGCTTGCCGCCGGCGGCGAGGATCGCGATCTTGTAGACGAGGAAGCCATGCTCGGTGAACACGCCCTCGTCGCCATCGCCGAGATAGACCTTGGTGATCAGCTGCAGCAACTCGTCCGAGCCGGTGCCGCAGACGATGCGGTTGGCATCGAGCCCGTAGCGGCCGGCGATCGCCTCGCGCAGCTTGGTCGCCGAGCCATCCGGATAAAGCTCGAGCTTGCCGGCGAGGTTGCCATAAGCCGCGATCGCCTTCGGGCTCGGGCCGAGCGGGGTCTCGTTGGAAGAGAGCTTGTGCAGCTTGACTCCGGCCGGGGCCGACGACTTGCCGGGGACATAGGCCTCGATGTCGAGGACACCGGGACGCGGAACGGGGCGGGAAGCGGGCAGAGCCATGGGGCTGGGCTTTCGGTTTCGGGCGTTTCTTTTAAACCAACGAAGTCATCCCGGGCGACCGGAGGGAGACCCGGGATCCATTCCGGAACCTCCTTCGGAAAGGCTCCGGAATGGATCTCGGATCGGCGCGGCCTCGCCGCTTGTCCGGGATGACGAAGAGGGTTCAGCGATAAGGGTTCATTTCAAGAGCGGACGGATTTGAAGGCGAAGCGGGCGGCGTGACTGCCGATCTCGGTCAACTCCTTGAGGCCCGCGGGTTCGAGTGCGCTGCGGATGGCGTCGACCGGCGTCTCGCCGGACGCCGCCACCAGCAGCGCCAGATGCGAGCCGTCGGCGGCGCTGGCCGAGACTTCGGCGAGATGCTGGGCGAGGCCGTGGCGAAGTTGCTCCGACCAGCGCTCGACCCGGGCGGCATAGAGCACGATCTCGCGCACGGCGGCGTCGGTCAGCGGCTTGGCGATGCAGTAGACCGGTGTGCCGGCAGGATGGTCGGGCCGCTCGATGAAGGGCAGGCGCGCGATGATCTTGGGCTGGGCGGGGCCGATCAGGTCGCGCCACCAGACGCCGGCGCTGGCGCCCAGGTCCATGCGGAAGATGCCGAGATCACCGGCCGAATCCGCCACCGCCGCGATCACGGCGCGGGCGTCCTCATGGGTGACGAAAGGCACGGTGAAGCCGAAATGGAAGCGAGCGCTGTCGCGCATCGCCGCATCGCCGCCGGAGATGTCGGCATGGACCGAATAGTTCGCCTGCACGAAGGTGAAGGTCGCGATGATGATGCGCCAGATGCTCTCGACCGTGTCGAGCGGCAGCAGCCCCTGATGGCGCAAGGCGAGGCGCTTCATCATGTCGGCCTCCCGGCCAGGGCGGAAGGCCGAGCCGGACACCTGCGTCTTCTTGATCGCGATCAGCGTCTCGATGATCTGCGAGCGCTCCATCAGCAGGCCGTGCATCGCCGCATCGATGCGGTCGATCTCGCTGCGCAGATCGGCGAGCGTGGTCGGGGCGGCTTGCGTCATGATGGCCAGACTTCGTTAGAGCCTCGAACAAAACCTGAGCAGGTATGGACGCCGGCAATTCGTCCGATCCGCCAGGAGCGACGTGCAGCCGATACCGTTGGTATCGGCAAGCGGCGCGACGCCGCGGGCGGGCGAATTCCCGGCGCCGAAGGTGGGCCTTGGAGGGCCGCCTGCGGCGTCGAAGCGACTTGCCGATATCGAAGGATATCGGCTGCGCGCTCCTCCTGGCATTCGACTCCTCCAAGACCCATCCAGACCTGCTCAGGTTTTGTTCGAGGCTCTCAATCGTGCCGGTCTCTTAGCGGCCACCGAGGGGCTTGGCAAAGCGTTCGCGACGCATCGCTGCGTTGACAGACGGGAAGAGCCGCGCCATCGGTAATATCCGCTATTACGAACGGACCGGGCGACAAGACAAATCCGAATGCCGAACCGGACGCAAGCTCCCGAACCTCTCGCCGATCCGCTGGCCGAAGCCAATCAGCCGTCGAGCCTGCTCGTCCAGTTCGGGCCGGACAAGGCCCTGCAGCTCGATTCCGGCGCGGTGCTGCAGCATTGGCAGATCGCCTACCAGACTTACGGCACCTTGAATGCGTCCCGGTCGAATGCCGTCCTCGTCTGCCACGCCCTGACCGGCGACCAGTATGTCGCGAGCCGCAACCCGGTCACCGGCAAGGGCGGCTGGTGGACGGCGATGATCGGGCCGGGCAAGCCGATCGACACCGACCGCTTCTTCATCATCTGCGCCAATGTGCTCGGCGGCTGCATGGGCACGACCGGCCCGGCCTCGACCAATCCGGCGACAGGCAGGCCGTGGGGCCTGTCCTTCCCGATGGTGACGATCCGCGACATGGTGCGGGCGCAGGCGCATCTCGTCGACTCGCTCGGGATCGACAGCCTGTTCTGCGTCGCTGGTGGCTCGATGGGCGGGATGCAGGTGCTGCAGTGGGCGGCGAGCTATCCGACGCGGGTGTTCAGCGCCCTGCCGCTCGCCACCGCCGCCAAGCACTCGGCCCAGAACATCGCCTTCCACGAGGTCGGCCGCCAGGCGGTGATGGCCGATCCGGACTGGCGCCAGGGGCGCTATCTCGACGAGGGCACAAGGCCTTCGAAAGGACTCTCTGTGGCGCGCATGGGCGCGCACATCACCTATCTCTCGGAGCCGGCGCTGCATCGCAAGTTCGGCCGCAAGCTGCAGGAGCGCAGCGCGCCGACCTTCACCTTCGACGCCGACTTTCAGGTGGAGAGCTACCTGCGCCATCAAGGCGTCAGCTTCGTCGAGCGCTTCGACGCCAATTCCTATCTCTACGTGACGCGCGCGATGGACTATTTCGACCTCGCCGACGACCACGACGGCGTGCTGGCCAAGGCCTTCGCCGGGACGCGGACGCGGTTCTGCGTCGCCTCGTTCACCTCCGACTGGCTGTTCCCGACTGCCGACTCGCGCGCCATTGTGCACGCCCTCAACGCGGCCGGCGCCTCGGTCTCCTTCGTCGAGCTCGAAAGCGACAAGGGCCACGACGCCTTCCTGCTGGAGGAGCCCAACCTGTTCGCGACGACGCGCGGCTTCATCGGCGCCGCGGCGCGGGCCAGGGGGATCTGAGCATGGCGCTGGCGGACACCCAGACAAACCGCATCGACCTGCGGCTCGTCGCCGAGATGGTGACACCGGGCTCCCGCGTGCTCGATGTCGGCTGCGGCGACGGCGAGTTGCTGTCGCTGCTCGCCGAGACGCGCGGCGTCGACGGGCGCGGCATCGAACTGTCGCGCGAAGGCGTCGCCGGCTGCGTCGCGCGCGGCCTTTCAGTCGTCCAGGGCGATGCCGACACCGATCTAGCCGACTATCCCGACGACAGTTTCGACTACGTCATCCTCTCGCAGACCATCCAGGCGACCCGCAATCCACGCGATGTGCTGGAACACATGCTGCGCATCGGCCGGCGCGCCATCGTCTCCTTCCCGAATTTCGGGCATTGGCGCATGCGCACCCAGGTCTTCTTCATGGGTCGGATGCCTGTGACCGACTCCCTGCCCTATGCGTGGTGGGAGACGCCCAACATCCATTTCTGCACGATCCGCGACTTCGTCGCGCTGTGCGACGCCGTCGGCGCGGAAAAGGAACGTGCCGTCGCGCTCGATGTCTCCGGCGGCAGGGTTGGCGTCAGCGCGCCCTGGTGGTTCTGGAACCTCTTCGGTGCGCAGGCGGTGTTCCTGCTGAGGCGGGGGTAGCCTCGCTCAGAACGCCTCTTCCCAGTTCCTGCTCAACCGCATCGCCGAATTGATCAGGCCGACCATCGAATAGGTCTGCGGGAAGTTGCCCCAGAGCTCGCCGGTTTCGAGATCGGCATCCTCCGAGAGCAGGCCGAAGCTGTTGCGGCGCTGCAGGATGCGGCCGAAGAGCTCCTTCGCCTCGTCCTTGCGGCCAATCGCGTGCAGCGCATCGACATACCAGAAGGCGCAGATCAGGAAGCCGGTGTGCATGAAGCCGAAATCGTCCTGCGTGCCATAGCGCAGGATCAGGTCGCCGCGGCCGAGCTCGCGGCCGATCGACTCCACGGTCGCTATGTAGCGCGGATCGTCCGGCTTGACGAAGCCGAGCTCGGCGATCAGCAGCAGCGTCGCATCGAGATCGGCGCCGTCGAAGGTCGAGACGAAATGACCCTTCTCCTGGTTCCAGATCCGGTCGGTGATGATGCCCTTCAGGCGCTTGGCCTCAGCCCG
Source organism: Allobosea sp. CCNWLY174 (assembly GCF_037120455.1). Taxonomy (NCBI): domain Bacteria; kingdom Pseudomonadati; phylum Pseudomonadota; class Alphaproteobacteria; order Hyphomicrobiales; family Alloboseaceae; genus Allobosea; species Allobosea sp. CCNWLY174. The sequence continues at coordinate 287,161 of NZ_JBBBBQ010000008.1, read as the reverse complement.
CCAATATTCCTTGCGATCGGCGCGGCCGAGCGTGCCGGCGATGCGGGCGAGCCGGTCGCAGGCCGCCCAGCACATCACGCTGGAGAATGAGTGGACCACCTCTTTCTCCCGCAGCTCCCAGGGGCCGGCATCGGGCTTGTCGAAGACCGCGATGGCGCGCTCGCCCATGCGTTCGAGTTGCGCGAAGAGCGCCTCCTTGCCCGGCTGGATCAGGCGGCGGTCGAAGAAGGACTGGGTCGCGGCGAGCACGACGGCGCCATAGCCGTCGTTCTGGATCTGTGTGGCGGCGCCGTTGCCGACGCGCACGGGCTGATGGCCGCGATAGCCGGCGAGGTTAGGCACCTCGAACTCACGCAATTCGCCGCCGCGCGTGATCGGATAGAGCGGCGGCAGGTGCTCGGCGCCGCTCTCCGAATAGGTGTCGACGATGTTGGTGATGAAGCCGAGATAGTCCTCCATCGTCCGCGTCGTGCCCAGGCGATTGAGGGCGTGCACGACGAAATAGGCGTCGCGCAGCCAGCAGAAGCGATAATCCCAGTTGCGCTGCGTGCCCGGGGCCTCCGGGATCGAGGTGGTCAGCGCCGCGACGATGGCGCCGCTCTCCTCGAAGGAGCAGAGCTTCAGCGTGATCGCGGCACGGATGACCTCGCGCTGCCACTCGAACGGAATCGAGAGCGAGCGGACCCAGTCGCGCCAGTAGTCGGTGGTCTTGTCGAGAAATTCGCGCGAGGTTGTCTCGATCTCGGCGCGCAGCGCCTCGTCCGAGCCGATGAAGAAGGAGAACGGCTTCTCGACCGCAAACGGAATGCTCTCCAGCACATAGGAAACGGGCGCGTCCGTCGTCAGCCGGATCGTCTGGTCGGCGCCGACGAAGCGGACATGATTCGAGCCGCGGGTGATCTCGTCCGGCTCCTCGCCGAGGCCGAGGCAAGGTTTGACCACGACGCGGATGCGCGGGCGCCCGGAGATTCGGCGAACACGGCGCACAAGCTGCGGCGGCCGGAAGAAGCGCTCGAAACGGACGAAGCGCGGGGCGAAGTCGAGAATCTCCAGCGCATTGCCCTGGTCGTCTGACAGCACCGAGGAGAGGATCGCGGTGTTGTCGAGATAGCTCTGCTCGCAGCGGGTCATCCCGACCATCTCGATGGCGAACACGCCCTTCTTCGGCACGGCGTCGCCGTCATCGATCTGGTTGTCGATCAGCGAGCAGAAGACGGGGTCGCGGTCGAAGCGCGGAAAGCAGCCCCAGACGATATGGGCACGCCGGTCGATCAGCGCGGCGATCGAGCAATTGCCGATGACGCCGAGATCGAGCGAGGCGACGCGCGGCGAGGCGGTGGTCGTCACAGTCATGCCGGTTCCTGAAGTCAGTTCTGGAGAAAGGTTTCGAGCGTGAGGTCGCCGCCGTCGGCGGCAGCGAGCAGAACCTGGCGAAGTGCCGTAGGCGAGGCCAGACGATGGCGGGCGCAGGTCTGGCCATCGCCGATCCGGATCGACAGACCCGAGGCCGCATTGACCGCGGCAAAGCCATCCTCGTCGGTAACGTCGTCGCCGACGAAGACCGGCGTGCGGCCGGCATAGGCGTCCTGCTGCATCAGCCAGGTAATGGCGCCGCCCTTGCTTGCGCTCGCCGGGACCAACTCAGCGACAGCCTTGCCGCGCTGGAGGCGCATCGTCGGGCCGATTTCGGCGGCGAGGCCTTCCATCAGTGCGAGTGCTTCGTCGGCGAGCGCAGGCGCCAGCCGCCAGTGCAGCGCGATCGATTGGCGCTTGTCCTCGATGATGACGCCGACATTGGAGTTGGCGAAGCGAACCATGGCGCGGAGCGCAGCGTGGAGCGCTTCCGCGGGAGCGGCGACCGGCGCATCCTCACTGCCAAGGCGGATCTGGGCGCCATGCAGACCGGCAGCGTCGAAGCGATAGGGCGCCATCATCTTGTCGAGCAGCGCCACGGGGCGCCCGGAGACCAGGGCCAGTGCGCCGCCGAGCCGCTGACGCAACGCGTCCAGGGCTTCAGGCAGGCGCCGGTCGATCCGCACATCCTCCGGCGAGGGCGCGATCTCGACCAGGGTTCCGTCGAAATCGAGGAACAGCGCGATCTGCCCGCTGACGGCAACGGCTTTTGCGGGAGGTTCAGCGACCCCGGGACTCAGCATCTGTGACATGACGACCTGGTTAGAGGGTGAAACGGGCGAAAGGACGACAATCGTGAAAGCGTCCCCTCCTCGCCACATTCGAGGTTCAGTTTGGCGCGAGGTCGCCATGATCCGGTCACGGCGGCGACGCGAAGCGGCCGGCAAAGCCGGCGTCACACGAAACATTACGCCTGCCCGCGCGTTCTGTTCCCGCGCCTTTGCGGCAGCGTCAGCAAAATGTGAGGCATCATGCGTCTTGTCGTCGTGTCCAACCGCGTCACCATGCCCGAACGCGGCGAAAAGGTGGCGGCAGGTGGCCTGGCAGTCGCATTGCGTTCGGCCCTCGAGCAACATGGCGGCCTCTGGTTCGGCTGGAGCGGAGCGGTCAGCAGCGAGCCTGCGGCGCAGTTGGAGCCCATCAAGCACGGCAAGGTCAGCTACGCCGTCACCGACCTGACCGAGGCCGAGCGCCAGAGCTATTATCTCGGCTTCGCCAACCGCGCGCTCTGGCCGCTGATGCATTACCGGCTCGGCCTGACCGAATTCACCCGCGCCGACTATGCCGGCTATCTCGGCGTCAACCGCCGCTTCGCCCGGCTGCTCATCCCGCTGCTCAAGCCTGACGACGTCATCTGGATCCATGACTACCACCTGATCCCTCTCGCGGCCGAGTTGCGGCGGCGCGGCGTCACCAACCGGATCGGCTACTTCCATCATATCCCCTGGCCGCCGGCCGAGGTGTTCGGCTCCCTGCCCTTCTCATCGACCCTGATCAGCACGATGACGGCCTACGACCTGATCGGCCTGCAGACCCAGAACGACGTCGCCAACCTGATCGGCGGGCTGGTCGCGCTCTGCGGTGCGCACCGCGACGGCAACCGGGTCAGGACCGGCCAGCGCGAAGCGGTGGTGCAGGCCTTCCCGATCGGCATCGACGTCGAGGGTTTCCGCAAACTCGCCCAGGCGTCGATCCGGGCGGCGACTCAGCCGGTGCGGGCGACGACTGCCCCTCTTGGCAGCCGCAAGCTGGTGATCGGTGTCGATCGGCTCGACTATTCCAAGGGCATCGTGCAGCGGCTGGAGGCTTTCGGGACCTTCCTGCGCAACCATCCGGAATACCGCGGCGATGTCGGCCTGCTGCAGATCGCGCCCCCCTCGCGCAGCGACGTACCCGAATATGCCGAGCTCGACCGGATGTCGGACGAAGTCGCCGGCCGCCTCAACGCCGCGCTCGGCGAGTTCGACTGGACGCCGATCCGGGTGGTGAAGAAGGCCTATTCGCGCAGCGCTCTCGCCGGTCTCTACCGGCGCGCGCAGGTCGGGCTGGTGACGCCGATGCGCGACGGCATGAACCTCGTCGCCAAGGAATATGTGGCGGCGCAGAATCCCGGCAATCCCGGCGTGCTGGTGCTGTCGCGCTTCGCCGGCGCAGCCCACCAACTCGGCGAGGCGCTGATCGTCAACCCGTTCGACACCCACGAGGTGGCCGAGGCGATCCGGACCGCACTCGCCATGCCGCTATCGGAACGGCAGCGCCGCTTCGAGCGGCTCTACGCGACGATCTCCTCGACCGACATCGACTGGTGGACGTCGCGCTATCTCGCTGCCCTCTCCGGCCTCGATATCCCCAACGGCGACATCGTGCCGCCGGGGCGACCCAAAACGCGGCGCAACACACGTAAATCGGGCATTACTAACAGCCTCGCACGCGCGGATATGCTTCCTCAGGCCTCCCGACCGACACACGGCAAAGGCGGCGCGGCGCGCGGCAAGGCCTTGCCGAACGCTCCCTCCGCTGGCTAGAAGCAGCCCGCTAGGGGCAGTCAACCCAGCTTGCGCTTGCGACTCAGCGGTTGCGGTGTCAGGTCTGCGGGGGGTATCCGGCTGAAACAGCCGTGGAGGCGGGCGGAGGGCTTTGTTGATGCGAGGCGCACTCGGGGGATCGGGCGTGCTGCTGCGCCGTCTCCGCGAGGTGATGGCGGCACCGGTCAGTCCGCAGGAGCGGCTCGACAGGCTCGTCGTCGTGATCGCCGGCAACCTCGTGGCCGAGGTGTGCTCGGTCTATGTCCTGCGTGAAGATTCCTCGCTCGAACTCTACGCCACCGAAGGCCTCAACCGCGAGGCGGTCCATCTCACCACCATGCGAGCCGGCGAAGGCCTCGTCGGCCTGATCGCCAGCGAGGCGGAACCGCTCGCGCTATCCGACGCGCAATCGCACCCGGCCTTCTCCTACCGCCCGGAGACCGGCGAAGAGATCTATCGCTCCTTCCTCGGCGTGCCGATCCTGCGCGGTGGAGCCGTGATGGGCGTGCTCGTCGTGCAGAACCGGGCCTCGCGCGTCTACAGCGAGGACGAGGTCGAGTCGCTGCAGACCACGGCCATGATCATGGCCGAGATGATCGCCGCCGGCGGGCTGAAGGCGCTGTCGAAGCCCGGCGCGACCATCGGGCTCGACCGGCCGATCCACAGCATCGGCACCACACTCGCCGACGGGGTCGGCCTCGGCCATGCCGTGCTGCACGAGCCGCGCGTCGCGATCACCAACCTGATCGCCGAGGACCCCGGCCGCGAGGTGCAGCGGCTGGAAGCGGCGATCGCGACGATGCGGCTCGCAATCGACGAGCTGATCGAGCGCGGCGACGTCGCCCATACCGGCGAGCATCGCGATGTGCTCGAGACCTTCCGCATGTTCGCGCACGACCAGGGCTGGCTGCGGCGGATGCGCGAAGTGGTGATGACCGGCCTCACCGCCGAGGCCGCGGTCGAACGCGTGCAGTCGGACACCCGCGCCAAGATGCTGCGCCAGACCGACCCTTATTTGCGCGAGCGCCTGCACGATCTCGACGACCTCGCCAACCGGTTGCTGCGCACGCTGGTCGGCAAGTCCAATGGCGTCACACGCGAGGATTTGCCCGAGAATGCCATCCTGATCGCGCGCTCGATGGGTCCGGCGGCGCTGCTCGACTATGACCGCCGGCATCTGCGCGGGGTCGTGCTCGAGGAGGGCGGCCCGACCAGCCATATCGCCATCGTGGCGCGCGCGCTCAACATCCCGGCGGTCGGCGAGATCGCCAACGCCACCGCACTGATCCAGGCAGGCGACGCCGTCATCGTCGACGGCCAGGCCGGCGAGGTGCAGATCAGGCCGCAGCCCGACGTCGAGAACGCCTACAAGGACAAGGCCCGCCTGCGCGCCCGCAAGCAGGAGCAGTATCGCAAGCTCAAGACGCAGGCCGCGGTGACCAAGGACGGCGTCGAGATCCAGCTGCAGATCAATGCCGGCCTGCTGGTCGATATGGCCAATCTCGAGGAGACGAACGCCGCCGGCGTCGGCCTCTTCCGCACCGAACTGCAGTTCATGGTGGCACAGCACATGCCGACCACGGCCGAGCAGCAGGCGCTCTACGATGCGGTGCTCAAGGTCGCGAACGGCCGCCCGGTGACGTTCCGGACGCTCGACATCGGCGGCGACAAGGTGCTGCCCTATATGGAGCGGCTGGAAGAGGAAAACCCGGCGCTGGGCTGGCGTGCCATCCGCATCGGCCTCGACCGCCCCCGGCTGCTGCGTGCGCAGGTGCGGGCCCTGCTGCGGGCCGGCGCCGGCAGCGATATGAAGATCATGCTGCCCATGGTGGCCACGGTGAACGAGTTCCTGCGCGCACGCACGCTGGTGCGGCGCGAGCTGGACATGCTGGAGCGCGACGGCCGCCCGGCGCCGGCCAGCCTGAAGCTCGGCGTCATGGTCGAAGTGCCTTCGCTGCTGTTCGAGCTGCCGGAAATCGCGCGCGAAGCGGATTTCCTCTCGATCGGCACCAACGACCTGATGCAGTTCCTGTTCGCGGCCGATCGCGAGAACAAGCGTGTCTCCGATCGCTTCGACCCGCTCGGCATTGCCGGCCTGCGCGCGCTGCGCAACATCGTCGAAGAAGCCGGCAAGGTGAACTGCCCGGTCACCGTCTGCGGCGAGATGGGCGGCAAGCCGATCGAGACGCTGGCGTTGATCGCGCTCGGCTATCGCTCTTTTTCAATGTCGGCAGCGTCGGTCGGCCCGGTCAAGGCGATGCTGCGCGCGCTCGACGCCGGCAAGGCGCGCCAGCGCCTCGACGCCTGGATGTCCTCTTCCGATAGCGCCGCCAGCCTGCGCCCACTGCTCGCCGCCCTCGCCGCCGAGATGAAGGTGCCGGTCTAGCGACGCTTCACTCGCGGATCGCGCAGGCCTCCCCGTTTTTCCGTTCAGATCGTTTCCGCATCATGTCGCTCCAGCTCCCGCAAGACCGCCTCGACTCGATCGTCGCCCGCCATGCCGCGGCGAGCGAGGCCATCAACCATGCGACCGAGGCGGCCCGCGTCGTCGAACTGTCCAAGGAACTCGCCGAGCTCGATCCCGTCGTCGCGGCGATTGCCGCCTGGCGCAAGGCACAGTCCGGGCTGGAGGAGGCGCTGGCGATGATCGACGACCCCGCCACCGACGCCGAGATGCGCGATCTCGCCTATGAGGAGCGCGATGCGGCCAGGGCCGAGATCGAGGGGCGCGCCCGCGAGATCCTGATCGCGCTGCTACCCAAGGACGCTGCCGACGAGCGCGGCGTCATCCTCGAAATCCGCGCCGGCACGGGCGGCGACGAGGCTTCGCTCTTCGCCGGCGACCTCCTGCGCATGTACCAGCGCTATGCCGCCGGCAAGAGCTGGAGCGTCGACATCCTGACCGAGAGCGAGGGCACGGTGGGCGGCTTCAAGGAGGTCATCGCCGAAATCGCCGGCAAGGGTGTCTATGCCAGGCTGAAGTACGAATCCGGGGTGCACCGCGTGCAGCGCGTGCCGGACACCGAGACGAGCGGGCGCATCCACACCTCGGCCGCGACCGTCGCCATGCTGCCGCTCGCCGGCGAGGTCGACGTCAACCTCGACGAGAAGGATCTGCGCATCGACACGATGCGGGCCCAGGGCGCCGGGGGCCAGCACGTCAACAAGACCGAGTCGGCCGTCCGCCTCACCCACATCCCGACCGGCACCGTCGTGCTGGTCCAGGACGAGCGCTCGCAGCACAAGAACAAGGCGCGCGCCTACGAGCTGATGCGGGCCAAGCTCTATGACATGGAGCGCAGTCGCGCCGATGCCGAGCGCTCGGCCGATCGGCGCTCGCAGGTCGGCTCCGGCGACCGCTCGGAGCGCATCCGCACCTACAACTTCCCGCAGGGGCGCGTCACCGACCACCGCATCAACCTCACCCTCTACAAGCTCGACGAGATGATGCAGGGGCTGGTGCTCGACGAGATCATCGATGCGCTGACCGCCCAGCGGCAGGCCGAGTTGCTCGCCGAGCAAGGCAGCGTGTGAAACCTTCGCCGCTCTCCCGCGTTCTGGACGCATCGACTGTTTCCACGGGGAGGATCGAGAGATGAAAGTCCTGTTCAGCGCCATTGCCCTTGCCGCCGCCGTCGCCTTCGCGCCGGTGTCCGCGGGCGCCCAGGAGCGGACCGCGAAGAAGGTTCTGAGCGGCGAACCGGCAACGCTGCAGAAGGCCAAAACGCAGTCGCAGGCCCGGCGCGATTGTCAGCGTCAGTATCGCGGCGCTAAGGAAAGCAAGTCCGCCCTGCGGATCAAGATCAACGCCTGCGTCCAGGAAGGCATGCAGGGCAATTGACCGGCCGCGTGCCGGCCCAAGGATACGCTTGACCGGCACGGCCAAACCGACCGACGGAAACGCGCCCGTTGCCTTGCCGGCAGCGGGCGAAAGCATTTCTGCAGCCCGGAAGGCGATCGCGCTCGTCTTGAAGCGCGGCGGCATCGCCGATTTCACCTTCGAAGCCCGTATCCTGATCGAGGACCTCGCCGGCGGCAGCGATCCGATCGACGAGGCTGCTGCCATCAGGCTCACCGATGCGCTTGCTCGGCGCCTCGCCGGCGCCCCGCTCTGGCGCATCCTCGGCGCCCGCGAGTTCTGGGGCCTGAGCTTCGCCCTCTCGCCGGGCACGCTGGAGCCGCGTCCGGATAGCGAGACCCTGATCGAGGCGGCGCTCAGCCATCTCGCACCGCGCCGGCACGAGAGGCTGCGCGCGCTCGACCTCGGCACCGGAACGGGCTGCCTTCTGATCGCAGCCTTGCGCGAATTTCCGCAGGCGACCGGGCTCGGGATCGACCTGTCGCCGGATGCGGTCGCGACCGCGACGGGCAATGCCGCGCGCAACGGCGTCGCTGAGCGCGCCGCCTTTCGTCAGGGCAACTGGACTGCCGGGATCGACGAGCGCTTCGACCTCATCCTGTCGAATCCGCCCTATATCGGCAGCGCCGAGATCGCTGGCCTGGACCCCAATGTGCGCGAGCACGATCCGCTGCTCGCCCTCGACGGCGGCCCGGACGGCCTTACCACCTATCGCGCCCTCGCCGCTGCCCTGCCCGACCATCTGCATCCTGGCGGTCTCGTCATCCTGGAGATCGGCGCCGGACAGGAAGAGGCTGTCATCGCACTGATGGAGCAGGCGGGCTTGCACCATCTTGCGTCCCATCGCGATCTCGGCGGCCATATTCGCGGCCTCGTCTTCGGGCATCGTCGATGAGCCGTGCACAGCAAGCTGCGCGAATTTGCTTGGAACAGGCCGCAAAACCAGCTATGCACGCATGGTCTTGAAGACAGTGTCGACAGCTCATGACCTTTGGCTGGGCCCTGCCGAGCAGACCAAGCCCTCGGATCACTGCGAGAATCGACGTTACTGACATAGCGAGACCGAGACTTCGAATGCGCGAGACAGCCATTCGGAGGGGGAGCCGGTAAGGCTCCAGTGGAAAGAGCGCGTGAAGACCCATATCGGCGCAGAGCCCTTTCAGGTCGAATTTCCTACGCACGGCGTCGCAACCCGCCGCGTGTCACGACGCGCATGACGACCTCAAGGTTGCTTTGAATGAACGGAACGCGAGACAGACGCGAATGAGACCAGGTCAGAACCGGCGCATGCGCGGCCGTAGCAACAATAATAACAATAACAACAGCAACAACGGCAATCGTAAGTCACCCAATCCGCTGCAGCGCAGCTACGAGTCGAACGGCCCGGACGTCAAGGTCAGGGGCACGGCGCAGAATGTGGCGGAGAAGTATCTCCAGCTCGCTCGCGATGCGCAATCCTCCGGCGATCCGGTTGCGGCTGAGAACTATTTCCAGCATGCCGAACACTATTATCGCATTCTGCTCGCTGCCCAGGAGCAGATGACGCAGCAGTTCGGCCACAGCTTCCAGCCGAACCGCGCCTTCGTCGAAGACGCTGACGACGGCGAGGAGGAAGGCGAGGAAGACGTCAGCTTCCAGGGCGGCCAGCAGCAGGGCGAGCGCCAGTTCAATGGCAATGGCGTGAACGGCCATGGCGGCCAGCGCCAGGAGGGCGAGGAAGGCGAAGGCGGCATCCAGAACAACGGCCAGCGCTTCGACCGGACCAATAACAATAATAACCGCCCTGAGCGCAATTTCGACCGGAACGGCCAGCGCCGCTTCGACCGGAACGATCGGAACGATCGCCAGGATCGTGGCGATCGTCCGGATCGCGGCGAACGCCAGGACCGCGGCGAGCGTCGCTTCGAGCGCCCCGAGGGCCAGAACGGTTCCTACGCTCCGCGCCCCGAGGCTCAGCCCGGTGCCGAGCAGCCGGACATCGCACCCGTCCAGCCGCCGGTCGAGCAGCGTCGCTTCGAGCGCCCGGACCGTCCGCCGCGCGGCGAGCGTCCTTCGCGCCGTGACCGCGATGAGGCTCGCGCCAGCAACACAAACGAGGAGCAGGATGTCGCCCCGGCGCTCCCGGCCTTCCTGACCACGCCGACCCGCGTGCCGATCGCAATCGCGGAAGAGCCTGCAGCTCCGGTCGTCGTTACAGCTGCCCCGGCCGAAGCCGCGGAAGGCGCGCCTGAGACTGGCGAGAAGCCAAAGCGCCGGGCGCCCCGGCGGCGCTCGCCGCGCGAGGTGATGGACGCGCTCGGCGGCGACGGCGGCGAGCCCCCGGCCGAGTGACCCCGCCAAAGACATCAGGATCGTTCAGAGAGGGCCCGAAAGGGCCCTCTTTCTTTTCAGGCGACGCCGAGCGCTGCCGGCTCGCTGGCCTCGACCAGCGTCAGCCGCTCACCCTCGGCCAGTGCGCCACCAGCGACGATCCGGCAATAGATGCCGCAATCGACATGGCCGTAGCCCTTCATCAGCGCTTTCGGGATCTGCAGGTCGCGCGCGCCCGTCACAGGGTCGACATTTGTCGCGGCGCAGCGCTCGATCCGCTTGATCACCTGGAGTCGCAGGCCCGACGGCGCGACAAGTTCGCGGTCGGCCAGATCGAGCTCGGCCCAGGCCGGCAGGCCCTCGACCATGATATTGCCGCGGAAGCGCAGCGGATCGACGGGAACGCCGAGCCGCGTCTCCAGGTCGGCGACGCTGGCGAGGTTGATGATCGAGACGAAGCCCGAGCGTGAATCGGTGAAACGGTAGCCCTCCGGCGCGGCCAGCAGGCGCGGCTCGCCGCGCAGTTCCTCCGACATGAAGGCTTTGAAGAAGGCGCTGAGCTGTTCGCGGCCGGCAGCGGTCTGGGTGGCGATCCTGGTCTCTCCATCATCATGGCCGATGACGAGATCGCCGCTGGCGTCCTCGTACCGCGTGCGCAGGCGCGCCAGCGATTCGTTGCGCATCAGCATCAGGTATTTGATCTTCGGCTGATGCGCTGGCTCGGCCGGGTCGAAGCCGGAGAGCCCGTTCTCGATGGCGAAGAGCCGGTCGCCGGGGAAGTAGCCACCTGTCGGCAATTCGGCCCGGCTCAGCCGCTCCGGCGACAGGCCTTTGACCGGATAGCGATACAGCGAAGCGACGCGCATGGGCCCTGCCCTTCCGATTGCGAGGGCGGAAAGTGCCATGCAGGACACCGCGACGCCACCGCCTACGGGCCTCACAGTCGATGAAAGGATTGCATCGATCCGATCAATGCGACTGCTCCGCGCCCTCCTCGGCCTCTTCGTCCAGAATCGAGCGCTGGCAGCCCCAGCCCGAAAGCACATCATCGATGGCGTCGACGACGAAAAAGCGGGCGGCGTCGCGCTCATAGCCCTCGGCGAGCAGGCTGTCGTAGTCGGTATGGGCGTGCCGGACATGGGAACCGAGCGCGAGCCAGAGCGCGGTCGAAGGCGGCAGCGCCTTCATCTGGACCCGGCCGGCGAGCGCCAGCACCGCCTCGGCGTCGAGCAGCGGGATGCCGGGCACGAGCGTCCGCAACGCCTTTCGAATCGCCTGCTGCCGCTTCGTGCCGACCATGCCGGCAGGCTGGGCGCAGGCGTTGACGATCGTCAATGTCAAAGCTGCGTCCTTCCCCTTACGTTGCGCGAAAGCAACACTATCTTTGAGGACGAGGGGCCGCCCATCAGGGGGCCCTATCCCATCGAAAAGCAGCCGGCTCCGCCGCTTCGGGGCGCGACTGGCGTGCGGAGGTAGCCGAATGAACATCGAGAAATATACCGACCGGGCAAAGGGTTTCCTGCAGGCCGCGCAGACGATTGCCATGCGCGAAGGGCATCAGCAATTCACGCCCGAGCATCTGCTGAAGGCACTGCTCGACGACAGCGAGGGCATGGCTTCCGGCTTGGTCGACCGGGCCGGCGGGCAGTCGCGGCTCGCGAAGCAGCAGATCGACGCGGCGCTCGCCAAGCTCCCGAAGGTGAGCGGCGCAGGCGCCAACAGCCTGCACCTGACGCCCGCATTGGCACGTGTCTTCGACACGGCCGAGAAGGCAGCGGAGAAGGCCGGCGACAGCTTCGTCACGGTCGAGCGGCTGCTGCTTGCGCTGGCGATCGAGAAGGACAGCGAGGCCGGCAAGATCCTCGCCAAGGCCGGCGTCACGCCGCAGGGGCTGAATGCCGCGATCGAAGCGATCCGCAAGGGCCGTACCGCCGACTCCGCCTCTGCCGAGCAGGGCTATGACGCCCTGAAGAAGTATGCGCGCGACCTCACCGCCGCGGCCCGCGACGGAAAGCTCGACCCTGTCATCGGACGCGACGAGGAGATCCGTCGCACCATCCAGGTGCTGAGCCGCCGCACCAAGAACAATCCGGTGCTCATCGGCGAGCCCGGCGTCGGCAAGACCGCGATCGCCGAGGGCCTCGCGCTGCGCATCGTCAATGGCGACGTGCCCGAGAGCCTGAAGGACAAGGAATTGCTTGCACTCGACATGGGCGCGCTGATCGCCGGTGCGAAATATCGCGGCGAGTTCGAGGAACGGCTGAAGGCCGTGCTCTCCGAGGTCTCGGCCGCGGCTGGTGGAGTCATCCTGTTCATCGACGAGATGCACACCCTGGTCGGCGCCGGCAAGACCGACGGCGCCATGGATGCCTCCAATCTGCTGAAGCCCGCCCTGTCTCGCGGCGAATTGCACTGCGTCGGCGCGACCACGCTCGACGAGTATCGCAAGTATGTCGAGAAGGATGCAGCGCTGGCGCGGCGCTTCCAGCCCGTCTTCGTCGACGAGCCGACGGTCGAGGACACGATCTCGATCCTGCGCGGCCTGAAGGAGAAGTACGAGCAGCATCACCGCGTTCGCATCACCGACTCGGCGCTGGTCTCGGCCGCGACGCTGTCGAACCGCTACATCACCGACCGCTTCCTGCCCGACAAGGCGATCGACCTCGTCGACGAGGCCTCGGCGCGGCTGCGCATGCAGGTCGACTCCAAGCCCGAGGAACTCGACTCGATCGACCGCGAGATCGTCCGGCTCAAGATCGAGCAGGAGGCACTGAAGAAGGAAAGCGATGCCGGCTCGAAAGAGCGGCTGAAGCGGCTCGAATCCGAGCTCGCCGAGCTCGAAGCGCGCTCGGCCGCGATCACCGCGACCTGGAAGGCCGAGAAAGACAAGCTCGGCCACGCAGCGGAGATCAAGACCAAGCTCGACAGCGCCCGCAACGAGCTCGCCCAGGCGCAGCGCAAGGGCGAGTACCAGCGCGCCGGCGAGCTCGCCTATGGCGAGATTCCTCAGCTCGAGAAGGCGCTCGCCGAGATCGAGGCGAAGGGCGACACCTCCGGCATGGTCGAGGAGGCGGTAACGCCGGACCATGTCGCGCAGGTCGTCAGCCGCTGGACCGGCGTGCCGGTCGACAGGATGCTGGAGGGCGAGAAAGAGAAGCTGCTGCTTATGGAGCAGAGCCTCGGCAACCGCGTCGTCGGTCAGGCCGAAGCAGTCGAAGCCGTCTCCAAGGCTGTCAGGCGCGCCCGCGCCGGCTTGCAGGATCCGAACCGGCCGATCGGCTCGTTCATGTTCCTCGGCCCGACGGGCGTCGGCAAGACCGAGCTGACCAAGGCGCTGGCGTCGTTCCTGTTCGACGACGATACCGCCATGGTCCGCCTCGACATGTCCGAATACATGGAGAAGCACTCGGTCAGCCGGCTGATCGGGGCGCCTCCGGGCTATGTCGGCTATGAGGAAGGCGGGGCACTGACCGAAGCGGTCCGGCGCCGGCCCTACCAGGTCGTGCTGTTCGACGAGGTCGAGAAGGCGCATCCGGACGTGTTCAACGTCCTGCTGCAGGTGCTCGACGACGGGCGCCTGACCGACGGCCAGGGCCGCACGGTCGACTTCCGCAACGTACTGATCATCATGACCTCCAACCTCGGCTCGGAGTTCCTGGTGAACCAGCCGGAAGGGCAGGACAGCGACGTCGTGCGCGACGAGGTGATGGGCGTAGTCCGCCACGCCTTCCGGCCGGAGTTCCTGAACCGGATCGACGACATCATCCTGTTCCATCGCCTGCGGCGCTCGGATATGGGTGCGATCGTCGACATCCAGATGGCCAGGCTCGGCAAGCTCCTGGTCGACCGCAAGATCACGCTCGACCTCTCAGAGGATGCGCGCGACTGGCTGGCGGAGAAGGGCTACGATCCCGCCTATGGCGCGCGCCCGCTGAAGCGCGTGATCCAGAAGTCGGTGCAGGACCCGCTGGCGGAGCTGCTGCTCGCGGGTGCGATCCGCGATGGCGAGACCGTGCCGGTCACGGTCGGTCCGGCCGGACTGATGCTCGGCGAGTTCACCGCCGCGACCGAGCACCGGCCGGCAGGGGTGGCGCTGAACTGAACCTTCGCTCAGTCATCAAGACGAAGGGCGCCGCTCACGCGGCGCCCTTTTCTTTCTAGGGCGTCATTCTCGACCGCAGCGAAGCGTAGAGCCGAGAATCTGGGGATGAGAAGGCGTTGAGCGGAGCCTCCTCTCGCCGAGATGCTCGGGTCAAGCCCGAGCATGACGTATGTCATTCCAGCCTGGCCGCGGTGCGCATCACCGCCAGCGCCAGCGTCTGCGCCGCCGGAACGATGCTCTCGACCTCCAGGAACTCGTCCGGCGTGTGGGCCATGCCGCCGACCGGGCCGACGCTGCACAAGGTCGGGCAGCCCTGCGCCGCCGTGAAACCGGAATCGGCGCAGCCGCCAGTGTATTCCGCCGTCACAGCGATGCCGAGGCCGGCGGCCGCCTCGCGATAGGTGTCGTAGAGCACGAGCGAATCCGGCGTCTGCTCCAGCGGCACGAACTCCCCCTTGATGATCAGCTTCGCCGACGAGCCCTCGACCACCGGCGTCTCGACGATGCCGCGGATCGCCTCGACCAATTCTTCTCGCTGAGCCGCCGTCTTGTAGCGCAGGTCGATCTCGCACCAGGCCGAGGGCGCGACGGTGTTGACGGTCTGGCCGCCACCGATCAGCCCGACATTGACGGTGACGCCGGCGGCAAGATCGGTCAGCCCCTGCAGACGCGGGATCTTGTGGCCGAGATCGACGATGGCCGAGATGCCCTTCTCGTAGTTGGCGCCGGAATGGGCCGCCTTGCCCAGGAACTCGGCCCGCATGAAGACGCCGCCCTTGCGGCCCGACGTGATCGACTGCTTGTGATCGCGGCCGTAGTCCGTCCCTGTCGGCAGCCGGCTTGGCTCGGCGTTGAAGACGCAGCGCGACTCGCGCGCCGCCGCCTCGATCACCGGCCGCGAGGACGGCGAAGCGATCTCCTCGTCGCTGGTGGTCAGCATCAGCAGCGGCGCCTTGAGGCCGCCATTGGCGGCGAAGGCGGCGGCGACGAAGGCTTCGATCACGAGCCCGGCCTTCATGTCGGCGACGCCTGGCCCATAGGCGCGGCCATCGCGGAGGGTAAAGGGCCGGCGGCTCGGCTCGCCCTCGGGGAAGACCGTATCGCGATGGCCGAGCAGCAGGATCGGCCGCTGGTCGTTCGCGGTCGGATTGGGCAGGCGCGCCTTGACCGCATCGCCATAGCGCGCATCCGGCACGATCTCGACGGAGAGGCCGTTCGCCTCATGGAAGCGGGCCAGCACCTGTCCGGCCCGGTCGACGCCGGCCTTGTCATAGGAGCCCGAGTCGGTATCGACCATCTCGCGCAGCAGATCGATCATCGCCTGCTTGCGCTCGCCGAGCCAGGCGAGGATGCGGGCTTCTTCCTGTGTCGTGTCGGTCATGGTCGACTTCCGTCTCGTGAGATGGCGGCGAGCTTACCCAAGCCGTTCCGGCGACGATAGGAGCAGCGTGCAAGCCCGCCAGACCTCGGGCGCGGCCGGAATATGCGGCGATTCCGCCGACAGCGAACCTATGGTTAAGCGAAAATTCAGCGTGATGGGACAGGCTGACAAGGGGGACTGGCCTGTCGACCGCTATCGGCCATTTCCGAACAGCGCTCACAGGCCAACGCCCGCATGCAGACCGATTCCGCCGCGACCTATCTGACGCAGCTGCGTTTGCGCGTCGGCGGCGCCTTGACCTTGCTGCTCTGGCTCTTCGTGCCGCTCACCATGCTGTCCTGGTTCGTCACCGGGGGCGCCGGCTCACTCACGCCCCTCCTGATCACGATCGGACTGGCGGCCTTCGCGACCCTGGTCTGGCGGTCCAACCCGACCGGCATGGTGACGCAGATCATCCTCTCGCTGAGCAGCACCGGTAGCGCCCTTGCCTTCACCTACGCGCTCAAGGGCGCTGGCTGGCATGAGGTGAGCGACTCCGTGCTGCTCATCATGCTGACGCTCTCGGCCGGCTGGTGCGCCTGGCAGCCGCTGGTCGCCACGGCGGTCTTGGCGCTTGGCCATGGCAGCCTCATAGGTGCTTTGCTCTCCCGGCCGGGCACGACCCTGCAAGGAGACGCGCTCTTCCTCATCGGAGTCATCGTCCAGCTCGGGCTGCTGCTCTGGATCATCCGGCAGCAGAGCCAAACACTCACGGCCGCAGGCGACATGGCTGCGCAGGCGCGGGACGACGCCATGGCTCAAGCCGAGGAACTGCACCAGGCGCAGCTGCACGACATGGAGCGCGAAGCTGCCCGGCGCCAGACGACCCGGGACATCGTCGCCGGCTTCAACACGCAGTTCCTTGCGACACTCGACACGGTTCTGCAGGATATCCGCGACCTCAAGGGCCGCGCCGCCTCCCTGAACGAGATCGCCGATATCGCCAATGGCGAGGTCTCCGCCGTGGCCTCGACCTCGGAGGAATCCTCGCGCAACGTCTCGGATGTCGCCACCGCGACAGAACAGCTTTCGACCGCGATCACGGCGATCGACCGGCAGCTCGCTACCACCCAGGCGCTGGTCGCCGACATGAACGGCAGCGCCCGAACCACCGCCGGCTCGGTCGACGTGCTCGACCGGGCGGTGCAGCGCATTGACGGCATCGTCGCCCTGATCCGCGGCATCGCCGGGCAGACCAATCTTCTGGCGCTCAACGCGACGATCGAAGCAGCGCGCGCAGGCGACGCCGGCAAGGGCTTTGCCGTCGTCGCCGGCGAGGTCAAGAGCCTGTCGCATCAAACCGCGATCGCGACGCAGGACATCGCCGGACAGATCGCCGAAATCAAGCAGGCGACCTCCGGCGTGGTCGAGACCATCGCCAAGCTGACGGCAGGCATGACCGACATGGACGAACGGACGATCTCGATCGCGGCAGCGCTGGAGGAACAGGGCCAAATGACCCATGTCATCAGCCGCAGCATCGCCGAGGTCGCGACCGGCACTGAATATCTGGCCCAGACCACCAACAACATCCGCGGCTCGGCCAACCAGACCCATGAGGTCGCGAGCGCGGTGCTCGCCTCGACCACGGCACTCGAAGGCAAGGCCGAAGAGCTCGAAAGCGCCGTTCACCAGTTCCTGCAGCGCGTCTCGGCGGCTTGAAACGGTAGCCTGGCGATCCGCCTCGGCAGCGCGATCAGGCCGCCACCTCGCGCGCATGGGCGCCAAGGTAGGCAATGGCAGCCGCGACACCGCCCTCCCCGTGCGGGATGCCCTTCGCCTGCAGCGCCATCTCGACAGCGCTCAGGCTGCCCAGCACCATCGGCGCGTTGACATGGCCCATATGAGCGATGCGGAACGCCTTGCCGGTGAGATCGCCGATGGCGAGGCCGAGCGTGACGCCGCAGACCTCTCTCGCATAGTCGGTGATGACGGTCGGATCGCCATCGACGAGGATGGTGGTGACCGAGGGGGCGCGCTGCGACGGCTCGACGACGTTGAAGCTCAGCGCCTGGCCTTCAGCCCATTTCGACATCGCGGCCTGCGTCGCAGCCGCCAGCAGGGCGTGACGCCGCCAGGCGGCTTCGAGGCTCTCGGCGAAGATCATGTCGAGCGCGGCGCGCAGGCCGAACATCAGATGCTCGGGCGGCGTACCGCAATGCTTCATGTAGAGCAGCGGGTCCATCCGCGCGGTCCAGTCCCAATAGGGCGTGCGTATGGTCGCCTGCCGGTGCGCATGCAGCGCCTTGGCGTTCGCTGCGACGAAGGCGAGGCCCGGCGGGGTCATCAGCCCCTTCTGCGAAGCGGACATCGCGACATCGACGCCGAAGCTGTCCATATCGAACGGCATGCAGCCGAGGGCCGCGACGCCATCGACCATGTATAGTGCCGGATGGCCGGCGGCATCGATGGCGCGGCGGATCGCTTCGATGTCGTTGACCACGCCGGAGGCGGTGTCGATCTGGACCGTCAGCACAGCCTTGATCGCGTGGTCCTTGTCCTGCCGCAGGCGCTCTTCAACTGCCGCCGGATCGACCGCCGCGCGCCAGGAACCGGCGAGCACCTCGACATCGGCGCCCATGAACCGCGCCATCTCGCCCCAGCCGATGGCGAAGCGGCCGCTGGCGAGCACCAGGATCTTGTCGCCGCGCGAGAGGACATTGGTCAGCGCCGCCTCCCAGCCGCCATGGCCATTGGCAGCGTAGAGGAACGTTTCGCCCGTCGTGCGGAAGACAGCCTTGAGATCGGCCAGGAGAGACTCCGTCAGATCAACGATCGTCTTCGAGGCAAGCTCCTCGGCCGGGCGCATCATCGCCTGGAGAACGCGATCGGGAATATTGGTCGGGCCCGGCATTGCGAGCAGGACCCGGCCATTGGCAACACTCATGAAGACCCCCGCCTTACGCTTCGGATCGGACCCGCTGAACAAGCAGCAATCCGACGGCGCGATGCACAAACCCTATGAACGGTGCAGAAATCGTTGCGCGCGGCTTGTCAGCGGCGCGCTTCGGCCGCCATGCGCACGGCAAAGCCGGCGAGCATCGTCGCCATCACCCAGCGCTGCACCAGCGCCCAGAACGGGCGCGTGCGCAGGAAGATCGCGATGCCACCGGCGGCGAAGGTGATCAGCGTATTGACGCTGACGGAGACGGTGATCTGGATGAAGCCGAGGACGATCGACTGCGTCAGCACGCTGCCCGCAGCCGGATCGATGAACTGCGGCAGCAGCGCCAGGTAGAACATCGCGATCTTCGGGTTCAGCAGACTGGTGAGGAAGCCCATCATGAAGAGCTTGCGCGGCCCGTCATGCTTGAGCTCGCGCACATGGAAGGGCGAGCTGCCGCCCGGCCGGACCGCCTGCCAGGCGAGCCAGAGCAGGTAGGCCGCGCCGGCGAGGCGCAGCGCGTCATAGGCGAAAGGCACTGCAAACAGCAGTGCGGTGATGCCGAAGGCCGCGCAGAAGACATAGAAGACGAAGCCGAGCGCGATGCCGCCGAGCGAGATCAGCCCGGAAGCCGGCCCCTGCGCGATCGAGCGCGAGATCAGGTAGATCATGTTCGGCCCTGGCGTCAGCACCATGCCGAAGGCGAGCAGGATGAAGGCGATCAGGTTGCTCGTATCGATCATGGCGCGCTCCGGCCGCAAGGTGCGCGACCATGGCATTGCCGGTGAAACGCCCGCAAGGCGCAACCCATGACGCGGCTGCATCGCCGCCATCCAGCTCCGGCTTCCCTGGCAGCAGATGGCGGGAACGAGTCGCCGCCTGCCGGGTTCATGGGCATCATCTCGGGGGGATACACGCCATGACCTTGTTCAGCCGCCTGCTCTATTCCGGCATCGCCGGCTCCTTGCTGCTGGCCTCCTTGCTGCTGATGGCGGTCGCGATCTCGCGCACCTTCATCGGCTTTCGAACCGGCGAAGGTGCGCTCGACACGATGCTCGACGGGATCGGGCTGGTGATCATCGCGGTCGCCGTCGCCGATGTCGGCAAGTTCCTGTTCGAAGAGGAGGTCATCGCCGACCGCGAACTGCGGCGGCCGGCGGAAGCGCGCGGCTCGCTGACCAAGTTCATGACGATCATCATCGTCGCGCTCAGCCTGGAGTCGCTGGTGCTGATCACGAAGGCGGCGCGCGACAAGCCGGCCGACATCCTGTTCCCGTCCCTGCTGATGCTCGTCGCGGTGGCGGCGCTGGTCGGGCTCGGCCTGTTCCAGAAGCTCAGCCAGCATGCGACGGCGGCGATCCCCGACGATGTCGGGGACGACGAAGACGAGCCGAAGAAAGTTGAGAGCGCAAAGTCGTCACGGCCGCCACGACGTCCGCAACGTGCAAAGACCTGACCGGGAATCGGCGGCTCAGACCTTCAGCTCGACCAGCATCAGGTCGGTATCATCCGGCTTCGCCCCCGCCGCCGTCAGCATGGCGTGGGCCTGGCCGCGGTGATGGGTCTGGTGATTGAAGAAGTGCATGACGAGAATCGGTGCCGGCATCGTCATTTCACTCCCGGTCAGGCCCGAGAACCAGGTCACGTTCCCTGAGAGCCACTCCGGCGAGAGGTCCTCCGCCCAACCCCGAATCGTCCCGTCGACATCGTGGCGTGCAACCTTCAGCTCCTCCCAGTCCTCGATCATCCGCGAGGACTCGCGGTTGGGCACGGTCGGCTTCGGCGTTCCGGCAAAGCGCGACAGCCACATCCGGTCGGCCCAGAGCAGATGGCAGAAGGTGCCGTGGATCGAGCCGAAGAAGGCGCCGCGATCCTGCCGACGCGCTTCGTCGCTGAGCGTGTCGGCGGCGCCATAGAGGCTGCGGTTCTGCCAGCGATTATAGCGCGCCATGGTCGCGACATAGGCCGTGTCGATCATGACGCGTACTCCCTTCAGATGATGTTCGCCTCGCGCAGCGGCTTGCCGGCGGCGATTCGCTCATGGCCGAGATCGGCGAGGTCGAGCGTGAGGTAACGACCGTTGACGATATGCTCGGCAAGGCCGCGGCCGACCGCCGGCGATTGCTGCAGGCCATGGCCCGAGAAACCGTTGGCGAGGTAGAGATTCGGCACGCCGACGGCAGGGCCGAGGATGGCATTGCCGTCGAGGCCGTTCATGTCATAGGGACCGGCCCAGGCGCGGCCGGGCTTGATCGCCTCGAAAGCGGGCACGCGATGAGCGAGCGGCGCCCAGACATATTCCTCGAAGAAGGACCAGTCGACATCCTCGACATCGGCGTCGGTCTCGACCCATTCGCGGTCGAGCTCTTCCGGCGGCGAGGAGCCGCAGATGAACATCTGCGCCTCATTGCCGCGGTTGCCCTCGGGGCGGACATAAGCGCCGGAGGTGTCGATCAGCAGCGGGCAATTGTCGACCTCGCCCTTGCAGGTGAAGCTGTAGACATAGCGCTTCATCGACTTCACGGGGATGGTGACACCGGCGGTCGCGGCGAGCCTGGCGCCATGGGTACCTGACGCGTTGACCGCGGCGGCGCAGGCGATGCGGCTGCCATCGGCCAGCTCGACGCCGGTGACGCGGCCGCCTTCGACGACGTAACCAGCGACTTCGCCCTGGCGGTATTCGACGCCGAGCGACCGTGCCTTCTTGCGGAAGGCCTGCAGCAGGGCCCAGCCGTCGAACCAACCCTCGCCGCTGACGCCATAGGTGCCGCAGAGGAGATCCGAGGTATTCAGCCAGCCGAATTTGCTGCGCAGCATCTCTGCAGCATAAAGCGCAATATCGGCGCCTTCCTGCTGCTGAAGCTTTTGATTCTGCTCAAGAACCTTACGCCCCTCATCGCCGGCGACGTAGAGATAGCCGCCCTCGTGCAGATCGATCGACGGGGCCTCGCCATCCACAGAGAGGTGCTGGCCGATATTACGCAAAAACTCGATACCGAAGAGCGAGACGCGGATATTCACCGCGCTGGAGAACTGCTGGCGGATCGAGGCGGCAGAGAGCGCCGAGGCCGAAAGCCGATAGGTCGGATCCTTCTCGACGACGATGACCTTGCCCTTGAATCCGGGATCGCTGGCGAGGTGATAGGCGACGGAAGAGCCGATCGCGGCGCCTCCTACGATGACGATGTCGGCCGAGGCTGGAGCGGAAGACATGGATGACCTGCGCAAGCGATGGTTCGTGATCTCTGCGCATGAATGACGACTCGACCGGCGCTTGTCGAGTAGCTAGTTCATGCCCTCACATTCGCCGACGAGCCAGTCGCGGAAAGCGACCACCGCCGGCAGGCTCGCCTTGGCCTCGGGATAGACGAGATAATAGCCCTCGGGCCCGCGCACCGGCCGATCCACCGGGATGACCAGCGCGCCCGAGCGCAATTCCTCCTCGACCAGGATGCGCGGCACGATGGCCACGCCAAGCCCCGCCACCGCCGCCTGAGCCACCATGGCGAACTGCTCGAAGCGCGGCCCCATAAGCGCCCGCTCCGGCGGCAGGCCCTGCTGCTCCAGCCAGTTGGCCCAGGCCCGCGGGCGGGTCGATTGCTGCAGCAAGGGCTGGCGCAGCAGATCGGCTGCCTCCTTGAGACCGGCCCGGGCGACCAGCGCCGGCGCAGCGACAGGCACGACCTCCTCGCCCATCAGCCGGTGCAGCCGCGCGCCGGGCCATACCGGAAGGCCGAAATGGATGGCGGCGTCGGCCGCGTCATGGGCGAAGTCGAAAGGCACCAGCTTGGTCGAGAAGTTGATGGTGACGCCGGGATGAGCCTCGGTGAAGCGCGGCAGACGCGGGATCAGCCAGCGCGTGCCGAAGGTCGGCAGGATGGCAAGATGGAGCAGGCCCGCGCCGCCGCGGAAGGCCATCGCCGAAAGCGTCGCGGCGGCCAGGCGTGAAAGCCCGTCGCGCACCTCGGCGGCATAGGCCCCGCCGGCCGGCGTCAGGCTGACGCGCTTCTTCACCCGCTCGAACAGCTTCAGGCCGAGATTCTGCTCCAGCAGCGCGATCTGGCGGCTGACGGCGCCCTGCGTCAGGTTCAGCTCCTCGGCGGCCCGGGTGAAGCTGCCATGTCGCGCCGCCGCCTCGAAGGCGGCGAGCGCCGAGAGCGAGGGCACCGAGAGGCGGCCGGGAACGATTTCGGCGGTCATGATCTCAACTCATCAAGTCGTGAGAACATATCGATTGCGGAGAGCGGCTGGAAGAGGGCATTGTGCGGTCGAATGCCGGGCTGCAGCTCGCAGCCCAATACGAGCCCTCATCCTGAGGAGCCGCGTAGCGGCGTCTCGACGCATGCTCCAGACTGCATCACTGCAGTCGACTGGAGCATCCTTCGAGACGCGCTTCCTTTGGAAGCGCTCCTCGTAATGAGGGCTGTGGTTCGCTGGCGATCAGGATCAACACCATGACGACCTCCCTTCCGAACGACGCCCTCGCCTTGCTGAAGCGCCTCGGCGTGCCCGAGAGCGCCTATGCCGGCGCCGGCCTCAGCGCCCGCTCGCCGATCACCGGCGAGACTGTCGCGACGCTGCGCGAGACGAGCGCCGCCGAGGCCGAGGCCGCGATCGGCCGGGCCCAGTCGGCCTACCTCGCCTGGCGCAAGGTGCCGGCGCCGCGGCGCGGCGAGTTCGTCCGCCTGCTCGGCGAGGAGTTGCGCGCGCACAAGGCCGATCTCGGCCTGCTGGTGACGCTCGAAGCCGGCAAGGTCACGTCCGAGGGCCTCGGCGAGGTCCAGGAGATGATCGACATCTGCGACTTCGCGGTCGGCCTGTCGCGCCAGCTCTACGGCCTCACCATCGCCACAGAGCGCCCGAACCATCGCATGATGGAGACCTGGCACCCGATCGGCGTGGTCGGCGTGATCTCGGCCTTCAACTTCCCGGTCGCGGTCTGGTCATGGAATGCGGCGCTCGCCTTCGTCTGCGGCGACAGCGTCGTCTGGAAGCCGTCGGAGAAGACCCCGCTGACCGCGCTCGCCGTGCAGGCGATCACCCTGAAGACAATGAAGCGCTTCGGACCCGAGGCGCCGATCGGCCTGTCGGAAATCCTGATCGGCGGCCGCGAGCTCGGCGACATCCTGGTGCAGGACCATCGCGTCCCGGTGGTCTCCGCCACCGGCTCGACCCGGATGGGCAAGGAGGTCGGCCAGAAGCTCGCCGCCCGCTTCGCTCGCGCCATCCTCGAGCTCGGCGGCAACAACGCCGCGATCGTGGCGCCTTCGGCCGATCTCGACATCGCCCTGCGCGGCATCGCCTTTGCCGCCATGGGCACGGCCGGCCAGCGCTGCACCACCTTGCGCCGCCTGATCGTGCATGAGAGCGTCTACGACCAGCTCGTGCCGAAGCTCGCCAAGGTCTACGCCGGCGTGAAGATCGGCGATCCGCGCGAGGCCGGCGTTCTGGTCGGCCCGCTGGTCGACGAAGCCGCCTATCAGGGCATGCAGAAGGCGCTATCCGAGGCCAAGGCCGAGGGCGGCAAGGTGCATGGCGGCGAGAAGGTCGATGTCGGCTCGGGCGGTTTCTATGTCCGTCCGGCCCTGGTCGAGATGCCCAGCCAGTGCGGCCCGGTCGAGCGCGAGACCTTCGCCCCGATCCTCTATGTAATGAAGTACAAGTCGATCGACGAAGCGATCGCGATTCAGAATGCGGTCGGCGCCGGCCTGTCCTCCTCGATCTTCACGCTCAACATGCGCGAGGCCGAGCTGTTCGTCTCCGACGAGGGTTCGGATTGCGGCATCGCCAACGTCAATATCGGCCCGTCCGGTGCCGAGATCGGCGGCGCCTTCGGCGGCGAGAAGGAGACCGGCGGCGGCCGCGAAGCCGGCTCGGATGCCTGGAAGGCCTATATGCGCCGCGCCACGAATACGCTGAACTACGGCACCACGCTGCCACTGGCGCAGGGCGTCAGCTTCGACGTCGACGCCTGACAAGAAGACAAGGGAGAGCACCATGGCCGAAGCCGCGCGCAAGACCGCCCCTAGCCACAAGCTGGCGGAGTTCAACTGGGAAGACCCCTTCCTGATCGATGAGCAGCTCTCCGAGGACGAGCGGCTGATCCGCGACACGGCACGCCAATACGCGCAGGAGAAACTGCAGCCGCGCGTGGCCGAGGCGTATCTCGAGGAGAAGACCGAGCGCGGCATCTTCAACGAGATGGGCGAGCTCGGCCTGCTCGGCGTGACGGTCCCGGAAGAGTATGGCTGCGCCGGCGCCAACTACGTTTCCTACGGTCTGGTCGCCCGCGAGGTCGAGCGCGTCGACTCCGGCTATCGCTCGATGATGTCGGTCCAGTCCTCGCTGGTGATGTACCCGATCTACGCCTATGGCGACGAGAACCAGCGCAAGAAGTACCTGCCCAAGCTCGGTTCGGGCGAATGGGTCGGCTGCTTCGGCCTGACCGAGCCGGATGCCGGCTCCGACCCGGCGGGCATGAAGACCCGCGCCGAGAAGGTCGCCGACGGCTACAGGCTGACGGGATCCAAGATGTGGATCTCGAACTCGCCGATCGCCGACGTCTTCGTCGTCTGGGCGAAGTCGGCAGCGCATGACAACCAGATCCGCGGCTTCATCCTCGAAAAAGGCATGAAGGGCCTCTCCGCCCCGAAGATCGGCGGCAAGCTCAGCTTGCGCGCCTCGATCACGGGCGAAGTGGTGATGGACGGCGTGATCGTGCCGGAAGAGAACCTGCTCCCGAACGTCTCGGGCCTCAAGGGTCCGTTCGGCTGCCTCAACCGCGCCCGCTACGGCATCTCCTGGGGCGCGATGGGCGCCGCCGAGGATTGCTTCAACCGCGCCCGCCAATACGGGCTCGACCGCAAGCAGTTCAACAAGCCGCTCGCCCAGACGCAGCTGTTCCAGAAAAAGCTCGCCGACATGGTCACCGAGATCACGCTCGGCCTGCAGGGTTCGCTGCGCGTCGGCCGCCTGCTCGATGAGGGCAAGATGGCACCGGAGATGATCTCCCTCGTCAAACGCAACAATTGCGGCAAGGCGCTCGACATCGCCCGCCAGGCTCGCGACATGCACGGCGGCAACGGCATCTCGATCGAGTACCATGTCATGCGCCACGCGGCGAACCTCGAGACGGTCAACACCTATGAGGGCACGCACGACGTCCATGCGCTGATCCTCGGCCGGGCCGTCACCGGGCTGCAGGCGTTCTTCTGATCCTCCCTCTCGGATCGTCCCGGGCGAGCGCAGTTCGACCCGGGACCCATGCCTGAATCGTTCCGGCATGGGTCCCGGCTCTCCGCTTCGCTGCGGCCGGGATGACGGCGTGGACTCCGTTATGACTTCAGCCCCTCCCCTCGCCGGCCTGCGCGTCCTCGAACTGGCGCGCATCCTCGCAGGCCCTTGGATCGGCCAGCTCCTTGCCGATCTCGGCGCCGATGTCGTCAAGGTCGAGGCGCCGGAAGGCGACGACACTCGCAAATGGGGGCCGCCCTTCGTCGAGGGCACGGGCGACGAGCATCTCTCCGCCGCCTATTTCCACTCGGCCAATCGCGGCAAGCGCTCGATCACGGCCGATTTCCGCACGGAGGAAGGCCAGGCGCTGGTGCATCGCCTCGCCGCCCATGCCGATGTGGTGATCGAAAACTTCAAGGTCGGCGGGCTCGTCAAATACGGGCTCGACGCAGCCTCGATGCGCAAGGCCTATCCGCGATTGATCTACTGCTCCGTCACCGGCTTCGGCCAGGACGGCCCCTATGCGCCGCGCGCCGGCTACGACTTCCTGGTCCAGGGCATGGGCGGGCCGATGTCGGTCACCGGCGAACCGCAGGGCGCGCCGATGAAGGCGGGCTATGCCGTGGCCGACATCTATACCGGCCTCTATGCCACGACCGGCATCCTCGCCGCCTTGCGCCGGCGCGATACGACCGGCGAAGGCGCCGTGCTCGACATGGCGCTGCTCGATGCGCAGGTCGCCGTGCTCGGCAACCAGGCGATGAACTATCTCACCTCCGGCAAGGCGCCGCAGCGCCTCGGCAACGCGCACCCGAACATCGTGCCCTATGACGTCTTCCCGGTGGCCGACGGGCACATCATCATCGCCACCGGCAATGACGGGCAGTGGCGCAAGCTCTGCGAGGTCGTCGGCGATGCGGGCTTTGCCAGCGAGCCCGACTACATCGACAACCGCTCGCGCGTCGCCAACCGCGTGGCGCTGACCGCGCGCCTCAACGCGCTGACCAGCCGCTTCGCCAAGCTCGACCTCCTGGCGAAGCTGGAAGCGGTCGGCGTGCCGGCCGGCCCGATCAACACGATCGAGGAGGTCTTCGCCGATCCGCAGGTGGAAGCGCGCGGCGTGCGCGTCGACCTCAAGAATCCGGCGGCCAAGGCCGGCTCGACCCCGACCGTCGCCTCGCCGATCGTGCTCGACGGCATCAGGCAGGTCGCGAGCCGGCCGAGCCCGCGCCTTGGCGAGCATGCCGACGAAATCCTGAACGACCCGGCCTGGGGAGGGCCGCATAATGGCTGAGCGCACTGGTGGGCAGATCCTCGTCGACCAACTCCTAATCCACGGCGCGACCGACGCCTTCTGCGTGCCCGGCGAGAGCTATCTTGCCGTGCTCGACGCGCTGCATGACGCCGACATGAAGGTCACCATCTGCCGGGCCGAGGGCGGCGCGGCGATGATGGCGGAGGCCGCCGGCAAGCTCACCGGCAAGCCCGGCATCTGCTTCGTGACGCGCGGCCCCGGCGCGACCAACGCCTCGCCAGGCATCCATATCGCCGACCAGGACTCGACCCCGATGATCCTGTTCGTCGGCCAGATCGAGCGCGGCATGCGCGAGCGCGAGGCCTTTCAGGAGCTCGACTATCGCGCCGTCTTCGGCACGATGACCAAATGGGCGACCGAGATCGACGATGCCGCGCGCATCCCCGAGATCATCAGTCGCGCCTTCCATGTCGCCACCGCCGGCCGGCCCGGCCCGG
This sequence comes from Allobosea sp. CCNWLY174, assembly GCF_037120455.1. Lineage (NCBI taxonomy): Bacteria > Pseudomonadati > Pseudomonadota > Alphaproteobacteria > Hyphomicrobiales > Alloboseaceae > Allobosea > Allobosea sp. CCNWLY174. The sequence goes on along the minus strand of NZ_JBBBBQ010000008.1, from coordinate 259,663 downwards.
TGGTGATCGCGCTGCCGGAGGACGTGCTGACCGACCTCGCCGACGTCCCGGACGCGCAGCCTTATCAGGTCACCGAGACGCACCCCTCGCTTTCGCAGACGATCGACCTGCAGAAGCGGCTCTGGGCGGCGAAGGCGCCGATCGCCATCCTCGGCGGCTCGCGATGGGACCCGCAGGCGATCGCGCGCTTCCAGCGCTTCGCCGAACGCTTCGACCTGCCGGTCGCGGTCTCCTTCCGCCGGCAGATGATCTTCCCGGCCGATCATCCGAATTTCGCCGGGGATCTCGGCATCGGCCCCAATCCGAAGCTGCTTAAGCGCATCCAGGATAGCGACCTGGCCCTTCTGGTCGGCGGGAGACTGTCGGAGATGCCGAGCCAGTCCTATACGCTGTTCGGTATTCCCAATCCGGGCCGGCCGCTGGTCCATGTCCATCCCGATCCGGAAGAACTCGGCCGCGTCTATCGGCCGGAGCTGGCGATCAACGCTTCGCCGACCGCCTTCTGCGCCGCGATCGAGACGGTGCACCCGCCGCAGGTGATCCCGTGGGCCGGTGCGGCCGCCGAGGCGCATGACGCCTATCTAGCCTGGAGCGAACAGCCGGCACCGGTGCCCGGCAAATTCCATCCCGGCGAGATGGTAACCTGGCTGCGCCGCAACATCCCCGCCGACGCCATCCTATGCAACGGGGCTGGCAACTATGCCACTTGGGTGCACCGCTTCCACCGCTTCACCAAGTTCGCGACGCAGCTCGCGCCGACCTCGGGCTCCATGGGCTATGGCGTGCCGGCGGCGATCGGCGCCAAGCGGCTCTTTCCGGACCGGACGGTGATCGCCTTTGCCGGCGATGGCTGCTTCCTGATGAACGGCCAGGATTTCGCGACGGCGGTGCAGTACGAACTGCCTGTCATCGTCATCGTCGTCGACAACGGCATGTACGGCACCATCCGCATGCACCAGGAGAAGCACTATCCCGGCCGCGTCTCGGCGACGACGCTGAAGAACCCTGACTTCGCCGCCTACGCCAAGGCCTTCGGCGGCCATGGCGAAAGGGTCGAGACCACTGAGGAGTTCGCGCCGGCCTTCGAGCGCGCCGTCGCCAGCGGCAAGCCGGCGATCATCCACTGCCTGCTCGATCCCGAGGCGATCACGCCGGCGAAATCGCTCTCGACCATCCGCGCCGAAGCGATCGCGGCGCAAGGCTGACCTGGTTCGATTTGCCGATCGGGTCGCTTCGGCCCGGTCGGATTCGGCTCTGACGACGCCATTGAACTTTCTGGCCCGCACCTCGTTGGAGACAGGCGAGCAACGGAGAAGGACAATGGCACGGCAACTGGCTCTGACGATGGCTATCGCGGGCGCGATCGGACTATCCGTGACGGCGCCGGCCAAGGCTGCCGGCTTCTTTGACGATCTGGCCCGCATTTTCGGGGCTCGCCCGACGCCACCGGCGGCAATCGGCGACCCTTTCGAGATGACCGTGCAGCCGAAGCGGCAGAAGCCGCGCGCTGCGGCGACGACGACTAAGCCGCCCGAGCCCGCCGTCAAGCTCGATGCGGCGAGCGATCCCTACTGGTATCTGAACGACCCGACACTGCGCAAAGGCGACATCGTCGTGACACGTTCCGGCGTCGTCGTCTTCGACGGCCGAAGCACCTCCCAGCATAGGCCGGCCGCCTTCACGGCACTCGTCGACAGCAGGAAACTGCCGAAGGGACAGCAGCATCTGCTGCAGGCGGCAGCCGGTGGACGCGCTTATTTCGGCGGCTCCTCCACCACCCCGGCAGCGCCTGCCCAGCCGGCCGCGACCGCCGTCTCTCAGCTTCAGTAAGTCGCGCGGCCGATTGCGCTGGCGTGACCGGTAACGGCGATCTTCGCCGAGTCCGTCAGGCTCACGCCGCCTTCGCCTCGTCGAGCTTGGCGGCGACGAGCTTGCGCAGGCTGCGCAGGTCCTTGACGAAGCCGCGAATGCCCTCGGCGAGCTTCTCGGTCGCCATCGCATCCTCGTTCATGGCGAAGCGGAAGGACTTCTCGTCGAGCGTGATCTTCTTCGCGCCTTCAGGGGATCCGACTTGCGGCGAGGCTGCCGGCGACAATCTGCGCGGGAGGTTGCCGGTCGCGCCAGCGAGCTCGTCGAGCAGGCTGGGGCCGATCGTCAGCCGGTCGCAGCCGGCGAGTGCCTCGATCTCGCCGATGTTGCGGAAGGAGGCGCCCATGACCACGGTCTTGATCCCGAAGGCCTTGTAATAGGCATAGATGCTCTTCACCGAGACGACGCCGGGATCGGTCTCCGCGGTGTAGGGGCCGCCGCCGGCTTTGACGTGCCAGTCGAGGATGCGGCCGACGAAAGGCGAGATCAGGAAGGCCTTGGCATCGGCTGCCGCGACCGCCTGCGGTAAAGCAAAGAGCAGGGTCAGGTTGCAGTCGATGCCCTCGGCCTGCAGGACGCGCGCAGCCTCGATGCCCTCCCAGGTCGAGGCGATCTTGATCAGGATGCGCTCGCGCCCGATGCCGCGCTCCTCGTAGGCCGCGATGATGGCGCGCGCCTTGGCGAGCGTCGCCTCGGTGTCGAAGGAGAGATCGGCATCGACCTCGGTCGAGACCCGGCCGGGGACGATCTTGGTCAGTTCGGTGCCGAAGGTGACGGCCAGCCGGTCGCAGACCGCCTCGACCGCGCCCGCACCGTCCTGGCGCTTGCCCCAGGCGATCGCCTCCTCGACGAGACCGGCATAGGCCGGCGTCTCAACCGCCTTGAGCAGCAGCGTCGGATTGGTGGTGCAATCGACCGGCTTGAGGCGGCGTACGGCCTCGATGTCGCCGGTGTCGGCGACTACGGTGGTCATGGCGCGGAGCTGGTCGAGCTTGGAGGCGGTCATCGCGTCATCCGTATCGGTTGCTGTCGGTCATGCCATCAATATGACGCCTGCCGACCGTCATTGCGAGCGAAAGCGAAGCAACCCGGCCCTGCACCAGCCCCGGCAGGGTCGCTTCGTCGATGCTTTCGTCAGCTCTTCACCGCACCCGCGGTCAGGCCGGTGACCATGTTCTTGCGGAAGCCGTAATAGATCACCGCGGGCGGGATGGCGTAGATCAGGCCGGCCGTCATCAAGAGGTTCCAGGGCGCATCATCGGCCGAGAGGAAGAGCCCGAGGCCCACCGCGAGCGGCACCGCCTTTTCGCTGGAGAGCAGCAGGAAGGCGTAGAGATACTCGTTCCAGGCGAGCAGCAGCGCGTAGATGCCGATCACCACCATCGAGGGCTTCATCAGCGGCAGATAGACCAGCCGGAAGAGCTGCAGCGAGTTGGCGCCGTCCATGATCGCAGCTTCGTCGAGCTCCTTGGGCAGCTTGTCGGAGGCCTGCTTCAGCACCCAGATCGCATAGGGCGAAGCCAGCGCCACCATGGCCAGGATCAGCGCGACGCGGGTGTTGAGCAGCCCGAACGTGCCCATCGCCTTGTACATGGGGATGGCGAGGAAGGCGGCCGGAATCAGATAGGTCGCCAGCGCGAAGTTCATGATCGAGCGGCCGCCCGGCGCCTTCAGCCGCGAGATGGCGAAGGCGGCGCAGGTCGCGATGAACAGGGTGAGCAGCCCGGTCGCGATCGCGATCATGAAGCTGTTGAACAGCTGCAGCCAGAAGTTCGTCAGGTAGTAGTGCTGCTGGTTGAAGACGATCTGGAAGTTCTGCAGCGTCGGCTTCTCCGGCCAGAGCTTGCCGGCGAGCATCGATTCCTGCGTCGAGATCGACAGCACGAAGAGATGGTAGATCGGCAGCAGCGTCCAGATCAGCACAGGAATGGCGATCAGGATCAGCTTGCCCTCGTCGAGAACCTTTTTCATCATTCGGATCCCTTCGAGAGACGCTTCACCATGAACCAGACCATGGGCAGGATCAGCGGCATCGCGCAGATGATCGAGGCGATGCCGAGGTCGAGATTGTTGTTGCGCATGTAGCGGATGCCGAGCGTCGCCAGCACGTGGTTGAGGTCGCCGGGACCACCGCCGGTGAGCAGGTAGACGCTGTTGAAGTCACCCAGCGTCCAGATCATCGAGAGCAGGGTCGAGGTGACGTAGAGCGTCGCCAGCGAGGGCCAGGTGATGAAGCGGAACTGCTGCCATTTGTTGGCGCCGTCGACGCTGGCCGCCTCATAGAGATCCTGCGCGATGGCGAGCCGGCCGGTGACGAGGATCAGTGTCCAGAACGGCAGTGACTTCCAGATATGGACCATGATCGAGGAGGCGAAGGCCAGCGTCGGATCGGTCAGCCAGCCCGGCCCCTCGACGATGCCGAACCAGTGGAAAAGCTGCTGGTTGATCATGCCGTTCTCGGGGTTGAGCATCACCCGGAAGGACAGGATGGTCGGGATCGAAGGCACCGCCCAGGGCAGGATGAACAGCACCAGCATGAATCGCACCCATGCACGCTGCTGGACGAAGAAGCCCGAGAGGAACAGCGCGATGATGAACTTCAGGTTCACCGCGATGAACAGGAAGACGACGGTGTTGACCAGCGTGCGGATGAAGATCGGATCGGCGAAGAGCGCCTTGTAGGACTGCCAGTTGAGGCCGAGCCAGAGGCCGTAGGCAACCGGATAGACCACCATCACAGCGAAGACGAGAAGATAGGGTGCGAGCATGAGCACGCCCCAGAACACGCGGTCCCGCGCCTGTCCGGAGGTTGCTTCGCTCGAAGCGGTTGCTGGGGGAGCCATCGCTGCCGTGGTCATTCTGGTGTTCTCCCTCGATACGCGCCCCGCCGTCGAAGACGGGTCGGCATCCCGCAGCGAGGTTGCGCTGCGGGATGCCCTGTTTGTCGGCTTGCCTTATGCCGGCGTCAGCCGGCGATCTGCTTGATGCGGGCGATCATCTCGTCGACCGCCTGCTCCGGCGTGACCTTGTCGACCAGCACGCGGTTGACCGCCTTGGCCCAGACGTTCTCGGCGTTCACCGTGGTGAACTTGTAGTTGTAGACGAACTGGAACGGCGTGGTGCCATCCGTGTACTGCTTGTAGACGATCTTGCGGTGCGGGTCCGCACCCGTCCAGAACTCGGCCTTGGCGGCCTCGACCGTGGTCGGGAACCAGCGGCCAACCGAGCCCTCGACGAAGGGACGCAGGTTCTCGTCCTTCATCATGAAGGCCATGAATTCCTTGCCGCGCTTCTTGTTCTTGCCATCGGCGAAGACGACTGCCGTCTTGACCGCGGCGAGGTTGGTCATCGGCGAGCCGTCAGGCTTGTTCGGGAACTCGGCCGTGCGGATGTTGTCGTAGTAGTTCTTCTTGGCCTGGTCGCGCTGCTCCTGGGTGAGCGCTTGGTTGTTCATGTCGTCGAGGTGCTTGGCCGCGATCGAGATCGTGGCGTTGTGGGTCAGCACCGTCGTGCGGTTGTGGAAGGCGACGTTGTTGTCGGGGTCGAGCCAGTTCACCGAGGAGGGCGGCGTGCAGCCGCGCTGGGAGATGTTGGCGTAATCCTTCACCGCCTTGACCATCGCAGCCTTGTTGGCCGGCTGGTCGAGCACGATCTTGCCGTCCTCGTCGACGACCTTGGCGTTGTGGGCGTTGGCGAAGGTCAGGAAGGAATAGAAGGTGTCGGAAGCGGCGACGCCCATCGGATGGCCGACGGCATAGATGCGCTTGCCCTTGGCGCGCAGCGCGCCCTGGACCTTGTCGCACCAGAAGTCCCAATAGCCATCCCAGCCCTTCGGGATATCGCTTTCCTTGAAGCCGGCCTCTTCCAGCATGTCTTTCCAGTAGGTGATGTGCATCATCTGCTGCTGGACCGGGAAGGCGTAGTAGGCCTTCTTCTTGGTCTTGTCGTTCATCAGGAAGGTCGTCGCCAGCGCCTGCGGCTGGATCTGCGCCTTGATCGGCTCCAGCACGTCGGTGACGTCCTCGAGCTTGCCCTCGAAGGCCCACTGCCCGGTGGTGCGGAAATCGTAGGTCGTGCAGAAGCCGACATCGGGCGGCGTGCCCGCCTGGACCGCGCCCACCGACTTGGTCACGCAGTCCTCGGTGGCATAAAGGGAGAGATCGACCTTGACGCCGGTCGCCTTCTGGAACTTGTCTACGACGGCGAGCAGCGCGTCGTCCTCGCCCTTGTAGAAGCCCTTGGTGAACCAGACGGTCACCGTCTCCTGGGCAAGCGCCGCTCCGGACCAGCCGGCGGCGATTGCGGCCAAGGCTGCACCGGCAGCCAGAGAACGCACGAATTTCATGGTATCCTCCCATTTAAAACGTTTAGATTGAGCTTTTTGTGCCCTAGTCCTCATAAACACTAGTCGATGAGCCATGCAACTCACAAGCGGCTGGGTTGCACGATTTTCATGCGATGTTCGATCGCACGTGTCCTCGTTCCCTTCTGCCGCACCGACGTGAATCGGCTTTGACGGCGCAGCCCGGCCGCGTCAAAGAGGACGATGTCACTGATGTGTCATGCGCGCGGCTTACCCCGCGCCGCAAGATTCATGTCCTGACGTTCGCGCGCTCTCGCCGCGCGGCAGACCTGCGGAGTTTCATATGCGCGCCCTCGCAATCACCGCCGTCCTTGCGCTCGGCCTGGCCCTGCCGGCGATCGACACCGCCGGCGCGGTCGAAGGCAAGCTCGTGCTCTATACGAGCCAGCCCAACACCGACGCCCAGCAGACGATCGACGCCTTCAAGGCGAAGTATCCCAAGGTCGAGGTCAGCTTCGTGCGCGACGGCACGCCGCGCGTGATGGCCAAGCTCCGGGCCGAGATCGAGGCCGGCGCGCCGCAGGCCGACGTGCTGCTGATCGCCGATGCCGTGACCATGGAGGGCCTGAAGAAGGAAGGCCGCCTGCTCGCCCATGACAAGGCCGATGTCTCGGCCTTCCCGGCCGGCGTGCACGACTCCGCGAAGATGTGGTTCGCGACCAAGCTGATCACCACCGGCATCGTCTACAACACCAAGGCGGCGCTGAAGCCGGAGAGCTGGCTCGACCTCGCCAAGCCGGAGGCCAAGAACCAGCTCGCCATGCCGAGCCCGCTGAATTCGGGCGCCGCGATGATCCACACGATCACGCTGACCGGCAACCTGCCCGGCGGCTGGAGCTTCTACGAGAAGCTGAAGGAGAATGGCACGCTCGCCGCCGGCGCCAATGGCGACATCCTGCGCCAGGTCGCCACCGGCGAGAAGCTCTACGGCATGATCGTCGACTTCATGCCGATCCGCGAGAAAGCCAAGGGCGCGCCGGTCGAATTCGTCTTCCCGAAGGAAGGCGTCTCGGCGGTGAGCGAGCCGGTCGCGATCCTGAAGAGCAGCAAGAATCCCGAGGCCGCCAAGGCCCTGGTCGATTTCCTGATCTCCAAGGACGGCCAGGAGCTGGCGCTGAAGCAGGGCTATGTCTCGGCCCATCCGGATGTCGCCCTGCCGGCCGGCTACCCGGCCCGCGGCGCGATCAAGCTGATGCCTTTCGACGCGGCCAAGGCGCTGGCCGACGAGCCGGCCGCCCGCAAGCGCTTCAGCGCGATCTTCGAAGGCTGAGCCCGACGGAATCCAGCCCCAGGCGCCGACACGATGACGCTCGCAGCCCCCGCCGAGCTGAGGCAGACCGGCATCCGCCCGGTCCTGCCCGGCCTCGCGTTGCCGGCCGGCCTCGGCCTGCCGGCGCTGGTCCTGCTCTGCGCGACCCTGTTCGGCGCCCTGCCCTTCCTGCGGCTGCTCGTCGCCGCCTTCGCGCCGGGCTGGCAGTTCGCACCCGAAGCGGCCCTGGCCGAGATCTCCAGCCGCGCCGCGGTCAACGCGACCCTGCACACCTTCGAGACGGCCGGGCTTTCAGCGCTCGGTGCTTTGCTTATCGGTGGAATGGCGGCGATCCTGCTCGCCGTCACCGATGTCCGCGGCAAGCGCCCGCTCGCCTTCGCGCTGGTCTTCTCGATGATGGTCGCGCCGCAGGTTGCGGCGCTGGCCTTCCTCAGCCTGTTCGCGCCGAACTCGGCCCTGCTGGGCATACTCGGGCTGGCGCCGGCGCCCGGCACGCCCAATCCGCTGCTGGGACGCGGCGGCATCATCCTGGTGATGGCCCTGCATCATGCGCCGCTGGTCGCCATCACTCTCTGGACCGGTCTGCGCAGCGTGCCACATACGCTGGTCGAGGCCGCGCAGATGGAGGGGGCGGCGCCCGCCACCATCGTCGCGCGCATTCTTTTGCCGGTGCTGCGGCCGCAGATCATGGCCGCGGCCCTGCTCGCCTTCGTCGCCGGCATCGGCAATTTCGGCATCCCGGCTTTGCTTGGCCTGCCGGTGAACTACCTCACGCTGCCGACGCTGATCTATCGCCGGCTGTCGAGCTTCGGCCCGGCCGGGCTGCCGGACGCGGCCGCGCTCTCGCTGCTGGTCGTGCTCGTCGCCGGCCTCGGCATCGTCGCCGGCCTGCTCGCAACCCGGCGCGGCGGCGGCAAGGTCGAGATCGAACGGCCGCTGCAACCCTTCTGGCAGCTGGGAGCCGCGCGTCCCTTCGTAGCCGTCGGTCTCTGGCTGCTGATCGCGCTCAAGCTCGGCCTGCCGCTGCTGGCACTGCTCGGCGAGGCGCTGACGCCAGCACTCGGCGTCGCGCTGACCTGGCAGAACCTCACCTTCGACAAGTTCGCCGAGGTGCTGCTGCGGCAAGACGTGACGGTGCGCGCCTTCCGCAACTCCTTCTTCTTTGCAGGCTCGGCCGCAGTGTTGCTGGCCCTCCTCTCGATCGCCTTCGCCTATGGACTGGAGCGGCGCATGGGCAAGCTCCGGCGCGTGGTCGCGGTGGTGATCGAGCTGCCCTATGCCCTGCCCGGCGTCGTGCTGGCCATCGCCTGCATCCTGATGTTCCTGAAGCCGCTGCCGCTGATCGGCGTCAGCATCTACGCCACGCCCTTCATCATCCTGTTCGCCTATGTCGCACGCTTCCTGCCGCTGGCGCTGAAGGCCCCGGTCGCGGCGATGGCGCAGATCGAGGCGCATCACGAGGAAGCCGCGAAGCTGGACGGCGTCACGCTCTGGCAGATGCTGCGCTTCATCGTCGCCCCGATCCTGGCGCCGGCAGCCGCCGTCAGCGGGCTGATGGTCTTCCTCGTCGCCTTCAACGAGCTCACCGTCTCGGCCCTGCTCTGGTCCTCCGGCACCGAGACGCTCGGCGTCGTGCTGTTCAGCCTGAAGGAAGCCGGACTCGCCGGCGAAGCAGCGGCCGTGGCGATCAGCGCCTGCGCGGTGATCCTCGCGGTCATGCTCGGGCTCGACGCGCTCGGCCGCAAATTGCCGGCCAACATCCTGCCCTGGCGGATCTGAACTGCAGCACTCCCGCAACAGCGATAAGCACCCCCTATCACCCCCGCGCGACAGGTGCTGGTTAAACCCAAATTAACGTTGCGGCAGGAAGGTCTGCCGCATGGAGTTCGCCTTTTCATCGCAAAGCAGAGCTCGAAACCTGCCGCAAACCCTGCTGGCACCGACCAGGGACTCGTGAGCTCAATGGCCTATCGCGCAACCGGACGCCGCGAGAGCGAACCCATCACTGAGGAGCTCAAGGTCCTTCTCGTCGAGGATTCGCGGACCTACGCGCTGGCGCTCTCGCGCCGCCTCGAGACCGAGCTTCAGCTGCCCATCGTCGTTTGCCAGTCGCTCAACGAATTGCACGAGGTCGTCACCGAGGATCGCGCCGCCTTCACCCTCGCCGTGGTCGACCTCAACCTTCCCGACGCGCCACGCGGCGAAGCCATCGACTTCACCGTCCAGCGCGGAATCCCGACCATCGTCCACACCGCCAGCTTCGACATCGAGACGCGCAACCGGATCATGGAGCGCGACGTCATCGATTACGTCCCGAAGGACAGCGCCTTCACGCTCGAGACAGTGGTCGGGACCGCCAGGCGTGCGCTCGGCAACCGCCAGACCCGCATCCTCGTCGTCGACGACACATCGGCAACGCGCAAGCTGCTCGCCCATATGCTGAAGGTCCAGCAATACGAGGTGATCGAGGTCGCCTCCGGGGACGAGGCGCTGGCCCTTCTCAAGGACGATCCCGACATCAAGCTGGTCGTCAGCGACTATTACATGCCCGACATGGATGGTTACGAGCTGACGCGGCGCATTCGCCGCGAGTTCGCCTCCGACCGGCTGCGCCTGATCGGCGTCTCCTCGTCGAGCGACCGCATGGTCTCGGTCGGCTTCCTCAAGGCCGGCGCCAACGACTTCATCTCGATGCCCTTCATCCCGGAAGAGCTGCAATGCCGGATCGCGAGCAATGTCGAGACGCTCGAACAGCTCGAGCAGCTCCATAGCCTCGCCTCCCGCGATGCTTTGACCGGGCTGTTCAATCGCCGCCATTTCTTCGCCAACGCCGGCAGGCTGATCGAGGAGGCGCAGGCGAAGAAGCGCAAGAGCGCCGTCGCCATCCTCGATATCGACGACTTCAAGCAGTTGAACGACAGCCACGGTCATGATTTCGGCGACCGGGCGCTCGCCAATGTGGCGCGCTGCCTCGCCCAGTCGGTGGAAGGCAGCGGCCATTTGCTCGCCCGCATCGGCGGCGAGGAATTCGCCATCCTGTTCCCTGGTGTCGACGCCAAGGCGGCGATGCGGCTCAGCGACCACATCCGGCTCGACGTCTCGCACGAGACCCTAACCGTGGGCGGTCAGCAGGTCACGCTGACGGCGTCGATCGGCGTTGCAGAGATCGATGGTGCCGGCAATTTCGACCAGCAGCTGATCGCCGCGGACCGGGCGCTCTATGCGGCCAAGCGCGAGGGACGCAACTGCGTGCGCCTCGCGGGCTGAGCACGCAGCGTCAGCTTGCCGCGGCGAGGCGCGCGCCGCCGGCTGCCGCCAGCTCGCCCATCAACAAGGCGCGGCTCGCCTTCGACTCGCGCACGATGAAGTCGACGACCGCCCGCACCCGGGCCACGTCCTTGAGGTCGGCATGGACGAGCAGCCAGAACGAGCGCGTGATCGACACGCTCTCGGGCAGCACCGGCACCAGCCTGGGTTCGTCGACCGCCATGAAATGGTGGATCACGCCGATGCCGGCGCCGGCCGCGACGGCGTTCATCTGCGCTAGCACGCTGGAGCTCTGGATATGGGCCCGCAAGCCCTTGGCGACCTCGTCGAGATAGTCGAGCTCGGGCGTGAAGATCAGGTCGTCGATATAGCCGACGATGCGATGGCCGAAGAGATCCTCGGCTGCCGTGATCTTCGGCATGGCGTCGAGATAGTTCTGCGCGGCGTAAAGGCCGAGCCGGTAGTCGCAGAGCTTGCGGGCGACGACCTTGCCCTCCTTAGGGGGGGCCAGCGTGATGGCGACATCCGCCTCGCGCTTCGACAATGAGAGCAGGCGCGGCATCGCGATGAGCTGCAGCTCCAGCCCGGGATAGGACTTGGCGAGACCGGCGAAACGCGAGGCGAGGAAGGTCGAGCCGAAACCATCGGGCGCGCCGATCCGGACCGTGCCGGAGAGCGCCATGTCGGCGCCGCCGATCTCGCTCTGGATCGCCAGCGCCTCGGTTTCCATGCTTTCTGCCTTGGCCAGCAACTGCTCGCCATGGCCGGTCAGCGCATAGCCCTGTGGGCGGCGCTCGAACAGCTTGGCCTTGAGCGATTCCTCAAGCGAGGTGATGCGGCGCGAGACGGTGGCGTGGTCCGCGCCAAGACGGCGCGCCGCCGCGGTGAGCCGGCCCGAGCGGGCGACGGCAAGGAAGAAACGCAGGTCGTCCCAGTCGAACCGTTCCATGGCGCTCCTCCCGTATCTGTTTTTTTGCACGACGCCCGCCGATATCCGCCTATAGCCGTGCGCAAACGATAATGATAGGGGTAGCTCAAATCAGCGTCACACGACTTTAGGGGAGGACGCCATGCGTCAGATCGGTCACTTCATCGGCGGCAAGCACGTCGCTGGCACCTCGGGCCGCACGGCCGACGTCTACCAGCCGATGGACGGCTCGGTGATCGGCAAGGTTGCGCTCGCCTCCGCCGCCGAGATGCGCACCGCGGTCGAGAACGCCGCCGAGGCCCAGCCGAAATGGGCGGCGGTCAATCCGCAGCGCCGCGCCCGCGTGCTGATGAAGTTCCTCGACCTGATCGCGCAGAACAATGACGAGCTCGCCGAACTGCTCGCCCGCGAGCACGGCAAGACCATTCCCGACGCCAAGGGCGACATCCAGCGTGGCGTCGAGGTGATCGAGTTCTCGCTCGGCGTGCCCAACCTGATGAAGGGCGAGTTCACCGACGGCGCCGGCCCCGGAATCGACATCTACTCGCTGCGCCAGCCGCTCGGCGTCGTCGCCGGCATCACCCCGTTCAACTTCCCGGCGATGATCCCGCTCTGGAAGCTCGGCCCCGCCATCGCCTGCGGCAACGCCTTCATCCTGAAGCCGTCCGAGCGCGATCCCGGCGTGCCGATGCGCCTCGCCGAGCTGTTCATCGAGGCCGGCGGCCCTCCCGGCATCCTCAATGTCGTCAACGGCGACAAGGAAGCGGTCGACGCCATCCTCGACGACCACGACATCAAGGCCGTCGGCTTCGTCGGCTCGACCCCGATCGCCGAGTACATCTACGCCCGCGGCTGCGCCAATGGTAAGCGCGTGCAGTGCTTCGGCGGCGCCAAGAACCACATGATCATCATGCCTGACGCCGACATGGACCAGGCCGTCGACGCGCTGATCGGCGCCGGCTACGGCTCGGCCGGCGAGCGTTGCATGGCAATCTCGGTCGCCGTCCCGGTCGGCAAGGCCACCGCGGACGAGCTGGTCAAGCGGCTCATTCCCCGCGTCGAGAGCCTGAAGATCGGCCCCTCGACCGACACCTCGGCCGATTACGGCCCGGTCGTCACCAAGGCGGCGATGGAGAAGATCAAGTCCTATGTCGACATCGGCATCCAGGAAGGCGCCAAGCTCGTCGTCGACGGCCGCGACTTCAAGATGCAGGGCTACGAGAACGGCTTCTATGTCGGCGGCTGCCTGTTCGACAACGTCACCAAGGACATGCGCATCTACAAGGAAGAGATCTTCGGCCCGGTCCTCTCCGTGCTGCGCACCGAGAGCTATGACGAGGCGCTGAAGCTGACCAACGACCACGAATACGGCAACGGCACCGCGATCTACACCCTCGACGGCGACGCCGCCCGCGACTTCGCCTCGAAGGTCCAGGTCGGCATGGTCGGCATCAACGTGCCGATCCCGGTGCCGCTGGCCTACTACACCTTCGGCGGCTGGAAGCGCTCCTCCTTCGGCGACCTCAACCAGCACGGCCCGGACTCGATCCGCTTCTACACCAAGACCAAGACGGTGACGGCGCGCTGGCCTTCGGGCATCAAGGACGGCGCCAGCTTCGTCATCCCGACGATGAACTGAGCCGACGGCGAGGAGATCGGATCGTGTTCTCCCTCACCGAAGACCAGATCGCGATCCGCGACATGGCCCAGGGTTTCGCTGCCGAAACCCTGGCGCCGCACGCCGTGCGCTGGGACGAGGAGAAGCATTTCCCGGTCGAGGAGATGCGCCAGGCGGCTGCGCTCGGCATGGGCGGCATCTACATCCGCGACGATGTCGGCGGTTCCGGCCTGTCGCGCCTCGACGCGGCGGTGATCTTCGAGGCGCTGTCGACGGGCTGCCCGACAGTCGCCGCCTATATCTCGATCCACAACATGTGCGCCTGGATGATCGACCGCTACGGGTCGGAAGAGCAGCGCCACAAGTTCCTGCCGAAGCTCTGCAGCATGGAGCATCTCGCGAGCTACTGCCTGACCGAGCCGGGCGCCGGCTCGGACGCCGCCGCGCTGAAGACCAAGGCCGTGCTCGACGGCGACCACTATGTCCTCGACGGCCAGAAGCAGTTCATCTCCGGCGCCGGCGTCTCCGACATCTATGTCGTGATGGTCCGCACCGGTGAGGCCGGCCCGTCCGGCATCTCGACCATCGTCGTCGAGAAGGGCACGCCCGGCCTCTCCTTCGGCGCCAACGAGAAGAAGATGGGCTGGAACGCCCAGCCGACGCGCGCCGTGATCTTCGAGAACTGCCGCGTGCCCGTCGCCAACCGGATCGGCCCGGAAGGCATCGGCTTCAAGATCGCCATGGCCGGCCTCGACGGCGGCCGGCTCAATATCGGCGCCTGCTCGATCGGCGGGGCGCAGGGCGCGCTCGACAAGGCCCTCGGCTATGCCCAGGAGCGCAAGGCCTTCGGCGCACGCATCGCCGACTTCCAGGCGCTGCAGTTCAAGCTCGCCGACATGGCGACCGAGCTTGAGGCGGCCCGCACCTTTCTGTGGCGTGCTGCAGCAGCGCTCGACAAGAAGACGCCGGATGCCAGCAAGCTCTGCGCCATGGCCAAGCGGGTCGCGACCGACACCGGCTTCGAGGTCGCCAACCAGGCGCTGCAGATCCATGGCGGCTATGGCTATCTCGCCGATTACGGCATCGAGAAGATCGTCCGCGACCTCAGGGTCCACCAGATTCTGGAGGGCACCAACGAGGTGATGCGGATGATCGTGGCGCGCTCGCTGGTTGGGCGCGCCAAGGGGAACTAACAAACGCAGGTCATCCCGGGCGGACGTCAGTCCGACCCGGGATCCATTCCGGAACGGTTCAGGCATGGACCCCGGCTCTCCGCTTCGCTGCGGCCGGGATGACGCCCCGAGAATACAGGCAGGAGAGAACGACCATGAGCACCATCGCCTTCATCGGTCTCGGCAATATGGGCGGGCCGATGGCCGGCAACCTGGTCAAGGCCGGGCACAAGGTCTCCGCCTTCGACCTGTCGCAGCCTTCCAAGGACGCCGCCGCGGCGCTCGGCGTCGGCATCGCCGGTTCGGCCAAGGAGGCGGTCGCGGATGCCGAGATCGTGGTCACCATGCTGCCGGCCGGCAAGCATGTGCTGGGGGTCTGGACCGACATCCTCCCCGCCGTGAAGCCGGGCACCCTCCTGATCGATTCCTCGACCATCGACGTCGAGAGCGCCCGCAAGGCGCATGCGCTCGCCGCCGAGCGCGGCTGCCTTTCGCTCGACGCGCCGGTCTCGGGCGGCGTCGGCGGCGCCCAGGGCGCGACGCTGACCTTCATGGTCGGCGGCAGTGGCGATGCCTTCAAGCGCGGCGAGCCGATCCTGTCGGCGATGGGCAAGAAGGTCGTGCATTGCGGCGACGCCGGCAACGGCCAGGCGGCGAAGATTTGCAACAACATGATCCTCGGCATCTCGATGATCGGCGTCTCCGAGGCCTTCGTGCTGGCCGAGAAGCTCGGCCTGTCGCATCAGGCGCTGTTCGACGTCGCATCGACCTCGTCCGGCCAGTGCTGGTCGCTGACGACCTATTGCCCGGTGCCCGGCCCGGTGCCGACCTCCCCGGCCAACAACGACTACAAGCCCGGCTTCGCCTCGGCGCTGATGCTGAAGGATCTGAAGCTCGCCCAGGAAGCGGCGCAGGCCGCCGGCGCCTCGACGCCGCTGGGCTCGGCGGCCGCGCAGGTCTACGGCCTGCACAATGCCTGGGGCGAAGGCGGCACCGACTTCTCCGGCATCATCCATCTGCTGCGTGGGCGCGGAAACAGCTGAGCCAGCGTCGCGCTGCCGGCAAACGTTCGCATACGTATAATTCTGCATTCGACCCCGTTCCGGTCGGACCGAAAGCGGAGTAGGACGGGAGGCATGAACGACGCCTCCCGCCGCAAAGAACGCTCAGCCCAGACCGGCTTCGCCACCAGCCCGCTCGACCGCCGCGCCGATCTGCGCGACCGGCCGGACGAGGTCGCCGCCTTGCGAGAACGCAGCGACACGCGTTTCGCCGTCGTTGCCGGCGAGACGCCGATCCTGTTGCGGACGGGTGCCGAGACGCAGACCGTCTGGTTCGACGAGAGCGGTGCCGATGGCCTGGGCCCGGCGCAGGAAGAGGTCTTCCTCGGGCTCGATCCGGACGGGGCGCCGCGCTTCGGCCGGCTGATCGACCGCGAACTGCTCGATGGCCTGCGCGAGCAGGCCGTACTCGTCGTCACCGACCTGCGCAGCGTCGCGCTGAAGCGGCTGGTGCCGAAGGATGAGCTTGGCCCGCTCGGCGAGGCCAAGGCCCTGCTCGACTGGCATGCCCGCCATCGCTGCTGCGCCCAGTGCGGCGCGCCGACCAAGCTCGGCTCGGCCGGCTGGAAACGGCAATGCGAGGCTTGCGGCGCCCAGCATTTCCCGCGCACCGATCCGGTCGTGATCATGCTGGCGGTGCGCGGCGACAACTGCCTGCTGGCGCGCCAGGCGCGCTTTGCGCCCGGCATGTATTCCTGCATCGCCGGCTTCGTCGAGCCGGGCGAGACCTTCGAGGATGCGGTCAGGCGCGAGACCTGGGAGGAAGCCGGCCTGCGCACCGGCACGGTGCGCTACATTGCCTCGCAGCCCTGGCCTTTCCCGGGGTCGCTGATGATCGGCTGCATCGCCGAGGCGCTGAACGACGACATCGTGCTGGATGGCACCGAGCTGGAAGCCGGTCGCTGGTTCAGCCGCGCCGAGGCGCTGCAGATGCTGGAGGGCAAGCACCCCGACAATCTGTTCTGCCCGCCGCATATGGCGATCGCCAACACGATCCTGAAGGCGTGGGCTGTGGACGGCGAGGAGCCGTAGCAGCATTATGCCGAAACAACTAAGTCTGCCGGAGACATAAAACACACGAGTTACCAGCTATTAAATCTCAATTATCTTCGACTCGATATCTCGAGTATTAAGCCTCCACTTAATTCTATTATAAATGAATTCATCTAATTCAGGCTCATCCTTAAAAAGAGCCTTACTATCTGTTAATAGCAGAAATTCGTTTTCATCATATTCAATGAGCGAGAAATCGCAGAATAAACCATATGCTCTGTAGTACACACCGCCCTTGTTGGCTGATTCTCTTTGCTCATATTTTGCATTGAAAATATCCCCGTAAATTTGATCAGCCAGCCCCTTAAGCGGCGACTTTGAGCGAATCAGCAAGGCAAGCATTCGCTGGGCGCCCTACTCCCCCGGCTCGGGGAAGCTGTCGCGGAATTCGTGCGCGGGATAGACGCCCAAAATCTTCAGCTCCTTGGAGAAGAAGGCGAGCTCGTCGAGCGCGCGACGCAGCGCCGGGTCGTCGGGATGCCCCTCGACGTCGCTGTAGAACATCGTCGCCGAAAAATGGCCATCTACCATGTAGCTCTCGAGCTTGGTCATGTTGACGCCGTTGGTGGCGAAGCCGCCGAGCGCCTTGTAGAGCGCCGCCGGCAGGTTGCGGACCTGAAAGATCAGCGTGGTCACCGTCTTGCCCGAACCCTGGCGGGCGAATTCCGGATATTTCGAGAGTACGACGAAGCGCGTGGTGTTGTGCTTCTCGTCCTCGATGTCCTCCATCAGGATGTTGAGCCCGTAGACCTCGGCGGCGATGTGCGGCGCGATCGCGGCCCGCGTCGGATCGCCGGCCTCGGCGACCTGCCGGGCCGAGCCGGCCGTGTCGGCCGCGACCTCGGCCTTGAGTCCGAGCTTGCGGATGATCTTGCGGCACTGGCCGAGCGCGTGGATGTGGCTCTGCACCGTCTTCAGCGTCGCCAGCGTCGCACCCTCGACCGCCATCAGATGGAAGCGGATCGGCAGGAAGTGCTCGCCGATGATGTGGAGCCCAGAGCGCGGCAGCAGATGATGGATGTCGGCAACGCGGCCCGCGATCGAATTGTCGATCGGGATCATGCCGTAGCGGGCGGCGCCGTCCGAGACCGCGGCGAGCGCGTCCTCGAAGGTCCGGCAGGGCAAGAGCTCGCAATCCGGAAAGACCTGGAGGGCCGCCTGCGAGGAGAAGGCTCCGGGCTCACCCTGATAGGAAACGACGACTGACATTCTAGGACTTTCAGGCTCAGGCTTTGGATGTCAGGAACGCGCGGGCGCGATCCAGATCGGGAGGCGTGTCGACGCCGCGCGGGACGTGATCGATGATCATCGCGTCGATGCGCATGCCGTCCTCTAGCGCCCGCAGCTGCTCGAGCTTCTCGCGCAGCTCCAGCGGTGATTGCGGAAGCGAGACGAAGCGGTCGAGCGCGCGGCGGCGATAGGCGTAGAGGCCGACATGGTGATAGAGCGGGCCATCGCCATAAGGGGCCGTCGCGCGGGTAAAGTAGAGCGCCCGCATCCGGCCGGGGGAAACCTCGCTGCCGATCAGCTTGACCACGCTCGGCGCGGTCTTCTCCTCGTCCTCGGTGATCTCGCCGGCCAGCGTCGCGATGTCGACGGCCGGATCGGCGAGCGGCTCGACCGCAGCCGCGATTGCAGCCGGCGCCAACGTCGGGAAGTCGCCCTGGACGTTGACGATGATGTCGTGCTCGCCTTTCGGATCGACGATGTCGGCCGCTTCCTTGATCCGGTCGGAGCCGGTCTGATGCGCGGGGCTGGTCATCACCGCCCGGCCGCCGGCCTGCTCGATCGCCGCGAGGATGCGCTCGTCATCGGTCGCGACCACGACATCGCCGACACCAGCCTCGATGGCACGGCGCCAGACGCGGACGATCATCGGCTCGCCCAGGATGTCGGCCAGCGGCTTGCCCGGCAGGCGCGTCGCCTGCATGCGGGCCGGGATCAGGATCAGCGGGTTGGGCATTGGCTGTGGAAGCTCGCGGGGGCGGCAAAAGGTCTCAAAGCGGAGCGTGCTTATACGAGTTGCAATGCAGCGCGCAAAGCGGTTAAGCAGCGCAGACGTGCCGGCTCCCGCAAGGGTCCGGCCGCAGCGCTGTCTTGCTTCGCCGACGGGCGGGCCGGGGGTTGTGAGAGACGATGAATATCGAACTGAACAAGATCGCTGGCGCGGGTTTGTCGACCCTGCTCGTCGTCATGGCCCTGAACATGGGCGCCGGCATCGTCTTCGCCCCGAAGAAGCCGGTTGTCCCTGGCTATGACCTGCCTAGCCTCGAGCCGGCGGCGGCAGCTGGCGGCGCGGGCGCTGCAGCGGCAGTCGAAGAGCCGATCGCGGTGCGCCTCGCCAAGGCGGACGTGGCCAAGGGCGAGAAGGCCGTCGGCGCCTGCAAGGCCTGCCACACCTTCGAGAAGGGCGGCGCCAACAAGGTCGGCCCGCATCTCTATGACGTTTATGGCCGCGCCGAGGGTTCGGTCGCCGGCTTCGGTTATTCCGCGGCGATGAAGGCCCGCGGCGACAAGAGCTGGGACGCCGACGCGCTCGACCACTTCCTGAAGAACCCGAAGGCCTACGTCCCCGGCACCGCGATGGCCTTTGCCGGCATCGCCCGGCCCGAGGCCCGCGCCGACGTGGTCGCCTATCTCAACAGCCTCGCCGATTCGCCGAAGCCGCTGCCGAAACCCTGATTTGATAGCGCGCCTCGCGCCGATGTGACGTCATGAGCCGGGCCGAAAGCCCGGCTTTTGCTTGTCGGCGCCATGCAATTGCCGTCACCATGACCGGAAATGCGCGCAGCGCTAGCGTTAGCTCGGCGTAACGACATAATCGGACGACGAATCGCAAGGGGTATCGCATGGCGATCCGGATCACCCGCCGCAGGCTGCTCAAAGCCGGCGGTGCCATCGCAGGCGCGGCCACGCTGCCGGCCTCGCTCACGGCGGCGCTGGCGCAGGAGAACGAGGTCCATGGCCTCTCGACCTTCGGCGAGCTGGCACTGCCGCCGGACTTCCCGCATTTCGCCTATGTGAATCCGAAAGCGCCGAAAGGTGGTTCGATCACCATCCAGATCAAGCGTGCCGGCGGCAATCAGAGCTTCGACACCTTCAACACGCTGAACACCTATGTGCTGCAGGGCGACGGCGCGGCCGGCATGGATGCCTGCTTCGACAGCCTGATGGCTGGCTCAGGCGACGAACCCGGCTCGCTCTACGGCCTGATCGCGAGGAGCGTCTCGGTCTCGCAGGACAAGCTGACCTACCGCTTCCGCCTGCGGCCGGAGGCGAAGTTCCATGACGGCTCGCGGGTCACCGCCGGCGACGCCGCCTTCTCGTTCAACCTGCTGAAGAGCAAGGGCCATCCGACCTACCGGCTGATCCTTGGCGAGATGGAATCGGCGGTCGCCGAGAGCGACGACGTCCTCGTGGTGAAGCTCTCGGCGAAGCGCAGCCGCGACCTGCATCTCGTCGTCGCCGGCCTGCCGGTCTTCTCGGAGAAATACTGGTCGACTCGCAATTTCGAGGCCTCGACACTGGAGCCGCCGCTCGGATCGGGCGCCTACAAGGTCGGAAAGTTCGAGCAGGGCCGCTTCATCGAGTTCGACCGCGTGCCGGATTACTGGGCCAAGGATCTGCCGGTGAATGTCGGGCAGAACAATTTCGACCGTGTCCGCTGGGAGTATTTCCGCGACCGGCAGGTCGCCTTCGAAGCCTTCAAGAGCGGGGTGATCACCTTCCAGGAGGAATTCACCTCGCGGATCTGGGCGACGGGATACGACTTCCCGGCCATCCACGAAGGCAAGGTCAAGAAGGAGGCCCTGCCGAAGACCGAACCGATCGGCTCGCAGGGCTGGATCTACAATCTGCGCCGCGAGAAATTCGCCGACCCGCGCATCCGCGAGGCACTCGGCCTCGCCTTCGACTTCGAGTGGACCAACAAGAACATCATGTTCTCGTCCTTCTCGCGGGCGACCTCCTATTTCGAGAACTCGGATTCGAAGGCGGTCGGCAAGCCTTCGCCGGAAGAGTTCGCGCTGCTCGAGCCGTTCCGCGGCAAGGTCCCGGACGAGGTCTTCGGCGAGCCCTTCCTGCCGCCGGTCTCGGACGGCTCCGGCAGTGACCGCGCCTTGCTGCGCCGGGCCGACGAGATGCTGCGTGCCGCCGGCTGCAAGCGCGACGGCAATGTCATGAAGCTGCCGAACGGCCAGCCCTTCGAGATCGAGTTCCTCGATTCGACCCCCTCGCTGCAACCGCACACCCAGCCCTTCCAGGCCAATCTCAAGCGGCTCGGCATCAACGCGACCTCACGCATCGTCGATGGCGCCCAGTACCAGCGCCGGCTCGACGAGTTCGACTTCGACATGATCAGCCGGGCGATGAGCGGCAGCGCCATCCCAAGCGACACGATGCGCGTGATCTACGGCTCGGAAGCAGCCAAGACGCGCGGCTCGCGCAATGTCGGCGGGATCGCCGATCCGGCGATCGACGCGATGATCGACAAGGTCGGCCAGGCCAAGAGCTATGCCGAGGTGGTGGTCGCCGCCAAATGCCTCGACCGGCTGCTGCGGGCCGGGCGCTACTGGATCCCGATGTGGTGGAATGCCAGCGAGTGGCTGGCCTATTGGGACATGTACGAGCGCCCGCAGACCAAGCCGAAATTCGGTTCCGGCGCGCCGGGCACCTGGTGGTACGATGCGGAAAAGGCCAAGCGGATCGGGAAGGCATAAGCGGGAATGCTGAACTACATCGCCCGGCGTCTGGCGCTGATGGTGCCGACCCTGTTCGGCATCCTGCTGATCTCCTTCGTCATCGTGCAGTTCGCTCCGGGCGGGCCGGTCGAGCGGATCATCTCGCAGCTCAACAATCCCAATAGCGGCGCGGCCGAGCGCGTCGGCGGCGGCTCCGGCGGCGATGCCGGCGCGCAGGCGATGGATTCAGGCTCGGCCTATCGCGGTGCGCAGGGGCTGGATCCCGCCTTCATCAAGGAGCTGGAGAAGCAGTTCGGCTTCGACAAGCCGGCGCATGAGCGCTTCTTCAAGATGCTGAAGGACTACGCGACCTTCGATTTCGGCCGCAGCTATTTCCGCGATGCGCCGGTGCTGCAATTGATCAAGGAGAAGCTGCCGGTCTCGATCACGCTCGGCCTGTGGATGACCCTGCTCTCCTATGCGATCTCGATTCCGCTCGGCATCCGCAAGGCAGTCAAGGACGGCTCGCGCTTCGACACCTGGACGAGCGCCGTCGTCATCGTCGGCTACGCCATACCGGGCTTTCTCTTCGCGATCCTGCTGATCGTGCTCTTTGCCGGTGGCTCGTTCTGGCAGATATTCCCCTTGCGCGGCCTGACCTCGGAGAACTGGGCCCAGCTCAGCCTGATCGGCAAGATCGGCGATTATTTCTGGCACATCGCCCTGCCGGTGCTGGCGATGGCGCTGGGCGCCTTCGCGACCTCGACATTGCTGACCAAGAACTCCTTCCTCGACGAGATCCGGAAGCAGTACGTGCTGACGGCGCGGATGAAGGGCTTGTCGGAGCGCGGCGTGCTCTACGGCCATGTCTTCCGCAACGCCATGCTTATCGTAATCGCCGGCTTTCCCGGGGCCTTCGTGCATGCGCTCTTCGCGGGGTCGCTGCTGATCGAGACGATATTCTCGCTCGACGGGCTTGGGCTCCTGTCCTTCGAGGCGATCGTCAACCGCGACTATCCGGTCGTCTTCGCCAATCTCTACATCTTCTCGCTGATCGGCCTCATCGTGCACCTGATCACCGATTTGACCTATGCCTGGGTCGACCCGCGCATCGACTTCGAATCGCGGGAGGCGTGAAGTGAGCGATACCCTCCTCGACGCTCCGCCACCGGCCCTGCGCTCCGCCGCGCCTGTCGCTGTCCCCCCGCAGACAAAGCAGGGCTGGCTCAAGCTCTCGCCGATCAACCGACGTCGCCTCGAGAGCTTCAAGGCCAACAAGCGCGGCTGGTGGTCGTTCTGGATCTTCCTGACGCTGTTCGTGCTCTCGCTCTTCGCCGAGTTCATCGCCAACGACCGGCCGCTGATCGTCCGCTACAAGGGCGAGACGCTCTTCCCGGTCGCGGTGAACTATCCCGAGGAGAAATTCGGCGGCTTCCTTGCCACCACCGACTACCGCGACCCGACCATCGCCAGGGAAATCGCAGCGAATGGCTGGGCCTTATGGCCGCTGATCCGCTATTCCTACCGCACGCACAACCTCGACCTGCCGGTGCCGGCGCCTGCCCCGCCGACCTGGATGCTCAAGGACGAGCAGTGCCGCCCGATCGCCGAGCGAACCGGCGGCATGACCTGCCGCGAGCTCGAATGGAACTGGCTCGGCACCGACGACCAGGGCCGCGATGTCGTCGCCCGACTGATCTACGGCTTCCGGATCTCCGTGCTGTTCGGGCTGATCCTGGCCTCGATCTCATCGGTGATCGGCATCGCCGCCGGAGCGATCCAGGGCTATTTCGGCGGCTGGACCGACCTGATCTTCCAGCGCGTCATCGAGATCTGGACTTCGATCCCGGCGCTCTATCTCCTGATCATCGTCGCGGCGATCATCACGCCAAGCTTCTTCGTCCTCCTCGGCATCCTGTTACTGTTTTCATGGGTGGCGCTGGTCGGCGTGGTCCGTGCCGAATTCCTGCGGGCGCGCAACTTCGAATATGTCCGCGCGGCGCGCGCGCTCGGCCTCTCCAACAGTGCGATCATGGTCAAGCATCTCCTGCCCAACGCCATGGTGGCGACGCTGACCTTCCTGCCCTTCATCCTCAACGGCTCGATCACGACGCTGACCTCGCTCGACTTCCTCGGCTTCGGCCTGCCGCCGGGCTCGCCCTCGCTCGGCGAATTGCTGGCACAGGGAAAGGCGAACCTGCAGGCGCCCTGGCTCGGCCTGTCCGGCTTCGTCGTGATCGCGCTGATGCTATCGCTGCTGATCTTCATCGGCGAAGCCGTCCGCGACGCCTTCGACCCGAGGAAGACCTTCGCGTGAGCACCGTGCTATGATCGCCGCAAGGAGAGAGGCGATGAACAAGATCGTGCGCGAGCACTATCCGGTCGAGAAGCTGCCCGAGGATTTGCGGATTGCGGTCGGTACAGCGACATCTGTGCGCCTAACGATCGAAACCCCCGAGACCTCGACGGATTCGTGCACGCGATCCGCGCTTCGACGGGCCCGCGAGTTGGTCCGTTCGGGGCAGATAAAGCGCGTGACCTCGCAGGAAGCCGTGGACCGCATCCGCAAGCTGCGCGACGAATGGCCTTCATGAGCAATCGTAAGTGACGTCAGTCTATTTGGACGCAAACGCCATCATCCGATTTGTGGAAACCGACGACGATCTGTTCGACTCGTTGCTCGATCACACTCGGGACGGTGAGAAGCGACTTTATACGAGCGAGTTCACACTGGCTGAGGTGTTGGTGCTGCCGCTTCGGGAAAACAACACCGAATTGCTGTCTGTCTACGAGACACTGTTCGGGGTGGACAACGAAATTGACATTATTCCTGTCGACCGTGCGATCCTGCGCCGAAGCGCAGAACTGCGTGCTACGCTCGGCAACAAGGCTCCCGACGCAATTCATATCGCCACTGCGGCGCTTGCCGAGTGCTCGGTTTTCATATCCTCCGATTTGCGCATCCATCTGCCCGACGGCATGAGGCGCATCGACGCCGAGGCCGTTAGAGAGATGAATATCTGGGAATGATCGCCCCCCTTCTCTCCGTCCAGGACCTCTCCGTCACCTTCCGCCAAGGCGGGCAGGAGACGCTCGCGGTCGACAAGGTCTCGTTCGAGATCGCCAAGGGCGAGACGCTTGCGCTGGTCGGCGAGTCCGGCTCGGGCAAGTCGGTCTCGGCGCTGTCGATCCTGAAGCTGCTGAACTATCCGGCGGCGCATCATCCGTCGGGCAAGGTGCTGTTCAACGGCCAGGACCTGATCGCGGCCGACGAAGACGCGATGCGCAAGGTCCGCGGCAACGACATCACCATGGTGTTCCAGGAGCCTATGACCTCGCTCAACCCGCTGCAAACCATCGCACGGCAGATCGGCGAGATCCTCGAACTGCACAAGGGCCTGCGCGGCGAGAAGGCGCGCGCGCGCACGCTCGAACTGCTCACCCTGGTCGGCATCCGTGACGCGGCGAGCCGCCTCGACGCCTACCCGCACCAGCTTTCCGGCGGCCAGCGCCAGCGCGTGATGATCGCGATGGCGCTCGCCAACGAGCCCGACCTCCTGATTGCCGACGAGCCGACCACGGCGCTCGACGTCACCGTGCAGGCGCAGATCCTGACGCTGCTGAAGGAGCTACAGGCACGGCTCGGCATGGCGATCCTGTTCATCACGCATGATCTCGGCATCGTCAGGCGCATCGCCGACCGGGTCTGCGTGATGCTGAAGGGCAAGATCGTCGAGCAGGGCCCCGTCGCCGAGATCTTCGGCAATCCCCAGCACGCTTATACGCAACGCCTGCTCGCGGCCGAGCCGAAGGGCCGGCCGGAACCGGTGCCGGACGGCGCGCCGACCCTGCTGGAGGCCGGGCCGGTCAAGGTCTGGTTCCCGGTCAAGACCGGGCTGCTGCGCCGGACCACCAGCCATGTGAAGGCGGTCGACGGCATCTCGGTGACGGTGCGCGAGGGCGAGACGCTCGGCATCGTCGGCGAATCCGGTTCAGGCAAGACGACGCTCGGCCTCGCCATCCTCAGGCTGATTTCATCCGAGGGGCCGATCGTCTTCCTCGGCGACCGCATCGACGGGCTGAAGAGCAAGGCTATCAGGCCGAAGCGCCGGGATCTCCAGGTCGTCTTCCAGGACCCGTATGGCTCGCTGTCGCCGCGCATGTCGGTCGCCGACATCGTCGCCGAAGGGCTCACCGTCCAGCAGAAGGGGCTGAGCTATCAGCGCCAGCGCGAGATCGTGGCGCAGGCGCTCGCCGATGTCGGACTCGACCCGGCGACGATGGACCGCTATCCGCACGAATTCTCCGGCGGCCAGCGCCAGCGCATCGCGATCGCCCGCGCCATGGCGCTCGACCCGAAATTCGTCGTTCTGGACGAACCGACCTCGGCGCTCGACATGTCCGTCCAGGCGCAGATCGTCGAGTTGTTGCGCGGGCTGCAGGCCAGGCGCAAGCTCGGCTATCTCTTCATCAGCCACGACCTCAAGGTGGTCAGGGCGCTGTCGCACCGAGTGGTGGTGATGCAGAACGGCAGGATCGTCGAGGAAGGGCCGGCGGAGGAGATCTTCCAGCGCCCCCGCGAGGCCTATACGCAGGCGTTGCTCGCCGCGGCCCTCAATCTTGAGCCTGCGAACAACGCCGCGGTGCGCGACTGATGGCGCGCGCCATCCTGATCGTGCTCGATTCCGTCGGCTGCGGCGGCGCCGAGGATGCGGCGACCTATGGCGACGAGGGTTCCGACACGCTCGGCCATATCGCGCAGGCCTGCGCCCAGGGGCGCGGCGACCGCGAAGGCCTGCGTAAGGGGCCGCTCCACATCCCCAATCTCGCCCGCCTCGGTCTCAGCCATGCCTGCGAGGCTTCGACCGGCAAGCCGCTCGCCGGCGTGGCACGGCCAGCGGCACCGCAAGGCCGGTACGGCTATGGTGTCGAGATCAGCCAGGGCAAGGACACGCCCTCTGGCCACTGGGAGATCGCCGGCTGCCCGGTGCCGTTCAAATGGGGTTATTTCACCGCGCTGGAGAATACCTTCCCGCCGGACCTCGTCGCCGCCATCATCCGCGAGGGCGCCCTGCCCGGGATCCTCGGCAACAAGCATGCCTCGGGCACGGCCGTGATCGACGAGCTCGCCGAGGAACATATCTCGACCGGAAAGCCGATTTGCTACACCTCGGTCGACTCTGTGCTGCAGATCGCGGCGCATGAGGAGCATTTCGGCCTGGAGCGGCTCTATGCGCTCTGCAAGAGGGTTCGTGTTCTGGTCGATCCGCTGCGGATCGGACGCGTCATTGCCCGGCCCTTCATCGGCACGACCGAGACCGGCTTCACCCGAACCGGCAACCGCAAGGACTTCGCGATCCCGCCACCGGACGAAACGATCCTCGACCGGCTCGCGGCCAAGGGCCGGAGTGTGGTCACGGTCGGCAAGATCGGCGACATTTTCGCCCACCGGAACACCGGCGAGGAGATCAAGCCCTTCGGCAACGCCGCCATGTTCGCGGCGGCGCTCGAGGCATTCGAACGTCTGCCGGATGGCGGCTTCTGCTTTGTCAATCTCGTCGACTTCGACACCGAATACGGCCATCGCCGCGACATTCCCGGCTATGCGGCGGCGCTCGAAGCCTTCGATCGCAATCTGCCCGAGCTGGAGGCCCTGCTGCTGCCGGGCGACCTTGCCGTCATCACAGCCGACCATGGCAACGACCCGAGTTGGCCGGGATCCGACCATACGCGCGAGCACGTGCCGATTCTGGCCTTCGGGCCGGATGTGCCGGCCGGTTTGCTCGGCCGCCGCGAGAGCTTCGCCGACATCGCCGCGACGCTCGGAGAGTGGCTGACGCTCGGCGCGATCGGTCCCGGCCGCGCCTGGTAGTCAGAGCTTCCGGTTCATCGCATTTTCTTCACGCGAACCGGAATCCACTTCGCTCGAAAATGCTCTAGGCGGCCGCGACGCGCTCGCAGAACTCGGCCACTTCGCGGCGGATGCGCTGGGCCTGCGTCGCCAGATCGCTGGAGGAGCTTTGCAGGCTGCCGGCAGCAGCATAGGTGCGCTCCGTCACCGTCTCGAAGCTCTGCAGGCTCTGGGCACTGCGACTGATGCCGTCGGAGGAGATCTGCACCTCCTTGGCGATCTCTGCCGTGGCGCGATCCTGTTCGCCGACCGCATAAGCGATCGCGATCGAGACGGTCTCGACCTCGCCGATCGCCGCGACGATCTCGCGGATCGACTTGAGCGAGCGTTGCGAGGCGATCTGGATCGCTTCGATCGAGCGCGCGACCTCGTCGGTTGCGCTCGCGGTCTGGGCCGAGAGCGTCTTCACCTCGCTGGCGACGACGGCAAAGCCCTTGCCCATGGCGCCGGCGCGAGCCGCCTCGATGGTCGCGTTCAGAGCCAGCATGCTGGTCTGCGCCGCAATTCCGCGAATGATCTCGACGACCGCCCCAACGCTTTCGCCGGTGCGCGCCAGCGCCTCGATCTCGGTGCTGGCAGCACGCGCCAACCTTGCCGCCGATTGCGAGCTGTCGGCGGTCTGCGAGACGTTGCGGCCTATCTCAGCGATCGAAGAGGCGAGTTCCTGGCTGGCGGCCGCCGTCTGCTCGATACTGGTCGTCATCTCGTTCGAATTGCGCGAAACGGAGGCGATCTGCTGCCGCGCCCGTTCGGACGCGCCAGTGAGGCCGCGGGCATCGACCTGCATCGCCTCGGACGCCTTGTCGAGAATGGCCATGGCGCCGTCCATCTCGTCGCGGAACTTCTCGACCATGGCGCGCAGGCTCCGGGCCCGGGTCTCCGCATCATCGGCAAGCGCCCGTTCGCGTTCGCCCGCCAGACGCTCGCGCTCGGCCACCTCCTCGGCGCGGCGCAGGTTGGCCTCGGTCTGCGCGAAGATGCGCGCGGTCATCAACGCGATCACCGCGAGGAAGGCGGTCTCGATGACCACGATCACCGCGTGCAGCACCACCCGCTGCAGATTGCCGCCCTGGTAGAAGACGGCGGCAGGCAGGACGAATTGCAGAACCAGATGATGCGCCGCCGTGAGTGCAGCACCGAGGATGATCGGTCGCCAGTCGCAGAAGCCGGCGAGCAGCGCCAGCACGGCGAAGTAATACATATGCATGTCGGGCTGCCAGGGATGCCCGGAGAAGACCGCGACCAGGATCGAAACCTGACCGATCAGGGCAATCGCGATGGCGAATTGCGCGATCAGCGTGGCCCCGGCACTGCGATAGGCGATCAGCGCCGCGAGCGCGAGCATCAACGCGCTGAGCCCAGGTATCAGACCGTCGCCGGCCTGGGCCAGAGACGCCAGTACGAGCAGCGGGACATGGAGGAAGGCAAGGCCAAGGAGGCAGCGCGCAACGAGGTCCCGCAAGCCGGGCAAAGTCAATGTCATGAGCGGCTCGCTTCGGCCTCGGGTGAGATGATGCAGCCGGCTAGGCCGTCGAGGCGCAGCATCAGCAGGGCGCCGACGGGCCTTGCTGTCGTCTCCGGCGCGAGAACGACGACGAAGGGGACAGTCCCCTGCCGCAGGACCCTGGCGCCGGTCGCCAGGCTGCGCGCCACGGCCTCCTCGCCCACGACCCAGGGCGGAAAGACAGCAGCCAGCGGAGCGGGCGGCCCCGCGACGGGCCCGGGCAGGCTCGCGATGGCCAGGAAACCGGAGCAGAGCGCCAGACCTGCGATCAGGCCGATGTCGCGCCATTGCCGGAGCCTGAAGCGGGATGCGGTCGATATCGCGACTGAACTCATCCTCGGCTCGGCTCTCGGCAAGGCTAACGTAACGTTGCCCTCAGCAACGTTCCTGATCTGGCTTTCTTAAATTTCTGTTAAGCCTCTGGAGGAGCTTCACAATTCGGCGCCGGCCGAGAGTACAACTTTTACGTTTCGTCAATCGCTCGTCCTTACAACTTATAGTTGTTAAAACGATGAGCAGCACGCCATGCGCCATGATCCCCTTGCGCTCGGAACCGACCAGTCGGCCAGCACGGCGGTCGAGTTCGCCTTCATCGCCCCCATCCTGCTGCTGCTGCTGTTCGGGATCATCGGCTACGGCCACGCTTTCGGCGTCTACCATGGCGTGCAGCAGCTTGCCGCGGAAGCAGCGCGGGCATCCGTCGCCGGCCTCGACGATGCCGAGCGCGAGCGGCTGGCCCGCTCCTTCATCACCCGCAACATCGGCTCCTACGCTTTCCTCGAACCGAGCAAGCTGACCGTCCGGACGACCGCGCTCGGCGCCCCGGCGCCGAGCTTCGAGGTCACGGTCGTCTACGACTACTCGGACAGCGTCTTCAACCGGCTCAGCTCGATGGTCGCACTGCCGATGCCGGTCGTCGAGCGCCGCGCCGTCGTCCAGCGCGGCGGCTACTGACGCGATCCCCGAACCGACCGGACAGGAGGCCCTCATGATCCGCTTGTTCGGGACTTTCCTGGCCGACCGCCGCGGCCTCTCGACCATCGTCTTCGCCGGCACCTCCCTGGTCCTGTTCGGGTTCGGTGCGATGGCTGTCGATGTCGGGAGCATCTTCTACCAGAAGCGTCGGCAGCAGACCGCGACCGATCTCGCGGCGCTCGCGGCTGCGGCCGATATCGAGCGTGCCACGAACGCGGCCCGGGCCAGCGCGAGCCGCAACGGCTTTCCGGCCGACGCCGTCGGCACCGTCCAGGCCGGCACCTATACGCCCGATGCGCGCCTGGCTCCGGCAGCACGCTTCCAACAAGGCTCGGGACCCGCGGCCAACGCCGCCCGGGTCGAGATGCGGGCGACCACGCCGTTGATCCTCGGCCGCGTCCTGGCCTCCAGCCTGGGCGGCGAGAGCGGCGAGGTCGCCATCGTGACGCAGGCCATCGCCGCGCAGGATGCGCAGGCAGCCTTCGCCATCGGCTCTCGGCTGGCCCGCGTCGAGGGCGGCGCCCTCAACGGCCTGCTCGGCGGCCTGCTCGGAACCAGCCTGTCGCTGTCGGTGATGGACTATGAGGGGCTGGCGCGAGCGCGGATCGACCTGTTCAGCTTCGCGCGCCGGCTGGCGACGCGTGCCTCGATCTCCGCCTTGACCTTCGAGGAGGTCCTGCGCGCCAATGTCCGCATCGGCGACATCGTTCTGGCCGCCCAGGATGCGGCCCGCGATCAGGGAGCAGGCAGCGACGCGATCGCGGCGCTGGGGCGCCTTTCCAGCGCCCTCGGCAGCTCGGGCCAGCGCATCAACCTGCAGAGCCTCGTCTCGTTCGGCGTCTACGGCGGCCGGCAGCTCAGTGAAGAGGTCCCGCTCAAGGCCTCGCTGGCGGCGCTCGACCTGATCTCGGCAGCGGCCCAGCTTGCCAATGGCTCGCGCCAGCTCGACCTCGGCCTCGCGGTCAACGTGCCCGGCCTCGCCGCGGTCTCGCTCAAGCTCGCCATCGGCGAACGGCCGGTCGGGACCAGCCTCGTCCGGGTCGGCCGTGCCGGAGCAAGCGTCCACACCGCCCAGACACGCCTGCTGCTCACGCTCACTCTGGTCGGCAGCGGCCAGGCCTCGCTGGTCAAGCTGCCGCTCTATCTGGAGCTCGCTTCCGCGACGGCCCGGCTGACCGCGATCTCCTGCGGCGCCGGCGACGTCACCAGTTCGCGGGTGACGGTCGGCGTGACGCCGGCCGTCGTGGATGCCTGGATCGGGCAGGTCTCCAACGCCGAATTCGGCAATTTCAGCACACGGCCGAATCCACCGGCTGCAACGGTGCTCGACCTGCTCGGTCTCGCCAAGGTGACGGCTCGGGCGCATGTCACGATCAGCAACACCAGCGAGACCGCCGTCAGCTTCAGCTATGCCGAGATCCAGCGAGCCGACAAGAAGACGACCTCGACGCAGAACTTCGTCGCAAGCCTGCTGTCGCGGCTGGTCGGGGATCTCGACCTGCGTGTTGAGCTGCTGGGCCTGGGTCTGCCCATACCCGGGCTCGACGGGGCCGTCACCGGCGTCATCGCCGGCGCGGCAGCCCCGCTCGATCAGGTGCTGACGAGCCTGCTCAACACGCTCGGCATCGGCCTCGGTCAGGCCGACAGCTGGGTCAGCGGCGTGCGCTGCGGCGGCGCGGTCCTGATCCAGTAGGGATTCAGGACCGCAGCCGCACCTTGATCCGCTGCATCAGCCCGTCGCGAACGGCGCGATAGGCGTCGAGCACCTGTTCGCGGGAACCCTGGACGATGGTCGGGTCCGGGGTCGGCCAGTACTCGACCTCGGCGGCGAGGGTGCGGGTGAGCTCCAGCGCCTTGTGGTGCGCCTCGGGCGAGAGCGAGACAATCAGGTCGAAATTGAGCCCCTCCCATTCCTCCAGCTCCTCGACGGTCTTGGGCTTGTGCTTGCGCGCATCGATGCCGATCTCGTCGAGGGCCTCCAGCGCGAAGGCATCGACATCGCCTTTACGGGCCCCAGCCGACTGGACGTAGACCGACTTGCCGAAGAAGTGCTTGGCCATGGCCTCGGCCATGGGCGAGCGCACCGCGTTGTAGGCGCACATGAACAATACGCTCTGGAGCTTGCGCGGTACGGGCGGCTCCAAGCGTTCAGCCCTTCCAGTGCAATGCGTAGATCAGGGTGAACAAGCGCCGGGCCGTCTCGTTGTCGATCTCGACCTTGTTCGCCAGCCGCTCGACCAACAGAACCGCGGCCTCGTCGTGCAATCCGCGGCGCCCCATGTCGATCGCCTCGATCTGCGAGGGCGTCGCGGTGCGGATGGCGGCGTAATAGCTGTCGCAGACCATCTCGTAGTCCTTGATGATGCGCTTGAGCGGAGTCAGCGAGAGGTGGTGAGTGACGATCGGGGCGCCGTCCGCGCTCTTCACCTCGAAGGCGAGCCGGCGCTCCACCAGGGCGAGATGGACGGCATAGGGGCCGCCGTCGAAATCGGGCAGGGCGAAGTGGTTGCGTTCGATCAGGTCGTAGATCGCAACGGCGCGTTCATGCTCCTGGTCGGCGCTGCCGCGGCCGAGCGACGCCTCGTCGAGCGTGACGGCGACCAAGTGGTTGCGTTCCGACATGTGCCCTCCGCCAGCTCCGTGCAGGCGCAGAATCGCCAGCCTGCCGTCAGCCGTTGAGTCGGATCGTCACGGAACGCGCGTGAGCCTGCAAGCCCTCGGCTTCAGCGAGTTCCGTCGCGGCGCCGGCAAGCGCCCGCAACGACTCGGGATCGCATTTCAGCAGCGAGGTGCGCTTCATGAAATCGAGGACGCCGAGCCCGGAGGAGAAGCGGGCCGAGCGCGCTGTCGGCAGGACATGGTTCGAGCCGCCGACATAGTCGCCAATCGCCTCGGGCGTGTGTCCGCCGAGGAAGATCGCGCCGGCGTTCTGGATACGCCCCGCCAGCCCTTCGGCATCGTCGGCGATGATCTCGAGATGCTCCGGCGCCAACCGGTCGACCAGAGGAATCGCGCTCGCGAGCGTCTCGACCAGGATGACCGCGCCGAAATCGCGCCAGCTTGCGCCCGCGATCTCGGCGCGCGGCAGGGTACGGAGCTGGCCTTCGACCGCGCGCTCGACCGCGTCCGCCAGCGCGGCGTCGTCGGTGATCAGGATCGACTGGGCGGCGGTGTCGTGCTCGGCCTGGGCGAGCAGGTCGGCGGCGATCCAGTCGGGATTGGCGTCGGCATCGGCCAGGACCAGGACCTCGGACGGGCCGGCGATCATGTCGATGCCGACCGTGCCGAAGACACGGCGTTTGGCGGCGGCGACATAGGCGTTGCCGGGGCCGACGATCTTGGCGACGGGCGCGATCGTCGCGGTGCCATAGGCGAGCCCGGCCACGGCCTGCGCCCCGCCGATCCTGTAGATCTCGTCGATGCCGGCGAGCTTCGCCGCGGCGAGCACCAGCGGATTGCCTTCGCCACGCGGAGTCGGGGCGACCATGACGAGGCGCTTCACACCGGCGACCTTGGCCGGCACAGCGTTCATGAGCACGGAAGACGGATAGCTCGCCGTGCCGCCCGGTACGTAGAGGCCGACCGCCTCGACCGCGCTCCAGCGCCAGCCGCTCTCGACGCCGAGCGCATCGCGCGACCAGGAATCGGCCGGCTTCTGGCGCAGGTGATAGGCCTCGATCCGGGCGCGGGCCGTTTCGAGCGCGGCGAGCTGCTCGCGCGTGCAAGCGGCGAAGGCCGCCTCGATCTCGCCTTGCGTGACGCGCAGGGTCTGCGGCGTCAGAGAGAGCTTGTCGAAGCGCTCGGTGTAGTCGATCAGCGCCGCATCGCCACGGGCGCGGACATCGGCGATGATCGCGGCCGCGACCTGGTCGACATCCTCGGAAACCTCGCGCTTCATCGCGAGCAGGGCAGAGAACTCCCGCTCGAAACCGGCATTGCGTGCGTCAAGCCTGATCGGCATGGTGCTGTCCTGACCGCAGGTGTGATTCAGCCGGCGTCCGGGTGGGCCGGCGTCGCGACGGCTTCCCAGATCGGACCGAGATCCTTCATCTGCGCCTCGATGCACTCGACATCGAGGCGGATGGCGGCGCCGTCGGCGAAATGCAGGGTCACCTCCCCGGCAGGGCCGTCGGTCTCGGCGAAGGTGACGGCGAGCAGACTAAGCACCACATCGCCGGCCGCGACCTTGCTGCTGCGCGCGGCCGTCACGCGTTCGAAATGGAGCGCGGCGAGCCGCCGGCGCTTTTGCCCTTGCGCCGCGCCTTCCCAGTCGAAACGGCGCAGCGCCAGGGCAAAACGCTTCTCGGCGGGCCGATAGGCAATGTCGCCGCGCTTCAGCACCGCGTCTTGCAGATGCGCCGAGATCACTGAGAGATCCTCGGCGTCCAGGGCGATCAGTTTCAGCGGCTCGGCGGCGGGATCGGACATGGATCCTATCTGGCGGGGGCCGTGCCTTGCGTCAACCGCTGATGCGCTCGACCTGGGCGCCGCAGCGGCCGAGCTTGGCCTCGAGTGCCTCGAAACCGCGGTCGAGATGGTACACGCGGTTGATCATCGTCTCGCCCTCGGCGACGAGTCCGCCGATGACGAGCGAGACCGAGGCGCGCAGATCGGTCGCCATCACCGGGGCGCCGGTGAGCTTCTCGACGCCGTCGACATAGGCCGCATCCCCGTCGAGCCGGATCCTGGCGCCGAGACGGGCGAGCTCCTGCACGTGCATGAAGCGGTTCTCGAAGATGGTCTCGCGGATGCGCGAGGTGCCCTTGGCCTTGGTCATCAGCGCCATGAGCTGGGCCTGGAGGTCGGTCGGGAAGCCCGGGAACGGATCGGTCGTGACGTCGACCGGCTCCAGCGCGGCGCCGTTGCGGCGGACGCGGATGCCCTCATTGGTCTCGGAAACCTCGACGCCGGCCTGGCTGATCACGTCCAGCGCCGCCTGCAGCAGATCGGCGCGCGCGCCTTCGAGCAGGACGTCGCCGCCGGCCATAGCCACCGCCATGGCATAGGTGCCGGTCTCGATCCGGTCCGGCAGCACGGCATGATGCGCGCCGCCGAGGCGCGAGACGCCGCGGATGGTGATGGTGGAGGTGCCGGCGCCCTCGATCTTGGCGCCCATCTTCTCGAGGCAGATGGCGAGATCGACCACCTCGGGCTCACGCGCCGCGTTCTCGATCACCGTGGTGCCATCGGCGAGGACAGCGGCCATCAGCGCGGTATGGGTGCCGCCGACCGTGACCTTCGGGAAGACGATCTCGGCGCCCTTCAGCCCCTTTGGTGCGCGCGCCAGAGCATAGCCGCCCTCGATGGCGATGGTGGCGCCGAGGCGCTCCAGCGCCATCAGCAGGAGATCGACGGGGCGCGTGCCGATGGCGCAGCCGCCGGGCAGCGAGACCTTGGCCTCGCCCATGCGGGCCAGGATCGGCGCGATCACCCAGAAGCTCGCCCGCATGGTCGAGACCAGCTCGTAGGGCGCGCAGGTGTCGACGATCTGGCGCGCGGTCAGCGCGACGGTCTGGCCGGTTTCGGCGCTCTGGCCGATGCGCTTGCCGGCGACCGAGCGGTCGACGCCGTGGTTGGAAAGGATGCGCGAGAGCGCACTGACGTCGGAGAGACGCGGGACATTGGTCAGCGTCAGCGTCTCGTCGGTAAGGAGGCTCGCGATCATCAGCGGCAAGGCCGCGTTCTTCGCGCCCGAGATCGGGATCACGCCATTGAGGCGCTGGCCGCCGGTGATGCGGATACGGTCCATCGGGCTCGTCCTGCAGGACGGCCGGCGGAGGCGCCGGCCGGAAAGAATGGGGATCAGGACCGGGGAGGTTCGGCCTGGGCGGGCGGTGGCGTGTCCTCGGCCGCCGTATCCGAGGCACGCCGGGCCCTTGCCTGCGCCTTGCGGCGCTTCAGGTTTTCGCGGAGGGCGGCGGCGAGGCGCGCCCTTCTCTCATCCTCGGCTTCGGTCTGGCGGCTCAAGGCGTCAGCTCGTCGGAATGCCCACAACCTTGCGGCGGCGGACGTTGGTTCATGGTTAGCCGCTGAACCCGCCCCGGACAAGACCAGCGCGGCGGCACAACATTCCTTGCACGGTCGATTGCGGCACAACTGCGGCGTCGCCGGTCTCCGGATGAAACAGCCCTGCTCCAAGCCCGCCTTCAGCCGCATCGGCCCACCCGATCGGAAAGCTGCGCCGCTCCGGCCGAGAGAGGCCGCAAGGCCCTGCTGCGATTGGTAAAATTTTTATTATCTCGGCAACCCTGACCGACGGGTGTTATGCTGGCACGCCCATTGCGTGCATC
Organism: Allobosea sp. CCNWLY174; assembly: GCF_037120455.1. Taxonomy (NCBI): domain Bacteria; kingdom Pseudomonadati; phylum Pseudomonadota; class Alphaproteobacteria; order Hyphomicrobiales; family Alloboseaceae; genus Allobosea; species Allobosea sp. CCNWLY174. The sequence continues at coordinate 223,703 of NZ_JBBBBQ010000008.1, read as the reverse complement.
GACGGCAGCGACAGCGGCGACGGCAGAACAACCGATGGATGTGCTTCCAGACCGTGAGCCGACTTTGGCATTAACGAACAAAGCCTAACGAAATTAACCATTTCCGGCAGTTTGCGTTTACAGATTATTAACTTTCTCTACCCTCGGCGGCGTCGAGGGGTGCGGGACTAGGCGGAGACGACACGATGTTTCAGAGCTATGCACCGACGGTGGGCGGCCAGGCTGCTGCCGAGATCGCCGACGGAGAGGTGATCGAGACGATCCGCCGTCACGCCGGATTCCTGCCGGAGGTCCAGCTCGCCTATGAGCAGGAGCTGCGCCTGCTCTGGGTCACGATCAAGCCGGAGCTGAAGCCGGTCTTCACGCTGCAGCTGCTCGAAAGCCTCGGCAAGGTGCAGCAGGCGATCATCGACCTCTGGGGCACGCCCGAGCAGTATCATAGCGCGCCGGTGCGCTTCCTCGCCTTCCGCGGTACCGGGCCGTTCTTCACCCTCGGCGGCGATCTCGACTTCTATCTCGACTGCCTCGCCAAGAACGACCGCCCGGCGCTTGCGGAATACGCCCGGCTCTCGGTCGAAGGCGCGCTGCGCAATGCCAGCGGCCTCAACGGCATGGCCGTGACCCTGTCGACGATCCATGCCAAGGCGATCGGCGGCGGCATCGACGCACCGCGCTCATGCAACGTCATGATCGCCGAGGAGCAGGCCTCGTTCGTCTACCCCGAGATCAAGTTCAACCATTTCCCGATCACCGCCGTCGGCGTGCTGTCGCGCCGGATGGGCCCGCGCGCCGCCGAGCACATGCTGCAATCGGGCGAGGAGATGAGCGCGGCCGAGTTCCTGGCGGCGGGCGGGCTGGAGGCGGTGGTGCCGACCGGCACGGGCGAGGACTGGATCCGCAAATACGCCTCCGACTCGCTGCCGATCCACGCAGCCCGCACCGCGCTGTTCTCGGCCTTCAATCGCCGTGCCGGCAATCTGCGCGAAGAGCTCGAATATCTCGGCCAGCTCTGGACCGACTGCATGCTGCGCCTGCACCCGAGCGCGATCTCCAAGCTGCAGCGTATCGCCCAGACGCAGGACCGCATGCTGGCCCGCGTCTACCAGCGCGGCCCGGAGGAGGCACTCGCCAACGTCGGCGCCGCCTGAGTGGACAGCGGAAAGCCCCGGTGCGGTCGGCGTTCGCGCTGATCGCGCGACTCCGCCGCGTAACCCTCATGAAACTTTTACCTTTCCCTCTTAAAGCCGTTAGATGATGCGGCAAAGGAAGGGGTCGTTCACCCGCCTCTCCAGTGACCGTCACAAGGCAGGAGTGGATGGCGGGAGTGGCGAACCGGTTGCATAGCGCCAGCGCCGATAGAGCGATCGCAGAGCAGCCGGCCGGACACGACGGCCGGAGCGCGGTCGATCTCGCCGATTATCGCCTGCTGGTCTCCTCGCTGTTCTCCTCGCCGGGCTCGATCATCCCGGGCGGGATCGCCGGCATTCTCACGCCTTTCCTGTGCTGGATCTCGACCGGTGCCGAGCTGTTCATGGCGTTGACGATCTGCGTCGCGCTGGTCGTCGTCATGCGGATCATCACCGTGGTCCGCTATCGCCGCCTCGACCATGCCGAGGACACGCTCGCCCAGACCACGCGCTGGGACCGGGAGTATTTCTTCGGCGCGACCGTATTTAGCGCCGTGCTCGGCTTCAGCTGCTATGCCGCGCTGGCCTGGACCGACGATCCTGCCGCCCACATCACCTCGGTATCGTCGACGATCGCGCTTGCCTCCGGCTATGTCGCGCGCAATGCTGGGTGGCCGAAATTCGTCGCCGTCCAGTTGCTGACCTTCTGCGTGCCGATGGCGGTCGGCCTGATCCAGGCGCACAATCCCTACTACCAATACATCGGCTATTTCGCCTTCCTTTATGTCGTCGCCAATATCGCGATCACCAACTCGCTGCACCGCAACCTGCTTGCGCTGAGCGACGCGACCAAGCAATCCAAGGCGCTGGCGACAGCACTGCGCTCGCAGAACCTGACGCTCGACGCCGCGCTCAACACGATGATCCACGGCCTGGCGATGTTCGACCGCAAGCTCGACCTTGCGGTCTCGAACGCGCCACATGCAGCCCTTTACGGTATTCCCGAGACACTCGCCTTGCCGGGCACGCCGATCAGCGCGATCGCGCGCTTCCTGGTCGAGCGGCAAGTGATGACGCCAGAGCAGGTCCGCGACATCAAGGCAGCCCTCGACGGCGTCCAGGCGACGCAGCAGGCGGCCATCTACGAATTGCAGTCGCGTAACGGCCGCATGCTCGTCGTCACCATCGCGCCCGCGGCCGAGGGCGGCGTGCTGATGCTGACCGAAGACGCCACCGAGCGGAAGGCGACCGAAGCGCGGATCGAGCAGATGGCGCGCTTCGACGAGCTGACCGGGCTCGCCAACCGCTTCGAGTTCAATACACAGCTCGCCGAGGCTTTCCGCCGGCAGGAGCGGACCGGCGAGACCTTCGCGCTGCTCTATATCGACCTCGACGGTTTCAAGCAGGTCAACGACAATCTCGGCCACGACATCGGGGACCGGGTGCTGGTCCAGACGGCGGCGCGGCTGAAGAGCGCGATCCGCCACAACGACCTGCTCGCCCGCTTCGGCGGCGACGAGTTCGTCCTGATCCTGCCGGCGACCGATGTCGCGACGGTCAGGATGATCGCGCAGCGTATGATCGAGGCGATGGACCGCGCCTTCGAGCTCGACACCAAGACCGTCTACGTCACGGCCAGCATCGGCATCGCGCTCGCCCCAGTGGACGGCGCGATCCCGGCCGACCTGCTGCGCCATGCCGACACCGCGCTCTACAAGGCCAAGGCGGCGGGTCGCAACACTGCGACCTTCTTCGACCCGGCGATGGCCGAGGAGATGCTCGAACGCCACGAGATCGAGGTCGACCTGCGTCAGGCGACCACCGAAGGCGCGCTGGAGCTCTACTATCAGCCGATCATCGACCTGCGCACGCAGGAGATCGTGACGCGCGAGGCGCTGATGCGCTGGCGGCACCCGACCCGCGGCATGGTCCCGCCAGGCGTCTTCATCCCAATCGCCGAGCAATCCGGCCTGATCGCCGGCATGGGCGACTGGGCCATCCGCCAGGCCTGCCGCGACGCAGCGAAATGGCCGGGCGGCATCGGCGTCTCGGTCAACATCTCGCCGTTGCAGTTCCGCGAGCCGGGCCGGATCGTCGAGACCGTCAAGAATGCGCTGCTGCTCGCCCATCTCGCGCCGGGCCGCCTGACGCTCGAAGTGACGGAATCGCTGCTCATCGAGGACAACAAGACGACGCTCGACGTCATCAACGAGTTGCGCGCGATCGGCGTGAAGTTCGCGCTCGACGATTTCGGGACGGGCTATTCCTCCCTCGCCTATCTCTCGACCTACCCGTTCTCGCAGGTGAAGATCGACCAGAGCTTCAGCCGCGACGTCAACAGCGACGAGGCTTCCAAGGCGGTGATCGAGGCGGTCTGCCAGCTTGCCCGGCGCCTGTCGATGAACGTCGTCGTCGAGGGGATCGAGACCGAGGCACAGCGCATGGCGGTGCAACTGCTCGGCGCCCAGCGCGCCCAGGGCTATCTGTTCGGCCGGCCGCAGCCGGTATCGGAATTCAGCAAGGGCGACGAGCCGCGCAAGATCGCCTGAGGGCGGCTGGACCATCGTCCCGCCCGAATTGACTGCTTCCACCCGGTTATCGCAGCAACGAGCTTGATTCCGCCGCAACGGCAACGCATCTGCACGAGCAAGCTAGAGCAGGATGCGAAAAAGTGGGAACCGGTTTTTCGCATTGATCCTGCTCTAACCCTTTGATGAGAGCCGGATGATTTCAGTTGGCATCGCCTTGCGATTCCAACTGAAATCATCCGGCTCTAGCGACCGGGAGATGCGGCGTGAGCCAAACCGCCAGCCCTGCAGCCAGCAAGGAGCCGCTGACGCCGGACATCTGCGTCATCGGCGATACACCCGGCGGGCTCGCAGTCGCGACCGCGGCCGCGCTGTTCGGCGTCCGGACGGTGCTGGTCCGGCAGGGTGGGAATGCGTTTTCCCTCAACGAGGGTGCACGCGGCCAGGCCCTGCGGGCCGTGGCCCAGCACGCGCGGGACATCGCTGATGCCCAGGCCTTCGGCATCGCAGCGGAGACCAGCGAGATCGATTACGGGCGCGTGTGCGCCCATCTCGACCAGGTGTCGGCGAAACTGGCCGCGAACGACTCGGACGAACGCCTCGCCGCCCTGGGCGTGCTCGTGCTCAAGGGCGAGGCGCACTTCCAGAATCGCCGCCAGATCGCCGTGGGCGAGAGCGTGGTCAAGGCGCGCCGCTTCGTCGTCGCAACGGGATCGCTACCGGCGCTGCCCGATATTCCCGGCCTGGCCGAGCTGCCCGTCGTCACCGAGGAGAGCATCTTCGAGTTGGTCAAGCGCCCCGAGCGGCTGATCGTGCTCGGCGGCACGGCGGCTGCGGTCGAGCTGGCGCAAGCGATGCGCGCGCTCGGCAGCGAGGTCGCCCTGATCGCCCGGGACGGGCTCCTGCTGGACGAGGACCCCGAAGCGGCCGGGGTGCTCCGTCGGGCCTTGCTCAGCGACGGCATCGCCTTGCACGAAGGCCGGCCGATCCTGCGGGCCGAGAGCCATCGCCAGCGCCCTCGCCTCGTTCTCGACGGCGAGATCAGGGTCGACGGCACACATCTACTCGTCGCGAATGGGCGCAAACCCAATATCGCAGGCCTGGAACTCGACCTCGCCGGCGTGCGCAGCGACGAAGCCGGCATCGTCGTCGATGCCTCGCTGAGGACCGCCAATCGCAACATCTACGCCGTCGGCGATTGCGCCGGGGGCGCGGCCGCCGGAACGACGTCCAGCCAGGCTGCGCAGCATCAGGCCGGCCTCGTGCTCCGCAACGCCCTGTTCCGCCAGCCGACCCGCTTCAGGCGTGAATGGATCCCCCGCACGGTCCATGGCCGGCCCGAACTGGCATGCATTGGCCTGAGCGAGGCGCAGGCGCGCGCGCTGGGCGAAATCCGGGTGCTGCGCTTCCCCTATGCCGAGAGCGGACGCGCCCAGGCCGAGCGACAAACGGAAGGGCTGGTCAAGCTGATGACCGACCGCAAGGGCGGTATTCTCGGTGTCGTCATCGCCGGGGCGCAGGCGTCCGAATTGATCGTGCCCTGGGGGCTCGCCATCCAGAAGCGGATGAACGTCAAGGAGATGGCCGGATTGATCGTGCCATCTCAAAGCCTGTCGGAGCTGTCGCAGAAAGCGGCGCTCTCCTTCCAGGCGCCGCTCGCGGCAAAGCCGGGCATCCGCCGCCTCATCGGCTTCCTCAGCCGTTTCGGATAGACTGGCTGTTGATGTCAGTAAGACGGTTCGATCCCAACACCCTGTCGATCAGCGTAGCGCGCGGGCCGACGCAGCTCGGCCTCTCGGCCAAGCTGCTCGTGCTCACCATCCTGTTCGTGATGCTGGCCGAGGTGCTGATCTACCTGCCTTCGGTCGCGAACTTCCGGCGCAACTGGCTGAACGATCGGCTCGCAGCGGCGCAGATCGCCGTGCTGGTGCTCGAAAACGCCCCCGCGGAGGGCCTGCCAGAGGGCAGCGAAGAGCGGCTGCTGGCCGGCGTCGGCGCCTCCGCCATCGCGGCACGCGTCGGCGGTGCGCGCCGGCTGCTCAGCCTCGATTCGATGCCGCACGAAGTCGCCAGGACCGTCGACCTGCGCGACCAGAGCTGGATGCAGTCGATCGTCGAATCGGTGGCGACGCTGGTCAGCCCCTCGCATGAGATGCCGATCCGGGTGGTCGGACAGGCGGTCGGCGCCGCCGACTTCGTCGAGATCGTCATCGACGAGCGGCCGCTGCACCGGGCCATGCTGAAATTCTCGGTCAACCTGACGCTGGTCACGCTGATCATCTCGATCCTGACCGCCGGGCTGGTCTATCTCTCGCTGAACTGGCTTATCGTGCAGCCGATCCGGCATCTCGCCGCCAATGTGATGGAGTTCGAGCACGACCCGGAGAATCCGCGCCGTATCATCGAACCGACTGAACGCGCCGACGAGATCGGCGAGGCGCAGCGGGCGCTGGCACGCATGCAGGCGACGCTCGCCGACGACCTCAGAGCCAAGAAGCATCTCGCCGAGCTCGGGTTGGCCGTCAGCAAGATCAACCACGACCTGCGCAACATGCTGGCCGCGGCGCAATTGATGTCGGACCGGCTGACCGAGACGCGCGACCCGAAGATCCGGCGCTTCGCACCACGGCTGATCGCGACGCTCGGGCGCGCCATCGATTTCTGCCAGGCGACGCTCGCCTATGGCCGTGCCACCGAGGCGACGCCGGCGCTGCGCGATGTGGCGCTGCGACAGCTCGTCGCCGAACAGGCCGAGCTGCTCGGCCTCGGCGAGAACGGCGCGATCGGCTTCGTCAACGAGGTCCCGGCCGAGGTGGTCGCCCCCTGCGATCCCGACCAGATGGCACGGGTGCTCTCCAACCTGATGCGCAATGCGATCCAGGCGCTCGACAGCATCATGGAAGCCGGCGAGCGCAGCCCGATGCTCCGGATCAGCGCCGGCCGGCGTCATGAGGAGATCGTCCTGCGCATTGCCGACAACGGGCCCGGCGTGCCGCCGCGGGCGCGCGAGAATCTGTTCCAGGCCTTCCGCGGCTCGGTCAATCCTGGCGGCACCGGGCTCGGCCTCGCCATCGCCGCCGAGCTGGTGCGGCTGCATGGCGGCATGATCGCGCTGGAGCCGTCCGAGGTCGGCGCGGTGTTCACGGTGTCACTGCCGGCGCAGCGCATAGCTGCCTGATTTTCAACCCTCTCCGATCATCCCGGACGAGCGGCGAAGCGCCGATCCAGGATCCATTCCGGAGCCTATCCGAAAGAGGTTCCGGAACAGGTCCCTGAGCCTTCGCTTCGCTATGCTCGGGACGACCCACGCCGTTTCGGTGAGGAAGCGCCCTCGGCTGCGCCTACTGGCTCGCCCAGATCACCCGCGCCATGAAGGCGATCTCGGCGAGCGCGAGCACGCGATCTGCGTGCTCGGGATTGAGCGAGGCAAGCTCGACCGTCTTGGCGGTCTGGCGCCTGAGCTGCTTGGCCAGCACCTCGCCCTCGACGGTCTTGACCACGACCCGGTCGCCGCGGCGGATCGCAGCGCCGGGCGAGACGATGATGGTGTCGCCGTCGCGATAGAGCGGCAGCATCGAATCGCCGGCGATCTCGAGCGCATAGGCCTTCTCGTCCTGCAGGCCGGGAAAGGCGACCTCGTCCCAACCGGAGCCGACCGGAAAGCCGCCATCGTCGAAGAAGCCGCCGGAGCCGGCCTGGGCGAAGCCGATCAGCGGAATCGTATGGGCCGGCGGCATGCCGCGGCGCAGCACGTTCATGAACTCATCGAACGAGGCGCCGGTGGCGGAGAGAATCTTGGCGATCGATTCGGTCGAAGGCCAGCGCTCGCGCCCGTCAGCACTGAGCCGCTTCGAGCGGTTGAAGGTGGTGGCGTCGAGCCCGGCCTTGCGGGCGAGGCCCGACGGCGTCAGGCCATAACGCTGGGCGAGCGTGTCGATCGCACTCCAGATCTGGTCATGGGACAGCATCGCGGGGAGGCCTCGTTCCTGATGGTGCCGGCAGCGCAAAGCGGGGATTGAAATAGGAAATATCCCCTATCCTATAAGAATTCAATCTGATTTATCGCTCTGATTGGCGCGGCATGCCGCTTTTTCACTTTCAGACAGAGCGCCGACGGGCGCGGGCCGGCACCCGGCAAAGAAAACGGCGAACCGGTCCGGCGCGACACGCTTTCCCCTTTTGCCGACGGCCGTCAGGCGATATGTCCGCAACATGCCGCTCATCTACAAGATCTGTCCCGAGGCGCTCTGGCGCGAAGCCGAGGCCGTAGGCCTTTTCCAAGGAGCGCCGGTCGACCTCGCCGACGGCTTCATCCATTTCTCGACCGGCGCGCAGGCCCGCGAAACCGCTGCCAGGCATTTCGCCGGCCAGGACGGGCTGCTGCTGATCGCCATCGACGATGCCGTGCTCGGCGCGGCCCTGCGCTACGAGCCATCGCGAGGCGGGGCGCTGTTCCCGCATCTCTACGCCACGCTCGCCCCCAAGCAGGCGCGCTGGATCGCGCCGCTGCCGTTGGGCGAAGCCGGCCATGTGTTTCCGGAGGATGTCGCGTGATCGGAGCGCTGTTCGGCCTGGCGCGGCCGCTGATCCACAAGCTCGACGCGGAGCAGGCTCACCGGCTGACGATCGCGGCGCTGTCGGCCGCGCCTCCGCTGCGGCCGGCGGCCGATCCGCCGTCGCTGGCGGTCGAGGCCTTCGGACTGCGCTTTGCCAATCCGGTCGGTCTCGCCGCCGGCTTCGACAAGCATGCCGAAGCTGTCGACGGCGCGCTGGGCCTCGGCTTCGGCTTCGTCGAGGTCGGCGGGGTGACGCCGCTGCCGCAGCCGGGCAATCCACGCCCGCGCGTCTTCCGCTTGCCGGAGGACGAGGCCGTGATCAACCGCTACGGCCTCAACAGCGACGGCATGGAGGCGGTCGCGGCAAGGCTTCAAGCCCGCCGCAAGAAGAGCGGCCTCGTCGGCGTCAACCTCGGTGCCAACAAGGACTCGGTTGATCGCAGCGCCGACTACGCGGCGCTGGCCGGCCGGCTCGCCCCGCTCGCCGATTTCCTCACCGTCAACGTCTCTTCGCCGAACACGCCTGGGCTGCGCGACCTGCAGGCCGAGGACGCGCTCGACGACCTGATCGCGCGCACCCTCGCCGCCCGCGACGAGGCCGCCGCCGGGGGCAAGCCGACGCCCGTGCTGATCAAGATCGCGCCCGACCTCTCCCTGCCCGAGCTCGACGGCATGGTCGCGGTCGCCCGCCGCCGCCAGGTCGACGGCATGATCGTCTCGAACACGACGATCGCGCGGCCGGACAGCCTGCGCAGCGGCAACAAGGCCGAGACCGGCGGCCTCTCGGGCAAGCCGCTCTTTGTAGCCTCGACGCGCATCCTCGCCGAGACCTTCCTGCGCGTGGAGCGGCAATTCCCGCTGATCGGCGTCGGCGGCATCGATTCCGCGCAGACGGCCTTCGCCAAGATCCGTGCCGGGGCGAGCCTGGTGCAGTTCTATTCGGCGATGGTGTTCAAGGGCCCGGGCCTGGTCGGCGAGGTCAAGCGCGGGCTCGACATGCAAGTGCGCAAGGCCGGGCTGCCGCGCCTAGACGCGCTGATCGGGCGCGACGCGGAAGCGATCGCGCGGGGCGATGGGCTGTAGGGGCTAGCGCTTCGAGGCGAACAGCCGGCTGATCAGCCAGAGCGGCACGACGACTAGCGCACCGGCGAGCGCCCAGCCGCCGACCTCGCGGACCGCGTCGAAGCCCATATCGGTGAGCGAGCGGACGAAGCGCAGCGCCGAGTCGAAGAGGCCGCGCGGTGACAGGCCGAGGAAGGCCATCGCCGCGCCGACCAGCAGCGAGATGAAGAACAGGCGCACGAGGACGCTGAGGACGGAACCGCCCAGGAAACGCTCGGTGCCACCGCCATTGGCCATGGGAATCCCCTTCGGATCGACCGCGAGAGACAAATCAGACCCCGCTTGAACCGGGCCTGAACGCCGCCGTCAACCGCGGCGTCTCAGCTCGTCGCCGAAGCACCCTGCGCCGCCCAGCCGGCGCCGGCGATCTTGGCGGCGGCGATCACGGCCTGGGTGCGGCTGTCGACGTTGAGCTTGGTCAGGATCGCCGAGACATGCGCCTTGACCGTCGCCTCGGAGACGCCGAGCTCATAGGCGATCTGCTTGTTGAGCAGCCCTTCCGACAGCATCATCAGCACGCGCACCTGCTGCGGCGTCAGCGTCGCGAGGCGACGGACCATGTCGGCGGTCTCATGGTCGACCGGGGCGGAGAGATCGACGCCGGGCGGGGTCCAGACGCCGCCGTCGAGCACGGCCTGGATCGCCTCCCCCATCTGCGCGACCTCGGCGGTCTTGGGCAGGAAGCCGAGCGCGCCGAACTCGATGCAGCGGCGGATCACGGCGGGATCGTCATTGGCCGAGACGACGATGACCGGGATCTCGGGATAGGAGGCGCGCAGGAAGAGCAGGCCGGAAAAGCCCTGCACGCCCGGCATGGAGAGATCGAGCAGGATGAGGTCGATGTCCGAGGCTTCGGCGAGCGCCTGGCCGAGCGCCTCGAGCGAGCCGACCTCGCTGACCTCGGAGCCGGCCAGCGCATGCGAGACCGCCTGGCGCAGGGCGCCGCGGAAGAGCGGATGATCGTCCGCGATCACGATCCGTGTCATCATGCCCTCCGCGCGCCGAAGCCCGGCAAGATGCCGCGCGATTCCCCCTTGAACGTTCAAGCGCCCCCCATCTTACCCTGTCAATGCTCCAATCGCAGGGAGACACAGCGGATCGCTAATTGGCGGGGAGCAGCGCCTCCAATGTCTCGATCCGGTCGGCCTCGCCCGGCGGCTTGTCCCAGCGGATTCGGTTGATGCGGGGAAAGCGCATGGCGACGCCGGATTTGTGCCGCGTCGAGCGCTGCAGCCCCTCGAACGCCACTTCGAAGACGAGACCGCTCGCGAGCGTATGCGTGACCTCGCGCACCGGGCCGAAGCGGTTCAGCGTGTTCTTGCGGACATAGCGGTCGATCTCGATCAGTTCCTCGTCGGTGAACCCGAAATAGGCCTTGCCGACCGGCACCAGCTCGTCCGCGCCCGCCTCCCCAACCCGCCAGACGCCAAAGGTGTAGTCGGAATAGAAGGAGGAGCGTTTGCCGTGGCCGCGCTGGGCGTACATCAGCACGCAATCGACCAGCCGGGCATCGCGCTTCCATTTGTACCAGTAGCCCTTGGGGCGGCCCGGCAAGTAAGGCGAATCGAGCCGCTTCAGCATGCAGCCCTCGACCGCCTCGGCATCTGCGCCCGCCCCGGCGGAAGCCGGATCGGCACGCGCCTCGGTCAGTTCCTCCCAGCTTGCGAAGGTAATGCGCGGCGAGAGGTCGAAGCGGGCGTTGTCGAGCCTGCCGAGAAAGGCCTCGAGCCGGGTCCGCCGCTCCGTGTAGGGAAGGGCACGCAGATCATCGTCGGCTTCGGCCAGGAGATCGTAGGCGCGGATATGGGCCGGGAATTCGGCCAGCATCTTCGGCGTCACCTGCTTGCGGTTGAGCCGTTGCTGCAGCGTGTTGAAGCTCTGGACGATGCCGTCGCGCATCACCAGCAGTTCGCCGTCGATCGCGCCATCCTCGGTCAGCGCCTCGGTGAGATCGGGAAAAGCTCCGCCGATCTCCTCGCCGGTGCGGGAATAGAGGCGCACGACGCGGCTGCCATCGGGGCGCGTGCCGGCGACGGCCTGGACACGGATGCCGTCCCATTTCCATTCGGCGGCGAATTCGTCGGCGTTCAGCTTGCCGAAATCGCCGTCCTCGATCGCATGCGAGAGCATGACCGGGCGGAATGGCGCCGGATCGGTCGCCTCCGGCCGCGGCGCCCTGTCCTCCAGCCAGGCGAAGAGCGCGGTGTAGGGCGGCTCCAGCCCATGCCAGACCTGCTCGACCTCGTCGGCTGGTATGCCGCCGAGGCTCGCGGCGGCGGTCTTGGCGAGGCGGGCGGAGACGCCGATGCGGAGCGATCCGGTGATCAGCTTGAGCAGGGCCCAGCGGCCGGTCTCGTCAAGCGCGTCGAGCCAGGAGGCGATCAGGCGCGGCAGCTCGGTCTTGCCGGAGCTGCGCAGGCCGGCGACGACGTCGGGCAGATGCGGCACGTCGTTCGCACCATGCCGGGCCGGCCACATCAGCGCGACCGTCTCGGAGAGGTCGCCGACATAGTCATAGGACAGTGCGAACAGGACAGGATCGACGCGCTCGGCGATCAAGGCGCGGATCAGGCCGGGCTTGGCGTTCTGGAAGACCAGCCCGCCAGTCATCGCCGCCAGGGCACAGCCGCGATCGGGGTCGGGCGTCGTGCGCAGGTAATCGGCGATAAGCGCGAGCTTGCCGTTGCGGCGCGGCTCATAGGCGAGGCGGTCGAGCAGCCAGGCGAAGCGGTTCATGCGGACGCCTCCGCAGGCTTGGCCTCGGGTTCGGCCTCGCCCTCGTCGCCATAGCCGACGAGATGGAGCGGCATGCCCTTGAGGCCGACCGTGCCGCACCAATGCGCCAGCGCCTCGGCCTCGCCATGGGTGATCCAGATCTCGTTCGCCTGGACCTCGCGGATCGTCGCCTGCAGGTCGTCCCAATCGGCATGGTCGGAGATGATCAGCGGCAGCTCGACGCCCTTCTGGCGCGCTCGTGCCCTGACCCGCATCCAGCCCGAGGCGAAGGCAGTGACCGGATCGGGGAAGCGGCGCGACCAGAGGTCCTGGATCGCGCTCGGCGGGCAGATGACGATCTCGCCGGCGAACGCCTTGCGTCCCTCGGCCTTGCGCCCGCTCGGCTCGACCTTGCGGATTTCGCCGAGCGGGATGCCCTGCGTCTGGTAGAACTCGGTGATCTTCTCGACCGCGCCATGGATGAAGATCGGCCGCTCATAGCCGGCCTCGCGGATCAGCGCCATCAGCCGCTGCGCCTTGCCCAGCGAATAGGCTCCGACGATGTGCGTGCGATCGGGGAAGAGCCGGACGGAATCGAGCAGCTTGGCCGCCTCGGCATGGGCCGGCGGGTGGCGAAACACCGGCAGGCCGAAGGTCGCCTCGGTGATGAAGACGTCACACGGAACGGGCTCGAAGGGCGCGCAGGTCGGATCGCGCTCGCGCTTGTAGTCGCCGGAGACGACGATGCGCGGGCCCTTGTGCTCGACCACGATCTGGGCGGAGCCGAGGACATGGCCGGCCGGGACGAAGCGGAAATCGACCGCGCCGATGCGGGTTGTCTCGCCGGGAGCGGCCACCTGCTGCGAGCCGGTGAAAGCCTCGCCATAGCGCAGCGCCATGATCGCCAGCGTCTCACGCGTCGCCAGGACCGCGCCATGGCCGGCGCGGGCATGATCGGAATGGCCATGGGTGATCAGCGCCCGCGCCACCGGGCGGACCGGATCGATGTAGATATCGGCCGCCGGGCAATAGAGCCCGGCCGGCGTCGGCGTCAGCAGATCGGAAGGCTTCATCGTCTGGCCAGTGTCATCTGCCTTCGGTAAACCCGCAGCATGATCGAAAAGGGCAGCAGCGTGTACTCCGCCAGTTCCGGGGATGAACGTCTCGACCGTCGTTATGCCTGGGCCGAGGCGGCGTTGAAGGATGGCGACCCGCAGGCGGCGATCGACATCCTCGATCAAACGCTCGCCGAGAACTACGGTTTCACCGCCGCCTGGCATCTTTACGGGCTGGCCCAGGAAACGCTCGGGCACAATGAGGAGGCTGCGACCGCCTGGCGGCAATGCCTCGAACTCGACCCCAACGACCATGTCGGCGCCAAGCTCGACCTCGCCCGCATCGGCGCGCTGCCGGCCGAGCAGGCGACCTCGGAGAATTTTTCAGGCGCACTGTTCGATGCTTATGCCGAGCGCTTCGACAGCCACCTCGTCGGTGCCTTGCACTATCAGGCGCCGGCGCTGCTGAAGGAGGCGCTGGCGAGGCATTGCGTGCAGGCGGACCATCCTCTTCATTTTGGGACGGTCCTCGATCTCGGCTGCGGCACCGGGTTGATGGGCGAAGCGATCCGCGCCGAAACCGAATTCCTCGCCGGCTGCGATCTGTCGCCCCGGATGATCGCCAAGGCGCAGGCCAAGACGCGCGAGGATGGCGGAACGCTCTACGACAAGCTCGCGACCGCCGGCCTCACGGCCTTTCTGGCGAGCCGGCCCGACGCCTGCGCCGATCTCGTCATCGCCGCCGACGTCTTCGTCTATCTCGGCGATCTCGCCTCGTGCTTCCATCAGAGCGCGCGGGTGCTCAAGACAGGCGGGCTCCTCGCCTTCACCGTGCAGAGCCATGACGGCGAGGGCATCACCGTTGGGCACGACCGGCGCTTCGCCCATGCCGAGAGCTGGATCAGGGAGGCGCTTGCCGAAGCCGGGCTGAGGCCCGTATTGGTCGAGCCACGTAGCACGAGGATCGATCGCGGCCAGCCGGTGCCGGGGCTGCTGGTCATCGCCGAGCGCCACTGAGGGCACGAGGCCGGCGCCAGTCTAGGCCGCCTCCGACCGCATATCCCCGGCATCGACGCCCTCGACGGCGCGCAGGGCCGGGATGGCGAAATCAGTGAAGGCGCGCACGACCGGGCGCATGAAGCGCACCGAAGGAAAGGTCCAGAAGGCCTCGGTCGGCTTGACCTCGTAATCCGGCAGGATTCTGACGAGGTTTCCTGCCGCGAGTTCTTCCGTGACGAGCAGATGCTGGACGGGGCCGGCAGCCCGGCCGGACAGCAGGGTCGCGGTGACAGCGTCGGCGTGGTTGACACGCATGATCGGCCGCACCGGTACGTTGATGCTCTCTCCTCCTCGCTGCAGCGGGAGGCTATCGCGGGGCGATAGCAGCGTCGCAGAAGTCACGACATCGATCTCAGACAGCTGCGCCGGCGTCCCAATCGGCCCCGATCGGGCCAGGAACTGTGGGGAAGCGACAAGGATGCGGCGCACCAGGCCAAGGCGCCTGACGATCAGTTCCTGGCCATCCGGCCGGCCGTAGCGCAGCGCGAGATCGAACCCCTCATAAACCAGATCGACCGCGCGATTCTCCAGAACCAGATCGATGGTTACGCTGGGATGGCGCTCCTGAAAGGCCAGCGCGATCGGGTGGAGATGCTTGGCGCCGATGCAGGACGGCGCATGCACGCGCAACAGCCCTTCGATCGCGCCCATCTCGTGGCGAACGCCTTCCAACGCCGCATCGATTGTCGCGAGGGCGCTCCGACTGGCCTCATAGAGCGTTATGCCCTGTGCGGTCGGCCGGACCATGCGGGCTGAGCGCTCCAACAGGCGCGCTCCGACATGCCGTTCGAGATTGCGCAGCTGCTTGGTGACGGCCGGTTGCGACACCGACAGATCGCGCGCTGCGGCGGTGACCGAGCCACGTTCCACGACGTGCACGAAAGCTCTCAGGGCGGAAGCGATATCCATGCATAGCCATTGGTTATGATATCCATGACCTCATAACGGATCGACGCTGCCGCGGCAAATTGCTCTATCGCCGCACCGATCCCGTCACGCGAGCCGATAGCCTGAAATGCCCATCGACCGACGCCGCTTGCTGCTCGGCAGCCCATTCCTTTTGTCCGGCTGCGTGACGAGACCCGCGCCCGAACTTTCCAGCCAATCGCCCGCCGGACGCCTCGACACGTTCGATGCCGACTATGCCTCGATCTATGCAGCCGTCGACGGCGAGCCTTTTCCGGTGCCGGCCATCGACCTCAGCGAAATCGAGCCCGAATTCCTGCGGCGGGAGGTCAGCTATCGCACGGCCGAGCGGCCTGGAACCGTGGTCGTCGATCCTGGCGAACGCTACGCCTACCTCGTCGGCGAAGGCGGACGCGCGATCCGCTACGGCATCGGCGTCGGCAAGGAAGAAGGCTTCAATTTCCGCGGCGCCGCGACGATCGCGCGCAAGGCGCAATGGCCGCGCTGGACGCCGACGCAGGATATGATCCGCCGCGAACCGCAGCGCTATGGCCGCTATGCCGGCGGCCTGGCAGGCGGCGCCGGCAACCCGCTCGGCCCGCGCGCGCTCTACCTCTATCGCGACGGTCGCGACACGCTCTACCGGCTGCACGGCACCGTCGAGCCGTGGACGATCGGGGCGATGGTTTCGTCCGGCTGCATCCGGCTGCTGAACCAGGACATCATGGATCTTTATCGGCGCGTGCCGGTCGGCAGCAGGGTCGTCGTATTGGGATCAAGCGGCAACCCGGCCGTCTGAAAGGCGAGAGACCACCGTTCCCTTTTCGTTCGGCAGAGCCTATCTCTGTCGCTCGATGGATGCGCCCTCGCCTCTCCCGCCCGCCTTCTCCGCCTGGTTCGCCAGCCGCGGCTGGAGCGTCAGGGCGCATCAGCTCGCTCTGCTGGAGGAAGCGCGGGCGGGGCGCTCGACCCTGCTGGTGGCACCGACCGGCGCCGGCAAGACGCTCGCCGGTTTCCTGCCCTCGCTGGTCGAACTGACCCAGCGCGGCGGCGAACGCGACGGCCTGCACACGCTCTATGTCTCGCCGCTGAAGGCGCTCGCGGTCGACATCGCCCGCAATCTCGAGATGCCGATCCGCGAGATGGGGCTGTCGGTGAAGGTCGAGACGCGTACCGGCGACACCTCGCCGGCCAAGCGCGCCCGTCAGATCGAGCGGCCGCCGGATATCCTCCTGACGACGCCGGAACAGCTCGCGCTCCTGGTCTCTCACCGCGACGCCAAGCCGTTCTTCGCGAACCTACGCCGCGTCGTGCTCGACGAGTTGCATGCGCTGGTCACCTCCAAGCGCGGCGACCTGCTCTCGCTCGACCTCGCCCGTCTGCGCATGCTGGCGCCGCAGATGAGCGCCGTGGGCCTGTCGGCGACGGTGCGCGAGCCGGCGGACCTGCAAGCCTATCTGGGCGGCGCCGGCACTCCGTCCGGCCTCGTCACCGTCAAGGGCGGCGCACAAGCGCAGATCGGCATCATGCATACGAGCCGGCGGCTGCCGCTGGCGGGCCATGTCACCGCCCATGCAGTCGGCGACATCTATGCGGCGATCCAAGCGCATAAGCTGACGCTGGTCTTCGTCAACACGCGCATGCAGGCCGAGTTCATGTTCCAGGCGCTGTGGAGCGTGAACGAGGAGACGCTGCCGATCGCATTGCATCACGGCTCGCTCGATGTCGGCCAGCGCCGCAAGGTCGAGGCGGCGATGGCGGCGGGCAAGCTGAAAGCCGTCGTCTGCACCGCGACGCTCGATCTCGGCATCGACTGGGGCGATGTCGACCTCGTCGTCAATGTCGGCGCGCCGAAGGGGGCCAGCCGCCTGATGCAGCGCATCGGCCGCTCCAACCACCGCATGGACGAGCCTTCGCAGGCGCTTCTCGTGCCCTCGAACCGCTTCGAACTGCTCGAATGCTGTGCTGCGCTCGATGCCGTGGCGGAGGCGGCGCAGGATACGCCGCCGCCGCGGTTAGGGGCGCTCGACGTGCTCGCCCAGCATGTGCTGGGGGTGGCCTGCTCCGACGGTTTCGAGCCCGACGCGCTCTATCGGGAGATCCTCACAGCTTCGCCCTATGCCGGTCTCGACCGCGCCGATTTCGACGCGGTGGTCGATTTCGTCGCGACCGGCGGCTATGCGCTGAAGAGCTATGAACGCTTCGCCAAGCTGCGGCGGAGCAAGGACGGGCTCTATCGCGCCAGCAACGCCCGCGTGATCCAGCAATACCGCATGAACATCGGCACCATCGTCGAGTCGACCATGCTCAAGGTCCGGCTCGGTCGCTCCAGGCCGGCTCGTCCCGGCGGCCAGAAGATGCTCAGCCGCGGCGGGCGCGTGCTCGGCGAGCTCGAAGAGTATTTCGCCGAGACGATGACGCCGGGCGACACTTTCGTCTTCGCCGGCGAGGTGCTGCGCTTCGAGGGCATCGTCGAGAACGAGGTGGTCTGTTCGCGCACCAGCGCCGGAACCGACCCGAAGATCCCGTCCTATGCCGGCGGCAAGTTCCCGCTCTCGACCTTCCTCGCGGCGCGGGTCCGCGCCATCCTGGCGACACCGAAGGAATGGGCGAAGCTCCCCGACGAGGTCTCGTCCTGGCTGCATGCGCAAAGGCTGAAATCGCGCCTGCCCAAGCCCGGCGAACTGCTGGTCGAGACCTTCCCGCGCGCCGGGCGCTTCTTCCTCGTCGCCTACCCGTTCGAGGGCCGCCTCGCCCACCAGACGCTCGGCATGCTGCTGACGCGACGGCTGGAGCGGGCCCGGCTGAAGCCGCTGGGCTTTGTCTGCAACGACTATGGCATCGCCGTCTGGACGCTCGGCGACATGGGCGCGGCGATCGCGCGCGGGGCGCTTTCGCTCGACGATCTCTTCGCGCAGGACATGCTCGGCGACGATCTCGAGGAGTGGCTGGCCGAATCGGCGCTGATGAAGCGCACCTTCCGCTCCTGCGCCGTGATCGGCGGCCTGATCGAGCGTCGTTTCCCCGGCCAGGAGAAGAGCGGGCGGCAGGTGACAATATCGACCGACCTCGTCTACGACGTGCTGCGGCGGCACCAGCCCGACCATGTGCTCCTGCGCGCCGCGCGCGCCGACGCGGCGACGGGCTTGCTCGACATCGGCCGCCTGGGTCAGATGCTGACACGGATCAGCGGGCGAATCGTGCATCAGCCGCTCGATCACGTCTCGCCGCTCTCGGTCTCGGTCATGCTCGAGATCGGGCGCGAGGCGGTCCACGGCGAAGCGGCCGACGAGATCCTGGCGGAGGCGGAAGCGCAGATGCTCGAAGAGGCGATGGCGTGAACCTGGCGGCGAAGGAAACCGGAGAGGTGGCAGCCGAGGCGTTCATGCTCGGCCGGCTGGCTGTCGTGCCCGACCTGTCCGGCGCGCTCTATCTGCCGGACGAGCGCACGCTCGTCGTCGCCGACCTGCATCTGGAGAAGGGCTCGGCCTATGCGGCGCGCGGCGTGCTGCTGCCGCCCTATGATTCCGCCGCGACATTGCGGCTGCTCGGCGCCGCGATCCTGCGCTACCAGCCGGCACGCGTGATCGCCCTCGGCGATTCCTTCCATGACCGCGGCGCCGAGGCACGGATCGACGAAAGCTGCCTTGCGAGCTTGCGCGCCTGCCAGGCCGGCCGCGACTGGCTCTGGATGAGCGGCAACCACGACCCGATGATCTCGGCGGCGATGGGCGGCACGGTAGCCGGTGAGCTCGAGCTTCGCGGCGTCATGCTGCGGCACGAGCCAAGCCCCGCCGGTGCGCTGCCGGAGATCGCCGGGCATCTGCACCCCGCCGCCAAGGTCCGCATGCGCGGCCGGGCGCTGCGCCGGCGCTGCTTTGCGATCTCGCCGAGCCGCTGCGTCATGCCGGCGATGGGCGCCTATGCCGGCGGTCTCAATGTCCGGGACATCGCCTTCCGGCCGCTGTTCAGCCTGGGCTTTTGCGCCCATCTTCTCGGCGACGGCAGGCTCTTCCGCATCGACCCGCGCCTGCTGCTGCCGGACTGAAAACAGACCGGGGCAGCGATGTCGGGCACTCCATTGGTGATGGCATGCTCCGGCGCCCTTCATTTTCATGTGCAGGGATATGTGCGGAACAGGTTGCGTCGGGGCGGGGCTTGTGGCATCAGGACGCCGCTTCGGAACGGCGCGGCGCTTTCCAGGTCCTCGATCGACCCGAAACGCCTGCATAAGCACGGTCCTGCTGCGGTAGCTCAGTGGTAGAGCACTCCATTGGTAATGGAGAGGTCGAGAGTTCAATCCTCTCTCGCAGCACCAGCCCCACCCCCCTTATTTTGCGGAATAAGGCTGCACCAGCAAGGGTTTGGCAACCACCGAGTGGTATACTTGGTACTCTGCGTGGCCAATCCTTGGAAACATCCGAAGACCACCGCAAACGCGTCCCCAAGGACCTTGTGGACGCGGTCGTGGGCCGCACAACGTCAACGGACGTGCGCCTGACTTTCGTCCCTGGGGAAGGTATCGGCCAGTGGGTCGCTCGCGGAGTTCGTGCGCGCCGTCGTCTATCAGCCCATTGACCTCCTGGTGCCGAGGCGACTGACGCTGGCCAAGCATGGCCCTTTCCGGCCTGGGGCCGGGTGCATACAGGCTTGCGTCGTCGCGACACCCGCGAAGGACCAGGCGCGTCTTACCCCCATGACCGCCAGCCATATCGAAGGAAACGCCCCGATCAGCGGGATGCGGGATTCTACGATACGGACAGACCCCCAATTCCCCTTCGACGAAGGCTGACGAATGGTGCATGGCAAGCCTTCGCGCGCTGGCGGAGGATGGGGAGGCCACCATGCTCGACGCATCCGCGACGTCCGCGACCCTGCAACGCCTGCCAAGCGCGCCGACCGCCGAGCCGACACGGCTGCGGTCGCTGGCGCACCTGCGTCGCTTCGATCGCGAGCAGGACATCTACGGCCAGGAGGAGCGCAGCGACACCTGGTATCGTGTCATGTCCGGCTCGGCGCGCAAATTTCTGATGCGCGCCGACGGGCGCAGGCAACTGGTCGACATCTATCTGCCGGGAGATCTGTTCGGCTTCACCTCCCGCCTGCGCCATCGGTTTGCCGTCCAGGCCGTGACTGAGGGAACAGTGATCGCCTGTTACCCGCGCCAACGTGTCGAGGCGCTGGCCAGGGAAGACTCCGAGACCGCCCTCGAAATCAGAATGCAGATCCTCGAGGCATTGGAACGGCTGCAGGAGCAGCTCCTGGTGATCGGCACGATGACGGCCCAGGAAAAGGTCCGGGAATTTCTGTTCTACTTTCACCGGAGGCTTTCGGCCGACAGGGACGAGGGCATGGCGCTGCCGATCTCGCGCTACGACATCGCCGACATGCTCGGTATCTCGCCCGAAACGGTCTGCCGCGCCATTACCGATCTGCAGGCGCGCGGCGTCATCTCGCTGGAGGGTCCGCGCCGCATCAGGATCACCCGGAGGCGAGGCGGCCAGAACGGCTGAGGGCGGATGACGCGGCGCCGAACGACCTGCCATCCGTAACGTCGCCTCTCCCTTCTCCTCGAGAAAACCCGGCTCGACGGCGAGCCGCCGTCGCAGTGCAAAATCGTCAACAGGCTCGAAACTGACGACCGTCAAGGCCGGCGGCCTGGTCATCGGCAAGGCTTCGGATGCGGGCGCAGTCGCACCGGCCGCATCAGGCGCCCAATTTCGATGGAGATGGAAGATGGCAACGAAGGTGATCGGCATCGATCTGGGCACGACCAACTCCTGCGTCGCGGTGATGGAGGGGGCGCAGGCCAAGATCATCGAAAACGCGGAAGGCGGCCGCACCACCCCCTCCATCGTCGCGTTCACCAAGGATGGCGAGATTCTGGTCGGCCAGCCGGCCAAGCGGCAGGCCGTGACCAACCCGGAGAACACGATCTTCGCCGTGAAGCGCCTGATCGGGCGCCGCTACGACGATCCGGTGGTGGAGAAGGACAAGACGCTGGTCCCCTACAAGATCGTCAAGGGCGACAATGGCGATGCGTGGATCGAGGTGGCGGGAAAGAAACACAGCCCAAGCCAGATCAGCTCCCACATCCTGGTGAAGATGAAGGAGACGGCGGAGGCCTATCTCGGCGCGAAGGTGACCCAGGCCGTCATCACCGTACCGGCCTATTTCAACGACAGCCAGCGGCAGGCGACGAAGGATGCCGGCAGGATTGCAGGGCTCGACGTACTGCGCATCATCAACGAGCCGACGGCCGCCGCGCTTGCCTACGGGCTGGACAAGAAGACGGCAGGCAAGATCGCGGTCTACGATCTCGGCGGCGGCACGTTCGACATCTCGCTGCTCGATATCGGCGACGGTGTGTTCGAGGTGAAGGCCACCAATGGCGACACCTTCCTCGGCGGCGAAGACTTCGACAAGCGCGTCGTCGACTGGCTGGCGACCGAGTTCCAGAAGGACCAGGGCATCGACTTGCGACAAGACCGGCTGGCGATCCAGCGGCTGCGCGAAGCCGCCGAGAAGGCCAAGATCGAGCTTTCTTCGACCTTGGAGACAACCGTCAGCCTGCCTTTCATCACAGCCGACCAGAACGGCCCCAAGCATCTCGAGATCAAGCTCAGGCGGGCGAAGCTGGAAGATCTGGTCGACGATCTCATCCAGCGGACCGAGAGCCCCTGCCGGGCGGCGATGAAGGACGCCAAGGTTAAGACGTCGGACATTGACGAGGCTGTTCTCGTCGGCGGCATGACGCGCATGCCCAAGGTGCAGGATGTGGTCTCCGACATTTTTGGCAAGGAGCCGAACAAGAGTGTCAATCCGGACGAGGTGGTGGCGATCGGCGCCGCGATCCAGGCCGGTGTGCTGCAGGGCGACGTCAAGGACGTGCTGCTGCTCGACGTGACCCCGCTCTCGCTCGGCATCGAGACACTCGGCGGCGTATTCACGCGGCTGATCGACCGGAACACGACCATCCCGGCGACGAAGAGCCAGACCTTCTCGACGGCCGAGGATAACCAGAATGCGGTCACGATCCGCGTCTTCCAGGGCGAGCGCGAGATGGCGGCAGACAACAAGCTGCTCGGCCAGTTCGATCTCGTCGGCATTGCCCCGGCGCCGCGCGGCGTGCCGCAGATCGAGGTCACCTTCGACATCGACGCCAACGGCATCGTCCACGTCACGGCCAAGGACAAGGCCACCGGCCAGGAGCAGCAGATCAAGATCGAGGCCTCCGGCGGCCTCACGCAGTCCGATATCGACCGCATGGTGCGGGAGGCGGAGGCCAATGCGGAGGCCGACAAGCAGAGGCGTGCTCTGGTCGAAGCGCGCAACCAGGCGGATGCGCAGATCGGAACCAGCCAGAAGGCTCTGGACGAGGCGAAGGACAAGGCGCCCTCGGTGGACCGGACGACCGTCGAGAAGGCCATCCAGGAGGTCAAGTCGGCCATCGCCGGGGCCTCGGCCGACGATATCGAGACCAAGGCCAAGGCCTTGCAGGTCGCCTCGGCGGAGTTCGGCACCAAGGTGCAGGAGTCCGCAGGTGCCCCGGGCTCCGGTTCCGGCGAAGCGTCGGCCGCGGGAGACGATGTCGTCGACGCGGATTTCGAGGAGGTGAACGACAAGAATGGTCAGCGCCATGGTTGAGGCTCCCCACGGACAGAAAACTGCGGAGCCGATGCCCCAGTCACCGGACACGCCCTCCGCGCAATCTGCCGCCCCGGCCTCGCAGGCGGCGCTCGAGTTCGAGCTCGCCGATGTGAAGGACAAGCTGCTGCGCGCCCTGGCCGAGCAGCAGAACATCCGCCAGCAGATGCAGCGCCAGCGCGAGGAGGCGGTGAAGTTCGCCGCCTCGCAACTCGCTGGCGACCTCGTGGACACGCTCGACAATCTGCGCCGCGCCATCGAGAGCATGCCGCCAGGCGCAGCCGATCACGCGTCGATCGGACCGCTCCTGAAAGGCGTCGAGACCACCGAGAGCAACCTGCTGGCGACGCTGGCGCGGCATGGCATGCGACGCATCGATCCGCTCGGCGCGGCCTTCGATCCGCATATCCATCACGCCATTTTCCAGCGACCGGACGAGACAGCCGCGGACGGCACCGTCGTCGAGGTCCTGCAGCCAGGCTATACGCTTCACGACCGGGTGCTTCGCCCGGCGATGGTTGGCGTGGCGGTTCGCGAACCGCACGATGGCAGCCCGGCCGCCGGCTAGGAGTCAGCGGACAGCCGGCGATCGGCGGTAGCTCAGCGTGTAAAGCCGCCTCGGGTCGCTCACGAGGCGAGCCCGAACGCCATCAGGCTGCACCGCCAGCGTATCGATCAGATGGCCGAGGGCGGAACGCAGGCCATAGAGCTGGTCGATCAGATCCAGCACCAGATCGACGCCTTCCTCGTTCAGACCCATCCCATCGGTCAGATCCACGATCAGGGCCGCACGCGCGACATCGACGTCGCGGATCACGCGCTGACCTTCGCGAACGGGCGGCAAGATCCAGCCCCTGTCGACGAAGGCCTGCAGCGTGTCATCGTCGACAGGACGATGTCTCTTGGGTTCGAAGTGATCGAGCATCTAGACCCCCATTGCCTGCCGCGGATTGAAGTCCTTGCCGGCTGACCAGCCAACGACGAATGCCTTCAGCTCGGGATCCTGCTGTTCCGGAAGGACGATCTTGAGTGTTGCGTAGACGTCGCCCCGGCTCCCGTCCCGCCGGGCGACACCCTGTCCCTTCAGCCGCAGCGTGCGCCCGCTGGATGAATTCATCGGCACGGATACCGCTACCGTGCCTGCCGGCGTCGGCACCTTGACCTTGCCGCCGAGCACGGCCTCGCGGAGCGAGATCGGGAGATCAAGCCGGATGTCGTCGCCCTCGCGCCGATAGAAGGGATGGGCGCGCACATGGAGCTCGATCAGCGCGTCACCGGCTTTCACTCCGACGTCGCCGGCGCTGCCCTTGCCCCGCAGCCGAAGGGTCTGCCCATCGCGCGCACCGGGTGGGATCCTGACGTCCAGCGTCTGGCCTCCGGGCAGCGTCACCTGATGCGTGCCGCCGTTGACCGCCTCAAGGAAATCGATCTCCATGGAATAGCGGATGTCGCCGCCGCGCTTGCCGAACGGTCCACTCCTCTGGCGCGAGAAGAACTCGGCAAAGAGGTCGTCGCCGCCGAAATCCGCGAAGCCTTCGCCATAGGACCCTGCGCCCGCATCCGCGCCGGCAAAGTCGCGATAGTAGCGTCGTTCGGCCTTTTCGGCTCCCGTCGCTTCGATTTCGCCGCGATCGAAGCGCCCGCGCTTCGCCTCGTCGCGCAGAATCTCGTAGGCCGCCGACAGAGCCTTGAAGTCCTGCTCGGCCTTCTTGTTTCCGGGATTGAGGTCCGGGTGCAGCTTCTTGGCCCTCCGGCGATAGGCAGCCTGGATATCGCTCTGCGAGGCGTCGCGTTTGACGCCGAGGGTCTCATAGGGATCGCCGCTGCTCGTCGGCATGATCGCGGACCTGTCCTTCGCGGGCGCGGCCCCGGCGTGATGACCGCCGTTGGCGGCGTGCGTCGGGATGCTGGCAAGACCTAGCCGGAATTCAGTGCTCCCAAACTGACGGTCATCAATGCCGCCCGCGTCCAGCCGAGGCACGGTGTCCGGGACATCGGTGTCTCACGCGCGCAGAAGGACGATCGGCATGCTGCACAATCTCGACAATACGGGGCGCGGGTTTGACCCGGTACGCCAGATGCGCTTCGCCCAGAGGGATATGAGCCGGCTTTTCGACAATCTCCGTGTCGCCGCGCCTCCCGAATTTCCGCCGATGAATGTGTGGGCCGGAAGCGACGGCGCCGTGGTCACGGCCGAGATTCCCGGCGTTGTGCCCGAGGAACTCGATATCGCCGTCCATCAGAACACGGTGACGCTGCGCGGCCGCCGCACGGCCCAGCCGCCGGCGGACGACGCGGTCGTCCACCGCCAGGAACGTATCACCGGGGCTTTCGCCCGCAATCTCGTCCTGCCTTTCCGCGTCGACGGGGACCGCGTCAAGGCAACATTCCGGAACGGTGTGCTGCGGCTCGATCTGCCCAGACCCGAGGCGGACAAGCCGCACAAGATCACCGTCAGCCGCATCTGAGGACGAAGCCGCCATGAGCGACCAGCAGCCCAATGGCCTCCAACCGGCCGAAGCCACGCGCAGCGAGCCTGCTTTCACCCCGCCGACCGACATCGTCGAGACCACGGCCGGCGTCCAGGTGGTCCTCGACATGCCGGGCGCGGATCCCGACACCCTCGACGTCACCCTCGACAACCGCGTTCTGCGGATTTCGGCGCGATCCCAATCGAGCGCGCCGGACGGCTACGCCCTGGTCCATGCCGAGTATCGGGACGGCAGTTACGAGCGCAGCTTCACCGTCTCCGAGCCGATCGACGTCGGGAGGATCGAGGCGGTGCTGAAGGATGGCGTGCTCCGGTTGACCCTTCCGAAGGCCGCGCCGTCCCCAGCCGCCAAGATCAATGTCAAAGCCGACTGAGGGAGCAAGCCCGATGAAGATCACGGACCTCGTCCCATGGCGTGGCGCGGGCCGCCACGTCGCCGCCGGAACCGACGCGACGGACCCCGTCCGTGCACTGCAGCTCGATGTCGACCGCGCCTTCGACCGGTTCTGGCGCATGGTGCTGAGCCCGTTCGCCCCGGTCGGCGCCTTGGCACCAACGCAGCCTGTCAGCGTTGATGTCGCCGACAACGGCAAAGAGATCACGGTCACCGCGGAGCTGCCCGGCTTGAGCGATACGGATGTCGAGCTGTCGGTCGGTAATGGCCAGTTGACGATCCGCGGCGAGAAGAAGTCCGAGCGTGAAGCCGAGGAAAGCGGCGTTCTCGTCAGGGAGCGGGTTTACGGCGCCATCGAGCGGATCGTTCCCCTGCCAGCGGGTATCGACGCCGGCGCCGCCAAGGCCAGCTTCGACAACGGCGTGCTGACGATCGTGATTCCGAAGTCCGCAGAGGCGCAGGCCGAAACGAAACGCATTCCAGTCCAGGCGGGTTGACCTCCCTCCCCATTGCCCCGCGACCCGCCTCACTGTCCGCGACCGCCCGACGGTTGCGGACTGTTCTTGTGCAGCACCGGCGGACGGGGAGGACACGCCCTGCCTCAAAACTGATGGCCGTCAAGGCTGGCGGCGGTACGCAGACGCTAGCCTCCCATCGCTGTGCGGGGATGTCTTCGCCCAGCCCAGGCCAATCACCCGCCACGGAGGATTGCATCATGAGAGCAGACAGCGACATCAAGCGCGACGTGGAAAGCGAACTGAAATGGGATCCGGACATCGACGCTTCCGACATCGGCGTCGCGGCCAAGGATGGGGTCGTCACGCTGAGCGGCTTCGTCCGCAGCTACAGCCAGAAGTATGAGGCCGAGAAGGCGGCGAAGCGGGTCAAGGGAGTGCTCGGCATCGCCAACGACATCGAGGTCCGTCTCCCGCTGGTCCACGAAAAGCCCGATCCCGAGGTCGCCCGCGCCGTCGTCGAGGCGATCAAGAACGAGCTTCCCTATTCCCACGAGAACATCAAGGTCGTGGTCAAGAGCGGCTGGGTGACCCTCGAGGGCACGGCGGAGTGGGAGTATCAGCGCAACCGCGCGGAGGCGGCGGCGCGAAAGGTCAGGAGCGTCAAGGGCATATCGAACCTGGTGACGCTCAAGCCGCGCATCGCGCCTTCGGAGATCAAGTCCAAGATCGAGGAGGCTTTGACGCGGATGGCGGAGGTGGACGCGAAGCGCGTGACGGTCGCCACCGACGGCGGGGTCGTGACCCTCTCGGGAACGGTCCGGTCCTGGGCGGAGCGCCAGGAGGCCGAGCGCGCAGCCTGGCGGGCGCCGGGCGTCACCAAGGTCGAGAACCGCATCATCATTTCTCCGTGATGCAGCAGAGGAGGGACCAGCCGGACCTTTGGCCGGTCCGGCCGGTCACTGTCGCAGAGGAGCTTTCGACGTGAACCACACGTGGGCGCGCAAACCTGATCTGCCCGAGACCGTAGGTCCCGACCCGGTCGAGCAAGCCAGTCTGGACTCGTTTCCTGCGAGCGACCCGCCTTCGTGGGCGCCCTTGCATGTCGGCCGCCGCTCGACAGCGCAGCCGTCGGACACTGCCACGGCGCCTGGTGTCGACGAGACCCGTCGCCAGGCTGACGAAACGTCTCCAGCTGATCCTGCCGTGATGACACAGGTCCGTCGCGGATCGTCGAGGGCATGATGGACGATCTCCTGGCCCGCACACTCATTCTCCTCGCCGCGTCGGGCCTCGCGGTCGGGCTTCTCACCATGCTGCGAATGCCCGCGGTGATGGGCTACCTCGTCGTGGGCGCGGTGCTCGGGCCGCATGCGCTCAACCTGATCGACAATGCCGAGCACACGAAGTTTCTTGCGGAGCTCGGCCTGATCTTCCTCATGTTCATGGTCGGGCTCGAATTCTCGATGCCGACAATTCTGCGCGCGGGGCGGGACGTGCTCGTCGCCGGCAGCGTGCATGTCGGCCTCATGATGACGCTTGTGACGGCGGGACTTGTCCTGACGGGCGTGCCGGTGCAGCCGGCCGTCATCATGGGCGGCGCCATCGCCATGTCGTCGACCGCCGTCACGCTGAAGCAACTCGCCGAGCAGGGCGAAATCAGCAGCCGCCACGGACGGCTCGCGCTCGGGATACTGCTATTCCAGGATCTGGCGACGCTGCCTCTCATCATTCTGGTCGGCGCCTGGGCGCAGAACGGATCGCTGGCGCCGATGGAGATTCTCAAGCAGATCGCGGTTGCGACCGGGGCTCTCGTCGCCGCCGCCGTCATCGCGCGGCCTCTGATCCGTCTCGGCTTCTCTTGGGTGCTCAAGTCGCGCTCCGCCGACCTCTTCCTGCTGTGGGCGCTGATGACTGCGCTTGGCACCGCCTATGTCGTCCATCTGGCGGGGCTGCCTGCGCCGATCGGAGCCTTCGTCGCGGGCATGGTCATCGGCGAGAGCGAATTCCGTCATCGGGTTGAGGAAGACATCCGGCCATTCCGTGACGTGCTCGTAGGCCTCTTCTTCATCACGGTTGGCATGGGCATCGACACGTCGGCTGCAGCGAGCTTTCCCGGCATGATCGTTGTCTGGCTGCTCGTGCTCGTTCTGGCGAAGCCGCTCGTGGCCTTCGTGACCGGCCTGATTGCCGGGGCGCCACGTGAGGCCTCCGCGCGGACCGCCGTTATCGTGGCGCATGGCGGCGAGTTCGGGCTGCTGCTGACATCGCTCGCCCTCCAGTCCGGCCTGGTGTCGGCGGCGCTGGGCCAACCGGCGCTGATCGCGCTTGCCCTGACGATGGGGTTCGCCCCCCTCCTGATCCAGCGCAACCATTGGGCCGCATGGCTATTCGACCGTCGCGAACGTCGCATCGCCGCCACGGAGGCATCGATTCGCATGCAAAGCGGCAGCCTGCATGATCACGTCATCCTGTGTGGCTGTGGTCGCGTGGGCCGGCTCGTAGCGACCGTCCTGGAAGCCGCGGGGATTGCGTATATTGCCATCGAGACGGATCTGCCCCGATTCCGGACGGCTCGCCGCCAAGGTCACGAGGTCGTCTTCGGCGATGCGAGACATCACCGCATTCTCGAGGCGGCGGGTCTGGACCGGGCCCTTCTGGTCGCGATCACCTTCGATCATCTGAACACGGTGGAAAGCATCCTGCACCGGGTCAGAGCGATCGAGCCAGGGCCGGCATCCCTGGTGTCAACCGCCGACGATCTCGACATGGCGCACTTCGCGCGCCTCGAGGCGACCGCGGTCTTTCCCGAAAACCTCGCAGCCGGCCTCGCGCTTGCGGACCGGGCGCTGTTGCTGTGCGGGAAGTCGCAGGACGACGCAGCTCGCATCGTGAACGGGGTCAGGGCGGAGCTCGTCGAGGTCAACGGGCTTGCGGCCTGACTGCCGAGGACCGGCGCGGGCGACCGAGCTCAGCCGATCGTCCTTCCCGGCGCGGCGCCCGGGCGATCCGAAAGGTCGAGCCGTTGCGGCAAAACTGACGGCCATCAAGGTTCCACCGGGCCTGGCGGAGTAGGTTTCGGCCACGGATCTGAACGGAGAGCACGATGACGGATCTCCCTGTGAATGACGGCGCGAAAACCCAGGCGATGAACGACATGCTCGCCGATAACTGGTGGGCCGTCGCGCTGCGCGGCGCGGTCGCGATCCTGTTCGGCATCACCGCCTTTGCGATGCCGGTCGTCACGATGCTGTCGCTGGTCTTCGTCTTCGCCGCCTTCAGCATCGTCGACGGCGTCTTCGGGATCGTCATGTCGGTGCGGGGAGCGCGAAAGGGCGAGCGCTGGGTCTGGCTGCTGCTGAGCGGCATCTTCGGTATCGCCGCCGGCGTCGTCGCGGCGCTGTGGCCCGGGCTGACGGTGCTGGCCTTCGTCCTCCTGATGGCGGCATGGGCGCTGATATCGGGCACGCTCATGCTGATCTCGGCTTTCCGGCTCAAGATCGACCATGGCCGTGTCTGGCTGGTGATCGGCGGCATCGCCAGCATCGTGCTCGGGGTTCTCCTCGTCATATCGCCGTTCATCGGCGCATTGGTGCTCACCTTCTGGACCGGCGCGCATGCGCTCGTGCTGGGCGGCACGCTTCTGGTGCTGGCGTACAGGCTGCGATCCCACCGAACCGGATTGCCGGGCAATCTCGCCGCCTCCGGCGCGGCCTGAGCGATCGGGAAAGGATCTAGACATGGCCACAATTCTCGCATCCGGCACGAAGGCGCCCGCCTTCACGCTTCGCGTCACGCCCGACCAGACCTTGTCCCTGTCCGAATTCGCCGGGCGGCGCCTGATCCTGGCCTTCTACCCGGCGGACTGGAGCCCGGTCTGCGGCGACCAGATGACGCTCTACAACCACGTGCTGACGGAGTTTCGCAAGAAAGGCGCGGACCTCGTGGGCATCTCCGTGGACGGCCCGTGGTGCCATCAGGCCTTCGCCCGCGACCGGAACCTGCATTTTCCGCTGCTGGCCGATTTCCATCCGAAGGGAGAGGTTTCGCGCGCCTACGGCGCCTACCGCGAAGATGTCGGCGAGAGCGCCCGCGCTCTCTTCATCATCGATCAGCACGGCATGATCGCATGGAGCCACCTGTCTCCGGTCGCGGTCAATCCCGGCGCGGACGGCATTCTCGACGCCCTCGACCAGATGCCAAACCTGGAGCAGAACCATGTCGACGCTCAAAGTTCCCGTCAGCCCGCGTGACCACCGCCGCGGCGGGCCCAACGCGGCCGTCACGCTGGTCGAATACGGCGACTACCAATGCCCCTATTGCGCGGCCGCCCATCCGGTCGTCCGCTTCCTGGAGAGCCGGTTCGGCCCGGCCCTGTCGGTCGTCTTCCGGCATTTTCCGCTGATCGAGGTCCATCCGCTCGCGGCGCCGGCGGCGGAGGCTGCGGAATATGCCGGCGATCACGGCCGGTTCTGGGAGATGCATGATGCGATCTTCTCCAACAACAACCGGCTGAGCACGCAGTTGCTGTTCGCCCTGGCCGGGACGTTGCAGTTGTCGCAGATGGGCCTTCGGGATTCGATCGCCCGCTCGTTGCACGCGGACAGGATCCGCGAGGATTTCATCGGCGGCATTCGCAGCGGCGTCAACGGAACGCCGACCTTCTTCGTCAACGGCGTGCGTCATCAGGGCGGGTTCTCGGCGCCGGAGCTCGCCGCCTCGATCCAGAACGAGATGGGTGTGCTGGCGCCGGCGCGCTGAGTGCGCGCTGGCGCGAAAAACTGACACCCGTCACGGCGGTCGCGACGGTCCCAGTTCACCTTGTCGGCACCCTCGACGCCGCGCAAAGCCACTGCTCCCGCGCGCAGGCATCGTTCAAGAACCGGAGGTCTCGTGATGCAGCCCAACAGCGACGCCCTACGCCGCCGACTCCACTGCGCGCTCGCAGCCGCCTCGATCACGATGCTGACGGCCGCGGTCCTGATGCCATACGGCACAGGACCGGCATTCTCGCAGAGCGTCGTGGTGCTCGACGTCGATGTAAAGGAGGTCGCCAAGGGTTACCGCGCCTCGAAGCTGTCCGGCTCCAATGTCCAAAACGGAGCCGGGGAGCGCATCGGCTCGATCAGCGATCTGATCGTCGACCGGGAGAAGGTTCTGTTCGCCATCCTTCAGATCGGCGGATTTCTCGGTCTCGGCGCGCACCTCGTCGCGATCCCCTACCCCGCCCTGGAGATCAGCGCGGATGGCTCAAAGATCGTCCTCGCACAGGGCAGCAAGGAACGACTGCAGAAATTGCCGGAATTCAAGTATCCGCAGCAGTAGGGCATGACGCCGTCGCTCGCCTTGAACGCTCGGCTCCGGCGCATCGGCGCCGGACCGGTCGACCCGTCAGTGCAGACGTTTCCTGTCTGCCACCGATTGTGCGTCGAGCGATCTGTAGAGCAGGGCAAATCCCTGCATGACCCGCCCATAGTCGCGTTGACGCGAGGCAAAACCATGCGCCATCTGCATCAGCTCGGGGTTGCTGCGTTCGAGCTCTCCAATCGCCGTGATCGTGAAGGCATCGGGGCCCGACTCGTCGATCTCTCGCACCAGAGCGTCGCGCGTCTCGGCCGTGACGCTCGGCAGGGCGTGCATGACCGGCCTGCCGGCGGCATCGGCCGATGCCGTGATCAGCAGCTGGTAGAACATGCCGAAGCCGACCATGATCCTCGGCGCATCGCCGATATCGGCGGCGCATTTGCGGGCCATCTCCAGAAGTTCTGGATTTTCGCGCCTCAGGACGTCGGTGATGTCTCCCATGCAGGCCTCTGGACCCAGCTCGTCGAATTGCCTCGACACGCATTCCCGGGTCAGCTCGCTCACGCGGGGAAGAAGGCTCATAAGCCGCATGTCCTCTTGCCATTCGTTTCAGCCACGAAGGTAGGTGACCGCCGGCCGGTTTCAACCTCGCGAATGCGTCATGGCCGGGCGCTAAAAAGCGGGCTCACACCGCTTTGGCAAGGCTCGCGAGAACCGAAAGGCGGACGGCCTGGCCGAGCTGACGCACGCCCAGACGGTCCATCATGCGCGAGCGGTGAACCTCGACCGTGCGCACGCTGATGCCGAGACTGAAGGCGATGATCTTGTTCGGTTGCCCCGCCACCAGCGCCTCGAGCACCTCCCGCTCACGCGGACTGAGCGAATCGACCAGGAGGGACGCCGCCACGACGTCATCGGCTCGCCCCTTCGTCGCACCCGTGTTCAGCGCGGCCTCGATCGCCGCGATCAATGCGTCGTCGCCGTAGGGCTTCTCGATGAAGTCGACCGCTCCCGCCTTCATCGTCCGGACAGCGGTCTGGACGTCGCCCTGTGCCGTTATCACGATGACCGGCAAGTCCGGGTTCAGCTGCAGGAGGCGAGCGAGGACCTCGAAGCCGTCCATCTTCGGCATGCGCAGATCCAGCATCACGCAGCCCATGGCCAGGTCGTCCGCAACGCCGAGGAAGGCCGCCGGCGTGGCGAAGGACGTCACGCGGAAGCCGGCGGCATCCAGGAGTCGCTCCAGCGACCGGCGGATGGCCGGATCGTCATCGACGACATAAACGAACCTGGCATCGGCCATCTTGCGCTCATCGCTCCGGGGGGACAGGCAGCGTCACGCGAAAGATCGCGCCACCGCCCTGGTTCGGCTCGTATCGCAGCTTGCCGCCATGGGCCTCGACGATCGTCCGGCAGATCGAGAGGCCCAAACCCATGCCATTGCTCTTCGTGGTGTGGAACGGCTCGAACAAGTGCTCGACGATATCGTCCGACAGCCCCGAGCCACGATCCGCGACCGCGATCTCGATCAACCCGTCGTCGAGCCGCGCCGTAACCACATCCAACTCGCGCCGCTCGCTATCCGCCATTGCATCATGCGCGTTGCGGATCAGGTTGAGCACGACCTGCTGCAGCTGGATCCGGTCTCCCGACACGGCCTCGGCGCGCGGATCGAAACTCAGCCGGACCTGCACGCCATGCGCACCGGTGCCCGCCGCGGCGAGATCGCTGGCTTCGCGGATCAAATCAGGCAGTCGTTCGATGCGCATGTCCGTCTCGCCGCGCGTGGCGAACTCGCGCAGACGCCGGATGATCTCGCCGGCGCGAAGCGCCTGGCCAGCCGCTTCGTCGAGCACGTCGCGTATGGTCTCGACCCTGTGTGCGCCGTTGGCCATCATCCGGCGCCCGGCGTTGACGGAATTGGTGAATGCCGTCAGCGGCTGGTTCAATTCATGCGCCAAGGCGCCGGCCATCTGCCCGGCGGCACTCAGCCGGGAGGCATGAAGCAGCGCCACCTGCAGCTCCTGCGCGCGTACATCGGCGCGCTGGCGCTCCTTGGCCTCGAGCGTCAGCCGTTCGAGCGCCTCCGCCAGCTCCGATGTCCGGTCCGATACGCGCTGCTCCAGCGATTCGTTCAGGCGTCGCAGATTCTCCTCGAGTTCTCTCTGACCTCTCAGGTCGCGGCTGACGGTCGCCATGTTCATCGGGCGGCCCGTGCGAAAGTCGTCGATGCGGAACCAGTCGACCAGGAAGGGAATGTCCTCCCCCGTCTTGAAGTGGCGGAAATTGAGCTCGCCGAGCCAGCGGCCGCTCGCCTCCACCAGCGGCATCAGCTCCTGATGCGCGCGCACCCAATCCGGCGGCGAGAGAAACTCGAAAATCGACAGCCGCTGCGCTTCCTCGATGCCGGAGAGCCCGAGGAGTTCGCAGCCGGCCGTGTTCAGATATTGCACCCGGCCTTCAAGACCGGCGAAGCCGACGAACTCCGACGATCGCTCGATCAGGGTCACCATGCGCCGCCGCTGACCTTCCACGTGCCAGCGCTGGATCGCGAGCGTCGCATGGCTTGCCGCGATGCCGATCAGCAGGCGATGCGTCTCGCTCGGAAATCGCGAATCGAGCGATCCGGCCATGATCCCGGCATCGCCATCAAAGCCCATCGGCACCGCCGCGATGTGCAGCGTTCCCTCCGCGAACGGACTGCCGATCATCAATGTCTGCTCGCGGGTGCCACGCCACGCGTCGCGCAGGCTGCGTTCGACATCGCTCAGCGATCCGGCGGGCACTCGCAGCCCCGTTCGGACGACATCGACCGCGGCTTCGTCGCGCAGCGCCGGCACGGAAATATAGACGACGTCCGCATCGAGCATCGACATCAACGCGGCGGCGACGCTGTCGGCGATCTGCCGCGCGCTGTAGTCCTTCCAGATCGCCGGCAGCGTCGAAAGCGCGACGAGATCGCGAATGCAGTGCCTGAGCTCCAGCGGCTCGAACAGCTCATCGACCCGGAGCATTCCTTCTGATCCAACTGCAGGACGCACATCGGATCTTCAGCGCCTGTCCAGAACGCCGAAGTCGTGCGGCAGAGATCCACATCCGGACTTGCCGAGTGGAGACGCGCCATCCGCGTTTGCGAACTAAATGATTACGCAAGGACCGGGAGCGTCATTGTCGGTGTCCGTCGACGCCATCGAAGGCTACGGAAAGGCCGGTCGCGCGCAAAACGCATCCTGAATCGACTATACACCTCCCGCGTCGATTGCCCAAGGGCTTGATCGCAAAGGCACGGGCCGTGGGCTTGGCAAGGGGGTTGTCGTCACTCGCGAGCCTCTCGTCGGAACCATCGGTGCACCTGCTTCGAACCACGCGTGCAGATATCTGCTCGCATGGCGATGAATGTTCATTCCGACAATCTCCTACGGGCGTGCCGAAGACGGCCATTACGCAAAATTGCTTAATGGCCGCGGTCGCCGTCCTCGATCACATTTTCCGTGCGCGCGGCCGCAGGCGCAGGATCGCCCGCCTCAGGGACGACGAATGGCAAAGTTCACCGAGCCGCTCGCAGCCGAGACCGGCCGACGGGTCGCCCCCGCTCTGGCACGGCTGAGAAACGCCGATGATCCCGGTTCGGACCTGATGCCGGTCCTCGACATCGCGATCGGGATGACGGGCGCCGACATGGGCACACTGCAGCGCTTCGACGAAAAGAACGACTGTATCGAACTCGCCGCCAGCCCTGGATTTTCGCAACAGTCCTTGAGCTTTTTCGGCACCGTGCGCCGCGACACCAATACGAGCTGTGCTGCCGCCCTCACGCGTCGCATGCGCGTCTTCGTCGAGGACATCCCGACGAGCTATCCGTTCGTGGGCACGCGCGAGCTCGCCATGTTGAGCGCCGGCGGCGTTGCCGCCGTGCAGTCAACGCCATTGATCAGCAGCAATAGCCGTCTCTGGGGTGTGCTTTCGACGCATTTTCGCGCCACGCAGAAGGAGAGCGCGTTCGATCCCGCTCCGCTCGACCGGCTCGCCGTCCAGATCGCCGACCGCCTCGTACAGAGCGAAATATCGGCGCCACACCGGACTATGTTGGAAGATCGCATCGGGAGACTGACATGAGTTCGACGGCCCAGCCCATTGCTTTCGCAGGAAGCATGCTGCGCGAGCACCGGCATGTCTGCACGTTCTTCAGTTCGGCGGTGGAAGAATACGAGACATTGCTCCCGTTCATCTGCGACGGCATCAACTGCGGCCATCGCGCCTATCACGTCCTGCCTAGCCAGCATCAGGGAGACCACATCAAGCAGTTGCGCAATGCGGGTATCGACGTCGACGAATTGATCAGAACCC
Source organism: Allobosea sp. CCNWLY174 (assembly GCF_037120455.1). Lineage (NCBI taxonomy): Bacteria > Pseudomonadati > Pseudomonadota > Alphaproteobacteria > Hyphomicrobiales > Alloboseaceae > Allobosea > Allobosea sp. CCNWLY174. Next base: position 187,997 of record NZ_JBBBBQ010000008.1, on the reverse strand, counting down.
GACAGCTCGAAGTCGCGCCGTTGGAGACCACCTATCTCAAGACCGGGCGCTTCAACATGGACGCCATGCTCGTCCTCATTCAGGAGGCCCTGAAGGCCAGCGCCGAGCTCGGCTTCCCCATGACGCGGATGATCGCCCACGCAGAAACGGCGGTGGACGACTGGGAGAGCGGCAACAAATGGGTCGAATACGAGATGCGCCTCAACGAGGTACTGCCGAATTTCGATGATCCCGTCATCTGTGCCTATGATATCAATCTGCTGACCACATCGCTGGCCGTCGATATTCTGCGAACGCACCCGATGGTCGTCATCGGCGGCGTGCTGGTCGAGAACAGCTTCTTCACGCGCCCGCAGGATTTCATTCGGGAGGTCCAGTCGCGCACCGGACCGAGCCGTTCTTATCGCGGATAGTCCGCAGACCGCGCCGGTCGCGCCTGCAGCCGAGGCCGACCGGCCGGGTCCCTGAGCCAGGCCGCGAGGCCGCCGCGGCGAGGTGAAGCCCTCGATCCACAAGCACCGTAACGTGGCCACCAGGCGCGACCGCTGCCGCGACAGCGGCCTGCGATCAGCGCGCTTGGTCGAGCGAGCGGTCGATTCCGGCTCAGCTCGTCTGACAAAGCAGCGGTGGCGGAGCCTCGCTCCGACGACGACCGCTTTCCGGCTGCGGTCGCCGGATGAAGAACCATGCTCCGTTGCCGCCCGGATCGACCGGCGTCGCGAGAATTCTGCAAAGCTGACGATCGTCAGCGCGGCCCGCTCGCGCCTGAGGCTCGATAGCCGTGAGGCTGCATACCGGCCTTGATCCGACGAATGCGCCGGCCTCCGACGCAATCGAGGACGTGGCTCCGCCGAAACTCCCCGGAAGGACTGAGCGAATGGTCAAGTTTGCGCTTCTCGTCACCATGGACGCCAAGCCCGGGAAGGAGGCGGAGGTCGAGGCATTTCTGCGAAGCGGCCAGCCGCTCGTCGAGAACGAGCCCGGAACCATAGCGTGGTTCGGCGTCCGCATGGGTCCCTCGACTTTCGGGATCTTCGACGTGTTTCGCGATGAGGCGGGACGCGACGCGCATCTCTCCGGCCTCGTCGCGGCGGCCCTGATGGAGAAGGCGCCCGATCTTTTCGCCTCGTCCCCCCGCATCGACAAGCTCGACGTGCTCGCGGCGAAGCTGCCCTGAGACCGGTCGACCAAAAGTCAACGAACCCCGCCGGACCGATCCGGAAACAACCGCTGGAGACACTGCCATGGCCTCAGGTAATCGTGCGGTCACCTATATGGGACCGAGGACTGTCAAAGTCGAAACCTACGACTATCCCAAGCTCGTCGATCCCAGGGGCAACAAGACGCCCCACGGGGCGATCCTGAAGATCGTCACCACCAATATCTGCGGCAGCGACCAGCACATCTACCGCGGCCGTTTTCCCTCGCCCTCGGGCATGGTGCTCGGCCACGAGATGACGGGTGAGGTGATCGAGACCGGCCCCGATGTGCACTTCATCAAGAAGGGCGACCTCTGCTCGGTCCCGTTCAATGTCTCGTGCGGGCGCTGCCGCAACTGCAAGGAAGGCCATACCGACACCTGCATGAACGTGAACGACGAGGCCGATTGCGGCGCCTACGGGTTCAATCTCGGCGGCTGGCAGGGCGGCCAGTCCGACTACCTGATGGTTCCGTTCGCGGACTGGAACCTGCTTCGCTTCCCCGACAAGGATCAGGCCATGGCGAAGATCAAGGACCTGACCCTGCTCTCCGACATTCTGCCGACCGGCTTCCACGGCTGCATCCAGGCCGGCGTCAAGCCCGGGTCGACCGTCTACATCGCCGGCGCCGGCCCGGTCGGCCGTTGCGCCGCGGCCTCCGCCCATCTCCTCGGCGCCTCCTGCATCATCGTGGGGGACACCAACAACGAACGTCTCGCCCTGGTCAGGAGCGCGGGGTACGAGACCGTGAACGTGTCCTCTTCGACGCCGCTCGCCGACCAGATCGAGGCCATTCTCGGCCAGCGGCAAGTGGATTGCGGCGTCGACGCTGTCGGCTTCGAAGCCCATGGAAACGGCCCCGGCGCTGGCGAGGATCCGGCCGCAGTGCTCAATTCGCTGATCGAGGTCGTTCGCGCCAACGGCGCGATAGGCGCGCCCGGCATCTACACGGCGGGAGACAGCGAGGCGATCGACGAGGATGCCAAGGCCGGGCGGTATCGCATCGACTTCGGCAAGGCCTGGATCAAGTCGCCGCATATCTCGGCCGGACAGGCTCCGATCATGCACTATAACCGCGACCTGATGATGGCGATCCTCTGGGACCGGATGCCGTATCTCGGCAAGCTCGCGAACGTCGAGGTCATCCCCCTCGAAAAGGCGCCAGAAGCCTACCGCATCTTCGACCAGGGCTCGCCCAAGAAGTTCGTCATCGATCCGCACAACACCACGAAACTGGTAGCCTGAGTGGTCGGCGGATGCCTCCCGCGCCCGTGCCCCTGGGCGCTTCATTCCGCCGAAACAGCGGGCGCGCACGCCAAGCCCCTCGGTGCGCGCGTCCGCGACCTCTCCCGATGGCGACCTGCCCCAGCCGCGCCCGGCTCGAAGGAGATCATCAATGGCAAGCGACACGCTCAAGGGAATGCACGTCGCGATCCTCGTCACCGACGGTTTCGAGGAAGTCGAAATGACCGAGCCCCGCAAGGCGCTCGACGAAGCCGGCGCCCAGACCAGCCTGATTTCGCCGAAGCCCAACAAGGTCCTCGCCTGGGACTTCACCGACTGGAGCCGCAGCTATCCGGTCGATGTCCCGCTCGCTTCCGCCAATCCCCAGGATTACGACGCGCTCCTGCTGCCCGGTGGCGTCATCAACCCGGACACACTGCGCGAGGACGTCAAGGCCGTGGCCTTCGCCAAATCGTTCTTCGACGCCAAGAAGCCTGTCGCGTCGATCTGCCATGGCCCGTGGACGATCATCGAGACCGGCGCGGCGCACGGCCGCCGCATGACATCGTGGCCTTCGCTCAAGACCGATCTGAAGAACGCCGGGGCCAACTGGGTCGACGAGGAGGTCGTCGTCGACCAGGGCCTCGTCACCAGCCGCAGCCCCGACGACATGCCCGCTTTCAACCGTGAGACCATCAAGCTGTTCGCGGACGCGCGAGGGCATGTAGCGCCGGCGGCCTGAAGCGGCGGTCATGCTGCTCCCGCCAGATGGCGAGCGGCCTGGCGAGAGTGAGGCACACGTATTTCTCGCTTCGTTCCGACTGAAGGGGCGCATCGCCATGACACGCATGGTCAGGTTTCATCGCACCGGCGGACCGGATGTGATGCAGTTTGATGACCTCCCGGTCGGCGATCCGCGACCAGGCGAGATGCGCGTTCGCGTCGAGGCAATCGGTCTCAACCGCGCCGAAGCGATGTTCCGGTCGGGCGCCTACCTGGAAGCGCCGCGTTTGCCGGCACGTCTCGGTTACGAAGCCTCTGCCACGGTCGAATCTCTTGGAGACGGCGTCACCGGCTTCGCGCCAGGCGATCCGGTCAGCGTCATCCCGGCCTTCTCCATGAACGACTACGGTGTCTATGCCGACAAGGCCATCGTGCCGGCCTACGCCGTCATGCGGCGCCCAAGCGGCGCATCGGCAATAGAGGCAGCGGCGATATGGATGGCCTACCTCACGGCATGGGGTGCGCTGATCGACATCGGTCATCTCGGAGAAGGCGACGCGGTCGTCGTTACGGCGGCGTCATCGAGCGTCGGACTCGCTGCCATCCAGATCGCGAACAGCGTCGGCGCGATCTCGATCGCGACGACCCGCACGCGCGCCAAGGCTGCGGCGTTGGAAGACTTGGGCGCCGCGCATGTTGTCGTCACCTCCGAGCAGGATCTGGTGGCCGGGATCAACCGCGCGACAGGCGGCAAGGGGGCGCGCCTCGTGTTCGACCCGGTCGGCGGACCGCAGGTGGAAAGGCTGGCCGAGGCGATGAGCCGCGATGGCGTCCTCTTCATTTACGGTGCGCTCGCCGCCGCGCCCACGCCGTTCCCGATCATCGCGGCCATGCAGAAGGCACTGACGCTGCGCGGCTATACCCTGTTCGAATTCGTCCGTGACAAGGAGCGGCTGGCCCGAGCGTCAGCTTTCATCGAAAATGGGTTCGCCGGAGGCCGCCTGAAGCCGGTCGTCGCGAAGACGTTCACGCTCGACGAGATCGTCAAGGCGCACGTCTACATGGAATCCAACGAGCAGTTTGGGAAGATCGTTGTCACCGTCGCGCACTGAGTGCTGGCCGAGGAGGAAACTGACGTGAAGATACTGATGGTACTCACCTCGCACGACCGCCTCGGCGACACCGGCCGCAAGACCGGCTTCTGGCTCGAGGAGTTGGCGGCACCTTACTATGCCTTCAAGGACGCGGGCGCGGAGATCACTCTGGCTTCGCCCAAGGGCGGCCAGCCGCCGCTCGATCCCAAAAGCGCCGAGCCTGATTCCCAGACCGACGACACGAGGCGTTTCGAGGCCGACGCTGCGGCCAAGGCCGCGCTGGCGGCGACAGAGCGGCTCGCCACGGTCTCGCACGATGCTTTCGATGCCGTGTTCTATCCCGGCGGCCATGGGCCCCTCTGGGACCTGGCGGAAGACCACAGCTCGATCGCGCTGATCGAGGCGACGATAGCCGCAGGCAAGCCCGTCGCGCTCGTCTGCCACGCGCCCGGCGTTCTCCGTCATGTGAGGGCCGCAGACGGCAAGCCGCTTGTCCAGGGCCGCAACGTCACCGGTTTCACCAACACGGAGGAGGAGGCCGTGGGGCTGACCGCGATCGTTCCGTTCCTGGTCGAGGACGAGCTCAAGCGAAACGGCGGGCTGTTCTCGAGGGGCGCCGACTGGCAGCCCTACGTCGTCGTCGACGGCAATCTGATCACCGGCCAGAACCCGGCTTCGTCGGAGGCTGGTGCGAAGGCCCTCCTTGATCGACTGACGGCGCGTGACGGAGCGGCCAGCCCGCTTCAATCGGCGTGAATCACATCCCTCAAAAGGCGGAGCAGCCTATGATCACGCTCGAGCAGGCACGCTCGATCATTGCCGCGGCCGAGGCGAAGGCAGATGAGATCGGCCAGCCCATGAACATCGCGGTGGCCGATTGGGGCGGGCATCTGATCACGCATATTCGGATGGATGGAGCGTGGTTGGGCAGCATCGACATTGCGATCAAGAAGGCGTTTACGGCGCGCGCCTTCGACATCTCGACGCGTGATCTTGCGAAGCTCGCGCCGGACGGCGGAGAGTTCTTCGGCATCAACACGTCCAACCAGGGCCGCGTGATGATCTTCGCCGGCGGCATTCCTCTTTACCGGGAAGGCCGTGTGGTTGGCGCGATCGGGGTGAGTGGCGGCTCGGGCGTCCAGGATCAGGCGGTCGCAGAAGCGGGCGCTGCGGACTTCGCCGCACGCGAACTAGCCGCGTCCGACTGACCCCGCGCGTCTGGCGCAGAAGAATGCAGTGATGACGACGCCCGGATAAGGCAAGACATACCATGGCTCGCCGTGGCGCGGTCCGGCTCCAGGCAGCGTGGGAAGGCGCAGTCGAGCTGCGCGGGGCCCGTTATCGCACCGGCTTCCAAGGCCTTGGGTTTTGAACGACCGCCTGTCGCGGGTACGCAATGCGCAAATGCCGGGGCATAACTCTCCGGTGTCCTAAGGCCTGGAGGGTCGCGTGCGAGACATCAAGGCCTCGGGCTTCGTCCGCGTTCGCGGCGCCCGCGAGCACAATCTCAAGAATGTCGATGTCGACATTCCGCGCGACGCCTTGGTCGTTTTCACCGGCGTGTCGGGATCGGGCAAGTCGTCGCTGGCTTTCTCCACCCTCTATGCCGAGGCGCAGCGCCGCTATCTGGAGTCGGTCTCACCCTATGCCCGGCGCCTGTTTCACCAGATGGAAGTGCCCGAGGTCGACGAGATCGAGGGCCTGCCTCCAGCGGTGGCGCTGCAGCAGCAGCGCGGATCGCCCACCACCCGCTCCTCGGTCGGCAGCGTCACCACGCTCTCGAACCTGCTGCGCATGCTCTACTCGCGCGCCGGCGACTATCCGCCGGGCCAGGCTCATCTCGACGCCGAATCCTTCTCGCCCAACACGCCCGAAGGCGCCTGCCCGCGCTGCCACGGCCTTGGCCGCATCCACGAGGTCACCGAGGCCTCGATGGTGCCCGATCCGTCCAAGACGATCCGCGAGCGCGCTATCGCCGCCTGGCCGACGGCCTGGGGCGGCCAGAACCTGCGCGACATCCTGATCAGCCTCGGCATCGACGTCGACACGCCGTGGCGCGACCTGCCGAAGAAGGTCCGGAACTGGATCCTGTTCACCGAGGAGCAGCCCCAGGTCCCGGTCTATCCCGGCTGGGACCATGACCGGATCCAGCGCGCGATCCGGCAAAAGATCGAGCCTGCCTATATGGGCACCTTCGCGAGCGCCAAGCGCCATGTCACCCACAGCTATGCGACGACCCAGAGCGCGATGATGAAGAAGCGCGCCGCACGCTTCATGATCGCCCGGCCTTGCCCGGTCTGCGACGGCAAGAGGCTGCGCCGGGAAGCGCTGTCCGTCCGTTTCGAGGGGCTCGATCTCGCCGAGATGAGCCGCTTGCCGATGGCGCGGTTTTCGACGATCTTCGCGCCCTATGCCGAGGCTAACGCCCCCAAGCTCAAAGCCCTGCGCAAGACCCATCCGGAAAAGGCCCTGGTCGTCGCGCGCATCGCAGGCGATCTGTGCCGCCGGCTGTCGGTGCTGCTCGACCTCGGCCTCGGCTATCTGACGCTGGAACGGGGCACGCCGACCCTGTCGCCAGGCGAGCTGCAGCGCCTGCGGCTCGCCACCCAGGTCGTCTCCAACCTGTTCGGCGTCGTCTATGTGATGGACGAGCCGTCCGCCGGTCTCCATCCCGCCGATACCGAAGCGCTGATCCGGGCGCTCGACGGCCTGAAGACGGTCGGCAATTCGCTGTTCGTGGTCGAGCATGAGATGGACGTCGTCCGCCGTGCCGACTGGATCGTCGATGTCGGGCCCGCCGCCGGCGAACATGGCGGCGAGATTCTCTATAGCGGCCCGATCGAGGGGCTGCGCGGGGTCGGGGCGTCGGAGACGAGGCGCCATCTGTTCGACGAAGGCGGCGGGATGCCGAGCCGAGGCCGCGAGCCCGCCGGGTGGCTGCGACTTGAGGGAGTCTCGCGCAACAATCTCAAGCAGGTCGACTGCGCGATCCCGCTCGGCGTGATGACGACCGTCACTGGAATCTCCGGCTCGGGGAAATCGAGCCTGGTCAGCCAGGCGCTGGTGGAGCTGGTCGCCGGTGCCCTCGGCGCCCCGGTCGCGGCCGGGGAAGAGAGGGATGCCGAAGCCGCGCTCGAGGACCGCCCCGCCGGCGCGACTGAGGGTCGGATCGTCGGTGGGCTCGAAGGGATCAGGCGGCTGATCGAGGTCGACCAAAAGCCGATCGGCCGCACCCCGCGCTCCAACCTCGCGACCTATACCGGCCTGTTCGACCATGTCCGTGCCTTGTTCGCGGCGACCCCCGAAGCCAGGAAACGCCGCTACGACGCCGGCCGCTTCTCCTTCAATGTCGCCAAGGGCCGCTGCCCACGCTGCGAGGGCGAGGGTTTCGTGATGGTCGAATTGCTGTTCCTGCCGAGCGTCTACGCCCCCTGCCCGACATGTCACGGTACCCGCTACAACCCCAAGACGCTCGAGATCCGCTATCGCGGCAAGACGATCGCAGAGGTGCTCGCGCTCACCGTCGAGGGCGCCTGGGCATTCTTCGACGACGCGCCCCATGTCTGCCGGTCGCTCAAGGTGCTGCGCGAGGTCGGGCTCAACTATCTGCGCCTCGGACAACCCGCGACCGAGTTCTCAGGCGGCGAGGCGCAACGCGTGAAGCTCGCCACGGAATTGCAGCGCGCCCAGCGCGGCGGCGCTCTCTATGTGCTCGACGAGCCGACGACCGGTCTTCACCCGACCGATGTCGAGCGCCTGCTCGGCCAGCTCCATGCCCTGGTCGATGCCGGCAACAGCGTGGTTCTGGTCGATCACGACATGAAGGTGGCGGCGGCGAGCGACTGGGTGATCGACATCGGGCCCGGCGCCGGCGACGAGGGCGGCGGGATCGTCGCGAGCGGCCCGCCGGCGAAGGTCGCGGCCTGCCGGGCGAGCCGCACCGCGCCTTATCTCGCTCGCGCGCTCGGCAAAGGCGTGGTCGCCACGACCATCTGACGGTCAGCGGCGATACGGCCTGCAAGACCAGCCGCCGCGGCGATCACCAGTCCGCTGCCCATGAAATGACGGATGCTCAGGAGAGCATTGGCCGCATCGACCCCCGTCTAGGAGGCTCCGTGCGCGGTCGAGACATCACCGGCCGAACAAATTTCGTCCGTGAAAAAGACGCGCTCGTGCCATGGCCGCGCCAGGGTCGCCCGAGCTGCGGCGCAGCCCGGAAGCGCATGGCACCGAACTTCGGTCAGCTGCCGTAGACGCGGACATAATCGACCCGCAGCCGCGCCTCGCGATCCTCCGGCCTGAGCGGCTGCGGAAAGGGCACGTCGGATCGCAGGGCGAGCGTAATCAGCGGCCAGAAGACGTCGTTCTGGGCGTCGAGTTCGCTCGCGCGCCCGATGCGCCAGTCGATCGCGCGGCCGGTCTTTGGATCGTGGATCGGCCGGCGCTCGAAATAGAGCACGCAGCGATCGCCCTCGATCAGCCCGCCATAGCGGAAATAGCCGCTGGTCAGGTCGACATCCGTTGGAACGCCGATGCCCTCGTGGCGCTCGCCCGGCTGTCCCCATTCGTGCAGATACGCGCCGTAGAGCCGATGCTCCCAGCCCTTGTGCTCGACGATGTCGATCTCGACGCTGGTCCTGGGGAACAGGATGCTGCGGCCGTTCATCAGCCAGAAGGCCGGAAAGCTCAGCGGATGGGCAGGGAACCGCATCCGTGCCTCGAAATAGCCGCTGCGCCAGCCCTTCAGGATCGTGCCGTCCCGGCGCGCCGTCTGCAGATTGCCGGAGACCCACTGGAACTCCGGGAGCGCATTGCCGTAATAGGCGGGCACGTTCATCTGCCGGCCGAGATAGCGGGCCGAAATCTCGAGCGCGTGACCGCCCGAGGCCAGCGGGTCGGCGACAATGGCGTAGGGGTCGAACCCCTCTTCGCCGCCGCGGCGGCTGAAGGCCGAGCGCCCATAGAAGCCAGGCTCATGGGTGGTCGCCTTCGGACCGGCCTGCCAGATCGCCGGATCGATGCTTGCGAAGGATTCGTCGAAGACGAGCCTGCGGCCGAGCGTCGGGTCTCCCGGGTCCTGCTGTGCGCCTGCTGGTGTCGGGCGCGCGCTCGCCGCTGTCGCGAGGGCCGCTGCCGCACGCAGCAGCGCCCGGCGGGATGGCATGGTCGGCATGGCTCATCTCCGTCTGGTGGGAAGCGCCGAGGCGGCTCCGGCGTGTTCAGCCGGTACGCGGCAGAACCGATCCGACCTTGCGGCCCAGTTGCAGGGCCGCCTCGTCGTAGAGATCGAGCGTTTCGCGAGCGACGCGCGCGATCCTGAGATGGTCGACCCGGTACTGGCTGCGCCCCCGCCAATGGCTGATCGCATCTGGCTCCGCGATCAGCCTGGACAGAGCGGCGGCAAGCGCATCGGGGTCGCGGGGCGGGACCAGCACGCCGGCCTCGCCACCTTCGAGCAGTTCGGGAATGCCGTCGACACGCGTCGCGACGACGGCGCAGCCCGCTTCCCGCGCCTCCGGCAGGACGAGCGGCGCAGGGTCTGCATGGGAGGGCAGGACGAAGATGTCGGCGCCGCGCATCCAGGGAAAGGGGTCCGCCTTGCTGCCTTCGAAGCGCACGGCCTCATGGCAGGAGAGGCCCGCGACCATCTCGCGATAGGTCTGGGCGAAGGGCCCGTCGCCGACGATATGCAGGCGCGCCTGCGGGTGCTGGCGATGGACCAGATCGAAGGCTGCGAAGAGATCGGCCAGGCCCTTGCGGGGATGCAGGCCGCCGACGAAGAGGATGCTCGGCGAGGCGAGCGTGACGGGCGTGGTCTCGCGGTTCGCCAGGCGGGCCGAGCCGATGGTGCCATTGAGGATCACGCGGAGCTTGGCGGCCGGGACGCCGCGCCGGCGCATCGAGGCGCCCACCGCGGCGCTGACAGCGATGACGCGCGTGCCGAGGCCCATCAGAATGGCGCTCTTCTCGAACTCGTTGTGAACGGTGGTGATCAGCGGGATGCCGGCGAGCTTGCAGATCGGCCAGGCCAGTACCGCGCTGGTCATCATATGGGCATGGACGATGTCGGCGCCGAAACTGCCCACCGCCTGCCGCAGGGCCCAGGCCGACCCCAACAGCGTCCTTGCCTTTCGCCGATGGTCGATCGTGAAGAGCTTGATGCCGTTGCGGACGAGCAGCGCATCGAAATCGCCCCCACCGCTGGCGACGGCGACGACATGGCCGAGACGGCTCTGCTCGCAGGCGAGATCGACGGCGGCATGGACATGGCCGTTCGACTGCGTCGTGTGATTCAGCAAATGGAGGATACGCATGGCCCATCACGCTGCTCGGACCGCATCTCGCCTGCGCTCGCGCCTCTGCGCCGCTGGGCACTACGAGCCTTGCATTTACCGTGCCGGGATCGCTGCGGCGCTCCGTAATGCCGCCTCGGCCTCGATCGTCGAGACCCGCGCCGTCGGCTGGTAATTGAAGCCGCCCTGCCGCCCGAAGGACTCGATGCCGAAGGCCTTCAGCGCCTTGACCGCCTCGGCGGCGCTCTCGTCGGCGCCGTCGCGATAGATCGGATAGGCATTGTCGAGGAGCTGGCCACCCTCGAGCCTGAGATCGCCGCGGAACAATCCATTCGCCGCGACATGGGCACGGAAATCCGCCTCGGCCTGGGCGATGGACTTGCCGATATGGTTGGCGATCACCTCGACACCGAAATATTCGCGCCCCTGCGCCCGGCCGTAGAAATCGGAATACATGGTCAGGCGCTTCCAGGCGCCGTCATAGGAAAAATTGTAGATGATCTCCTCATCGAAGCCGCGTGCGCCGTCAAAGCTGAAATAGAGCGCCAGCAGCGTGATCGTCTCCAGTTCCTGCGAGACCGGCAGATTGCAGAGCGCCTGCAGGCGCCGGATTGGAATGGTCGAGACGATCCGATCGGCGACGATCGCCCTTCCCTCGCGGAAAAGGACGAAGCGATTGTCGAGTTTCTCGATCCGGTCGATCTTTGCCCCCAGCAGGAAACTGGCGCCGCGCGCCGTCAGCGATGCAGCGGCGGCAGCGTAAAGCGTGGCGAAGCCTTCGCGCGGTCGCGCCATCTGCCGGTTGGCCGGGCCCTGCGGCTTCGCCCGGCGCAGGCGGCCGAGAAGGCCGCGCAGCGAAGCGTGCTCACTGATCCATTGCATGCGCTTGCGGGCCAGTTCGATGCCGATCTGGTCGGAGGCGATGCCGTAGAACCGGGTCATGTAGGCATCGAGGCCCGAGCGGTGCAGCAGCCTCGCTCCGATCCAGTGACGGGCGAATTCGCGGGCGTTGCGCATACGCCGCTTGAACAGGCGGGCATAGGCCGCCGACATCAGAATCCGGGCGACCTCGGCCGGCCCGGCGCGCAGGATGTCGTCCTTCACCGAGATCGGATAAGCGGTGATCAACCCTTGCGGGTTCAGCCTGGCCCAGCGCGGCTCGATCGGCACGTAGAGCGGCAGCAGCTCGGGGAAATGCTGCAGCAGCGGCGAGTCGTCCTGGAAGATCAGGCTGCCAATGTCGAAGGTGTACTCGCCGGACGACCAGTCGATATGGTTCCCGCCGAGATGCGCGTATTCGTCGACGACGACGATCCGCCTGCAACCTTGCTGGGCGAGGACCGAGGCCGCGACCAGGCCCGAAACGCCCGCGCCGAGGACGATCGCATCGCAGTGCTGGGCAGCCATGCTGTCGGCATCGTCGATTCGCTGGACAGTCTCTTCCATCCCCGAGCCCCATCGATCGGACATGCAACAAGGCTAGTCGCCTGCAAGATCAGCTGAAAGCAAGACTCGTCACCATGGCGATCCTTTTCCTGCTCATTCGCGCAGCGATTGCGATTCGAATGAGCAATTGCCCCCGCGATTGAAAAAGATGGCCAGGCTGGACTGGCACGGTCCCTGCTTTCATCTGCGTAACGCATGCCTTTGTGCATGCAGCCGTCGTTGTCGCGACGGTCTCGACCATTGCGTCTGAGCACGGAGCGTATGATGCCGGGCTGGCCACATCCTGACGAAACGGCTCTGCTGGACGGGGTCGAGCTGATCTCGACCGACCTGTTCGACACACTGCTGCTGCGCACAGTCCGCTCGGAGCGCGCACGGATTATCGCCGGCGAACGCCGCTTTGCTCGCAAACTGGTCGAACAAGGCCTGACAGTGGCGGAAAGCTCGCTGGTCGAAGCGCGCCTCGCAGCGCAGCGCCTTGCCTATCGCGCACTCGACATGGCCGATCAGGACGGCGAGGTCGTGCTGCGCGACATCATCCGGCGTCAGCTCCTCATGCTCGGAGTACCGAAGGCGGGGGTGGAGGAGCTGTGCGAGATCCGTCTCGCGATCGAGCTCGCCATCGAAAAGGACTCGTTGCGGCCAAACCGAGAGCTGGCGGCGCTGCTGCGCCGCTGCCGTGGCGAAGGCCGCCGCGTCGTCGCGATCAGTGACATCGCGCTGCCGACCGCGACGCTCGAGGCGTTGGTTGCGCATGTCCACGGCCCCGACCTGCTAGACAGGATCTATTCCAGCGCCGATCTCGGCCTGACCAAGCGGCGCGGCGACCTCTTCCATGCCGTCCTCGCCACGGAAAGGATCGACGCCCGGCGGACCCTGCATGTCGGCGACGATCGGCTCGCCGACCACGTCGTGCCCTCGGCGCTCGGCTTGCGGACCCTCCATCTCCCGCGCCCCAAGCTGCGCCGCCGCCTGTCGCGCCTGCACGGCGCGGCGAGCGAACTCGGCCGGGTGCTTCGCCGGCCAACGGCCCCTGGTCGCATGCCGGCGGGACATGTCAGCGACCCCCACGGCTTCGGACGCGAGGTGCTCGGGCCGATCGTGGCCGAGTTCTGCCTGGCGATCTGGCTCTACGCCGACGAAGCAGGCAAGCGCGGAGATGCCGCGCTGCTATTCTGTGCCCGCGGCGGCCTTGGCATCCGGGCGGCATTCGAGCGCCTTGCAGAGCGCCTGAGCCTGCCGCTCGCGCTGCCGCGCGAGAACCTCATGATTTCTCGGCTGGTTGCGGCCCGCGCCGCCATCATGGCCCGTAGCGGCGCAGCGCTGGACGAGCTCGGACGCGAATTCAGTGGCGCCAGCTTCGCCGACGTCGCAGCCGCGCTCGGCGGCAAACGCTACGAGCTTCTCCAGTCATGGGACGAGCCGTTCGTGCCCGAGCGCTTCTTCTCGATGCTCGAGCGGCCTGCCGGCGAAGACATCCTTGCCGACATCGATCGGCAGAACGCGCTCTTCCGGCGCCATCTCGCCTCGGTCGGCACTGGCGCGAAACGGATCATCCTGTGCGATACGGGCCTCTACGGCAGCACGCAGCGCCTGCTCGCAGCCGGCCTGCCCGATCTGAGCTTCGAGACCATCCAGTTCGCGCGCTGCAACTACAAGGGTCTCAGCGAAGACCATTTTCCGCGGGTGGTCGGGCTCGCGGTGGAACGCAACCGCTACAGTCCTTTCGCAGTCCGCTCCACGGTGCTGCGCTATTGGCAACTGATCGAAAGCCTGTTCGAGCCGGCGATCCCGTCGGTGCGCTCGTTCACGGAAGACGAGAACGGCGAAGTCATCTGCAATGCCGGCGACATCGCCTTCGGCGCGGTCGATCCCAGCATCGGCAATCCGCTGCTGGCCGGCGCACTCGCCTATATCGACGGCGTTGGCAGCGGCGCGGCAGTCATGGCCGATGCGGCTCGTGCCTGGCCCTGGCTTAGGCGGGCGGTCACTCGCCCGGTCGAGGCCGATCTCGCGGCATTGGCAATCGGCGAGCGGTCCGTCGATTTCGGCCGGGCCGGCGTCGTCGGCGATGGCGAGACGTTGTCCGGCGGCATGCTGTCCCGCATCGCATCGATCCGCAGCCAGCTCTGGCGGGAGGGCGCCATCGCGCGCGCCTTCCCCCGCACGCGCCTGCCGCTGCTCACGGCACTCGAAGCCTTTCATGCCCTGCGCGGGCTCTCCGCCGGCTTCCATCGCTGATGCGGAATGGGGTGATCGAGGCCAAGTCGATAGCTGCGGTGGTAGCGCGCGCCCGGCATCTGCGCTTGCCCGCTCTGCTCGAGAAGGGATCGCCATGCTGGCTATGAAAGCCCTCCGGGGCGCCGGTTGGCTGGTCGCCTCGCGCTTCCTCGGCCGGTTCATCGATTTCTTCACGCTGCTGATCATGGCGCGGATGCTGACGCCGGCCGATTTCGGCCTGACGGCGCTGGCCATGTCCTGCGTCGCGATCGTCGACATGGTGCTCGAGATCCCGGTGACGCAGGCGCTGGTTCGCCTGCCCCATGTCGACAAGGCCCATCTCGACACCGGCTTCACTCTCGGCGCCTTGCGCGGCCTTGCCATCGCGCTGCTGCTGCTCGCCGTCGCCTGGCCGTTCTCCTGGATCAACGGCGACCCACAACTCGTACCGGTGATCCTCGCGCTCGCCTTCGCGCCGATCGCGCGAGGCCTCGCCAGTCCCGGCCTCATCCTGTTCATCCGCGAGCTCGGCTTCCTGCGGAACTTCCTGCTGGAGACCGGCGGCAAGCTCGCTGCCTTTTGCCTGGCCATCGCGACGCTCCTGCTCGGCGGCGGCTACTGGGCGCTCGTCGTCAACTTCGTCGCCGCCCCCGTCTTCGGCTGCGCCATCTCCTATCGTCTCGCGCCCTATCGCCCGGCACTGTCGCTGTCCCGCCTGTCGGATTTCGCCAGCTTCGTCGGCTGGTTCACCTGCGCGCAGCTCGTCTCGGCGGTGAACTGGCAGTTCGATCGCATCCTGCTCGGGCTCGGCGGCAGCAAGGAAGTGCTCGGGCGCTATGCGGTCGCGGCCGATCTCTCGGTCATGCCGACCCAGAGCCTGATCGGCCCGGCGCTGCAGCCGATCATGGCCGCCTTCGCCCGGATCAAGGGAGAGGATCAGCGGCTGCGGCTCGCCTTCCTCAAGGCGGCGCGCTTCAGCATGCTGGCGTCGGTGCCGTGCAGCCTGGGCATCGCCCTGACCTCGGACCTGATCGTCGAGGTCCTGCTCGGCCCGAAATGGCATGGTGCCGACTGGCTGCTCAGCCTGCTCTCGCTCTCGGTGATGGCGACGCCCTATTTCCAGACTCTGTATTCGCTGAGCCTGGCGCTGGGCCGTCCCGAGGTGATCTTCCGGCTCAATCTCTACGACCTCGCCATTCGCGTACCCGCCGTCACCATCGGCTTCCTGCAATGGGGGGCCGTCGGCATGGCGGCCGGCCGGCTGGTCGCGGCCGCGGTCATGGCAGCCTTCTTCCTGCGCTGGCTTCGCAGCCTGCTCGCGATCGGCATCGCCGAGCAGTTGCTCAATCTCTGGAAGGTCGCCTTCGCTGGCGCCATCATGACGGCCGGGGTGCTCGCCCTGCGCGGCCCGATCGCCGCCTGGCAGCTGCCAGCCCTGGCCGAGCTCATCGCCATCGCGGCCCTTGGAGCTCTGCTCTACGGGCTGGGGCTTCTCGCCTGCGGCATGCGGCTCGCGATCGGCGCCGGGCGCCTTGATCTTTCCGACCGCTGGTGGCGACCACGGAGCGGATCTGCCAAGATCGGGGAAGGCTGGTGAGCCCGAGACTCGACCACCTCGACGGACTGCGCGGCGTCGCTGCGGTCGCGGTCGTGATCTTCCACCTGATGTCGGCGCTGATGCCAGGGCTCGTGGCGGAACAGCAGCCCGGCGCGCACTGGCTCGCCTATACGCCCTTCGCCGTGCTCTGGAATGGCACCTTCGCCGTCTCGGTGTTCTTCGTGCTGAGCGGCTTCGTCGTGACCAATGCAACGCTGCGCAAATCCGATCCGATCTGGATCGACGTCGTCATCCGCTATCTGCGGCTGGCGATCCCGGCGACCGCCAGCACGCTCGTGGCCTGGTTGCTGCTGAGCCTGTTTCCGACCTCCGCCACCGACCTCGCGGCGCTCACCGGCAGCCGCTGGCTCGGCTGGACCTATCAGGAGACCATCCCCGGTCCGGCAGCCGCGATCTACAACGGCATGGCCGGCATCTTCCTGACCGGCGGCTCGTTCTTCAACAACGTCCTGTGGACGATGCGGCCCGAGTTGCTCGGTTCGATTCTATGCTTTGCCGCCTGCGCTTTCACAAGCTCCCGATCCCGGCTGGCGATCGCGATCGGCAGCGCCGTGATCTTCATCGCCCTGCGACGCTACGACTATGTCTGCTTCCCGCTCGGCATCGTCCTGCGCGAGGCCTGGGCGGCCGGCCGACTCCCATCAGCCCTGCCGATCTCCGCGCTGCTCCTGGGTCTCCTGATCGGCTCCCAAAGCGGCGATGCGGCGCGCCAGCTCGGTCTCGACTGGCTGCCGGAGCCGCTGAATCCGGAGAAGAAGGGCGGCCTGCTCTATCCGCTCGGCGCGATGCTCGTGGTCTATGGCTGCCTGCGCTCCGGTCTGCTTGTCACCTGGCTCTCGGGCCGGAGCGGGCGCCTCCTCGGCGCGATCTCGTTCCCGCTTTATCTCATCCACGTCCCGCTCATCTACACGGTCGTGGCAGAAGCCGCCCTGCGCGCAGGCCGACACGCGCCGCTGCTCGCCTGCCTCGTCGCCGGGAGCCTGCTGCTCATGGTCGCCATCGCCTACGCCGCCGAGCGCTGGCTCGAGCGGCCCTTCCTTGGACTGCTCGGTCGCTTGCGCCGGCTACTTCGCATAATCCCGATCGGGCGCCGCGACATGCGCGGCGCAGCCGGCTGAGACAATCAGGATCGACTGCGATTGATCACGGCGCCGATGACGGTGATGCCGGCGCGCCGCAGAGAACCCAGTGCCTCGTTGAGCTCGTCATGGCTCGTCACGCCTTCAGCCGCGACGAGGACGACGATGTCGGCATGGGTCGCGAGGGCGACCGCATCGGAGGATTCGCCGAGCGGCGGCAGGTCGATCAGCACCTCGCCGCGTTGTCTCGCCTGAGCGACGACCAGGGCAGCGCGCGGATCCCGAAAG
This sequence comes from Allobosea sp. CCNWLY174, assembly GCF_037120455.1. Lineage (NCBI taxonomy): Bacteria > Pseudomonadati > Pseudomonadota > Alphaproteobacteria > Hyphomicrobiales > Alloboseaceae > Allobosea > Allobosea sp. CCNWLY174. The sequence continues at coordinate 170,813 of NZ_JBBBBQ010000008.1, read as the reverse complement.
TCGACGAACCGGTTGAGCTGCGGCGTCGCCGAGCGGATCGGCAGCAGATGAACCCCCTCGACGTTGGCATAGGCGGCCGGCGCCGCGCTGCCCGAGGCGATCACGTCGGTCAGCGATGCCCCCTCCTTGCCGTGGTCGGCCTGCGTGCGGGCGGCATCAGGGCTGATGACGCTGACCTGCCGGCCGCGATGGTTGATCAGCTGCGCGAGATTCATCGTCAGCAGCGTCGCGCCGGCACCTGCCCGCCACGCTCCGATCGCGACGACCGGGCTGCCCTGGGAGCGGCCCGCGCCCCAGGCGATCTCGATCGCCGTCTGCAGATCACGGATCGCCGCGGCAAAGGGACCGGCGTCCTCGCGCGTCACCAGCAGGGACTTGTCCGGGCCCGAGGCTCGCACTTGCCCACCCCAGCTCCCGACCTGGGGCACAACGCCGAGGCAGGGCAGGCCCGTTTCGCGTACGAGGTCCTGCGGGAGGCGGACGCGGCGGTCGAAGACCGAAGCGAGCACGGCGACGAACAGGCCGCTGAGCAGGCTGAAGACGCCGGCGAACGCCATGATCAGGCTGCCGCGCGGTGCCGACGGGCCGAGCGGCATCTGGGCGGCACCGATGATCCTGGCATCCGCATCGGGGATCGGCTGCGCCGGCAGCGTGCCGCTGCGGACAGCCGCTTCCGCGGTCCGGACCTGGGTCGCGAGCGTGTCCAGCCTGCCTTGCAGGAACTCCGCGCCGCTACGCGCGGCGTCGGCCTTGAAGGAGACGGATTGGAGCAGATAGGCGGAGGCGGCCGCGTTGGCGACGCGCGCCGGAAGCTCCGGATCGGCTGAGGAATAGGCGATCTCCAGCACATAGGACTGGCCGACACGGCGCGCCGAGAAACGCCGCACAAAATTCTCGAAGGCGTTGCGGCGCGGATCGACACGCAGCGACGCTTCCGCGCTCCGGCTCGGCGGCTGGGACAGTCCCAATGCCACCAAGGCACCGCGAAGCGCGCCCGTGATGCGACCGCTCAATGCCTGCAACGGACCTGGCGACTGTGGTCCGAGCTCAGGATGATCGCTCAGGGCCAGCGCGTCGAAAACGGTGCTGAGCAAGCGCTCCGAGCGGATCACCTGCAGTTCGCTGTCGGCGGCATTCAGGTCCAGCGAACTCGGTGCCGCGATCTCGCGCGCCGAACTCGGAGCCTGCCGCCGCGGCTCCAGCAGCACGGTCGCCGCCGCGCTATAGGTCGGCGGCGTGGTTCGGACATAGAAGAAGCCTGCCGCCAGGCAGAGCGCGACCCAGACGGCCAGCTTGCCCTTGTGCCGCAGGCCGGCGGCACCGATCGTCCGCAGCAGGGCGACCGGGCCATCGCTTACCGGCGCCATGGCCGGGTCCGGCAGCGGCAGGATACGGAATGGCGCGCCGGATGCGCCCGGTTTTCCCAGCATCATCTGAACTTACCCCTCGGCTGCAAGGCGGCGGCGCGCTCGGGCTGCATGCGCCCGCGCAGGATGTCGGCGATCCCGAGCAGATTGCCCAGGAGACGGCCGCGTCGATCGATGAACGGCTCGGGGCGCAGCGAGCGGCCGAGATTGGCGGACATGTTGCGGAAGAGGTGGTCGGCGACCTGGCCGAGCGTCATCGTGCCCTTGCGCAGCATGTAGAGCGGATTGACGATCTGCGAATAGCCGAAGCGCTCGCCGGCCATGCGCCCACCCTTGACGCCCATATGGACGCCGATCGCATCGGCGGATTTGACCAAGCGGCCGCCACGGCGGGCCAACCCTGCCGCAAAGTCGCGATCCTCCAGCCAGCCATAGAGTACGAGCCGCTCGTCGAAGCGCAGGTCGCCGATGCTGGCGAGGCGAAAGGCCATGTTGCAGCCATAGGGGCTGTAGGGCTCGACCCAGGACCAGTCGCTCGCCGGCGGAGCCGCGACCAGCCTCATCGCCTCCGCAAGCTCGATACCGGGGCCCCCCACCCCGTCGGCCAGGACCCGGCCGGTGAAGGCGACGACGCTGGCCTCGTCGCGGAAAGTGCGGGCGGCCGTCGCCAGCCAATCCTCATGGGCGACGAAATCGTCGTCGAAGAAGGCGACGATCTCGGTGCCGGGCGGCAGGTTCGCGAGCGCGGTGTTGCGCTGCGCAGCGAGCCCGGCCGGCCCGGTCAGCACCACGACGTCGTTTCGCCCCTGCAACTCGCCGGCATCGGCCGGATCGATACAGGAGACGATGACGCTGTCGGGCTTCAAGCTCTGCCGGGCGAGCAAATGCAGGACGGTCTGCGTCACCACCTCCGGCCGGCCGCGAGTGGCGATCACGGCGGCGATGCGCGGGGCCTGGATCGTCGGCGCGGGCGGCGTGGCGCGATGTGCCTTCGGCGATTGCGCCAGCTCGAGGTAGCCCTCGGCGCTGCTGCGCCAGGAGAACAGCGGCAGACGCTCGCGGCCGCGCCCGCTCAGCTCCTGCCGCAGCGCCGCCGACCCCAGCAGTGTTCTGACATGCTCGACCCACGCTTCCGGATCCGCGGGCGATGCCAGCAACGCGGCGTCGCCGCAGACCTCAGGCATGCTGGCGCAGTTCGAGGAGACGACCGGGCAGCCCCGCGCCATCGCCTCGACGATCGGCAGGCCGAACCCTTCGGTCCAGGATGGGAAAGCCAGGCAAAGCGCCCGCTCGAGCAGGAAGGCAAGATCGTCGTCGCTGACTCGCCCCGGAAGCTTGAGGTTGGCGGCTTGCGCGCGCTCTTCCGGCGCGAAGATGCCGCTGCCGCCGCCGACGACGATGATATCGACGCCGAGTTCGGCCAGGGCCGGCGCGATCGTGGCGAGAAGCGCGAGGTTCTTGTGGCGGGCCTGCGAGCCCAAAGCCAGGACGAAAGGCCGCTCAGTAACCTCCGGCGCCGCCAACAGCGCCCGAGCCCGATCCGCCTTGGCCGGGTCCCAGGCCAGGGCATGCTCATGGCCGTTCGGGAGAACCGCTATCTCGGCGGCGCGAAGCGGCAGGTGGCGCGCGAGTTGCCGGGCGGAGGCGTGCGAGACGGTGGCGATCCTGGCGCTGCGGCGTGCCAGCAGCGGCTGCAGCGTGGTGTAAGCGGCGCGGAAGCCACGGCTGTAGCTCTCGGGTGCCGTGAAGACATTGGCGTCGTGGATGCAGACGATCTGGTCGCCCTTCATGGCCGGCGCCGTGTTGCAGAGGTTGAGGAGGCGCCCTCCCCAAAGGCGCGGCAGCTCGATCTGCTCCCAGGCGTGCCCCTTCAATCGCCCGCCCCGGATCGTATCGAGCGCCTGCAGCGCAGGGGTGTCGGTACCCTGCGGTGCAACGAGGACGGCTTTCTGGCCGGCGGCCGCCAGGCTCTCGTCAAGCGCGGCGACGACGTTGTGCGCATAGCGCTGCACGCCGGTCATTGCCTGCGCCATGAAGCGGCCGTTCACCGCGAAGGTCTCGGTCATATTCTCGCTCCGGTGAACGAAGGGACAGGCCTGGGGACGCTGGAGGTTCGCGGCCTGATCGCGGCCGCGAGCCCGGCCAGCATGCAGAAGAAGAAGCCCTGATCGATGATCGGGCCGACGAGCAGATCGCCGATCAGCAAGCCGGCATAGCCGTTGCGCGCGGCGACGGCGATGTCGGCCTCGAGGCTCCCCGGCTGGCCGCGCGGGCGCAGGAAGCATTCGAAGACGAAGACCGCATAGAAGAGCGCACCGGGAACGCCGACGCTCGCGAGCAAAGCGACCGCAAAGCTCGAGGCGCGCGCGGTGCCGACCCCGACGCCGAGCCCCCAGCTGTCGAGGAAATTCTGGAAGGAGATCACGTTCCAGGAGCTGCGCTCGATGCCGGAATCGGAACTCGCCTTGTTCAGCACGACGAGGTCGACATAGCCGTAGATCTTCGCGATCGCTTCGGCATCGAGCAGAAGCAGCAGGACGACTGCCAGTCCGATGACCGGAGCGCCGAGGGCGAAGAAGGCCGCCTGCCGCGCCGCATTGCCCAGCACGAGCCGGGTCATGGCGAAGGCATGGAGCAGGAGCAACATCACAGGAGCGCCGGCCAGCCCGGTCGAGGAGGTCGAGAGGACGATCAGGACGAGCGAAAGCCCGGCGATCGAGCCGGTGAGCCCCGGTCGCACGCCGCAGAGCCACAAGGTGCCGGTGAAGCCGAGCACGCCGAGGGTCGAGCGTGCGAAGACCGAGGCCTCCGTATAGGAGCCGACGATCCGTTTCATGCCGGCGATCTCGGTGTCGGTGTGCAGCGTGTAGCGGGCGTTCCGGATGAAGCCGAGCAACTCCTGCGTGCCGGTCGCATAGGTCGCGATGTCGAGGACGGCGAAGACCGTATTGGCGATGCAGCAGGCGAGCAGCGCATTGAAGACGGCCGAGAAGCCCTGACGCGTCCCAGCGATCGCGGTCAGTGTGACCAGGCAGAGCAGAGTGGTCGAAAGATAGAGGCTCTGGGTGACGTTGCTCGAGACGGGTGCCAGCGGCACGGTCGAGCCGGTATCGTCGAAGGCCGTGGTGCCGAGTGGGACGATCTCGGTGATGCCGGCGAACAGGCGCGGCATCAGGAAGGCGGTGGCGACACCATAGATGACGAGGCAGGCGAACCAGAAGCCGGGCTCGTTCGGATGCAGCGCGCGGATGGCGGCTGCGGCCTCGCGGCGGCGGCTCAGCGCGCCGAAGGCGAGGAACACCAGCATCACATGCCCCGGCTGAATGTTGGCGGCACCGATCAGCATGGCCGCGGCTGCCCCCAGGACCGCCAGGATCGCGAGCCCATGGACGAGCGCGCCCGTGCCGAGCGTCAGGCAGATCAGGCCGATCAGAATAGTCAGCACGCCGATCGGCTCCATGCTCATGGCAGCCGAGCCTTCCGCGGTGGCGCCAGCCCGCCTCCGCCCTGACCGTATCCGCGCGCCATGGTCATTCGGCGAGCACCATCAGCGAGTAGCCGCCCAGCACGCGGACCGTCAGGTCCGGATTGAGCGAGAAGCAGAGCCGGCGCGGCAGGCGCATCAATCGGCTGCTCAGCGCCTGGTTCGGCAGCTCCAGCCGGCTCGCGGTGTAGGCGTGATCGATGACGCGGTAGCCGCAGTCCGCGAGGGTCGCGAGGGCGGTCTCCTTGAAGAAGTAATGCAGGTGGCCGACGTTCTCGCGCAGCTTGGTGATCGGCCAGCCGCGCAGCAGCGACTGGACGGACAGATCCAGCGGAATGTGGAAGACCTTGTAGCGGCCCTTGCCGCGCAAGGCCTTGATGAAGGCGATGTAGTCCTCGACATGCTCGATCACGTCGGCGATCACGAGCAGGTCGTAATCCGATGGGCCCTCGGTCGTGAAATCGCCGAGCGAGAAGTTGACCTTGTCGGTCTCCTTGTACTTGGCGCGCTGAAAAGCGTGCGGCGAGATCTCGTAGCCATCGAAACGTGCCTGCGGGAACGCCTTCGCCAGGTTGAACAGGATCTCGCCAGTGCCGCAGCCGACCTCGCAGGCCTTGTCGAAGGCGATCGCGTTCTTGCGCAGGATCGCCTCGATCTGCCGCGCCTTCCACGGCGAGTCTTCCTCGTGCCAGGTCGGGTTCAGGTCGGCATAGACGTCGCTCTGGTAGATCGTCTGCATCGGGTTCTTCCTCGGTATCGCGAAGGGCCGGTCTCGTTCACGCCAGGCTCTGGACCAGGGCAGGGCGTGGCTGCACCGGCGGCATGGCCATCGAGATCGTCCCGGCGAGCGGCTTGAGCAGCTGGTTGATGTGCAGCGCCATCTGCTTCTCGAAGACGGCGGTCGAGAAACTGCGGGCATAGTCCGCGATCTCCCGCGGCTGCCAGGCGATCGCCCTGGCCCGCTCCTCGGCAGCGATGAGCGCATCGACACTCTGCTCGTCGAAGAAGACGCCGCTCATGCCGTCGACCACCGTCTCGGTGGCGCCGCCGCGGCGGAAGGCGATCACCGGCCGCCCGCTCGCCATGGCTTCGACCGGCACGATCCCGAAATCTTCCTCGCCGGGGAAGATCAGGGCGCGGCAGCGCGAATAATGGTAGCGCAGGACGCTGAAGGGCTGGGGCCCAAGCACCTGGACATTCGGCTTGGCGATGCGGCGGAGCTCGACGAGCATCTCGCCGCCGCCGATCACGACGAGGCGTCGGCCGGTGCGATTGAACGCTTCGACTGCGAGCTCCGGCCGCTTGTAGCCGACGAGCTCGCCGACCATGAGGCAGTAATCCTCGACGAGGCCGTTGGGCAGCACCTCGAAGGCGTCGACATCGACGGGCGGATGGATCACCGTCGAGGCGCGGCGATAGTAGCGATGCAGCCGGGTGGCCACCGTCTCGGAGTTGGCGACGAAGTGATCGACACGATTGGCCGAGACACTATCCCAATTGCGGATGTAATGGGCCAATGTCGGCATGAGCAGGCGAGTGATCGGTCCGGAGCGCTCCCTGTATTCGTGGAACATGTTCCAGATATAGCGCATCGGCGAATGGCAATAGCAGATGTGCATCGCACCCGGTGGCGGCACAATGCCCTTGGCCGGACCGGACTCGCTGGAAATGATCAGGTCGTAGCCGCGCAGGTCGAGCTGCTCGAGAGCCAGCGGCATCAGCGGCAGGTAGCGCTGGTAGAGCTTCGCGGCCCGCGGCAGCCTGCCGATGAAGCTCGTCGTCACCTTGTGTCGCCGGATCTCGTCGGAGACCGCCTCGGGAACGTAGACATGGGTGAAGACGTCCGCGTCCGGATACATCCGGCACAGCGCCTCGATCACCTTCTCGCCACCGCGCATGCCGACGAGCCAGTAGTGGACGATCGCGATTTTCATGGGCCGAGGAACTCCATGGAACCCATCTGAGCTGGGCGTGAACTTGCGGATCAGGCTCGCCGACTTCAGCGGGCCTTATCGACTCCCCCGCTGCATCAGCACTGCCGGGACCGTCTTCACCAGAATCTTGGCGTCGAGCATGAGGTGCCATTCCGACGCGTACTGGCTGTCGAGCGAGATTCGGGTGGCGTAGGAGCAATCGCTGCGGCCACTGATCTGCCAAAGACCGGTGAGCCCGGGCGGGACCGAAAAGCAGTGATTGAAGGCCTCGCCATAGCGTTCGCGCTCGGCTGCTACGATAGGGCGCGGCCCTACGAAGCTCATCTCGCCGGCGATGATGTTGAAGAGCTGAGGCAGTTCGTCGAGGCTCGAGCGCCGCAGGAAGGCGCCGACCGGCGTGATCCGCGGATCGCGTGTGAGCTTTTGACTCTCGGCCCATTCTTTGGCGGCAGCGGGATCGGTGGCGAGCAGATGCTGCAACGCCTCATCGGCGTTGCAGGCCATGGTGCGGAACTTCCAGCAGCGAAAGCTTTTCCCGCCGCGGCCAACCCGCGGCTGCTTGAAGAGGGCTGGACCGCCATCGCCGGCCCTGACCAGGGCAGCTATGAGCAGCATAAGGGGCGCGAGCAGAAAGAGAAGGAGGATTCCCGCCGTAAGGTCGAACCCTCTCTTTACTACGCCCCTGGCGAATCTGTACTCCCCTTGCGATACACGCATGGGTAGAGAGAAGGACGCCGACAAATTTTGCGAGTCCGGAAATCGGCTCATTGCAGCACCCTACGCATAAACCGCATCTTAATAGATTATTAACGCGCAACGAATACATAACAATAGGCTTTTGTGCGATGCAGCATATTTGTTCAGCAATGCAGCTGCCTGACTGCAAGCTAAGCTTTGTCAGTAAAATTCCTGACAGATTTGACGGAAATTCGCTTCTTTCGGGAGCATATCGGCGAACTGCGCCCAGCCGCGCACCAGCCCTCCGCTGCGTCGCGGTGACGCAGCGGGAGATCCGAATAAAACAAATGGATGAACCGACCGCGATCTAAATTCTTTAGAAGCGCTACTCAAACCATCCGCGCGTGATGGCGTATTGCACGATCTGCTGCCGGCTATCGATGCTCAGCTTGGCACTGGCGCGCATCTTATAGGTTTCCGCGGACTTTGCGGTGATTCCGATGCGTTCGGCTGCCTCGCGAATACTGAATCCCAGCGCGATCAAGCGCAGAACCTCCTGCTCGCGCTCGGTCAGGACAGCTGCCCGCCGGCCCCCTGCCTGAAGCGGAACGGGCTCCACTGAATCGAGGAAGCAGCCGCCGCGGAGAACTGTCGCGATCGCCTTGCACATGATCGAGCCAGGCGATTGCTTCAGAACATAGCCGCGTACGCCGAACGCAAGCAGGCGATGGGCGCGGGCATTGTCGCGCTCCTCGGCAACGACGAGAATCCGCAGGGCTGGAAGGTCGTTCAGCAGGCTTTCGACGACCGAAACACCGTTGAAATGCTCGCCGACGACGGCGACATCGGGAGCTGCCTTCTCGACCACCCGTGCGAGGTCTGCGGATGAATGGACCTCGCCGACGACGATCATGTTCGATTGGTCGGCCAGGCAAAAGCGCAGTCCTGCCAGGAAGATCGGATGTTCGTCTGCAAGAAAAATGCGAGCAGGTCGCGAGAATGACAACATAGGCCTACCTCCGCATGGACGGGAGCCTGCTTTCAGCGGCCGCAAATCGACCCGGGGGTTTCCTGCGATATCTAGTTCTGCGCCCCGGCCGTGCTGGTGGAGGGCAGCGACGAGATGATCGATTGCAGTGAGGCTCGCTCGACCCTGACGATATCTCCGGGCAGGATCGGCGAGCTTTCCTCGATCGCGATCTCGTTCACCGCGTCGCCTTGGCGGCGCTGTACACTCAAGCGCATGCGCGCGAGCTGCTTCTCCTGCTGGCTCTGCAGCCTTGGCGCTAGTGCGGTCGATTCGTGGATGAGCGCGCGTAGCGCCGCGATCCGGTCCTCGGACTGCTTGAGCGAAAGCTGGGTCTCGCGCAGTTCGCGCCTGGTATCGATCTCGCGCTGGTTCTCCAGATCGGCCAGCGTGCGGTCGATGCGGCTGATCTCCTGCTTGGCGCGCGCCGTTGCGAGCATCAGGTCGAGCGCCTGGCTCTCGGATTGCGCGAGATTCTGCTCGACCGCGAGCTGGCGGGGGCTCACGGCCAATCCCTTGCTGATCAAGCTGTTGATATTGTTCAGCTCGCGCCGGATCAGATCCTGCTGACGCTGCTGGGTCACCGCCTTGGCGCCGAGCGTGCGCAATTCCTCCTCAAGCAGCCCGCGCGATTGCTGCAGGAGATCGAGTTGCGAGCGAACCGCCTTGCGACGCGAGGCGAACAATGCGTTCTCCTCGCGCATCGCCTGAGCGGCGCTGTCATCGAGGCTCCTGCGGATATCCTCCGAGAAGGTGATCGCTTCCGCCTGGCGCGTTTCCGCCAGCAGCCTGTCGCGGCGCACCTGCAGGGCGAGCAACTGCGTCTGCTGAACGCGAATTTCGCCCTCGGCGACGATCGTCTCGCGCTCGAAACGGCCCAGCGCCAGCTCCATGCGCTGGAATCCGCCGGCAATCGCGACCGCCTGCAATGCGGTCATCGTCGGCCTGAACGCGTACTCGCCGGGTTTCTCGACGGTGCCCACGACATAGATCGGCCGATACTGGGCAATTTCGACGGCGGCTGCAGGCGCGTTGACGAGCCCGGCCGTTCCCTTCAGCCGCTCCGAGATCAGTGCGGCGATCTCGGCCGGGGCCTTGCCATCGACCGAGAACGTGCCGACCACCGGCAGCGAAAGCATGCCGGTCGAGCTGACGGCGAACTCTCCGCTGAGCGCCGACCATTCGAAGAGTTCGCGCGAGTTCGGCCGCCACTCGGACACCTTGATCTTAAGCCGATCCTGCGCGGCGACACGGTATTCGAAGTCATTCGCCCAGGCCTGCCCAGCGCCGGCAAGCGTCAGAGACAACACCGTCAGCAAGGGGGCGAGTGCCCAGGCACAAGCGTGCATACGCATTGGGAAAAGATGGTCGAGGAGGGTGAGACGTCTCACGAAACTCTCCGCTGCGGACTGATCCGGCAGCTCCCAAGCAAATCCGTTGCCAGCCCCTTCGAGCGCCGTTAGCGCGCCCTTAACCACGACGGCTCACGCTGGTGGATAGTCCGCGCGCCCGTGAAGCCTTTCTCGAACCGGCGAGCAAAGCTATAGTCACTGGCCGATAGCGAGCCGCGAAAGCACGAGTGATGCTGATCGTCTTCTTCCTGGCTGCCCTTGCCAGCGGCGCGTTGACCCTCTGGCTCATGTGGCCGCATGGGCTGCTGGTCGCGTTGATCGCCACCGCCGTGGTCGCCAGCACAACCGTCGGCGTCTTCGCCGCGCTCGTCATGGTCCTCAGGTCGCGGACCGCGACCGGCAAAGAACCGCGCTCGCGCGGCGTCCTCGACATCCTTGGGCCGCGTCAGCCTCGCTGACGCTTCGCTGCGCCGGCCTTCTGGCACATGAATTGCTGATCATCCCCGCAACAGCGGTTGGCGCGATCGCGCGTCGTTCCGCTACCCGCATTGCGAGGGGAGACAGGGCAATGACGCTGCCTGCCCGGTTTCGTAGCCTGGATCGAGATCGCGAAACCGATCTCGACAGGCTCGGACCGCTCTACCGCCACCTCGAGCAGGCGCTTGCGGGGATCGAGCGCGAAAGCGCCGGGTTGTCGCGGCGGCTCGACGAGGCCCGCACCCGCGCCGCAGCACTGCTCGGGAACGAGGACGGCATCTATTTCGAGCGCGAGCCGGCCGACGAGGCCAGGCTGGTCGAGGCGGAGGCGCAGATGATGGCCGCATTCCGCCGCCTCGAACAGCTGCGGGCGCAAAGGTCGATGCTGGCAGCCTGGCGAACAGAGATCGAGGACACCGGCATCGGCGGCGCGCTGCGTGGCGGAACCAGAGCGAGCAGGTGGCTCTCCCGCCTCGTGCGGCTGGTGCGGGCGCGGATGGCGGCCATCCGCCGCCTCTCACGCTTCTCCGGCTGGGCGCTGATGCTCGTCATCGTCTATGCGACGCTGTCCGGCATCGAGCAGCGGCCCTCCGTCTCCTGGCTGATCCCGGATCTCGAACGCGGACTCGCCTTTCTCGCCGCGGCCGCCGCCTTCGCGATCGGCTATCCGCGCCAGCGCTTTCTCATCTTCGCTGTCGGTCTTGCTGCGGTGATCTCGCTCGAACTCGCCCAGAACTGGTCGCCGACGCGGCACGGCACCATCCACGACGTCTGGATCAAGGCCATCGGCCTTGGGCTGGGCTTTGCGCTCGTCTCCGGCGTCGAGCGGCTCAAACCATCTGCGAGGAGCTCGTGAAGATCGATCCTATCACCCAGGCTTCTGCGACCGCGGTCGAGCCACCTCTCGTCGCTCGCGCCGGCACGATCGTGCCGATCGTGCTGTGCGGCGGCGCTGGATCACGGCTGTGGCCGGCATCGCGCGAAGCGTTCCCGAAGCAGTTCATCTCGCTGCTCGGCGAGGAGTCGATGTTCCAGCAGACGCTGGGCCGGATCAGGCACCCGCTATTCGGCGCCCCCGTGATCGTGACCCACGAGGATTTCCGCTTCCTCGTGCTAAGCCAGATGAAGCAGGTCCAGATGGCGGGCGAGATCCTGCTCGAGCCGGCGCGCCGTGATTCCGCACCGGCCATCGCCGCCGCCGTGAGCTTCATCCAGAAGCGCGATCCCCAGGCGCTCGTCCTCGTGCTCGCCTCCGACCATCTGATCGGCGACCTGCCAGCCTTCCGCAGCGCGGTCGAGGTCGCGGCCGCTGCCGCGATCCAAAACCAGCTCGTCACCTTCGGCATGGTCCCGGACAAGCCCGCGACAGGCTATGGCTACATCCGACCCGAACCAGGCGATGCCGGCGCCCGCAAGGTGCTGAGCTTCGTCGAGAAGCCAGATGCGCCGACCGCGGCCCGCTATCTCGACGAGGGCTATCTCTGGAACAGCGGCATGTTCCTGTTCCGCGCCGACAGCTTCATGGCCGAACTCGGCCGGCACGAGCCGGCGATCGCGAGCGCCGCGACGGCGGCCGTGGCGCATGCCAAGGAGGATATCGGCTTCCATCGCCTGGACGCCGGACATTTTGCCAGCGCGCCCCGCAAATCGATCGACTATGCCGTGATGGAGCGAACCGAACTCGCCAGCGTCGTTCCCGCCTCCTTCGGTTGGTCTGACGTCGGCAGCTGGTCGAGCGTGTGGGAGGCTTCGGCACGGGACGAGGCCGGCAATGCCGGCGGCGACAATGTCGAGTTCGTCGACAGCCGCAACTGCTATGTCCAGAGCAGCGGCCCGCTCACCGTGCTCGTCGGCATGGAGGATGCCGTGGTCGTGGTCGAGAACGACGCGGTGATGGTGACGAAGCGCGAGCGCGCCGAGGAGGTCAAGGGCGCCTTCGAGCGGCTCAAGGCCGACGGCCATCCGGCGGTGGTGAGCTCCCGCCGTGTCGATCGGCCCTGGGGGTACTATCAGACGCTCGACCTCGCCGCGCGCTTCCAGGTCAAGCGCATCGTCGTCGATCCCGGCCAGAAGCTGTCCCTGCAGAGCCACTATCACCGCGCCGAGCACTGGGTGGTGGTTCGCGGCACGGCCGAAGTGACGCGCGATGCCGAAACCATCCTCGTGCATGAGAACGAGTCGATCTATCTGCCGATCGGCTGCGTTCACCGCATGGCGAATCCGGGCAAGATCCTGCTCGAGATCATCGAAGTCCAGTCCGGCTCCTATCTGGGCGAGGACGACATTGTCCGCTACGAGGACGTTTACCGCCGGGTATGAGCGGAGCAGCCCCCGGACTCAGGACGCTTCGGCTGGCTCAGCTCTCAGGCTGTCCGCAGCGGCACTGGTCCGTGTCTCGACACGTCCGTCGGCGGCGAGCAAGGCTCGCGCATGGGCGTGCACCACCTTGTCGAGGCTGAAACGATCGATGTAGTCGATGCGGTACTGCGCATGGCGGCGCTCCGACACGACATGGTCGTGGTAATGCACCATCGCCTTGACGAAACCGGCAGTATCGCCCAGCGGGACGAGCCGGCCGAGCCGGTCATCGACGATGATGTCGCTCGGTCCGAATTCGCAGTCGAAGGCGACCACCGGCAGGCCGAAGCGAAGCGCCTCGCAAATGGCGAGCGACCAGCCTTCCCAGCGCGCGCCCGACAAATAGACGTCGCTGTTCGACAATGGAATGGCGGGGCTATCGGGGAAGTGCTGGATCGTGACCCGGCCGGCGAGGCCGAGCTCGTCGATCAAGCTGCGGATCGCGGGCTCCTCCTCGCCATAGCCGACGAGCGCGAGCTCGGCATCCCCGCGCTTCTCGCAGAAGGCCGCGAAGGCGCGCAGAAGGATGTCGTAGCCCTTCTGATAGGCGAAGCGACCGACTGTGACGAAGCGGACCGGGCGGCCGATGGCGGGTGCCGGCACAGGGACGGGCGCATCGAAGGAGCGCACGGGATTGGCCACCCAGACATGTTCGACCTTGCTGGGATAGTCGCTTCGGAACGCGTCGAGTTGGCGCGGCGACGTCCCGAAGACGCGCGCCAGCCGCGGCAAGACCAGAAGCCGCATCACCTCGAACAGCGCGCTCGCCTTGAATGAGCGTCGCTCGAGCCGGGGATTGCCGTGAAGATAGAGGATGAAGCGGCGCCTGATGCCGAGACAAGCGAGCCAGAAAACGGCGGTCGCTTCGACCTGCGGCACCACGACGAGGTCGAACCGGCCGCCGGCGATCGTCTTCCGGACCCGCCGCAGCAGATCAAGCCGCCCGTCGGAGAAGCTGAGAATGACGTGGTATGGCCGCGGTTGGCCGACGATCTGCTCGAAGGGCGACGTGTAGAGGACTGAAACGTCGAGGTCGCTCTGGTATTCGGTCGCCAGCGCCGAACAGATCGAATCCGTGACACGCTCTATGCCGGCAAAGGAGCGCGTCGGCGGCACGATATAGAGAACCCTAGTCTTCCTGTCCGGCATTGCGTGCTCGACAATCGTTCCAGCGCCGTCGATCGGCCCGGTACGGCTCTTGCAATGTCTGCGCCAAGGGGGCGCCTCGTCGCCGATGGCACAGACCAGTCGCCATGCGAGCGCCGCCCGGGTCCAGGCTTCAGCGGAGCGGCGCATGATCGGTTCGACCTCAAAGCTCGCGGTGATCGTGAACTGCTACAACTATGCGGACTATGTCGAGCGCGCGATCCGCAGCGTGCTCGCGCAGGGTCGCGACGACTTCGAACTGATCGTCGTCGACGATGGCTCGACCGACTCTTCCTGGGAGGTCATCGGCAGGACGGGGGTCACAGCCTACCGGATCGAGAACGGCGGCCAGCGTCGGGCCTGCGTCTTCGGCCTCGACCGGACGACGGCGCCCTTCGTGCTGTTCCTCGATGCCGACGACGAACTCGCTCCCGGCGCACTCGATGCGATCATCCCGCGGCTCGAGCCATCGATCGCCAAGCTGCAATTCTGCCTCAGCCGCATCGACGGAGACGGCAACAAGCTGGGCTCGGCCGTTCCCGAACCCGATCAGATCCGCGTGACGGGAGACCTCAGCGAACGTGTCCGCCGAACCGGCGTCTATATCAGCCCGCCAACCTCCGGAAACGTCTTCAGGCGCGACCTCTGCGAATTGCTGCGCGATGCCGATTATGACGACGCAGTCGACGGAATCATCGTCCTCGCGGCCCCCTTCTTCGGCGAGGTCGTCTCCCTGCCGAAGGAACTCGGGCTCTACCGCGTCCACGATCGCAACATCTCCGGTGTCGGGCGGGCGATCGACACCGGCAGGATCGAGCAGCACATGCAGCGCTTCAAAAGCCTCATTGCCCATCTCAATCGAGCCGTGCCCGCGGGCAGCAGGCCGCCGCAACTCGATGTCGAACGAACCTTCTTTTACCTGGAGAAGCGGTCGATTCTTGCCTCCATCGATCGCCGGATGGATCGCTTTCGGCAGCTTCCGAACCTCATCAAGGTCATCAGCGCCGATGATTTCTCTCCGAAGCGGAAGCTCGCCCTCTCGCTGTTCCACATCCTGATCGCACTCCTGCCCGTCGGGATGTCACGTCGTCTCATCGAGATTCGCTATCGCCCGGAACGCCGATCCGCCGGCGCGCTCGCGCGGACGCTGATCGGTACCGGGAACTGAGGCCAGGCAGGCCCGGGACCAGGCTCCGAGCCGACTGCTCGATCGCCCAGCGGGCCATCATCTCGAGGAATCAGATCCCTTTCGGCGGCTCGGCGCTGCAGATCTTCATCTCTTGCAAAGCGCGAGCGGCTCTCAGGCAGATGTCCTCTCGCCAGGGCGCAGCGATGAGTTGGACCCCGATCGGCAGCCCCCCGCCCGCGACCGGCACCGCCGCGACCGGCAGGCCGATGCAGGAAATCGGCTGGGTGAAGAGGCCGAGACTGGGGCGCAGCGGCAGCGTCTGGCCCCTGATCTCAAGCACCTTCTGGCCGATCGGCGGCGCCGGACAGGGCGTCGCTGGCGCAATGATCAGGTCGACCTCCTCGAAGCTCCGCATCATCTGGTCGTGAAACCAGCGCCGCGCCCGCTGCGCCTGGATGTACCAGGCAGCCGGCAGCATGGCCCCGGCGAGGAAGCGATCGCGCGTATCAGGGTCGAAATCGTCCGCTCGCAGCTGCAGACGGCCGAGATGCAGGGCAGCGCTCTCGGCATTGGTGACGAGGAAGGCCGCCGCCCCCGCGATCTCAGCACCATCGAGCGCGACCGTCCGTGTTGCGCCAAGCGCCTGCGCCACGGCACCGACCGCAGCCGCAGCCTCCGGCAGGCCGTCGGTGGCGAAATATCCGCCCGCCACGGCGATCCGCAGGCCCGAGACACCTTTCGTCAGCTGCGCCGAGACTGGTTCGACCGGCCGCTGCGCGCAGGCCGGATCATGCGGGTCCGGGCCTTGCAGCAGGTCATAGGCCAAGGCGAGATCGGTGACATCCCGTGCAAATGGGCCGAGATGATCGAGCGAGTCGCAGAACGGAAAGCTGCGCGTGCGCGGCAAGCGGCCATAGGTCGGCTTCAGGCCGAACACGCCGCACAGCGAGGACGGCACGCGGATCGAGCCGTTGGTGTCGGAGCCCAGTGAGATCGGCGCCATGCCGGCGGCCGTCGCCGCACCGGAGCCCGAGGAGGAGCCCCCTGCCATGCGCGAGAGGTCATGGGGATTGCGGCAAGGCCCGTCATGGACGTTCTCGCCGGTGAAGTCATAGGCGTATTCGCCCATGTTGAGCCCGCCGATCAGCACGGCGCCGGCCGCCGTCAGGCGCTCGATCAGCACGGCGTCGCGCCGGGCTGGTGCCCGCTCGCGGTTGATCTTCGAGCCTGCCCGTGTCGCCAGGCCCTCGATGTCGAACAGGTTCTTGGCGGCGAAGGGGACGCCAGCGAGCGGGCCGAGCGGCTCGCCCGCCGCGCGGGCCCTGTCGATCGCGGCCGCTTGCGCCAGCGCGCGTGCCGCCGTCACATCGGTGAAGGCGTTGATCTTGCCGTCGATCCTGCCGATCCGGTCGAGGAAGGCGCGGGCCACGACCTCGGCGCCGACCTCTCCTGATCTGACCTGGGCTGCGATTCGATGCGCCGGTGCGAAGACATCGACGCTCACGCCTCTTCCTCCACCCCCACCCGCGCTGGCCGGAAGACCGGCGCAAGCTCGAGCGTGTCCTCGCCGACCGGTGCCGCCTGCACGATCCTCGCCATCGCTTCCGCGGTCGCCAGGAAGCGGATCACGCCTGGCCGCTGCGCCGCCGTGATCGCAAGCCCCAGCGAAGTTGCCATGGCATCGAGATGCGCAGCCGGATCGAACTCGCGCGTCGCCTCGCTCATTCCGCCGGCTCCAGCCGCGCATGCGGCTCGCTCATCGTCTTCGTGGCCCTCTCGCCCGCGAGCTGGCGCGCGCAGAGCCAGAGGAAGCCCGCGACCATCGCATAGCCCAGGCTGATCGCGGGCGTGACGCCGAACCCCTTGCCGATCCCGATCGCCTCGCCGTGCATCAGGCCGAAATAGGTCAGCACCGCGCCGGCGGCGGCGAAGGCGGCAGCGTTCAGGAACTGTCTCTCGATCACGAAGACGGCGATCGCGCCCAGCACGAGACCGGAGAGGATGGCGCCGCCGCCCATCAGCTCGAGGCCATGGTAGAGCACACCCATATTGGCCATCTTGTCGATACCAACCGCCGCCGCAGTGGTGCCGGCCGCGCCGAGTGCGCCGTCGATCAGCACCTTGGCCCAGGCGGCGAGATGCGGCGTCAGTGCGAGCACGATTGCGGGGGCATGGCTCGCCGGCGTGGTCTGGAAGGCCTGCGCCCCGATCAGCATGCCGATATAGAGCAGGATCGGCGAGATCGCGACGATCGGCACCAGCGCCAGCAGCAGCGCGACGACGCCGAACCAGCACAGGGCCGCGACGATCACGCCGGTCGCGGCCGAATAGCCGATGCGTCCGCCCATCGCCTTCCAGCCGGGATGGCCGATATACACCGCGTTGATGAAGGGGTTGCCCATCAGGCAGCCGATCAGCGAGACGACGCCGTCGGCGGTCAGCACCCGCGTCGTCGGATAATGGTCGCCCGCCGCTTCGGCGCTCTCGACATTGTCCATCGCCTCGACGAGGTCGTAGATGCCGAAGGGAATGGCCGTCACCAGGATGATGCCGAGATAGGTGAAGCCCGAGAAGACGTGGTCGACCGCCGGCAGCGGCAGCGAGAAGCCGAAATTGGCGAAGGCGGCGCCGAGCTTGCTGAGGCTCAGGCCGCCGACATCAAGCCCGAACAACGCCGCGCCCCATGCGATCGCCATGCCGAAAACGATGGCGACAAGCCCGGCCGGGATGCCGCGCGGATAGCGCACGCCGCCGAACCAGCTCACCAGGATAATGGCGAGGCAGGTGAGGCCAATCGCCGGCGTCAGGAAGATCTCCAGAGCCGGCCGCATCGAGATGAAGGCGATCGAGACGCCGGCCAGCGTGCCGAGCAAGGCAGCGCGCGGCGTGATCCTGCGGACGAGCGGGGCGATGAAGCCGCCGATCATCAGGATGAAGCTCTGGAAGAAGACCCAGACGAGGCCGGCCTCCCAGCCCTTGACGGGGTCGCCGGTCATACTCGCGATCGGCAGCATGATCACGAAGGTGACGACGAACATGTGCGGCACGCTGATGCCGGACGGCAGCGCGCAGACATCGTCGCGGCCGGTCTCCTTCGCCAGCTTCCAGGCGAGCCAGGCGTAGTAGCCGGTCGAGAGCAGCATCATCAGCCCGAGCGCCGGCAGGATGCGGCCGAAGACGATCTGGCTCGGCATCTTCAGGACGAACTGCAGCAGGCCGGTCAGGACCAACAGGTTGACCAGGATGTTGGTGCCGAAGCCGAACAGGGCGTTCCAGTCGCCCGGCGTCCAGAGCTTCGGCGAGGCTGTCGTCGCGGTGGTCGTCGCCATCTCCCCCTCCCGTTCCTAAGCTGCCTGGTCCTGCGCGGCGAGCGCCGCAAGCACGGTGTCCGTCGTCGAGACCCAGCCGAAGATCCCGCCCTGGGCCGCGATCATGCGCAGGCCGACCTCGTGGAACTCCGGGAAGTAGGATGCGCAGGCGTCCGCCAGCACGAGGCAGCGATAGCCTCGGTCATTGGCCTCGCGCACGGTGGTGTGGACGCAGACCTCGGTGGTGACGCCGCAGACCAGCAGCGTCTCGATGCCGCGATTGCGCAGCATCAGGTCGAGATCGGTCTGGTAGAAGGCGCCCTTGCCGGGCTTGTCGATCACCGGCTCCTCGGCAAGCGGCGCCAGAGCCGGAACGATGTCGTGGCCGGCCTCGCCGCGGATCAGGATGCGCCCCATCGGGCCGGGCGCGCCGATGCGCTTCTCGGGCGCGCCGCGCTCGACCTTGGCGCGCGGCGCATCGGAGAGATCGGGCCGGTGGCCCTCGCGGGTGTGGATCACGAGCAGGCCGGCGGCACGCGCGCCGGCGAGCATGCGCCGGCAGGGCTCGACTGCCGCCATCAGCAGCGAGACGTCGTTGCCGAGCGCCGCGCCGAAGCCCCCGGGCTCGAGGAAGTCGCGCTGCATGTCGATGATGACGAGTGCGGCGCGCGCCAGATCGACGCTGAGCGGGAACGGCTTGGCTGCGATCTCGGAGCGACTCATGGCGGCCTCCGTCGGGGCTGACGGAACGGGCTTTGCAAGGGCTGTGCCCGCCGGCCTCCTCATCCGGCCAGCAGGGCGCGAGACGTCAGGGAGTAGCGGCCATGGCTTTGAAACGTCGACGAATCCCGCTGGCATTTGCGGCCGCGGCCCTTGCCGAAGAGGCCGGGACGGACCGCGTGGCGAGCGCGCTCGCCAGCCTTCCGCCGGAGAGATGCATAATCTTTGCATGCAATGATCGAGAAATTGCCTAACAGATAGGCTGACTCAAGACATGGACATGATCTCGTGCCGACGCTGACCAGCATCCTTTCCCGCCATCATGACGGCAGCCGCACGATCGCCGAGACGGTCGCTGCCGCCTATGCCCGTCTGCGCGCCCATGCCGACGAGGCCCTATTCATCAGCCTCAAGCCGGAAGCGGAGGCGCTGGCCGAGGCGGAACGTCTTCAGGCGGAGGGGCCGCAAGGGCGCCCGCTCTGGGGCGTGCCTGTCGCGGTGAAGGACAATATCGACGTCGCCGGGCTGGCGACCACCGCCGCCTGCCCGGCCTATGGCTATGAGCCACGGAGGGACGCCAGCGCTGTCGCGCGCCTGAAGGCTGCCGGCGCGATCATCCTTGGCAAGACCAATCTCGACCAGTTCGCGACCGGCCTCAACGGCACCCGTTCGCCTTATGGGACGCCTCGCAACACGTTGCGTGCCGATCTCGTTCCCGGCGGATCGAGCTCGGGGTCGGCGAGCGCAGTCGCCGCCGGCATCGTCCCGATCGCGCTCGGCACGGACACGGCGGGCTCGGGCCGCGTCCCGGCCGGATTGCAGAATCTCGTCGGACTGAAGCCAAGCCTCGGCCTTGTCCCGACTGCCGGCGTCGTGCCGGCCTGCCGCACGCTCGATTGCGTCTCCATCTTCGCCCTGACGGTCGAGGATGCCTGGCTCGTCCTTCAGGCCATGGCCGGGCCGGATGCGAGCGATCCGTTCTCCCGGACCGTTCCGATGGGACGGCTCGGCGCCTGCCCGCCGAGGCTGCGGCTCGGCGTGCCGCGCGAGCAGGATATGGACTTCGCCGGAGATGAAGAGGCGCGAGCAGGTTTCGAGCAGGCGCTTGTTCGTGCACAAGGCCTCGGCGCCGAGATCGTGCCGATCGACATGACACCGTTCTACCAGACGGCGCAGCTTCTCTATGATGGTCCCTGGGTCGCCGAGCGCTGGCTCGCGATCCGCGATCTGCATGAGCGCGAGCCGGAGGCGATCCTGCCGGTGATCCGCGCGGTCATCGCCGGCAAGCCCTTGCCCGATGCGGCCGCGACCTTCGCCGCCCGCTATCGCCTCGCCGAGCTTTCGCTCTCCGCTCGCGCCGCGCTGAAGGGGCTCGGTGCCCTGATGGTGCCGACGGCGCCGCGTCCGGTGACCCTGGCAGAGATGAAAGCCGACCCGATCGGCGCCAATTCGATGCTCGGCCGCTATACCAATTTCGTCAACCTGCTCGATCTCTGCGCCCTCGCCGTTCCGGCCAGCCTCGCTGACGATGGGACGGCGGGAGGTGTCACCTTCATCGCGCCGAGCGGGCACGACGCTGCGCTGGCGTCGATCGGCGCAGCTTTCCACGCCGCATCCGGCTTGCCGCTCGGCGCGACCGGCGTGCCGCATCCGCCCTTGGCGGAGCTGCCTGTCGGCGCTGCACCCGATACGGTCGAGATCGCTGTTGTCGGTGCCCATCTCTCCGGCATGCCGCTCAACGGCGAACTGACGGCACTCGGCGGCAGCTTCCTGCGCGCCACGACGACGACCGCGGATTATCGTCTCTTCGCCTTGCCCGGTGGGCCGCCGGCCCGGCCCGGACTGCTGCGGTTAGGCCCCGGCGAGGGCGCGCCGATCGCGCTCGAAGTCTGGTCGCTGCCGGTCGCGGGCTTCGGTGCCTTCGTCGCCGGCATACCCGCACCGCTCGGCATCGGGACGCTCGCGCTCGCCGACGGATCGCGGGTCAAGGGCTTCCTCTGCGAGGCGGCGGCGACGGACGGCGCTCGCGACATCAGCAATTTCGGCGGCTGGCGCGCTTTCGTCGCGGCTCAGGCGAGCACGGCCTAGCTGTTGGCCGCCTCCGCATAGCTCCGGAACGCATCGCGTACGATGCCGATATGGGCGCGCATCGCCGCCGCTGCCCCGGCCTGATCGCCGCGCAGGATCGCCTGCACGATCAGATCGTGCTCGGAATAGGAGCCGCCGAGCCTGCCGGCGGCGCGGAACTGGGCACGGCGGAAAGGCGCGACGCGAGCGCGCGTCATCAGGGTCAGCTCGGCAAGATAGCTGTTGTGCGAGCCGGCATAGATCGCCGCGTGGAAGGCCTCGTTCTTGTCGTGATAACTGGCGGGATCGCCCTTGTGCACCAGCACGCGCAGATCCTGGTGCAGCGTCTCGAGGGCCCGCCGTTCGACCACGGTCATGCTGCGCGCGGCGAGACCGGCGCAAAGCGCCTCCAGCTCGGCCATCACCTCGAACATATCGTTGAGCTCGCGTGGCGTCGGCAGGGCGACAACGGCGCCGCGATGAGGGCGGACGCGGACCAGGCCGGACGCGGAAAGCTGACGGATCGCTTCGCGGACCGGCGTGCGCGAGACCCCGAAACGGTTGGCGAGTTCATGCTCGTCCAGCGGCGTGCCGGGCTCCAGGACGCCCGATACGATCTCGTCGGCGAGCCTGGCGCGCAGCGTCTCCGTTCTGGTACGAGGCTGAGAGGCCGGTTTCGGCTTGTCGGAAAGAACGGCTTGGGGCGGCATCGATTGCGTCCGGGGCGGCGGATTCGCCTCGCCGTTCTTAGCAGGCGGAAACCGCAGCGTCATGACGCGGGGCGGTGGCGGACGGACGTCATTCGGCGATGACGCTGACATGGGCGGCGACCACCCGCCAGCCTTCCTCAAACTTCACCCAGGTCTGGCTCTGGCGGCCGACCTTTCCGACCATCGAGTCGCGGCGGAACAGCGTGTTCGCCGTCGCCATGGCCTCACCATAGCTGGTGATGACAGTTCGTTCCAATGCGCGTTCCAGGCCGACCGGCGAGCGCGCCGAGCGGAAGGCTGCGATCTCGGCATAGCCATAGAGATTTTCGGCGACGCCGTAACGCAGCGTGGCCGGACTGTCCTTGAACAGCCGGTCGAGCGTCGCGACGTCGTTGGTCGTCAGCGCGCGCTCGTACTCGGCGAAGGCCGCCTCGACTTCGGCCAGCACGGCCGGGTCGTTGATCTTCATCGGGGTTTCCTCATCCGGTCATCGTCTTCTTGCGCCAGCCGTGCTCCCGCTCACAGGGGCGGATGCGGGATCGCGGTCAGCAATTCCTTGGTGTAGTCCGCCTGCGGCGCGCCCAATACCGCCTCGGCCGTGCCTTCCTCGACGATCCGGCCGCTTCGCATCACGATCACGCGGTCGCAGAGCAGACGGACGACGTTCAGATCGTGCGAGACGAAGATGTAGCTCATGCGAAGGCGCTGCCTCAGCTCCTCGAGCAGGTTCAGCACCACCGCCTGCACGGAGACGTCGAGCGCCGCCGTCGGCTCGTCGAGGATGACGAGATCGGGATTGAGCGCGATCGCTCGTGCGATACCGACGCGTGCCTTCTGCCCGCCCGAAAGCTGGTGAGGGAAGCGGTCGATCAGCTCGACCGGCAGTCCGACTAGCCCGGCCAGTTCCTCGCAGCGGGCGCGCAGGGCCTCACGGCCACGGATCGTGCCCATACGCAGAACGGGATCGAGGATGGCGCGCTCGGCGGTGAAGCGCGGATTCAGGCTGTCGGTCGGATCCTGGAACACCATCTGGATACGCCGGCGCAGCGGCGTCAACGCGAACTGCCTGGCCGGGATCGACCCGATATCCTGCCCGTCGAAGACGATCCGACCCGCCGTCGGGTCGAGCAATCGGTTGACCATCATCGAGGTCGTCGACTTGCCGCAGCCGGATTCGCCAACGAGGCCGAGCGTCTCGCCGCGCCGGACCGAAAAGCCGATGCCGTCGACGGCCCGGAAGGCGGGCTTTTCCGGCTCGGCCTTGCCAGTCAGCTTCGCAAGGAGCGAGCCCGCCGCCGGGCGCGGATACTCCTTGACCAGGTTCTCGACGAGGAGCAGCGGAGCGCCGCCCTGATCCAGGTTTGGAACGCTGGTCCTGGAGGCCGTCATTGCTTCGGGCGGAGCGTCCGGCAGGAGGTCACGCAGTTGCATGCCGACGCGTGGCGTCGCCTTCATAAGCCGCCGCGTATATGGGTGCTGCGGATTGCGGAAGATCTCGGCTGCGGCCGCGGTCTCGACGACGCGGCCCTTCTCCATCACCACGACCTTGTCGCAATAGGCGGCGGCAAGGCCGAGATCATGGGTGATCAGGATGGTCGACATGCCGCGCTCGCGGGTGAGCTCGACGATCAGGTCCATCACCGCCTTCTGCGTGGTGACGTCGAGACCGGTCGTCGGCTCGTCTGCGATCAGCAGCTGCGGCTGGCAGGCGAGCGCCAGCGCGATCACGATGCGCTGGCACATGCCGCCCGAGAGCTCGAAGGGATAGGCGTCATAGCGCTCCTGCGGACGCGCGATCCGCACCTTCTCCAACGCCGCGATGGCCTTCTCGCGCGCCGTCGCCCGGGTCGCCTGGACATGCTGGAGCAGCACGTCCTCGATCTGCTTGCCGACCTTGCGGATCGGGTTCAGCGCGGCGCGCGGATTCTGGAAGATCATCGAGATCTCGCGGCCGCGCAGGTCGCGCATCTGCGCTTCGCTCGCGCCGACGAGATCGATGCCCGAGAAGCCGATCGAGCCTTCGGCGACGCGGCCGGCGCGGTCGAGGATACGCACCACCGCATAGGAGGTGACGGACTTGCCCGAGCCGGATTCGCCGACGATCGCGACCGTCTCACCCTTGCCGACGCTGATGTCGATCGACTTCACCGCCTGCACCTTGCCGCGGCGGGTCGCGAACTCGACGGTGAGGTTCCTGACTTCGAGGAGCGGACTGGCTGCCATCGCTCAGTTCCTCCGCTGCGGGTCGACGAGGTCGCGAACGCCGTCGCCGAGCAGGTTGAAGCAGAATACCGCCGTCATCAGGGCCAGGCCCGGAAAGAAGGCGATCCACCATTCGCCCGAGACGATGAAGCTCGCGCCCTCCGCGACCATGATCCCCCATTCCGGCGTCGGTGGGCGGACGCCAAGACCGATGAAGGACAGGCCGGCGGCGTTGAGGATGGCATAGCCCATGGTCAGCGACATCTGCACGGCCATGATCGGCATGATGTTCGGCACGATCTGGGTCAGCAGAAGCCGCCATTCCGAATTGCCGGAGAGCCGCGCCGCCTGGACGAAGCCGGCCTCGCGCCGGACATTCGCCTCGGCGCGCGCCACCCTGGCGTAGAGCGGGAAATTGATGATCGCGGTGGCGATCACGATGTTGGTCACGGAATTGCCGAGTGCGGCTACGATGCCCATGGCGAGCACGAAGAGCGGAAAGGCCATGATCGTGTCGGCGACGCGCCCGATGATCGTGTCGACCCAGCCGCCGAAGAAGCCCGCGGCGACGCCGGCAAGCCCGCCGAGCAGGAAGACGAGCGCGACCGAGGCGACCGCGATGGTGAAGTCGAGCCGCGTCGCGGCGATCACCCGGCTGAAGATGTCGCGCCCGAGCTGGTCGGTGCCGAACCAGTGGGCGGCGCTCGGCGGCTTGAGCGCCGAACTGGTGTTCGAGGCGAGTGGATCGTAAGGCACGACCAGCGGCCCGAAGATCGCGGCGAACAGGATCAGGGCGAACAGGCCGAAGGCGAGCCCGGTGACCGGGTTCTCGGAGACGATGTGCCGGGCATGAGCCAGCAGCGAAGTCGAGGGCGGGGCTTCGAAGCGCAGCGGCGGCGGCTCGACCTTGCTCATGTCGTTCATCGGCTCAGGCCTCCAGCCGGACGCGGGGGTCGATCACGCCGTAGAGGATGTCGATCGCGAGGTTGAGGGCGACGTAGAGGATCGCCATGGTGAGCACGAAGCCCTGGATCGGCGCGTAGTCGGAGGCGATCAGCGCCTCGACCGCATAGGAGCCGACCCCCGGCCAGGCGAAGACCTTCTCGACGAGCACATTGGCGCCGAGCAGGAACGAGAAGACCATGCCGAGCGTGGTGACCACCGGCAGCATGGCGTTGCGGAAGGCATAGGTGCCGATCACCGCCCGCGTGGACAGGCCGCTGGCGCGCGCGGTGCGGACGAAATCGGCGCCGAGCACGGCGAGCATCGAGGCGCGGGTCATGCGTGTGATCGGCGCCAGCGAGAAGATCGCGAGGGTCAGCGCCGGCAGCGCGATCTGGGAGAGTGCGGCGCGGAAGGTTTCAGGATCGCGCGCGACCAGGCTGTCGATCAGCAGGAAGCCGGTGACGCGGGGCGGCTCGGAGGCGAAGGCGTCGAGCCGCCCCAGTGGTGCCGGCGCCCAGCCGAGGATGAAATAGAACACGTAGACCAGCAGCAGGCCGGTGAAGAAGACGGGCAGGGAAACCCCGGCCGTCGCGACGATGCGGCAGAGATGATCGATCCAGGAGCCCTGCCTGACCGCCGCGAGCACGCCGAGCGGCAAGGCGATCGCCATCGAGATCAGCAGGCCGAACAGCGTCAGCTCGGCCGAGGCCGGCAGGCGCTGGGCCAGATCGGCCGTCACCGGCTGCCCAGTCGTCAGCGACTGGCCGAGATCGCCTTTCAGCAGCGCCGTCACATAGGACACGAACTGCACCGGCAACGGCTGGTCGAGCCCGAGCTTGCTGCGGATCTCGGCGATGGCCTGCGGCGTCGCCGCAGGCCCGGCGAAATAGGCTGCTGTGTCGCCGGGCAGCACGCGCGTCAGCAGGAAGGTGACGATGATGACGCCGAGGATCGACGGGATCGTCGTCTTCAGCCGGGCGATGATCAGGCCGAGCATGGGGAAGCCTCCGCTGCTGCCGTCATGCCGGGTTCGCGCGGGCGGCGCGCCCCGGCATGACGGGCTGTTTCCTGCGTCGTCACGCCTTGGTCAGGTAGCGGAAGTCCGGCTCGCGGCAGGGCTGGAACTGGTAGCCGCCGATCGACTTCTGCAATGCGACGTCATGGGTCGGCTGGTTGATCGGCACCATCGGCACCTCGGCGTTCACCAGCTTGATGAAGTCGACGACATTGGCGTCGTAGGCGGCCTTGTCGGGCGCGAAGCGGGCAGCGTCGACGAGCTTGTCCAGCGCCGGGTTCTGGTAGGCGGCGATGTTGAAGATCGAATTGTTGCCGTGCATCGTCCAGAACAGGTAGTAGTCGGGATAGTCGAGCCAGCCGGCGAAGCGGTTCAGCACCATCGGATTGGTCTTCTTGGCGATCTCGGTGCGGAAATTCGCGCCTGGGACCTTGTTGATCTCGACGGTGATCCCGACCGAAGCCAGCGCCTCCTTGATCAGCACAGCCATTGGCTCGGCAACGGTGGCGTTGCCGGCGTCGAAATACAGCGTCGTCGTGAACGGGCCGCCGGCGGCGTCGACCAGCGCCTTGGCCTTGGCCACGTCGGTCTTGTAGGGGAAGGGCTGCGGCCAGGCGACCTTGGTCGTCGTGCCGCCCGACATGTCGACGCCGCGCCCGAATAGCGAAGCCTGCAGGATCTTCTCATAGGGCATCACCCAGGCGACCGCCTGGCGCAGCCGCACATCCTTGAACGGGCCGACCTGCGTGTTGAGGTAGCAGCCCCAGACGCCGTTGGGGATCGGCACGCCGACGACATTGACCTTGCCGCCATCGAGCAGATCCTTGAAATCCTTCGGCGGCAGACCGTAGGACACGTCGGCGTCGCCGCGCTCCATCAGGGCCCGTCGCGTCGCGGGCGAGGCGATGTCGCGCGCGATGATGCGGCGCAGCTGCGGCAGCTTCCCACAAGCCCAGGCGTCATTGCGGACATAGATCGTCTCGACACCCGGCTTCCAGCTCTCGACCTTGTAGGCGCCCGAGCCGGCGATGTTGTTCTTGAGATACTCCTTGGCGTGCGGGTCACCGCCGCCGTTCTTTATGGCGAGCTCGGAATCGAAGACGAAGGGGATCGTCACGGCGAGGTTGGGCAGCGTCATCTTGTCCTTGCGGACGAAGTCGACGCGGAAGGTCTTGTCGTCGACGACGACGAACTGCTCGGGCTTCTCCAGCGAGCCGGCATTCATCTGGGTGGTCGCGAAGCCGCCGATCGTGCAGGCCCGATCCAGCGACCATTTCACGTCCGTCGCGGTCACCGGACGGCCGGAATGGAATTTCGCGTCGCGCAGCTTGAAGGTGCAGCTCATGCCGTCGGAGGCGAGCTGCCAGCTCTCGGCCAGCTCGCCCTCGAGCTCGCCCATCGAGACCTGGTTGCCGCCGCCGCCGGGGATCGGCACAGGCTTGAAGCGCAGCAGGCGATCATAGCAGTTCAACGCGACGCCATTCACCGGCTGCGACGAGCCGATGCCCTGCATGTCCAGGCTGTTGGGTCCGTATTCCTGCACGAGCAGCAATGTCTCGCTGCGGCTCGGCGCCTGTGCATGCGCGCCCTGCCTCATGACGAAGGGAGCTGCCAAACCTCCAGCTATAGCCGCCCGACGCGTGATACCCATTGTGCTCTCCCCGATTGCTGCCGGAGCCGTCAAAGGCCCGAACGCTTCACCTCGGAGAAGCCGATGCAGTTACCGTGCCGGTTCACACCCCCTTGATAACAATGGGCTTATCTCTATCAGCGAGCTTTCGCTCTCGTCGTTGCATACATTTGGCAAAATTCTGCTCAATTAATTTGCAATTGATTGTCAGCCACTATGGCAGCCATCTTGGCAGGCCCGATCGCAGCTCAGACCTTCTCGTCGCGGACCAGCCGCCAGAGCAGATAGATTCCGCCCAGGAGCCCGGTCGTCAGGCCGATCGGCAGATTGAGGCCGGACGGAACGCGCTGGCTGACCAGGTCCGCCGCCAGCAGCAGGACGGCGCCCATAGCGGCCCCAGGCAGCAGCGGCACCTCCGGCGAGCGGCACAGGCGCCGCGCGAGCTGCGGGCCGGCCAAGGCGATGAAGGCGATCGGCCCGGCCGCCGCCGTCGCCATCGCCGTCAGGCCGACGGCCGTCATCACCATGGCGAGCCGCGTGCGCTCGACCGGAACACCGAGCTGGCTGGCAGCATCGTCGCCCATCTCGAGCAGAGCGAGGCGCCGGGCATTCAGGAGCGCGACCGGCACGATCAGCACCAGGCCGAGAGCGGCCGGGACGGCATGGGACCAGCTGCGCGCCGTCAGCGAACCCGCCAGCCAGATCTGCGCGGAGATCGAGCGGTCAAGGTCGCTCGCCACAAGCAGGATCGTATTGACGCCGGACAGCGTCGCGCCGACACCGATGCCGACCAGCACGAGCCGGTAACCGCCGGTGACGCGCCCCTTCAGCGCCAGCATGAAGACGAGCGCTGCGGTCGCCATGCCCGACAGCACCGCTGCCAGCGCGACGGCGAGGGGATCGGCGCCGAACAGGATGATCTGCACGATCGCGCCGGTCGCCGCTCCGGTGGTGAAGCCGATGATATCGGGCGAGCCCAGCGCGTTGCGCGAGACCGACTGGAAGATCGCCCCGGCCATGCCGAGCGCCGCCCCGACGCAGGCCGCCGTGACCACGCGCGGCAGGCGCAGGCTCCAGATGACGCGTTCGGCCAGCGGATTTCCTGCCTTGCCGAACAAGGCGGCGACGACTTCGGCCGGCGTGAAGGCGAGCGTGCCCGTACCCAGCAGGACGACGGCGAGGGCAAGGGCTGCCCCGGCGAGCGCCGCGCAGACCAGCGCAGTGCGCGGCCGCCAGCGCAGCGAGAACGAACCTATCCTGAGCGTTGCGGGCGCACTCATGGCCGGATCACCCGGAAGCGGCGCACGGCCGTAATGAAGAAGGGGCCGCCAAGCAGCGCCGCGACGATGCCGGCGGCGACCTCGGAGGGCGCCGCGACCACGCGCCCGATCACATCGGCACCGAGCAGGATCAGTCCGGCAAACAGCGCCGAGCCGGGCAGGATCCAGCGATGGTCCGGGCCGACAAGCGCCCGCGCCAGATGCGGGGCGATCAGGCCGACGAAGCCGATCGGCCCGGCTGCGGCGGTGGCGGCGCCCGCCAGCAGCATCACCGCAAGGCAGGCCGACAGCCAGATCGTGCGCGGCGTGGCTCCGAGCGCCTGGCCGAGTTCCTGCCCTAGCGCCAGCACGTTGAGACCACCGACGATCGACAAGGCCACGCCGAAGCCCGCCGCAACGCCGACTGCCAGTATGAGGGCGACTTCGAAGCTCGCTCCCTCCACCGATCCAGCGGCCCAATGACGGAAATTATCGAAGGCGATGGGCGAGGCGTTGAGCACCATGATGCCGGTGATCGCGCCCAGCACGATCGAGAGGCCGGCGCCGGCGAGCACCAGCCGAACGGGATTGGTCCCGGTCTCGTGCGCCCGCCCGAGCAGGAACACGACGGCGCCGGCAAGGCCCGCTCCGAGCGCGGCGAGCCCGGCATAGTGGACGGGCCGGGTCAGGCCGAGCAGAGTCACTCCGAGCACGACGGCGACCGCCGCGCCGGCATTGATGCCGAGCAGGCCTGGCTCGGCCAAGGGATTGCGGGTGATCGCCTGCATGATCGCCCCGGCAAGGCCAAGCGCCGCACCGGCGAGAACGGCCGTGATCAATCGGGGCACCCGCAACTGCCAGACGACCAGATGCAGATCGTTGCCGGGATCATAGGCGCGCAGCGCAGCGACGACCGTGGCCAGCGGGATCGGCCGCGAGCCGACCGCGAGGCTCGCCAGCGCCAGCAAAGCGAGCGCGATGATGCCGATGGCGAGCCACCACCGGCGCCTATGCCATCTCATCGCCTGGCGAAGCTCTCGCGCAGCCGTTCGATGACCTGGCGCCCGGAATAGGGATCGATGCGGAAGGAGGTCAGCCCGAGCGGATAGACCCGCTTGGCGATGACCGCCGGGTGATTGACGAGCACCGGCTCGGCCAGGAAGCCCTCGACGTCCTTTTCGGTCGCGCGCAGGAGGAAGACGGTGTCGGCAGCGATCGCGGCCGAGAGATTCTCGCGGGAGAAGAACTCGAAATCCGAGGGACGCGCCGAATTCGGCTTCAGCTCCGCCGGCAGGCCGACGATCTCGAAGCCCAAAGCCGAGACGAGCTTGGACACCGGGCTCGCTGTCCGCGCTACCGAATAGCTGCCGGCGATGTTGTAGCCGACGATGCTGGCCTTCGCGCCCCTTGCTGGAATGGCGCCCGCCGCGGCGGCGAGATCGGTGTCGAAGTGCGCGATCGCGGCGGCAGCCTCCTTTTCGAGGCCGATCGCCTTGCCGAGGTCGGTTGCCAGCTCCTGCCAGCTCCGGCTCGAATAATCGACCACGAGAGTCGGGACGCCGAGCGCTTCCAGCTCGGCCCGGTGCTGGAGGATGCTGTCGGCGCCGGTGGTCGAAGCGATCACCAGGTCCGGCTTCCAGCCGAGCACCGCCTCGATGTCGAATTTCAGGTTGGGATAGAGCACCTTGACGCCGCGCTTGTCGGCGTCGCCGGCCCATTGCGAGAAGAAACCCTTGGCGTCGGTGAGCGGGCTCGGCGTCGTCGCCGCACTCGCGAGCAGGGGCGCCTCGATCGCCAGCAGGATGCCGGTGACGCTCGGCGTGGTCGAGACGATGCGCAGAGGCTTCCTGGCCAGCGTCAACTCGCCGGCGGCGTGCCTGATGGTACGGGGCCAGCCGGCCTCCTGGCCATAAGCCGGCCGGCCATTCCCATTCAGGGCAGCCGCGATGGTGATGATGGCGATGAAGAGCTTGATCAGGGGCATCGTCGATCTGTCTGGCCGGTGTCGTCCTGCGGGTCGGGAGCTTGGCTCCGACCACCGCCCTGCTCCATCGAGCCCAGGCGCGTCATTCCTCATGACGGATCATATTCCGCGATGCAATATGGACGCAGGACAGAGAGTCAGTTATCGAACGTAAATCCACCGACGGTGACTGCTTTACCACAACTAGAGCCGAAAGGGATGCCGTCGAAAGCCTCGAGCCCGACGACATCGACTGTAGATTGGAAGAATTGAAAAGTACTTCGCGACCCGATTCCCGTCTCCACGCCGATGCGCTGACGCTCCGCTACGAGGCGCGCACGATCTCGACCGGCCTCTCGCTCTCGATCGCCGACGGCTCGTTCACCGCGATCGTCGGACCCAATGCCTGCGGCAAGTCGACCCTGCTGCGGGCCCTGTCGCGCTTGCTCACGCCAGCCGCCGGCCAGGTGGTCCTCGACGGCAGGCAGATCGGCGAGCGCCCGGCCAAGGAGGTCGCGCGGCGCCTCGGCCTCCTGCCGCAGAGCGCGATCGCGCCGGACGGCATCACGGTCGCCGACCTCGTCGCCCGCGGCCGTTACCCGCACCAATCCTTCCTGCGGCAATGGTCGAAGGCGGATGAAGCGGCGGTCGCCGCTGCGATGCGGGCGACGCGCGTCGACACGCTTTCGACACGCCCGGTCGACGAGCTTTCCGGGGGCCAGCGCCAGCGGGTCTGGATCGCGCTGGTGCTCGCGCAGGAAACGCCGATCCTGCTGCTCGACGAGCCGACGACCTTCCTCGACATCGCCCATCAGATCGAGCTGCTCGACCTGCTGGCCGAGCTCAATGCGCAGGGGCGGACGGTCGTCGCGGTGCTGCACGATCTCAACCAGGCCTGCCGCTACGCCTCGCATCTCGTCGCGATGAAGGACGGCGCGATCGTCGCCGAGGGCCCTCCGGCAGGCATCGTCACGGCCGCGCTGATCGAAGAGGTCTTCGGCCTGCCCTGCATCGTCATCCCCGATCCGATCGCGAAAACCCCGCTCGTCGTACCCAGGGGACAAAAGCAGGCAGCGGGTTCCAGCGACCGGTCCAACTGACCATGACCAGACAGCTCCACATCGGTTTGAGCCTGACGCCGACCTGGCTGAAGAGCAGAGCAGCGGATGATCCGGACCCTCTGCCGGCCCGCGATCCCGTCGCGTTCAACCTCGCGCTGACCCGGATGGCCGAGCAGGCCAAGCTCGATTTCGTCTTCAAGCCCGACTATCTCCTGCTGCATCCGGCCGCTTCCGGCAGCGGCTTCGTCGGCCTCGACCCGACGCTGCTGCTGACCGCACTCGCCTGCCAAACGGACAGGATCGGGCTCGTCACCACCGTCTCGACCAGCTTCAACCCGCCCTTCGTGGTGGCGCGCCAGATCCAGTCGCTGCACTGGATCAGCCGGGGGCGCGTCGGCCTCAACATCGTCACCTCGATCGAGGGCGCGGAGAATTTCGGCGAGGAGCCGATGCCGCCGCCGGAGGTCCGCTATCGCAAGGCGGCCGAGTTCACTGACGTCATGTGCAAGCTGTGGCGGAGCTATCCGCATGAGGCGCTGACGGGCACGACGCCGAGCGCCGCGATCGAGCATCGCGGCGAATTCTTCAGCGTGAGGGGACCGCTCAACGTGCCCGGCCATCCGGCGGGCCCGCCGCCGCTGTTCCAGGCCGGCGCATCCGATATCGGGCGCGATTTCGCCTCCTCCATCGCCGACGCGACCTTCGCCGCCATGCCCGACCGCGAGGCCGGCATCGAACTGCGCGGCGACCTGCGCCGGCGCGCGAAGGGGCATGGCCGCAGCCCGGATTCGGTACGCGTGCTGCCGGGCCTGCATTTCTTCCTCGCCGAGACGCGTGAAGAGGCCTGGGCGCTACATGCGCGGGCGCACGCTCACCTCACCGCCGAACAGCGCCGCAAGATGGTGAAGTCGGTCCTCGGGCTCGATCTCGGCGACCTTGCGCCCGAAGCGCGCGTGACGGCGCCGATGCTGCCGCCGCTCGATACGCCGGTGCGCAGCCGCACCCATGCCGAGCTGCTGCGGCGCTTCATCGCGGCGAACGAGCCTACTGTAGCTGAAGTGTTGGCGCGGCCGGAGGTCGTCGGCTCGGCCCATTGGGTCTGCGTCGGAACCGTCGACGACGTCCTCGCAGAGATCACCGCCTGGTTCGAGGCCGGGGCGATCGACGGCGTCATCGCGATCCCCGGCGGCTCCATGGAATCGCTGCGCCTGTTCCTGGAGGAGCTGGTTCCGGCTCTGGCGCGGCGGGGCCTGTTCCGCAGCGACTATGAAGGCACGACGCTGCGCCAACACCTGGGGATCGACGAAGAGCAGTGATGCAGCTCAGGTGCCACCCGAGTCCCGCGTCGCCGCCTGCGCCGCGGCAAAAAGGGCGGCGCGATGGCTCTCGGCCTCGGCGGTCTTGACGAAGGAGACGGTGGTGACGACGCAGGCGATCTCGCCGAGCGCGTTGAAGACCGGTGCGGCCTTACCGGTCAGCAGCGAAAACAGGTGTTCGTTCAGCTCCGCGCCCGCGTCGCGCCGGACGGCGTCTAGCATCTCGGCCGGCGGGCGGCTGCCGCGGAAGGAGGCCGGCTGCAGCTTGCGTGCGGCGGCGATCGCCTCCTTCGGCAGATGCGCCTGGAAGACGAAGCCGCAGGCGGTGTTGTCGACAGGCAGGACGTCGCCCAGCGTCACCGTGCTGAGCGCGAAATCGGTGTTGCGGTACCAGCGCACGATGGTCGGCCCCCGCTCGGTCCAGATCGCCACGCCGCAGCTGGCGGCGATAGCGGACGCCAGCCTCTTCATCGCCCGGGCCGCGACCTCGACCGCATCGATGCGCCGAAGTGCGCGCACCCCGATGCTGAGGGCGACCGGGCCGAGATCGTAATGGCCTGTGACGTCGTCCTGCGCCGCCAGCCCCTCCCGCACCAGGCTCTGCATGTAGCGATGGGCGGTGGACGAACCGGTGCGCGCCCGCCGGGCGATCTCGCCCAGCACCAAGGGCCCGTCCGCCTTGGCCAGGATGTCGAGGAAGCGGGCGGCGATCGAGACCGACTGGATCGTCGGCGAGCGTTTGGTGCTGAGGCTGGTCATGCGAATCGCGGCAGGAAAGCGCGGCAGATGCCGGCCCGCGCTTTGTGACACCGGGAGCCTGCCGGCGACAAGCACCGCCTCATTCGAGCGCTTCCAAACACCGCGCGGCGCAGCCCGAGAACTGCGACCGGAAAAGCACAGCGGGACGGCAATACGGCGATCCTGTGCTCGCTTCATGTTGACATGCGGAATGCATCCCACACTGTAGGATCATTCAGTGTGACCTCGCGAGCCACGGCCTCGTCCCCAGCCAGCGAGATTTGATAGGGTGGTGGGGAACCTCATGTCGTCCAAGCTTGTCCTGATGCGCAGCGTGAGCTTCGCATCGCTCATCGCCGTCGCTGCCGCGACGCCGGCCTTCGCGCAGAGCAATCCGGCCCCGACCGCCGGGACGATCGAGCTCGATGCGATCACGGTCACCGGCGAGAAGGTCGAGCGCGATCTGAAGAACACGGCATCGTCGGTTTCGGTCATTACCGATAAGGACATCGCCCGGGCGAACACCGGCAACGCCACCGTGTCCGAGATCCTCGTCGGCACGCCGAACGTGACCTATAGCGATACGGTCAGCGCTCCGATCATCCGCGGCCTGGACACGCAAGGCCCGCTCACCGGCCAGAACTCGTTCTGGGGCGGCACGGTGCCGCGCGCGACCATCAATGTCGACGGCCACTATCTCAGCTACAACGAGTTCTATTTCGGCGCGACGTCGCCCTGGGACGTGAAGAGCATCGAGGTCTTCCGCGGGCCGCAGACGACCTCGCAGGGCGCCAACGCGATCGCCGGCGCGATCATCGTCAACACCAAGGACCCGACCTTCACCCGCGAAGCAGCCTTCCTGACCGAGTTCGGGAGCTATGCGACGCGGCGCGCCGCGCTGATGCTGTCGGGACCGATCATCAAGGACCAGCTCGCCGGGCGCATCACGCTCGATTATTCCGGCCGCGACACCTTCATCGACTATATCAGTCCGAACTTCCAGACGCGCTATGCCGACCAGGATTTCCGGAACCTGAACCTGCGGGCCAAGCTGCTCTGGCGCCCGAGCGAGTTGCCCGGCTTCGAGGCGAAGCTCACCTATTCGCGCAACGAGAGCAACCGGCCGAGCCAGGAGGCGGCGTCGGCTCCGTTCGACCGGCTGAAGCACGTCACCACGACGATGCCGAGCTTCAAGCAGAACAGCAACACCGGCGTCCTCGACCTCAGCTATGATTTCGGCAACCGCCTCAAACTGTCCAACCAGACGCAGTTCACCGACCTCTCGGTGAGCCGCAAGACCGGCCTGCTCGGCAATGGCGATGCCTATATCACCCAGCGGAACATCTCGAACGAGCTCCGGCTGAACTATGGCGAGCAGAGCGATGTCATCAGTGGCGTCGCCGGGGTCTACTATGCCCACACCAAGACGGACGAGCTGCTCTATCTCACCGGCCGGTCGACCTTCGATGACACCAAGCGCAATCTCGGCATCTTCGGCGAGGCCAGCTATCGCCTGACCGATCGCTGGACCTTCACCGGCTCGCTGCGCTTCCAGCAGGACCAGATCGAGCGTGTCGGCCGCACGGTCTTTGCTGCGCAAGGCGTCAATTTCGACAAGACCTTCCAGGCCGTGCTGCCCAAGGCCTCGATCGCCTATGCGGTGACGCCGGACTGGACCGTCGGTGCGCTGGTCAATCGCGGCTACAATCCCGGCGGCGTCTCGCTCAACCTCACCGCCGGCCGGTGGCAGCCGTTCCAGGAAGAGACGTCGTGGAATTATGAGCTGTTCACCCGCGCCAGCCTGCTGAACAACCGGCTGAACGTCAGCGGAAACCTGTTCTACACCGACTTCCAGAACGCCCAGTACTTCATCCCGGTCGTGCTCACGACGGGCGTGGTGCAGTCCTATGCGATCAATGCCGAGAAGGCCCATACCTACGGGCTCGAGGTCAACGCCGATTACCGCCTGCTCGACAACCTGATGCTGAAGGCCGGTGCCGGCCTGCTGCGCACCGAGATCGACAAGATCTCCGCCAATGCCGGCTACAAGGGCAACGAATTCGCGAAATCCCCGGGCTACATGATGAGCTTCGGCGTGAGCTGGGACGTCACCAGCAAGCTCAACCTCACCGCCCAGCTCCGCCACACAGACGGCTATTATTCCGACGTCGCCAATACGCGCCTTTATCTGATCAAGCCCTATACGATCGCCGACATGCGCGCGAGCTATCAGATCACGGACAATCTGCAGGTCTATGGCTACGTCAAGAACATCTTCGACGAGCGCAAGCCGACCTATATGCAGCAGAATCGCGGCATCGGCGGCACCGAGGCGAGCATGACCGAGCCGCGCATGTTCGGCGCCGGCATCAAGGGCACGTTCTGAACGAGCGCTCTTGGCGCGCCTGACAAGACGGCGCGGCGGCGAGCGATTGCGCCGCCGCTCCTCTGCCTGCTCCCAACTGTCTTGCAAGGAGGTTCGCAATGAACAACCTGTCGCGCCCGGCCGCGCCACCGCCCGCCCCGCCTTTGCGCCTGCTCCAGCAGATCGCCGCCTATCGCACCTCCCATTGCATCCGCACCGCGGTCGAGCTCGGCATCCCCGCTGCGCTGCAGGAGGGGCCTCGGACCGCCGGCGAGCTCGCCGAACGCATCAGCGGCAAGGCCGAGTTGCTGGCAAGGCTGCTCGGCCATCTCGTCAACGAAGAGATCATCGGTCGCGACGATGCAGGCCGCTACATCGCCGTGCCGACGACGCGCGCCCTCGTTCCCGGCCATCCCCATTCGCTGGTGCCCTGGGTCCGCTTCGAGCTCGATCCGCTGCACGGGCGCGCCTGGGAGCGGCTCGGCGAGCAGATCAAAAGCGGCACGCCTGCGTTCGAGCTCGCCCATGGCAGCCCGTTCTTCAGCTGGCTCGGCCAGGACGAGGCGGCGCAGGGGCGCTTCGACATCCAGATGCGCGCGATCGCGACGGCGCTGATCGGCGTCGCGGTGCGCCACATCCAGTTCTCGGCCGGCGAGACGATCGTCGATGTCGGCGGCGGCGACGGCTCGCTGCTGGCGGAGCTGCTCAGCCGTAATCCCTGCACCAGCGGCGTGCTCTATGAGCTGCCGCGGGCGACCGAGGCGCTCAATCCGCACTTCGCCGAGCTGGTGCAGGCGGGGCGAGCCCGGGTGCAGCACGGCTCGTTCTTCGACGAGATCCCCTCAGGCGGCGACGCCTATGTCTTCAGCCGTATCCTGCACGACTTCGACGACAAGGCCGCCGGCCGCATCCTCGCCAACGCGAAAGCCGCGACCCGGGGGCCGGAGCGCTTCATCGTGGTCGACATCATGGTCGATCCCGCCCGCGGCAGGCCGAACGAGACCTCGCAGGACCTGCTGATGATGGTGCTGATGGGCGGGCAGGAGCGCAGCGCCGGCGAGTTCTCGCAGCTGCTGGCCGCAAGCGGCTTCGAGACCGCCTCGGTCACGCCGACCGCCTCACCATTCCATATCCTGGAATTCCGCCACCCACGCTGAGGCAGGTGGCACGCCGACTCCGTCAAGCCGGGATCAGCACGCGCGTCAGCAGCAGGTCGCCGAAGCGCGCGAAGCGGACTTCGATCTCGCGACCGGCCGGAAACTCCGACGACAACCCCTCGACGAGGCGCAGGCGCGCCGTGCCCTGCCCGTTCCAAGCCACCAGTTCGGAGAGCTGGAAAGACATCGTGCGGCGCAGCAGTGGATGCAGCGCCTTGAACAGGCTCTCCTTGGCCGAGAAGGCGAGCGTCACCGAGAAGGGGTCATTCCCGAGACGACGGCGTTCCCGGGGCGTCAGTGCCTCGGATGCGACCTCGCTCGCCCCCTGCCCGTCCATGAGCCGCTCGATGTCGACGCCGATGCCGCGGCAGGCGCCGGCACGCGCGGCGATGGCGATCGCGACATCGCCGCTATGCGAGATCGAGCCGACGATACCGTCAGGCCAGAGCGGCGAGCGATCGGACGCCATGCCGGGACAGGCGCCCTGCCCGGTCAGCAACCGCAGGGCCTCGCTGGCGCAGCGCCGGCCCGCCAGCCATTCGGCTCGGCGCCGGGGCGCGGCCCGCGCGATACGATCCGGCAGGACGACGCCGGGGGCTGCCTGACCGGGCTCGCGCGAGAACCGCATCGCGGCGCAGCGATAGTCGATGGGCTCGTCCTGCCAGGGATGGAGCAGCTTTGGCCCGCTCTCCACCAGCACCCGGCTCAGGCCGCCAGGCGGCGCTGCTCGATCAGCGACCACCAGCCGTTCAGCGTCGGCACGCGGGCGAGATCGTCGAAGCCGACGATGACGCCGCGCTCCTTCAGCTCGCTGGCGAGCACCATGACCTGCACCGAATCGAGCCCGTAGAAGATCAGGTTCTCGTCGGGGTCGAGCTCGGTCTCGTCCTCGACCAGTTCGAGCACGCGCGCCTGCAGCCATTCGCGCGTCGCCTGCGGACGCTCCGCCACGCCCGCAAGACCGTCAGTCGAAACCAGTGCGCCACAGCGCGTCGCGACATAGCGCAGCGCCATCAGATGCTCGGCCTCGGAGAAATCGGCGACGGCGTCGCCGACCAGGAAGGGCTGGATGTCGCTCATGAACGCGTCGACGGCCGTCACCATGCAGCCGATATGGGCGTAGACGCCGCCGATCACGAGCTGATCGCGGCCAAGCCCGCGCATCCGCTCCAGCAGGTCGGAGCGCTTGAAGGCGCTGTAGCGCCATTTGGTGAGGACGATATCGTCCGGGCCTGGCGTCAACTCGGCGACGACCTCCTGCAGATCGGGCGCGGCGACGGTAAGACCCGGCCCCCACATGTCGTTGAGCAGAGCGCGGTCTCCTTGCGGCTGCTCATGCGGCTGGGCGGTGTAGACGACCGGCACGCCATTGGCCCGCGCCCAGTCGCGCAGGCGCACGAGATTGCCGATCAGCTGCGGCAGCAGCGCGCCCTTCGCATCGTAGAAGCGCAGGAAATAGCGCTGCATGTCATGGATCAGCAGCACGGCGCGCTTGGGATCGGGCCGCCATTGCGTGCGGTTGGCCGGAAAGGCGCTCGCCGCCGGCATCGAATAGTCGGTGATCTGCGGAATGGTCATGGAATCTCTCGTGAACTGGATGAGGAGGATCAGGCGAGCTCGGCGCGCAGGCGCTTCTTGTCGATCTTGCCGACAGGGGTGAGCGGCATCGTCTCGATGAAGCGGACGCGGTCCGGCAGCTTGTATTCGGCGACGCCGAGCTCCAGCAGGTGGCGCCTCAGAACCGGCCCGCGCAGGGCCGCGTCGCGGGCGACGATGAAGGCGCAGCTCTTCTCGCCGAGCAGCGCGTCCTGCATGGCGACGAGCGCCGCATGCGTCACCTCGGGATGGCGCAGCAGGAGATTCTCTATCTCCTCGGCCGCGACCTTCTCGCCGCCGCGGTTGATCTGGTCCTTGACCCGGCCGACCACGCGCAAATAACCGCCGCGAACACGCTGGACGACGTCGCCGGAGTAGTAGAACCCGTCCGCGTCGAAAACCTTGGCACTGTGCTCGGGCGCGCGGTAATAGCCGCGGAAGGTGTAGGGACCCCGCGTCGCCAGCTCGCCGCTCTCTCCCTCCGGAACGGGGTCGCCGTCCTCGTCGACGATCTTGACCTCGTCATCCGGGCTGATCGGCCGCCCCTGGGTGGTGAAGACGATCTCGTCGTCATCGCCGAAGCGGGTGTAGTTCACCAGCCCCTCGGCCATGCCGAAGACCTGCTGCAGCGCGCAGCCGAATACCCCGGGCACCTGCCGCGCCAGCGCCTCGGCGAAGCTGGCGCCGCCCACCTGCATCAACCTGAGCGAGTCGAGCTTCGGCTTCTCTCTCCCCGCCGCCTCCAGCCAGAGCGCCACCGCCGTCGGCACCAGCGCGACCATGTCGACCTGGTGCTGCTCGATCAAAGCAAAGCAGACGAGCGGCTCGGGGCTCGCCGCCAGCACGACGCAGCCGCCGGCATGGAAGACGCCGAGCGCGCCTGGGGACGAGAGCAGGAAATTGTGCCCGGCCGGCAGCGCACAGAGGAACCGCGTCTGCGGCGACAGCCCGCAGATCTCGGCGCTCGCCCGGACGCTGTAGTCATAGTCGTTATGGGTGCGCGGGATCAGCTTCGGCGTGCCGGTGCTGCCGCCCGAGAGCTGGAAGAACGCAACCTCGTCGGCGGGCGATGGCGAGCCTGCCGGGGCGGCGCTGGTCTCGGACGCCAGCCAGCGCTCGAGATCGTTGTAGGCGCGCTTGCCGCCGAGCAGCAGCACCAGCGACAGACGCGGCGAGAGCGTCCTCAGCTCGGTCGTGAAGTCGTCATCGGCGAAGAGCTCATGCGACCGTGCTCCAATCACCAGCCGCGGCTCGATCTGCTGGGCATAGGAGGTCATCTCCAGCTTGCGATGGCTAAAGAGCGCATTGACCGGCGCGACACCGATCTTCAGCAGCGCGAAGAAGACGATGTAGAACTCGGCACAGTTCGGCAGCTGCACGAGCGCCGTATCGCCTTGCCCGAGCCCGGCTTCGCTCAATCGGAAGGCCAGGTTCGAGGCTTTCCGGTCGAGCTCGGCATAGCTGATCTGCCTGTCACCGCAGATGATCGCTATCGCGTCGGGGCGCTCCTGCCGCTGGGTGTCGAGGATGCGCGTCAGGGGCTGGTCGAGCCAGTAGCCTCGTGCGCGATAGCGCGCGGCGAAATCCGCCGGCCAGCGCTGGAAGTCGATGGTCATGCCATGATCCTTCGATGTCAGGCGGCGAGGCCGCAGGCGCTGAGCATGGTGCCGAGCTTGGCCTGCACCTCCTCCCATTCGGAGGCGGGATTGGAGGCCTCGACGATGCCCGCGCCGGCGAAGAGCCGCAGCGTATCGTGCCGGGCGATGCCGCAGCGGATGGTGATCGCCCATTCGCCGTTGCCCTGCGCATCGCACCAGCCAACCAGGCCGGTGAACAGCCCGCGCTCGAACGGCTCGACATAGCGGATCAGCTTATGGGCGCTCTCGGTCGGGAAGCCGCAGACCGCCGGCGTCGGATGGATGATGCAGGCGAGCTGGAGCGCGGTCATCGCCGGGTCCTTCAGCGCGCCCTCGATCCGCGTCGAGAGATGCCACATCGCCGCCGTGCTCATCAGCGAGGGGGCGGCAGGAACATCGAGCCTGGCGCAGAGCGGCGCCAGGATCGAGCGGATGTTCTCGATCACCAGCCGGTGCTCGTACTGGTCCTTCTGCGAGCGATCCAATTGCTCCGCCGCGGCGCGGTCGGCCCGCGGATCGGGCTGCCGCTTGGCCGAGCCCGCCAGCGGGTTCGAGACGATCCGGCCGCCCTCCTTGCGGATCAGCAGCTCGGGGCTGACCCCGACCAGCTCACCCTCGTCGGGCAGGGGGATCCTGAACAGATAACCCTGGCTGTTCTGCGCGCGCAGGCCGGCGAGCAGCCGGCCGACATCCATGCTTTCGGCGAAGCGCAGTTCGCGGATCACCGACAGCACCGCCTTGCGGACATCGCTATGACGGAAATTGACGATGGCGTGCTCGACCGCCTTCTTGAAACCGTCCTCGTCCGGAAGGCTGCGTTGGTCGAGCAGGTCGGGAACGCCAGAAGGCTCGCCCACAACTTCCGCCACGGCCGCCTGTTCGCGCCATTCATAGGCCGCCGGGACATAGAGGCAGGAAGGCTCGCGCACATCGAAGGGGATGGCGCCGACGAGGATCGGATTGGCCTGCCCGGCCCGCCTCGCCCGCTCGAAAGCAGCTTCAACTGCCGCGTGCAGACCCTGTCCGCGATCCTGCCCACCGCGGGCCGGCACGGAGATCCATTCATGGATTCCCGATGACAACAACTCTCGGCCATTTGATGCGAATAAAGCACCAAATTCGAAATTAAGATTCTGTTTCAAGGCTAAATTTTCCAGCATTGAAGTTACTCTACTTCTAAAGAGGCTTCATTCGTGATGCTGATTACAAGCATTGACAGCTTCTTGCTTTCGTAAGAAGCAATGTCAACCGAAAACGATTTCTCGTAATCGATTATAGAACTTCAAAACAAATGCTATGAACACAAGACAATTGACGCCCATGCAGGCGGCCTATTGGGTTGGCCGCCAGTCTTCCGACGCTCTCGGCGGGGTGGCGGCACATCTTTATGGCGAATTCGACGGTGCTGACCTCGAACCCGAGCGG
This sequence comes from Allobosea sp. CCNWLY174, assembly GCF_037120455.1. Lineage (NCBI taxonomy): Bacteria > Pseudomonadati > Pseudomonadota > Alphaproteobacteria > Hyphomicrobiales > Alloboseaceae > Allobosea > Allobosea sp. CCNWLY174. Next base: position 128,747 of record NZ_JBBBBQ010000008.1, on the reverse strand, counting down.
CTTCGCGATGCCGTCAGCGGGCTATGCCGGCTGCATCCGATGCTGCGGTTGCGAGTCGATGCTGAAGGCTGCCAGCATCTCGATCCGACAGCCGGTCCACTCCCGCTCGATATCGAGGACATGCGGCAGCTTCCGGCGGAGGCGGTGGAAGCGCGCCTGCTCGCCAAGCGCCGGAGCTGGAGCCATCGCCGGCTCGATCTCGGCCGTGGCGAGGCGGCGGCGTTCGGCCTCAGCCTGCTGCCTGACGGCGCCTGCCGGCTGCATGTCGACACCGACATGATCGCGGTCGATCCGAACAGCTTTCGCATCGTCATCGAGGACCTCGCCCGGCTCTACGAGCATCCCGGCTGGCCGCAAGCCCCCGCCTCTCACGGCTTCTTCGACTGGCTGGACCAGGCAGGTGCCGGATCAGAAGGCGCGAAACGGCGCGAGCGCGACCGGGTCTGGTGGCGCGCCCGTCTCGCTGACGTTCCCCCGGCACCCGATCTGCCCGCAGCCGCTCATGCTTCGGCAGAACCGGCCAGCGAGCGCCTGGCTGCCCGGCTTTCGCCCGACGAGCGCCACGCGCTGGAAAGACGTGCTCGTGATCTGCGGGTGACGCCGTCCGTGCTGGCGCTCGGTCTCTTCGCAGCTGCGCTGGGCCGGGCGACGGGGCAGGCCCGCTTCCGCCTGAACGTGCCGAGCTTCTGGCGCGCGCCGCTCGTTCCCGAAGTCGAGCGGATCGTCGGCGAATTCTCGAACGTGCTGATCCTCGGCGTCGATCTCGCGGCCGCAGCGACATTGGCCGAGCTGTGCCGCGCCATTGGCCGCCAGATGATCGAACTCATTGCGCATGACGCCTATCCGGGCGTCAGCGTGATGCGCGACCTGTCGCGACTATCCGCCTCGGTGCAGACCGCGCCGGTCGTCTTCACAGCCGGCCTCGGGCTCTCCGGCGGCGAGCTCTTCAGCGAAGCCGTCAGGCGCGTCTTCGGCCCGATGAACTGGGTGATCTCGCAGGGGCCGCAAGTGGCTGTCGATGCCCAGGTCGCGGCCAGTGACGGGGGCATCCTGATCAACTGGGACATCCGTCTCGACGCTCTGCCGGAGGCCTGGGTCCGCGAGACCTTCGAAGCCTATGTCGCACTGCTGCGCGAGGTCGCGGCGCGGCCGGAAGCGCTCGACGCCGCGCCGAACGCACCGCCACGTCGCCAGCTCGCCGACCCGACCGAAGACATGCTGGTCCGCCTGCTCGGGCGCCTGTCACCGGGTCAAGTCGTGCATGAGGGCAGCGTAATCAACGCGGCCGCCCAGACCGAAATCACCCGCTTCCTCGTCCGCTATTGCTCCATCGGCGCGCCATCGCGTTCGGATTTCGACGAGGTGGTGACGCCTCGCAGCCTCGCCCGTCTCGTCCGCGCCCGCTCCGGCGGCGCCTCCGACGAGATCGCGCGCATCTTCCTGGAGACGATCGATGCGGGATGATTTTTCCGATGCCGCTCAGGGCGGAGCCTTCGGCCGCGACGAGACAAAGCTGACCGACCTGCAGCAGGCCTATCTGCTCGGCCGCGAGCGGCATCTGCCCTTGGGCGGCATCGCGATGCAGGAATTCCGCGAGTATCGCGGGGCGATCGACATCGAGGCGCTGCCACGACGCCTCCTTGCCATGGTCGCGCGGCACCCTGCCCTGCGGACGCATATCGACGCGCAGCGCCGGGTTTCATGGGTCTCGACCAATCCGGCCGTCAACTATGACGAGGTCGACCTGCGCGGCCTGCCGCAGGCAGAGGCGCTGGCCTGGATCGACGGGCAGCGTGAGGACTATGCCCATCGCCTGTTCGATCTCGCGCGCTCGCCCTGGAATGTGACGGCGTTCCGCTTGCCGGAACCGGAAGCGGATGATTCCGATCAGACAACCTGCGTGCTGTTCGCCCGCTTCGATGCGCTCATCCTCGACGGACGCGCCATCGCCTCGCTGCTGGTCGAACTGCTGGGCGGCGAGGCACCGAGCCTCGAGGCTGCGGCCCTGCCGCCGCCGGCCGACGAGGCGAAGCGGCGCGAGGATGCCGCCTACTGGGCCCGGAAGCTCCAGCCGGTGGAAGGCCTGCCGCAACTGCCCTGGACGAAGCCGCTGGAGGCGCTTCCCGCCTCGCGCTACGAGCGCGCGAGCCTGGCGATTCCCCGCGAGCGTTTCACCACGCTCTGCCGTCTCGCCGCCAGGGAGCGGCTGTTCAAGAACACGGCGGTGACGGCAGTCATCCTCGAGACCCTGTCGCATTGGCTGAACGACGGCGCGCTCTGCGTCGGGATTCCCGTCGCCCCCGCCGCCTCGGCGGAGCTCGCAAATCGGTCGAGCTTCATCGCCGTCAACTGGGATGCCCGGCAGGGCAGCTTCCACGAGCGCGCGCAATCCTTGCAGGGCGATGTCCTGGAGGGGCTGGAGCACCTCTCGCAATCCGGCGTCCAAATCAGCCGGCTCCTGATGAATGCCCATCCGGGCGGGCCGGCCCTGCCTGTCGTCGTCACCAATGGCCTCGGCTGGCCGAAGCTGGCGACGGAGGCTGGCATCCGCCGCCATGACGGCCTGACCCAGACGCCGCAGGTCGCCGTCGACATCCGCTTCCGGGACGACGAGGAGGGCAATCTCGTCGTTGAGATCGACTACGCCCGCGAGGCGATCGACGCGCGGAGCGTGCGCGACATCCTCGCCGCGCTCGACCGGCAAGTCGCCACGATCTGCGAACGGGGCGCCTTTGAGATCGTTCGGGGCGAGATGCTCGACCTCGGCCATTACCGACTCAACGGCTCGGAGGACGAGTTCGCCTGCAGCCGCCTCCTGCAACGCATCGCCGACAATCTCTTCGCCGGAGAGAAGGACAAGATCGCCCTGATCTCCGGCGCGCGCCGGATCTCCTATCGCGAGCTCGGCGCTAATGTCGGCAAAGTGCTGGCAGCGCTGCCGCAGCGCGGCGTCGGCAAGGGCGATGTCGTCGCGATCTGCCTGCCGCGTGGCCCTGAGCACACAGCGATCACGCTCGCCTGCGCGCTCCTAGGGGCGATATGGGTGCCGATCGATGCAGCCTCGCCCCCGGAACGGCTGAACTATCTCCTCGCCGATTGCCGCCCGGCACTGGTTGTGTCGGCAGCTTCGATTTCCGGGCATGAAGCGGCGACGCCCGAGGCGCTGCTGGCAGGCAAGGCGCCGGCCGATCCACTGGCGTTGCTGCCGGCGCTCGCCGCGCTCTCGGCCAGCGACGCCCCCGCCTATTACCTCTACACCTCCGGCACCACCGGCCGGCCGAAATGCGTCGTGCTCTCGAACCGGGCGACCTCGAACGTGATCGGTCGGACGCTGGAGAGCTGGCAGGCGACGGCAAGCGACGTCTTCATTTCGGTGACGCCGCTGCATCACGACATGTCGGTCTTCGACGTGTTGGGCTGCCTGACGGCGGGCGCGACCCTGGTGCAGCCGGCGTCGGGCGAGGAGAAGGATGCGATCGCCTGGAACCGGCTCGTCGCCGAGCACAAGGTCACGCTCTGGTGCTCGGTGCCGGCGATCCTCGAGATGCTGCTCTCCTGCCGGCGCGGCGACGAGTTGCGCTCGCTCCGCCTGATCGCCCAGGGCGGCGACTACATCAAGCCGGCCGTGATCGCCGAACTGCGCCAGCTCGATCCGGCGCTGCGGCTGGTCTCGCTCGGCGGGCCGACCGAGACGACGATCTGGAGCATCTGGCACGAGATCGGCCCCGAGGACACCGGGCAGGTCCCCTATGGCAAGCCACTGCCGGGCAATCGCTATTTCATCCTGAACGAGCGTGGCGAGCATTGTCCGCCCGGGGTCGTCGGGCGCATCCACACCGCCGGCGTCAATGTCGCGCTGGGTTATCTCCAGGATGGTGTCCTCGGGCAGAGCGATTTCGTCACTGTCGCCGACGAAGCCGGCAAGCCGGTGCGCGCCTTCCGCACCGGCGATCGCGGCCGCTATCGCCATGATGGCAACATCCTCTTCGCCAGCCGGGTCGACGGCTATGTCAAGGTCCGCGGCGTGCGCGTCTCCTTGCCCGATATCGAGGCGGAGCTCGGCGCCCATCCCGATATCCGACAGTTGATGGTGGTCGATTGCGGCGCCGAGCAGCGCGGCGAGGCCGAGATCGGCGTCGTCTACGTGCCGGTGCAGGCGGGCAAGCCGAGCTCCACCGACTTGCGCGCCCTAGCCCGGCGGGCTCTGCCAGATTCACATGTCCCGACCCGCTTCGTCGAAGTCGAGGCCCTGCCGCTCTCGGCCAACGGCAAGCCCGATCGGCGCAAGGCCCGCGAGCTGCTGGCTGCCGCCGCCGAGCGCCGCGAACCGATCGCGGCTGCACCACTAGCCAACTCGCGCAGCCGCAGGATTCTCGACCTCTACCTAGTCGTGCTCAGCCAGCCGGCCTCTTCGGAGATCGACGAGACCACGGATTTCATCCGCCTTGGCCTACGGCCCTCCCACCTCAAAACAGTGGCTAGCCGAATCCGCGACGAGCTCAACGTCGATCTGACGCCGCATCAGCTACTGCGCTGCCGCAATGCAGGGCAGGTCGCGCTGCTGCTCCACGACCAGGAGCGGTGAGGCAACGAGCTGCCACCAGCATAGATCATCGCGCATCCAAGCGGATGCAGTAACGATGATCTATCACATTGTTATCGCATCGGATTCTTCCGAAAAATGGATTCCACTTTTCGGCCCGATGCTAGTCCGAACAGGAGATTCCCATGTCGCAGGCCGATTCGCGCCGCGCCCTGATGCCGCTCACTCTGCCGCAGCTCGATTTCTGGGAGGAATTCACCTTCCACCCCGACGAGCCGATCGCAACCGTCGCGCATTGCCTCGACATCGACGGCGTGACCGACGAACCCGCATTGGTCGCGGCCATCACCCAGACCATCGCCGAATCCGATGTGCTCTGCGTGCGTTTCCATGTCGAAGAGAGCCGCGAGACGCCGCTCCAGAGCTGTGATCCGCAACTGCGGCCTATTCTGCAGCAGATCGATCTGACGGGCATCGCCGATCCTCTGCAGGAGGCAAGAGCACGGATGGAAGCGGACGTCGCGGCGCCGCTCGACCTGCGCGGCGCCGGCCTCGCGGCAACCTGGCTGCTGCACCTCGGCAAACAACGCTATCTCTGGTACATCCGCGCCCACCATATCGTCCTCGACGGCTACGGCTTCACGCTGATCGAGCAGCGCTGCGGCCAGCTCTATTCGCAGCGCCTCACAGGAAGCGACCCCGGTCCGGCCTTCCACCCCTTCGCCAGCTTCATCGCGGAAGAGGAGGCCTATCGCGCCAGCCGCCGCCATGAGAGCGACCGCGCCTATTGGCGGGACGAGTTCGCCGCGCACGCGCCGCTGCCGATCCTGCATCGTGGCGACAAGCAGGCTGGCGAAGCGCCGCACGAAGTCTATGGCGTACTGCCGGCGGATGTAAGCGCCGGCTTACGCCGGATCTCGCAGGAGACCGGCATCGGCTGGCCCGACCTGTTGGTGCTGCTCTCCGGGCTCTATCTTGCGCTCCACCTGCCGCGACAGCAGATCGACGGACGGGACGTACTAGCCTTCTGGCTGCCCTTCATGAGCCGCTGGGGCAGTCTCGCTGCCCACACGCCCGCCATGGTCGTCAACATCCTGCCGTTCCATCTGTCCTTCGGGTTGCAGGAGAGCTTGGAAGACGTCCTGCGTGAGAACGCGCCGACGCTGAGGATGCAGCGCCGTCACGGCCGTTATCGGATCGAGCAGATCGCGATGGACAAGGGCATGCCCGCGGGCAGCCGCTATTTCTTCTCGCCGCTGATCAATGTCCTGCCGTTCAGCGCCCCGAGCTTCCATGGCTGCAAGGTGACGCGGGAGATCATGGGCAGCGGGCAGGGCGAAGGCATCGACCTGACGTTCCGCGGCGAGGACGACGGCAGCGAACTGTCATTCGCGATGTCGGCCGACCCGGCGATGTTCGCGAGGGAGCCGTTTGAGCGGCATCGCGATGAATTGCCGGCCTTCCTGGCGCGAGCTCTCGCTCCGGAGGCGCTGGCTCGTCCGGTTGAAGAGCTTCTGGCAGAGCTGCGAGAGGATGCGCTCGGGTTGGTGTGACCATAATGACGTCGTCATGCTCGCCCTCGTGGCGAGCATCCACGTCTTGAACACGGCCCTGCGCGAAGGAAGACGTGGATGGTCGGGACAAGCCCGACCATGACGACAATGGCGGCGCTGGCGGACGTTCACCCCTCCGGCAAATGCGCGCCCAGCTCGGCCAGCTTCACCTGCGCCCCGCCGGCCCGGCCCATCAGCGTTAAGACGGCGCTGGTCGTCGCACTGATCTTCTCGACCTCCTGCGGCCCGTAATGCTCGGAGCGATAGCTCATCAGCACGCGGATCGAGCGCTCGCCGGAAAGATCGGCTTCCTCCATCACCTCGAAATGCAGGCCGAGCATGGACTCGTGCCGCTCGGGATCGACCTGCCGGAAGGCGATGCCGCGCCCGTCCGGCAGCGCCAGCTCGCCGTTCAGCTTGTTCTTGGCGTGGATCTGGATGAAGACCTCGAAGAGATGGTCGCGGCCGGGTGTCATGCCGAGTGCTTCCTCTACCAGGTCGATCGGGATCTCGCTCGCCGGCATCGATTCGTTGATCACGTTCCTGACCAGGCCGACCAGCCCGCCGAGGCTCATCGTCTCGGCGAACCGGATGCGGTGGGCGACGACGGTGGTGAAATAGCCGACCGTATCGAAGAAGACGGCGTCGCTGCGGCCCGAAGCCGAGGTGCCGACCACCAGCTCCGCGAGCGAGCCAAGCTGGCGCAGCGAAGCGGCGATGCCGGCATAGACCACGTTGAACAGCGAGGCGCTGCTCTGCCTGGCGAGGGCATAGAGCCCCTCCGTCGCCTCCCGGTCGAGCTTGAACTCGACCCAGCCGCCGGCGGCGGACGCCTCCTCACCGGCGGGCTCGGCTCGGTCCTGACGCCGGAGGATCGGCTGCGGCAGCGGCGCCCCGCGCAACATGTGCGTCCAGTAGCCGAGATGCGCCTGGTCGACACCGGCGGCGGCCTGGAGGCGGGCGAATTCGTGGAAGGGCGCCGGCACGTCCGACCAGACCGGCATGCCGCCGGCCGCGCGCACGCGGTAGCAATAGGCGATCTCGTCCATCATCAGGTTGACCGACCATTCGTCGAGCACGACATGATGGAACAGGAAGGACAGCACCTGCCGGCCCGTCGCCGGGTCGATCAGGAAGCGCAGGCGGAAGGGCAGTTCCTTCGCCAGGTCGAAATGGTGCAGTGCCTCGTCGCGGCGAGTGACGCCTGCGCTCTCGGCGCTCGTCCAGAACCACTTGTACTGCGACAGCTCGGCCGTCGGCACGACCTGCTGGGCCATGTCCTCACCTTCCTGCCGGAACAGGCTGCGCAGGCCGGGATGGCGCTCGAGGACGTCAGTGAAGGCGCGCCCGTAGAGCGCTTCGTCGACAGGTTCGAGGAAATCGAGCGCGAAGGGCAGGTTGAAGATCTCGTTGAAGCCGAAGGCGGCATAGGCCTTCCAGAGCGAGGCCTGCGCCAGTGACAATGGCGCGCTCGGCGCCTCCTCGATCACTGCCGCACGCACTGGCTCCAGGCTCGTCTGGCTGGTGCGGCGGGCTTTGAGCGCTAGCGCGGCGGCACTCGGATAGCTGAACAGGTCGTTGAAGTGCAGCTCGATGCCGTGCTGACTGAGCAGGCGCCCGATGATGCGCGTCGCGATCAGCGAATGGCCGCCATGGTCGAAGAAGTCGTCGTCCGGCCCCAGCTCCGGCGCGTTGAGGGCGGCGCGGAACTCGGCCAGGATGAGGGCGGTCACCGCTTCGGTCGCAGGCTCGGCGGCCGATGCCGGAGACGCGGCCCCGGTCAGTTCGACGGGGGCAGACGAGACACGAGGCAAGGCAGCCTCCCCTTCCGTCAGCCAGGCCAGGAAGCGCTCCAGGAGAACAGGGCCGATCTGCGGCGACAGCCCCTGCCCCGTGACGAGTTCGACCGCGACGCGGCCCTGCCCGCCGCGCCCGACGGCGAAGGCGAGATCGGGGCGCGTCTCCAGGGTCGGCAGCGGCAACCGTTCGATCGATACGCCCGGAATCCTTAAGCAGCCTGCGGGATCGCCGAGCCAGCTGACGAACAGTATCGGCCGCTCGGCCGTAGCCGTGCGACGCGTCGGCGATACAGCAGCGTTCGCCGTCCGGCCGAGCCGGTCCTGAATCGCACGAACTATGATCTCCGCCGGCGCCTGTCCGTCCACCGTCAGGACGACAGCGTCTCCGCCGGTGACGGATGATGGGGGGTCGCCGACCTGCGCGCGCCACCCGGCCGGGATCAGCAGGTCGATCTCGCGTTTGCCGGACAGAGCGGAGAGGTAGCGGGCGAAGAGCGCGGCGAGATGGTCGAGAGCCGCCTGATCCGACGCATCCGGTGCGAGGCCGTTCAGGGCTTCCGGCCCGATCATGGCGCCGTATCGGCCGGCCAGAGCCCCTTCGGGCCTCGCAACACGGATCGTAGCGAAATCGACGATCTCCGAGGCTGCGATCCCGGTCCGGCGCATCCAGCCAGGCAGCATCGACGAGGCTTCGCCGGCCGCGAGCAGCGGCATGCCGGGATCCCGCTCCATCATGGAGGCGGGCAGGATCGGCTCGCCCGCATGGGCCTTGGCAAGCGCCCGCAGAAGTTCGGCGGCGGGGTGAGCCGCGTCGAGGACGCGGTGCAGGACCAGCGCAAGAACGGTATCCTGCTGGCAGCTGATCACAAGCGCCTCGAAAGGCGGCTCGCGATCGCTGTCCCAGCTTGCCGCCTGCCGATCGAGGATCGCTGCGGTCGCCTGCTCCAGCGTATCGGCCCGGATCAGGCTGACGGTGCGGCCTTCTTCTCCGGCGAAGCGCTTGTGCAGTTCGCCATCCTCGCCGAAGCGGAAACGGGCGTTCAGGCCAGGCCAGGCGCGCACGACATCGCGGATTGCGCCGACGAGGCGCGCCAGATCGGGCTCGCCAGTCAGCCGGCACGCCACGACATGCTTGAGCACGGCCTCGGGCACCTGCTGCTGCGCCAGCCAGACATGTTCCTCGTATTCGGTCGGGCCCGGTGCTGCAGCCTCGCTTCGCGTCGCTCGCCCCGAGAGCGTCTGGAAGGCAGCGTCGAGCCGCCGCTGCTCCTCGCGCGTCAGCACATGGTCGAAGTCGGCAGCCATTGCTGGTCTCCTGTGGGCTTCGGCAGATGTCGGTGGATGGCGGGCCGGCGGCCTCACTCGTCGAAATCGTCGTGCACGGCGACGGCGCCGCGGCGCCAGTAGCCATGGGCGCGGACCCATTTGCGATTGGCGCCCCGCTCGTCGACGAGGACGCTGCGCAACTGCTTGGCGGCGCTGGATTCACAGGCGAGCCAGGCGAAGTAGTCGCCATCGGGGAAAGCCAGGGCTGGCAAGGCAGCGAGCAGCGCCGCACCCGGTTGCGCCCCGGCGGCACGATGAACCCAGATCACCTCGATGCCGTCGGACCGATGCAGGGGCAGTTCGTCCTCCGCTCTACCGACCTCGACCAAAGCGAGCGCTCGGCTGCCCGGCGGCAGCTCCTCCAGGCGCCGCGCCAGAGCAGGCAGCCCGGTCTCGTCGGTGACCAGCAAATGCCAGTCGAAATCGAAGGGTACGACGAAGGAACCGCGCGGGCCGGCGATCCAGGCGGCATCACCGGGCTTGACCTGCACCGCCCAATTGCTGGCCGGCCCGTCATGCAGCAGGGCGAAGTCGATATCGAGCTCGCCCGCCTGCGGATCATGGCGCCGCGGCGTGAAGTCGCGCGCCAGCGGCCGCGGGCCGCTCTCGGGGAAGGCGAGCCCGTCCGGACCGACGATTGGCAGGACCGGTTGCGTTTCGCCGGGCGCTGCGAAGAACATCTTCACATGATCGTCGAAACCGAGGCTGACAAAGCCATCGAGCTCAGGGCCGCCGAGCGTCACCCGGCGCATCGACGGGCTGAGATCGGCCACGCGCAGGACGTCGAGGCGGCGCAGAGCCACCTTGTGACGCTGGCGCTTCGGCAAGCGCCCGTCCGGCACGCCCGTTTCAGCGGCATGGGTCATGGTCTGGATTCCTTGCGGTTGCCGGCCCGTTCGCGACAGGGCCGCTCGAGCCTTTGCGGCCGCGCGAGGCGGCCAGGTGATCTGCGACAATGCGATCTGCGGCGGTGCCCCGAGGACAGCCGTCATTTGGTCAGGATCAGCTTTCCCTGCCGCGTGATCCTGAGACGATAGAGCTCGCCGCGATGCTCGATGCCGATCTCCGTCTCGCCCTTGAAGACCGCCGCGCTGGCCATCGTCCTCGCCGGTCGCATCGCCGCCGGATGAGGCAGGCTACGGACCCGATCGAGGCATCCGGGACCGGTCAGGGCTGAAAAGAGTGGCTGGCTGTTCATGAAAATGGCTCGGAACGATAAGCTGCGGCGAATACGCGACCAGCCTAGCCGAGATCAAAAATACAAGCAATTACAATAGTTTACATGTATAATCATTCAAAACTCGGGATGAGGCGAGTAGGCCGAAGGTGGGAGATGGCGCGGGACCGCATGCCTATGGCCGCCAAGGCCGGACGATAGCCTGGTGCTCAAGGCTGCCGACGGCGAGCGTCAGCCCTTCCTCGCCGTCAGCACGAACATCGGCACGTCGCCGGGATAGGGCGAGGCCGGGAACAGATGCTGCCAGCTTCGGGCCGCGCCGAAACCGGCTTCGCTCAGCATCGTGCGCGCTTCATCCTCGGTCAGCCCGTCATGGCGCGGCAGGCTCGCGGCGAGCGTTTCGGGATAGGTCGAGCGATATTGCGGCGCGATCGACCAGAGCCCGTCCGAGACGAAGACCACCCCGCCCCGGCGCAGGAGGAGGTGAGCCTTGCGCAGGGCCGCCATCGGATCTGGCAGCGTCCAGAGCACATTGCGCAGCGTCACGATGTCGGCCGAGCCCGGCTCGAACGAGGCCTCCTCGATCAGGGCAGGTTCGAAAGCGACGTCGAGCCCAGCTGCCGCGGCAGCCTGCCGGGCCACGGCAAGCATGCCCTCCGAGCCGTCGCAGGCCCGCACGCGGTGTCCGAGCGATGCGGCGATCAGCGCACAGGCGCCGGTCCCGGTGCCGAGATCGACGACATCCTTTACGCCGTGCGCTTCGAAGGCGGCCGCGAGCACGTCACGCCATAGCGCAGCCTGCGCGACATGCGAGGCGACGCCGTCGAAGGCCGGCGCGCGCCGGGTCCAGTAGTCGGAAACCTCTGCTTGCGCCTCGGCCGCTTTCATGACTGCCTCCGTTCCGGTTCGATCAGATATTCGATGTGCCGGCGCCCCGACGCTCCCTCGCTGATCGAAACGGCGACGCCGAAGATGCGCTGGATCGCCTCGGCGGTCAGAACCTTGTCCGGCGCCCCCGCCGCCTGCAGCCGCCCCTCATGCAGCAATGCGATCTCGTCGCAGAACATCGCCGCGAGGTTGAGGTCGTGCAGCGCCATGATGCAGGTGATGCCGAGGCGGCGGACCAGGCTCAGGATCGAAAGCTGGTGCTGGATGTCGAGATGGTTGGTCGGCTCGTCGAGGATGAGCTCGCTCGGTTCCTGCGCCAGCGCGCGGGCGATATGGACCCGCTGGCGCTCGCCGCCCGACAGGGTGTGCCAGAACTGGTCGTGCCGCTCGGTCAGCCCGACCCGCGCCAGCGCCTCGTTCACCGCCGCCTCGTCGGCGTCGTTCCAGGAGGCCAGTGCGGCGCGATGCGGCGTGCGGCCGAGCCGGACAACGTCGCAGACGGAGAGCTGGATCTCGGTCGTCGCCTGCTGCTCGACAAAGGCGAGGCGGCGGGCGAGCTCGCGCCGGGGCACGGCGGCGATATCGCGCTCGTCGAGCGTGACGACGCCGCTCGCGACATTGCGCAGCCGGCAGAGCAGCCTGAGCAGGCTCGACTTGCCCGAGCCGTTCGGGCCGATCAGCCCGAGCACGCGGCCGGGCGCCGCCTGCAGCGTCACGCCGTCGACGATCATCTTGCCGGCGACGCCCCAGCGTACCTCACGGGCCGCGAGCGTCATGCCGGCCGCCTCGCACGGTAGAGGATCAGCGCGAAGACCGGCGCGCCGAACAGCGCTGTCACCACCCCGATCGGCAGGATCTGCTGCGGGATCAGCACGCGCGAGAGGATGTCCGCGAGGATCATGAAGATCGCGCCTACGACGAGGCAGGCCGGCAGCAGACGGGCATGGCCGGAGCCGACGAGGAAGCGGGCGGCATGGGGAATGATCAAACCGACGAAGCCGACCGTGCCGACGATCGAGACCATCACCGCGGTCATCACTGCCGTCGTGGCGAGGAGCACGACCTTCACCCTCGTCACGGCGACGCCGAGCGAGGCGGCGGCATCGACACCGAAGGCGAAGGCATCGAGAACCTTCGCGTGCAGCATGCAGATGGCGAAGCCGATAAAGGCGACCGGCGCGGCGATCCAGAGGTCAGGCCAGCGCACGCCGCCGAAATTCCCTAGCAGCCAGAACATCACACCGCGCGCCTGCTCGGCGCTGGCCATGGTCGTGACGATCGTCGCGGTCGCTGCGTTGAAGAGCTGCGAGGTCGCGACGCCGGCAAGAATGACGCGATCGCTCGCCCCGCCCGCCCCTGTCGCCAGCAGCGCGACCACGGTGAGTGCAGCGCAGGAGCCGATGAAGGCGCCGGCCGAGACGCTCAGCGCCGTGCCGCCGATGCCGACGCCGAGGATCAGCACCGCGACGGCGCCGGTCGAGGCGCCGGCGGAAATGCCGAGCACGTAAGGCTCGGCCAGCGGATTGCGCAGCAGCGCCTGCAGGATCGCTCCGGAGAGTGCCAGCGCCCCGCCACAGAGGCCTGCCATCAGCGCCCGGCTCAGGCGGTAGTCGAAGATCACGCCCTGCTGGATCGCGCTGACGGGAAAGTCGAGGCTGAACAGCCCGTTGCCGAGCGCCCGCAGCGCCGTGTCGAACGGGATGCGCATCTCGCCGATCGTCACCGCCAGCGCCACCGAGATGGTCAGCGCAGCGAGCGAGGCAACCGCGATGACGATCCGCGCGGGCCAGTTCGGGCCATGGGCAGCGTGGCTCAAGGGGAGAGGCCGAAGCCGGAGATCGCCTTGGCGAGCGCCTCGATGCCGTCGACCGTATCGAGCCCGGCCCGGGTCGCGCCGACATCCAGGATCACGATGTGCTGGTTCCTCACCGCATCGAGCTTGCTGGCGACGGGATCGGTCTTCAGAAAATCGAGCTTCTTCTCGATGTCGTCGGCCGGGAAGCGGCGGCGATCCATCTTCACCGCGACGATCACCGCGGGGTTGGCGCCAGCGATGCTCTCCCAGCCGACCAGCGGCCATTCCTCATTGGTGGTGATGATGTTGCGGGCGCCGAGCTTCGAAAGGATATAGGCCGGCACGCCGTTCTTGCCGGCCATGAAGCCGTCGCCCTTGATGTCGCGGCTGGAGAACCAGACCACGACCGGCACGTCCCTGGCCTTGAGGCTGGCGACGGCCGCGACCGCCTTGTCCTCGCGTGCCTTCAGTTCGGCGACGAGGGCTTCAGCCCGGTCGGAGACATCGAAGATCTGCCCGAACTCGCGGATGTTGCGATAGACCAGCTCCATCGTGAACATCTGGGTGCGTACGCCGTCGCCGGCGCCGGAATTGTCCTTGCCGACGCAATCGGCCGGCGAGACGTAAGTCGGCACCTTGACCCCGGCGAACTGGGCGCGCTTGCCGACGATGCCGTTGGGTCCGACATGCCATTCGAACATCGCGGTGACGAGATCGGGCTCCTGGGCCAGCACCGCCTCGAAGCTCGGATCGTTGTCGGCGAGACGCTTCACCTTGGCGTTGACCGCCTCATAGGGCTTGGCAACCGGCGAGAACCAGACGGCGGTGCCGACGACGCGGTCGCCGAGGCCGAGTGCGTAGAGGATCTCGGTCTGCGTCTGGCCGATCGCCACGACGCGCTTGGGCGGCGCGGCGAAGGTCACACTCTCCCGACAATTCTCGAGGGTCAGCGGATATTGCGTCGGCGCAGCGAAGGCCGACCCTGCGAACAGAGTGCCGATGAGCGCCGCGGCGGCACCTTGCAGCAAACGGGTGACATGGCGAATGGCCGGCACAGCGGAAGCCTCAAATGTAACAATGTTGCATTTCTGATAGAAGGGTCGGCGCGCAGCCGTCAAGCTCTGCGCAACGGCGCAGACGGTGTTCATGACCATGGGTCTCATCGCTCCCCGAGATGGCAGGCGGGGAACTGCGCAGGGGCGTGGATGGATGGAGGGCAGCGCCGCCATCGACACACAGCTCCGGAACACCCCGTCCGAAAGACGTCTTCGACGACCGGGGCAGGTCTCCTGGCTCGCGGGTCGATGCCGATCCCGCCCGGCCTTCCCAGCGCTGTCGGCGCCAGTGGACGATGGACGGAGAGCTCGCCGCTTACAGTTGCGGGGGCAGCCTCGGCTTTGGCGGAATACGCCTCACCGAATTCCCTCTTAGCTCCGGATGCGATCCGGAGAACCTCGATCGCGGCCACCCTATAAGGCCGCGCCGCACCGTCAAGCCTGTTCGCCGAAGCAGCTAGGAGAGCCAGGCGGGGAGCCGCGCGGGAGCGGCCCCCGTCAAGGCCGCCTCGATGCAGTCGTCGAGCGTGCCCAGCCTGACGGCGCAGCCGGAGAGCCCCGGCCCGTAATGGGCGTATTTGCCGGAGTTGGTCAGGACCACCTTCGCCTGCTCCGGGAAGACCGGGCGGGTGATCGAGCACCAGCAGAGATCGGGGATGATCGCGACGCCGCTCCGCGCAAGCCTGGCCAGTGTGCCATCGACTTCAGCCGCGGCGACGACCTCCCGCCCGGCCGTGATGATGACAGAGAGCGTCTCCGCGACGGAACGGCCGTCGAGGCGCGCAGCGAACTCGCGGCACTCGTCAAGCGAGGCGTGTGGGCTGCCGATGGCAACGAGATCGACGCTGGACGGCCCCTCGCTCAGCTTGCGCCAGCCCGCGGCGAGGTCCCCGCGGGTGATGACGACTTCGTCCTCGGGGACGCCGCCGAGGCTGTCCGCTTCCGGCGTGATGCCTTCGATATGGAGCATCGCCGCCGCCGAGGTCGTGCCGAAGGCGGCGCAGAGTGCCTTGAGGTCGTCCCGCGTCGGTTGCGTCTTCGCCAGGCCCTTGATCAACGGGATCCGATCAGGCGAAGCCAGGCCGGCAAGGTAGCCGATCAAGGGCCAGGCCACGCTGTCCGCGCCCTCCGGCAACTCGACCCGGACGGTACAGCGCGCCCGGCGCCCCTCGTCGAGAAAGGCGCCAGCGAGCGGCGCGCGGCCGGTGACGGCGATGCAGAAGTCCAGGAAGTCCGGATGCTTGGCGGTCCGGGCGCCGAGCACGGAATTGGCGAAGATCACCGCGTTCGATTCCGACCATCCGATCGGCTCGCCGAAGCGTGGCGGCTCCCGCAGCGTATAGGGCGCGCAGGTGAAGCTCGCCTGGCAGCCCATGCGGACATAGGTCTCGGCGAGGCGCGCCGCCGGTTCGCCGAATTCGGGCGCAACGCCCTGGCGGCGCCAGTTCGCATGGTCGACGGAGATCGCGTTCATCGTCGTCGGGATGCGGACGCGTGCGCCGAGCTCCTCCATCTTCTCGGCGAAGACCAGATTGGCCGGGCCGGCATAGATGCAGCCATCGACATGAGCCCGCGTCACATCGAGGAGTTCGGTCGCTCCTTGCTGGCTCGCCATGGCGACGAGGATGCGCATGGCCTGCTGGGCAGCGATCCCGACCTTGCCGTCGAGCATGCCGCGATCGGAAGAGGACAACCGCAGTCCTGCATCCGCCGCCGCGGCAAGAGGGATATGCACCTGCCCGCCATCGGCCGATACGCCATCCGGCGTGATCGTCGCGTGCCGCGCGGAGGAAAGGGTGGCGAAGGCCTCCGCGGACAGGCGCGCGACCGGGATGCGGCGCCCGAACATCTCGGAGGCGACGATCGCGCCGAGCGTCAGCGTGTCCTCGGGGCCAGCGAAGATCAGCGCGGCGGGGTTCTTGCCGGAGAGCGCCAGCTCCAGCAACACGCCGGAGCCCGAACAGGAGCCCCGACTGGTCGGCATCAACACGACCGCGCCGGCGAGCGAGACGCCATGGGCGGGATGATGCACGTCAATCACCGTACCCGTGGCGGGATCGACGCCGCCCCAGAAGCTCAAGGGCTCGGCGAGGACGACGACCGGCCCGGCTGCCTCGCCCGAGGCGACGATGGTGCCATGGTCCTGTCCGGGGGTGACGTTCATGGCGCGGGTCGACGAAACTGGATGCGGAACGAGCGGGCCGCGAAGCCCTGCTCCACTGCAGTGATATCATCGAATCCCCGGTGCGAAAGACCGCGCCGATGCGCGGTCTACAGCTTGAACACCTCCCGCGCCGTCTCGTGGGCGCGGATATAGTCCCAGTCATAGGTGACGCCGAGCCCGGGGCCGGTCGGGACCGGGAAGCAGCCATCCTTGTCGACGCCATCAAGCTGGTCGCTGTAGCCGCAGGCATAGACCGGCGGCACCGCGTTCGGGCAATCGGGTCCGACCAGCGCGAGCTCGTAGAAATTGGTGTTGCGGGTCGCGGCCATGCAGTGGCGGTGGGCCGGGCCACAGGCATGGATCTCGACATCGACGCCGAAGGCCTCGGCGAGATGGGCGATCTTCATCGCGCCGGTGATGCCAAGATCGTATTCCGGATCGGAGCGCAGCGCGTCGGTGCCGCCATTGATCAGGAAATCGGCCTTGGGCTCGAAGCCGCGCAGATACTCGGTCTGGAGGATCGGCGTCTTCAGCATCTCGCGCAACTTCTTGTGGGCGAAGGCCGAGACGCCGCAATCGCGCATCGGGTCCTCGTACCAGAAGTAATTGCCCTCGTCGCAGGCGCGCCCGACATAGAGCGCGTCGGCGAAGGTCCTGAGCTCGTTGGCCGGGTCGAGCATCAGGGTCATGCGGTCGCCGACGGCTTTTGCGACATGCAGGACGTTGGCGGCCTCCTCGCGCGCATCGCCATCATGCCAACCATGGACCTTGAAGGCGCGATAGCCGAGATCGTAGCAGGCCTCGGCGAAGTCGACGAAGGCCTCCTTGCTGTCGAGCCCACCATTGCGGTCGCCGTGATAGGTCGAAGCATAGGTCTTGAGCTTGCTGCGGAAGCCGCCGAGGAGCTGCGAGACCGAGGCACCGAAGCGCTTGCCGGCGAGGTCCCAGAGCGCGATGTCGATCGGCCCGATGCCCATGCCGTCATGCTGGCGCAGTTCCCGCTTCATGTCGTTCCAGATCTCCTCGCGGTGATCGGGATCGCGGCCGAGGATGTTGGGCGCCAGCGAGAGCGTCTGCGCCATGGTGGCGCGGGTGCCGCCCCAATGCATGACATATTGCCCCTCGGCTCCGTCCTCGCTGCGGATGACGACGGCGAACTTGGTCAATTCCAGCTCGGAATTGGGCTTGTAGCCGATATTGTAGACGGCGCGCGCGTTCTCGGCCGAGCGGCCGAGATTCCTGCTCTTGAACGAGAACTCGACGATCTCGACTTCGCTGATCCTGGTCATCGGAATTCCCTTAGAAGCCGGCGACACGCGGCAACCAGAGGCTGAGCGCGGGCACGTAGGTGATGATGGCGAGCGCCACGACAAGCGCGATCAGGAAGGGCCAGAGCTCGCGGAAGAGCGGCCCTAGCCTGACTTTCGTGATCGCCATGGCGACGAAGCAGAGCACCCCGACCGGCGGCGTCACCTGGCCGATGACGAGGTTGACCAGGAGCACGATGCCGAAATGCACGAGGTCGATCTGCAACGAGGTCAGCAGCGGCAAGAGGATCGGCACCAGGATGATCATGATGGCGATCGTCTCCATGAACATGCCGGCGATCAGCAAGGCGATGTTCAGGATCAGCAGCACAACCAGCGGGTCGGTCGAGATCGACTTCATGAAGTCGGTGACGAGCTGGGGCGCCTGGTCGACGGCGAGGATCCAGCTGAAGGGCGAGGCCGCCGCGACGATGGCGAGGATGACCGCCGTCTCGCGCGCCGTGCCGACCAGGATCGCCGGCAGATCGGCGAGCCTGATCGAGCGGTAGACCAGCATGCCGACGACCAGCGAATAGGCGGCGGCGACGCCGGCGATCTCGGTCGCGGTGAAGAGCCCGGCGCGGAAGCCGACGATGATCAGCACCGGCATCAGCAGCGCCAGCGAAGCGTATTTGAACTCCGTCCAGAGATTGCCGAGCGAGAAGGCGCCAGCCGCGCGGAAATCGCGCTTTAAGGCCAGTATGGCGATGGTCGCCATGATGCAGGCGGCCATGACGAGGCCGGGGATGATGCCGGCGACGAACAGGCTGCCCAGCGAGATATTGGCCTGCCAGGCGTAGACCACCATCAGGATCGAGGGCGGGATGATCGGCCCGAGCGTGCCGGCTACGGCCGAAAGCGCCGCGCCGAAGGCCCGCGGATAGCCCATCTTCTCGAGTTGGGGCACGAAGACCCGCGCCGCCGCGGCGGTATCGGCGACCGAGGAACCTGAGATGCCGGAGAGGAAGACCTCGCCGACGACCAGCGTATGCGCCGGGCCGCCGCGGATATGGCCGACCAGCGCCTTGGTGAAGCTGAAGAGGCGCTCGGAGATGCCGGACGCATTCATCAATGAGCCGGCGAGTGTGAACAGCGGGATCGCCAGCAGCGGGAAGGACTGCACGCCGGCGACGATGCGCTGCGCGGCGACCGTGAGCGGGATACCCTCAATGAAGATCACCAGCAGGGCCGAGCCGGCCATGGCGATCCAGATCGGCGTGCCGACGACGATGAGCAGCGCGAAGGCGCCCAAGAGCAAGGTCACCATGGCCGCTACTCGCGCGTCGTGATGTCGGACCAGAGCGCCCCGGCGGGCCCCTCATCCAGCAGGTTGCGCAAGAGATGCAGCAGCGAGAGCGCACTGCCCACGAAGAGCGGCGCGATCATCCAGCCGGCCGAGATGCCGAGCATCGGCGTCAGATTCGGCAGCTCGCGCTGGAGATAGCGCCAGGAGAACAAGGTCAGCGTGCCCAGCACCGCCGCCGTCGCCAGGAAGGCGAGGAGGCCGAAGGCGCGGGCGAGCCAACGCGGCGCGAACATCACGATGACGTCGATGATGATGTGCGTGCGGGCATGGAAGGCGCTGGCGATGCCAAGGAAGACCATCCAGGCGAAGAGCAGCAGGATGAGCTCCTCCGACCAGGTCAGCGGATCGCTCAGCACATAGCGGAAGACCACGGCGGCGCAGACCAGCGTCGCGATGGAGGCGTGGAGCACCACCAGGGCAGCGTCCTCGACGCGGCTCGACCAGTCGTCGAGCCGCCGGATCAAAGTGAGGCCGGTCATCGGGCCGGATTAGCGCTTGCGCTGCGTTTCGATCGCCGCGAGCACGCGGTCGAGATGCGCCTTGCCCCAGCGCCCTTCCATCGCGGTGGCGACGACCTTGGACTTGGCGGCGAAGGCATCGCGATCGACATCCTCGACGATCTTGGAGCGACCGGACTTGCGGATGTCCTCCAGCATCGAGGCCTCGCGCTTCTGCTGGAGATAGGTGTTCATCGCCGAGGCGCGGGCGGCCTCCGCGAACAGCACCTCGCGATGCTCGGGCTTGAGCTTGGCGAGGCTGTCCTTGTTGATGACGATCATGTTGTTCTGGAGCATGTGCTTGGTCATCGCGACATAGCCCTGCACTTCGTAGAACTTGCGCGAGAAGATCGTCGGGATCGGATTCTCCTGCCCGTCGACGGTCTTCTGCTGGAGCGCGGTGTAGACCTCGCCGAAGGGGACCGGCGTCGGCGCCGCGCCATAGGCCTTGATCATCTCGACCCAGACCGGACTCTCCGGCACGCGGATCTTCAGCCCTTGCAGGTCTTCAGGCTTCTTCACGGCGCGGTCGAGCGTCGTCATGTTGCGCCAGCCCCAGTACCAGATGCGGGTCACCGGCACGATGTTGTGCTTGTCGCGCAACTCGTCGAACACGGGATCGAAGGCGTCGGAGCGGATGATCGCTTCGGCCTCGCTCCAGTCCTTCCAGAGGAAGGGCCCGCTGGGGATTTCCAGCGCCGGCACCAGCGAGGAGGCTGCCGCCATCGACGGCGCGGACAGGTCGAGCGCGCCCTCCTTGACCTGCTTGAAGAGATCGACCTCCTTGCCGAGCTGTTCGGCCGGGAAGACCCGGATGGTGACGGCGCCGCCGGTACCCTTGTTCACCCGCTCGGCGAACTCCTGGAAGAGTTCGCCGGCGATCTCGGCGGTGGTGTTGGCGTGGCCGAAGCGCAGGGTCTGCGCCTGCGCCGCGCCGGCGATCAAGCTGCCGGCGATCAAGGCCGCGGCGGCGATGCGTCTCAGGATCATGCGTGTCCTCCCTGGTGTTGAACCGGGCCGTTTTCGGCCTCGGGGCGTTGCGGCTATTTGATCAATCGCTCGTAGGATCCTTCGAGATGCAGGCGCATGGCCTGCGCTGCCGCATCGGGATCGCCGGCTTCGAGCGCGTCGACGATGCGGAAGTGTTCCTGATGGGTCAGGCCGACATCCTGCTCGCGCGTCAGGTAAAGCCGCGAGATGTGCAGGTGAAAACGCAGGTCGTCATGGCTCTTGAGCGCGACCTGGTTGCCGGCGGCCTGCAGGATGATGCGGTGGAAGCGGTCGTCCGCCTCGGTGAAGCCGCGATGGCTGCGATATTCGCGCGACGGCTCGCCCGCCATCATGGCCGCGACCTCATCGCGCAGCGCCGCGATGACGTCCGGCCCAGGCCTGCTCCGCGCCGCCTGCGCTGCGGCCCAAGGCTCGATCACGCCGCGGAAGCTGTAGACGTCCTCGTAATAGCGGCGGTCAGGCAGCGGGGCCGTGGCAAAGCCGATGAAGGGCTCGGCCTTGACCAGCCCCTCCGCCACGAGCCGGGCCAGCGCCTCGCGGATCGGTGTCGAGGAGACCTGAAGCTCGCGTGCCAGCCCGTCGACATTGAGCTTTTCGCCCGGCGCATAGGCCTGGTCGAGGATGCGCTCCTTGATCGCCTCGTAGACCTGGTCGCCGAGCACGACCCGCTCGATCTTGCGTGCGCCGTTCAAAATTCTGCATCCTGCATCTTGGATCGTGCATGATTTTGAAATGAACTCTCAGGGGAGTCAATCCGTTCGGTGACGGACAGCACGGCGCCTGACCGATCGCTCGCCCGAGCCTCTGAGCTGACCTGGTCGCACGATTCGGGTCAGCTCAAGCCTCGCCGCTTATCCGTCGTCACGGATGCGCAGACACATGACAAAACGCAGCATTCACAGCAGCCATCAGCCTTTTCAGGCAGTGGAGGGCCGCACCGGTGCTCATGCGGCACGACGAGCCCCCACAACGCTCGCCCCGCCGCCCCCAGCTTCGCGCTCCCGCGCAGAAACCATGGTAATCCATTGATAATAAATGAATTTTTTGACTTCTCTCAGAATCTGGCGAGACGGTCCCTCAGGAAAGCGCCCCAAGGATTTACCTCTCGTTAACCATTCGATTCCTACATCTGGGGAACCGAAAATTTACCAAGATGACCGCCGTGTTAACCCAACCCCGGCCGATCCGCCTCAAGGGGCGCTCCTATCTCGCGTTGACGCTGACACCCGAGCTGCCTTTCGAGGACTGGCTGGTGCGGCTCGACGATCTCGCCGGCCGCTCCGCCGGCTTCTTCCTGCGGCGGCCGGTCGTGCTGGACGTCGAAGGGCTGGAGATCGACCGTGCCCAGCTGCGCGACCTCGTCGGCAAGCTCGGCACCCGCAATGTGCGGATCATGGGCATCGAGGGCGCACGTCCCTCGATGCTCGGGGCCGACCTGCCGCCGGCCATGTCGGGCGGCAAGGCGACCGGCGACATCGAGGAGCCTATTGCCGCGCCGGTCAAAGAACCCCCTGCTCCCGCTGCGGTCGAGAGCGTGGCGGAGATGCCCGCCGCGCCGCTGCCGACCACGGGCGCGCCCGCCTCGCTCGTCGTGACCCAGCCGGTGCGCTCGGGACAGTCACTCTTCTCCGAGGGCGACATCACCATCATCGGCTCGGTCGCTTCCGGCGCCGAGGTCATCGCCGGCGGCTCGATCCACATCTACGGCACGCTGCGCGGCCGGGCGATGGCCGGCACGCTCGGCAACGCCGCCGCGCGCATCTTCTGCCGCAAGCTGGAGGCCGAGATGGTCGCCATCGACGGTTTCTACAAGACGGCGGAGGACCTCGAGTCCACTCTGCGCGGCAAGCCCGTCCAGTTCTGGCTTGAAGGCGAGACCTTCACGGCCGGGTCACTGACCTGAAACGACAGCACGTCCACCGGAACTAGGAGAGGTCAATGGGCAAGGTCATCGTGGTCACATCGGGCAAGGGCGGCGTCGGCAAGACGACGTCCTCCGCCGCCCTGGGCGCAGCCTTGGCGCAGAACGGCGACAAGGTCGTGGTCGTCGACTTCGATGTCGGCCTGCGCAATCTCGACCTGATCATGGGTGCCGAACGGCGGGTGGTCTACGACCTCGTCAATGTGATCCAGGGCGAAGCCAAGCTGACGCAGGCGCTGATCCGCGACAAACGGGTCGAGACGCTCTATCTGCTGCCGGCCTCGCAGACGCGCGACAAGGACAACCTCACCACCGAAGGCGTCGAAAAGGTCATCGGAGCGCTCAGGACGCATTTCGACTGGGTGATCTGCGACAGCCCGGCCGGCATCGAACGCGGTGCCACCCTCGCCATGCGCCACGCCGACATCGCGATCGTCGTGACCAATCCGGAAGTCTCTTCGGTGCGCGATTCCGACCGGATCATCGGCCTGCTCGATTCGAAGACGGTGAAGGCCGAGAATGGCGAGCGCATGGAGAAGCACCTGCTGCTCACCCGCTACGACCCCGCCCGGGCCGAGCGCGGCGACATGCTGAAGGTCGACGACGTCCTCGAGATCCTGTCGATCCCGCTGCTCGGCATCATCCCAGAGAGCATGGACGTGCTGCGCGCCTCCAATATCGGCTCGCCCGTCACCCTGGCGGACGAGCGCAGCGCCCCGGCGCTGGCCTATTTCGACGCAGTGCGCCGGCTCAAGGGCGAGAGCCTCCCCGTCACCATCCCCGGCGAGAAGCGCGGCTTCTTCGGCAAGATCTTCGGAAGGAAAGCGGCATGAACCTGCGTCGTCTCTTCTTCCGCACCCAGTCGGCCCCGGCCGCGCGCGAGCGCCTTCAGGTCCTGCTGGCCCATGAGCGCCTCTCGGCAGATGGCGCCGACCTCGTGACCAAGCTGCGCGACGAGATCCTGCAGGTGATCGCCAAGCATGTGCAGCTCGACAGCGACAAGGTCAGCGTCCGCATGGAGCGCGGCGCCCAGGTCTCGACGCTGGCCGTCGACATCGAGATCCCGTTCGACGCGGGCAAGAAGGCGGCCTGAGGGCCGCCTTTTCCTTTGATATCGCAGGCCTTTGCCGGCCTCACATCACCGCCGGGCCACGGCCGTCATATTCGGCATCGGTGACCTTCTCCAGCCAGTCGACGACCTTGCCCTCCTTGGCCTCCTGCACGGCGATATGCGTCATCGCCGTCTCCGGCCCGGCGCCGTGCCAGTGCTTCTCGCCCGGCGGGAACCAGACGACATCGCCGGGCCTGACCTCCTCGACCGGCCCGCCCCAGCGCTGCACGCGGCCGAAGCCGGCGGTGACGACCAGTGTCTGGCCGAGCGGGTGGGTGTGCCAGGCCGTGCGCGCGCCGGGCTCGAAGGTGACGCTGGCGCCCTGCACGCGCTCGGGTGCATGCGGATTGAACAGCGGATCGATGCGGACGGTGCCGCTGAACCAGTCGCCAGGGCCTTTCGCCGATGGCCGGGTTCCGGCGCGGATGATGTCCATGGGCTGTCTCCTTGGGCCTGCGGTCGTCCTGAAAGCTGAAACGGTAATCTAGTCACGTCCGTGCCCGGATTGAATGGGCCGGCGCCTTCAATGGAAATCGCGGGATTTCGGCAGGATGCGGACATTGCGGGGATGGCGACCCCGCGGGATCTGCGGATGCTTGAACTCGTCGGCGCGGGTCAGCACGATCTCGGCGCGGTGCGTGTCGGAGAGGCCGAGCAGCTCGGCCGAGCGGTCGAAGACGCGCTTGGCCATCAGATGGGTCACGCCCTCCGGGCTCTTCTGTACCCTGCCCTCGACCAGGAGCAGCCGCGCCGCCATGACCTCACGGCGGAAGCGCTCGAAATCGCGGGCCCAGAGCACGACATTGGCGATGCCGGTCTCGTCCTCCAGCGTGATGAAGATGGCATTGCCCTTTCCGGGTCGCTGGCGCACCAGCACGACGCCGGCGACGCTGGCCCAGGCACCATCGCGCATTGCTGACATCTGCCCGCAACTCGCGATGCGCTCGCTGGCGAAGCGGGCGCGCAGAAGACCCATCGGATGGCCCTTCAGCGAGAGCCGCGCCGTCTGGTAATCGGCGACGACGTGCTCGGCGAGCGGCATCAGCGGCAGCGCCATGGTGCGTTCCGCTCCGAGCTCGCGCGCCTGCGCCGCCTCGAACAGCGGCAGGGCCTCGTCGTCCGGCAGGCGGCGCACTGCCCAGAGCGCCTCGCGCCGGTCGAGTCCTAGCGAGCGGAAGGCGTCGGCATCGGCGAGCAGGCGCATGGCACGGGCCGGCAGGTGCGCCCGGCGGGCGAGTTCCTCGACATCGCGATAGGGCTCGGTCCGGGCTTCGACGAGGCGCTCCGCCCAATCCTCCCTGAAGCCGTCGAGCTGGCGCAGGCCGAGGCGCAGCGCCCAGGGGCTTTTCCAGCCCGGCCCTCCCGGCTCCAGCAGATTGTCCCAGGCGCTGGAATTGACGTCGATCGGCCGCGGCTCGACACCGCCATTCTCCTGCGCCTCGCGGACGATCTGCGCCGGGGCGTAGAAGCCCATGGGCTGCGAATTCAGCAGCGCCGCGGCAAAGATCGCGGGATGATGGCGTTTCAGCCAGGACGAGACATAGACGAGCTTGGCGAAGGATGCGGCGTGGCTCTCGGGGAAACCGTAGCTGCCGAAGCCCTTGATCTGCTCGAAGCAGCGCTGGGCGAAATCGCGCTCATAGCCGCGTTCGACCATGCGCTCGACCATCAGCGCCTCGAAATGGCCGATGGTGCCGACATTGCGGAACGTCGCCATCGCCTTGCGCAAGCCGTTGGCTTCGGGGTCGGTGAACTTCGCCGCCGTCATCGCGAGCTGCATCGCCTGCTCCTGAAAGAGCGGCACGCCGAGGGTGCGCTTGAGAACCTGGCGGAGTTCGTCCGGATGATGGGGGGGCGCCGGCGAAGGGTAGTCGACCTGCTCGATGCCCGCCCGCCGCTTCAGATAAGGATGGACCATGTTGCCCTGGATTGGGCCGGGGCGGACGATCGCGACCTGGATGACGAGATCGTAGAGTTCGCGCGGCTTCAGGCGCGGCAGCATGTTCATCTGCGCCCGGCTCTCGACCTGGAAGACACCGAGCGACTTGCCTTCGCAGAGCATGTCGTATGTGGCCTCATCACCGCCTTTGATGTCGGCCAAGGCGTAGCTTTTGCCCTCCTTCTGCGCGATCAGTTCGAAGGCCTTTCGAATGCAGGTCAGCATGCCCAAGGCGAGCACATCGACCTTCATTAGCCCCAACGCGTCGATGTCGTCGCGATCCCATTCGATGAAGGTGCGGTCCGCCATCGCGGCCTTGCCGATCGGCACGGTCTCGTCGAGGCGGCCGCGCATCAGCACGAAGCCGCCGACATGCTGCGAGAGATGACGCGGGAAGCCGAGCAGGCGCACGGCGAAGTGCACCGCCCGCGCGATCACCGGATTGTCGGGGTCGAGCCCGGCCTGGCGGATCTGGGTGCGGGTGATGTCGGAGCCCCAGCTGCCCCATTGCGTCGAGGCGAGGCGGGCGGTGACGTCCTCGGTCAGCCCCAGCGCCTTGCCGGCCTCGCGCATGGCGCTGCGGGGCCGATAATGGATCACCGTCGCGGCGATGCCGGCGCGCTCGCGGCCATAGGTCTTGTAGATCCACTGGATCACCTCCTCGCGGCGCTCATGTTCGAAATCGACGTCGATATCGGGCGGCTCGCTTCTTTGCTCGGAGATGAAGCGGGCAAAGAGCAACTGGTATTCGTTCGGATCAACGGAGGTGATGCCGAGCGCGTAGCAGACTGCGGAATTCGCAGCCGAGCCTCGTCCCTGACAGAGAATGCCTTCGCTTTCGGCGAATTCGACGATCTGGCGGATGGTCAGGAAGTAGCGGGCGTAGTCGAGCTTGCCGATCAGGACGAGCTCGTCATCGACCTGGCTTTGCACCTTCTCCGGAATGCCGGCTGGATAGCGCATCGGCAGGCGCCGGCGCACCAGTTCCTCCAGCCAACCCTGCGGCGTCCAGCCGGGCGGGACCGGCTCGTCCGGATACTCGTATTTCAGCTCCTCAAGATCGAAGTCGATGCGGCCGAAGAGGTGCTGCGTCTCCTCGATCGCCTCCGGCGCCTCTTTGAAGAGCCTCGCCATCTCCTGTGGCGGCTTGAGATGGCGCTCCGCATTGACCTCGAGCAGGCGGCCGGCCTTGTCGATCGTCGTGCCCTCGCGGATGCAGGTCATGAGGTCCTGCAGGTCGCGCTGCTCGGGAGCGTCGTAGAGCACGTCATTGGTGGCGATCAGCGGGGTGCGGGTCGGGGCCGCGATGCTGCGGAGACGGGCGAGGCGGCGGCGGTCGTCGCCGCGGCGCGCCATGGTCGCGGCAAGCCAGACCGCCCCGGGGGCGGCTGCATCGAGCCGGGCGAGGACCTCCGCGAGCCCGTCCAGCCGGCGCTCCGGCATGACGATCAGCAGGAGGTCGCGGGCATCGTGCAGCAGGTCGTCGAGGGAAAGGATGCACTCGCCTTTGGCGCCGCGCAGATTGCCTGTAGTGAGCAGGCGGCAGAGCCTGCCCCAGCCGGCGCGGTTGGCGGGATAGACGACGATGTCCGGCGTGCCGTCGGCGAAGACGAGGCGGCTGCCGGTGGCGATCTTGAAGGCCTTCGCCATCGCCTGGAGCTGCGGCAAGGTGAAAGGCAGATCGTCGAAGGCCGGGTTCTCGACCCAGATATATTCGCCCGGGCTGCCGCCCTCGCGGATCTTCTCGGGGGCCAGCACGCCGTCCTCGCGCAGGTCGCGCAGCGCGGCCCAGGCCCGCACCACGCCGGCGACCGTATTGCGGTCGGCGATGCCGAGGCCCGCCTGTCCGAGCAAGAGCGCGGTCATCACCAGATTCGGCCCGGGCGAGGCGCCGCGCAGGAAGGAGAAGTTCGTCGCAGCGACGGGCTCAGCATAGATGGTCATGCGAACAGCCCGTGCAGATACCAGCGCGGCGCGGTCGTCTCGCGACCATAGAGGCCGGCGCGGTAGAGCCAGAAGCGACGCCCTTGCGCATCCTCGACGCGATAATAGTCGCGCGTGTGCTCACCCGGCCCATCGCGCCACCAGTCCGGCGCGATCCGCTCCGGCCCCTCGGCCCGGGCGATCTCATGCAGCACGCGCCGCCAGCGGAAACGCAAAGGCGGGCCATCGGGCACCTCGGCCAGGGTCTCGACCGGCTGGGGCGGCTCGAAGAGCTGGAGCGGGCGGGCCGGCGGCTCGTCTGGCTGGGCAACGGGCCAAGGCAGCGCCTCGTTCGACTTAGCTGCGGCTGGGACAAGCGCAGCCTCCTGCTCAGGCTGATGGCTGTCCCGCGCGACGAAGCGCAAGACGCGCTCGCGGCCGAAGCGAGTAACAAGACGATCGACGAGATCGGCGACCGCCTCCTCCTCGACGGCGCGCCCGTCGAGGCTCGCCTGCGGCGTGCCGAGGGGCTCGCAGACCGGCACAGCGAGCCTGATCGCGTCATAGCCGAAGCCGGGGTCGAGCGGGTCGGCCAGGCTGTCGATACGCTCGCGATAGAGCCGCAGGATCGCGGCGACGTCGCGCGAGGGCCGGCCGGTCTCCAGCTGAAGCCGGCGCACGGCGCCGTCGCTGCGGAAGAAACTGACCTCGAAGGCGCGGCCGCCCTCGCCGCGGGCCTCGAGCAGGCGACCGGCCTCGCCGAGCAGGTGGGCGACGATCTCCTCAAGCCCGTCGGTATCCTGCAAAGGATCGGGGAAATGGCGCTCGACCACGCAATCGGGCGGCGGACGCAGGGGCGTGATCCGGGCATCCTCATGGCCGAGAACGCGGCGCAGCTTCGTGACGAGCGCCTCGCCGAAGCGGGCGGCGAGCGTGTGCGAAGGGCGGCCGGCGAGATCTCCCAGCGTCTTCAGCCCGGCACGCGACAAGGCGATCACCGTCTCGGACGAAGCCTCCAACGCGGAGACCGATAGCGGCAGCGTGCGCTGCTCATCCTCGCCCGGCAGCGAGATGGCGCAGCGACCGAAGCGGGAGAGGGCGCGCGCCGCCTGCGGCGTGCCGGCGATGCTGGCGAAGACAGTGAGACCGAGCCAATCCATGCTGCGGCCGACGCGCTGGCGCAGCGCCGCCTCGCCGCCGAAGAGATGGGCGCAGCCAGTGATGTCGAGCACGAGCCCATGCGGCGGATCGAGCGCGACGAGCGGGGTGAAGCGATCGCATAGTGCGGCAAGCCATTCGATCAGGCGCCGGTCGGCAGCCGGATCAGCCTCGACCACTGTCAACTCGGGGATACGGGCGCGGGCATCGGCCAGGGTCAGGCCGCGGGTCAGGCCAAGCTTGAAGGCGCGCTGGTCGCAATCGGCGAGACGCAGCGCACCGCGATCCTTCTCGACCAGGACGAGCGGACGCTCATCCGGCCCGGCGGAGCCCCGGCGGCGCAGGCGCTCGCTCGCCAGATAGGGAAACCAGAGGGCGAGATAGCGGCGCTGCATATCCCGCTCCATTCTTGCTGCCTCCCTCGCTCCCGATCCTGTCCCGGAAACATCGCTCGTCACGGTTCCACTCCACACGCCACTCACGCTCACCCAGGCCGCCGCGATGGCGCAGCAGCCGCAATCCGAAGGCGGGATCGCCCGGCGCCTCCGCCTCCCGCGCCCGCGACGGCAAGGGGCGCACCTGCCAGCGCGTGCTGGCGGCGCTGGGCTGCGGCTCTGCCGCCACCCGCAGCAGCAAGGTCAGGACGCCGGACGCCTCCGCCGCCAGCGCGAGGCGCCGACTGGCGGTCAGGTCGAACTGGCGCGGCGCGCCCCAGGGCTCGATCAGGGTCGCCCCGAGCGCGGCGCAACGTGCCGCTTCCGCGCCGGCCCGCAGCGCGCCCTCGCCATCCCGGACCCGGACCAGCAGGATCTGCGCGGGATCGAGCCCGAGCTCGGCCAGGCCCGGCGGATGCAGCTGTCCGGCCTCGGCATCGAGGAAATCCTGCCGGACCCAGAGCACTGGCCGCGAGCCGGCAGCGCGCAAAGCCAGCGCCGCGGCGAAGCCCGTGGCGGCGGGCAGGTCGGCCCCGGCCGCGGCGTAGACCTCATGCAAGGCGGCGCGCGCGATCCCTCCCCCCAGCGGCTCGTCCAGCGAGGGCGATCCGAACGCGACCCGCTCCACCGGCGAAAGCTCGCGCGCCAGCCCCGCCAGAGCGAGGCTCTGCCGTAAGGCTGTCAGGGATCGGGTGGAGGCGTCTGCCATAGGGTCACATGTTCACTTTTTGTTCCAGTCATAAAGCGACTCCAAAACGCGCCGGAGTCAAGTCCGCATCCGCTTCCGCTTGCCTGCGAGCGGCTCGCTGCTGTCATATCGGGGCAAATCGGATCACCTATCCGCTGTGCGCCGCAAGCCCGCGGCCTCGCCTGGAGACCGCCATGAGTTCGGGACTGTTCGCCCTTCTCGACGACGTCGCAGCCCTGGCCAAGGTCGCCGCGGCCGCGCTCGACGATGCCGCCGCGCAAGCGACCAAGGCCGGCGCCAAGGCAGCCGGTATCGTCATCGACGACGCAGCGGTGACCCCGCGCTACGCGGTCGGCTTCGCGGCGGAGCGCGAATTGCCGATCATCGGCAAGATCGCGCTCGGCTCGCTGAAGAATAAGCTCATCTTCCTGCTGCCGGCGGCGCTGGTGCTCAGCCTCGTCGCGCCCTGGGCGATAACGCCGCTCTTGATGGCGGGCGGCGCCTATCTCTGCTTCGAAGGCTTCGAGAAGGTCTACGAGCTCGTCGTACCGCACGCGCATCACGACGAGGCCGCCGGCGAGGGCGGCACCGATATCCTCGACGCAAAGCAGCTCGAAGACCAGAAGATCGCTGGCGCGATCAAGACCGACTTCATCCTCTCGGCCGAGATCATGGCGATCACGCTCTCCGGCGTTACCGACTCGTCCTTCTGGATGCAGGCGCTGGTGCTGGCCGTGGTCGGCCTCGGCATGACCGTGCTGGTCTATGGCGTCGTCGCCCTGATCGTGAAGGCGGACGATGCCGGCGTCGCGCTGGCGCGCAGCAGTATCCTCCCGATCCGGCTCCTCGGGCGCGGCCTCGTCACCGGCATGCCGCCCTTCCTCAAGGTGCTGAGCGCGGTCGGCACGGCGGCGATGCTCTGGGTCGGCGGCGGCATCATCATCCATGGCCTCGCCGGCTATGGGCTCGCCGGGATCGAGCATGCCATCCATGCCGTCGCCGTCGCGGTCGGAGGCGCCTGGCCGGCGCTCAAGGGTGCGCTCGAATGGCTGACCACGGCGGCCGCCTCCGCGGTTTTCGGACTCGTCATCGGCGGGCTCTGCCTCGTCGGCATGCATTTCGTCGTCGAGCCGGTGCTGAAGGCGCGGCGTGGCAGCGGCACGAAGACTGCCGCCGCCGAGGCGAAGCGGCATTGAGCGCCGCCCAAGCGCAGGCCCCATGCGTCTGCGGCAGCCGCGCGCCTTGCTGAAATCTGCTAGCGCGATTGGACAAGCCCGTCGCGCGGGCAACCGGTCCGTTCATGCTGCAATTCCTCGCCACCAGTACGCCCTTCTTCGCGGTGATCGCGCTCGGCGCCTTCACCGCCTGGCGCAGCCTGTTCGCGGCCGACACAGTCAGGGTGTTCAACACATTCGCCTTCATGGTGGCGACGCCGGCGATGGTCCTGCGGGTGATGTCGCGCCAGCCGATCGCGGAATTGTGGAACGGCGTCTTCTTCGCCGCTCTCGCCCTGATCGGCGTCGCGGTGCTGGCGCTCGCGATCCTGCTGCAACGGCGCCTGCTCGGCCTGCCCTTCCCCAACGCGGTGTCACGCGGCCAGGCACTGGTCGGCGGCAATTTCGCCTTCCTCGGCATCCCGCTGATGCTCGCCTTCCTCGGCGACAGCGCCGCGGCGCCGATTGCGATCGGACTGATCTGCGACACCGCCCTGATCGTGCCGCTCTCGATCGGGCTGATCGAGGCCGGACGCGGCCAGGGCTCGCCACTTGCGATCGCGGCCAGGCTCGTCCGCGGTACGATCGTCAACCCGTTCATGCTCTCGATCATGGCCGGGATCGCACTGTCGCTGAGCGGGGCCGCGCTGCCTGAGCCGGTCGACCGGTTCCTGCTCTTCCTCGGCGCCTCGGCCGCGCCGGTCGGCGTCTTCGCGCTGGGGATCGCTGCCTTCCAGTGGAGCCGGCAGGGCAGGCTGCCCTTGCGCGGCGTGCTGCCGCTGGTCGCCGGCAAGCTCATCCTGCACCCCCTGCTGACCTGGGTCGTGCTGGCGCTGGTCCTGAAGCTCGATCCGTTCTGGGTCCAGGCCGGCGTGCTCTATGCGGCGCTGCCGATCGCGGCCAATGTCTTCGTCATTGCCGAACGCTTCGACACCGGCAGCCGCCCGATCGCGGCTGCGATCGTGATCTCGACCGCCGCAGCCGCCCTCACCTTCCCCCTCGCAATCTGGCTGATCTCGCCCTGAACGCCAGCCCGGAGACATCCATGCCAAGCCAGCTCTTCCAGCCCTTCGACCTCGGCGGCCTGCACCTGTCGAATCGGATCGTGATCGCGCCGATGTGCCAGTATTCGGCCGAGGAGGGCTCGGCGACCGACTGGCACCTGATCCATCTCGGCAACCTCGCCCTGTCGGGCGCCGGGCTGCTGATCATCGAGGCGACCGCGGTCGAGCCCGAGGGGCGGATCAGTCCGGACGATCTCGGCTTATGGAGCGATGCGAACGAGGCGGCGCTGGCGCGCGTGCTTGAGGGTATCCGGCGCCATTCCGAGATGCCGATCGGCATCCAGCTCGGCCATGCCGGCCGCAAGGCCTCGGTCCATTCGCCCTGGACCGGTGGCGGGCAACGCCCGCTCGAGGATCGCGGCTGGCAGACGCTCGCACCCTCGGCCTTGCCGATGCAGGCCAAGGACCGGCCGCCGCTGCCGCTCGACGCCGCCGGGCTGAAGCGGATCCGCGAAGCCTTCGTCGCGACGGCGCGCCGGGCCGTGCGGCTCGGCCTGCAGGCGATCGAACTGCATTGCGCCCATGGCTATCTCTTGCACCAGTTCCTGTCGCCGCTCGCCAACCAGCGTGACGATGCCTATGGCGGCTCGCTGGAGAACCGCATGCGTTTCCCGCTCGAGGTCTTCGATGCGGTGCGCGAGGCGGTGCCGGCCGCGATCCCGCTCGGCGTGCGCGTCTCCGGGACCGACTGGGTCGAGGGCGGCTGGGACATCGGCCAGACCGTCGCCTTCTCGGAGGCGCTGAAGGCGCGCGGCGTCAGCTTCATCCACGTCTCCAGCGGCGGCGTCTCGGCCGCGCAGACAATCGCGCTGTCGCCGGGCTATCAGGTGCCGCTGGCCCGGGCGGTGAAGGCGGCGACGGGCGTGCCGACCATCGCGGTCGGGTTGATCACCGATTACGAGCATGCCGAGGCAGTGGTCGCCGGCGGCGATGCCGACATGGTCGCACTCGCCCGCGGCATCCTCTACGATCCGCGCTGGCCCTGGCATGCCGCCGCCCATCTCGGCGCCAGCGTCAAGGCGCCGAAGCAGTATCTGCGCTCGCAGCCGAGCCGCTTCCGGACGCTGTTCGAGAGTTGAAACGTCGCCCTGCCAACACAAAGGCAGTCATCCCGGACAAGCGGCGAAGCCGCGCCGATCCGGGATCCTTCCGGAGCCTTTCCGATAGAGGTTCCGGAATGGGTCCCTGGCCTCCCTCCGGTCGCCCGGAACGACTAGAGGGTTTGAATGCGCGGACCGGACTCAATCGCCCGGCTGCGCGCCCTCATAGCCCTCGATGATGACGAGATCGACCGGGCCGACCTTGGCGAGATGCTGCACCGCCGCCTGGTATTCCGGCGAATCGTAGCAGGCGCGTGCCGTCTCGATGTCCTTGAACTCGATGACGACGTTGTGCTTGCGGCCCTCGCCGCGGGCGAGCTTGTACTCGCCGCCGCGGACGACGAACTTGCCGCCGTATTTGGCGAAGGCGATGGCGTTGAGCGAGCGGTAGGTGGCGTATTCCGACTCGTTCTGCACGTCGACGCGGGCGATCCAGTAGCCTTTCGCCATGGTCACGCCCCCTCGACCGCGATCAGGTCGATCTCGCCGGCGCCCTCGCGCAGCTTGCGCGCCTCGCCATATTCGACCGAAAACAGATAGGCCTTGGCCGCCGCGTAATCGGGAAATTCGAGGACGACGTTGCGAGCCCGGCCCTCGCCCTCGCCGACCGACATCTGGCCGCCGCGGACCAGAGGCGTGCCGCCATACTGCTTGATCACCTCGGAGGCTTTCGCGGCATAGACCGCCCATTGCGTCGCATTGGTCACCTTGGCGCGACCGATCACATATCCCTTGGGCATTGCCGTATCCGTATCCGATGGAAAGGAGGCGGGAGATTATGCGGCGCCGGCGATCTCGTCCATGACCGCAGCCGCCGCTGCACGCGGGTCTGCCGCGCGGATGATGGGACGCCCGACGACGAGGTGGTCGGCGCCGGCGCGGATCGCCTCGGCCGGGGTGAGCGTGCGCTTCTGGTCGCCGGCGGCGCTGCCGGCCGGCCGGATGCCGGGGGTGACGATCGCCATGTCGGGGCCGATGACGTCGCGGACGATCTCGGTCTCGGCGGCGGAGCAGACGATGCCGTCGACGCCGGCGGTGCGGGCCTGCTGGGCGCGCAGGCGCACGAGATCGCGCACCGCGAGCCCATAGCCGGCATCCCTGAGGTCGCCATCGTCATAGGAGGTCAAAGCGGTGACGGCGAGCAGCTTCAGCGCCGCCTCGCCGCGGCCCTCGACCGCGCCGCGCATGGTCTGCGGATAGGCGTGCACGGTCAGGAAGGTGACGCCGAGCTTGGTCAGCGATTCCACGCCCTCGGTCACCGTGTTGCCGATGTCGTGCAGCTTGAGATCGAGGAAGACCTTCTTGCCTTCGGTCACGAGCTGGCGGGCAAGGTCGAGCCCGCCAGCGAAGGCGAGCCGATAGCCGATCTTGTAGAAGCTCGCGCCGTCGCCGAGCGTCGAGACGATGCGATAGGCGTCCCAGACCGTCGGCACGTCGAGCGCGACGATCATGCGGTCCCGGAGATCGTTGATCTTCTGCGTCATCGCTCTGCCCTCCGCCTGCTACCGGGTGAAAGGCACGATTCGAGTGCTAGCGCAAGGATTTCTCATTTTTGAGACGGATCTTTTTTTCGACCCGGCGGCTAAGATCACTCCGGAACGCGTCAATCATCCTCGTCATGAGGCTTCGCCGCCAGCACCTGCGCAAACACCTGCGTCCAGACCTCCGGCGGCTGCGCGCCCGACACCGCGAGCTTGCCGTCAACAATGAAGAAGGGCACGCCGGTGACGCCGACCTTCTGGGCATGGGCTTCCAGCCCGATAATGGTCTCGCGCAATTCGTCATTGGCGAGCTCGTCGCGCGCCGCCTGCTCGTCGAAGCCCTGCTCGCCGGCGATCGCGACCAGCGTCTCGAGGTCGCCGATATCGCGCCCATCCTGCCAATAGGCCTTGAACAGCGCCGCGGTCATCTCGCCGCCGCGCTGCACGGTCGCTGCGGCGGCGACGAGCATATGCGCCATGCGGGTGTTGACGCTCTTCGTCACCTTGGCCCAGTTGAAGGTGACGCCGCTCTCCAGCGCCGCCTCGGACAGGCGCAGTTCGATCTCGCGGCGCTTGCCGGGGCCGAACTTGCCGTCGAGATAGGCGGTGCGGTCCATGCCACCAGCCGCCATCTCCGGATTGAGCTCATAGGGCAGCCAGGTGATGGCAACCCGCTCGGTCAGATTATGGTTGGCGAGCGCGGTCTCGAGCCGGGCCTTGCCGATGAAGCACCAGGGGCAGGCGATGTCGGAAACGATCGCGAGCGGCAGCTTGTCGGGCGCGGAGGGGGTCAGCATGGTCTTCGATCCTTCGCGGAGCGCCGCGGCGGGGCTTGCGTCAGACCGGCGGATAGGCATGGAGCTCGCCATGGCGATCCTCCGCGAAGCCGTGCGCGCCGGGCGTCTCGCAGCCCGAAAGGAAGGCGGGTCCGACCGGGATCTTGCCGGCCCCGCCTGGGATGTCGAGGATATAGGTCGGCTGGCACAGGCCGGAAAGGTTGCCGCGCAGGCTTTTGACGAGCGCCTGCCCTTCCGCCAGCGAGAGCCGGAAATGCGAGGTCCCCGGCGCGAGATCAGGATGGTGCAGGTAATACGGTTTGACCCGGTTCTCGACGAAGGCCCGCATCAGCGCCGACAGCGTCTCGATATCGGCGTTGACGCCCTTGAGCAGCACGCTCTGGCTGATCAGGACATGGCCGGCATCGGCGAGGCGCGCCAGCGCTGCCTTCGAGTCCGCGGTGAACTCGCGCGGGTGGTTGGCGTGGACGGCGATGTAGCTCGCCTTGCCGGAAATGCGCAGCGCGCGGGCATAATCCTCGGTGATGCGCTCGGGCTGGACCATCGGCACGCGCGTATGCCAGCGCGCCACCTTGATATGCGGGATCGCGGCAAGACGCCTGGCCACCTCGCGCACACGGCGGGCGGAGAGGATCAACGGGTCGCCGCCGGTCATGATCACCTCCCAGATCTCCGGACAGGAGGCGAGATAGGCGAGCGCGGCGTCGAGCTTGTCGCCGGTCAAGGCATCGCCGCCGGGGCCGACCATCTCGCGGCGGAAGCAGAAGCGGCAATAGACCGGGCAGGCATGGACCAGCTTGAGCAAAGCCCGGTCCGGATAACGATGGACCACGCCCTCGACCGGCGAATGCGCCTCGTCGCCGATCGGGTCGGCCCGTTCTTCCGGTAAGGTCGTCAGCTCGGCCGAAGCAGGGATGAACTGGCGGGCGATCGGATCGGCTTCGTCGGCCGGATCGATCAGCGCCGCGATCGCCGGCGTCACCGAGACGGCGTAGTGCTTGGCCACCTCGGCCAGGGCCGCGCGCCGCTCAGGCGCGACGAGGCCGCGCTCGACGAGGGCGTCGAGCGTCTTCAGCGGCTGGCCGGGCGGCTGATGGATCGTCATCGCCCTCCCCTGCCCGGTTCCGCGACCGGCGTCCAGAGCACATCCTCGATCCGGCGCGCGCCGGTGGCGAGCATGACCAGCCGGTCGAACCCAAGCGCGATGCCCGACGCCTGCGGCATCACCGCAAGCGCCGCAAGGAAGTCCTCGTCGACCGGATAGCGCTCGCCATAGATGCGCTGCTTCTCGTCCATATCAGCCTCGAAGCGCCGGCGCTGCTCGGCCGGGTCCGTCAGCTCGCCGAAGGCATTGGCAAGTTCGACCCCGCAGGCATAAAGCTCGAAGCGCTCGGCGACGCGCGGATCGCCGGGCTTCGGCCGGGCCAGCGCCGCTTCCGAGATCGGGTATTCGCACAGGATGGTGGCGCGGCCGCGACCGAGCTCGGGCTCGATCCTCTCGGAGAGGATGCGGCTGAAGATGTCGGACCAGTTGTCGTCCTCGGCAACCCGGATGCCGGCTTCAGCGGCATCGGCCGCCAGCGCCGGGCGGTCGAGATAAAGGTCGGCCGCGATCGTGCGCTTGAGATCGATGCCGGCATGACGGCGAAAGGCATCCTGCACGGTCAGCCGCTCCGGCGCCGCGAACGGGTCGACCTCGGCGCCGCGCCAGCGCAGCATGCTCGCCCCGGCCGCGCGGGCCGCCTCGGCCAGCAGCGCCGCGCAATCCTCCATCAACGTCTCGTAATCCTCCCCGGCGCGATACCACTCCAGCATGGTGAACTCCGGATGGTGGAGCGCCGAGCGCTCGCGATTGCGGAAGACGCGCGCGAAATCGAAGAGGCGCGGCTCGCCGGCCGCCAACAGCTTCTTGGCGGCGAATTCGGGCGAGGTGTGCAGGTAGTAGGGGTGGCCGGCGCCGGCATCGTCGATCAGCGAGGTCGAAAAGCCGTGCAGATGCGTCTCGTTGCCGGGCGAGAGCTGCAGGATCGCGGCCTCGACCTCGATGAAGTCGCGCGCCTCGAACCAGCGCCGCAGCGCAGCCTTGATCCGCCCGCGCGCCAGCAGCGCGGGGCGCCGGTCGGCATGGATGTCCGGCCGCCAGAAGGGCGGATAGCTCTGGCTCATCACATCTCTCTATAGCGAAAGCCATGCAAACCGGCCTGCGCGCTTCCGTTTGCGCCTCGAATGCGGTAGTGGCGCGGCACAGGACTTCGCATAGCGCGCGGATGAAGCCCGCGCCAGCCAAGGAAATCACACGTGGTCAAGGTCATCGCCTCCTCCGTCCGCAAGGGCAACGTCCTCGAGCTCGACGGACATCTCTGCACGGTCATCTCGGCCGAGAGCTTCTTCCCGGGCAAGGGTACGCCGACGACGCAGATCGACATGCGCCGCATCTCCGATGGCGTGAAGATGACCCAGCGCTACAAGACGACCGAGCAGGTCGAGCGCGCCTATGTCGAGGATCGCGACTTCACCTATCTCTATCAGGACGGCGAGCAGTACGTTTTTATGAACCCCGAGACCTACGACCAGATCCCGGTCGATGGCGATGTCGTGGGCGACATGGCTCCCTATCTCCAGGAAGGCATGAAGGTCTCGCTCTCGGTGTTCGAGGACCGGGCGGTGGCGATCGAGCTGCCGCAGCGCGTCACGGTCGAGGTCGCCGAGACCGAGCCGGTGACCAAGGGCCAGACGGCCTCCTCCTCCTACAAGCCGGCGATCCTGACCAATGGCGTGCGCACCGCCGTGCCGCCGCATATCGGAGCGGGCACCCGCATCGTGGTGATGACCGCCGACGGCTCCTATGTCGAGCGCGCCAAGGACTGACGCCGTACGCCGCTGACAGCGGCGGCGAAGCCTTATATCGGTGATGACAGCGGGCCCTTTCCGGGCCCGTTTTCGTTGGTGAGGACTTCTCGATGCCGCTTTCCGCCTATGACGCCGTCTTCCCCGGTTTCATCCAGACCCTGAAGGCGCTCGACGCCATCCTCGACAAGGCGACGGCGGAGGCCTCCCAACGCAAGATCCAGCCGGAGGTGCTGCTGTCGAGCCGGCTCGCCCCGGACATGCTGTCCTTCACCCGGCAGGTCCAGCTCATGTCCGATTTCGCCAAGAACGCGGCAGCGCGGGTGAGCGGGGCGGAGAACCCGCGCTTTCCCGACGAGGAGAAGAGCTTCGAGGAGCTGAAGGCGCGGATCGCGAAAACGCTCGACTTCATCGCCTCGGTCGACAAGGCGGCGCTCGATGCCGGGCTCGACAAGGATGTGACCTTCCCGCGCGGCCCCTCGGCGACCGTCACGATGAAGGGCGCCGACTATCTCACGCGCTTTGCCCTGCCGAACTTCTATTTCCACGCTACGACGGCCTACGACATCCTGCGCGAGAACGGCTTCCAGATCGGCAAGCAGGACTTCCTGAAGGGCGTGTTCGACGCCTGAGGCTTGGCGCCGTCAACATCCGGGATCCATGCCTGAACCCCTATCGGAAAGGTTCCGGAATGGGTCCCGGGTCTCCCTTCGGTCGCCCGGGACGACACGCGCTTTCTGACGAAGGCGACACCAGCCCTCACAAATAGGGCGAGCAGAGCCAGAGCATCCGGTCGAGCAGACGCAAGGGGAAGGGCCGCGCGCGCAGTTCCTTCAGCGTGACTGGATGCGCTCCTGAAATCGCGGCATCGATGCGCTGTTCGATCCCGCGGGCGAAGCCTTGGTCGAGCACTTCGAGATCGATCTCGAAATTCAGCCTGAGCGAGCGCGCATCGAGGTTGGACGAGCCGACATAGGCCCAGGTGCCGTCGATCGCGAGCAGCTTGGAATGGTCGAAGGAGCCGGTGGCGCGCCAGATCCGGCAACCATCCTTCAGCACTTGGTCGAACTGCGCCCGCATGGCGCGATCGACCAGGACGAGGTTGTTGACGTCAGGCACGACGATGTCGATGGCGACGCCGCGACGCGCCGCGGTCACCAGCGCGCTGATCAATTCCCGGTCCGGCAGGAA
Source organism: Allobosea sp. CCNWLY174 (assembly GCF_037120455.1). NCBI lineage: Bacteria > Pseudomonadati > Pseudomonadota > Alphaproteobacteria > Hyphomicrobiales > Alloboseaceae > Allobosea > Allobosea sp. CCNWLY174. The sequence goes on along the minus strand of NZ_JBBBBQ010000008.1, from coordinate 89,458 downwards.
ATAGGGCGACATGATCCGGATCGACTCGCGCGCCACCGAGAAGGCGCCGATCAGCAGCTTGTGATTGGTCTCTAGGCTGGCGTCGGGGCCGGAAGCCACCGCGCGCATCAGCACCGTCGGACCTTGCCGAGCCGCCTCCGGCGTGACCGTCCAGATATCGCCAGTCAGTTCCTCGCCCGAAGCGAAGCGCCAATCCTCGGCCGCGACGCCGAACAGGTCCTCGACGACCGGTCCCTCGATCCGGAAATGCGTATCGTGCCCGGCCGCCTCGCCGGCAAACTCGGTCGTGAAGCCCCGGCGGATGTTCATGCCGCCGGCGAAGGCGATCCGCCCATCGGCGATCAGCAGCTTGCGGTGCGTGCGCAGGTTCGCATAGGGCAATCTCAGGCCGATGATGATATTGCCGTTGAAGACGTCGACCGGCACGCCGCCCTTCTGCAGGTAGCCGACGATGCTCGGCACCGAATAGCGCGCGCCGACGGCGTCGATCAGCACACGCACCGCGACGCCGCGCTCATGGGCCGCGATCAGCGCGTCGGCGACGCGCAGGCCGAGCGGATCGCGGTCGAAGATGTAGGTTTCGAGAATGACCGAGCGCTCGGCCGCCGCAATCGCCGCGATCATCGCGGCATAGGCCTCGTCACCGGTCCGGAGCACCGCGATGGCGTTGCCGGTCTTGAGATGCCGGCGCGTCGCCTTGTCGCCGAGCGCCTTCAGCGCGGCGAAGCGGCGCCCGACATCGCCGGCGACCTCCGCGTCGGAGACTTCGAATGTCTGAGCCAGTGGATAAGCGAGCGTCTGCCGGCGCTGCGAGGCGATCGAGGCGCGGCGGATGCGGTTGATGCCGCCGACCGCATAGACCAGCGACCCGATGATCGGCGAGAGCACGATGACGCCGACCCAGCCGATGGCGGCGCGGACATCGTCCTTGGTCATCGCGGCATGGCTGGCGGCGACCACCGTCAGCGCCAGCGAGACGAAGCCAAGAATATGAGGCCAGTAGGCGGAGAGAATATCCCACATCGCCCGACTATCGCATGGGCAGCGAAACCGGCAACGCGGTCAGGCGCCTGAACGCGTGGCCCACTGTCATGGACCTGCCCCTTGCAATGATGGGATCACAGTCCCATATCGGGATCACGGCAATGTCGAGGGCGTTCCACCGCCCTCCGTTCCGTTGAAGACGGCCATGAACCCGAAGCCAGCGACGCCGGATGTACGCGCGCTCTTCCGGACATGGCCGTTAGCGTTTCTGGGTCATCACCTTTCCCATCATGGTCGGGCTTGTCCCGACTATCCACGTCTTTGCATCAATGATCGCGCGCAGTGTTCAAGACGTGGATGCTCGCCACAAGGGCGAGCATGACAGCGGTGGCCTACTGCGAATTCCCCTGCAGGAACGGATTGGTCTTGCGCTCCTCGCCGAGCGTGCTCGCCTGACCATGGCCTGGCAGGAACTGGACGTCGTCGCCGAGCGGCAGCAGCTTGCCCTTGATGCCACCGATCAGGTCCTTGTGGTTGCCGTAGGGGAAATCCGTACGGCCGACCGAGCCTGCGAAGATCGTGTCGCCGGCGAGCAGGAAGCGCAGATCCTTCTGGAACAGCGTGACATGGCCGGGTGTATGCCCCGGCACATGCAGCACGGAGAAATCGATATCGCCGACCGAGACGGTGTCGCCTTCGGCGAGCCAGCGCGTCGGCGTCACCGCCTGTACGCCGCGCATCTCGAACATCAGCCCCTGCTGCGGCAGGGCGTCGAGCAGGAACTTGTCGGCCTCGTGCGGGCCGATGATCGGCAGGTTCAAGACGCCGGCGAGCTCGGTCGCACCGCCGGCATGATCGATATGGCCATGGGTCAGCCAGATCGCGACCGGCGTGACGCCGAGCTCCGTCAGCGCGCCGCGGACGCGCTCGACATCGCCACCGGGATCGACGATCGCGGCCTCCTTGGTGCGTGTGCACCAGACGATCGAGCAGTTCTGCTGGAACGGCGTCACCGGCACGACGGCGATGCCGAGCGGGCTTTCTGTCTGGTCGGTCATCGCAGGCCTTTCGTCAGGGGAGCCGGAACTGTCTATCGGCGCCCGCAGCGGTTGGCGAGCAGCACGCGATAGTCGGCGAGCGACTGGTCCATCTGCGCGACGTTCTCCTCGCGCTGCCGGCCGGTCTGGCAGGTCGCGAAGACCGAACGCGCCTTCTGCATGAAGGTCACGTGGTCGCGCCAGGCGGCGCATTGCGTCGCCTGGTCGGCCGTGGCGACCTGCTGCATCTTGTACTGGCGCTGGCGCATCGCCGCCTCGTTCTGGAACAGGTCACGCGAGCACGTCGCCGGAACGGGACGCGGCTGCGCCGATGCGACAGCGGGAGCCAGGGCCAGCAGGACGGCGACGGCAGCGCGGGCGATCATCCGAGGTTCAGCTCCTTGAAGAAGTCGTTGCCCTTGTCGTCGATGACGATGAAGGCGGGGAAATCCTCGACCTCGATGCGCCAGACCGCCTCCATGCCGAGCTCGGGATATTCGAGCACCTCGACCTTGCGGATGCAGTCCTGGGCGAGCCGCGCCGCCGGGCCGCCGATCGAGCCGAGATAGAAACCACCGTGGGCCTTGCAGGCCTCGCGGACCTGGGCCGAGCGGTTGCCCTTGGCCAGCATCACCATCGAGCCGCCGAAGGACTGGAACTGGTCGACGAAGGAGTCCATCCGGCCGGCCGTGGTCGGGCCGAAGGAGCCGGAGGCGAAGCCCTCCGGCGTCTTGGCCGGGCCGGCATAGTAAACCGGGTGGTTCTTCAGATAGTCCGGCATGCCCTGGCCGTTCTCCAGGCGCTCGCGGATCTTGGCATGGGCCGAGTCGCGCGCGACGATGATCGTTCCGGTCAGCGAGAGCCGGGTCTTTACCGGGTATTGCGTCAATGTGGCGAGAATCTCAGCCATCGGCCGGTTAAGATCGACCTTGACGACGTCGCCGCCGAGCTTGGCCTCGTCGATCTCCGGCAGGTACTTCGACGGATCGGTCTCCAGCGCCTCCAGGAAGATGCCGTCCCTGGTTATCTTGCCCTTGGCCTGGCGGTCGGCCGAGCAGGAGACGCCGAGCCCGATCGGCAGCGAGGCGCCGTGGCGCGGCAGGCGGATGACGCGCACGTCATGGCAGAAATACTTGCCGCCGAACTGGGCGCCGACGCCGAGCGCCTGCGTCAGCTTGTGGACCTCCTCCTCCATCTCAAGGTCGCGGAAGGCATGGCCGGAGGGAGAGCCCTTGGTCGGCAGAGCGTCGAGGTACTTGGTCGAGGCCAGCTTGACCGTCTTCAGGTTCTGCTCGGCCGAAGTGCCGCCGATGACGATGGCGAGGTGATAGGGCGGGCAGGCGGCGGTGCCGAGCGTCAGGATCTTCTCCTTCAGGAACGCCATCATCCGGTCCCTGGTCAGGAGCGAGGGCGTCGCCTGGAAGAGGAAGGTCTTGTTGGCCGAGCCGCCGCCCTTGGCAACGAAGAGGAATTTGTAGGCATCCTCACCCTCGGCATAAATGTCGATCTGCGCCGGCAGGTTGGTCGCGGTGTTCTTCTCCTCGAACATGGAGAGCGGAGCGACCTGCGAATAGCGCAGATTGCGCTTGAGATAGGCGTCGTAGACGCCCTCGCCGAGCGCCGCCTCGTCGTCGCCGTCCGTCCAGACCTTGCGGCCCTTCTTGCCCATGATGATTGCGGTGCCGGTGTCCTGGCACATCGGCAGCACGCCGCCGGCAGCGATGCCCGCGTTCTTGAGCAGGTCATAGGCGACGAAGCGGTCGTTTCCAGTCGCCTCGGGATCGTCGAGGATCTTGGCGAGCTGGGCGAGATGGCCCGGGCGCAGCAGGTGGTTGATGTCGATGAAAGCCTGCTCGGAGAGCCGCTTGATCGCCTCGCGCGAGACGCTCAGGACCTCGCGGCCAGCGACCGTCTCGACCGTGACGCCGTCGCTGCCGAGCGAGCGATAGGGCGTCTTGTCCTCGCCGAGGGGGAAGAGATCGACATGGGTGTAGGCCATCGCGGCACTCCGGCGGTTCAATGGCGCCGCGCACGGCGCCTCACAGCTTCGGCCGCGTCATAGCCGCTCGGGGCAAGGCCTCCAAGCCCAGACTGTCATCATTCAAAGGAAGAAGCCGCCTCATGCGGCCTGCCGTCAGGCCGCCTTGGCGGCGGTCTCCGCAAGGATGGCGTAAATGGCGGCCGGGTCATGCGCGTGGCGCACCTGCTCCAGCACCGCCTGGTTGCGCAGCACGCGGGCGACGCGGGCCAGGGCCTTGAGATGATCGGCCCCCGCCCCTTCCGGCGCGATCAGCACGAAGATGATGTCGACCGGCTGGCCGTCCAGCGCCTCGAAATCGATCGCCTTCTCAGCGCGGGCGAACAGACCGACAAGACGGTCGATGCCGGCCATGCGCCCATGCGGGATCGCGATGCCGTCGCCGATGCCGGTCGAACCCAGACGCTCGCGCTGGAGCAGGGCCTCGAACAGCTCGCGCTCTGGCAGGCCGGTGAGCAGGGCGGCGTGCTGCGCCAGCTCCTGCAGGGCCTGCTTCTTGCTGTTGGCGCGCAACGGCGAGATCACCGCATCGGGCCGGAGAAGATCGGTCAGCGTCATAGGCCAATCCATGCATGTCCCGTGCCGGAACGCGGGCGCCACCGGCATCCCGGCCGGCACCCGAATTCCATCAGCGGCGGGACTTCAAGAAAGAGAAGCCGGCGGATCGATCCAGCCGATATTGCCGTCGCGGCGGCGGTATACGACGTTCATGCGCCCATTGCCAGCATGGCGGAAGATAACCACAGGCGCGCCGGTCAGATCGAGCTCGGCGACCGCGTCGCTTACCGTCATCTGGTGCAGGGACTTGGTCGATTCGGCCACGATCACCGGGTTCTCACCGGCGTAATCGGCCTCGTGTTCCTCGATATCCTCGTCGGGAGCGGCAATCACATAGCTGGGGATTTCCACGGCCGCCTCCCGCCCATTGGCGGCAGCGGCGCGATCCTTCAGCCGTCGCTTGTAGCGGCGCAGCCGCTTCTCGATGCGCTCGGCCATCTTGTCGAGGCTGGCATAAGGATCATGCGCAGTGGCCGACGCTTCGAGGGTGATGCCGGAAGACAGATGCAGAACACCGTCGGTCTTGAAGGCGGTGCCATCCTTGCCGACGGTGACGTGGCCCTGATAGCCGCCCTCATAGTATTTGCCCAACGCTGCGGCGACCCTGGCCTCGGCCTGGCCACGGAGGGCCTCGCCGACATCGAGATTCTTGCCGGAGATTCGCAAGCTCATGGAGTGCTTCCCCTTCTTGTCGCCATGGTCAGTAGCCGACCATCCTCAGGAGGTAAGGACGGCCTCATGGGGTTGTCAATGCGCGGTCTCGCGCAGTTGCTCTGGCGGCAGGGCAAGCCTGCGAGCATCTCATGGAACAGAAGACGATTTGTGCTGCGCCGCACGCCGGGCGTGGAAGAGTTCGCCCTTCAGCGTCCGGCCAGCGCCATCGCCGCCTTCTCGCGGCGGCGCTCCATGGAGGAGGGAATGCGCAGCGATTCCCGATACTTCGCCACGGTACGGCGAGCGATATCGATGCCGCTCTCCTTCAGCCTGGAGACGATGGCGTCATCTGAAAGCACGTCCCGCGGCGGCTCCTCGTCGATCATCTGCTTGATGCGGTGCCGTACGGCCTCGGCCGAATGCGCCTCGCCATAACCCGTCGCCGCGATCGCGGCGGAAAAGAAGTATTTCATCTCGAAGACCCCGCGCGGGCAGGCGAGGTACTTGTTCGAGGTGACGCGCGAGACCGTCGATTCGTGCATGCCGATCGCGTCGGCGACGGTCTTGAGGTTGAGCGGGCGCAGATGCTCGACGCCATGGGCGAAGAAGCCATCCTGCTGGCGCACGATCTCGCTGGCGACCTTCAGGATGGTGCGGGCGCGCTGCTCGAGCGAGCGGGTCAGCCAGTTCGCCGTCTGCAGGCATTCGGCGATGAAGGCCTTGTCCACATCGCTACGGGCCGCCTTCGTGACGCGGGCATGATAGGTCTGGTTGACCAGCACGCGCGGCAAGGTGTCTGGGTTGAGATCGACAAGCCAGGAACCGTCCGGCGCAGCACGGATGAAGACATCCGGCACCACCGTCTCCGCCGCCGAGCCGCCGAAGGCGCGCCCAGGCTTGGGGTCGAGCCGCCGGATCTCGGCGACCATGTCGGCGATGTCCTCGTCATCGACGCCGCAGATGCGCTTCAGGGTGGCAAAGTCGCGCTTGGCGAGGAGCGGCAGGTTGGCGATGAGGGCCTGCATGGCCGGGTCGTAGCGGTCGCGGTCACGCAGCTGGATCGCCAGGCACTCGCCGAGATCGCGGGCGGCGACACCGCTGGGATCGAAGCCCTGGACGATGGCGAGTACCCGCTCGACCCTGGCAAGATCGACGCCGAGGCGTTCGGCTATGTCGGCAAGCGGCTCGGTCAGATAGCCGGCATCATCAACGCCATCGATGATGTGGCGGCCGATCAGGCGCTCGGCCGGCGCAGTCAAGGCCAGGTCGAGCTGGGCGCTGAGATGCTCGTGCAGCGAAAGCTCGCTTGTCAGCCCGCTTTCGAAGCCCTCGGGCCGCTCCTCGAACGAGCCGCCGGAGCCGCCATAGGTGCCGCCGATGATCGGCAGGCTGTCGGCTCCTTGTGTCTCCAGCCGCGCCGCCTTGGGCTGCTCGTTCTGGAAGACATTGTCGAGCCCGGTGCCGAGGCGACCCTCGATGCCCTCCTGGGTGTTGAGGCTCTCGGCGCGGGCATAGGCTTCGGCATCGGCGGCGAGCGGGCTTTCGCCGGCGCCCTTGAGCGAGCCGGCATCGGGAGCCTCGTCGCCGCGCTCGAGCAGCGGATTGCGCTCGAGCTCGCCCTCGACGAAGCTCTGGAGTTCGAGATGGGAGAGCTGGAGCAGCTTGATCGCCTGCAATAGCTGCGGCGTCATCACCAGGGACTGGCCCTGGCGCAGCTCCATGCGTGGCATCATCGCCATCGCGATCCCGACTCCTTAGCCTGCGGCAATTCGGCACGGTTCTTGCCTGTGGAACAGACTAACCGCCGGCCGCGGCCACGTCAAAGCCTTGGACAGGCTTTTGCGTCGGGAAGTTAATGCACCGCAACATAGCCGGTGGGGCGACCGCGGGCCGGACGCCTCAGAGCCGGAAATCCTCGCCGAGATAGACACGCCGGACATCGGCATTGGCGATGATCTCGGCCGGTGAGCCCTCGGTCAGCACCCGGCCGGAATGGATGATGTAGGCGCGATCGACCAACCCGAGCGTCTCGCGGACATTGTGGTCGGTGATCAGCACGCCGATGCCGCGATCGGTCAATTGCCGGACCAGCTCCTGGATGTCGCCGACCGCGATCGGGTCGATGCCGGCGAAGGGCTCGTCGAGCAGGATGAAGGAGGGCCGCCCGGCGAGTGCGCGGGCGATCTCGCAGCGGCGGCGCTCGCCGCCCGAGAGCGCGATCGAAGGCGCCTTGCGCAGGCGGCTGATGTTGAATTCGTCGAGCAGCTTGTCGAGCTCACGCTCGCGCTTCTTGCGGTTCGGCTCAACCACCTCGAGCACGGCCCGGATATTGTCCTCGACCGAGAGGCCGCGGAAGATTGAGGCTTCCTGCGGCAGATAACCGATGCCGAGCCGGGCGCGCTGGTACATCGGCAGGTTGGTGATGTCGTTCCCTTCGAGCGAAATCACACCCATATCGGCGCTGACCAGACCGGTGATCATGTAGAAGATCGTGGTCTTGCCGGCGCCGTTCGGGCCGAGCAGGCCGACCGCCTCGCCATTGCGGACATAGAGCGAGGCCTCGCTCACGACATTGCGGGCGCCATAGGTCTTGCGCAGGCCGCTGACGGCGAGGATGCCGGCACCGCCGACCGGGCTCGCGACCGGGCCAGGCTGCTCGTCGTCTTCGACAGCCTGCTTGTCCTTGCCCCGGCCGAAGAGTCGCCCGAACAGCCCCGGCGTCGCCGGCGCCTTGGCCGGCCGCGCCGGGCTTGGCTGCGCCTGCTGGCCAGCATCGGAAGGCGGAGACGTGGATATCGTCACAGGAGGAAATTCAAGCTGCTGGCGTTCGACATGGGTCCGCTCTGGTATGCGAGGCGCGCCGAACTGGCAACGCCTTCCTGCAGCCGCCCCTGCCGCAAAGGAATATCAATTGGTTGGCTTGGCGCCGGCCTTGTTGTCCTTGCCGTCCTTGTTGTCACCCGAGTTCGGCACGAAGAAGCCCTGGACACGCCCGCTCGACGTCACGTTGGCGATGCCGGTCTGCGTATTATAGACCAGCTTGTCGCCGCGGGTGATGTTCGGGCCATCGTTCAGCGCGACATTGCCGGTCATGATCACCTGATTATTGGCGCGGTCGAAGACGGCATTGTCCGAGGTCGCGGCCTGGGTCTTCGAGACGACGGTGACCGGCCCGCTGCATTCGATGCGCTTGATCGCGCCGTCATTGGCGCCCTGGCCTTGCGCGGCAGGCTGTGCCGGCCTCGGCGTCCCACCCTGGCCCCGGCCCTCATAGAACACCGTCATCACCGAGCAGCGCACGGTCGTCTCGCCCTGCACGGCGACGACATTGCCCGAGAAGACCGCCTTGTTGTCCTTGTCGAGCACGTCGAGCTTGTTCGCGTCGATCTTGATCGGTTCCTTGCTGTCGCCGCCCATGCCGCCGAAAGGCGAGCCCGGAGCGCCACCGCGCGCCTTGGCCGGCTTGGCGGCCGGCTGCTGAGCGAATGCAGCTGTCGACAGCGCCGGAGCGACCAGAACAGCGAGAGCGAGAGCGAGAGCTTTCATCGGTGACCTGTAGCTGAACTGCATGGCTGGATGCGATGATCTCACGGCTTGCCGGCCGGGCGAAGAGCTTCGAGATTGGGCGTGCTGCCTTCGCGCTCCGGGCCGGCCAGGCTGCGGGCCGGCGCGTTCTCGATCAGCACATGCACGCGCCCCTCGAAGGTGATGAGCGCGCCATTGTCCTTCACGTCAAGCGTATCGGCGTCAACCGTCGTCGTGCCGAGATTGACCTTCACCGGCTCGCGCGAGTTGACGGTTCCGGCCTTGAAATCGACGTCGGCGGTGTGCATGCGGACATCATAGCCCGAATCGGTGCGGATCTTCACGTCGTCGATCAGCTTCAGCTTCTCTTTCGTCTGGTCGAAAAGGCCGCTGCGGGCATTGATGTTGATCCAGCCTTCGGACTTCATCAGCACCCGCGCGACCATCTGCACGAGCTCGATCTGCGTGGGATTGCGGACGTCCTGCAGAGCCGATTCCGCCGTGACCTCGTAAGGACTGTTGTCCTTGCGATAGCCGGCGAGCTTCGGCGTTTCCATCACCACCTTGCCGCCCGACAGGCTGATCCCACCCAGCGAGAAATTGCCGGCATGGCGCAGCGGGTTGAGGAAGGGAACGATGATCAACCCCACCACCGCGACGATCGCCCCGATCGGAATCAGGCGCCGGAGCAGGCGCACGAGCGCGGAATGCCGGCGCGCGGCCCGGAAGGCGCTCTGCCGCATCTGCGCCCGAATCGCCGCCGGGCTGCGTGTCTCAGGAGTTGTGATAGCCAAGCTCATGCCCGCCCATTGCCAGCCACCGGCGGCTTTTTCATGTCGAACCGGCGCACGCCGACAATCAGCAGCGCCCGGTCCGGCAACCGCCAGACGGATGACCCTAGCTCAGATACATCAACTTTACGTATGCGCGAAGATGTCGACCTCTGGCCAACCGGCGAGATCAAGCTCGGCGCGCGCCGGCAGGAAGCCGAAGCAGGCCTTGGCGAGATGGCCGCGGCTCTCGCGCTCCAGCATCACATCGAGCTTCGCCTTCAGGGCATGCAGATGCAGCACGTCCGAGGCGGCATAGCCGAGCTGCGCTTCGGTCAGCGTATCGGCGCCCCAGTCCGAGGATTGCTGCTGTTTCGACAATTCGACCCCGAGGAGCTCGCGGACGAGGTCCTTCAGCCCGTGCCGATCCGTATAGGTGCGCACCAGCTTGGAGGCGATCTTGGTGCAATAGACCGGCGTGGTGACGACGCCGAACGCCTTCTCCAGCGCGGCGATGTCGAAGCGGGCGAAGTGGAACAGCTTCAGCACGCCGGGATCGGCGAGGATGCGGCAGAGATTGGCCGGCGCCGGGGCGCCCTTCGGGATCTGGACGACGTCGGCAGTGCCGTCGCCACGCGAAAGCTGCACCACGCAGAGCCGGTCGCGCTGCGGATTGAGGCCGAGCGTCTCGGTGTCGATCGCCAGGATCGGGCCCGGCTCGAACTCATCGGGAAGATCGCCGCGGTGCAGACGAATGGTCATGCCCAAAACCTCGCTCGGCGGCGCCGCGCGCCGCTCAGTCAACCTGCCATTCGCCCATCCGGCCGAATGGTTCGCTCTAGAAATCCGGAGAACGTTTCGCAGCTAGCGGCGCGCCCGGCAGCATTCAAGCTTTTTCTCTGCAGGCATTTTCTCTGGCGGCACAACTGGTTCGGAGGCATTAACCTTTTATTCACCATGTGCTTCATTCGGGCGCCCCGGCGTGCGAGGGTATCGGATCGGAGCTTGACACATGTCCGCAATCCGCCTGTTCACCGACCTCGATGGCCGCATCGGCCTGCGCCAGTTCTGGCTCGGCAGCATCGCGCTCGCCCTCTGCCTGCTGGCGGTCCAGTGGGCTGCGCCGCAGGTCGCGGACAAATATGCCGCCGCCAAGATCGTGGCCTTCGCCAATGCCTTCGCTCTGTTCCCCTGGGCGGCGCTGGCAGCCAAGCGCGCCACCGACCGGGGCGGCTCGTCGCTGTTCGGCATCCTGCTGGTCTGCGCCATCGTGCTGCCGCGGGAAGTCCAGCCGCTGCTCGGCTATGCCTGGGCGCCCTCGCTGATCGCGATCTCGACGATGGCCTGGCTGGTCGCGCTGATCGACCTCGGCCTGATGCCGGGCGTCGGCCGCGACGCCCCGCTTGCGGAGCAAAGCGGGGCTGCCAGAGGCTAGCCAGGGTCACTGCTAGCCTCTAGACCGGCTCGATGAGCCAGCACACACCCACCTTACTCGAGTTTGACGCCACCGATCCGGTCGCCCTCACCCAGGCCCTGGTGCGCTGCGCCTCGGTGACACCGGCCGACGGCGGCGCGCTCGCGCTGCTCGATGCCGTGTTGAGCGCCGAAGGCTTCAGCGTCGAGCGACCGACTTTCTCGGAGCCTGGCATGCCGGACATCGAGAACCTCTATGCCCGCATCGGCAACGAGGGCCCGGTCTTCGTCATTGCCGGCCATACCGATGTCGTCCCGCCCGGCGACCTCGCCGCCTGGACGCATGATCCCTTTGCGGCGGACATCGAAGGCGGCGTGCTCTATGGCCGCGGCGCCTGCGACATGAAGGGCGGACTCGCCGCCATGACCTGCGCCGCGATCCGCTATCGCCGCCAGAACCCCGATGCGCCGGGCTCGATCGCCTTCCTCGTCACCGGCGACGAGGAAGGCCCCGCCGTCAACGGCACGGTCAAGCTGCTGGCCTGGGCCGACGCGCGCGGGGAGCGCTTCGACCATTGCCTCCTCGGCGAGCCGACCAATCCGGCGGCGATGAGCGATATGATCAAGATCGGCCGGCGCGGCTCACTGACCGGCAAGCTCGCCGTGCAGGGCGTGCAGGGCCATGTCGGCTATCCGCACCTCGCCCAGAATCCGATCCGCGGCATGGTCCGGCTGCTGGCGGCGCTGGACGCAAGCCCGCTCGATGCCGGCACCGAGCATTTCGACCCGAGCAATCTCGAGGTGACCACGCTCGATGTCGGCAATCCCGCGACCAACGTCATCCCGGCGCAAGCGCGGGCCGTGTTCAACATCCGCTTCAACGACCTCTGGACGCCGGAGACGCTGGCAGCCGAGATCGAGCGCCGCCTGCGCGAGGCAGCCGGCAACACCGTGCGTTACGAGGTCAGCTTCGAACCGACCAACGCAGTCGCCTTCCTGACCCAGCCGGGACCGTTCGTGGCGATGGCCGCCGAGGCCGTTGAAGCCGAGACCGGCAAGCGCCCGGCCCTGTCAACGACGGGGGGCACTTCCGACGCCCGCTTCATCAAGGACTACTGCCCCGTGGTCGAATACGGCGTCGTCGGCCAGACCATGCACCAGGTCGACGAGCGGGTCGCCATCGCCGACCTCGTCGCGCTGGAGCGGATCACGCACCGTTTACTGACGAGCTATTTCGCTGCAGCGCAGCAGGCTTGACGGAACCGACCCTGACGCCCACAGTTTAGACGAAAGTCTAATGCCGTGACGTCCGGAGGGTTGGGCCATGAGGCTTGCTGCCGACGATGTGACGCGATCGCTCGCTGCCTCCTGGCGCCTGCTGCGGGCCGACGCGAAAGCCCTGCCCGATCTCGACATGAGCCGCGACGGGTTCTGGCGCTCCTATCTCGCGCTGGTGCTGGTGGTGCCATCGATGATTCCGGCGCTGGCGGCCGAGCGCACGCTCGTCGGCCTCTCCAACAGCGGCGGGTTGTTCGATGCACCGGGCATGATCGCAGCCATCGTCACGGCGGAGATCCTGGCGATAATTGCGGTGCCGGCGCTGCTGGTCGGGCTCGCGCCCGGCCTCACCCGCAACCCCCGCTTCACCAGCTTCGTCATCGCCTGGAACTGGGCCGGCATCCTCTCCGCGGCGCTGATGGCGGTGCCGGCGACGGTGTTCGCGCTCGGCTGGTCAAACCCCGGCATCGCCGGCTTCCAGAGTCTCGCCTTCGCGGCGATCGTGCTGCGATTGCGCTATTGCGTCGCCAGGGCCACGTTCGGCGCGAAGAGCGGCGTTGCCGGCGCGATCGCCTGCGCCAGCGTGCTTGCCGACTACACGGTGTTGAAGATTTTCGGGTTGGCCGGGTTCTGAGCCGGCCTCAGTAATCCACGCCTGCCAGATAAAGCCCGCAGGGCGGCGCCAGCGCGGCGCACTGCGAGCGGTCGCGTGCCGCCAGCACCTTGCCGACCTTGTTCTCCGGCCAGCGCCCCATGCCGACCATCTTGAGGCAACCGACCATGGAGCGGATCTGGTGATGCAGGAAGGAACGGGCATGGACGTAAGCCACGATCTCGGCCCCCTCGCGCCGGCAATCGAACCGGTCGAGCGTGCGCATTGGGCCATTGGCCTGGCATTCGGCGGCGCGGAAGGTGGTGAAGTCGTGATGGCCGATCAGCGCCTTGGCGGCGCGGTCCATCGCCTCATGGTCGAGCTTGACGGGGACATGCCAGACCCGGTTCGCATCGAGGGCCGGCTGCGCCCGCCGATCGAGGATGCGGTAGATGTAGTAGCGCCGCGTCGCCGAGATGCGGGCATCGAAGGTTTCGGGCACCGCCTGCGCGCTCAGCACCGCCACCGGCAGGCGCTTCAGCCTGGCATTGCTGGCGTCACGCACGACGTCGGTGCGCCACTCCTTGTCGAGATCGACATGGGCAACCTGATGGGTGGCGTGGACGCCGGCATCGGTGCGCCCGGCGCAATGCAGGCGCACGGCATGACCGCAGAAGGCTTCGATCGCCTCCTCGACACTCTGTTGCACGGACGGCCCATTGAGCTGGCGCTGCCAGCCCGAGAAGGGCGTGCCGTCATATTCGATGACGAGCTTGTAACGGGGCATAGACTTATCCCAACGGCCAGTGACGCTGACGCGTCAGGCCGTTGATCCAATGTGAATTTCTCAAACGCAGCCTTCGGCTGTCGAAATCCACATACGGAATACCGGGAGCCATTTTCAATGCCTCCCGGTACTAGAGCTTCGCGCCCGCCGAGAGCCGCGCCCCGCGCAGGAACTCCTGGGCGCTCATCGGCCCCTTTCCGGCGCGCTGGACCTGGAGCAGCTTCACCGCCCCGACCGCGCAGGCGATGGTGCCCTCGTCGTCGAGCAGCGTGCCCGGCTCGGCCGCGCCGCCGGCGCGCGCGGTGCGCAAGAGCTTCAACCGCTCCGGTCCCTTGCCGAGATCGACCTCGACGAAGGCGCCGGGGAAGGGCGAGAGGCCGCGCACGACGTCGTGAACCTGCTGCGCCGGCCGGTTCCAGCTCAGCCTTGCCTCGTCATTGCCGATCTTGCTGGCATAGGTCACGCCCTCTTCCGCCTGCGACGTGAAGCGCAGGCCACCGCGGCTGAGCGCGGCCAGCGCCCGGACCATCAGGTCGGCGCCGAGGCCGGCGAGCCGGTCATGCATGTCGCCGGCCGTGGCGTTGCCGTCGATCGCAAGCCGCTCGACCATGGCGACCGGGCCGGTATCCAGCCCCTCCTCCATCTTCATGACGCAGACGCCGGTTTCGGCGTCGCCCGCCATGATGGCGCGCTGGATCGGCGCGGCGCCGCGCCAGCGCGGCAGCAGCGAAGCGTGCAGATTGAGGCAGCCGAGTTCCGGCGCCTCCAGGATCGCCCTGGGCAGGATCAGGCCATAGGCGACGACGACGGCGACGTCGGCCTCGTGCGAGGCCATGACCTCGGCCGCCTCGGCGGTCTTCAGCGTCATCGGCGAGAACACCGGGATGCCGAAGCGCTCAGCCGTGACCTGGACCGGCGAGGGCCGCAGTTCCATGCCGCGCCCGGCCGGCGCGGGGGCGCGGGTATAGACGGAGACGACCTCGTGGCCCTGGCCGATGATCTCGGTCAAGGTGGGCACGGCGAAATCCGGCGTGCCCATGAAGATGACGCGCAAGCTCATAATGTTTCGCCCCGGCCGGTCAGGCCGCGCTCTCCCGTTTCGCCGCCTTGGCGAAGCGCTTGTTGACCCGGTCGCGCTTCAGCCGTGACAGATAGTCGATGAAGAGCACGCCGTTGAGATGGTCGATCTCGTGCTGCAGGCAGGTGGCGAGCAGGCCGTCAGCCTCGATCTCCTGCGCCTTGCCGTCGAGATCGCGATAGCTGACCTTGACGCGCGCCGGCCGCTCGACCTCCTCGTAATATTCGGGAATCGAGAGACAGCCTTCCTCATAGGAGCTCAGCTCCTCCGAGCGCCAGGTCACCTCGGGATTGATGAAGACCAGCGGCTCGCGCTTCTGTTCCTCGCCTTCTTCCGCCTTCTTCGAAACGTCGATGGTGACCAGCCGGACCGGCTCGCCGATCTGGATCGCGGCAAGGCCGATTCCCGGCGCGTCGTACATCGTCTCCAGCATGTCGTCCGCCAGCTTGCGGATCTCCGGCTTGATGTCGTCGATCGGCGCGGAGACCTTGCGCAGCATCGAGTCGGGCAGGATGACGAGGGGGCGGATGGCCATAGGGCGCTCTGGGACGTTTTCAGGAGTTGCCGCGACATAAGCGCTTGTGACGAAACGGTCAAACTGTTCCGCTTATGTTCTAGATTTGCGGCCGGGATGGTGTAGGCTTGCGGCATGAACCAGATCGCCTTCGTCCTGCTGGAGCGTCCCGTGAGCTGGGCCGAAGCCGCCTTCGGCTTCGCCGGTCTGACGCTCCTCCTGCTTGTCCTGGCGCTGCTCTCGTCGTGGCGCGCGGCGCGCCGGCGCGAGATCGAGGCGGCGATGGCGGCCGAGCGCGCCCGTGAGATGGACGACAAGGTCGCCGAGATGAACCGGCAGCAGGCCGAACTCAGCGGCCGCATGCAGACCATGGCCGAGATCCTCTCGACCCGGCAGGGCGACCTTGCCCGGATCATGGCCGAACGGATGGACGGCCTGCGCCAGCAGGTGGGCGCCGGGCTGGAGCAGAATGTCCGTCAGACCAATGAGAGCCTCGGCAAGCTGCAGGAGCGCCTCGCCGTCATCGACAACGCTCAGAAGAACCTGACCGAGCTCACCGGCGAGGTGGTGACGCTGAAGGACGTGCTCGCCAACAAGCAGGCGCGCGGCGCCTATGGCCAGGGCCGGATGGAGGCGATCATCCGCGACGGGCTGCCGGCCGCCTTCTTCTCCTTCCAGCCGACGCTCTCGACCGGCAAGCGCCCGGACTGCCTGGTCACCCTGCCGGGCGACGGGCGCGGCCTCGTCATCGATGCCAAGTTTCCGCTGGAGAGCTTCACCATGCTGCGCGAGGCACGCGGCGAGGAGGCGAAGAAGCACGCGTCGGCACGGGTGCGCGCCGATGTCGGCCAGCACGTCAAGGACATCGCCGAGCGCTATTTCCTGCCGGGCGAGACGCAGGACATGGCGCTGCTCTTCGTGCCGTCGGAGGCGATTTACGCCGACCTGCACGAGCATTTCGACGACATCATCCAGAAGGCGCACCGGTCGCGGGTGATGATCGTCTCGCCCTCGCTGCTGGCGCTGGCGATCCAATTGATGCAGTCGCTGGTGCGCGATGCCCGCATGCGCGAGGAAGCGCAGGTGATCCAGGCCGAAGTCGGCAAGCTGCTCGACGATGTCCGCCGGCTCGGCGAACGCGTCGACAAGCTCGACAGCCATTTCCGCCAGGCGCAGGACGACGTCGCCCAGATCAGGACATCGGCCGGCAAGGTCACCGGCCGGGCCGAGCGGATTGGGGCGCTCGAATTCGACGACGCCAGCCCGAACGAGCCGCAGCTGCCCTTCGCCAAGGCGGTGAAGCTGAAGGCGGCGGAGTGACGCGGCGCGGCACCATTCGTCCCGGTCGCCATGGCGAGATCACATTCCGGCGTTGAGTTGCAGGCCTTCCCAGACTGCGCCGGAGGCCGTGACCCTTGCTCGTTCAGATCGGAACGCTCATCGCCGCGACGAGCCTCGTTCAGCTCGCCAACGGCTTCTTCAACACGTTCCTGTCGTTGCGGCTGACGAATGAGGGCTTCGGCCCAACACTCACCGGCATCGTGCTCAGCGCCTATTTCGTCGGCTTCACCATCGGCGCCGTCTGGTGCGGGCAGGTGATCCAGCGCATCGGCCATATCCGGGCTTATGCCGCCTTCGCCGGCATGGTCGTGGTCGGAACGTCGGCGATGCCGCTCTTCGTTTCGCCGGTGGGCTGGATCGCGGGCCGGATGGCGATCGGCCTGGGCTGCGTCGGCCTGTTCATCACCACCGAGAGCTGGCTCAACGCCAAGGCTCCGCCCGAGCAGCGCGGCCGCATCTTCTCGATCTATATGGTCGGCACCTTCCTGGCGCTGGCGGCGGGCCAATTGCTGATCGGCAAGCTCCCGGTCGAGACCGCCACCCCGTTCAACATCATCGTCGCGCTGTTCGCGCTGGCGCTGGTGATGGTCAGCACGACCCGCGCGGAGGCGCCGACGCTGCCAGCGGAGGCCTCGCTGCCTTATGGCGAGCTGACACGGCAGGCGCCGATCTCAGTGATCGGTTGCGTCATCGCCGGCATGATCAGCAGCGCCTTCTATGCGCTGTTCCCGGCCTGGATGGCGCGCAATGCCATCCCGCAGGAGACGATCGCGCTGTTCATGCTGGTCGCGGTGCTCGGCGGCTTCGCCTTCCAGGTCCCGGTCGGCCGCCTCTCCGATCGCGGCGACCGCCGCATCGTGCTGGCGGGACTGGCGCTCGGCTTCACAGTGGCTGCCGTGGCGCTCGATCTGGTTCCGCGCCATCTCGGCGCGGTGCTGCCGGTCGCCGCCCTGCTCGGGGGGTTCATGTCGACGCTCTATCCTGTCTGCGTCGCCCATGCGCTCGACCGCATGCCGCAGGACCGCGTCGTCGCCGTCAGCGGCCGGCTGATCCTGGTCAGCGGCATCGGCTCGGCGCTCGGCCCGCTGCTTGGCGCCCAGGTGATGGCGCGGCTCGACATCAACGGGCTACTCTATTTCATGGCGGCGATCAGCGCGCTGCTCGCAGCCCTGGCGGCGCTGCGCATCCGCCAGCGCGCCGCGCCCGAACAGATGTCGGAGCGCCCCTTCGCGATCATTGACCCGATGACGGCGCCGATTTCGCAGGAACCGGAAGCGACGGAGGCGGATGGATCGCCGCGCCCGCTGCCGGCCTGATCAGGCCCGCGCGAGATTCGCCGAGAGCTCCGGCTTCACATTGAGCGTCTGGAAGACGACGCAGTAGCGCTCGGTCAGCTTGAGCAGCGTGTCGAGCTTGTCCTGAGGCGCATCGGTTTCGACATCGAAGGACAGGCGGATCGCCTTGAAGCCGACCGCGGCGTCCTTGGCGACGCCGAGCGTGCCGCGGAAGTCGAGATCGCCCTCGGCCCGGACCGTGCCCTTCTTCAATTCGATCTCGAGCGCGGTCGCGACCGCCTTCAGCGTGACGCCGGCGCAGGCGACCAGCGCCTCGAGCAGCATGTCGCCGGAGCAGAGCTCGGCGCCGGAGCCGCCGGTGGCAGGATGGAGGCCGGCAAGCGCAATCGCCCGGCCGGTTTCGACCTTGCAGGCGATGTGCTGGTCGTCGAGTTCGCCTTTTGCTTTCAGCGTGATCACCGCCGCATCGGGCGCCTCACGATACTTGTCCTTGAGCGGAGCCTGCAGAGCGCGCAGCGCGGTGACGTCCATGATCGTGATCCCTGGCAGAAACGGTTCGCGGCCTGTCTAGCCGGTTCAGGCCGCTGCCTCCACCTCCGGCGCGGCATGCCGGACTTCCTTGTCGAGCGCCCGGCGCAATTCGCGGCGCAGGGCGACGAAGCCGACCGAACCCTCCTCGCGCGGGCGGGCGAGCAGGTTGTCGAGGCTGAAGGCGACCGGGCCCGGCTGCTGCGGCAGGACGAGGATGCGGTCGGCGAGGCGCAGGGCATCCTCGACCGAGCCGGTGGCGATGACGACGGCCGGACGCCCCTGCGTACAGAGTTCAGGCAGGAAGGCCGCGAGCCGGTTGCGCGCCTCGGTGTCGAGCGTTGCGAAGGGCTCGTCGATCAGCAGCAGGCGCGGCCTGACCAGCAGCAGGCGGGCGATGGCGAGTCGCAGCAGCTCTTCCGGCGAGAGCGTCCCGGGCCGTTGCGTCGCCTGCGCGGCAAGGCCGACGCGGACCAGCACATTGGCGATCAGGCCCTCGCGCTCGAACGGTGTGGCTTTGGGCAAGGCAAAGGCGAGGTTCTCGGCGAGATCGAGCCAGGGGAAGAAGCGCGGCCGGGCACAGAGCAGGCCGATCCCGGCAGTCGGCACCGTTCCTTCGTCAGCCCTCAGGCCGGCGAACCCACGCAGGGCCAGCGCGCGCACCTCGGGAGTGCCGAGCAGCGCGACGACCTCGCCCGCAGCGGGACGTGACAGGGCGTGATCGTGAGAACGGGGAAAATCGTGAAGATCGGCCGACACAACTGGCTCCATCCATAGACAAGGCGGAAGGAGCGCCGACGGCCTTGAGGCCGTCCCGTCGTCCCGCGCTTTAGCTGCATTTGTTTCGCGCCCGCAAGCTGAGGCTCAAATCGGCGCGTGTCCTTTCATAAGGTCTGAGCGTCCGTTTTGTCAAACGGTCGTTACCACCACATGCCGGCGCTCTCGGCCGCCTTGTGCTGGCGTGGCTCGCTGTCGGTAAGCGAGCGGTCGAGCGTGCGCAGCGCCTCGCGCTTGGTCGCCTCGAAGGCCGGCGAGAGCCGGTCGCGCGGGCGGGCCAGCGGATTGTCGAGCTCGTCGAAGATGCGGCCGGGCCTAGGCTGCATCACCACGATGCGGTCAGCCAGCGTTACGGCTTCTTCGACATCGTGGGTGACCATCACGACGGTCGGCCGGCTCTCCTCCCAGAGCGCGAGGAGATGGCCGTGCAGGCTGGCGCGCGTGGTGGCGTCAAGCGCGGAGAAGGGCTCGTCCATCAGGAGGAGCTTGGGCCGGGTGACGAGGGCGCGGGCGATGGCGACGCGCTGCTGCTGGCCGCCGGAAAGCTCGCGCGGCCAGCGTGCCTCATAGCCGGCGAGGCCGACGCGGGCGAGCGCCCCGGTGACGAGGCGGTCACGCTCCGCCGCAGGCAGATGGCTGAGGCCGAAGCCGGCATTGGCGGCGACCGAGAGCCAAGGCAGCAAGCGCGGCTCCTGGAAGATCACGCCGACATCGGCCCGCGGCTCGGTGATGGCGGCGCCGTCGAGCAGGATGCGGCCTTCGCTCGGCCGGTCGAGCCCGGCGACGAGGCGCAGCAGGGTGGTCTTGCCGCACCCTGAGCCGCCGACCAGCGCCAGGATCTCGCCGGCGGCAACGGAGATGTCGATCGCGGAGAGCGCGCGGGTGCCGTCGGCATAGGTCTTGGAGAGCTGATCGAAGGCCAGCATCGCGCCCTCAGAGCCTGTCCCTGGCAGTGTCCTGCCAGGCGAGGAAGGGCCGCGTCAGCGCGAGCAGGAGCCCATCGGCGAGCTTGCCGAGCACGGCGAAGGCGATGATGGCAGCGATGATCGTGTCGGGTCGGCCGAGCTGCTGGCCATCGACCAGGAGATAGCCGAGCCCCTCGCTCGCGCCCATGATCTCGGCGGCGACGACGAACATGAAGCCGAGGCCGAGACCGCCGCGCAACGCCGTGAACCAGTCGGGCAGGATCGCCGGCAGCAAGACACGCCGGACCATCGCGAGCCGGCCGAGGCGAAAGACGCGGCCGACCTCGACGATCTTGCGGTCGATCGAGAGAATGGCGGCGGCGACGCCGAGATAGACCGGGAAGAAGACGCCGACCGCGATCAGCGCCACCTTCGAGGCCTCGAAGATCCCGAACCACAGGATGAACAGCGGCACCCAGGCGATCGAGGGGATGGCGCGCAGGGCCTGCAAGGTCGGGTCGAGCAGGCCGCGGGCCAATGGCAGGGCACCTGTCAGCGCGCCGAGCGCGGTGCCGACGGCAGCGCCGATGCCGAAGCCGGCCGCGACGCGCCAGAGCGTCGCGGCGGCATGGGTCCAGAGCTCGCCGCTGACGGCAAGCTGCCAGAGCGTTTTGCCGACCACGCTGGGTGGCGGCATCAGCCGGCCATTGGCAAGGCCGGCCCGGACGAGGATTTCCCAGATGATCGCGAGGACGACCGGCAGCAGGAAGCCGGCGAGCCGCAGGCCAACGCGAGAAGCCGGCCGAGCAGGAGGCGCGGCCGGCTTCTCGTCGATGGCGTCTGCGATCTCGATCGAACTCATTGCGACGGGATCATGCCCGCTCAGTTGGTCGCGGCAAAGCGCTTGTCGATCAGCGCGTCGACTGTTGCCTTGACGTCGGCGGTCGCCGGCAGGACGCCAGCCTGCTGCAAAGCGAGGCCCGCGGCGAGAATGGTCTCGGCCTGCGCCGGACCGATCGTGCTGTGGGTCAATTCGGTCCGGGTGAGCTGGCGCTCGATCACCGCGTCGGAGAGCTTGGTCGCCTCGACCAGCGCCTTCCGGACCTCGGCCGGATTGACGAGTGCGATCGCGCGCGCCTCCTCATAGGCCTTGAGAACCTTGCGGACGAGCTCTGGATTCTTCTCGGCGAACTCCTCGCGGACGTTGAGCACGCCCCAGGTGTTGTCGGCAGCCTTGCGGTAGAACAGCTTGGCGCCGGCCTCGACCTCGGCGGCGGCCATCATCGGGTCGAGCCCGGCCCAGGCCTCGACATCGCCGCGCTCCAAAGCGAGCCGGCCGTCGGCATGCTGCAGCAGCACGAGCTTGACGTCCTTCTCGGTCAGGCCCGCCTCGGCGAGCGAGCGGACAAGGAAGATGTGCGGATCGGTGCCGCGGGTGACGGCGACCCGCTTGCCCTTGAGGTCGGCGACCTTGGTGATCTCGCTCTTGGCGCCGGTGACGAGCGCGGTCCATTCCGGCCGGGAATAGACATAGATCGACTTGATCGGATTGCCGTTGATCTTGCCGATCAGCGCGGCGGCGCCGGCGGTCGAGCCGAAATCGAGCGAGCCGGCATTGAGGAATTCGAGCGCCTTGTTCGAGCCGGCCGAGAGCACCCAGCGCACCTTGATGCCATCGGCCTCGAGTGCCTGCTCGAGGATGCCGCGATCCTTCAGCAGCAGGCTGACCGGGTTGTAGGTGGCGTAATCGACGCGGATCTCCTTCGGCGCCTGCGCCTGCGCACTGCCAAAGGCGAGCGAAGCAGCGGCAAGGCCGGCGAGCACGCCGCGGCGGGTCAGAGCTGAGATGGTCGACATGGCGTTTCCCTTCGGTCGATCTTGCGCGAAGGGGAGGAGGACATCAGCCTCCAGCGCCCCCGCTTTAGCTGCACTTGTTTCGCGCCCGCAAGCTGCTGGCTCAAATCGGCGCGTGTCCGATTGATAGGTTCGATCGTTCTCTATGTCAAACAAAACGTAGAATGGCGTGATATCGATAATTTCACATTATATACTTGTTTAATTATGTTTCCGCGCCCGCCCTCGTTCGTGCTAGGGATCGGCTGCCGCCGCGTTGCCGAAAGTCTCGAAGAGCCTCGTTCAGTGCCGCCCTCCCCCGACAAGCCAGCACCCCGCCTCGCCGAATTCATCGACAATCCCCTGGCTGCGGTCGGCAAGCTGGCGCGACAGTTCAACGAGGGCGATCGCGATAGCCTGCGCGGTGCGCTGGTCGATGCACTGCGCGACAATCTCGAGGAAGGTCGCCAGTCAGCCCGCGAGATTCTAGCCAAATCCCGCAACGGTCTCTCTTGTGCCAAGCGGCTCTCCAGCGTGATGGACAGCATCGTCGCCAGCCTGCATGTCGCGGCGACACGGCATTTCTACCCGGTCGAGAACCCGTCCGCCGGAGAGCGCATCGCCGTCGTCGCGGTCGGCGGCTATGGCCGCGGCACGCTGGCGCCGGGCTCGGATGTCGATCTGCTCTTCCTTTTCCCCGACAAGCAGACCGCCTGGGGCGAGAGCGTTGTCGAGGCGATGCTCTACCCGCTCTGGGACCTGAAGCTGAAGGTCGGCCATTCCGTGCGCTCGGTCGACGACTGCATCCGCGAGGGCCGGGCCGACATGACGATCCGCACCGCGCTGCTGGAGGCTCGCCTGATCTGCGGCGATGCGGCGCTGTTCGCCGATCTGCAGCGGCGCTACGGCGCCGAGATCGCCGAGGGCACGGCGCCAGCCTTCACCGAGGCCAAGCTCGCCGAGCGCGAGACCCGCGTCGCGCGCGCCGGCTCGTCGCGCTACCTGGTCGAGCCCAACGTCAAGGACGGCAAGGGCGGCCTGCGCGACCTCAACACGCTGTTCTGGATCGCCAAATATTCCTATCGCGTCGACGATCCGGCCGAGCTGGTCGAGGCCGGGCTGTTCGATGCGCGCGAATTCGCGATGTTCCAGCGCTCGGAGGAGTTCCTCTGGCGGGTGCGCTGCTGGATGCATTTCATCACCGGGCGAGCAGAGGAGCGGCTCTCCTTCGACCTGCAGCGCCAGGTCGCAGCCGCGATCGGCTATGCCGGCCGCAGCGGCCAGGCCCCGGTCGAGCGCTTCATGAAGGCCTATTTTCTTGTCGCCAAGGATGTCGGCGACCTCACCGCGATCGTCTGCGCCGCGCTGGAGGCGCGCCAGCAGAAGCCGCGCGCCAGCCTGACCAGCCTGATCGGCTCCTTCACCAAGCGCCGGCGCGTGCGCGCGCTCGGCCATCCCGACTTCACCCTGCGGGGCCAACGCCTCGCCGTGATCGACGACGACGCCTTCAAGCGCGATCCCGTCAATCTTCTGCGGCTCTACGAGATCGCCAGCCGTGACGACCTCGCCATCCATCCCGACACCAGCCGGCTGGTGACGCAGTCGCTGCGCCTCGTCACGCCGCAATTGCGGCAGGACCGCGAGGCGAACCGCATCTTCCTGGAGATCCTGACGGCGCGGCGCTCGCCCGAGCCGGTGCTGCGGCGGATGAACGAGTCCGGCCTGCTCGGCCGCTTCATCCCGGATTTCGGCCGCGTCGTCGCGATGATGCAGTTCAACATGTATCATCACTATACGGTCGACGAGCACCTGCTCCGCTCGATCGGCATCCTCGCCGAGATCGACGGCGGCAAGCTCGAAGCCGAGCACCCCCTGGCCAACTCGATCTTCGCGACGATCACCAACCGGCGCGCCCTCTACGTCGCGCTGTTCCTGCACGACATCGCCAAGGGCCGGCCGGAAGACCATTCGGTCGCCGGCGCACGCATCGCCCGCAAGCTCTGCCCGCGGCTCGGCCTGACCGATGCCCAGACCGAGACGGTGGTCTGGCTGATCGAGAACCATCTGGTGATGTCCACGATCGCCCAGAGCCGCGACCTCGGCGACCCCAAGACGATCGAGAGCTTTGCGGGAATCGTGCAGACGCTGGAGCGGCTGAAGCTGCTGCTGGTGCTGACCGTCGCCGACATCAAGGCGGTCGGCCCCGGCGTCTGGAACGGCTGGAAGGGCCAGCTCTTGCGCACGCTCTACTACGAGACCGAGGTCGTGCTCGCCGGCGGCCATTCCGGCATCGAGCGCAAGGCCAGGGTCGAGCGCAAGCAGCAGGCGCTGGAGGCGCGCCTCGCCGATTGGACCGAAGAGGAGCGGGCCGCCTATCTCGCCCGGCATTATCCGGCCTACTGGCTCAAGGTCGAGCCCGAGCGGCAGGAGCAGCATGCCCGCTTCCTGCGCGAGGCGGAGGTTGCCGGCCGCACCACGGCGACGCGGGTCGAGACCGACCAGTTCCGCGGCGTGACCGAGCTCACCGTGCTGGCGCCCGACCATCCGCGCCTGCTTGCCATCGTCACCGGGGCCTGCGCTGCGGCGGGCGGCAACATCGTCGACGCACAGATCTTCACCACCACCGACGGGCTGGTGCTCGACACCATCTTCGTCTCGCGCGCCTTCGAGCGCGACGACGACGAGCTGCGCCGGGCCGAGCGGATCGCGGCGGCAATCGAGCGCGCGCTCAAGGGCGAGATCAAGATCGCCGACCTCGTCGCCCAGCGCCGCGCACCCCCGCCACGCGGCGGCACCTTCCAGGTCGCGCCCGAGGTCATCATCGACAACGTCCTGTCGTCGCGGCACACGGTGCTGGAGGTCTCCGGCCTCGACCGGCCCGGCCTGCTCTACGACCTCACCACCGCGATCGGGAAGCTCAACCTCAACATCGCCTCGGCCCATATCGCGACCTTCGGCGAGAAGGCGGTCGACGTGTTCTACGTCACCGACCTGACCGGGGCGAAGATCACTTCGACCGGCCGGCAGCTGGTGATCCGCCAGGCGTTGCTCGCGGTGTTCACTCTGGAGCTCGACAAGCAGGCCTCCGGCAAGGCCAAGGCCATGGCTCGTGCTTGATTTCGCCCGGCCGAAGCCCGATATCGGCGACGAAGCCAGTGCGGCTCACAGCCGGCGCTGCAACGATACATGACGCTCAACGATTGGGATGATAGAATGACGCAGAACCCTGCGAAGGACGATCCGAAGCCGGAAACCGAGAATCAGGACGCAACCGAGGCCAAGGTGAACGAGGCCCAGACGCCCGACCCGGCAGCCCTGATCGAAGCCGAGCGCGACGACCTCAAGGACAAGCTGCTGCGCACCCTGGCCGAAATGGAGAATCTGCGCCGTCGCACCGAGCGCGAGATCTCCGACGCCAAGGCCTATGCGGTGACGAGCTTCGCCCGCGACCTGCTCGGCTCGGCCGACAATCTGCGCCGCGCGCTTGAGAGCGTGCCGGAGACGAGCCAGGCCGCGACCGACAATGGCCTGAAAGCCTTGGTCGAGGGCGTCGAGCTGACCGAGCGCGAACTCCTGAAGACGCTCGAGCGTCACGGCGTGCGCAAGATCGATCCGCAAGGCGAGAAGTTCGACCCGAACCTGCACCAGGCGATGTTCGAGGCGCCCGACGCCGGCATCGCCAAGGGTTTGGTGTCGAAGGTTGTGCAGACCGGCTACAAGATCGGCGAGCGGGTGCTGCGCCCGGCGCTGGTCGGCGTCTCCGCCGGCGCGCCGAAGCCTGCCGTCAACGGTTCGGAGAACCCGGCTGCCGATGCCGGCGACAAGCCGGCGAACTGACAGGTGCTCGAATCTGCGGGTGTCGTCGTCTTCGCCCTGACCGGGGCGCTGGTCGCCGCCCGCAAGCGGATGGACCCGTTCGGATTCATCCTGCTCGCCACCGTCACCGGCGTCGGTGGCGGCACCTTGCGCGACCTCCTGCTCGACCGGCGCGTCTTTTGGATCGAGGCGCCGTCCGACGTTCTGCTCTGCTCAGCCGTCGCCCTGGCGGCCTGGGCGATCGCGTATTTCAAGCCCGGGACACTCGATGGCTGGGGCGCCAAGCGCCTGCTGATCTGGGCGGACGCGGCCGGCCTTGCGCTCTTCGCCGTGATCGGCGCGCAGAAGGGCCTGGCCGCCGGCGTCCCGATCCCCTCCGCAATCGCTTTCGGCGCGATGACCGCGACCTTCGGCGGCATCATCCGCGACATCCTCGCCGGTGACCGGCCGATGGTGCTGTGGAGTCGCGACTTCTACGTCACTGCTGCCGCCGCCGGCGCCGGCGCGACGGTTGGCCTGGCGCAAATGGGCTTTGCTCCGCTGCTCGTCATGCTGGGCGGGCTCGCTGCCGGCTTCGGCCTGCGGGCCGGCTCGCTGCTGTTCGGCTGGTCCTTCCCGAAACTGCCGGGCGACGATGCGCCCAAGCCTTCAGACTGAGGGCTTCGTCACACGCCGCAGGGTCAGGTTGATCCGCCCCGGCTGCGGCAGCAGGCTCGACGAGCCCGCAAGGATGCGGTCGATGCCGTGAAAGGCGAGCCGCGCCGCGCCGCCGAAGGCGAGCGCATCGCCCGAGGCCAGCTTCAGCGAGACCGTCCTGCCACCACGGCTGGTGCCACCGATGCGGAAGACGGCGGTGTCGCCGAGCGAGAGCGACAGCACCGGCGCGTCGAACTCCTGTTCATCACGGTCCTGATGCAGGCCCATCTTCGCGGTCAGCTCGTAGAAATTGACGAGACAGGCCTCGGGCTCGTGCGGATAGCCCGCGAGCTCCTGCCAGGCGCGCAGCAACCGGGCCGGGATCGGGGGCCAGGGCGCGTCGGTCTCGGGATGCAACGGCTGGTAGCGATAGCCGCGCTCATCCGAGACCCAGCCGAGCGAACCGCAGTTCGTCATCTTGACGGAGAACGGCTTTCCGGTCTTCGGCATGCGCGGCACATAGAATGGCGCCTGCCGCGCCGCCTCGCGCAGTTCGGCGACCAGCGCCGCCTGCTCGGCCGGATCGAGATAACCCGGCCAATGTGTCACGCCAGGCGCGACGGCGAGCGCGGTCATCAGAATTTGTCGAGGCCGAGCACATCGGCCATCGAATAGAGCCCGGGCTTGCGGCCGCGGCCCCAGAGCGCCGCCTTGACCGCGCCCTGCGCGAACAGGCTGCGATCCTCGGCGACATGGGCGAGCTCGAGCCGCTCGCCGGCACCGGCGAAGATCACCTTGTGGTCGCCGACCACGGTGCCGCCGCGCAGCGCGGCAAAGCCGATCGTGCCCGGCTGGCGGGCGCCGACCTGGCCGTCGCGCACCGCGACGCGGGATTCGGCGAGTTCGACGGCGCGGCCCTCCGCCGCCGCCTCGCCGAGCAGGACGGCCGTGCCCGAGGGCGCATCGACCTTCATGCGATGGTGCATCTCGACGATCTCGATGTCCCAGTCGGTGCCGAGCGTCGCCGCGACCTTGCGCACCAGCGCCGCCAACAGGTTGACGCCGAGGCTCATATTGCCGGAGCGGATGATCGCGGCATGGCGCGAGGCAGCCTCCAGCTTAGCCAGATGCTGCGGCTCCATGCCGGTGGTGCCGGCGACATGGACGATGCGGGCCTGGGCAGCGAGGCCGGCGAAGGCGACGGTCGCCTCAGGCATGGTGAAGTCGAGCACGCCCTCGGCCGCGACGAAGGCGGCGAGCGCGTCGTCGCCGACCAGGACACCGCTGGCGGGCAGGCCGGCCAGCACCGCCGCATCCTGGCCGAGCGCGGGCGAGCCCGGCCGCTCGATCGCGGCGGAGAGCATGCAGCCAGGCGTATCGTGGATCGCTTTCACCAGCGTACGGCCCATCCGCCCGGCGGCGCCGACGACGACGAGACGCATGTCGCTCATGGTTAAACGCTCCAGATAGCCAAGGCACGCCGACTACCGGCGCTAGACTTGCCTATAGTGCGCTTCGCCCGTCGCCGAAACGAAAAACGGCCGGGCAAAGCCCGGCCGTCCAGAATTCGGGTGTCGCCGCCGGCTTACTCGACCGGCTGGATCGCCGCGACCTTCCACTCGCCGCCGCGCGAGCGCACGAAGGTCCAGTGC
Organism: Allobosea sp. CCNWLY174; assembly: GCF_037120455.1. Lineage (NCBI taxonomy): Bacteria > Pseudomonadati > Pseudomonadota > Alphaproteobacteria > Hyphomicrobiales > Alloboseaceae > Allobosea > Allobosea sp. CCNWLY174. The sequence continues at coordinate 61,447 of NZ_JBBBBQ010000008.1, read as the reverse complement.
TCGGTGACCTCGCGCGGGATCGTGGCATGGCCCTCGACCACCTTGCCGCCATTGCGCTCGACCATGGCGGTGAGCAGGCTGAAGCGCATCGCGACGGTGGCGTACTCATAGCCGTCCTCGCGCCAGGATTCAGCGAGGTCGCCCTGCAGCAGCTTGACCTCGGCGGCCTTCTCGATGAGGCCCTTGCGGGCGTTCTCGGCGAATTCTTCCTCGAGAGCGCCGGAGATCTCGGGCGTCGTGATCTGGCGCAGGCGCGCGATGCTCTCATCGGAGATCGCAGCCTGGACCTCGGCGAGCAGGCGCTCGAAGGTGCCGTAGTCGGCGCCCTGCAGCTCGAACTCGACCGGCTTGGCGGCAGGCGCCGCCGCAGCGCCACCGCCGAGACCGCCCATGGCTGGCGCGGCCGGCTGCGGCTGATAGGCCTCGCGACTCAGCGGCCCACCGGCGCTGGCGAGCTGCGGCTCGCTGCGGCGACGGAACAGGCGCAGCGCCAGCCAGATCAGTCCGCCGATCAGCGCAACCTGGAAGAGCAGGCCAAGGAAGCCGGCGATGCCGCCGAAACCGGCGCCCGAGAGCAGGCCGAACAGGCCGGCACCCAGCAAGCCGCCGGCAACGCCCATCATCAGGCTGCGCGCCATGGACGGGCGGGCCGCCTGCGCGGCGGCACCCGCCGCAGCGCCAGCGGCCGGAGCGGCAGCCGACGGGCCGGGGGCCTGCGTCGGGCTGCGCGGGAACGACGAGCCAGGCGCGGTCGGCGTCGGCGCGACCTGCGATTGGCTGCGCGAGCCGCGACTGCCCATGCTGCGGCCGCCCGGAGCGGCCTCGGCGATGATCGGCACCAGCAGAAGAGCGCCAGCGATGAGGGCGACTGCACGTCCACGACGGGCGAGCGAAATCAGTGACATGGTTCCTCCCGGAGCCGGGATCGGCTCACTGGACCCGAAATATGGTCGGGTCGTACGACTTTCGCAAGGTGGGCCTGAGCTGAACCTTCGACGGACAAGCCCCGATCATATTGGGTTGCCGGCTTCACTATGCTACCGTTACCGCACCGTCACGCTGATCCAGCGAACGACAGGAGCGAGCCATGGTCCGATCCCCTCGGAGGCTACCGCGCTCTGGTGCAGCAACGCTGCTGTTGTCGGCGTTTTCTGCGACGATCCTGTTACTGTCGGCTTCCCCTGTCCTGGCGCAGGAGAAAGCCGTCGCGCTCGACAGGCCGCGCCTGGCACAGGCGCCCGAGCCTTACTGCTATTGCTGGAACGACGGCAAGAAGATCGCGGAAGGCAGCATGTCCTGCATCCGCACCACCATGGGGCGCCGCCTCGCCACCTGCGGACGCGTCACGAATCTGATGTCCTGGCAAGTGACGGAAAATTCCTGCCCGGAAAGCTGAGCGGCTTCATCGCCCGCCGCCGATCTGACGAGCCCCAAAGGAAAAGCGCCGCGGGGCCTCTCCCGCGACGCTCTCCAATTGGCTTATCGGTCTTTTCGACTCGAGACTGACTTCCTCGTCAGAACGCTCCGATCACGATCGCCAGAACCAGCGCGAAAGCTGCTCCCATGGCCAACCGGTCGAGACTTAGCGCGAGGTTCATGTGAACCCTCCTTGTCATTGACCTGACATGGAAGCTAGCAGAAACGGCGGCCGCCGCAAGTGGCTGCGTCGCCGCAGCGAGCGCCGCACCAGAGCAGCGTTCTTAATCAGTGGTTAAATCATTGAACTGCTTTGTGGATAGTCCCGGACAAGACCTTCCAGGCAGAAGCTTTTAGTATTGTGGAGTGCAGCATAAATCCTTTCCGCCACAATCAAGCCGAAGTTGTTGCAGTGCAATATTGTCCCATGCGGGACCAGGGCCCAGATCTCGCCTAGACATCGTCATGCCGGCATCAGGATCAGGCGCTCGAGCGCCCGCGCCACGGCGATGACGCGAGCATCGTCGCCGAAACGGCCGACGAGCTGGAAGGAGACCGGCAGGCCACGCGGGCCTCGCATCAGCGGCACGGTCAGGCAGGGCGTGCCGAGCAGCGTCCAGAGCCGGTTGAACTTGGAATCGCCGGTCGAAGCGCGCGTCTCCGGCGCCTCGCCCGGCGCGGCATAGGTTAGGACAAGATCGACCTCACCGAACCAGCGCTCAGCCGCATGCCGGCCGCGCCGGGCAGTGCCGCGGGCGACGTCATATTCGCCGGGCGTTGTGGCGCGGGCTTCGTCGAGATAGGCGCGCAGCTTCGGCGGCAGGTCTTCGCGATGATTGGCGTATTCCCAGGCGAGCGCCTGTGTCGCCTCCCAATTCTGCAGCGGGCCATGGGCATGGAAGGTCTCGGCGAGCTCGGCCGGCGTCGCGATGTCCAGCACAGTCGCACCGCCCTTGCGGGCGAAATCGGCGATCCGCTGCAGCGCCCCCTCGCAAGCCGGTTCAGGCCTGTCGATGAATTCCTGCCGGCAGAGGCCGAGCCTCAGCCCATCGAGCGTGGTTTCGGGCGCGTCGAGATCGGGCCTGCCGGTCAGCACAGCCAGCGCGAAACCGAGATCGTCGGCGCTGGCGGCCATCAGGCCGAGCGTGTCGAGCGACCAGGAGAAGGGCTTCACGCCGACCGTCGGCAGCAGCCCGTAGGACGGCTTGATCGCCGCGACCCCACAATAGGCGGCCGGGCGGATCACCGAGCCGCCGGTCTGGGTACCGATCGCAAGCGGGATCAGGCTGGCGGCGACTGCCGCGGCCGAACCGGCCGAGGAGCCGCCGGGGCTGGCCGAGGGATCATGCGGATTGCGGGTCGGGGCGGGATCGAGGAAGGCGAAGGCCGTGGTCTGCGTCTTGCCGGCCACGGTCGCCCCGGCTGCCTTGAGCGCCATCACGATCGGCGCATCGGCCCTGGGCTGGTTGCCGTCATAGATCGCAGCGCCCATGCCGGTCGGCAGATCGGCGGTGTCGATGATGTCCTTGACCCCGACGGCGATGCCGGCCAGCGGCCCCTCGCCGACCTTCAGGCTTTCGGGGCGGGCCGCAAAGGCGCGCAGGTCGCCGTCGCGCTCGTCGATTCGCCGCTCGCTGTCGGCAAGGGCAGCCTGGGCGGAAATGGCGCCATTGGCGACGCGGCGAGCGATATCGCGAACCGAAAGCATGGATCTGTTCCTGGAATTCCGCGGCGGGGCCGCCGATGCGGCCATGCTGGCACAGGCCAAGCGCCGAATGGAAGCCGGGAACGCCCCCCCGCAGACGGGGTATGCAGCCGGTGCGCCGCCGAAAGGCGCGGCTCAGTAGGTCGCGCGGCCGCCAGAGAGATCGAAGATGCCGCCGGTCGAGAAGGAGCAGTCGTCGCTGGAGAGCCAGAGCACCAGCCGCGCCACCTCCGCCACCTCGACGAAGCGCCCCATCGGGATGCGCGACATGATGTCGGCGCGCCGCTCGGCCGAAATCTCCTTCGCCATGGCGGTCTCTGCGGCCGCAGGCGTCACCGCCGTGACGATGATGCCCTCCTTGGCCGTCTCCTTGGCGACGCTCTTGGTGAGCGCGATCAAACCCGCCTTCGAGGCGGAATAGGCGGCGGCCATCGCCATGCCCTCCTTGCCCTGGATCGAGGCGATGTTGACGACATGACCGCGCAGCGGATGGCCATCCGGCGAGCGCCGGGGCTCCTGTCTCAGCATCCGGCCGACGATGGCCCGCGTCACCAGATAGGCACCGAACAGATTGACCTGCAGCACGCGCTGGAAGTTGTCTGGCGTCGTCTCCCAGATCGGCCTGACCTCGCCGAGCACGCCCGCGTTGTTGACCAGGATGTCGATGCGGCCACGGGTGGAGACAGCAGCATCGGCCGCTGCCTCGACCGCGTTGACGTCGCGGATATCGAGCTGACGCTGGCTCGCCCGGCGCCCCAGTTCGGAGACGGCCTGTGACAGGCTGTCCGCATCCTGGTCCCAGAGGGTGACGCTGGCGCCGGCCTCGATCAGCGCGTGAGCGATGCCGCGGCCGAGCCCGCCTGCACCGCCGGTGACGACCGCATGACGCCCGGAAAGATCGTAGCGCGCGCTCATCAGCCGGCGCTCCAGGCGGTCTTTGCCCGGGTGATCTGATGGCGGTAGAGGCCGAGCGAGAACGGCCCCTCGCCGCCGAGCGCCTGCAACTCCTCAGCCGACAGCGACTCGCGCGCCAGCGCGATGAATTCGGCCTCGTCGCCCCAACCCTCGAGCAGCAGCACCGAGCGCGGCACGGCATTGGCGACGCCGCGAGCCTTCTGCTCCGCGGTGGCAACGCCGCTCGCCTGGGCGTCCGCGGTCAGCAGATGGACACCGGCCACCCCACGCGTCGCAAGCAGATCCGGCACCAGCCCGCGCAGCAGGGCCGCCTTGTGAGCCGAGGCGATGTTGTCAGGCACGTCATAGCGCAAGGTCGCGATCAGCCCGCCCTGGGCCGGACCGCTGGTGTGGGACACCCGGCAGATCGCGCGCGCCACCGAGCGGAAATGCTTCACCGCCGAAAAGGTCCACGGCGTCGGCGCGTTGACCCTGGCCGTATAGTCCTGCCCCTTCAGCACCTCGACGGTCTGCGTCTCGTACAGATTAAAGAACTCGAGGTCGGCGTCGATCGCGACATAGCGGCGCCCGCGCAGGAAGCCGGGGATGCCGACCCGCTCCGGCATATGCTCCTCGCCATGCCAGGCATAGAACTCCGCCCTGCCCTCCGGCGCGATGTCGTGCCAAATCGCGACTGCTCCCTCACCTGCCAGGCTCATCGTCCCCTCCACCGGGCTCGTCCTGCGGGCGCGTTGACTCGGCCTCGCCTCGTCTCTATACGAAAATGAAATCCAAATTGGAAATGATTTCCAATTTATACAGAACGGGGCGGGAACGGGTGACGATCGCGGCGGTCGAGCGTGCATTCAAGCTGCTGGAGGCGCTGGCCGACGAAGCCGACGGCGCCGACCTGACCGTGCTTGCCGAGCGGCTCGACCTGCCGGTCAGCGCCACGCACCGATTGCTCGCCACCCTCGCCGAGCGCGGATTCGTCACGCAGGACCCCCAATCGGGCGCCTATGGGTTGACCCTGAAACTGTCGCAGCTCGCCTTCCGCAATCTCGACCTGCGCGGCCTGCCCGATGCCGGCCAGATCGTGCTCGACGGGCTTGCCCGCTCCACCCGCGAATATTGCCGCCTCGCCGTGGTCGAGGGCGAGAGCCTGACCTGGATCGCCCGCGCGCAGGGCGCGACCGCCGGCCTGCGCTACGAGCCGCCGATGGGCATGGGCATCGTCCTGCACGCCACCGCGACCGGCAAGGCCTGGCTCGCTTCCCTGCCGGAAGCGGAGGCATTGCGCATCGTCTGCGCGCGCGGCTTCGGCGGCGAGGGGCGCACCGGCCCGAACGCGCTCGGCGATGTCGATGCCTTGAGGCAGCATCTCGGCGAGACCCGCAGCCGCGGCTACGCACTGGCGGTCGAAGAGGGTGAGATCGGCACCGTCGCGATGGCGACGACCTTCCGCGCCGGGCCCGATGCCGGCGCTCCGGTCGCCGGCACGCTTAGCGTCGCCGGCCCCTTGCCACGCATGCAGGAGGCGCGCCGAAGCGAGATCGCAGCGGCGCTCGCCACAGCCGCGCGGGAGATGGCAGCGATCTGGCCACTCCGGCGGCGACAGATCGGCGCCCTCCCCGCGGTTTCGACAGAGACAGCCATACGGTTGGCGCCGACAGAGACATCAGCATGAGCAGCGACAGCGCAACCAGCCCGGCCAAGCAACTGGCCCCCAGCAAGGTCGCCGCCTGGGCCTCGGCGATCGCCTGGCCGCTGGCGAGCTTCGCCGTGCTGCTGGTCGCCTGGCAGCTCCTGGTGCCGATGGCCGGCATCCCCGAATACATCCTGCCGGTGCCGAGCGCCTTTTTCGAGCGGCTCTGGATCGACCGCGCCGACATCTTCCGCCACACGCTGGTGACGGCCAACGAGATCGTGCTCGGCTTCCTCATGGCGGCGGTGATCTCGATCCCGCTCGGCTATGTCATCGTCTCGGTAAAGCTGCTGGAGAAGGCGGTCTATCCGGTGATCGTCTTCTTCCAGCTCGTGCCGAAAATCGCGATCGCACCGCTCTTCGTGGTCTGGTTCGGCTTCGGCCTGTTCCCGAAGGTGCTGCTGACCTTCCTGCTCTGCTTCTTCCCGACGCTGGTCGCGAGCATGACGGGCTTCCGGGCGCTGGACGAACGCGTGCTCTATCTGACCCGTTCGATGGGCGCCTCCGCCTGGCAGACCTTCCGCTATGTCCGGGTGCCGGCGGCGCTGGCCTATATCTTTTCCGGTCTCAAGGTCTCGGCCGTGTTCGCGGCGACGGGCGCAATCGTCGGCGAGTTCGTCGGCGCCAATGCCGGCCTCGGCTATCTCCTGCTGCGCGGCACGAGCTTCCTCGACATGCCGCTGATTTTCGCCTGCCTGGTTGCGCTGTCGGCCGTCGGCATCCTGTTCAGCTACCTCGTCGACTGGCTCGAAGTGCTGCTGATGCCCTGGCAGCGCAAGAGCTGAGCCTACGACATCGACCATCAATCCGGGCCAACCGGAACCACAGGGAGAACGACCATGCTGAGACGGACATTGCTCACTGCCGCCGCCATGCTGGCGCTCGGCACATCAGGCGCGCTCGCCCAAGCCGGCGGCAAGCCGATGAAGATCACGCTGAACTTCCTCGCCGCCGCGCCCAATGCCGGCTTCATGATGGCCAAGCAAATGGGCCTCTATGAGAAGGCCGGGATCAACCTGACGATCGAGGAAGGCAAGGGCTCGGGCACCACCGCGCAGATGGTCGCGACGGGCCAGACCGATGTCGGCTTCGCAGATGCACCGGCCGCCATGCAATTGCGGACCAAGGGCGCGCCGGTGAAGATCGTCGCGCCCGTGCTCCAGACCAACGGCTTCGCCATCATCGCGCTGGAGGACAGCGGCATCGCCTCGCCCAAGGACCTCGTCGGCAAGAAGCTCGCGGTCCAGCCCGGCACGGCGCAGACGACGCTGCTCGACGCCATCCTTGCCAGCAACGGCATCGACAAGGGCAAGGTCGACGTCATCAACATCGACCCCGGTGCCTTCGTCGGCGCGCTGCTGGAAAAGAAGGTCGACGCCATCCTTGGCGGCGCAGACTTCCACTCGGTCCAGATCCGCGAGCGCGGCTTCAAGGTCCGCGACATCTTCTATCGCGATGTCGGCGTGCCGACCGTGGGCTTGTCGATCATCGCCCGCGACGACAAGATCAAGGCCGATGCCGAGCTCTACAAGAAATTCATCGAGGCGAGCCTGCAGGGCTGGGACGCGGCCCGGAAGAATCCGGATGCCGCCGCCGACGCGGTGGTCGCACAGTTCCCCTCGGTCAAGAAGGCGCAGGTGCTGGCGCAGTTCGACGTGGTCAACAAGCTGCTCTGCGCCCCCGGCGCGACCTCGCTCGGCAAGGTGCCGGAGAAGAACTGGAGCGTGAGCTTCGACCTGCTGACGCAGTATCTCGGCCTGCCCAAGGACAAGCCGATCAGCGACTACTACACGACCGAGCTGCTGCCGGCCTCGGCGCCGGCCTGCTCGTGAGCGCCACGGCCGCCACCTCCGCCGCCTCGATCCAGGGGCGCGGCATCGTCAAGACCTTCGGCGGCTTCACCGCCGTCGACGGTCTGACACTCGACATCAGGAGCGGCGAGTTCGTCAGCCTGATCGGCCCCTCCGGCTGCGGCAAGAGCACCTTCATGCTGATGGCGGCCGGGCTGATCCCGACCAGTGGCGGCGAGCTTCTGGTCAACGGCAAACCGCTGACGGAGCCGCTCACCGATATCGGCATCGTCTTCCAGGACCATCTGCTGCTGGAATTCCGGACGGCACTCGAAAACGTCATGCTGCAGGCGGAGATTCGCGGCCTGCCGCTGGCGCCGGCCAAGGAACGGGCGCTTGAGCTCTTCGGCAAGCTCGGCATCAGCCATGCCGCCGACCGCTATCCCAAGCAGCTCTCCGGCGGCATGCGCCAGCGCGTTTCGATCGCCCGCGCGCTGATCCACAACCCCTCCGTGCTCATGATGGACGAGCCCTTCGGCGCGCTCGACGCGATCACGCGCACGCAGATCCGGCACGATCTCGAAATGCTCTGGCTGGAGACGGCCAAGACGGTCGTCTTCATCACTCATTCGATCGAAGAGGCGATCGGCCTCTCCGACCGGGTGCTGGTGATGTCGCCGACGCCTGGCCGGGTCGTCGACGAGATCAGGATCGAGTTGCCGCGGCCGCGACCGGCCCATCTCGGCGACTATCCGAGCTTCAACACCTATGCCGACCGCATCCACGACGCGTTCCGGCGGTTCGGGGTGATCAAGTATTGAAGGGCGTCATTCTCGGGTGAAGCGCAGCGCAGACCCGAGAATCTCGTGACGAGAAGATTCTATCGGAGCCCCTTCCGGCCTGAGATGCTCGGGACAAGCCCGACCATGACGGCGCGACACTTCAGCCCGGACGCTTCGGGATCTCCAGCCCGCGCTGCACGGCCGGACGCGCGAGGCCGCGTTCCAGCCATTTCGGCACCAGCTTGAGCTTGTCGTATTCGACCAACTCGCCGGCGCCATAGAAACCAACGAGATTGCGGACCCAGCCGAGCGTTGCGATGTCGGCGATCGTGTACTCGTCGCCCATCAGCCAGTCGCCCCCGGCCAACCGCGTTTCCAAGACGCCGAGCAGACGCTTGCTCTCAGCGGCGTAGCGGTCGCGCGGGCGCTTGTCCTCGTATTCACGGCCGGCGAACTTATGGAAGAAGCCGAGCTGGCCGAACATCGGGCCGATCGCCGCCATCTGGAAGAAGACCCATTGCAGGGTCTCGTAGCGGCGGGCCGGATCGGTGGCCAGGAACTTGCCGGCCTTGTCGGCGAGATAGACCAGGATCGCGCCGGACTCGAACAGGCCGAAAGGCTTTCCGCCGGGGCCGTTTGGATCGATGATCGCCGGAATCTTGCCGTTCGGGTTGAGCGCGAGATATTCCGGGATCCAGGTCTCGTTCTTGCCGATGTCGATTAAGTGCGGCTCATAGGGGATGCCGGTCTCCTCCAGCATGATCGAGACCTTCACGCCGTTGGGCGTCGGCAACGAGTAGAGCTGCAGCCGGTCGGGATGCTGGGCCGGCCAGCGTTGCGTGATCGCGAAAGCGGAGAGATCGGACATCGAGAAACTTCCTCGGATGGCGGGCGAGGCGCCGGCCTTGCCTGGCGCGCCCTGTCGGCGGGACGCCGATGGCGCGAGGCCATGACGTTGCGGCGTAAGTTGGCGTGCGACTCTCATCGGCGCAACCGCGCGGACCTTGCGGAAACGCCAACTGGCTTACGCAGGATTCACATCTCGCTGCGATGCTCGGAACCGTTGTCCCCCGCGAGGATGTCGCGATGACGCTCGCTCCCTTGCTTGCCGCACCGGCCGTCATGCAGCTGCATGCCCTGGCGGCGCTGATCTCGTTGACGTCAGGACTCACCGTCCTCGTCATGCGCAAGGGCACGGCGCGCCATCGCCTCGTCGGCTGGGTCTTCGTGGTGGCGATGGCGGTGACGGCGCTCAGCTCGGCCTTCATCACCAGCAACGGGCACTTCAGCGCGATCCATCTGCTCAGCATCCTGACGATCGCGAGCCTGCCCCGCGCCATCATCCTGCGCCGGCGCGGCGACATCGCCGGCCATCGCGCTACGATGCTCTGGCTCTTCGCCGGGCTCGTGGTGGCTGGCGCCTTCACCCTGATGCCGGGCCGCCTGATGAACAAAGTCGCCTTCGGCCAGACCGCGGCGGCCATCCGTTAACGCCCGTCATGGCGCTTTAACTGCCGCTTAACGCCATCGGCAAAGTTAATCCGCCCGTGACTTCCAGGACGCAGCCGGTCAACAAACCGTTCACCCAACGCCTCGCATTTGATCTGTCATGCGTCGCGTTCACCTCACTCTCCTCGCGCTCGGCGTCATCGGCGCCGGCCTTGCCGGCTGCGGCAAGTTCCAGAAGCCGCAGCGCGCGCCCTGGCGTGACCAGGCCGAAGCCCAGTGCCTCGCCTCGGGCCAGGTGCAGCTCTCGGCCTATGTCAGCCTGCGCGGCAAGGCGATCGACGGGCCCGGCACCTGCGGCATGGAGAAGCCGCTCAAGGTCGCGGCCTTCGCCAATGGCAGCGTGGCACTGACCAGCAATGCGACCCTGGCCTGCCCGGTGGTTGCAACGACGGACAAATGGTTCACCGAGGTGGTGCAGCCGGCAGCGATGAACGTGCTCGGCGCGCAGGTGATCGAGATCCGCGCCGGCTCCTATTCCTGCCGTGCGATGAACAACGGCACCGGCACGAGCCGCACCTCCGAGCATGCCTTCGGCAATGCCGTCGACGTGTTTTCCTTCCGCCTGAACGACAACCGCGTCGTCACCGTCAAGGATGGCTGGCGCGGCGCGCCAGAGGAGCAGGCCTTCCTGCGCGAGATCTTCGTCGGCGCCTGCGAGCATTTCTCGACCGTGCTCGGCCCCGGCGCAGACGCCTTCCACTACGACCATTTCCACATCGACCTGGCGCGCCATTCCAAGGGCCGGCACATCTGCAAGCCGGTGATCAAATACGAGCCCAACTACAACCTGCCGCCGCCGGACCCGGCGCGGCCGGACCGGATGGCGCTGCAACAGCAGCAGCAGGATACGCGTCAGAGCCTGCCGCCGCCGATGGTGGCGAGCGGTTCAGGCGGCCTGCTGCGCCAGCCGAGCGGCGGCTTGCGTCCGCCCGGCGCGGTCAGCGGCGGCTATCCGGTCGCACATCAGCAGCATGGCGGGCTCGACGGCCAGCGGCGCTATATCGAGGAGGCGCCGCAGATGAGCCAGCGCTACCAGCCACAGCCGGCGCCGAGCGAGATGCGCGGGCCACTGCAGCTGCCGGGCTCGACGCCGCCGACCGAGGAGCTGATCGTGGGCGACGAGGAAGGCAACGGCATCGTCGACAGCGCCCAGCCGGGCGAAGAGCCGCCGATCAACCCGCGCAACGACCCCTTCGCCTATCGGCCGCAGGGGCAGCAGACAGGATCGTTGCGGCGGTAGCACGCGTCATTCTCGGGCGAAGCGAAGCGAAGCGCAGACCCGAGAATCTCGTGACGAGGAAGCGCCATCAGCAGCCCTCTCCGGCCTGGGATGCTCGGGCCAAGCCCGAGCATGACGAGCCCCTTCACCGCGCCAGCAGCACCTGCCGGCACTCGGCCGGGAGTGCGTCGAGCGACATCGGCGGCTTGGGCTTTGGCTTCGGCCCCGGTTTCGGTTTGGGCGGGTTGAAGATCGCCTGATGCTGTTTCTCGACCCAGCCCTCGAGCTCTTCGCCGCAGCCGTCGCCGAAATTGGGCGGCTCCTGCCCCTGGCAGCCCTCCATGCCGGGCGGGCAGCTCAGGCGGATATGAAAATGGTAGTTGTGCCCCCAGATCGGCCGGACCTTGTTCAGCCAGGTCTTGTCCGAGCCGGCCTCGCGGCAGAGCGCGACCTTGAGCGCGGGATTGACGAAGATGCGCTCGACCTTGGGCTCGCTCGCCGCCGCCTTGATCAGCCGGGTGTGCGCCGGCGTCCAGTTCTTCGGATTGATGTCGCGCCAGTCGGAGCGGGCCATGTTGACCGCGGACATGTTCTCGCGGTCGTCGCTGTCGAGCCGTTTCCTCGGCATCGGCGTCAGCCAGATGTCGGCATCGAGCCCGATCTGGTGCGAGGCGTGGCCGGTCAGCATCGGCCCGCCGCGCGGCTGCGAGATGTCGCCGACCAGGAGGCCGGGCCAGCCGGTGATCTTCGGCACCTCGCTGGCGAAACGCTCCAGGAAGGAGATCAGCTCGGGATGGCCCCAGTTGCGGTTGCGGGCGAGGCGCATGACCTGCCAGTTCTCGCCGTCGACCGGCAGCGCGGTTGCCCCCGCCAGGCAGCCGCGGGCATAGGAGCCGATCGCACGCGCCCTCAGGGCGGCCGGAGTGGTCTTCTGGCCGAACAAGGCACGGGCTGCATCCGGGTACGCCGCGATATTGGCAGCGCGGGTCTTCGCCTCCGCCTCGCCGGTGGACTGGGCACGCGCAGCTCCCACTGTCATGAGCAAGGGCAGGAGAATCAGGGGGGCGAAGCGACGAGGCGTTTGCATGGTGGCAGAATCGCAGGCCGCTCACGCCAAGGTCAAGCTACTGCCCGCTCAATGGGCTGGACAGGGCGCTTGCGAGCCGGCAGCGTCTTCACTGCCGAAGAACGGGCGGCAAGCCCACCGGTGACCATTCCTGGAGGAGACATCCGACGATGAGCCGCTTTTCTCTCGACCGCCGCGCCTTGCTGGGCGGCCTCGGCGCCGCGCTCGCCTTGCCGGCCGCCGGCCGCGCGCAGGGCGCCTGGCCGCAGGGACGTACGCCCAAGCTGGTCGTGCCGTTCACGCCCGGCGGCGCCACCGATATCCTCGGACGGCTGGTCGCCGACAAGGTCGGCCAGACACTCGGGGCGACCTTCGTGGTCGAGAACCGCGCCGGCGCCGGCGGCAATATCGGCGTCGAGGCGGTGGCGCGCTCCGAGCCGAACGGCGACACGCTGCTGATCGTCTCGGTCGGCCTCGTCGCCAATCCCGCGCTCTACACCAAGGTCAACTACGACCCGCTGACCGATTTCGCCCCGATCACCATGATCGCGCTGGTGCCCAACCTGCTCGTCGTTAGCCCGACGCTGAAGGTCAAGGACACCGCCGAACTGATCGCCTATGGCAAGGCCAATCCGGGCAAGCTGACCTATGCCTCCTCCGGTGTCGGCACCTCGATCCACCTTGCCGGCGAACTCTTCCAGAGGCTGACCGGCATCAAGATGGTGCATGTGCCCTATCGCGGCTCGGCGCAGGCGATGCAGGACCTGATCGGCGGGCGCGTCGACCTGATGTTCGACAACATCACCGCCGCCCTGCCCCAGGTCCGCGCCGGCACGGTGCGCGGCTTCGGCGTCACCACCGCGCAGCGCGCGCCGACCGCTTCCGAATTCGCGCCGATCAACGATCTCGTACCGGGCTTCGACGTCTCGTCCTGGTTCGCCCTGTTCGCGCCGGCGAAGACGCCGCAGACGATCATCGACCGGATGCAGGCCGAGACCAAGGCCGCGATCGCCGACCCCGTGGTGCGCGGCAAGATGGACCAGCTCGCTGCCCAACCGGTCGGCAACACGCCGGCCGAGCTCGCGGCCTTCGTCCGCGCCGAGCAGACGAAATGGGTCGGCCTGATCCGTGAAGTCGGCATCAAGGCGGAGTAGGACTGGAACCTACGGTTCGCGCCCGACGTTCTTCCAGCGCTCGCTCGCCGACGACTGACGAGGCGGGCGGACGGAAGAAGGGGCGCGAACCATGTCCACACTGCTCATCATCATTCTGCTCATCGTCCTGCTCGGCGGCGGCGGGTATTACGGCCATCGCAGCTATGGCGGAGCCGGCCTCGGCGGCGTGGTCGGCCTCGTCCTCGTCATCGTGATCGTGCTGTGGCTGCTTGGAGCGCTTGGCGGCCCGGCCGTCAGGGTCTGAGGCTGCACCGGGCTACATCCTCTGCCGACTTGTTAGACGAAGCTCCACCGCTACACTGGTCGCGGTGGAGCTTCGTTTTTGGGAAAGGTCATGCGCAGGATCGTCTTTGCGGTATCGGCGCTGGTGGGGTCGGCCTGCGGGGACGCCGCCCAGGCACAGCTCGCCGAAAGGCTGCGTGGGTACTCGCTCGATATCGAAGTCAATGCGCGACATGTGTTCGACAGAAACGCCGGCGCAATGGGCGAGACCGTCAACACCCGAACGATCAAGGTTTATGTCAGCGAAAAAGGCCGCCTGTTCGATTTTTCGGGGGCGTCCGGTACGAGCGTGCGCACGGGGCGGACCCGGATCTTGGCTGGCGGGTCCGACGTCGTCGATTGGGGGCAGGTCTGGTCGCATGGCCGGATCGGCCAAAGATGGACGACCTCGGGAGCGACGTTGGTCAGAGAGCGAATCTATCCCTGGGGATTTCAGTACATCAATATCAAGCTCAACCGAGACTTCAGTTCCTGCACGGCCTCGACCGAGCTGAAATCCACTCGCGAAGACAAGCAGTTCTTCTTCTACGGCATTCCTGACAGCAAGCTGATCCCGGTCGTCGACTACCGCCTTATTTCCCAACGCTGCACGATCATGCGCGGAAACATTTTCGCATCGACCAGTACCTAGAATGAGCCCCGTGCAGGAACAACTGCCGCGTCGAGCGTGCTCTAACCCGCCAGCTTCCAGACCAGCATGGCGGCGGCGAGGTCCTCGAGCGCGGTGCCGACTGACTTGAACAGGGTGACGTCGTCGCGCTCGGCGGCGGCGTCGTATTCGCCGCGGCAGAGGCCGGCCAGCGTGCCTGAGACCTGCTCCGCCGTATAGGCGCCCGCCTTGATCGCGACGGCAACGTCACCGCCCTCGTGCAGCGCTGCTTCCGTATCGACGAAGACATGGGCGCGCTGCAGCGCCTCATCGTCGGCCTCGCGCATCGACAGGTTGAAGGCGCCGACCAGATCAAGATGGGCGGTTCGCTTCAGCCAGCGGCCATGGATCAAGGGCTCGCGGGACAGGGTGGCGCAGGAAATCAGATCGGCCTGGCGCGCCTCGGCTTCCAGATTGTCCGCGACGCGCGCTTCGATGCCGTCTCGTGCCAGCTCGGCCACGACCTCGGCGGCGGCGTCCCGCCGGCGCGCCCAGATCGCGATGTCCTCGAAATGGCGCACGCTGCGATGCGCCTTGACCAGGAAGCTCGAAAGCGCACCGGCCCCGACCATCAGCATGCGCTTGCAATCCGGGCGCTCCAGCGCGCGCGAGGCAAGCGCCGAAGCCGCCGCGGTGCGCCACAGCGTCAGGCGCGCGCCATCCAGCGCTGCGAGCGGCGCTCCGGTCGCGCCGTCCATCAGCAGATAGGTGCCCATCACGCTCGGCAGGCTCACTGCGGCATTGCCGGGAAACACCGTGACGACCTTGGTGCCGAGGAAGGCAGGGCTCGCCTGCGGCGCCGTCCAGGCCGGCATCAGCAGGAGGGTCGCGGCCGCATCCGGACGCTCGATCTCGTGGTGATGACGCACCGGCGTGACGATGCCGCCGCGGAAGGCCTCGGCGAGCGCATCGACCAGAGCGGGGAAGTTGAGCAGGCCGTCGATCTCGGCGGCGGAAAAGAAGCGCATGATGCCTGCTTCAGACGCGGCTGGTCAGCGCAGGCAGCGCCGAATCCGGCACGGCGGCGCGCAGCGACTGCGCCTCGCCACGCAGCTTGTCGGCCTCTCGGCGATTGACCCTCGCGGCCTTGCGATGCTTGCCCTGCGCCAGCCAGGAGGCGAAGCCACCGATCAGGATGCCGACGGCAATGGCGGCGAGGACCACCGCAAAGAGCGGCAGGTCGAGGGCGAGCGCCGGCGCGTCGCGGCTGATCGGATCGAGCGAGACCCGGACCGGGGCACGGTTCGCCACCGAGAACAGCACCACGATCAGCGCTACCGGAACGAGCACCAGCGCCTTGAAGAAAGCCTTCATCCCGCTCTCCCCCGCCTGTCTCAGGCCTTGCCGTTCAGCCGCATGCGCAGCTCTTTGCCGGTCTTGAAGACCGGCACGAACTTCTGGTCGACCTTGACGGAATCGCCGGTGCGCGGGTTGCGGCCGACCCGGGCGGCACGCTCCTTGGTCGAGAAAGCCCCGAAGCCGCGCAACTCGACACGATCGCCGCGCGCGAGCGCCTTGACGACCTCGTCGAGGATCGAGCCGACGATGTTCTCGATATCGCGCTGATAGAGATGGGTGTTGCGCTCGGCGATGCGCTGGACGAGTTCTGATTTTATCATGGGTGCAATATAACCGCTTGTAACATCGTCACTTTTCGACGGCAGGCTGCCAGAGCGCCAAGGGCGCGTCAAGCCGCAGTCCAACCGGAGTTTCGGCAGCACGCGCGAGCAGGGCCGCCAGCTCCTCCAGGCCCGCGGCGCGCGCTATCGCCTCGCTTGCGCTCCAGAGCCCGTAGGAGGAGGATTCGCTGCGGCGGCGCCAGTCGCGCACGGGCAGATCCTTGCCGACGCCCTTCTCGCGCTCGAGCCAGGCGATCGCTTCCTGCTCGCTGCCGACCTCATCGATGAGCTTGAGCCTGATCGCCTGGCGCCCGGAATGGACGCGGCCGTCGGACACTGCTGCGATCTCGGGGTCGGCGAGCTTGCGGCGCTCGCCGACCAGCCGCTTGAACCAGTCGTAATTGTCGGCGATCACGCGGGCGGTCTCGGCGGCCGCCTCCGGCGACGTCGGCTCGAGGCCGCTCGGCGCGGCCTTGAGCGGGCTCGACCGCGTGATCTCGAACTTGACGCCGATGGTGTCGAGAAGCCGGGCGACATTGGGGATCTGCGCGATCACGCCGATCGAGCCGACCATCGAGGTCTGGCGTGCGACGATGCGCTCGCTGCCGAGCGCGACGATGTAGCCGCCGGAGGCGGCCATGCCATCGACCACCGCGATCACGGGCTTCTTGGCGGCAAGGCGGCGGACCGCATCGTAGACGGCCTCGGAGCCGGTCACAGTGCCGCCGGGGCTGTCGATGCTGAGCAGCACGGCGCTGGCGCGGCTATCCTCCAGCGACTTGATCAGGTCGAGCGTGCGGCGATCGCCGGAGATGAAGCCGGAAATGGTGACGCGGGCGATGTGCGCCTGGGCGGTGCTGCCCGGCAGGCGCCCGCTCGAGACGAGCGCGGCGGCGACGACCATCACGACGACGCCGGCGAGCGCGAGCAACCGCCAGAGCGAGAGCTTGCGCCGCAGGCTGCGACGATCGGCGAGCAGATCGGCATCGGACGACATGTCGGCGGCTCCGGTTGACTGGGCCTGTGATGTAGCCTCGCGGTACGGGGCGGGCAAGGCGGCAGTTGTCGCGCCGACAGTCGCGGCGGGCGCTGCACGATCGTTCAAGACATGACGACGGCAGGCACCGACCATGCCGATAACTTGATCGGAGCCCTGTCGAAATGCCTGAAAACACCTATCGCGCCATCAACTTCGCCGAGAAGCTCGGCCACATTCACGAGCAATGGCAGCCGCGGGTCATGGCCGAGCTCAACGACTATCAAATCAAGATCGTCAGGATCGAAGGCGACTTCATCTGGCACGACCATCCCGAGACCGACGAAGCCTTCCTCGTGATCGAAGGCTTGCTGCGGATCGACTTCCGCGACGGTTCGGTCACCGTCGGGCCCGGCGAGATGTTCGTGGTGCCCAAGGGCAAGGAGCACAAGCCTTTCGCCGAAAAGGAGGTCTGCATGCTGCTGATCGAGCCGCGCGGCACGCTCAACACGGGCCATGAGGGTGGCGCGCGGACGGCGCAGAACGATCTTTGGGTCTAAGCGATCTTTAGGCCGCGGCGAGGGCCCGCTGCCGGTCGAGCGCGAGCAGGGCAAGGCCGCTCGCGACGGAGCGGAAAGCGTCGCCGATATGGATGCGCTGCGGGCTGAAGCGCCGGTCGAACAAGGCGCGCACCGCCGGCACATAGGAGGTGCCGCCGGTCATGAACACCGCCTCGATCTTGTCGCCGTCGACCCCGGCGGTGGCCAGCGCCTCGTCGAGCGCGCCTTCGATCGCCGCGACATCCTCGGCGATCCAGCGATCGAACATGGTCCGCGTCACCGTCCGGTCGATGCGCACGCCCATCTGATCGAAGCTGAGCTGCGCCTCCTCCTGCGAGGAGAGCGCGATCTTGGTCGCCGAGACGGCACGGTAGAGCTCGTAGCCGAGATCGTATTCGATCACCGTCAGCAAGTCCTCGAGCCTGCCGGGCTCGACCGCGTCGCGGATCAGCGCCTTAAGCTCGGTCATCGTCTCCCTGCTCTTCATCAGCGAGAGCCGGTGCCATTGCGCGAAGGCGGCGTGGTAATGCGCCGGGATCGGCAGGCGCTTGCCGAAGGAGAGATAGTCCGAGCCCTTGCCGAGCAGAGGCGAGACCGCATGCTCGATGATGCGGTAGTCGAAAGTGTCGCCGGCGACGCCGACACCGGCATGGGATAGCGGGACGGCCTGCAAGGTGCCGCTGTCGCCGGGCTCGAAGCGCATCACCGAGAAGTCGCTGGTGCCGCCGCCGAAGTCGGCGACCAGCATGGTCTGCGGCGCCTTGAGGTCGCGCGCGTACCAATAGGCGGCGCCGAGCGGCTCATAGGCGAAGTCGACCTTAGTCATGCCGGCCTTGCCATAGGCGGCAGCCAGACGCGTCAGGGCGAGCTCCTCATCGGGCCGGTCGCCGGCGAAGACGACCGGGCGGCCGGAGAGGACGCTTCGTTCGCCGAGATCATCCAGCCCGGCGGAGAGGTCGCTCAGGAAGACTGCGATCAGGTCCTCCAGCCGGAAGAGCTTGCCGAACAGACGCGTCTCCTGGAAGGCGCGGCTCGACAGATGCGTCTTCAGCGATTGCAGGAAGCGGTGCTCGGTGGTCATGCCGAGCGCCATGTCGAGCGCATCGGGGCCACTGACATGGGTGACATGGGCGTGGGGCGGGCGGCCCTCGCGCCAGAACATCAGGGCCGAACGATAGGCGTCGACGGCGCCCTGGCGGGTGGCGAAGCTGCGGGTCGTCACCGAACCGTCCGGACGTGCGAGCGCGACCACGCTGTTCGTGGTGCCGAAATCGATCCCGATCGCTGCGTCGTTCATGCTCGCCTCCTTCAGCCGAAACAAAAGCCCGCGCGGATTTCTCCGCGCGGGCCGATGGATTGGTCAGACCGCAAGACGCGGCCTGGTGATCACTTCTTGTCGGTCGTCGCCTTCTTGAGCGCGGCGCCGAGGATGTCGCCGAGCGAAGCACCCGAGTCGGCCGAGCCGTAGGTGGCCATCGCCTCGCGCTCCTCGGCCACTTCCAGGGCCTTGATCGAGACCTGGATCTTGCGGGCCTTCTTGTCGAAGAGGATGACGCGGGCGTCGACCTTCTCGCCGGCCGCGAAGCGCTCGGGGCGCTGCTCGGCACGATCACGCGCGATTTCGGCGCGCTTGATGAAGGTCGTCATGTCCGTGCCGGAGATCTTGACGTCGAGACCACCGTCCTTGACGTCGATGATCTCGCAGGTCACGACCTGGCCCTTCTTGAACTCGCCGGCATCCACGAAGGGATCGCCGCCAAGCTGCTTCAGGCCGAGCGAGATGCGCTCCTTCTCGACGTCGACATCGAGCACGACCGCCTGGAGCATGTCGCCCTTCTTGTACTCCTCGATCACCTGCTCGCCCGGACGGTTCCAGTCCAGGTCCGACAGATGGATCATGCCGTCGATGTCGCCCTCGAGGCCGAGGAACAGACCGAACTCGGTCTTGTTCTTGACCTCGCCCTCGACGACCGAACCAGCCGGATGCTGCTCGGCGAAGACTTCCCACGGGTTGCGCAGGGTCTGCTTGAGGCCGAGCGAGATGCGGCGCTTGACCTGATCGACCTCGAGGATCGCGACGTCGACTTCCTGCGAGGTCGAGACGATCTTGCCGGGGTGAACGTTCTTCTTGGTCCAGGACATCTCGGAGACGTGGATCAGGCCTTCGATGCCCGGTTCCACCTCGACGAACGCGCCGTAGTCCGTGATGTTGGTGACGCGACCCTTCAGGCGGGTGCCGACCGGGTAGCGGGCGGCGATGCCATCCCACGGATCGGCCAGCAGCTGCTTGATGCCCAGCGAGATGCGGTGCGTCTCCTGGTTGATCTTGATGATCTTGACCTTGACCGTCTGGCCGATGGTCACGACCTCGGACGGATGGTTGACGCGGCGCCAGGCCATGTCGGTCACGTGCAGCAGGCCGTCAATGCCGCCGAGATCGACGAACGCGCCGTACTCGGTGATGTTCTTGACGACGCCGTCGATGACCTGGCCCTCTTCGAGCGAGGCGACGAGCTCGGAACGAGCCTCGGCGCGGGTCTCTTCGAGCACGGTGCGGCGCGAGACGACGATGTTGCCGCGGCGACGATCCATCTTGAGGATCTCGAAGGGCTGCGGCTGGCCCATCAGCGGGCCGACGTCGCGGATCGGGCGGATGTCCACCTGCGAACGCGGCAGGAAGGCGACGGCGCCGTCGAGATCGACGGTATAGCCACCCTTGACCGTGTTGAAGATGTTGCCCATGACCTTCTCGCGGGCCTCGAACGCCTTCTCGAGCTTGACCCAGCTCTCCTCGCGGCGAGCCTTGTCGCGCGAGATGACGGCTTCGCCGAGCGCGTTCTCGATCCGGTCGAGATAGACCTCGACCTCGTCGCCGACCTTGAGCTCCTCGTCCCGGCCCGGGCCGGTGAATTCCTTGAGGGCGACGCGACCTTCGGTCTTCAGACCGACGTCGATGATCGCCATGTCCTTCTCAATGGCAACGACCTTGCCCTTGATGACGGTCCCTTCGAGGGCCTCGTTCCGGGTGAACGATTCCTCGAGCAGGGCGGCGAAATCCTCGCGGCCCGCGCTATAGCTTTCGACAGCTGACATAAATGCTCCTGAACGCCGGCCGCGTATCCCGCGGATGTCCGGCATGGCGCCGATTGGGTTGGTGCTGCACGCCGGATCGATCCGCACGGTGCTCCGGTGTCCGGAGCGTGCCATCCCTTGGGACGGCGGCGCCTGGCCGCAGGGGCCGATCCGCATCAAAAGGCCCGTTCTCCTAACACAAAACGGGAGCCGGCCATTTCGACCGCCCCCGGCTGTGATCGATCACGGCCCTTCGGACGAGGCTGACCTAGCGATTTTCGCGTCGTTCCGCAAGCGGATTGCGGCGCGAAATGCCGGTCGCGCATGCGCCGAGCGACCTTGTGACTCGCCCAGGCGACCCCGATCTTTCATGGCGAAGCCCGGCGCCAAGCCGGAGCGATGCAAGGGAAAAGCCCAATGTTCCCGCTTTCCATCCTAGACCTCGCCTTCATCGCCGAAGGTGCGACCGCGGCGGACGCCCTCCACAACAGCCGCGACCTCGCCCGCCATGCCGAAAAGCTCGGCTACACCCGGTTCTGGCTGGCCGAGCACCACAACATGACCGGCATCGCCAGCGCCGCGACCGCCGTCGCGATCGGCTACGTCGCCGAAGGCACCGAGACGATCCGCGTCGGCGCCGGCGGGATCATGCTGCCGAACCATTCGCCTTTGGTGATCGCCGAGCAGTTCGGCACGCTGGAGACGCTTTATCCCGGCCGCATCGACCTCGGGCTCGGCCGCGCGCCCGGCACCGACCAGCGGACCTGGCGAGCGATGCGGCGCGAGGCCGACGCGTCCGAGCGCTTCCCGCAGGACGTGCTGGAATTGCAGGCGCTGCTCGGGCCGTTGCAGCCGGACCAGGTGATCCAGGCGGTGCCCGGCACCAACACCAATGTCCCGCTCTGGATCCTCGGCTCCAGCCTGTTCGGCTCGCAGCTCGCCGCCGTGCTCGGGCTACCCTATGCCTTCGCCTCGCATTTCTCCCCGGATGCGCTGATGGACGCGCTCGCCGTCTATCGCGAGCGCTTCCAGCCCTCGGCGCAGCTCGACAGGCCCTACGCCATGGTCGGCTGCAACGTCATCGCGGCCGACACCGATGCCGAGGCGCGATACCTCTTCACCTCGTTGCAGCAGCGCTTCGCCGACATGCTGCGCGGCCGGCGCGGCCTCCTGCCGAAGCCGATCGACGATATCGAGGATTACTGGTCCGGCCCGGAAAAGGCGCAGGCGCAACGCATGCTGGCCTGCTCCTTCGTCGGCTCGCGCGAGAGCGTGCGGGCGCAGCTGCAGGCCTTCATCGAGAAGACCGACGCCGACGAGCTGATCGTCGCCTCGGCGATTTTCGACCACACGGCCCGCAAGCGCTCCTACGAGATCCTGGCCGAAATCCAGCCGACACTGGGATTGGCGGCGGTCGCGGCCTGACCGAGTCGCCGCTCAGGAGCGGCGTTCATGTTCGGCTGTGTTGAGGTTTCCCCGCAGCCGAACCATGGCCTCGCGCAGATGACGCTGCTCCTCGGGAGCGAGGCCCGTCGCGCGCTGCATGCTGACCCTGACCGCCCTGCCCCGCTCGCGCAATGCGCGGCCCTGCGGTGTCAGGTTGATGCGGACCTGGCGCTCGTCCTGCGGGTCGCGCTGGCGCGTTACCACGCCCATCGCCTCCAGCCGCTTCAGCAATGGCGTCAGCGTACTCGAATCGAGGAAAAGCTTTTCGCCGAGCTGGCCGACGGTCTGGTCAGGCACCTCGTAGAGGGCGACCAGCGCAATGTACTGCGGATAGGTCAGCCCGAGCTCGTCGAGCAGCGGCTTGTAGACGCGATTGAAGGCGAGATTGGTCGAATAGACCGCAAAGCACAGGAACTCGTCGAGCCCCGGCAGCCGGTCGGCGCCGGTCTGCTCAGCCGCCTGTCCTAAATCGCTCATCGCGAACGCCTCCCGGCAAAGGATCGCTCACAGATATTTGACGCACGATTTATTTTCAAGCGATTGATTGACGTCTCGCGCTCGTTTATTTATCGAGCGATCTAATCGCTCGAAAGTAAACTGAGGGAGCAGGCCATGACCCGCACCGGCTTATCCACCGCCAAGGCACTCGCGCAGGTTCAGCCCGAGACGATTCCGGCCCCGCGCCGCCTGCTTCTGGCGGCGATGCTGGCGGCGACGACGAGCTTCGCCATGGCGTGCAGCGCCTTCACCGGCCCGCGCGCCTACGGCTCCGCCCCGGTCCTGTCTCGAACCCGCCGCCACGGCGCGGCTCAGCGCGCTCCTGACGCCCCGAGGACATGACACGATGAACTTCGCCCTCGCCTATCTCGCCGGCGTCCTGACCATCGCGAGCCCCTGCATCCTGCCGGTCCTGCCCTTCGTGCTGACGCGCGCCGGCCAGCCTTTCCGGACCAGCACCTTGCCGATGCTGTTCGGCATGGCCTTGGCGTTCGCGGGGGTCGCCAGCCTCGCCGCCGTCGCGGGCAGCTGGGCGATTGCGCTCAACAGCCATGGCCGCAATATCGCGCTCGGCTTCGTCGCGCTGTTCGGGCTCGCGCTGCTGTTCCCGGCCCTGGCCGAACGCCTCGCCGCGCCGCTGACCGCGCTCGGCGAGAGGTTGGCGCGTGTTGCGGGCACCGAAGGCCGTAACGATCTGCGGCCGGCCTCCTCCGCTTTGCTCGGCGTCGCCACAGGCCTCCTCTGGACGCCCTGCGCCGGGCCGGTGCTCGGTCTGATCCTCGCCGGCGCCGCTCTTGGCGGGCCGAGCCTCACCACCGCGCTCCTGCTCTTCGCCTATGCCGCCGGCGCCGCGACGGCGCTGGCCGCAGTGCTGCTGCTCGGCAAGCGACTGCTGGCCTGGACGCGGCGGCCTGCCGCCTCGATCGAGCCATTGCGACGCGGCCTCGGTGTCGCGGTGGTCGCGAGCAGTCTCGCGATCGCCTTCGGCTTCGACACCAGCGTCCTCACCCGCCTCTCGGCGCCGACCACCGCCGCCATCGAGCAACGCCTCCTTGATATCGCCATGCCAGCCGCTCCGAGCCTCGTCACAACCGCGCTGGCACAACCGGCATCCAAGCCGCTGTTCGGCGCGAGGCAATGGCTCGACCGCGAGCCGATCACCGCCGAGAGTGTCCGCGGCAAGGTCGTGCTGGTGAACTTCTGGACCTATTCCTGCATCAACTGCCTGCGCACGCTGCCTTATGTCCGAGCCTGGGCCGAGAAGTATCGGGATCAGGGCCTCGTCGTGGTCGGCGTGCACACGCCGGAATTCGCCTTCGAGAAGGACCCCGCCAATGTGCGCAAGGCGGTCGCCGCGCTCGGCGTGAGCTATCCGGTCGCGATCGATAACGACTATGCGGTCTGGCGCGCCTTCAGCAACCAGGCCTGGCCCGCCCGCTACTTCGTCGACGCGCAGGGCCGCATCCGCCATCACGAGTTCGGCGAGGGCGACTACGCCGCCTCCGAAAAGGTGATCCAGTCGCTGCTCGCCGAGGCCGGCAACGCGGTCGGGCACGGCGTCGTCAAGGTCTCGGGCGAAGGCGCTCAGGGAGCGCCGGACTTCGCCAATCTGCGCTCGCCCGAGACCTATCTCGGCCATGCCCGCACCAACGGCTTCGCCTCGCCGGGTGGAATCAAGGCCGATGCGCCCGCCACCTATGAAGCCGCCACCTCCCCGCGCCTCAACCAGTGGAGTCTCTCCGGCAGCTGGACCGTCGCCGGCGAGTGCGCGGTCTCGCAGCAGGCGGGCGGGCGGATCAACCATCGCTTCCATGCCCGCGACCTGCATCTGGTGATGGGCCGCCAGCCTGGCAGCCCGCCGGTCCGCTTCCGCGTCACCATCGACGGCGCGGCGCCCGGCAGTGCCCATGGCGCCGACATCGACGCCGAGGGCTACGGCACGATCAGCGATGAACGGCTCTACCAGCTGGTCCGCCAGGACGGGCCGGTGAAGCCTCGCGACTTCAGCATCGAATTCCTCGATCCGGGTGCCCGCGCCTACGCCTTCACATTCGGCTGACGCACGCGTCAGCCCGCCCTGACCTGCGAGGGCGAGCGGCCGAAGCGCTTGCGAAAACTTCGGTTGAAGTATGACAGGTCGCCGAAGCCGACCTCGAAGGCGACGCTGCTGATGGTGACAGCGGCGTCCTCGGCCGACATCAGCTTGAGCCAGGCGCGTTCGAGCCGGCGCTCCAGCACATAGTCGGAGAAGGTGCGCCCCTCGGCACCGAAGGCCTTCTGGATGGCGCGCGGCGTCACGCCGTAGAGCCCGGCGATCATGTCGATCGAGAGTTCGCGCCGCTCCAGCCTGGTCTCGATATCGGCCTTGATCGCGGCGAGCCGACCGCCGCGGCGCGGCGTCGCGGTCACCGGCGGGGCGCTGCGATCGGCCAGCATCACGCCGATCAGGTCATGGACATGACCGATGGCGAGATCGCGCAGCGGAGCCGAGTTGAGCGGGAACAGGCCGCGCAGCAATAGCGCGCCGTAATGCGCCAGCACCTGCAGACCGCGATTGCCGCGGGGGATCGCCTGCATCAGTTCATCGGGAGCGAGTTGCGCCAGCGCCGGCAAACGCGCCGGATCGAGCGCGATCAGGTCGATGCGGCCGAGCTCGACCAGAGTGAAGCGCGTCTCCCTTGCGAGATCGACGACCGCGGCATCGCGGGCCCGCAGCGAGATGCGGCGCCCCGCTTGGTCGATCACGCAGCGGCCGTCCGACGGGCGGACGAGAATATAGCGCAGCTCCTGCCCGCCCTGGCGCGCTGGCCAGACCCAGGGCGTCGCCGGCGAGAAGCAGGACATCAGCCCGATATCGGGCCGCGTCGTCAGCATGCTGTGAGCGGCGAAAGGCAAGGCGGCCTCGGCGCGGATGTCATCGCCATCAGGCACATGCCCGAAGACCCTGCGCGCCATCGCCTGGACTTCCTCGGGCGCCGCCTCGCCCGACACCAGCCAGAACGGCGCGAAGGTCTCGCCCTCGGCGGCCTTCGCCCCGGCAGACCGTTGCAGCGCTGCCACAGCCACCTCGTCGCGCATCGGAGTTCGCTTTTGTCCCATGGCGCGTTCGCGCACGTCCAAGATGATGACTTCAATATAACTTTAGAGATCGCAAGAACTCAACGCATCAAGAGAATTTTGCCGCCAAGATCTATGAATATGGCTAGTTTATTCTAGTTCTAAACTAAGATCGAAGCGGCGCCACAACTTCAGATCGAAAGACCCGAGCCGATACGCCCTCGCTCGGGAGACCGATCCGACCCGACGATGACAGGTATCTTCATGAGCAAGCGTGCTTCCCTCGCCATCAGCCTGCCGGCTCTGCTTTGCGCCTCGGCGGCGGTGGCGCAGTCGTCCCAGGCCCCATCCAATGTGATCGACCTCGACACGATCACCGTGACTGCGGCGCGCACCGAGCGCAGCACGGCCGAGACGCCGCAATCGGTCCAGGTGCTCGACCGGGCGCAGATCGAGGAACAGCTGAAATTCAGCCCGAACGTCGCGGCCGCACTCGGCAAGCTGGTGCCGGGCTATTCGATGGCGACGCAGACGGTATCGAGCGCCTCGGAGAACTATCGCGGCCGCGACCTCTTGGTGCTGATCGACGGCGTGCCGATGAACACGCCGCTGCGCGACGTCTCGCGCATCCTTTCGCTGATCGACCTCAACACGGTCGAGCGCATCGAGCTGGTCGCCGGCGCGTCCAGCCTATACGGCGCCGGCGCGACCGGCGGCACCGTCAACTTCATCACCAAGAAGGCGGCCGACGGCAGCAAGCCGCGGGTGACGGTCAATACCGCCGTGCGCGGCTTCACCCAGGCGCTCGGCCGCTCGCTGGCACCCGAAGCCTCGGTCACCGTCTCCGGCAAGATCCCTGATGGCATCGACTACCTGATCTCCGGCAGCGCCCGCGGCGCCGGCCGCACCTATGACGGCAAGGGGCGCGAGCTCCCCTCCGATGGCCTGCTCGGCCAGGGCGGTGGCGACCGTTACAAGGCCGGCAACCTGCTCGCCAAGCTCGGCTATGATTTCGACGCCAGCAAGCGCATCGAAATACAGGGTTCGCTGATCGCCTTCGACCAGGACCCGAAATACCTGACCAACTACGCCGCGCCCTTCGCCCGGCCGGACCGGACAAAGCTCTATACAGGGCAGAACGTCGTCGAGGACACCAAGTCGGTCTCACTGCGCTACAGCGACAGCGACTTCGCCCTCGGCAAGCTCAGCCTGCTGGGCTACTACAACGACATCAAGAAGCGCTTCAATTACTCGGCCTTCTCATACCCCTACAACAGCCAGGTCTACTACTCCTTCAACCCGGCCTCGCCGACGAGCCGGACAACCAGACCACACTCTATTCGCAGCGCGGCGGCGTGAACCTGACGATCGACACGCCGCTCGACCGCATCCTGCCCGGCGCCAAATTCACCTGGGGCGGCGATCTCAGCCAGGAGAAGACCTGGCAAACGCTGACCAGTGGTCAGGACGTGTTCACGCCGCTGAAGCAGACGACGAGCGCCGCCTTCGGCCAGCTTCAAATCCCGATCGGCGAGCGGATCACCCTGCGCGGCGGCCTGCGCTACGAGTATTTCTCACTGGACGTCAGCGACTATACCCGCCCGGCCGCCTATGCGGCGGTCGCCGCCAACAACGCCCAGGGCTATCAGAGCTTCGTGCTGCCGGCGCTCAACGTCACCGGCGGCAAGTTCGACTACAAGGCCTGGACCGGCAATCTCGGTGCCACGGTCAAGCTTTCCGAGAGCAGCGAAATCTTCGGCGGCTTCTCGCAGGGCTTCGCGTTGCCGGATGTCGGCGCCTTCACGAGACGGGCCGGCATCTCCACCGCCTATGCCTGCCCGGTCACCAATCCGAACTGCCTGCCGACCAACCGGCGCAGCATCAGCTATGCCTCGATCGCGCCGGAAGCGCAGATCGTCAACAATTACGAACTCGGCATCCGCGGCAGCCATGGCATCTTCAAGGGCTCGCTGACCGGCTTCATCAGCACCTCCAGCAAGGGCGTGACCTTCGACCAGGCGAGCAACACGATCTCGCAGCAGCGGGAGCGGATCTGGGGCATCGAGGCGACCGGCGACGTCGCCGTCACCGAGCAGCTCACCATCGGCACCGTGCTGGCCTATCGCGAGGGCCGCTACGACACCAATGGCGACCGCAAGCTCGACAGCGCCCTGCCGAACAACCGCATCGGCTCGCCCTATCGCAGCATGCTCTATGGCAGCTACCGCTTCACCAACGGCATGCAGCTTCGCCTCGAGGGCGAGGCCTCCTCCGACCGCGACGTCGCGACCGACCTGCGTGGTACCCGCAACCGGCTGAAGGGCGCGGCGACCATGAATGTCGCCTTCACCGCCCCGGTGCTCGAGGGAGAGGCCTATGTCGCGGTCAACAACCTGTTCGACCGCAACTACCAGAACCCGACCGCGACCTCGGTGCGCAACCTCGCCAACTATGCCTGGGGTCGCACCGTGACGCTCGGCTTCCGCAAGACCTTCTGACCATGGTCAGCCTCGACAGCGACGCCGACGGCATCGTCACCCTGCGCTTCGCGCCGCCCTATGCCGACAATGACGAGCGCGCCTATCTCGACGCGCTCGCCGAGCTCGGCCGGCGCGAGGAACCTTTCCTGCTGCTCACCATCTTCGGCGGCGGCCGCAAGCTGTCGCAGGCCGGCGAGCGCGAACAGGCGATCTGGTTCAAGCGGACGCGGGCCCAGTTCGGCGCGCTCTGCGGCGCCTGCGCCATCGTGCGCCCGGGCGCGACCGAGGCGATGGCGGACGTCTTCCGCCGGCTCTGGCCCTTCCCGATCAGCCTGGAGACCGACGAGGCGGCGGCGCGAGCCTTCCTGCTGAAGCACCGGAGAGCGGCATGAGCGCGAGCGAAGCGGCCATCGGCACTGCACCGGCCAGCAATGCCGCGCGCTACCGGCTCTTTGCCGTGCTCGGGGGCTTGTATCTCGCGCAGGCGATCCCGTCCTATCTCTTCGTCGCGGCGCTGCCGCCGATCATGCGCGAAGCCGGCGTTTCGCGCACCGCCATCGGCTATATGAGCATCCTGCTGCTGCCGCTGGTCATCAAATTCGTCTGGGCGCCGTGGATCGACCGGATCAGGCCGTTCGCGCGGGCGCACCGGGCCGGCTGGGTCTTCATCACCCAGACCGGCACGATCCTCTGCATTCTCGCGCTGATCGCGGTAGGGCCGCTCGATGTCGGCAAGATCATCGCGATCGGCTTCGTCGCCTCCCTGCTGATCTCGACGCAGGACATCGCCACCGACGGTTATGCCGCGAAATACCTGCCGGAGGCCGATCGCGCCATCGGCAACGCGATCCAGGGCGGCTCGATCGCTTTCGGCGTGGTGATCGGCGGCACGCTCGGCCTCGTTCTGCATCATCACATCGGCTGGACCGGCATGCTCCTCACCATCGCCGCGATCTCGCTCCTGCCGCTTATCGCGGCGGCGATGATGCGCGAGGGCGACCCGACCCCGGCCGAGGCCGCCAAGCGCCCCTCGATCCGCGCCTTCCTGCGCCGGCCGGAAGCGCGTCAGATCCTCTGGATCGCGCTGATCTACCGGGCAAGCGAGGGGCTGGTGAAGGCCATGGAGGGCTCCTACCTCGTCGATGCCGGCGTGCCGCTCAACCAGATCGGCTATCTCTCCGGGATATCGGCGACGACGGCGGGCCTTGCCGGCTCGGCGATCGCCGCCTGGCTGGTCAAGCGCCGGGGCATTGCCTTCGTGCTCGCGCTGCTCGGTGCGGCGCGCACGCTCTGCTTCCTGCTCTTCGCCTGCCATGCGCTCGGAGCCGTCGTCGGTGCCTGGCCGTTATTCGGCGCCGCCGGCTTCCAGACGCTGATCCGCTATATGGAGATCGTCGCGCTCTATTCGCTGTTCATGGCAGTGACGACCTCTGACCAGCCGGGCACCGACTTCACCATCCTCGCCTGCGCGCAACTACTCGTCTATCTCGCCGGCTCGATGCTGGCGGGCAAGCTCGCCGACACGCTGGGCTATGGCGCGCTGTTCTCTCTGGCGACCGCGATCTCGGCGGTCGCGGTGATCGCGACGGTCAGGATGATCGCACGCAGCAGCGTCGGAAAGCCGGCCTGACCGGCGCAAAGTGCTCGCGGCAAGGGGCGGCGCCTTCCCTAGCGTCGTCCTTCATGCAAGGTTGCCGGCGAGATCGCCTGTGCCGCAAGATCGCCTGTGCCGAAGGAGAACACCATGGGTTGGGTCGTCCTTGGACTGATCGTCGTCGTCGTGGTCTGGCTGATCATGACCTATAACGGCCTCGTCGCGATGCGCCAGCGCGTCAACCAGGCCTTCGCCGACATCGATGTGCAGCTGAAGCAGCGCCACGACCTGATCCCGAACCTGGTCGAGACCGTGAAGGGCTATGCCACTCACGAGAAGGAGACGTTCGATGCGGTGATCAAGGCGCGCAACCAGGCGCAGGCCGCGACCGGCCCGCACGATCAGGCCGTGGCGGAGCAGCAGCTCACCGGCGCCGTCGGCCGCCTGCTGGCGCTGGGCGAGGCCTATCCCGACCTGAAGGCGAGCGCGAACTTCCAGCAGCTGCAGCAGGACCTCGGCAATGTCGAGGACAAGCTGGCGGCGGCACGGCGCTTCTTCAACAATGCGGTCAGCGAGTTCAACGCGGCGATCCAGGCCTTTCCGGCGGTGTTCTTCGCGCCGCAGATGGGCTTCAGCCCACGCGAATTCTTCGATGTCGGCGAAGAGACGCGCAAGCAGATCGAAGTCGCGCCGACCGTGAAGTTCTGAGCGCTTCGACAGGCCTCACAGCGGAGCTGCGGCGATGCCGGGGGAAGCCTTCGGGCTCTACACCCATCAGCGCAACAACCGGACCCGGTCGATCGCCCTGATCATCGGGCTGTTCCTGATGGTTTACCTGACGGTCTGGGGCATCATGCTGGTCGGCTACGGCTATGCCGGCGTGCCGCGCGGGCGCACGGTGCTGAGCTTCGTCAACCAGCGCTTCTGGTCCTGGCTGCCCTTCATCACGCTTGCGACCGGCGCCTGGGTGTTCATCGGCTTCAGGATCAATGTCAGACTGATCGAGGCGGTCTCGGGCGCCGAAGGCGTGACGCGGGAGGCCCAGCCCAAGCTCTACCGGATGCTCGAGAACCTCTGCATCTCGCGCGGCATGGTGACGCCGAAGCTCGCCATCATCCAAAGCGACGCGCTCAACGCCTTCGCCAGCGGCGTCAACGACAAGCAGTTCACGGTGACGCTGACCACCGGGCTGATCGAGCAGCTCAACGACGCCGAGATCGAAGCGGTGATCGCCCATGAGCTGACCCATATCCGCAATGGCGACGTGCGGCTGATGGTGATCGCCGTGGTGATCGCCGGCATCATCTCCTTCGTCGGCGAAGTCGTGTTCCGCAATCTCGGGCGAGTCCGCATCTCCTCGGACGGCGACAAGAAGGGCAGCGGCTTTGCGATCATCCTCGGCTTCGCGGTGATCGCCGTCGCCTGGCTGCTCGCCGTGCTGATCCGGCTGTCGCTGTCGCGGGCGCGCGAATACCTCGCCGATGCCGGGGCGGTGGAGCTGACCAAGAACCCGGACGCGATGATCTCGGCGCT
This sequence comes from Allobosea sp. CCNWLY174, assembly GCF_037120455.1. NCBI lineage: Bacteria > Pseudomonadati > Pseudomonadota > Alphaproteobacteria > Hyphomicrobiales > Alloboseaceae > Allobosea > Allobosea sp. CCNWLY174. Next base: position 30,420 of record NZ_JBBBBQ010000008.1, on the reverse strand, counting down.
GCTGAAGATCTCCGGGCGCGCCGACATCGACAATGTTCCGTCGGGCGTGATGGACATGTGCTTCGAGAACGATCCCGACGATTTCGCCGACCTGTTCTCGACCCATCCGTCCGTCACCAAACGGGTACAGGCGCTCGTGCAGACAGCCGGCGGGCGCCTGCCGCCGCAAGCTCCGCCGGGTCCGCCGAAGGTCAGCGAAAGGCAGCCTTTGCCCGAGATCGCCCAGACCTCGGCGACGCACGGACCGTGGTCGCGCCCGGCGCCGCCACCTGCAGGCGGTTAGCGCCCGTCCTTCGCCCAGCTCAGCGCTTCCTCGAGCCGGTCGTCGCCCCAGAACAGTTCACCGTCGCCGGTGACGAAGGTCGGTGCGCCGAAGATCCCGAGCGATTTGGCGAGCTCGGTCTCGGCCTTGAGCCGGCCCTTGACCTCCTCGCTGCGCGAGGCGGGAAAGGCCGAGGCGGGATCGGCCCCGGCTTCGCGCAGCGCTGCGTTCAACACCGCTTCCTCGGCGATATTGCGCCCTTCGCAGAACTGGGCACGGAACAGCGCCGTGGAGAAGGCCGGCAGCCAACCGGCCTCGCGCCCGGCCAGCGCCAGCCGCGCGGCAACGAGAGAGTTCTGCGGGAAGACCTCGGGACGGACGATAGCGAGGCCGTTGCGGCCGGCACGGCGCGCCACGTCGCGCCACATGTAGCGACCCTTGTTCGGATAGAGATTGAACGGGGAGCTGGTCCAGCCCTGGGCAGCGAAGATCGGGCCGAGCAGGAACGGGCGCCAGCGCACCGCCACTCCGGCCGCCTCCGCCAGTTCCTCGATCCGCAGGGCGCTCAGGCAGGAATAAGTCGACGCGAACTCGTACCAGAAATCCAGAACAGGACGATTCGGCATCTGACCCCCAACCAGCAACGCAGCGCTCCGCCCGCATTGCGGGCGGCAACCCATCAGCAGATGACGCCAGATCGATCAGAAGGTTCCGATTGCGTCGCCCCGAACCCTGCGATAGTGCCCGGTTACGTCCGAAATGCGGCCGGCCGGGTCGCATTCTCTACTCCAGGCACAAGCCCCCGTGCCGCCACTGCAGGAAGACCAGTCCATGGCCGACAAGCGCGTGAACAAGGTCGTGCTCGCCTACTCCGGCGGGCTCGACACCTCGATCATCCTGAAATGGCTGCAGACCACCTATAATTGCGAGGTCGTGACCTTCACCGCCGATCTCGGCCAGGGCGAAGAGCTGGAACCGGCCCGTCAGAAGGCGCTGTTGCTCGGCATCAAGCCCGAGAACATCCATATCGAGGACCTGCGGGAAGAGTTCGTCCGCGACTATGTCTTCCCGATGTTCCGGGCCAATGCCGCCTATGAGGGCGTCTATCTTCTGGGAACCTCGATCGCCCGCCCGCTGATCGGCAAGAAGCTCATCGAGATCGCCGACCGCGTCGGCGCCGACGCGATTTCCCATGGCGCCACCGGCAAGGGCAACGACCAGGTCCGTTTCGAGCTGACCGCCTATGCGCTGAAGCCCGACGTCCAGGTGATCGCGCCCTGGCGCGAATGGGATCTGCGCTCGCGCGAGCAGCTGATCGCCTTCGCCGAGCAGCACCAGATCCCGATCGCCAAGGACAAGCGCGGCGAAGCGCCGTTCTCGGTCGACGCCAACCTGCTGCATGCCTCTTCCGAGGGGAAGGTGCTGGAGGACCCGGCGCAGGAAGTGCCGGACTATGTCTATTCGCGCACGATCTCGCCCGAGGAGGCGCCGGACAAGCCGACGATCATCAGCATCGACTTCGCCAAGGGCGATGCGGTGGCGATCGACGGCGTCCAGCTCTCGCCGGCCAAGCTGCTGGCCAAGCTCAACGAACTCGGCCGCGACAACGGCATCGGCCGGCTCGACCTGGTCGAGAACCGCTTCGTCGGCATGAAGAGCCGCGGCATGTACGAGACACCCGGCGGCACGATCCTGACCGTCGCGCATCGCGCCATCGAGTCGATCACGCTCGATCGCGGCGCCGCGCATCTCAAGGACCAGCTCATGCCGCAATATGCCGAGCTGATCTATAACGGCTTCTGGTTCTCGCCGGAGCGCGAGATGCTGCAGGCGCTGATCGACAAGAGCCAGGAGTTCGTCGCCGGCCAGGTGCGGCTCAAGCTCTACAAGGGCGGCGTCCACGTCATCGGCCGCTCCAGCCCGTACTCGCTGTACGATCAGGACCTCGTCACCTTCGAAGAGGGCGCCGTCGCCTACGACCACCGCGACGCGGCCGGCTTCATCAAGCTCAACGCGCTGCGCCTGCGCACGCTCGGCCAGCGCAAGCGCAAGCTGGGGCTCTGAGAGACCGGCTCTTCGACACCTCGCCGTCATTGCGAGGAACGTAGCGACGAAGCAATCCAGGGGGGCAGTACTCTACGCCCTCTGGATCGCTTCGCTACGCTCGCAATGACGAAATGGTCCTCCACCGCGGTGATCAGAGGTTCCAGACTCAACCCTGAGAGCTGCCCTGGAATGACGCGGTGACCTGATCGCGAAGATCAGATCTCGATCTCGACCCCGACCTCTACGACCTGCTTGGCCGGGATATGGAAATGCGCGGCGGAACGCTCGGCGTTCCGCTGCATGAAGGCGAAGAGCGCCTCGCGCCACATCGCCATGCCCGCGATCTCCTCGCGCGGAATGACCGTCTCGCGGCCGATGTAATACGACATCTCAGCGAGATCGACACCCCGCAGCAGGCCGCGCTCGACACCGCAGCGCAATCCGCTCGGGATGTGCGGCGTTTCCATGAAGCCGAAATGCAGGATCACACGGGTGACGCTGGGTGCGAGCTCGATCAGCTCGATCCGGTTCTCGTCGGAGACGCGCGGAATTTCCTGCAGCTTACCCGTCACCAGCAGGATGCGCTCGTGCAGGGCATGGTTGTGGCGGACGAAATGCGTGAGCGAGAGCGGCAGCCCCCGCGCGGCCGAGGCCAGGAACGCGGCCGTCCCGGGCAGGCGCAGCGGCGGGTTCGTCGCCAACATGTCCAGGAACGCCTTCTCCGGCTCGCGCTGGCGGGCGCGCGCCGCCTCCACCAGGACAAGGCCGCGTCGCCACGTCAGCATGATCATCGTCAGCACCATGGCCAGCAGCAGCGGGTACCAGCCGCCCTCGTGCAGCTTCGGCAGGTTCGCCGAGAAGAAAGCGAGATCGATCAGCAGGAAGAAGCCGTTGACCGCCACGACGAGGATCGGGTTGTAGCCCCATTTCAGCGCGATCAACGCCGCGAGCCCGGTGGTGATCGCCATCAGCAGGGAAACGGCGATGCCGTAGGCGCCGGCCAGCGCATCGGATGAGCGGAACATGAAGACCGAGGTCAGGGTCGCCAGGCAGATCAGCCAGTTGACGATCGGGATGTAGATCTGCCCCTTCTGGTCATCCGCCGTGTGCTTGATGCGGATCGCCGGGAAGAGGCCGAGCTGCACGGCCTGGCGGGTCAGCGAGAAGGCGCCGGTGATAACCGCCTGCGAGGCGATGACGGCAGCGGCCGTGGCGAAGACCACCATCGGATAATGCGCCCAGTCCGGGGCGAGCTGGTAGAACGGGTTTTCGAGCGCCTCGGGATGGCTCAGCAGCAGCCCGCCCTGGCCGAAATAGTTGAGCATCAGCGCCGGGAGCACCACCGTCAGCCAGGCGATGCGGATCGGCAGCGGGCCGAAATGGCCCATGTCCGCATACATCGCCTCACCGCCGGTCACGGCCAGGAAGGTCGCGCCGAGAACGGCGAAGCCGACGAGCGGCGCGGTGTGGGTGATGAAGTAGAGCGCGTTGAACGGGTTGATGGCGGAGAGGATCCCCGGCGCCATCAGGATGCCCCGAATGCCGAGCAGCGCGAGGGCAATGAACCAGAGCAGCATGATCGGCCCGAACAGCTTGCCGATGAAGCCCGTGCCCTTGCTTTGCACAAGGAACACGCCGATCAGGATCGCCGCGGTCAGCGGCACGATCGCCGGCGCCAGAAACGGCGCATCGACCTTCAGGCCCTCGATCGCGCTGAGCACCGAGATCGCCGGCGTGATCGCCCCATCGCCATAGAGCAGTGCGGCGCCGACGAGGCCCACTACCAGTACATAGGCCCGGGCCGTACCCGGCTTGGCGTGACGTGCCTTGAGCAGCGCCAGCATCGCCATGATGCCGCCTTCGCCGCGATTGTCAGCACGCATGATCAGCAGCGAGTATTTGAGCGAGATGATCAGGATCAACGCCCACAGGATCATCGAGACGCAGCCGACGACCGCTCCCGGCTGCAAGGTCCCGCCGGCGCTCGCGGCGCGGGCGGCCTCCTTCAGCGCATAGAGCGGGCTGGTGCCGATGTCGCCGTAGACGACTCCGAGGGCGCCGAGCGTGAGGGCAGGAACGGAGCCGTGGTGCTCGCCATGCGAGGGCGCGCTGCTCTGTGACAGAACCCCTTGGGTCATTCGCTGCCCCCCTTTCGCAGAAGTAGGGCACGCAGCGGCAGCGACAGCAAGGCTGGCGCGGCTGAATTACGCTGCGGAGCAGGAAACGCCCCGAAGATATCGGCCGGCCGGCGAGAAGAACTCGCCGGCCTCCTACCGTGGCGTCTTACTTCGAGAGCTTGCCGAAGGCGAAGAACTGGGTCTCGCCGGAGGAATCGTCGACGCCGTCATTGTCGGTGATGACGAAGAGATCGCCGGCCTTGTCGACCGCCATGCCCTCGACCTTGTCGAGCCCATAGCCGCCGAGCTTCATCAGGTTCGGCGTCAGGTCGCGCAGCAGCGTCTTCTCGACCGTCGGGATCTCCGAGGAGCCGAAAGGCGCCGGCTTCAGGCCCTTGACCGAGAAGGTCGCCAGCGTCTTCACGGCCTTGGCGCCAAACTGGTTGTCGCGCTCGATCACCGCGAAGGTCTCGTCGCCGAGATAGGTGAGTTCGGAGAGGCCCATCCAGGCGCCGGCGGCCGGAGCGGTCAGCGGGTAGTAGAGAATACCCCAGCTCTTGCTGAAGGGCTTGTAGGTCAGAATCTTGACCTTGCCCTTGGGGTCGTCCTTCCACTCGCGCTGGACCGCGATCCAGACCGTTTCGTCCTGGCCCGCGCCGGTGACGGCGACGCCCTCATAGCCCTGGTTGACCGCCTTGGCGGCAAAGTCCTCCGGCAGGGCGATCTCCTCCTCGATCTCGCCCCTGGCCGAAGCGCGCAGCAGCAGGTTCTGGGTTGGCTTCTCCTTGCGCTCCGGCGCGCCTTCCGAGACCAGCCAGAAGCCGCCGCCGGCGCGCGTCGCGATCCCCTCGAGATCATAGGAGGCCGGCTTGCCGTCCTTCGTCACGGTGACGGCGCCGGTGATCGTCGCCGGTTTCTTCGTCGCGTCGATCTCGAGGATGCGAGAGGGCGTATAGGCGTTGTCGGCGACGCTGAAGAGACGGCCCGGCAGCTCGGGATGGGCGGCGAGGCCCGAGAGCGCGCCCCAGCCGAGCGGCACGCCATCGACATCGGCCGAGACGATCGTCGGGTAGGCGGTTGGTGCCTCGCTGCGCTGATAGATGGTCACGGCCGAACGCGGCCCGTCCTTCTCGCCGAGATCGGCCTCGGAGGCGGAAACGAAGAGATTGCGCTGCGGGATCGCCAGCAGCCCTTCCGGCGCGATGCCGCCCGGCAGGGCCTGCAGATAGCGCGGAGCCTTGCCCGGCCCCTCGTCCTTGAAGACGAGCACCAGCGAGGCGCGTTCCAGCCCGACGAAGAACAGGCGCTCGCCATCATAGGTGCCGACCTCGATACCCTCCGGCTCGCTGCCCTTAGCGGCTGAGCGGCGCTCCGGATAATGGCCGAGGCGGATGGCAATGTGGTCGACCATGTTGCCGGCATCGAACTCGACCGTGCCGTCCTTGCGGAAGATGGTGAAGCCGCGCGAGCCGCCCTTCCAGTCGCCCTCATTGGCGGTGACGAAGCGGTCGTTGTCGAGCCAGCGCACCGCATCGGGCTCGCGGCGCACGCCCTTCAGCTCCTCAACCGGCTTGATCTCACCGTCTCGGGTCTTGTCGATGTTCTTGAGATCGACGGTGCCGGCCGGGAAATGCGTAACGAGCTTGCCGGTCCTGGTGTCGACCACGGCGATGTGGTTGTTCTCCTGCAGCGTGACCACGGCAAGACCGTCCTGGTTGACGTCGACGAATTCCGGCTCCGGATCGGTCGGCTCGACCGCGGCGATGCCGGTGAGGTCGACGATCTGCCTGGAGGCGCAATCGGCCTCGCCGCCCGTGATGCCGATCAAAGTGAGATTGCCGGCGGGAAGCTGCGGCAGGTCGCCCTTGTTCAGCTTCTCGTCGCGCTCGTTCTCGATGACGATGGCGAGCTTGCCCTTGTCTTTGGTCAGGGCGATCGAATCGGGCTGGCCGCCTAGCTCGCATTTGGCTGTGACCTGCTTCGTTCTCAGGTCGATGGTGGCGAGATGGCCGGCCGGCTCCTTGAAGTTGTCGCCGGAGCTGACGACGACGGCGAAGGCTCGCTCGCCGAGGATCACGACCGAGGTCGGCTCGCCGCCGACCGGGATGAAGCCGGCGGGCTTGGGCGCATCGGCCGTGGTGATGTCGATCAGACCGACCGCCTTCTGCTCGGCGTCGGTATAGGCGAGCAGGGTGCCGGCCTCGTTGGCCGAAATGATCTCCGCAACCGTCTTCTTCTTCGCGTCGCGATCGGCCGGGAGGTTCAGCGGCACCTGGAAGGTGGCGATACGGTTGAAGGTCGGCTCGGCAAGTGCCGTTGCGCCAGAGAGGAGCGTCGCGAGGGCCGCAAGGACGAGGGGTTTGCGCATTGGGACGGTCCTGTTCCGCAGGGTGGGGAGGCAGGCCTTCCGGCTAGTGAGCACAGACGACGGTTTCGTGACAAGCCGTCGCAAGCCACGGCCGCCGCGGCGCGAGCCACGGCGGCTTCGGCTAACGGGCCGTTTGGTCAGTGCAAAGCGGCTTCGGTTCCAACCGTTTCCGTGACCGACTTCTTCAGGCCGATCACCTCGAGCTCGGTGACGACCGCGACCGCCGCGGCCTGGGCCAGGACGAAGGCGATGCCGAGCGTGGTCGGCGCGAACCAGCCGGCGACGAGGATCAGCACGCTGTCGGCGATCCAGAGGACATTGACGCCGATCACGGCATAGATCGCGAGGCGCGGCAGGCGAAGCCGGCTGGCGAATAACGCAAGCAGGGCAGCACAAGGCAGCAACACCAGGCCGGCGCTGCGAAGAAACTCCGCCGGAAAGCCGAGGAGGCCGGAGAGCGAACCGGCGCCGACGCTGAGCAGCAGGCCGGTCGCGGCGCAGGCGGCGGCATCGAGGGCAAGGGCGTTGCGCAGGAAACGCGAGGACTGGATGAAGGCCATGGTCGTTCTCCGGTTCAGGCCCCGTCTCATCCGGGGCGGTTGCTGATGGAGGCCATGCTGACGAAAGCCCGGCGGCCGGTCGATTAAGCCAGAGGTAATTGGATGGCGGCGCGGCTGCGGCTAGCTTGCCCATCATGAACAAGCACCAGCAGCCCACGATCGGGCATCTCATCCGCGACTGGCGCCAGCTGCGCCGTCTCAGCCAGCTCGACCTCGCGCTCGAAGCCGAGATCTCGCAGAAGCATCTCAGCTTCGTCGAGAGCGGCCGCTCGGTCCCGAGTCGAGACATGGTCCTGCTGCTCGCCGAGCATCTCGGCGTGCCGCTGCGCGAGCGCAACGCGCTCCTGCTCTCGGCCGGCTATGCACCGGTCTATCTCGAACGTTCGCTGGAGGATCCGAGCCTGCAGGCGGCGCGCAGCGCGATCGACCTGCTGCTCAAGGGGCACGAGCCCTACCCGGCCGTGGCCATCGACCGGCACTGGACCCTGCTCGCGGCGAACAAGATGATCGCGCCGATGCTCGCGGTCGTCGAAGACGCCGACCTGCTGCGCCCGCCGGTCAACGTGCTGCGGCTCAGCCTGCATCCACGCGGGCTCGCCCCGGCGATCGTCAACCTGACGGAATGGCGCGGCCATCTGATCGCAAGGCTGCGCCAACAGATCCGCGCCACGGCCGACCCGCTGCTGGCCGAACTCCTGACCGAATTGCTGAGCTATCCCGTCCCGGCCGTGCCAGTCATCAAAGGCAAGGCGCAGGACGAGGCCGAGCCGCCGATCGTGCTGCCGCTGCACCTGCGGCTCGGCGAGACCGAGCTGTCGCTGATCTCGACCACGACGGTGTTCGGCACGCCGGTCGACGTGACCTTGTCGGAGCTGGCGCTGGAGACCTTCTTCCCGGCCGACGAGGCAACGGGCGGGGCGCTGCGGGCGATCGCAGAGACCATCACGTCCGCTTGAGCGCGGGAACCAAAGCCCGGCCGTGACGTTCTCCCATCCGAACCGGCGCCGAGGCGCCGGGCTCGACTCATTTCGGAAAGGAACACGTCCATGGGCAGCACCGCCGACAAGATCAAGGGCATGGCCAACGAGGCCGCCGGCAACATCAAGCAGGCAGCCGGCAAGGCGCTGAACAAGCCCGAGCTTCAGGCCGAGGGTATCGCGCAGGAGCGCAAGGGCGAAGCCCAGCAGGCGGTCGGCAAGACCAAGGACGCCGTCAAGAAGGTGATCGACAAGGCCTGACCATCAGGCCGGCTCCGACCACAGAAGAACGGGCGCCGCAAGGCGCCCGTTTTTTCGTCTCAGGCAGAGCCGCCGAGGCCGCCGAGGAAATCCTTGACCCGGCCGAAGAAGCCGGCTGTCTCGGGATGGGTTGCGCCCGAGCTCTCGCGCTCGAACTCCATCAGCAATTCGCGCTGGCGGGCAGTGAGCTTCTGCGGCGTCTCGACGAGAACCTGGATGTAGAGATCGCCCATCTCGCGCGAGCGCAGAACGCTCATGCCCTTGGCCTTGAGCCGGAACTGCTTGCCGGTCTGAGTCCCCTCGGGGATTTTCACCCGGGCCTTTTCACCATTCAGCGTCGGCACCTCGATCTCGCCGCCGAGCGCGGCCGAAGTCAGGCCGATCGGCACCCGGCAGAACAGGTCGGCGCCGTCGCGCTGGAAGATGGCGTGCGGCTTGATCGATAGGAAGATGTAGAGATCACCAGCCGGTCCGCCGCGCAAGCCAGCCTCACCCTCGCCTGCAAGGCGGATGCGGGTACCGTCCTCGACACCGGCCGGGATGTTGACCGAGAGCGTGCGTTCGCGAGTGACGCGGCCGGCGCCCTGGCAGCCGGTGCAGGGATCGTCGATGATCTCGCCGCGGCCGTTGCAGGTCGGGCATGTCCGCTCGACCGAGAAGAAGCCCTGGCTGGCGCGGACGCGGCCATGGCCGCCGCAGGTCGGGCACTGGCGCGACTTCGAGCCGGCCTTGGCGCCGGTGCCGGAGCAGACCTCGCAGGTCACCGAAGTCGGGACGCGGATGGTCTCGTTCTTGCCGGAATAGGCCTCTTCGAGGCCGATCTCGAGATTATAGCGCAGATCGGCGCCGCGCTCGCGGGAATTGGCGCCGCGCGGGCCGCCACGGCCGCGGCCCTCGCCGAAGAAGGATTCGAAGATATCGGACATGAAGTCCGACATGTCGGCAGGGCCGCCACCGCCCCCGCCGCCGTTCTCGAAGGCCTGATGGCCATAGCGGTCATAGGCCGCGCGCTTCTGGCCATCTGAGAGGATCTGATAGGCCTCGTTGATCTCCTTGAACTTGAGCTCAGCCTGCTTGTCGCCCGGGTTCTTGTCCGGGTGATGCTGCATGGCGAGCTTGCGGAAGGAGCTCTTGAGCTCGACCTCCGTCACGGTTCGGGAGACCCCGAGGATTTCGTAGTAGTCGCGCTTCGACATTCAACCAGCTGCCCCTGCGCCGCCCCGCGCTCCTTGCGCAGGCCGGCGAGTCATGTCCTGCCGACGCCATCGCCTCAACGGAATGGCCGGGTCAAGCCCGGCCATCCCGTCACGGTCGATGGATGACCAAGTAGCGCGATCAGGCGCTCTTCTTCTTGTCGCCCTTGTCGTCGCTGACGTCCTTGAAGTCGGCGTCGATGACGTCGTCCTTCTTCGGCTCCTCGGCAGCGGCGCCCTCGGGAGCGTTCGCTTCGGCCTGGCTGGCGGCATACATCGCCTCGCCGAGCTTCATCGACGCCTGCATCAACTCGTTGGTGCGGGCCTGGATCGCCTCGACATCCTCACCGGTCAGCGCAGTCCTGAGGGCTTCGAGCGCCGTCTCGATCGCGCCCTTGTCGGCCGCCGAAACCTTGTCGCCATAGTCCTTCAGCGACTTCTCGGTCGAGTGCACGAGGCTCTCGCCCTGGTTCTTGGCTTCGACCACCTCGCGACGCTTCTTGTCATCGGCGGCGTTGGCCTCGGCATCCTTGACCATCTTCTGGATCTCGGCCTCGGAGAGGCCGCCGGACGCCTGGATGCGGATCTGCTGCTCCTTGTTGGTGGCCTTGTCCTTCGCCGTCACCGAGACGATGCCGTTGGCGTCGATGTCGAAGGTCACCTCGATCTGCGGCATGCCGCGCGGGGCCGGCGGGATGCCCATCAGGTCGAACTGGCCGAGCATCTTGTTGTCGGCCGCCATCTCGCGCTCGCCCTGGAAGACCCGGATCGTCACCGCGCCCTGGTTGTCCTCGGCGGTGGAGAAGACCTGGCTCTTCTTGGTCGGGATCGTAGTGTTGCGGTCGATCAGGCGCGTGAACACGCCGCCCAGCGTCTCGATGCCGAGCGAGAGCGGGGTCACGTCAAGCAGCAGGACGTCCTTGACGTCGCCCTGCAGGACGCCGGCCTGGATCGCGGCGCCGATGGCGACGACCTCGTCGGGGTTGACGCCCTTGTGCGGCTCCTTGCCGAAGAACTGCTTCACGACCTCCTGGACCTTCGGCATGCGGGTCATGCCGCCGACCAGGACGACCTCGTCGATCTGGCCCGCGGACAGGCCGGCATCCTTGAGCGCCTTGCGGCAGGGCTCGATGGTGCGCTGGATCAGATCGTCGACCAGGCTCTCGAACTTGGCGCGCGAGAGCTTGATGGCGAGGTGCTTCGGACCCGAGGCATCCGCCGTGATGTAGGGCAGGTTGATCTCGGTCTGCGCGGTCGTGGAGAGCTCGATCTTCGCCTTCTCGGCCGCCTCCTTCAGGCGCTGCAGGGCGAGCTTGTCCTTCTTCAGGTCAATGCCCTGCTCGCGCTTGAACTCGTCCGCCAGGTATTCGACCAGGCGCATGTCGAAGTCCTCGCCGCCGAGGAAGGTGTCGCCATTGGTCGACTTCACCTCGAACACGCCGTCGCCGATCTCGAGGACCGAGACGTCGAACGTGCCGCCGCCGAGGTCATAGACCGCGATGGTGCCGGCCGACTTCTTGTCGAGGCCATAGGCGAGCGCGGCCGCGGTCGGCTCGTTGATGATGCGCAGCACCTCGAGGCCGGCGATACGGCCGGCATCCTTGGTGGCCTGACGCTGGGCGTCGTTGAAATAGGCGGGAACGGTGATGACGGCCTGCGTCACCGGCTGGCCGAGATAGGCCTCCGCGGTCTCCTTCATCTTGGTCAGCGTGAAGGCGGAGATCTGCGAGGGCGAGTAATCCTTGCCGTCGGCCTCGACCCAGGCGTCACCCGACGGGGCCTTCTTGATCTTGTAGGGAACGAGATCGATGTCCTTCTTGGTCATCGGATCGTCGAAAGTGCGCCCGATCAGGCGCTTGATGGCGAAGAAGGTCCGCTCCGGATTGGTGACCGCCTGGCGCTTGGCCGGCTGGCCGACCAGACGCTCGCCGTCATCCGTGATGGCGACGATCGAAGGCGTGGTGCGGGCGCCCTCGGAATTCTCGATGACCTTGGGCGTCGACCCTTCCATCACTGCAACGCAGGAGTTGGTGGTTCCGAGGTCGATACCGATGACTTTACCCATGGATGGGATCCCTTTCGATTTAGCAGATCGCCGGAAGAGCGCGCGTAAGACGCCGCTCCCCGGCCCATGGCCCCGGATCGCCCCCACCTTCCGCGGCGAACGAACCCGGGATACCCACGTCTGGCGGCTGAAGCGACGGAACGGGACTTCAAGCCCCGGCCCGGCCTCACCCGCCGGTTACAACAAAGATCGACCGGCCCTGCGTTGCAGCGTTCGCATGCGAGTGCTGGCGCCTGGCGCAATCCGGCCCCGATGGCCCGTAAAAACCACCGCTTCGCGGCGTATATAGGGAGGGTGACGGCCTGCTTGCAAGGCGCGGAGCCGGATTAAGAATCGGCTTTGTGCAGTATCCCTCACAGAATTCGCAGGGCTGACCATTCCGGGTAAGTGTTGCGCGCATGCTCTTGCGCAACAGGCGTAGCCATTCCATTCAGAATGGACCTTCGCCACCAGGAAACAGCCGTGACGACGCTCCGCCGCCCGACTGCCCATCGCCTCGCTGCCGGTGCAGCCCTGGCCTGGCTCGGCCTTGCAGGCGCAGCCCTGGCTCAGCCGATGCAGCTTCCCGGTGCGCAGCCTTTCAACCAGCCCGGCGCCCAGCAATCGGCGCCGGCCTCCGTCGGCGGCCAGTCGTCGGCGCCGCGCCCGCGCACCATGCCGGCCATCAAGATCCCGGGAGAAGACTCGCTTCTCGGCAAGAGCTTGCGACGCAATGGCGGCTTCGGCGAAGCAACGCTGGAGAAGACCGGCAGCGGCTATGGCCTGAAGCTGCGCGCCGAAGGCTTCCAGTCCAGCAACCTCGTCGAACCCTGCGCCATCTCCTTCGGCGATACGCCCGTGCCGGTGACCTCGCTCGGCAAGCCGGCCGGGTTGCCGCGCTACAAGCTGGAAGCCGCGGCCTGCCCGATCGTCTTCGACGTGCTCGAAGGCGCCTTCCTCGTGATCGAGCCGGAGCAGCCCTGCGTGATCGAGGCCGCCGCCTGCCGCATCGATCCCCGCGGCGTCTGGGGGCCGGACGTGCGCACCCTGCCGGCCCGCGCCAAGGAGACCGAAGCCGAGCGCAGCAAGGCGGAGACCGCCGTTCGGGAAGGCTACCGAGCGCTCTCGGCCAAGGCCAACCTGACCGAGCAGCGCACGATCGCCCGCGAGCAGGCAGGGTTCTCGTCGGAGCGCGAGCAGATCTGCCGCGACTTCCAGCGCGAGGGCTCGCACGGCTTCTGCGGCGCCCGCATCACCGAGGCGCGCGCCGCCTCGATCCGCGCCCGCCTCGGCCTGCCCGAGCCGAAGCCCGAGACGTCGAAGCCGCGCCCGGCCACGGCAAGGCGGACGCCCCCGCCTGCGGCAGCGCCCGCTCCGACCATCCAGTAAGTTCTGGACTCAGGCGGCCTCGCCGCCTGCGACCTGCCCGGCCTCCCAGCCGAGGATGGCGCGCTTGCGCGTCAGCCCCCAATGGTAGCCGGTGAGCGCGCCGGACTTGCCGATGACGCGGTGGCAGGGGACGACGAAGGAGATCGGGTTCTTGCCCACCGCCGCACCGACCGCGCGAGCCGCCGAAGGCTTGCCGATATGGCCGGCGACGTCGCCATAGGTGGTGGCGCAGCCGACCGGGATGCGCAGCAGCGTCTCCCAGACACGGACCTCGAAATCGGTGCCGATCAGCACGACGCGCAGCGGCGTCTGCGGCGACCAGCTGCCCGGCTCGAAGATGCGCGTCGCATAGGGCGCCGTGCTCTGCGGATCGAAGTGGTAGTCCGCATGCGGCCAGCGCCGCATCATGTCGGCCAGCGCCTCGGCCCGGCCGCCGATCACCTTGCCGCCGTCGAGGCTGTTCGAGACCCAGCCGAGACCGGCGAGCCCGCGCTCGGTCACCACGACCAGCGCTTCGCCGAAGGGCGACTGGTGGAAGCCATAGGACATGCGCAATCCCTCGCCGCCGGTCTTCCACTCGCCCGGCGACATCGCCTCATGGGTGACGAAGAGGTCGTGCAGGCGGCCGGGACCGGAGAGTCCGACCTCGAAGCTGGTGTCGAGGATGCTGGCGGAGGCGGCCAGCAGACCCTTGGCGTTGTCGAGCGTGATCGCCTGCAGGAACGCCTTCGGCGTCAGCCCGCACCAGCGCCGGAACAGGTGATGCACGTCGGTCGGGGTCGCACCGGCCGCGTCGGCGATCGCCTCGATCGTCGGCTGCTGGCGCCAGTTATTGGTGATGTAGGCCAGGATGCGGCGCACGGTGTCGTAATCCGAGCCGGGCACAACCGCCGGAAAATCGGCTTCCGAGGGGATGGCTTCGGTGGCGCGGGCGAGCACGGCATTGGAGACGACTATCGGTTTCATCGCCGTCCTGAAACTGGAATGGGCGTTCATCTTTCTGTCCTCGCGATCTCAAATCTCATGCTCGCGACGCTAATGCTGTCAGCATGCGTCTCCCACCCGAAAGCTGACAAGCTCGTCTTCGCCTCAAAGGCCGCGTAGACATCCAAAGATGACCGATTCCGCCGACGCCGTCGTCTCGCTCTACCTGCGCCACGCCGCTGCCTATGACCAGCAACGCGGCCGGAAGCTGATGGAGGCGCACTGGCTCGACCGCTTCCTGTCACGGCTGCCGGCGACTCCTTCGGTCCTCGACATCGGCTGCGGCATGGGCGAGCCGATCGCCAGGCATCTGATCGAACGGGGCTGTGCGGTCACCGGCATCGATTCGGCGGCGCCGCTGATCGCGCTCTGCCGGAAACGCTTCCCGCAGCAGGACTGGCAGGTCGGCGATATGCGCGAGCTCGCACTTGGCCGGCGCTTCGACGGGCTCATCGCCTGGGACAGCTTCTTCCATCTGAAGCCCGACGATCAACGGCGAATGTTCCCGCTCTTCCGTGCGCATGCGGCGGATGGAGCTGCGCTGCTCTTCACCAGCGGGCCCGGCCATGGCGAGGCGATCGGCAGCTTCGAGGGCGAACCGCTCTACCATGGCAGCCTCGATCCGTCCGAGTATCGCGCGCTGCTCGATGCGACCGGTTTTGCCGTCGTCGAGCATATCATCGAGGACCCGAACTGCGGCGGCCATACGGTCTGGCTGGCGCAACGGACAACCTGAGGCCTCCCTCAAGCGAAGCGCTGCAGCTTCTCCCGCGTCAGGCGCTGGTTGTTGCGATGCCATTCGTCGTCGGTGAAGAAAACCGGCGAAGCCTCGTCCCAGCCGCTGCAACTATAGTCCGACTGCTCGGCGAAGAAGGCGACGAAGGACTCGCGCGAACGCCATTCGGCAATGGCCTCGCCGGGACGATGACCGTCCAGGATGTCGCAGAGCTTGGCGCCGTCTCGCGTGCGGATCAGGCCGTGACCGCAGTAATCGCGGTGGAATTCGTGAATCAGCCCCTCGCCGACCGGGCGAACCATCATGCGATCCCAGACCTGCCCTGCCAGCACCGGGCCGAACAGGGCGCGATCGAGCTTGTCGCGCAGGATCAGTGCATAAGCACGGACAGCTTCCTCGCCACCGGTCTCAGCAGGCAGGGGGCCGCGCCGAGCGCGATTGGCCCGCACCGCCGCGATGACGACGACGATGATCGCCGCCCATGCGATCAGCGGGATGATCGTTGCGGTCATGCTCGGGCGGGTTCGAAATCCGGGCCGCGCTTGGCCTTGGCGAGCGCCGCTCCGAGCGCCTGTGCGAAGCCTTCGCGCTCCTGCGGCGAAAGTGCGGAAGCGACCACGGTGCGCTGCCCTCGCGCGACCAGCGAAAGCTCGAGCAGGCCGTAATCCTCATCGTCCGCGCGCTCGAGCTTGGTCCAGGCCGGATTGGAGCGCCAGATCCTCTCGCGGCCGTGATGCGAGACCTTGCGCAACAGCACCTCGAGCGGCGTCACGACGATGCGCTCGAAGGCGCGGGCCGCATTGAAGTTGACCTTGAAGGCGATGAACAGCGCGAGGACGTCGAGGCCGAAGAAGCCTGCGACCGGCCAGGCACCGAGCACCATGAAAGGAATGGAGGCCGCGACGCTGGTCAGGCAGACCAGCGTCATCACGGTCCGGAATCCGTTCTGGCCGAGCGAGCGATGCGGCGTGATCGTCGCGTCGAAGACCGGCTTTTCGGCCGCTTCGACTGCAAGGTCGGATTCGGGCTTGCCCAAGGTCATGTGCCAACTATAACGCCGCGATGCCCGTGCCGAACAGTGCGAAACGCCGCAGCCCTCCACCGAAGCGGATCACGAATCCGAAGCCGCGCAGCGCTGCCGAGGTCTACGAGATCTTCAGCCGCTTCCGGCAGCAAAGGCCCGAGCCGAAGGGCGAGCTCGACTACGTCAACGCCTTCACGTTGCTGGTCGCCGTGGTGCTCTCGGCACAGGCGACCGATGCCGGCGTCAACAAGGCGACGAAGCGGCTGTTCGAGCTCGCTGACACGCCTGAAAAGATGCTAGCCCTCGGCGAAGACCAGGTGCGCGAGCTGATCAAGACGATCGGGCTCTACCGCAACAAGGCGAAGAACGTCATCGCACTCTCGGAAAAGCTGATCTTGGAGTTCGGCAGCGAGGTGCCGATCGCGCGCGAGGCGCTGGAGAGCCTGCCCGGCGTCGGCCGCAAGACCGCGAACGTGGTGCTCAACATCGCTTTTGGCGAGATCACCCACGCCGTCGACACCCATGTCTTCCGCGTCGCGAACCGCCTGCGCATCGCGCCCGGCAAGAATGTGCTGCAGGTCGAACTCGGCCTGGAAAAGGCGGTGCCGGCCGAGTTCGGCCGGCACGCGCATCACTGGCTGATCCTGCACGGACGCTACACCTGCAAGGCTCTGCGGCCGGCCTGCGAGAGCTGCGTCGTCGCCGATCTCTGCGATTCCGCCGACAAGCGGATCGCCTGAGCCTCAGTTGATGGCGAGGCGGGCCTGCTTGATGATGCCGGCCCAGCGCCGCGACTCCGCTTCCATCATCGCTGCGAACTCCTCCGGCTTGTTGCCGATCGGCTCGGCACCCTCGTTCTGTAGACGCTCGCGGATGATCGGGCTGTTGATGGTCTCGACCGTCGCCTGGCGCAGCTTGGCCGCGACGTCCTTGGGCGTGCCCTTGGGCACGACAAAGCCGTACCAGGCCGTTGCCTCGTAGTCCGGCCAGCCGCTCTCGGCGACCGAGGGAACCTCGGGGAAAAGCTTGGCGCGCGCCTTGCCGGTCACCGCCAGCGCCCTGACCTTGCCGCCTTCGATCAGGCCGAGCACGGACGGCACGGTGGTGATCATGAAGTCGCTGTTGCCGGCGAGCAGATCGGTCAGCGCCGGGCCGGCGCCGCGATAAGGCACATGCACCGCCTCGAACTGCGCGGTCTGCGCCAGCAGGATCGTCGCCAGATGGCTGGCCGAGCCGTTACCGGCCGAGCCATAGGTCAGCTTGCCCGGGTTCTTCTGGCCCTGGCCGACGAGCTCGGCCAGCGT
The DNA here is from genome assembly GCF_037120455.1 of Allobosea sp. CCNWLY174. Lineage (NCBI taxonomy): Bacteria > Pseudomonadati > Pseudomonadota > Alphaproteobacteria > Hyphomicrobiales > Alloboseaceae > Allobosea > Allobosea sp. CCNWLY174. The sequence goes on along the minus strand of NZ_JBBBBQ010000008.1, from coordinate 13,155 downwards.
CTTGTGTGGCGAATTCGGCGCGACGACCACGACGAGCGGCGCCGCCGAGATCAGCGTCAGCGGGTCGAATGCAGTCAGCGGATCGACCCGGACGTTCTTGAAGAGATGCGGGTTGACCACCATCGGGCCCTGATTGGCCATCAGCACGGTATAGCCGTCCGGCGAAGCCGCAGCCGCCTGCGCTGTCGCGAGATTGCCACCGGCCGAGCCGTTGTTCTCGACCACCAGCGACTGGCCGAGCCGCTCGCCGACGCCCTGCGCGACGAGACGCGCGATCGCGTCCGTGCCGCCGCCGGCGGCGTAAGGCACCAGGAGCTTCATCGGCTTGTCCGGGAAGGCAGCCTGGGCGCGGGCGAAATCAGGCAGGCAGGTGCTGGCCAGAGCGGCCGTGATCAGGCTGCAGAGATGGCGGCGCGTGATCGTCATGGGTCAGTTCTCCTCCCGTTTCCGCCCTCTCTGCAAGCGCGAGGATCGCACTGGCGGGGACGATGACGTTTCCTTCGAAGATGCGGCGCGCCGTGCGGACCAGGCTGGCGCGGGCCACCTGACCGGCGGCATCGAGCGCAAGGTCGACCTGGATGGCGCCGCTCGGATGCTCGACCGCGACCAGCGAGCCGATCCCGGGGGACAGCATCTCGGCGGCGACGCTGCCGGCGATACGGCTTGCCGCGGCGACGCAGAGCGCTCCGGTGACGGCATGGCTGCGGTGGCAGCGATCCGGCGTGAAATAGCGTGAGGTCAGGCTGCCGCCGCGACGCGCCGGCGAAAGCACCCCGACCTTTGGAATGACGCGCCCGGCGACATCCCCGAGACCCATGCGGCGGCCGGCCTCGCGGCGCAGCCCCTCCAGGCGCGCCAGCAGGGCGGCATTCGCATCGAGCTCGGCCGGCGTCTCATCGCCGGCAAGGCCGAGATCGCTTGCCCGCAGCAGCAGCATCGGCGTGGCATAGTCGACCAGCGTCACCGGGACGCCGTCGATCTCCTCGCGAGCGCAGCCGGTCGGCAGCAATGCGCCGGTTTTCGAGCCGACGGCTTCGAGGAAGCCGAGCTTGATCGGGGCGGCCGTGCCGGCGACGCCGTCGATCGCGGTCGCTCCGTCATAGGCGACGACACCGCCAGGCGTCTGCACGGCTGCCTCGATCAGCGCGCCGGTGTTGCGGTTGTGAATGCGCACGATGGTTTCGCCGTCGGCGGCCGGCACCAGGCCGGCCTCGATCGCGAAGGGGCCGACGGCGGAGAGCATGTTGCCGCAGTTCGGGCTCAAATCGACATGAGCGCGCTCGACCGCGACCTGGGCGAAGAGATAGTCGACATCGGCATCGGGCCGGCTGGAACGGCTGACGATCGCAACCTTGCTGGTCAGCGAATTGCCGCCACCGAGCCCGTCGAGCTGCAGCATATGCGGCGAGCCCATCGCGGCGAGCAGGACGCGATCGCGCGCCGCCGGATCGCTCGGCAGGTCGCGTTCCAGGAAGAACGGGCCGCGCGAGGTGCCGCCGCGCATCAGCACGCAGGGGATGCGCAGGGCCTGAGGATGCGGGAGCTGGAAGGGAGCGGACAAGGGCGTCACCCGGCGATTGGCGATGCCCTCTCTTCTCAAATCAGATAACTGCTGTGAAATGCAGAGATCGGCGTTATTGATACGTCATGAGCATCAATTTCGAAGCCCTCGATCTGCGCGCCTTCATCTCGGTCGTCGAGCTCGGCGGCTTCCACCGCGCCGCCGAGGCGCTCAACATGTCACAGCCGGCGCTGAGCCGGCGCATCCAGCGCCTTGAAAGCGCGGTCGGGGCGGCGCTGCTGGAGCGGACGACGCGCCGGGTCGCGCTGACTATGGTCGGGCGCGAGATGCTGCCGCTGGTCCGGCGCATGCTCGACGAGTTCGACAGCTCGATCTTCGCGATGCGGGATCTCGGCAGCCGCCGCGCCGGACTGATCGCGCTCGCCTGCGTACCCACGGCCGCCTTCTACTTCCTGCCCTCGGTGATCGCGCGCTTCCAGGCGCAGTACCCGAACATCCGCTTCCGAATCCTCGACCTCTCGGCCAATGACGGCTTGGAAGCGGTGGCGCGCGGCGAGGTCGAGTTCGGCATCAACCTGATCGGCGGCTCCGATGGCGAGCTCAGTTTCGAGCCGTTGATCGACGATCCCTTCGTGCTCGCCTGCCGGCACGACCATGCGCTGGCGCAGAAATCATCCCTGGGCTGGGCCGATCTCGAAGGCCATCCGCTGGTCACCGTCAGCCGCAGCAGCGGCAACCGTGCCATCCTCGATGCGGCGCTGGTCAAGGTCGGCGTCAGGCTCGACTGGTCGTTCGAGGTGACGCATCTGTCGACCTCGCTCGGGCTGGTCGAGGCGGGCCTCGGCATATCCGTGCTGCCGAAGCTGGCGACGCCGGGCGAGAACCACCCGATCATCGTGACGCGGCCGATCCGCGACCCGGAAGTTTCGCGCACGATCGGTGTGGTCCGGCGCCGCGGGGTCAAGCTGGCGCCAGCGGCGGAACGCTTCCTGGAGATGCTGCTCGGAACCTGGCGCGGGCCCTTACCCGCTTCAGGCTGAGCTCAGCCGAAGACCCAGAGCCCGGCGAGGCCGGCCGAGCCGACGATGATCCGCCACCAGGCGAAGGGCGTGAAGCCGCGCTTCGAGACGAAATCGAGGAAGCTGCGGACGACAATCAGCGCCGAGATGAAGGCGGTGACGAAGCCGATCGTGATCAACGTGAGATCGTTGGTCGTCAGCTCCTTGTAGTTCTTCAGCAGGTCATAGGCGAAGGCGCCGGCCATCGTCGGCATCGCCAGGAAGAAGGAGAACTCGGCCGCGGCCCGCTTGTCGGCGCCGAGCAGCATCGCGCCAACGATGGTCGATCCGGAGCGAGAGACACCGGGCACCATCGCAAGACACTGGATGAAGCCGATCTTGAGATACATCGGCAGCGGGAAATTGGTGGCGTCGTGATGTTTCACCTCGAGCTCCAGCTCGTCGACGACGAGGAGGACGAGGCCGCCGGCGATCAGCGTGCAGCAGACCAGGAAGGGGTTGAACAGCACGCCCTTGATGAAGCCGTGCGCCAGCGCGCCGATCACCGCAGCCGGCAGGAAGGCGATGAGCACGCCGATGACGAAGCGACGCGCAGACGGATCGGTGCGCAAGCGCAGGGCGATATCGAGCAGGCGGCGGAAATAGACCAGCAGGATCGCCAGGATCGCGCCGAGCTGGACCAGGATCTCGAAGGATTTGCCCTTGGATTCGAAGCCTAGAAAATGCCCGAGCAGCAGCAGGTGGCCGGTCGAGGACACCGGCAGGAATTCGGTCAGCCCCTCGACCACGCCGAGCACGGCGGCGACAAGAAGGTCATGCATGGGAGGGTCCTTCCGAGCCTTGCTGGTGCGGCGCAACAAAGCTGAGCCGAACGCGTTAAAGCTATGGCGCAGGGTCTTTGCAAATTGGTTACCAGACCGGGAAGGATTTCTGCGCAATCCGCCACTTCACCCCGTCCCGGGTTGTTAGGCTTAGCCGGCAGGCCTATACGGGGGCGCTCTATTGCGCTGCATCAGCGCCGGCCTACCTCACCCGAACCGTCCTCAGTTCCAGCAATCGATGGCCACGCTTCACCATTATGCGCTTTGCCCGCATTCGCGCTTCATCCGGCTCGCACTGGGCGAGTTCGGCCTCGACGCCACGTTGGTCGAAGAGCGCGTCTGGGAACGGCGGCGCGAGTTCCTCGAGCTCAATCCCGCCGGGACGACGCCGGTGCTGCGCGAGGATAGCGGGCTCGTCGTGCCCGGCCCCGGACCGATCGCCGAATATCTCGACGAGACCCGCGGGCTCGCGCTGGCCGAACGGCGCCTGCTGCCGGAAGGCCCGGGCGGGCGGATCGAGGTGCGCCGGCTGCTCGACTGGTTCAACATCAAGTTCAACGAGGAAATCACCGCTCCGCTAGTGCTGGAGAAGGTGATGAAGCGCTTCATGAGCCGGGACGAGGGCGGCGGCCCGCCGGAAATGAGCGCGATCCGCGCGGCGCGCGGCAATGTGCGCTATCATCTGCGCTACATCGCCTGGCTGACGGCGAAACGGAACTGGCTCGCCGGCGACATTCTGAGCTATGCCGATCTTGCCGCGGCGGCGCATCTCTCCTGCGTCGACTATCTCGGCGACGTGCCCTGGGACGAGGATGAGGCCGCCCGCGCATGGTATGCGAGGATCAAGTCCAGACCGAGCTTCCGGCCGCTGCTGAGCGACCGGATTCCCGGCATGGCCCCCTCCGCCCATTACGACGACCTGGACTTCTGAGCCCCGACAAGCTCAAGGCTGCGATCGCCGCGCGCGCCAAGGCCGAGGGGTTCTCGGTGCTGCGCGTCGCCTCGGTCGACGCCATTCCCGAAGCGCCCGCCCGCCTCGCCGGCTGGCTGGAGGCCGGCCATCACGGCGACATGACCTGGCTGACCGAGCGCACGGCGGAGCGCGCCGATCCGGCGACCCTGTGGCCGGCGGCGCGTTCGATCGTCATGCTCGGCATGAGCTATGCGGGCGAAGGCGACCCGCTCGCCGTCCTGGCGCAGCGCGACCGCGGCGCCATCTCGCTCTACGCCCGCCGGCGCGACTATCACGATGTGATCAAGGGCAAGCTGAAGAGCATCGCCGGCGTGCTGGCGGCGCGAGGCGACGCCGAGGTCAAGGTCTTCGTCGACACCGCCCCAGTGATGGAAAAGCCGCTGGCCCAGGCAGCGGGCCTCGGCTGGCAGGGCAAGCAGACGGTGCTGGTCTCGCGCCAGCACGGCGCCTGGCTCTTCCTGGGCGCGATCTACACGAGCGCGGACTTGCCTCCGGACGAGCCGGAGCGCGACCGTTGCGGCTCCTGCACGCGCTGCCTCGACATCTGCCCGACCAAGGCCTTCCCGGCGCCCTATCAGCTCGATTCGCGCCGGTGCATCGCCTATCTCACCATCGAGCATCAGGGCCATATCGACGCAGAATTCCGTGAAGGCATCGGCAACCGCGTCTTCGGCTGCGACGACTGCCTCGCCGTCTGCCCCTGGAACAAGTTCGCGGACGCCTCGCATGAGACGCGCCTGGCGCTCAAGGGCGAGCTCGACGCGTTGCCGCTGGCCGATCTCGCCGGGCTCGATGACGCCGCCTTCCGCGCGCTCTTCGCCGGCACGCCGGTCAAGCGCACCGGCCGCGACCGGTTCATCCGCAATGTCCTGATTGCGATCGGCAACAGCGGCGATCCGGCACTGGCCGCAAATGCCGAAGCCCTGCTCGACGATCCCTCGTCTTTGGTGAGGGCGATGGCGGCCTGGGCGCTTTGGCAGCTCGTGCCCAGCCGCGCCGCGGAACTCGCGCCGGCCCGCCTCGCGCGGGAAACCGACCCCAAGGTCAGGACCGAATGGGCTCAGCCTTTTCCGAACCAACTGGAACCCGCATGAAGCTCGTCATCTTCGGCCTCGGCTATTCCGCCGGGTTCTTCGCGCGCGCCGCCTTGGCGAAGGGCTGGGAGGTCACCGGAACGGTGCGCTCGGCCGAAAAGGCCGGCGAACTCAGCAGGAAAGGCCTGCACACTCTGGTCTTCGGCGGTTTTGCGGTCTCGACACCCCTGGCAAAGCTCGTTGCGGATGCAGACGCGGTGCTGGTCTCGGCCCAGCCTGACGAGAGCGGCGATCCGGTGCTCGGCGCGCTCGCCGACAAGCTGGCCGCGGCCGAGAAGCTGCGCTGGATCGGCTATCTCTCGACCATCGGGGTCTATGGCGACCATGGCGGCGCCTGGATCGACGAGACGGCCGAATGCCGACCCACCAGCCGGCGCTCACGCCAGCGGCTGGAGATCGAGCAGGACTGGCTCACCTTCGGCGAGCGCAGCGGCAAGCCGGTGCAGATTTTCCGCCTGTCTGGCATTTACGGCCCGGGCCGCAGCCCGATCACCAAATTGCGGGCCGGCACCGCCAACCGCCTGGTCAAGCCCGGTCAGGTCTTCAACCGCATCCATGTCGACGACATTGCCGGCATACTGATGGCCTCGATCGAGGCGCCGCGCGCCGGAGCGATCTACAACGTCACCGATGACGAGCCGGCACCGCCGCAGGATGTCGTCAGCTTCGCTGCCGAGGTCGCCGGGCTCGCTCCGCCGCCGGAAACTCCGTTCGACCCCGCGAAGCTGTCGCCGATGGCCGCGAGTTTCTACGGCGAGAACAAGCGCGTCTCGAACGCGCTGGTGAAGCGCGAACTCGGCTATGCCTTCCGCTATCCGGAGTTCCGGCAGGCGCTGCGCGACCTCGCCGCATCCGGCGAGTGATCGCGCTCAGGCGGCGTAGCGCCCGGCGTCGCCGTCGAGATACTCGATATAGCGCCGGTCGATCGCAGAAACCGGCAGGATGACCAGCACGTCGGTGGTGCCGAATTGCTTGTCGACTACAGCACCCGCGCCGAAGCGGGCACCGAGGCGCAGATAGCCCTTCACCAGCGGCGGCAAGCATTTCAGCGCGAGCTTGGCGTCGATCATGCCGGCCGGGAGGCGATCCATCGCCACATGCCGATCGGGCTGGGCCACGACGCGCCAGTCGCCCTGGGCGGTGGCGTGATGGTGGATGAAGCTCAGCGGCAGCGCCAGCATGTCGGGGTCGGTGCCGTCCAGGCTGGCGCAGCCGAACATCGCGTCGATGCGGTGATGCCGGCAATAGGCCCAGATGCCATGCCAGAGCAGCTCGACCGTCTTCTTGGTGCGATAGGGCTTCAGCACGCAGGAGCGGCCGAGCTCCAGGAAGCGCATCTCGGGATGGCGCGCCAGCAGCGGCGCGATGTCGAATTCGGACTGGGTGTAGAAACCGCCGAGCCTGGCCACGGCCTGCTCGCGCATCAGCCGGTAGGTGCCGACGACCTTGGGCCTGATCCCGCCGAAGCGACCACGCGCGGCATGGTCGATGACGAGGAGATGATCGCAGACGGCGTCGAATCGATCGGCGTCGCGGCGGAACATGCGCGAGACGACATCGGGCTTGGCCGACATCTCCTGATAGAACACACGGTAGCGCAGGCGCTGGGCCCGCCAGATCTCGCGCGGGCCACGCGCCAACCGGACCTCGAGCGCGCCGGAGCGGCCGAGCGTGCCGGACAGAGCGTCAGCGCCGGGGAAGGCGAAGCCGCCGAGCTGCTTGCCGGCAGCCAGCAGGCTCGAGGGGGAGAAACGCTGCAACAGGGCCTGGCCGGCCAGCTTCTGCTTTGCCGGCTGACGGGCACCCTGAAAAACGTCGTGCGTCATAGACGGTCTGGCCCCTGCGATCTCGGATCGGCGCATGACAGCTCTGCGCCGACCGTCTTACGGGATCGCGACAAAACTACGTCACTGTGATGACGAAGCCAACCGCCCGGAGAGCAAACCGAGGCTCAGGCCGACAGCATCTCGCCCGTTCGCAGCTGCGAAAGCCGCTCGATCCAGCCACGCAGCTGATCGCGTGACAGGGGCTTAGCCAGACAATCATCCATGCCGGCGGCGAGCGCCTCACGCCTGTCATCCTCCGCCGTGTTGGCGCTGACGGCGACGATCGGCAGCCGGGCGAGGCCCTGCGCCTTCTCGGCCGCACGGATGTTCCGGGCGACGGCGAGCCCGTCCAGCACCGGCATGCGGACATCGAGCAAGGCGAGATCGAACCCTGGCGACCGGCCGGCGCGGGCCTCTTCGGCCAGGCGGACAGCCTCGCCGCCATCACGCGCCCAGACCGCAATGCAGCCGAGCCGCTCCAACGTGCGAGTCAACAGAAGCGCGTTGATCTCGTTGTCCTCGGCGACGAGGACCCGCAAGCCGGCGACAGGCTGCTCCGCCGACGCGTCGCCGGCCGGCGCCGTCGCGACTGCGTGCTGCAGCCGCTCGACCGGGTCGAGCCGCGCCTGCAGCGAGCGCGCCCGAACCGGCTTGACGAGGAAGCCGCTGAAGCCGGCGGCATAGGGGGAGCCGAAGCTGCGGCGCTCGGCCGGCGCCAAGATGATCACGATATCGGCTACGCCGGCGCGTCGCGCCGCGGCCGCCACCGCCTCGACCTCGCCGCCCGGAAGATTGCGATCGATCAGCACCGCGGACAGGGCCGAATCGCCGGCAAGCGCCGCGAGGGCCCGAGCATGATCGCCGGCCCGCAGAACCTGCGCGCCCGTCCGTTCGAGGCAGGCGGCGATATGGGCCGCGCTGAACGGCGCCGAGGATGCGACCAGGATGCGCCGACCCTGCCAGTTCGGGGAGGCCGGAGACGCGATTTGGGCTGTGCCGGCTCGTAACGGCAGAACCAGCCGGAACAATGCGCCGCCCTCCGCGCGATTCCCGGCTTCGATCTCACCGCCCATGGCGCGGGCGAGCCGGCGGGCGATGGCGAGGCCGAGACCGGTACCGGCCTGGTCGCGATGGCCGGTCATGCCGCCCTGCTCGAACTCCTCGAAGATCGTGGCGAGGCGCTCGGCCGGAATCCCCGGCCCCGTATCGGCGATGGCGACGACGAACTGACCGGCGACGGCATCCGCCTCGATGCCGACGCCGCCCGCTTGCGTGAACTTCACGGCATTGCCGACGAGATTGAGCAGAATCTGGCGCAGGCGCTCCGCGTCGCCGACGAGTTGTCCCGACAGGGCGGGCCCGAGCAAAGTGGAGATCTCGATGCCCTTGGCCTGGGCGCGCGGCGCCATCAGCTCGGTGACGTCCTCGATCAGCGCGGCTGGATCGAACGGCGCATCGGCAAGTTCGAGCTTTCCGGCCTCGACCTTGGCGAAGTCGAGGATGTCGTCGACGAGCCCGAGCAGCGCCTCGCCCGAGCTTCTGAGCGCCTTGACATAGGTCGCCTGTTCCGGGTCGAGCCTGGTGTCGCCGAGCAGGTCGGCCATCCCGAGGATGCCGTTGAGCGGAGTGCGGAATTCATGGCTCACGGTCGCCAGGAAGCGCGACTTGGCGGCGCTCGCCTCCTCGGCCCGGCTGCGCGCTTCCTCAAGCGCCGTTTCAGCTGCGATGCGCCCGCTGATCTCGCGGCCGACCCGCTGCAGCACGGTCTGGCCGGCTGCGACCGGGACGACCGTCTCGACCCAGGAGAGCCAGCGTTCGCCTTCTTGCGTCTCGATGCATTCGTCGACGACGCGGGCTCCGCCCGGCAGCATCTGCGCCGGCCGAGCGCTGCGCACGCGCGGCTGTTCGACGCTGCCGACGGCCTCGGTTTCGCTCTTGCCGATCAGCGCCGCATAGGCGGCGTTGGCGTAGATGATCCGGCCCTCGCTGCGGCGCACGATCAGATCGCCTTGTGCCTCGATCAGGCTGCGATAGCGTTCCTCGCTGTCGGCAAGCACCCAGAGCCGGTCGCTCAGCTTCTCGACATCGGCCGTCAGCGCCCTCGCCTGCCGGGTCACCTGGCGGCGCTCCCGCAGCAGCCTGATCGCCACGATGGCACAGGCGATCGCCAAGGCAATGGCGGCGCCGGTCAACAGAATGAGGAGAGACGGCAGCTCGATCATGCCCGACCATCTATCACGGCCCCTCTTGAGAAAGGGTTCGCCCTATCCGCGAGGATGCCCGGTTGGTTTGAACGGCTTCATTAACCTTTCATCAGGCGGCAATCCCTGATCAGGCGGCCTGTGCCGCCTGGTCGATGCGCGAGCGATAGGACAGCGCCTCGGCGAGATGGATGCGCCCGACCCCGCTATCCCCGTCGAGATCGGCGAGCGTCCGCGCGACCCTGAGCACGCGGTGGTAGCCGCGCGCCGTAAGCCGCATCGCATCGGCGGCGCTGCGCAGCAGCGCGAGCCCGGCCGCATCCGGTCGTGCCACCTCGTCCAGCAGCGCGGCCGGACAGCGGGCATTGGTCGTACCGCCCGCCAGCCCCAGCGCAGCGTAGCGAACCGACTGGCGGGCCCGGGCGGCCGACACGCGGCCCGCGACCTCGGCCGAACCTTCGGACGCAGCCGGCAGGATGAGGTCGGCCGCCGTCAGCGCCGGCACCTCGATGGTGATGTCGATCCGGTCGAGCATCGGGCCAGAAATCTTCGCCTGATAACTCGCCATGCATCGCTCATTGGGCCGGGTGTGGCAGGCATAGCCGGGCTCGGTCGCCTTGCCGCAGCGGCAGGGATTCATCGCGGCGATCAGCTGGAAATTCGCGGGGTATACGGTGCGGTGGTTGGCACGCGAGATCAGCACCTCGCCGGTCTCCATCGGCTGGCGCAGCGCATCGAGCGCGTGCGCCTGGAACTCCGGTAATTCGTCGAGGAAGAGCACGCCGTGATGGGCGAGCGAGATTTCGCCGGGCCGGGCCTGCTGGCCTCCACCGACGAGCGCGGCCATCGAGGCCGAATGATGCGGGGCGCGGAAGGGGCGCCGGTCCGTCAACTCGCCATCGGCGAGATGGCCGGCGACCGAAAGCACCATCGAGACCTCCAGCAACTCGCGCGGATCGAGCGGCGGCAGGATCGAGGGCAGGCGGCTCGCCAGCATCGACTTGCCGGCGCCGGGCGGCCCGTTCATCAGGAGATTGTGGCCGCCGGCGGCTGCGATCTCGAGGACGCGCTTGGCGCTCTCCTGGCCTTTGATGTCGCGCAGGTCGGGCAGCGGCCCGCCCTGGCGGGCGACGGCGGGCTGCGGCCGCGCCATCACCTGCGTGCCCTTGAAATGGTTGGCGAGCTGGATCAGCGAACGCGGCGCGAGGATATCCAGATCGCGGGCCGCCCAGGCCGCTTCCGGCCCGCTGGCGGCGGGGCAGATCAGCCCCTGCCCTCGGCCATAGGCTGCGATCGCGGCCGGCAGCACCCCGGCAACCGGGGTGATCGAGCCGTCGAGGGCGAGTTCGCCAAGTACGGTGTAGCCGGCGAGCGCGTCAGCCGGGATCGCGCCGATCGCCGCCATGACCCCCAGCGCGATCGGCAGATCGTAATGGCTGCCTTCCTTCGGCAGGTCGGCCGGGGCGAGGTTGACCGTGATGCGCTTGGCCGGCAGCGCCAGCCCCGACGCGATCAGCGCGGCACGGACGCGCTCCTTGCTCTCGCCGACCGCCTTGTCCGGCAGGCCCACGAGGATGAAGGCGACGCCACCCGGCGTGACCTGGACCTGCACATCGACGGCGCGCGCCTCGATGCCTTCGAACGCTACCGTCGCGACCCGCGTCACCATTCCAAGCCCACCCCAGCTCCGCGCAGTGACGCTAGCGGAAGCGCGCCAGGGTTGCAAGAACATATGGGGAACTTACAAGCCCCATCGCACGTTCGATGCGAACGATCGACTGCCGCACGAGGACGGGCCCACGGCGACACGGCTCATCAGGATGCTCACCGTCGCGTGACGATGCCGATCACGGATTTGGGCGCCGCACCGAGCCAGAGCAGGAGGAAGCCGAGCAGCAATCCGGCCGCTGCGGTCGGCACCTGCAGCAGATGGACCAGCACCGGGTCCCAGAGCATGGGATGGAGATTGCGCTCGACCGCGGGCTGCAGCTGACGGAAGCGCTCGCCGAGAAACGTCAGCGCGGTCTCGCCGAGCGGCGTGAAGCGCAGGGCCGAATTGGCGATCGAGCGCGCGCCATCGGTGAGCAGCGCGACGAAGCCGCCGGCGACGAGAAGGTAGCCCAGCATCCTGACGAGAACCCGCAAGCCTTCCCCCATTCCCGCCACAGCCGGCGCCGCGAGAGCCTCGATCGGCCGCACCGGCGCATCTGCATGTGTCTCCTCGCCCGCGATCATGCAACGGCAAAGGACAATTGCACGCAACCCTGTGCGGCCTGCGGCTTTAGGCCTTGAAAGTCGCGCGCGTGGACGCCATAAGCAGCGCGCCGGACAGGTGGCCGAGTGGTTGAAGGCGCACGCCTGGAAAGTGTGTATACGGGAAACCGTATCGCGGGTTCGAATCCCGCCCTGTCCGCCATATTTTCATGTAAATTTTTGATCTTGCTCATAAATTTTGATGCCCCCCGCATTCGACTCACAAAATCACCTACAAAAGCCCAATCTTTGAGAAAATGCCTGCGCCTAACGGCGTAGGTTCTGTTTGATTTTGCCGTTTGAGCAGTGGTTTTCGCGCGCAGTCCTTAAGCGGGCTATGACGAGGGGGGTGGCTCGCATTGAGAGCCCTAGGCTCAAAAAACTAAAGTCCCGCACGAACTCTCCAAAAGCGTAGTTATTTCAAAGTATTACCGGACTTGCGCGGAGCGAATCCATTGTGAGAATCGACTAAGCGCGCTAGGATATGAAGACGTGTCGAAGGCGCATCGCGGCAGCGAATTTCCGATTCGGTGAGACTTTCGGGCCTGGTCCGGCCGGCACGATTTGTAGTGGTAGCTCGATGTGTCGAACTCCAGGACCGCACAGGCCCGCCGGATCGACACTTGCCACTCGCCACACATCGCACCGACAAGCGCGCGCTTGCGACCAGGCCTTAGAGCTTTCGGCGGATGACGTCCTGCAGCATCTCACGGTCCAGCGCGAGGTCGGCAACGAGCTTGCGCACCTTCGCGTTCTCGTCCGCGAGCTGCTTCAGCCGCCGCATCTCGGCCGGCAGCAACCCCTCGTACTTCTTCTTCCAATTGAAATAGGTCGCCTGGCTGATTCCAGCCCGCCGGCAGATCTCCGCCACCGGAATGCCGTCCGCGCCATGCTTCAGGATGAACGCCTTCTGGGTGTCCGAGAACTTCGAATCCGTCATCGTCTTCCGCTCCTCCCATTCCAAGGGAAACGACGCGGAAAACTCTAGCTCAAAGCGGTCCAGTTCTAAGGGCTCAGATCACCTCCAGCCGGCCGGCAACACGAGCTTCGCTGACCAATCGCTTGCAATCGTTAGAGCTGACCGCTTCCGGCATTTTACCTCCCGACGACTGGCGCTCCAACCTACTGACGGTGGCGCTACCTGTAGATCCGTAGGACTCTTCGGCAAGTCTCGCTGATCGACATGGCCTGACTGCCGCTCGCGCTGCGTGTCAGCGTGATAGAGGTTGAAGCCGACGAATATCGCCAGGATCATGGCGCCGAGCGTGGCGACCGCCAATAGCGCAGCGATACCGGCCTTTTTAGGCGGCGGAGGATCGTGGTCCATCAGGCTCGCTCCGAATAATGACACCCCCTCTTGGCAAACTGTGCAAGCTTCAAAAGGGCCGCATTCTTGTCGGCTTGTTCCAGCTCACGCCGGCATGCGCCCATCGGGAGTATATTTGT
>NZ_JBBBBQ010000007.1:0-316701 GCF_037120455.1 Allobosea sp. CCNWLY174 | reverse complement strand
CGACCTTCACCCAGCGCCGGGCCCTGGCGCTGCGCAACGCAAAAAGCTCCGCGCTGACGCCCGACGCTTCACCCGCCACAAGGGGCTCCAAAACTGCCGGAAACGAACTCAGCGCTGGATAAAAACTGGGGGCAACGTCAGCTGGCATCTACTGATTTCGGAAGCGCGTCCCGGATGAGCTTCAGAAACTCGTCGGCAAGCGTGAAGAAGAGCAGAGCCTCGGCACGCGCGATCCGGCGGAAGCCAAGCGCAAGCATCTTGCGGTGCTTTCCTCGGTGGAAGAGCGGTGGGCAAACCTCCGGACAGGTACCTGCTCACTAACGGAACGTGAGGCTCACGAGATCGCCCAGTAAGCCTCCGATTATTGGCTGGCGACGTTTGGGGACAATCCGAGCGATCACCCGTGGAAGATTGCGCTCGGCGAAAAGCTGTTTCCCCCGCCAGAATCGCTTTGAAATCGTCCACCCTCAACCGGATTTGATTGGGAAAAGGCGAAAGACGACGGCGAGATCTTCGAGATGGAGGGCTATTGCGTTCGAAGCGCAGACGAGAGGCTAAGGTTTCTCGGGCTTTCGGCCGATGATGCCAACCGCCAAAAGCTCGCAAAGGCGCTTGCCTTGGCCATCCAGAGGGCGAGCTTGGTCTTGGCAGAATGGGCCAAGGGTAACCTCGGGCACGGGAGGCTTCCCGCTCCAATTGCGGCCGGGTTTGGAGAAGGGCACGCCGCTCTCCCAGCTAAGGCCAAGGAGCCGATTCCTTTCGACGACCTGATCAAAGGCTGGGCTTCGGGAGAAAAGGCCCGTAGCCAAGACGCTCTATGCGTGGAAAGCCATTGTCCAGAAGCTTAAGAAGGCTATCGGCCATGACGACGCCGCGCGCCTGACGCCCGACGATATGGTGCGCTGGAAAGCTTCGCTGATCGGATCCGGATTCAAGCCGAAGACGATCCGCGATGCCCACCTCGTGCCGATCCGGGCGATCCTGCAATGGGCCGTCGATAACCGGAAGCTGCCAACCAGTCCGGCCGAACGCATCACCATGGATGTGAAAAGAAGGCGGCGGGCACGCGCCGAGGTTACACCGATCCCGAAGCCAAGATCGTGCTCAAGGCGGCTGCGGCCGAGCAAGACCCTGTGAAGAAATGGGTGCCGTGGCTCTGCGCCTATTCCGGCGCCCGCGTCGCAGAAATCTGTCAGCTCCGGCGTGAGGACATCGTCGAGATCGATGATGTCTGGTGCTTCAAGGTCCGATCCCCAAGCGGGGTCGATCAAGACCGCGGGCTCTGAGCGCGTCGTGCCGCTTCATCCGGCGCTGATCGAGGCGAAGTTTCTCGATTTCGCCCGAAAAGTGCAGAATGGTCCGCTCTTCGCCGACCGGCGGCGAGTGACTGGGTCATCGACATCGGGCCCGGCGCTGGCGACGAGGGCGGCGGGATCGTCGCGAGCGGGCCGCCGGCGAAGGTCTAGGCCTACCGTGCGAGCCGCACCGCGCCTTATCTCGCTCGCGCGCTCGAAGGCGTGGTCGCCACGACCATCTGACGGCCAGCGGCGATGCGGCTCACACCTCAACCGCAGAGGGGATCAACCGTATCCCCGAAAGAAGCGGCGCTGAATGTCCGCTTTGCGGCAACGGGGCAACGTCGGCTCCTGGTCGATCCCTTGAAAAAGGTCGGCATGGCTGGGGACGTGAAGTCCTGATTCAGTCTTCCTCGGCGGAGGGTGGCGCGATGATGGGCGAACGGCAGATTGCGCAGGAGGCGCCGTTCCAAGAGTTCAGCTTGGAGCGCCACGTGCCTGCTGATCATTAGACCCGCTCCATCGATTGGCTCGTCGATCTCTCGGAGATCCGCGCATCTGCGTCCGTTCTACAGCGAGATGGGTCGGCCCTCGATCGATCCGGAGCTCATGATCCGGATGCTGCTCATCGGTTACTGCTTCGGCATCCGTTCCGAAGGGCGGCCCTGTGACGAGGTCCATCTGAACCTGGCCTATCGCTGGTTTGTCGGCTCGCGCCAAAGGGCCGTTTCCGATCACTCGACCTTTTCGAAGACCGAACAATGCGAGGAGCCGCGTTGAAGGCCAGCGCAACGCGAAGCGCTAGTAGACATCCGCCTGATATCGCCCTGCCTTACGCAAAGCGGCGACATAGGCGATTGCCTCCTCGCTGGATCGCCCGCCATGTTCGGTGACGATATCGACGAGCGCGCGCTCGACATCCCTGGCCATCCGCTTGGCATCGCCGCAGATGTAGAAATGCGCACCCTGCTCGAGCCAGGCCCAGAGTTCGCCGCCGCGTTCGCGCATCCGGTCCTGGACATAGACCTTGTCGCCGTCGCGCGACCAGGCGAGCGTCAGGTTGGTGAGGAAGCCGGACTCCTTCATCGCCTGCAGCTCGTCCTCGTAGAAGAAGTCGCAGGCCCGGCGCTGATGGCCGAAGAACAGCCAGTTGCGGCCAGCTGCCTTCGTCGCCTGCCGATCGTGCAGGAAGGCGCGGAAGGGCGCGATCCCGGTGCCGGGGCCGCACATGATGATCGGCGTCTGGGGATCGGCCGGCAGCCCGAAGCCATGGGCGCGCTGGACATAGACCGCCACTTTGTCGCCGGGGGCGACACGCTCGGCGAGAAAGGTCGAGGCCACGCCCCAGCGCGGCCGCGAGCCGATCTTGTAGCGGACCGTGTCGATCGTCAGCGAGATCCGGCCGGGCGTGGCGTTGAAGGAGGACGAGATCGAATAGAGCCGCGGCTGCAGCGGGTCGAGCGCCTCGACGAAAGCCTCGGGCGAAAGCCTGGCCTGCGAGAATTTGTGCAGCGCGCCGAGCACGTCGAGTCGGTCGAGGTCGCCGTCTGGATCCTCGCCGGCGGCAAGGCGCCTGGCCTTCTGCCGTGTCTCGCCGCCGGTGACATAGGAGATCAGCTGGAACAGGGCATCCGGCGCTGGCCCGAGCGCGCAGTCGGCCAGTAGCTTGTCGCGTAGGCTCTTGCCGCCGATCTCGGCGTCGGGCCGCGCGCCGAGCAGCGCGATCACCGCATCGACCAGGCGTGGGTCGTTCTGTGCGACGATACCGAAGGCATCGCCGACGACATAATCGAGACTGCATTCGGCGAGGTCGAACTCGACATGCCAGGTCTCCTTCTCGGAACCCTCGCCATTGAGCTTGCGCCGCGACAGGAAGGTCGCGAGCGCAGGGTTCTCGCGGCAGCGGCCAAGTGGGCCGAGATCGACGACGGGCGCAGCCTCGGCGGGCACAGCCGGGGCGGTGGCGCCCGGTGCTTCCATCAGCGCCTTGAGCTGGCGCAGGGTCTCCTTGCCTCCGGGCGCGCAGAGATTGAGCCGTCCCTCGGTGCCTGAGGCGATGGCGGCGGAATAGGTCTCGCAGACATAGCCGCATTGCCCGCAATCCTGCTGCGCCATGGCGGCGAAGAGCTTGCGGGGCAGCGGCTTGCCTTCGGCGAGCTGCATGCGGTCGGCGATCGCCATGGCGGGATCGTGCCAGGGGGCGCCGTCGTCGGCCTCGCCCATCACCGCGGCGTTCTCCGCCGGAGACAAAGCGGTCACTCCGGCATTGTCGAGCGAGAGCAGACCGGCGAAGAAGCCATTCAGCCAGGAGCGCTGCTCTTCGCTGAACGGCGCGGTCTCCGGCAGGACCTGGACGATCGGGTTCGGCGTCTGCACGGTCATGCCGCCTCCCCCGTCTCAGCGACCAATGCCTGCAGCGCCGCGATCTCGTGGCGGCGGGCGAAGGCGACGAAGCTCTCGTCGGGCGCGGCGCGATGGACCTGCCAGGTGCGCAGGACCGCCTCGACCAGAGCCGGCGCTTCTTCCGCCTTGACCTTCTCGCGGAACGGCCGGGCCATGCCGCCATCGACACCGTAGCCGCCGCCGACCAGCAGGTCGTAGCCGGGGACGGTGTCGCCCTCCTCATTGACTGGCACCTTGGCGCCGATCAGGCCGAGATCGCCGATATAGTGCTGGGCGCAGGAATGATGGCAGCCGGTGAGATGGATGTTGACCGGCTGGTCCAGGGTGATGCGCGGCTCGCAATGGGCGGCGATGGCCAGCGCATCCTCCTTGGTGTGGGCGGCGGCGAACTTGCAGCCGGTCGCGCCGGTGCAGGCGATCAGTCCGGCGCGCAGTATCGAGGTTTCGGCCGAGAGGCCGGTCGCCTTCAGGTTGGCGATGACATCGTCGATCCCTGCATCCGGCACGCCGGAGATCAGCAGGTTCTGCCAGACGGTCAGGCGGATATCGCCGTCGCCGCATTGCTGCGCGATCGCCGCGATGGTCCGCATCTGCGCGACTGTGAGCTTGCCGACCGGCAGCGCGACGCCGATCCAGTTGAGGCCGGACTGAACCTGCCTGTGCACGCCGATATGGGCGAGGCGATCATAGACCGGCCGCGGCCTGACGAAGGCGCCGTCGACCCGGACCAGCCGGCGGCCGAGCTTCTCCTCGACGGCGGCGAGGAACTTGTCGAAGCCCCAGGCATCGAGCACGTATTTGAGCCGCGACTTGTTGCGATCGGTGCGGTCGCCATTGGCGATGAAGACCCGAACGATCGCATCGGCGACCGCGATCGCGTCGGACGGAGCGACGATCACGCCGGTATCGCGAGCGAGATCCTTGTGGCCGGTGATGCCGCCGAGCGCGAGACGATACCAGATGCCGGGCTCGACCGGCTGCCCTTCGAACGCTGCTCCCTCGATGACCTCGATGGCCTGGAAGCCGATATCGTTGGTGTCCTCCAGCGTCGCGATCGAGCCGGCGCCGTCGAAGGCGACGTTGAACTTGCGCGGCAGCCCATAGAGCGAGCGGTCGTTGAGGATGTGGTGGTGCCAGGCGCGGGCATGCGGGCGGGTGTCGAGGAGTTCGAGCGGATCGATGCCGGCGGTCGCCGAGCCCGTGACATTGCGGATGTTGTCGGCGCCGGAGCCCTTCGCGGTGAGGCCGAGATCGGCCAGGCCCTCGAGCAGCTGCGGGGCGTTTTCGGCGGTGATCTCGCGGATCTGGAGGTTCGCGCGGGTGGTGACGTGGCTGTAGCCGCCGCCGAGGCGTTCGGCGATGTCGGCGACCCCCTCGAACTGCCAGGCCTTGAGAATGCCGTTGGGAATGCGCAGACGGCACATATAGCTGTTCTGCGCCGGTGCCACATAGAACAGGCCGTGATAGCGCCAGCGGAAATTGTCCTCCGGCTTGGGATAGGTGCCCGACGCGGCCTGATCCTTGAAACGGGCATAGGCGTCGAACGGATGCTCGGCGGCTTTCCACTTCTCCTGATCGACGAGCTTGCCGCCGGCCGCGACCGTCCTGGCCTGCGCCTCGGCATGTTCCCTGTCGGGACCAGCAGGCTTGGCCGGAGCGCCGCCCGGCGCGCCGCCGAGCGGGCCAAGGCCGCGCGCCGTGCGGGCCGACTGCATGCCGCTGACGAAGCCTTCGAGGTAGCGCTTCTGGTCGGGGGTGAAATCGTCGCTCATGGCTGAAGCCGTCACGCCGCCTCGACGAAGCGATGGCGCTCGTAGAGAAATTTCAGCACCGACTCGCGCGCGGCGATGTAGGTGCGGTCGGTGACCAGCTCCAGCCGCTTGCGCGGGCGGGTGAGCCGCACGTCGAGCACCTCGCCGATGCGGGCCGAGGGGCCGTTGGTCAGCATCACGATCCGGTCGGAGAGCAGCACGGCCTCGTCGACGTCGTGGGTGATCATGATCATGGTGTTACCGAGCGCGGCATGGATCTGCATCACCGAGTCCTGCAGATGGGCGCGGGTCAGCGCGTCGAGCGCACCGAAGGGCTCGTCGAGCAGCAGGATCTTCGGTTCCATCGCCAAGCCGCGGGCGATGCCGACGCGCTGCTTCATGCCGCCCGAGATCTCGCCCGGCCGCTTGTCTCTGGCATGGCCCATCTGGACGAGGTCGAGATTGTGCATGATCCAGTCATGCCGCTCCGCCTTGCTCTTCTTGCCGCCGAAGACCTTGTTCACGGCGAGCGCGACGTTGTCGTAGACGGTGAGCCAGGGCAGCAGCGAGTGGTTCTGGAAGACCACGGCCCGATCCGGCCCCGGCGCGTTGACCTCCTTGCCTTCGAGCAGGATGCCGCCGCTCGTCGCGGGGGTGAGCCCGGCGATGATGTTGAGCAGGGTCGACTTGCCGCAGCCGGAATGGCCGATGATCGAGACGAACTCGCCCTTGTCGATGACGAGGCTGATGTCCTTGAGCACTTCCGTGGTGGCGGCGCCGCGCTGGAAGCGTTTGTCGACGTGGTCGATCTTCAGATAGCTCATCGTTTCGCCCCTCAGTTGGTCGCGGTGCCGCGGGTGACGACATGGCCGATGAGAGCCACGAGGCGGTCGAGCAGGAAGCCGACCACGCCGATATAGACCAGCGCCACGATGATGTCGGAGAGGCGGGACGAGTTCCACGCATCCCAGATGAAGAAGCCGATGCCGACGCCGCCGGTCAGCATCTCGGCGGCGACGATGGCGAGCCATGACAGGCCGACGCCGATGCGCAGGCCGGTGAAGATGTAGGGCGCCGCCGAGGGCACCATGATCTTGTAGAAGAACTCGACTTGGTTCAGCCGCAGCACCTTGGCGACGTTGCGATAGTCCTGCGGGATGTTGCGGATGCCGACGGCCGTGTTGATGATGACCGGCCAGATCGCGGTGATGAAGATCACGAAGATCGCCGAGGGCTGGCTGTCGCGGAAGGCGGCGAGCGAGAGCGGCAGCCAGGCGAGCGGCGGCACCGTGCGCAGCACCTGGAAGACCGGGTCGAGCCCACGCGTCGCCCAGACCGACTGGCCGACCAGCGTGCCGAGCAGCACGCCGACGATCGCCGCCAGGCTGAAGCCGATCGCGACGCGCTGAAGCGAGACCAGGATGCGCCAGCCCAGCCCGATATCCTGCGAGCCCGCCCAGTAGAACGGCTCGGTGATCAGGTCCTTGGCCTCTTCCCAGATCCTGGTCGGCGGCGGCAGCGAGGATTGCGGACCGGACGCGGCGATCTGCCAGAACAGCAGGATCAGCGCGATGGTGATCAGCGGCGGCACCATGTTGACGAGCGCACCCTTCGCCAGGGGCGCGAGTCTGGCCGCGACGGACTTCGAGGGGCCGGCCGGCAGGGGCAGGACCTCCGACGGCTTTCCCTTGAGGGAAACGATCGCCGCGCCGGCGATCGCGTCTTTCAAGACAGGCTGACCCATGTTCCAGTCTCTCCTCTGACCGAGCTGTCAGTCATGCCGCTTCGATCGCGCGTGCCTGCGCGCCGATGCGGCGGATTTCGGGGAGGCAGGAGCCGCAATTGGTTCCCGCCTTGAGTTGAACGCCGATCTCCTCGGCCGTCGCGGCACCGGCCACGAAGGCGGCCCGGATCGCGTTCAGGCCGACGCCGAAGCAGGCGCAGATGGTCGGTCCGGGATCGGACCCGCCGGGATTGCGCCCCGCCAGGAGGGCAAGCCGGCTTGGCACGGCCGCTGCCGGATCGGCGAAGACGGTCTTGACCGTGTCCCAGAGCGGCGCACGACCCGCGGGAGCAAGGAAGATCACGGCCAGCAGCCGGCCTTCCCGGAGGACGGCGCAGCGATAGCCACCGCCGTCACGGTCGATCAGTTCGGTCAACTCCTCGGCGCCGAAACGCTCGCGCATCAGGGCCGTGATCGCATCGACCGAAGCGTCCGAGGCGAAGAGCCGGCCCTCGCCGCCTTGCACCGCAAGCCGCGACCACCAGCTTCCGGCTGGCAGGGCAAAAGGCTGCCGCGAGAGGACGAAGCCTTCGAAGCGATAGGCGACGGGCCTGATGGCGACGGGCGTCGCCTTCATTTCAGGTTGCCCGGAGAAGGGATCGCAAAGCGGCTGCGTCAGAGCTCCGATCCGCGCCGCCGAGGCCGTCTCGTCCGACCAGTGGATCGGCGCGAACAGGTCCCCGGGAGAAACGCCGTCATCGGCAACGACCTTGAGCACGGCGCCGCCTTGGGCGCTGGCGAGGCGGGCGAAACCGCCCTCGACCAGCCCGAAGCGCGTGATCTCGGAGGAGTGCAGAGAGACCGAGGGCTCGGCGATATGCGCGCTGAGCCGGGGGCTGAGGCCGGTCCGGGTCATCGTATGCCAATGATCGCGCACGCGGCCGGTGTTGAGCAGCAGCGGGAAGGCTTCGTCGGCCTCGGAGGCGAGCTTCGGTGCGGCGAGGGGGCGCATCTGCGCGCGGCGCCCGGGACCAAAGAAGTTTCCGTCTCCGAAGAGCCGTGCAATGCCCTGTGGCCGATGGGCGGGGACCGGCCACTGCACCGGCGTCAGCCCGTCATAGCCGGCCTTGCCGAGACCGGCATGGCCGCCGATGTCGAAATCTCGGGTGCCGTCGTTCTCGAAGGCGGAGAGCGCGGCGTGCTCGGCGTAGATCTCGTGCGGTCCGGAATAGGTGAAGGCCTCGCCGAAGCCGAGGCGCCTGGCGACTTCGCAGATGATCCACCAGTCGGGCCTCACCTCGCCAGGCAGCGACAGGAAGGCGCGCTGGCGCGAGATGCGGCGTTCGGAGTTGGTGACGGTACCGTCCTTCTCGCCCCAGGCGGCGGCCGGCAGGATGTAATGCGGCCTGGCCGCGAGCGTGTCGTTGGAGAGCACGTTCTCGGAGACGACGAACAGATCGAGCCCGGCGAGCGCGGCGCGTACCTTGTCCGCATTCGGAAGAGAGACGGCGGGGTTGGTCGCCATCACCCACATCGCGCGGATGCGGCGCTCGGCGACCGCATCGAGCATCTGGATGGCCTTGAGGCCCTCGTGGCGGACGATATTGGGCGCCCGCCAGAAGCGCCGGACACGATCGATCTCGTCTGCGCCATAGCCCATATGGGCGGCGAGCATGTTGGCGAGGCCGCCGACCTCGCGCCCGCCCATGGCGTTGGGCTGGCCGGTCAGCGAGAACGGGCCGCAGCCGGGCCGCCCGATCCGGCCGGTAGCGAGATGACAATTCAGGATCGCGGCGACCTTGTCGGTCCCTTGCGCCGACTGGTTGACGCCCTGGCTCCAGGCCGTGACGACATGCGGCGTGCTCCCCCAGAGCTCGTAGAAGGCTGCGATAACCTCAGGCTTCAGCCCGGTGGCGACGGACACGGCGGTGATATCTGGCGCAATGTCCCGCGCATTGGCGAGCGCCGCGTCAAAGCCTGAGACATGGCGCGCGACATAAGTGCGGTCGACAAGGCCGCGATCGGTGAGGTGGACGAGCAGACCTGCGAACAGCGCGGCATCGGAGCCGGGCTTCAGCGTCAGCACCATATCGGCGTCTTCCGCGGTCGCGGTGACGCGCGGATCGAGGACCACAATGCGCGCGCCGCGTTCCCGGCGATTGTCCTGCATCCGCCGGAACAGGACCGGATGGCACCAGGCCGTGTTCGAGCCGACGAGGACGATCAGATCGGCGCTGTCGAAATCCTCATAGGCGCCGGGCACCGTGTCCGAGCCGAAGACCCGGCGCTGGGCCGCGACGGTCGACGACATGCAGAGCCGCGAATTGGTGTCGACATGGGGCGTGCCGATGAAGCCCTTCGCCAGCTTGTTGGCGACGTAGTAGTCCTCGGTCAGGAGCTGGCCGGAGAGATAGAAGGCAATCGCCTCAGGACCATGCCCGGCCGCGATGGCCTGCAGACCGGCAGCAACGGCATCGAGCGCCTCGTCCCAGCTGACCCTGTCATAGCTGCCGGCGGCGTTGCGCTTCAGCGGGTACAGCACACGGCTGCCGAGCCCGAGCGTCTCGCCGAGCGCGGAGCCCTTGGAGCAGAGCCGCCCACGATTAGCCGGATGATCCGCGTCTCCGGTGATGGAGGCGCCGCCCAGCCCGTCCGGCGTCGCCTTCACGCCACAGCCGACTCCGCAATACGGGCAGGTCGTGCAGGTCACGGCCGGAGCGGGGGGAGCGTCGTGGCGCATCACGCAGCCATCCCGATGCAATAGCCCTCGCCGAAGGGCAGGTCGGCACGGATCGCGCTGATGTCCTGGCCCGAGCGGATCAGCCCGAGATAGAACAGCGCGCCACTGGTGTCGCCGACGAGGACGCAGCCGGCTAGCCTGCCCGCGCGCAGCACGAACTTGCGGTAGATGCCGGCGGCCGGATCGCGCAGCAGCAGAACTTCGTCGTCCTCTCCCGGCTCGACCGAGCCTGCCGAGAAAACGCTGACCCCACTGACCTTGAGATTGGTCGCCAGCAGCGAACCGTTATAGCGGTCGCTCGCACCGGCAAGTCGCGCGGCCAGCACGCGCGCCTGTTCATAGGCGGGCTCGACCAGACCATAGACCAGGCCGCGATGCTCGGCACATTCGCCGATCGCGAAGATGCAGGGATCGCTGCTGGCAAGGCCGTCGTCGACATCGATGCCGCGATTGACGTCGAGGCCCGCGGCGACGGCGAGATCGACACGCGGGCGCACCCCGATGGCGACGACAACGAGGTCAGCCGGGATTACGCTGCCATCGGTCAGCTCGACCGCCTCAACCCGCTCCTTGCCGACGAAGCGCTCAGCCGTGCAGTTCAGGCGGATGTCGATGCCACGAGCCGCGATCTCACCGGCAAGCAGGCCTGCTCCCTCGCGGTCGAGCTGGCGTTCCATCAACCGGTCGGCGAGATGCAGGACCGTAACCTTGCCGCCAATCCTGGCGAGCCCGTAGGCCGCTTCCAGCCCGAGCAGGCCGCCGCCGATCACCACGACGCGCGCGCCGGTCGCGGCCACGCTGCGGAACAGCGCGACATCGGCGACATCGCGGAAGCTGGCGACGCCAGGCAGTTCCAGCCCAGGCACCGGCGGCATCAGCGGGCGCGAGCCGGTCGCGAGCACGAGCTTGCCGTAAGGCAGGACGAGGCCGTCGGCCAAGGTCACGCTCTTCGCCGCCCGGTCGATGCCCGTGACCGGCTTGCCGTAGACCATCGAGACGCCGCGCGCTTGCCACCAGGTGGCGGGCTTCAGCTCGATCTCCGGCTCGCCGATCTCGCCCGCCAGCAGCGGGGAGAGCAGCACCCGATTGTAAGCCAGCCGCGGCTCGTCCCCGATCACCGCGACCGCATAGCGTCCGAGCGCCTGCCGGCTGAGCTCGTCAGCCAGCCGCGTCGCGGCCATGCCATTGCCGACGATGATCAGGGGCTCGGCCATGAGTCAGGCGACCCGCTTGATCTTCAGCGCCTTGAGATAGTCCAGCGGCGCCGCGGGATCGAACTTCATACCATCGAAGAAGGTCTCGACGCCCCGCGAGTCGGCAGTCGGCGCGCCGGCGACGCCGAGCGTCTTCGCCGCCTCGCGCCAGAGATCGGCGCGGTTGGTCTTGTCGACGAGGGCCTTGATGTCGATGGTCGGTTCGAACTTGCCCCAGCGGATGTTCTCGGTGACGAACCAGGTGTCGAGGCTCTTCCAGGGATGGGAGGTCGAGCCGCCTTCCCCCCAGAACTTCATGTAGAGATTGGTGCCCTTCGCCTCGCGGCCATTGCCGTAATTGATGTCCCCGAGCAGGCGCTTGTTGATGTCGCCGGTGGGGACGTTGAACCATTGCCGCTTGCCGACGATCTCGGCGAGCTCCTGGCGGTTCTCCATCTTGTCGGCCCAGATCTGGGCTTCCATCACGGCCATCAGGATGGCCTGCGTCGCCTTGGGATTGGCATCGACGAAATCGGCACGCATGCCGAGGATCTTCTCGGGGTGACGGAACCAGAGCTCGCCGGTGGTCAGCGCGCTGTAGCCGATGTTCTGGTTGACGAGCTGCTCGTTCCAGGGCTCGCCGACGCAGAAGCAGTCCATGGTGCCGACCTTCATGTTCGCCACCATCTGCGGCGGCGGCACGACGATGACCTTGATGTCGGTATCGGGGTCGATGCCGCCGGCGGCGAGCCAGTAGCGGATCCAGAGGTCGTGCGTGCCGCCCGGGAAGGTCATCGCGGCGGTCAGTTCCTTGCCGGCAGCCTTCTTGCGCTCGAAGGCCTGCTTCAGCGGCGAGGCGTCCTTCTGGACATTGAGGTCCTTGTACTCGTTGGAGACCGAGATCGCCTGCCCGTCCTCGTTGAGGTTGAGCAGCGTGTACATCGGCAGCGGCTGGCCGTTCTGCATGACCTTGCCGGTCGAGTAGAGATGCGTCTTCGGCCGCAGGATGTGGCCGCCGTCGATGCCGTTGTTCTTGAAGCCGAGCGCCATGTTGTCGCGCGTCGCGCCCCAGGAGGCCTGCTTGGCGATGTCCATGTCGGGCAGGCCGTATTTGGTGTAGAGGCCCTTCTCCTTGGCGATGATCAGCGGCGCCGCATCGGTCAGGGCGATGTAGCCGAGTCGGGTGCCCTTGACCTCGGGGCCGGCGCCTTGCGCGAAGGCGCCTGAAGGCAGGGCGGTCTTCGCCGCCGCGAGCAGCGCGGCCGTGCCGGACAGATTCAGGAACTCGCGGCGGCTCGTGCCTGTCTGCGGGGCTGCCGCCGTCCTGGCCGGGGTCTTGGAGCTGTGCGTCATCGATCGCCTCTCGGTTGCTGAGCTGTCGCCCGCTTGAAACCAGCCCCGAAACGCAAAAAACGCCGCGCGAAAGACGCCTGGACGGGCGCATTTCGACAGCGACGTTGCTGTGTCTTCCGGATCGGGGATGGCGCGGGCAGCGTTGGCCGCGTCACCTTCCTTCATACAAGGATCGTGCCAACCGCTTCGCGGCGGGCCTAGCCTTGAATTGCTATCATTTACCGGTGGTGACGCGCGAAGGCGGATTTGTTGCGGCGCACAATCGCGACGCATTTGCCTAGATAATAGGCTAAAATTTGACTGCCGTTAGGATGCTGTCAAAAGCGGCAGGCAGAAGGACGTCGCATGCGGCGTCGCGCATCTGCGGGGTCGCTATGACCTGCCCGGCGCGCGCCATGCCGGCGAGAACCCAGTCGGCATCACCAGGGTCAGGGCGCAGGGCCTCCTGGTCGAATCGGATGAAGTGCTCGATCCGGCGCGCCGGCCGGCCGGCGCCCTGGATCAGCTCGCCGTGCAGAATGCGCTCGATCAGCTCAGCCGGCAGCGCGAGCCGGTCCGGCGCAGACAGGTGATGCGCCATGCGCGAGACATTCTCCGGGCGGCAGGCCCAGGCGCTGGCCTTCAGGATCGCGGCGCCGAGCTTGGAGACGGCCGCCGGGCGCTTCTGCACGTCGTCGGCGCGCCAGGCCAGAACCTTGTCGTGACAGTTGCGCCTGAGATCGACGCTGGCATGGACCATCGCGCCGACGCCCGCCGCCACCGCCGCCGAATTCCAGGGCGCCCCCGCGCAGAAGCCGTCGATCCGCCCGCTGGCGAGCGCCTCGACGGTCTGCGGAGGGGGCACGATCTCCAGCCGGATGTCCTCGCCAAGCCTGAGTCCACCCTTCTCGAGCCATTCCCCGAGCAGGTAGACATGCGTCGAGAAGCCGAAGACCGCAGCCAAAGTGAGCGGCGGCAGGCCGGCCGCCTTGCGGCGCGCGACCATGGCGGCGAGCGCATGGCCTGAGACGGTCGTGTCGGCCAGATCCCCGTCGGCCAGGCGTGCCAACTCCTCGAAGCGCCGCAACGAGAGGGTGATCGCGGCGCCATCGCGATTGAGCGCCAGCGGCGCTGCCATCGGGGCCTTGACGCCGCCGATCCCGAGGGTCGCGGCGATGGCGGCCGGGCCGAGCATATGGGCGGCATCGAACAGGCGCACGTTCAGCTTGTCGCGCAGATTCGACCACGAAACCTCGCGGACCAGTTCGAGATTCAGCCCCTCGGCCTCGGCAAAACCCTCGTCCTTGGCCAGGACGACGAGCGCGCAATCGACCAGCGGCATGAAGCCGACTCGCAGGTGCAGCGTCGTCATTTCAGCATCTCCGCGGCAGTGATGAGGGAGCGGGCGATGTCGACGAGCTTGCGTTTCTCGTTCATCGCGGTGCGGCGCATGAGCGCGTAGGCCTCGTCCTCGGAGAGGCCCTTCAGCCGCATGACGATGCCCTTGGCACGATCGATCGTCTTACGGTCCTCCAGCTGCGAGCGGGCTTCGTCGAGCTCCTCGCGCAGCTTGCGGAACGCATTGAAGCGGCTGATGCAGGTCTGCAGGATCGGCTGCATCCGCTCCTTCTTCAGCCCGTCGACGATATAGGCGGAGACGCCGGCCTCGACCGCCGCCTCGATCGAGGCCGAGTCGGACTGGTCGACGAACATGGTGATCGGCCGGCGGACGTGCCGGCTGACCAGGAACATGTCGGCCAGGGCGTCGCGGCTCGGATCCTCGAGATCGATCACCACGACATCGGGATCGTGCGTCTCGATGGCAGCGACGAGGCCGGTCGTCGCGGAGAGGCGGACGAGCTGCTGATAGCCCGCTTCCCGCAGGCCTTCCTCGATGATCGCGGCCCTGACCTGGTTCGCATCGACGATGAGGATCCGCAGATTGGGCACCATGCCTTGCAGACGTTCCCTGTGTTATGATCAGGCGCTCCTCAATCAGGAATCGTGCCAGAGGGGCCCACAGGCTCCGGCCGAGCGGATAAAGTCAGGCGAGTCGAGAGTGTCCGCTGCCGCCAAGGAAGCCAACTGCGCTCCGGGGCGTCCCGATTCATGGACAGAAATTCACTTTCTCTCCTCCACCGGCCGCTCTAGAAGCGGGTCTGTCGCGTCGTGTTCCGCGGTCCTTCGAATCGAGGCTGGAGAAGAGCGGCATGATGCCGGGCTACAGGCGTGATCTTGCGGGACACGCGGTCGCACATTCGCTCTTCCGTCTCTCATCCGCGGCGGCCATCACCCTTGGTCTCGCCGGTTGCCTGCCGGCCGACCTGCGCCCCGAGCTCGGCGTCGCGGTGACACGCAGCTATGCCGCTGGCGACCGCAGCAGCGCGTCTGCCGTCTCGCCCGATTGGCCGCGCCTGTTCCGCTCGAGCGAACTCAATCGCCTGGTCGAACGGGCATCCGGCGCGAATTTCGACATCGCCATCGCCATGACACGCATCCGGCAGGCCGATGCGCAGTCGCGCATCGGGGCGGCAACGCTCTATCCGACGCTCAGCGGCTCGGCCGACGCCTCGCGCAGCCTCCGGCCGGGTACGCTCGGCTCCAAACGCGGGCCGTTCAGCGAGAGCGTCGGCAACCAGTTCAGCCTCGGCCTGTCGGCGAGCTACGAGCTCGATTTCTGGGGCAAGAACCGAGCGACCGCCGACGCCGGACGCTTCGCCGCCGAGGCGACGCGCTTCGACCGCGACGTGGTGGCGCTCACCGCCGTCGCCAGCGTGACCACCACCTATTTCCAGGTACTGGCGGCACAGGACCGCCTGCGTATCGCCCGCGAGAACATCGCGGTGGCCGAGCGGACGCTCAAGGTGATCCAGGCCCGCCTTTCCGTCGGCACCGCCACCCAGCTCGACATCGCGCAGCAGGAAAGCGTGGTGGCGCAACAGAAGGCCTCCGTGCCCGCCCTCGAACTCTCGCTGCGCCAAGCCAGGGTCACGCTCGCCGTGCTCATCGGCGAGACGCCGGCCGCAGTCACGATCAAGGGCGGCAGCCTGAACGCGCTCGCCGTGCCGACGGTGCGGGCCGGTCTGCCTTCGCAATTGCTGCAGCGCCGGCCCGACATCGCCGAGGCCGAGGCGCGCCTGACCTCACAGGAAGCGACGCTGCATGCCGCCCGCGCGGCGCTGTATCCGAGCATCCAGCTGACCGGCCAAGGCGGGCTCGAAAGCGCGCTATTGAAGAACCTGCTGCGGCCCGATGCGGCTTTCGCTTCTGCGGCAGCGGGCCTCGTCCAACCCATTCTCGACGGCGGCAATCTGCGCGCCCGGGTCGAGCTCGAACGCGGCACGGCCGACGAACTGATCGCGACCTATCGCAAGACCATCGTCAGCGCCTTCGCGGATGTCGAGAACGCGCTGATCGCGATCCAGGAAAACACCCGTCACGAGCGGCTGCAGGGGGAAGTCGTGGCGTCTGCAAGGCGTGCCTATGCCATCACCGAGCAGCGGCTGCGCGAAGGCACGATCGACATCGTGACGCTGCTGAACACGCAGCAGACGCTGTTCCAGGCGCAGGACCAGCTTTCGCAGACCAGGCTCCAGAAGCTGAGTGCC
Source organism: Allobosea sp. CCNWLY174 (assembly GCF_037120455.1). Lineage (NCBI taxonomy): Bacteria > Pseudomonadati > Pseudomonadota > Alphaproteobacteria > Hyphomicrobiales > Alloboseaceae > Allobosea > Allobosea sp. CCNWLY174. The sequence continues at coordinate 300,656 of NZ_JBBBBQ010000007.1, read as the reverse complement.
TATGTCGACCTGTTCAAGGCGCTGGGCGGCGGCTGGACCGAGGCCGACCGCCGCACTGCCATCATCGCGACCGAGGCGGCGGAATGAAGCGTCTTCTGATCCTTCTCGTGCTGCTCGGCGCCGCGGCCTGGGGCTGGCACAGCTACAATGGCGGCTGGATGCCCGGCGGCGAGGACAGCGTCGCGGCCGGGCAGCAAGGGGCCGGTCGCGGTGGCCGGCGCGCCCGCTTCGGCAACAATGAAGGGCCGATCCCGGTGATCGCGACCCCGGCGCGCTATGGCGACGTGCCGGTTACGGCCGATGCGGTCGGGACGATCCAGGCGCTGAACACCGTGGCCGTGCGCACGCAGGTCGATGGAAGGCTGATCGAGATCGCCTTCAAGGACGGGCAGGATGTCCGCAAGGGCGATGTTCTGGCCAAGATCGATCCCACGACCTATCAGGCGCAATACGACCAGGCCATGGCCAAGAAGGCTCAGGACGAGGCGCAGCTCGCCAATGCCCGCGCCGACCTCGAGCGCTACGCCAAGCTCGCCCAGACCGATTACGGCTCGCGCCAGCAGGCCGACACCCAGCGCGCCACGGTGGCGCAGCTCGAGGCGTTGGTCCGCTCCGACCAGGGCGCGATCGACAACGCCAAGGCCTATCTCGACTACACCACGATCCGCGCGCCGATCGACGGCCGGCTCGGCATCCGGCAGGTCGACCAGGGCAACATCGTCCGCGCCTCCGATTCGAACGGCCTCGTGGTCATCACCCAGCTCAGGCCGATCGCCATGATCTTCAACCTGCCGCAGCAGCAATTGCGCGCGGTGAGCGCCGCGGTGGCGCGCGGCCCGGTCGAGGTCGACGCGCTGGACTCGGATGGCACGACGATCATCGACAAGGGCACCATCGAGGTCATCGACAATGTCGTCGACCAGACCACCGGCACGATCAAGGTCAAGGCGCGCTTCCCGAACGAGCGGCTCCAGCTCTGGCCCGGCCAGTTCGTCAATGTCCGCGTCTTCGTCGACGTGCTCAAGCATGTCGTGGTCGCGCCGACCGCCGCGATCCAGCGCGGCCCGAACGGTGCCTATGTCTTCGCCGTCAACGAGGACGAGACGGTGCGGCAGGTGGCTGTCACCGTGGGCCAGCAGGACGAGACGACGGCGGTGATCACCGCGGGTATCGAGCCGCCGGCGAAGCTCGTCACCACCGGCTTCGCCCGCCTGACCGACAAGGCGAGAGTGCGCGTCTCGACGCCGGAGGAAGCGGCCCAGCCACCAGCCGCCATGCCGGGCCGCCGTGGCACGCGCGAGCCGGGTCAGGGCCAAGGACAGGGACAGCGCCGGCAGCGCGACCGGGCCGGCGGCGACACGGCGGGTCCGGGCTCGGCGGCGCCGGCGACGGAAGCTCCGTCCGCACCGCCGGCCGGAAGCGACGGCACCGGCCAGAACCGGCCGCGGCGCAATGGCGGGGCGCGCGAGGGCGCAGCACCCGGCGGGCAGGGTTCCCCGGCCGGCGGATCGGGTGCACAAAGACCGCAAGCGCAGCTATGACGGGGCAGCCGCGATGAGCGTGTCCGCGCCTTTCATCAGCCGGCCGATCGCGACCTCTCTGCTCGGCGTCGCGGTACTGCTCTGCGGCATCCTCGGCTATCTGCGCCTGCCGGTCTCGGCCCTGCCGCAGGTCGATTTCCCGACCATCCAGATCACCACGCAGCTTCCCGGGGCGAACCCCGAGACGATCGCGTCGCTGGTGACGGCGCCGCTGGAGCGGCAGTTCGGGCAGATCCCGGCGCTCTCGACAATGTATTCGCAGAGCTCCTTCGGGCTCAGCCAGATCACGCTGCAATTCGATCTCGATCGCGACATCGATGCCGCCGCCCAGGACGTGCAATCGGCGATCAATGCGGCAGGCTCGACCTTGCCGCGCACGCTGCCCTATCCGCCGACCTATTCGAAGATCAACCCGGCCGACGCGCCGATCATGGTACTGGCGCTGACCTCAGAGACGGTCTCGCTGCGCCAGCTCAGCGATCTCGCCGACACGCTGCTCTCGCCGCGCCTCTCGGAAGTCTCCGGGGTCGGCCATGTCTCGATCGAGGGCGGCGTCAGGCCGGCAATCCGCATCCAGGCCGATCTCGCTCGCCTTGCCGCCTACGGCCTCGGCATGGAGGACCTGCGCACCGCCATCGTCAACGCCAATGTCGCGGGATCGAAAGGCGCGCTGGACGGCAATCATCAGGCCTACACGATCAGCGCCAACGACCAGATCGGCAGCGCCTCGGCCTATCGCGACATCGTCGTTGCCTATCGCAGCGGCGCGCCGATTTTCCTGCGCGATGTAGCGGTGGTGCTCGAGGACCTCGAGAACAGCCGCGTCGGCGCCTGGTTCCGCGGCAAGACGGCAGTCGTGCTCGACGTGATGCGCCAGCCCGGCGCCAACATCGTCACCACGGTCGCGCGTGTGAAAGAGGAGATTCCGCGCCTGCGCAACGGCATGCCGGCGGGCGTCGAGCTGCAGGTGGTCAACGACCGAACCGAGACGATCCGCGCCTCGATCGCCGACGTCCAGTTCACGCTGGTTCTGGCCTGCGCGCTGGTGGTGCTAGTGGTGTTGCTGTTCCTGCGCACGGTGCGTGCCACGATCATCGCCGGCGTCGCGCTACCGCTCTCGCTGATCGCGACCTTCGCGGTGATGTGGCTCGCCGGCTTCAGCCTCGATAATCTCTCGCTGATGGCGCTGACCATCGGCACCGGCTTCGTCGTCGACGATGCGATCGTGATGATCGAGAACATCGTGCGCAACATGGAGCAGGGCAAGAAGCCGCTCCGCGCCGCCTATGACGGCGCCAAGGAGATCGGCTTCACCGTGATCTCGCTGACGGTCTCGCTGGTGGCGGTCTTCATCCCACTGCTGTTCATGACCGGGCTGGTCGGCCGCATGTTCCGCGAATTCGCGCTGACGCTGACCATCGCGGTCGTGGTCTCGGCGGTGGTCTCGCTGACGCTGACGCCGATGATGTGCGCCCGCATGCTGCGCCAGGGCGGCCATGGTGCCGGCCAGGAGCGCGAGAACTGGCTGATGCGGCTGGCGGAGTGGCCGGTCACTGCGATGGCGCGGCTCTACGAGATCACGCTCGGCTGGGCGCTGAAGGCGCGCGGGCTCGTGCTGCTCGCCACTGTCGCCACGGCGGTGCTGACGGTGTGGATGTACATCGTCATTCCCAAGGGCTTCCTGCCGAGCCAGGACACCGGCCTGCTCAATGTCGTGCTCGAATCCTCGCCGGACGTCTCCTTCGTCGAGATGAAGCGGCTGCAGGAGAAGGCGACACAGGCCTTCGAGCAGGATGGCGACGTCACCGGCGTCGTCTCCGTGCTCGGCATCGGCCAGGCCAATGCCACCCTGAACACCGCCCGCCTGACGGTGACCCTGCGGCCCAAGGACGAGCGGCGCGACGACGCGGTGGTGATCGCCGAGCGGCTGCGCCTCGCCGCCGCCGCGATCCCGGGCCTCGTGGCCTATGTCCAGCCGGTGCAGGACATCCAGATCACGACCCGCGCCAGCCGCTCGCAATACCAGTACACCCTGACCGGAGCCGAGCAGGCCCAGGTCATGGAATGGGCACGCAAGCTCTCGGAGGCACTGCGGCGCGAGTCGATCGTGCGCAACGTCGCCAACGAGACACAGGATGGCGGGCTGCGCGCCCATGTCGAGATCGACCGGGCCAAGGCGGGCCGGCTCGGCATCTCGATCCAGGCCGTCGACGACACGCTCTACGACGCCTTCGGCCAGCGGCAGATCGCGACGATCTACGAGCAGTCGAACCAGTATCGCGTGATCCTGGAGGCTGCGCCGCAATATCTGCGCGACCCGTCCGCGCTGTCGAAGCTCTACGTCACCGGCAACACCAACACGCAGGGGCAGACCAACACCGCCGGCACCACCACGGTGACGCAGAACAGCGTGCAGGTACCGCTCTCGTCGTTCACCCGGCTGATCCGCGAGACGGCACCGCTCTCCATCGCCCATCAGGAGCAGTTCCCGGCCGCGACCATCAGCTTCGACCTCGCGCCCGGCGAAGCGCTCGGCGATGCCGTCACGATGATCGCCGCGGTCGAGCGCGAGATCGGCATGCCGAGTGCGATTTCCGGCGCCTTCAGCGCCGATGCCGCCGAGTTCAATCGCTCCCTCGCCAATCAGCCCTGGCTGATCCTCGCCGCGATCGTGACGATCTACCTCGTCCTCGGCATCCTCTACGAGAGCTATGTCCACCCGTTCACGATCCTGACGACGCTTCCTTCCGCTGGCGTAGGCGCCCTGCTCGCTTTGGTCCTGACCGGCCGCGAGCTCTCGATCGTCGCGCTGATCGGCATCATCCTGCTGATGGGCATCGTCAAGAAGAACGCGATCATGATGATCGACTTCGCGCTCGACGCCGAACGGCAGGAGGGGCTGTCGCCGGAGGAGGCCATCGTCAAGGCCTGCCTGCTGCGCTTCCGGCCGATCATGATGACGACGCTCGCGGCGCTGCTCGGCGCCCTGCCGCTGGCACTGGCGACCGGAACGGGGAGCGAATTGCGCCAGCCCCTCGGCATCACAATCGTTGGCGGCCTGCTGCTCAGCCAGCTCCTCACCCTCTATACCACGCCGGTGATCTATCTGGCGCTCGAGAACCTGCGCCGGCGCCTCGGCGGCGGCCGCGACGGCGTCGTGGCCCGTCCTGATCCGGAGGCGGCCGAGTGAGCGAGGCGTCCGACAAGAGCGATGACGACAAGGGCTGGAAGTCGGTCAGGGGCCTGTCCGACGCCTTTATCCTGCGCCCCGTCGGCACCACGCTGATGGCGATCGGCCTCTTCCTCGTCGGCATGGTCGCCTATGTCTTCCTGCCGGTGGCGAGTCTGCCCAGCGTCGACTTCCCGACGATCCGCGTCTTCGCCAGCCGGCCGGGCGCCGATCCTGCGACGATGGCCGGCAGCGTCGCCGCGCCCCTCGAGCGACGCCTGGGTTCGATCCCCGGCGTCACCGAGATCACCTCGACGAGCTCGCTGGGTTCGACCTCGATCGTGCTGCAGTTCGACCTGACGCGGAACACCGACAGCGCCGCCCGCGACGTCCAGGCCGCGCTGAACGCGGCTGCTACCGATCTGCCCGGCGACCTGCCGACCCTGCCGCAATTCCGCAAGGCCAACCCCAACGCCGCGCCGATCCTGATCCTGGCCCTGACCTCGGACACGATGACGCCGAGCGCGATGTACGACGCCGCCGATACCGTCATCGCCCAGCGCATCTCGCAGGTGGAGGGCGTCGGCGAGGTCACGGTCAACGGCGCCGAGCAGCCGGCGATCCGCGTTCGCGTCGATCCTGCCCAGCTTGCTGCCATGGGCCTGAGCCTCGACACGATCCGCACCGCCATCGTCGGCGCCAACACCGTCTCCGCGGTCGGCTCCTTCGACGGCGAGCGGCGCAGCGAGACGCTCTCCGCCAACAACCAGATCCGCGAGCCGGAAGATTACGGCAATATCGTCGTGCGCTCGGCCAGAGGCACGGTGGTCCGGCTCGCCGATGTCGCGACCGTCGAGCGCGGCGTGCGCAACAGCCGCGCCGCCGGCTGGTACAACGGCAAGCCGGCGATCCTCATCACCATCACCAAGCAGGCCGACGCCAACGTCATCGACACCGTCGACCGGGTGAAGGCGTTGCTGCCCGAGATCCAGCGCTGGGTGCCGGCCGGGATCCAGTTCTCGATCATGTCGGATCGCACGGTCACGATCCGTGCCTCGATCGCCGATATCCAGCATACGCTGCTGATCTCCATCGCCCTGGTGATGCTGGTCGTCTTCCTGTTCCTGCGCCGCACCACGCTCACCATCGCTGCCGGCGTCACCGTGCCGCTCTCCATCGCAGGCACCTTCGCCGCGATGTGGCTCGCCGGCTTCACGCTCGACAATCTCTCGCTGATGGCGGTGACGATCTCGGTCGGCTTCGTCGTCGACGACGCCATCGTCATGATCGAGAACATAGAGCGGAACGTCGCCCGGGGCATCTCGCCGCTGCGCGCCGCCTTGCTCGGCGCCGGCCAGATCGGCTTCACCGTGGTCTCGATCAGCCTCTCGCTGATCGCGGCCTTCATCCCGCTCTTCTTCATGGACGGGGTCGCCGGCCGCTTCTTCCGCGAGTTCACGCTGACGCTGACCTTCGCCATCCTGGTCTCGACGGCGGTCTCGCTCAGCGTCACGCCGATGGTCTGCGCGCATTTCCTGAAGAGCGGCCCACATGCCCCCAACCGCTTCGACCGGGCGGTCGAGCGCCTGCTGGCGGCAATGGTCGGCTTCTATGCCCGCACGCTCACCGTCGTGCTGCGGCATAGCTGGCTGATGCTGGTCGTGATGGTCGCGACGGTAGCGCTGACCGTGCAGATGTTCCGCAGCGCACCGAAGGGCTATTTCCCGCAGGACGACACCGGCCTGATCGTCGGTTTCACCCAGGCTTCGACCGACATCTCCTTTCCGGCGATGGCGCAGCTCCAGCAGCAGGGGGCGGCGATCGTCGCGAGCGATCCTGCGATCCTCGGCGTCGCCTCCTTCATCGGTGGCGGCGGCTCGGTGAATACCGGGCGCTTCTTCGTCAGCCTGAAACCTCTGGAGGAACGCGGCCTGAGCTCGGCCCAGGTGGTCAATCGCCTGCGCGGGCGCCTCGGCTCGATTCCGGGTCTGCGCATCTTCCTGACCCCGGTGCAGGATGTGCGCGCCGGTGGGCGGCAAGGCCGTTCGCAATACCAGTTCACGCTCTGGGATCCCGATCTGCCGGAGTTGCAGGAATGGGTGCCCAAGGTGCTGGAGAAACTGCGCACCCTGCCCGAACTCGTCGACGTCTCCACCGATCGCGAGCAGGGCGGCCTGCAGGCCAATGTCGTGATCGACCGTAACAAGGCTTCGCAATTCGGCGTCGCGATCCAGGCCATCGACAACGTGCTGGCGGACGCCTTCAGCCAGCGCCAGATCTCGACGATCTACGGCGCGCGCAACCAGTATCGCGTCGTGCTCGAGGTCGCACCTTCGCGCAGCCGCGACCCCAACGACATCCTCGATCTCTATGTGCCCGGCCGCAACGGCGTGCAGGTGCCGCTGCGCAGCCTCGTCAAGGTCGAGCGCGGCACCGCGCCGCTCGTCATCAACCATCAGGGCCAGTTCCCGGCCGTGACGATCACCTACGATCTGGCTCCCGGCGTCGGCCTGCAGGAGGCGAGCGACGCGGTCGTCGCCGCCGTCGAGGGTCTGCACATGCCGGCCTCGCTGCGGGCGGAATTCGCCGGCGACGCCAAGGCGTTCTCGCAAGGGGCCGGCAGCCAGGGCATGATGATCCTGGTCGCGATCCTGGCGGTCTACATCATCCTCGGCGTTCTCTACGAGAGCCTGATCCACCCGGTGACGATCCTCTCGACCCTGCCGTCGGCCGGGCTGGGCGCGCTGATCGCGCTGCGGATCGCGGGGGCCGACCTCACCATCATCGCCTTCATCGGGATCATCCTGCTGATCGGCATCGTCAAGAAGAACGGCATCATGCTGGTCGACTTCGCCATCAGCGCCGAGCGCCAGCGCGCGATGCCGTCGCGCGAGGCGATCTTCGAGGCCTGCCTGGAGCGCTTCCGGCCCATCCTGATGACGACGCTCTCGGCCATGCTGGGTGCGGTGCCGCTGATGATCGCAACCGGCCCAGGCGCCGAGCTGCGCCGCCCGCTCGGCATCACGATCGTCGGCGGGCTGGTCCTCAGCCAGATCCTGACGCTCTACACCACGCCGATCATCTATCTCTGGATGAGCAAGCTGAGCGCGCGCCGGAAAGGTGAGGCAGCCGCCCCGGAGCCGGTTTCGGCCGGCACGACGCCAGGCTGATCCTTCCGGCCGGGCGCAGATCGCGTCGCTCGCTCTCCCGCCCGGACCGTGTAGGATCGCGCGCTCGGCTGGAGGCGGTTGATGTTCCTGAGTGTGTTCGACGTCTTCAAGATCGGGATCGGCCCGTCATCCTCGCATACGATGGGGCCGATGACGGCGGCGGCGCATTTCCTGGAGCTCCTGCGCCGGCACCCGTCCCGCGCGGATGCCGCGGCGGTCGGCGCCACGCTCTACGGCTCGCTCGCCTTCACCGGGAAGGGCCACGCCACGGATCGCGCCGTGGCGCTCGGCCTGCTCGGCTGGACGCCGGCCGAATTCGATTTCGACGCGGCAGCGCGTCAGCTCGATGCGCTCGGGGAAACGCATCTGCTGCGCCTCGACGGCCTGCCGCCGCTCGCCTTCGACCCGGCCGTCGACATCGTCTTCGACTACGGGCCGCCCTTGCCCGGCCATGCGAACGGGCTCGTCTTTTGCGCTCGCGATTCCGCCGGAGCCGAGCTCCTGTCCGAAACCTATTATTCGATCGGCGGCGGCTTCGTGGTGACGGCGCAGGAGCGCAAGGCGCCTCCCCTCGCCGCCACCACATCCTCCTGGCCCTATCCGTTCGCGAATGCGGCAACGATGCTGCGCATGGCGCGCGAAAGTGGCCTCTCGATCGCGCAGATGAAGCGTGCCAACGAGATCCACCTGCGCTCGGCGGACGAGGTCGACAACGGCCTTGCCCGCCTCTGGGCGGTGATGAACGGCTGCATCGAGCGGGGCCTTTGCCAAGAGGGCGAATTGCCGGGTGGCCTGCGCGTGCGCCGCCGGGCCGCGAAGATCCACCGGCAGCTGGAGGCAGAGCGGCAGAGCAATCGCGCCCAGCCCCATGCGGCCTCGGACTGGCTCGGCGTCTATGCCATGGCTGTGAACGAGGAGAACGCGGCGGGTGGCCGGGTAGTGACCTCGCCGACCAACGGGGCAGCCGGCGTCGTGCCTGCCGTGCTGCGTTACTATCTCGACCATTGCGTCGGGGCCGAGCCCGACAAGATCCCGGACTTCCTGCTAACGGCCGCAGCGATCGGCGGACTGATCAAGCACAACGCCTCGATCTCCGGCGCCGAGGCCGGCTGCCAGGGCGAGGTCGGCTCGGCCGCGGCGATGGCGGCGGCCGGCTTCTGCGCAGTACTGGGCGGATCACCCGAGCAGGTCGAGAACGCCGCGGAGATCGCCCTCGAACACCATCTCGGCATGACCTGCGACCCTGCGGCAGGCCTCGTCCAGGTGCCCTGCATCGAGCGCAACGGCATCGGCGCGATCAAGGCGGTCGCGGCTGCCTCGCTCGCCCTGCGCGGCGACGGCTCGCATTTCATGCCGCTCGACAATTGCATCGAGGCGATGCGCCAGACCGGCGAAGCCATGAACGAGCGCTTCAAGGAAACCAGCCTCGGCGGTCTGGCGGTCAATCTGCCGGAATGCTGAGCCCTGAAGGCGAACCGGCTTTCGCCGGAAACGTCCTCAAGTCCCGCAGAACGTCGCGATCACGCGCTCATGTGCTGCAGGCGGGCGTGCATGGTCCTCACGGCCGGGCTGCGCGTCGAAAGGCCTGGAGAGAACGTCGATCAGGGTCTCGAACGGAGCGAAGTCATCGCGCTCGACGGCAGCCTGGATCGCCGCCTCGATCAGATGGTTTCGCGGGATGAACAGCGGGTTCGTGCCCAGCATGGCACCCTGCCGCTCATTCGCCGATGCAGGCTCCCGCGACAGGCGCTGGCGCCAGCGCTCGTCCCAGGCATCGAACGCGGCGGGGTCGGCAAAGAGGCCGCGGCAGGCCTGCGCGCCGTCAGCTCGCCCGGCCGCCTCGCTCAGGCGCCGGAAGACCAAAGTGAAATCGGCCTCGCCGCGCTGCATCGTCTCGAGCAGCGCCTTGATCAGCTCGACATCGTCAGCCTCCTCGGTGGCGAGGCCGAGCTTGCGACGGAAGCCTGCGATCAGGTTCTGCTGGAATTGCGGGTCGAACCGGCCGAGCGCCTCCTGCGCGATCGCCACGCCCCTGTCGGGGTCGTCGGCCAGCAGCGGCAGCAGCGCCTCGGCCAGGCGCGCCAGATTCCAGCGGGCGATCGGAGGCTGGTTGCCGAAGGCATAGCGCCCGTGCTCGTCGATCGAGCTGAACACGGTCGTCGGATGATAGGTATCCATGAAGGCGCAGGGCCCGTAGTCGATGGTCTCGCCGGCGATCGACATGTTGTCGGTGTTCATCACGCCGTGGATGAAGCCGATCGTCATCCATTGCGCGACGAGCGCGGCCTGCGCGCCAACCACGGCCTCGAAGAGGGCGAGATAGCGGCCATCGCCGGTGCAGTCCGGATAATGCCGCTCGATCACGTGGTCGGCGAGCAGGCGCAGCGCCTCGACATCGCCGCGGGCGGCGAAGAACTGGAAGGTGCCGATCCGGATATGGCTGGAGGCGATGCGGGTCAGGACAGCGCCGGGCAAGGCCGTCTCGCGCCTGACAGCCTCGCCGGTCAGGACCGCAGCTAGCGCGCGTGTCGTCGGGATGCCCAGCGCAGCCATCGCTTCGCTGACGATGTATTCGCGCAGGACCGGCCCCAGCGCCGCCCGTCCGTCGCCGCGACGCGAGAAGGGGGTCGGGCCAGATCCCTTGAGCTGGAGATCCCGGCGCCTGCCGCGCCGATCGACCAGCTCGCCGAGCAGGATGGCCCGACCGTCGCCGAGCTGAGGGCTGAAGCCGCCGAACTGATGGCCGGCATAGGCGGTCGCGATCGACGCTGCGCCGACCGGTACGTCGTTGCCGGCCAACATGGCCACGCCCTCCGGGCCTTCCAGCCAGTCGGGATCGAGCCCGAGGTCCAGTGCGAGCGGCGTGTTCAGCCGGATCAGCCGGGGCGCAGCCACGGGCGTCGGGGCCACGGTCGCGTAGAAGCGCTCCGGCAGGCGCGCATAGGAATTGTCGAAGGCGATCGGGCTCATCGATCGTAGATATACGCGGAAAGCGCCATCGCAACATGAGGCCGAGCTCCGGCGGGCCGTTCCGCCGGCCGTCGCCTGCGGTGCCTTGCTTACTCCGTCGAGTCGAAATCGTCCTCCCGGGCGTGCAGGAGCGCGGCCAGCGTATGCAGGCCGAGATCGAGCTGCTCCATGCTCGGCGTCGCCAAAGCCAGCCTGACCGCGTTCGGCGCATGACCAGGCGTCGCCGCGAAGGTGCTCGACGGGGTCAATGCGATGTCGCGCCGGGCCGCGGCCGCAACGAAGCTCTGCGAGCGCCAATGCGCCGGCAGCGTCAACCACAGATGGTAGCAGTTCCTGTTGGCCTGGACCTCGAAGCCGGCGAGGCGCTCTGCCGCGAGTGCCTGGCGCGCGCGGGCATCGAGGCGCTTCGCCTCGGCGAGCTCGGCGATGGTGCCGTCGCTCATCATCCGCTGGGCGGCCGCGAAGGCGAACCCCGTCGCCGTCCAGCCGCCGGAACGCACCGAGGCCTTGATGCTCTCGCGCAGGCGCAGCGGCACCACGACGAAGCCCAGCGTCAGCCCCGGCGCGACCTTCTTGGACAGGCTGTCGATCACGATGCAGGAGTCCGGCGCGAGCGCCGCCAGCGGCGGCCCATCCTCGAGGAAGCCATAGACATTGTCCTCGATGATCGGCAGGCCGAGCGCCTGGGCGACCCCCAGCAGATCGGCCCGGCGCGCCTGTGGCATCGTCGTTCCCAGCGGGTTCTGGACCGCCGGCTGGATATAGAGCGCCGACAGATGGGCTTCGCGATGCGCTTTCTCCACGGCGTCTGGCCGTATGCCACTCTCGTCCATCGCCAAAGGCACCAGCGTGATAGCCAATCGGGCGGCGATCCCCTTGATGAAGGGGTAGGTCAGGGCCTCGACGCCGCAGCGGCCGCCGGTCGGAACGAGAGCGGCGAGCGCCGCAGCGACGGATTGGCGGCCATTGCTGGTGAAGACCAGCTGCTCGGGCGCCGGAGTCCAGCCGCCTTGCGAGAGGAAGGCGGCACCAATGCTGCGGATCGCCGGCGTGCCGACGCTGGTTGCCTGCCGCAAGGCGGCATCGAGCGCCGCGGCCTCATCGAGGCCGGCCAGACTCCTGGCGATCAGAGCGGCCTGCCGCGGCAGGATCGGATAGTTGAACTCGAGATCGATCCTTGTGCCGCTCGGTTCGCCGGGCGCCGCGACGCCACGCCTGGCCTCGCCCGAGACGAACGTGCCCCGGCCGACCTCGCCGACGACGAGCCCGCGGCGCAGCAGCTCGGCATAGACCCTGCTCGCCGTCGAGACGGCGATCTTGCGCTCATAGGCGAAGTTGCGCTGCGGCGGCAGGCGCTCGCCCGGCTTGAGCGTCCCGGCGGCGATATCGGCCGCGATCATGTCGGCCAGCCTCAGATAGTCGGATTTCGACATTTATTGCACCGAGATCAATGTTTTCATTGATCCGATATTTGTATCGGATCATTTTGCCTTCATCAACCGAGCCGCACCGGAAATCGCGAAGGTTACGACGGCCGACGATCACCTCGTCGACGTGACGAGAGCGTGTTGCCGACGTCTGGCCCGGTGCTGCCCAACGGAGGCCAACATGTCTGCGGTTCTGCCGACCATCGCCCGCCTCGTCAGTGCAAAGCGCTCCGAGGCATGGCTCCGCTTGCCGGCCGCATGGTGCCAGGCCGTCGTGCGCTATTTCGAGCGCCGCGGCGCGATCGACCACCTGCGCGAGCTCGACGAGTGTGCCCTGCACGACATCGGCATCGCCAGAAACCAGATCGAGGCGGCCGTGCAGGGGCGCATCCCACGCACCGGCCGGAAGCGCATGTGACGGACATGCGCGGCTGACGCGCTGCGGATAGCAGATCATCGTCAGATTGAGGCCGACCGGTCAGCAGCTTCCCGAGCCCGTCCTCGGTCGTCATCTGATTCCGAGGCGAGGAGGACGGCAGGGGCTCGAACGCCGCCGGCCAGAGCTCGAGCGGCAGGTAATCTCGCGCGAGCGGTCGCTGGCGCGGCGCATCCAACCGTGCCGTCGGTCGGCTACCGCCATCGCGCCCATTGAGGCTACCCCTCTTCCGAACGACGTCCCCTCGGGCCGGCGCGGCGAGACCTCGCCAATCCGGAACGGCCGGCCCATGATGCGGATCATGAGCGCCTGCGAAGCGAGCTATCCTCGCTTGTTAGTCACATGAAAAATGGTTACAAACGCAACTATATGATAACTCCTGCCGGCGTCGGGACAGCCGCGGCGGGAGGGCTGCCGTGTCTTTCGGGAGGGTGTCATGAACGTTCGGAACACGGCTGCCGCGCAGGACGGCACCACCAGGAGCGCGATCGCGACCGGCTATATGTCCGGCTTCGGCAACGGCTTCGAGACCGAGGCCCTGCCGGGCGCGCTGCCGCTCGGTCGTAACTCGCCACAGCAATGCGCCTACGGGCTCTATGCCGAGCAGCTCTCCGGCTCGCCCTTCACCGCGCCGCGCACCACCAATGAGCGCTCCTGGCTCTATCGCATCCGGCCGACGGTCGCCCATTGGAACACCTTCAGGAAGGTCGATACCCGCCTCTGGCGCACGGCACCGGCCCGCGAGGTCGACATGCCGATCGCGCCGCTGCGCTGGAGCCCGATCCCGATCCCATCGGAGCCGCTCTCCTTCGTCGAGGGCGTCCATAGCATCACCACGGCCGGCGATGCCGGCAGCCAGGGCGGCATGGGCGCGCATGTCTACCTGATCACGCGCTCGATGGTGGACGAGTACTTCTACAATGCCGATGGCGAGATGCTGTTCGTGCCGCAGCAGGGCGCCTTACGCCTGTGGACCGAGTTCGGCATCATCGATATCGAGCCGGGCGAGATCGCGGTCATCCCGCGCGGCGTCAAGATTCGGGTCGAGCTCACGGATGGCCCTGCCCGCGGCTATATCTGCGAGAACTATGGCGGCGCGTTCACTTTGCCGGAACGCGGGCCGATCGGCGCCAACTGCCTCGCCAATCCCCGTGACTTCCTGACGCCGGTCGCGGCCTATGAGGACCACGACGCGCCCTCGAAGATGTATGTGAAATGGGGCGGCAATCTCTGGGCCGCCGATATCGCGCATTCGCCGCTCGACGTCGTCGCCTGGCACGGCAACTACGCGCCCTACAAATACGATCTCAGGCGCTTCTCGCCGGTCGGCCCGATCCTCTACGACCATGCCGATCCGTCGATCTTCACCGTGCTGACCTCGCCTTCGGAGACGCCCGGCACCGCCAACATCGACTTCGTCATCTTCTCCGACCGCTGGCTGGTGGCCGAAAACACCTTCCGCCCGCCCTGGTACCACATGAACGTGATGAGCGAGTTCATGGGGCTGGTCTACGGCGTCTACGACGCCAAGACCGGCGGCGGCTTTGTGCCCGGCGGCATTTCCCTGCACAACACGATGCTGCCGCATGGGCCGGATGTCGCCGCGTTCGAGAAGGCCAGCACCGTCGAGCTTAAGCCGCACAAGCTCGAAGGCACCCTCGCCTTCATGTTCGAAACGCGTTTTCCCCAGCAGGTCACGGCCTTTGCCGCGCAGAACGAAGCGCTGCAGCAGGACTATGGCGGCTACGGCCACAAGCTGACCAAGCATTTCGACCCGAACAAGCCCTGAGGACAGAGCGCATTCGCGCGGCACCTCAGATGCCGAGATAGGCCTCGCGGATGCGCGGATCGGCGATCAGTTCCTCGGCGGTGCCGCTGAAGCCGATGCGGCCGGTCTCCATGACATAGCCGCGATCGGCGATCCTGAGAGCCGCATAGGCGTTCTGCTCGACCAGCAGCACGGTGACCCCGAGCGACTTCAGGTTTTTCACCACGTCGAAGATCTGCGCCACCAGGATCGGCGCGAGCCCCATGCTCGGCTCGTCGAGCAGGAGGCAGGCGGGCCGGGCCATCAGGGCGCGGCCGATCGCCAGCATCTGCTGCTGGCCGCCGGAGAGGCCGCCGGCCGGCAGGTTGCGCTTCTCCTTCAGGATCGGGAACATCGCGAAGGCGTCCGCCATGTCGCGCTCGACACGCTCGTCGGCGAAGAGATAGGCGCCGAGCCGCAGATTCTCCTCGACGGTCAGGTTGGTGAAGATCAGCCGGCCTTCCGGCGACTGCGAAAGTCCCAGCCCCACGCGGCGATGCGCCGGAATCGCCTTCAACGCCTCGCCGCGGAAGATGATCGCGCCGCCGCTCGCCGGCTGCACGCCGGAGATGCAGCGCAGCAGCGTCGTCTTGCCGGCGCCGTTGGCGCCGACCACGGTGACGATCTCGCCCGAGCCGACCTCGAGATCGACGCCGTGCAGGACCTCGATGCGGCCATAGCGCGAGCGCAGCCCCTCAACGGAGAGCATCGCCCGCCTCCGTCGCTTGCGCGCCGAGATAGGCCTCGATCACCCTGGGATCGCGCGAGACGGCAGCAGGTGCGCCTTCCGCGATCTTCTCGCCGCGATCGAGCACGACGATGTGCTGGGAGATACGCATCACCATCTTCATGTCGTGCTCGACCAGGAGAATGGCGACGCCGGACCTGGCGACCTCGGCGATCAGGTGGTCGATCTCCTCGGTCTCGACGGCGTTGCAGCCGGCCGCCGGCTCGTCGAGCAGAAGGATGCGCGGCTCCAGCGCCAGAGCGCGCGCTATCTCCAAGCGCTTTAGCGCGCCATAGGAGAGCGAGGAGGCCTCCCGCTCGGCGCCGCGCGCCAGGCCGACGCGCTCCAGCAGTTCGGTGGCGCGCGCCCTGGCGTCGGCGCTGCGGCGGCGCGAGGACGGCAGGCTGAGGAGATCGCCGAGGATCGGCCCGCGCTCCCGGAGATGGCAGCCGGTCATGGCATTCTCCAGCACGCTCATGCGCTGGAAGATCTGCAGGTTCTGGAAGGTGCGGGAGAGGCCGCGCTCGGCGAGGCGGTTCGGCACCAGGCCGGTGACGTCCTGCCCGTCCAGTGCGATCCGGCCGCGCTGCGGCTGGTAGACGCCCGAGATCATATTGAACAGCGTGGTCTTGCCGGCGCCGTTGGGGCCGATCACCGAGACGATCTCGCCGGGCGAGACCGAGAAGCCGACATCGTTGACGGCGCGCAGGCCGCCGAAATCGATGCCGAGCCCTTCGACCGAGAGAAGCGTCATCAGCCCCTCCCCTTCAAGCGGCGCATGATCGAGGGCAGCAGCCCCTCGCGCATGAAGATCATCACCAGCATCATGATCAGGCCGAGAATGAGGTTCTCGTATTGCTGCAGCACGGTCAGCGCCTGCGGCAGCAGGGTAAGCGTCGCCGCGCCGAGGATGGCGCCCGGAACCGATCCGACGCCGCCGAAGACGGTCATCGTCACCAGTTCGACCGAGTGCAGGAAGCCGGCGACATCGGGCGTGATGAAGCGGTTCATCAGCGCCAGCAGCGAACCGGACAACGAGGCGTAGACGGCCGAGATCACGAAGGCCGACAGTTTCAGCCGTGCGACGTCGACGCCGACGGTGCGGGCCGCGACCTCTGAATCGTGCAGGGCACGCAGCGCCCGTCCCGAGGGGCTGTCCTGCAGGTTGAGCGCGATCCAGGCGCCCGCGAGCATCGAGAGGCCGGTAGCGGCATACCAGAACTGGGCGTTGCTCAGGCCGATGCCGATGGCGGCGAGCGCACTGCGCAGGCCGAGCTCGGCGACCTCGCGCCCGTCCGGCCCACCGGTGATCTTCGCCTCGTTGGCGAGCACCATCGAGACGAGGATGCCGAAGCCAAGCGTGGCGACAGCGAGGTAATAGCCCTTGAGCCGCAGGATCGGCCGGCCGATCAGCCAGGCGACGCCGCCCGACAAGACGGCGCCGAGCAGCATGGCGAGGCCGGGATGCAAACCGAGATAGCCGGGAGCCAGCGCGCAGGCATAGGCGCCGATTCCGGCGAAGCCGGCATGGCCGAGGCTGATCTGGCCGGCGAAGCCGATCAGCACGACGAGGCCGGTGACGGCGAGCCCGTTGACGAAGATCAGCGCGCCGATGCGGTAGTAGAAATTCGAAGGGAAGAAGGCCGGCGCCAGTGCGATCAGCACCGCCAGCACGATCAGGGTCAGATGCTTTCGGGACAGGCGCATCGTCAGACCCGGTCCATCGCCTTGCGGCCGAACAGCCCTTGAGGCCGCGCGAACAGGATCACGAGGATCAGCACGAAGGCGACCGCGTCCTTGTAGACCGAACTGACGTAGCCGGCGGTCAGCGCCTCGATCAGTCCGAGCAGCAGGCCGCCGATCAACGCCCCGGCCGGAACGCCCATGCCGCCGAGCATGGCGGCGGCGAAGCCCTTCAACGCCATCGCGACGCCGAGATCATAACTGGTGAGGGTGATCGGGGTGACGAGCACGCCGGCGAGCGCGCCGATCGCGGCCGAGACGGCGAAGCTCAGCGTCATCATGTGATTGGGGTTGATGCCGACCAGGCTCGCCGCGATGCGGTTGTTGGCGGTGGCGAGCACGGCCTTGCCGGTCAGCGTGCGGGCGAAGAACAGCCACAGGACAACGAAGATCGCGACCGCCCCGGCGATGACCCAGAGCCCCTGCGGCAGCATCGTCGCGCCGAAGACCCTGAGCGGATCATCGCCGGAGAAGCTCGGGAAGCGGTGGAGTTGCTTGTCGAAGACGAGCTGGGCGCTGCCGCGCAGGAAGATCGAGGCGCCGATGGTGATGATGATCAGGCTGGCGACGGGCGCACCACGCGCCGGCTCGATCGCGAGCTTGTTGAGGAGGACGCCGATCGTCGCGGCGGCGAGGATGGCGAGCAGCGCCGCCAGCGGCAGCGGGATGCCGGCCTGCCAGGCGAAGAAGGTGATCATGCCGCCGAGCATGACGAACTCGCCCTGGGCGAAGTTCACCACGTCGGAGGCGTTGTAGATCAGGGTGAAGCCGAGCGCGACGAGCGCATAGACAGCCCCAACCGTCACGCCCGACAACAGGTATTGGAGAAGTTCGGGCACTCTAGGCTCCCCGTGGCGAGATCAGATGCTGAATGCCAGTCCAGCCCGTCATGCTCGCCCTTGTGGCGAGCATCCACGTCTTGAACGCCGCCTTGCCCGAGGGAAGACGTGGATGGTCGGGACAAGCCCGACCATGACGCAAAGGGCGTCGCTCAGCGACCGCAGACGCGCCCCATTCCGGCGCCCTACTGCACCAGTGCCCAGTTGCCGCCCTTGATCTCGAGCATACGGAAGGCGGAAAGGTCGAGGCCAAGATGGTCTGATGCCGCCATGTTGAAGGTGCCGGTGACGCCGACGAAGCCCTTGGTCCCCTCGAGCGCGTCGCGGATCGCCTTCGGCTCGGCCTTGCCGGCACGCTTGATCGCATCGACCAGCAGCCGCAGGCCGTCATGCGCATAGCCGCCGAAGGTGGAGGCGGGCTGGTTGAACTTCGCCTGATAGGCGTTCGTATAGGCCGAGACGACCGCCTTCTGCGGGTCGTTCGCCGGCAGGAGGCTAGCGACGAGGACGGCGGTGCCTGGCAGGCGCACGCCTTCCGAGGCCGGGCCGGCGAGGTCGATAAAGCTCTTCGAAGCGACGCCATGCGACTGGTAGAGCGGCGTCTTGATGCCGAGCTGGCCGTAATTGCGGGTCACGATCGCCGGGCCCTGGCCGAAGCCGGGATTGAGGATCGCCTGCACATCGGCCTTGGAGCGGATATTGGTGAGCTGCGGGGTCATGTCGGCGTCGTTCGGGCCATAGGTCTCCTCCGCCAGCACGGTGATGCCGAACTCGCCGATGACCTGCAGGCACTGCTTGCGCATCGAGGCGCCGAAGCCGTCAGAGCCTGAGATCAGCGCGATCTTGCTGAAGCCCTTGGCCTTCATGTCCTCAAAGATCTTGCGGCAGGCCATCCGGTCGGTATGCGGCGTCTTGAAGACGAAGGGCTTCACGGGATCGACGATCTCTATCGCACCCGCCAGCGAGATGAACGGGATCTTGGCGTTCTCGACGACCGAGATGATCGACATGGTGGTGCCGGTGGTCGAGCCGCCGACGATGGCGACGACCTCGTCGTCCTCGACCAGGCGGGTGGCGAAGGTGCGCGCCTTGTTCGGATCGCCGCCATCGTCATAGAGGACGAGCTTGAGCTTCTGGCCGAGCACGCCGCCGGCGGCATTGATCTCGTCGACCAGCAGCTTGAGGGTCTTGGCCTCGGGGTCGCCGAGCGAGGAGGCCGGGCCGGTCTCGGAGACCGAGGCGCCGATCTTGATGTCGGCGAAGGCCGGGCCAGCCAGGCCGAGCGTCAGCGCGAGCGCGCCGCCGATTAGTCCGAACTTCATCGTTTCCTCCACCGTCCCAGGCGCTTTTTTGTCGAAGCGCTTTGTGGCTGTCGCCGCGCCGCCGAAGGTTCGGAGCACAGTCCTTATCGTTCCCCGCAGACTCGATCGGCTTGGATCGGGCGGACCCATCCAGCTTGCTCGCGCCTGTGTTGAGTTAATAATTGACCGACCGTTCGGACTATGCAAGGAATTTTTTGGAGCGACGGCCCAAGGCCGCGACGATATGGGAGGACGGCGCGTGTCCGACACGGTCAAGATCGAGCTCGCCGACGGCCTGCTGCGGCTGACGCTCAACCGCCCCGACAAGCTCAACTCCTTCAATGACGAGATGCATCTGGCCCTGCGCGTCGGCTTCCAGCGTGCGCATGACGAGAGCGACATCCGCGCGGTGCTGCTCACCGGCGCCGGCCGCGGCTTCTGCGCCGGCCAGGACCTCGGCGATCGCGATCCGCGCAACGAGACGGCGCCGGATCTCGGCCGCACGATCGAAAGCTTCTATAATCCGCTGATCCGCCAGATCCGCAGTCTCGACAAGCCGGTCGTCTGCGCGGTCAACGGCGTCGCCGCCGGCGCCGGCGCCAATATCGCGATCGCCTGCGATATCGTGCTGGCGGCGCGGTCGGCGAAGTTCATCCAGGCCTTCTCGAAGATCGGCCTCATCCCCGATTCCGGCGGAACCTGGAGCCTCGCGCAACTGCTCGGCGAAGCCCGCGCCAAGGCGCTCGCCTTGACCGCGGAGCCGCTGACGGCGGAAACCGCTGCCGCCTGGGGCCTGATCTGGCGCGCCGTCGACGATGCAGAGCTGATGAGCGAGGCCGAGGCACTCGGCAAGAAGCTCGCCGCCGGCCCGACCTTCGGCCTCGGCCTGATCAAGCAGGCGATCCAGGCCGCGGCCGGCAACACCCTCAACCAGCAGCTCGATCTCGAGCGCGATTTGCAGCGCCGGGCCGGCCGCAGCGCCGACTATGCCGAGGGCGTGCTCGCCTTCCTCGACAAGCGCCAGCCGAAGTTCAGCGGACGATGAGCCTCGACTTCTCCGATCCGGTCGCCGTCGCCCGCGCCTCGGCCGCGGCGATGTGGGAAAAGGACCTCGCTTCCCGCAGCCTCGGCATGAGCCTCGATGCGGTCGGGCCGGGCGAGGCGCGGCTGTCGCTGACCGTCACCGCCGAAATGACCAACGGCCACAAGACCTGCCATGGCGGCTACATCTTCACTTTGGCGGACTCGGCCTTCGCCTTCGCCTGCAACAGCTACAACCAGAACACCGTCGCGCAGCATTGCTCGGTGACCTTCCTGCGCCCGGCCTTCGCGGGTGACCGGCTCAGCGCGAGCGCGCGCGAAGTCTCGCGCATCGGCCGCGGCGGCATCTACGACATCACGGTGACGAACCAGAACGGCGAGCATGTCGCGGAATTCCGCGGCCATTCCCGCACCGTCAAGGGCACGCCGATACCCGTACCGGACTGAACGCGCCGGCTGAAACAAGACTGAAGCGGAGGAGACCCATGGAAGACCTTTCGCCCCGCCCGGGCGAGCTCGACCCCATCGAAACGGCCTCCCGCGACGAGATCTCGGCGCTCCAGCTCAAGCGGCTGAAGACGACGCTCGACCATGCCTATCGCAACTCGGCGCATTACCGAGCGACGTTCGACGAGGCCGGCGTCCATCCGGATGATCTCAGGACGCTGTCCGATCTCGCCAAGTTCCCGTTCACGGTGAAGAAGGACCTGCGCGACACCTATCCGTTCGGGATGTTCGCGGTGCCTCGAGAAAAGGTCGTCCGCATCCACGCCTCCTCCGGCACGACCGGCAAGCCGACAGTCGTCGGCTACACCCAGAACGACATCGAGATGTGGGCGACTTGCGTTGCCCGCTCGATCCGGGCGGCGGGCGGCCGGGCCGGCGACATCTGCCATGTCGCCTATGGCTACGGCCTGTTCACCGGCGGGCTCGGCGCCCATTACGGCGCCGAGAAGCTCGGCTGCACGGTCATCCCGATCTCAGGCGGCATGACCGAGCGCCAGGTCTGCCTGATCCAGGATTTCAAGCCGCGCATCATCATGGTGACGCCGTCCTACATGCTGTCGATCCTCGACGAATTCCGCCGCCAGGGCATCGATCCGCGCAGCTCCTCGCTCGCCGTCGGCATCTTCGGCGCCGAGCCGTGGACCAATGCCATGCGCGCCGAGATCCAGCAGGATTTCGACATGCACGCCGTCGACATCTACGGCCTGTCCGAGGTGATCGGCCCGGGCGTCGCCAGCGAATGCGTCGAGACCAAGGACGGCCTGCATGTCTGGGAGGACCATTTCTACCCGGAGATCATCGATCCCGAGACCGGCGCGGTCCTGCCCGACGGCGAGATGGGCGAGTTGGTCTTCACCTCGCTGACCAAGGAAGCGCTGCCGATCATCCGCTATCGCACCCGCGACCTGACCCGGCTGCTGCCGGGCACGGCGCGGGCGATGCGCCGGATCGAGAAGATCACCGGCCGCACCGACGACATGATCATCCTGCGCGGCGTCAACATCTTCCCGACGCAGATCGAGGAGCAGTTGCTGAAATGCGGCGGGCTCGCCCCGCATTTCCAGATCGAGCTCGTGCGCGCCAGCCGCATGGACGACATGGTCGTGCATGTCGAGGCGATGCCGCACGCAGCCGATGCCGACGCGCGCGCTGCGTCAGCCAAGGAGCTTGCGCACCACATCAAAAGCGTGGTGGGGGTGAGCACCAGGATCGAGGTCGGCGACCCCGATTCGGTCGAGCGCTCGGCCGGCAAGGCCAGGCGCGTCGTCGACAACCGGCCGAAAGGATGACAGGCGATGGCCCGCACCAGGGCTGCGGATTTCGACGAGAAGCGGCGCAGCATCCTCGACAGCGCCGCAGCCGTCTTCGCCAAGCTCGGCATGGAGCGCGCCTCGATGGCGCAGATCGCCCAGGAGAACAACGTCTCCAAGGCGCTGCTCTACCATTACTATCCGAGCAAGGACCTGCTGATCTTCGATATCGGCCGGACCCATCTCGTCGAGCTGGAGGCGGCGATCATCGAGGCCGACCGGCCCGATCTCGAGCCAAGGGCGCGCCTGCGCCATCTGATCGGCGGCGTGCTCGAGAATTATCGCACGGCCTCGAACTTCCACCAGGTCCTGCTCAACGGCACCGGCTCGCTCACCGACGCCCAGAGGCTGGAACTGCGCGAGATGGAGCGCCGCATCGTCAAGGCGTTCTCGGACGTGCTGGTCGACATCAACCCGGCGCTGGCGAAAAGCAGCGCCGGTGTGACGCCGGTCACCATGTCGCTCTTCGGCATTCTGAACTGGGTCTACACCTGGTTCCGGCCGAGCGGCGCGCTCAGCCGCGAAGGCTATGCCGACATGGTCACCGCGCTGTTCCTCGACGGCGCCAGCGCGATGAAATAGACAGCGCTCACGCCGGCCAGGTCTTCGCCACCATGGTCAGCACATCGTATTGCGCGACGAGCTGAGCCTCCTGGTTGCTGACCGCACAGTCCCACCGTACCTCGCCATAGTTTTCCGTCTCGCGCGGATTGATCTGCTTGCAGGTCAGCGTCACCTGCAGCGTGTCGCCCGGATTGACCGGGGTGAGGAAGCGCAGCGCATCGACGCCGTAATTGGCGAGCACCGGGCCCGGCGCCGGATCGACGAAGAGGCCGGCGGCGAACGACACGATCAGGTAGCCGTGCGCAACGCGCCCGTCGAAGAACGGGTTCGCCTTGGCGGCGTCCTCGTCCATATGGGCGTAGAAGGTGTCGCCGGTGAAATGGGCGAAATGCTCGATGTCCTCCAGCGTCACCGTGCGCGAGGCCGTGACGAGCTGGTCGCCGATCTCCAGTTCGGCGAGCGACTTGCGGAAGGGATGGATGCCGTCCTGCCGTGTCTTTGCACCCTGCATCCAGCGCCCCGTCACCTTCGACAGCAGCCAGGGCGCGCCCTGCACGGCGGTGCGCTGCA
The DNA here is from genome assembly GCF_037120455.1 of Allobosea sp. CCNWLY174. Taxonomy (NCBI): domain Bacteria; kingdom Pseudomonadati; phylum Pseudomonadota; class Alphaproteobacteria; order Hyphomicrobiales; family Alloboseaceae; genus Allobosea; species Allobosea sp. CCNWLY174. Next base: position 277,534 of record NZ_JBBBBQ010000007.1, on the reverse strand, counting down.
TATAGTGCTTGACCGAGCGCATGCCGCCCAGCTCCTCGCCGCCGCCGGCGCGCCCGGGGCCGCCATGGACCAGCACCGGCAAGGGCGAGCCATGGCCGGTCGAGGACTTGGCGCTGACGCGGTTGCCGAGCATGACGCGGCCATGCCAGGGGCCGAGCGCCTCGACGGCCTCGCGTGCGAAGCCGGCGTCATTGGTGAAGACGGAGGCGACGAGACTGCCCTTGCCGCGCCGTGCCAGCTCCGCGGCCTCCTCGGCAGTCTCGTAAGGGATGATCGTGCTGACCGGGCCGAAGGCCTCGACATCGTGCACGGCCTTGGCCAAGCCGGGCTTGTCGCAATAGAGCAGCACGGGGCTCAGGAAGGCGCCGGCCTCGGCATCGCCTGACGTCAGCTTCGGCTGGCTGGGATCGCCCGCGACGATCTCGGCATCCCCTTGCAGCTCCGCGATGCGGGCGCGCACCTCGTCGCGCTGCGCCAGGCTGGCGAGCGGACCCATGCGCGTCGCCTCCTCGCCGGGATTGCCGAGCGCGGTCTTGGCGAGCCGTTCGCCGAGCGCCTTGATCAGCGGCTCGACCGTGGCGCGCGGCGCGATCACGCGGCGGATCGCCGTGCATTTCTGCCCGGCCTTCACCGTCATCTCGCGGGCGACCTCCTTGACGAAGAGATCGAACTCCTCGGTGCCGGCGACCGCATCCGGCCCGAGGATCGCGGCGTTGAGCGAATCCGCCTCCATGGTGAAGCGCACGGAGTGCTCGATGATCGCCTTGTGCGCCCGAAGCTTGCGGCCGGTGGCGGCCGAGCCGGTGAAGGTCACGACATCCTGGCAGTCGACATGGTCGAGCAGGTCGCCAACCGAACCGCTGATCAATTGCAGCGCACCCTTGGGCAGGATGCCGGTGGCGATGATCCGGCGCACCATCAGTTCGGTCAGATAGGCGGTCTGGCTCGCCGGCTTGACGATCGCCGGCATGCCGGCGAGCAGCGTCGGCGCCAGCTTCTCCAGCATGCCCCAGCACGGGAAGTTGAAGGCGTTGATATGGATCGCGACGCCCTCCAGCGGCGTCAGGATGTGCTGGCCGGAGAAGCTGTTGTCACGCGAGAGCGCTTCGACATCGCCATCGACGAGCGTGCGCGTGTTCGGTAGCTCGCGCCGGCCCTTCGAGGCATAGGACAGCAAGGTGCCGATGCCGCCCTCGATGTCGATCCAGCTATCTGTGCGGGTCGCGCCGGTGGCGGTCGAAAGGGCGTAGAACTCCTCCTTCGCCTCCATCAGTGCCTGGCCGAGCGCCTTCAGCATCAGGGCGCGCTCATGGAAGCTGAGCTTGCGCAGCGCCGGCCCGCCCTCCTCGCGGCCATGGTTCAGGGCGCGCTTCATGTCGAGCCCGCTCGCATCGATCAGAGCGACCTCGGCGCCAGTCGCCGCATCGAGCAGCGGCACGGCCTTGCCGGCGCCGCGGACCCAGTCCCCGGCGATATAGGATTCGAGCTGGCGGACGGTCTTCACTGGCGCGTTCATCCCTTGAGATCCCTTGTCGATCGCGGTGTGCGGCTTGTCGCCGTCATCGGTTGAATGTGCTGGTCAGGCCATGCCGATGGCGTGCAGCAGCTTGCCGACCTGCCGCTCCCAGGCGGCGGCGAGTTCGGCATTGCCGGTATGGCGCAGGCCGAACTTCCTCTGCGTTTCGAAATGCGCCGAACTGCCGCGGCCGAAGCTCGCGGCGACGCGCGGGCGCCAATAGGCCAGCGCAGCGGCGACCTGCGGGCGGTTGCCTGCATCCTCAAGTAGCTTGCGCAAACCTTCCTCGCCCAGCTCGGTGTGCCGGCGCTCTCGCGGCAAGATGGCGCGGAAGATCTCGGCCAGCGGCTGGTAGGAAAGCCCGGCGAATTCCTCGATCTGGATCACCACGGCCTGGCCCATCAGCACGTTCATCACGACCGCGTCGAGCCAGCCCTGCAGCGGATAGTGCAGCACGGCAAGCCGCATGTCGGCGCCGTGGCGGGCAGCACCGAGATCGCTGTCGCGCGCCACGCGCTCGGCCCAGGGATGGTGGTTGGCATAGCGCGAGATATCGGCGCCGAACTCGCCCATCACGGCGAGCACGCGCTCGGCATGGTCGAGCTTTTCCAGCACGATGCGGGAGGCGGCGATGCGCTCCTTGATGCCGGGCCCCTGGTTGATGATGTCCGCGAAGCCGGCGGCGCCCGCGAGCTCGCTGTCGACGAAGGTCGCCATCAGCCTGAGCAGTTCGCCGCGATAGCGCGGCGGCGCGTTCTCGGGCGTGGTCAGCTTGCCGCCCTGCGCCAGATAGTCCTCGAGCGGCATGGTGTCGGTGGTGTCACTGGTCATAGGTCACCACCACCCGGTCGGAGAGCGGATAGCACTGGCAGCTCAGCACATAGCCCTGGCGGACCTCGTAATCCTCGAGGGCATGGTTGGTCGCCATCTCGACCTCGCCCTCGACGACCATGGCGCGGCAGGTCGAGCAGACGCCGGCCTTGCAGGCATAGGGGGCATCGAGGCTGGCACCGAGCGCCGCCTCCAGGATGGTCTGGCCGGTCTTGGCCATCTCGATCACCCGCGTCATGCCGTCGAGGGTGATCGTCGCGGTGCAGGTCGCGGCCTTGCCGTTGTCGACAGCACTCTTGACCACATGCTTGCCGCGGCGCGGGGCGGAGGCGAACAGCTCGAACTTGATCTGGTCGTCGCGCAGGCCGTGCTCGCGCAGCGCCGCCGCGATCGCCAGCATCATCGGCTCGGGCCCGCAGATGAAGGCCATGTCGATGGCGGCGATGTTGATCCAGCCCTTGAACAGCCTGGCGCATTTCTCGGCGTCGATGCGGCCGGAGAAGAGCTCGACCTCCTGCGCCTCGCTCTCCAGCACATGCACCACGTTGAAGCGGCCGAGATGGGTGTTCTTGATGTCCTCCAGCTCCTCGCGGAACATGATCGAGTTGATCGAGCGGTTGCCGTAGACCAGCGTGAAGCGCGAGCCCGGCTCGCGCGCCAAGGTCGTCTTGATCAGCGAGAGCACCGGTGTGATGCCGCTGCCGCCGGCGAAGCCGAGATAATGCCGCTTCTCCTCCGGCTTCAGCGGCACGTGGAAGGCACCCATGGGCGGCATCGTCTCGACCACATCGCCGGGCTTCAAATCCTCGTTGGCCCAGGTCGAGAAGGCGCCGCCATCGACGCGCTTGATACCGACCTTGAGCACGCCCTCGTCCTTGCCGGCGCAGATCGAATAGGAGCGGCGCAGCTCCTCGCCCTCGAACTCCCTTCGGAACGTCAGGTACTGGCCTTGGGTGAAATCGAAGGCGGCGCGGTCCTCAGGCCGCGGCGCGAGCGTGACGACGACCGCATCGCGCGTTTCGCGGCGGATATCGGCGACCTCCAATGGAAAGAAGCGTGCCATCAGATGCTCTTGAAGTAGTCGAAGGGTTCCAGGCAGTCGGTGCAGCGGAAATGCGCCTTGCAGGGCGTCGAGCCGAACTGGCTGATGCGCTCGGTCCTTTGCGAGCCGCAGCGTGGGCAGGAGACCTGAAGCGGCACCAGCGCGCCGGCGCAAGCGGCCGTGCCCTCGACTGGCGGAGCGATGCCGTAGTCGCGCAATTTGGCGCGGCCCTCAACGCTGATCCAGGCGGTGGTCCAGGCCGGCGACAATTGCCGCTTGAGCCTGAGCTTCTCGATGCCATGCTCGCGCAGGCCGCGCTCGATCTCGAAATTGATGACGCCGGTCGCCGGACAGCCGGAATAGGTCGGCGTCACCGTCACCTCCAGCAGGTCATCGACCCAAGCGACATCACGGATGATGCCGAGATCGACCAGCGAGATCACCGGGATCTCGGGATCGGGAATCTCGCCGAGCCAGGACCAGATCTCGGCGACGGCCGGGCGGGAGATGGTGGCGGCGTCCATCAGCGCCTCCTCACCAGCTGGCGCCGGGATAGGCGCGCTGCAGGAACTGCATCTCGGCGAGGATGTAGCCGAGATGCTCGGAATGGACGCCGCGCCGGCCGCCCTTCTGGACGAAGCTCTTCTCCGGCGCCTTCAGCGTCGCCTCGGCGAAGGTGCGCGTGACATGCTCCTGCCAGGCAGCCTTGAGCAAGCCCGGCTCCGGTGCGAGGCCCGCCGACGCCAGCTCGTCGTCGACCGCATCGGCGAGGAACATCTCGCCGGTATAGGGCCAGAGGAAATCAACGGCCGCCTGCATGCGGGCATGGCTTTCAGCCGTGCCGTCGCCGAGGCGCACGACCAGATCGGCGCTGCGCTCGAGATGATAGGCGACCTCCTTCGAGGCCTTCTCGGCTATCTCGGCGATGCGCCTGTCGGCCGAGCCGATCAGCGCCTTCAGCAGCGGCAGATGCCAGGCGTCGAACAGGTATTGCCGCATCAGCGTGCGGCCGAAATCGCCATTGGGCTGCTCGACCAGCAGGAGATTGCGGTAGCCGGAGACGTCGCGCAGGAAGGCGAGATTGTCGGGCGTGCGGCCTTTGCCCTCGGCCTCGCAGGCGAGCCCGAGCCAGAGCTGGGTCTGGCCGATCAGGTCGAGCGCCGTGTTGGCGAGCGCGATATCCTCTTCCAGCGCCGGGGCATGGCCGCACCATTCCGAATTGCGATGGCCGAGGATCAGGCAGCTGTCGCCCATGCGCAGCGCGAACTCGGCGACCGCCGCAGAAACCGCAGAGGAAGAGGCCGGGGCGCTCATCACATGTGCCCCACTTCGTCCGGCACGTCGAAGAAGGTCGGGTGCCGGTAGACCTTGGCGTTGGCGGGATCGAACAGCGGGCCCTTGTCGGAGGGCGCGCTGGCGACGATGTCGGCCGAACGCACCACCCAGATGCTGACGCCCTCGTTGCGGCGCGTATAGACATCGCGGGCATTGAGGATCGCCATTTCGGCATCCGGCGCATGCAGGCTGCCGACATGGCGGTGGTTGAGGCCGTGCTGGCCGCGGATGAAGACCTCCCAGAGGGGCCATTCGCTCGACATCATCAGCTCCTTCCGCTGCGGCGCGTTACTCGGCGGCGATCCTGGCGGCCTGACGCCGCGCCGCCTGCTTCTCCGCATGGGCGGTGAGCCCGTCGCGGAACCAGGCGCCGTCGTTCCAAGCCTTGCGGCGCGCTTCCAGCCGCTCGCGATTGCACGGGCCCTCGCCGGCGATCACAGCGAAGAACTCGGTCCAGTCCGGCTCGCCGAAATCATGGCCGCCCTTTGCCTCGTTCCACTTCAGCGCGGGATCGGGGACGGTGAGGCCGAGATACTTGGCCTGGGGCACGGTCTGGTCGACAAATTTCTGGCGCAGCTCGTCATTGGAATCCTGCTTGATGTTCCAGGCCATCGACTGCGCCGAATGCACCGAGGCGTCGTCCGAGGGGCCGAACATCATCAGCGACGGCCACCACCAGCGGTCGAGCGCGTCCTGCGCCATCGCCTTCTGCTCCGGCGTGCCCTTGCTGAGCACGGTCATGATGTCGAAGCCCTGGCGCTGGTGGAAACTCTCCTCCTTGCAGATGCGCACCATGGCGCGGGCGTAAGGGCCGTAGGAGCAGCGCTGCAGCGGCACCTGGTTCATGATCGCCGCGCCGTCGACCAGCCAGCCGATCGCGCCGATATCGGCCCAGCTCAGCGTCGGATAGTTGAAGATCGAGGAGTACTTGGCCTTGCCGGAATGTAGCTGCTCGTACATCTGGTCCCGGCTGATGCCGAGCGTCTCCGCCGCGCAGTAGAGATAGAGGCCATGACCGGCCTCGTCCTGGACCTTGGCGAGCAGGATCGCCTTGCGCTCCAGCGTCGGCGCGCGGGTGATCCAGTTGCCCTCGGGGAGTTGGCCGACGATCTCGGAATGGGCGTGCTGGCTGATCTGGCGGATCAGCGTCTTGCGATAGTCCTCCGGCATCCACTCCTTCGGCTCGATCTTCTGGCCGGCGTCGATGCGCTGCTGGAAGGCGCGCTCCTGCGGCTCCATCTCGTCGAGGCTGCGGACCCGCTTCGCCTCGGTCTTGACCATCTGGGCATACATCGGCTCGCCTCCTGTTCCGCCTCGCGCGTCAGACGCGCTCGAGGATCACTGCAATTCCCTGCCCCACCCCGACGCACATCGTGCAGAGGGCGTAACGCCCGCCGCTGCGTTGGAGCTGCCACATCGCCGTCGTCGCCAGGCGGGCGCCGCTCGCCCCCAGCGGATGGCCGAGCGCGATCGCGCCGCCATTCGGGTTCACCTGCGGAGCGTCGTCCGGCAGGCCGAGCTCGCGCAGCACCGCCAGCCCCTGCGCCGCAAAGGCCTCGTTCAGCTCGATAACGTCCATCTGGACGAGGTCCAGCTCGGCGCGCTGCAAGACCTTGCGCACTGCCGGCACTGGGCCGATGCCCATGATGCGCGGCGCAACGCCGGCGGCCGCCATGGCGACGACACGGGCGCGCGGCGTCAGGCCGTTGGCTTTCGCGGCTGCCTCGCTCGCGACAATCAGCGCCGCCGAGCCGTCGTTGACGCCCGAGGCATTGCCGGCAGTGACGCTGAGATCGGGGCCGTTGACGCCCTTGAGCTTGGCCAGTTGCTCCAGCGTTACATCCGGACGCGGATGCTCGTCGCGATCGACGATGAGTGGATCGCCCTTCTTCTGCGGCACGGAGACCGGCGCCATCTCCTCAGTGAAGCGGCCGGCGGCCTGGGCCGCGGCCCAGCGCTGCTGGCTGCGCAGCGCGAACGCGTCCTGGTCGGCGCGCGAGACGCCGAAATCGGCGGCGACATTGTCGGCCGTCTCGGGCATGGAATCGATACCGAAGGCCTTTTTCAGCTTCGGGTTGACGAAGCGCCAGCCGATCGTGGTGTCGTAGACCGCATTGGCCCGCGAGAAGGCAGACTCGGCTTTCGGCATGACGAAGGGCGCGCGCGACATGCTCTCGACGCCGCCGGCGAGCATCAGCCCGCAATCGCCGGCGCGGATCGAACGGGCGGCAAGCCCGAGCGCATCGAGGCCCGAGCCACAGAGCCGATTGACCGTGGTGCCGGGCACATCGACCGGCAGCCCGGAGAGGAGGACGGCCATGCGCGCGACATTGCGATTGTCCTCGCCGGCCTGGTTGGCGCAGCCGAGAATGACGTCGTCGACTTGGCTCCAGTCCACGGAGGGATTGCGCTGCATCAGCGCCGTGAGCGGGATGGCTGCGAGATCATCGGCACGGACGCCGGAAAGCGCCCCGCCATAACGGCCGACGGGCGTGCGAACCGCATCGCAAATGAAAGCGTCCGCCACAATGTCTCTCCCCGCGTTTCGCCGCTTTGTTTTTATCAACCGACCGGTCGGTCATTTAATTGCACGAATTCGAGGAGAGATCAACCGGCCGGACGGATTGCCGCAACAGCCCACGCTATAGGTCTAGAAGCCAGGCCCCGAGGCGCGACGTCGATGAGAGGCTGGCCGCCTGCCACCATGCCGGTAAAGCGCCGATGGGAACCGAGATCAATGCCCGTATCCTCGCCCACGGCGCGGAGAGCACGCAACGGGACAGGGCTCGGCTGCGCGCCGCTGAACGGCCTGCGGGGTCCACTGCCGCCACTTTCGGCCGTGTCATCTTTGCCTCTTCCGTCCGAAATTAACTTTCTGGTAAGAGGTTCGGGTTTCCTTGCCGGTGACGATGGCTCGCTGATTGCGGCAGCCGAGATCCCGTAATCAGGAGGTCACCGCATGAAGCGGACCGCGATCGCTGCAGATGCCGTTCGTTCTCTCGACAAGAGCCGCTACGGCCGCACAGCGATCCCGCTTCTGATGGCTCTGGCCGCGCCGGCGCTGGCCGCCTGCAGCACCGCCCCGGTCCAGACCGCTTCGACGACGACGGCCGGCCCCGGGACGACGACGAAGCAGGCCCACGAGACCCGCAAGCGCGCGATCGAGCTGGCCAAAGCCGACCCGCGCGAGCGCGAATGCCTTGTCCGCGCGATGTATTTCGAATCGAACCGGTCGAGCGAATCAGGCCTGCTTGGCGTCGGTACCGTCGTGATGAACCGGGTCGGGGCGCCGCGCTACCCCGAGACGATCTGCGGCGTCGTCGGCGCACCGCGCCAGTTCGCCCCGGGCGTGCTGACCCGCCAGATGGTGGCGCGCGACCTGCCCAAGGCCGAAGCCGCCGCCGACGCCATCCTCGCCGGCAAGCGCAACGAGGCTGTCGGCAATGCCAAGCATTTCCACATGGCCGGCCTGCGCTTCTCCTACGCCAACATGCATTACGTGACGGTGGCTGGCGGCAACGCCTTCTATGTCAAGGGCGAGCGTCCGGAGCGCCGCCGCATCGAGGAGCCGAGCTACCAGCTGGCCGCGGTCACAGCGCCGGCGCCAGTTGCCGCCAATGCCTCGTCCGTTCCGACCTCCTTCGCCAATGCGCCGCTGGCCTTCGCTCCGGAAGCCCCTGCTGCCGCCGAACATGCCAGCCAGTCCACACATATGGTCAGCAAGGCGACGTTGCCGCCGAGCCGGCCCTTCGATCTCGACATGCCCAAGAGGCTGGCGCGGACCTTCATCGCGCCGCCGAAGAGCGACGCCCGGATCGCGGCGCTAATGCCGAGCCCCCGCGGGCTGCGTGGCAGCGTGGCTCAGGACTGAGCTGTACTGCGGGTCTGGCAACCGACTGGCCGGCCGGATCACATCCGGCCCGCGTCGACCTTGATGCGCTCGGAGGTGATCGAGGAGGACTGGTCGCTCGCCAGGAACAGGGCGGCGCGCGCCACCTCCTCCGGCTCGACCCAGCGCTTCAGCGCCGCCTTGTCGGTGTAGTTTGCCCGGACGATCTCCTCCGCCGGCCGGTTCTCCTTGGCGGCGCGGGTGGCGATGACGCGCTGCATCAGTTCCCCATTGACCGCGCCTGGGCAGAGCGCGTTGACCCGGATCCCGTGGATGCCGACCTCCTGTGCGACGGCCTCGGTGATGCCGATCACTGCGAACTTCGTCGCGGCATAGGCGCTGCGCAGGCAAGTCTTCATTCGGATACCCTCCCCCGAGTGTCGTATCCGACGTTTCCCCGTCAGATCCCAGAGCGATCCTGACGGCTTTCTGACGCGGGGAGCGCGCGCCTCTGCTGATTTCGAGATGTGAAACGGCGGGACTTCCGGCCATATCCGGGAACGGGAGTGCCATCATCCGATGATCGACATCGGCACGGCAGACCATGCAGACATCCGCCCAGTCCAGCTTTCGCAAGCGCCTCGTCAGCGGCGCCTTCCTGGCGGGGAGCTTCGTCAAGACGCCGAGCCCGCATGCCACCGAGATCCTCGGCAATAGCGGCTTCGACTTCATCGTCGTCGACCAGGAGCACGCCCCCTTCGACCGCGTCACCACCGACCTCGTGCTGCGGGCGGCGCGGGCGGCCGGCATCGCCGGCGTCGTGCGCGTCCCGACGTTGACGAGCGACGCGATCCAGGCCTCGCTCGATTGCGGCGCGGTGGGGATCCTCGCCCCGCATGTCGCTAGCGTCGCGGATGCGCCGGCGCTGGTCGCCGCCTGCCGCCATGGCGGCAGTAAGATGTGGGATCTCGTCGACGCAGCCGATGCGGCAGTGGCAACGATCGCGATGATTGAGGATCCCCCGGCGCTGGCCGAGATCGACGCCATTCTCGCGGTCGAGGGGCTTGACGCCGTCTTCATCGGCCGCGGCGACCTCACCGTCGCGCTCAGTGCGCCGACCCGCGACGCGCTCGAAGTCCGCGACGCCGTCGATGCGATCCTGCGGGCCGCCAAGAAGGCCGGCAAGAAGGCCGGCAAGCCGGTCTGCGTAATGACCGACAATGGCGAGGAATCCGCGGGGTTCGCCGAGCGCGGCGCCAGCGCCTTCATCCTCTCGTCCGACCAGGGTTTTTTGCGCAAGGCGGCGAGCGAAGCTCTTGGGCAGATGCAGGCAGCCAGGAGCCGGGTCGAGAACCCCGGCGCGCGCTAGGAGAAACGGACGCGTGAGCTATCCCTCCAGCGATCCACGCTCAAAGCTCGCCGCTCCGGCCGCGGCGAAGGCCGCTCCGGTCAAGGCCTATGCCGGCGCCGACTATGAACACCGTGCTCTGCTCGGATCTCGGGCTGGTAGGCTCACCGCGCCCGATCGACGGCTATCGCAAAATCGTCGGCCATCTGCTCGACCTGCAGTTCACGGAGGCCGAGATCAAGCGGCTGACCGGCGGGCATGCGGCGGAGTTGCTCGGGTTGGAGACGGCCGCCTGATAGAAAGCCCACGGAACTGGTGGGGAAGTCCGCTCGCGCCCTTGCGGGCACTCAGCGAACGAGGTTCGGGGGCAATGGCGGCTCTTCGCTGAGCAGCGTGATCCTCACCCGTCGGTTCGGCGAGATGTAGGGATTGTCGGGGAAGACCGGCTCGGTGTCGGCGCGCCCCACCACGGAGGCGAAGCGGTCGTTGGGGAACCCTGCACCCGACAGGATTTCGCGCACGGCGAGCGCGCGCCCGGTGGTCAGGCTCCAGGGATCGACGCCAGCCACCGCGCCCGGGCGCGTGGCGGCCGTGTGGCCAGTGATGGCCAAGCGGTTGGGCAGGCGGCGCAGAGTGGGCGCGAGCGTCTCCAGCACGCGACGGGTGCTCGGATAGGGCTGGACGGAGCCCTCGGGGAACATGGAGCGGCCGGACTCGTCCATGAGGGCAACATCCAACCCCTCCTTGGTCGGCTCGATGACGATACTGCGCGACAGATCGGCGATTTCGGGCATGCTCTGGAGCGCCTGCCGGAGGCTGGCGATCGCGCTGTGGCTGGCCTGCTGGCCGGCGGCCGAGCGGTTGATCTCGCGGTCGCCGGCGCCGCCAGCGCTGGCCCGGCGCACCTTGTCGTCCGGCTTGGAGGTCCCTGTCGCCACCTCGCGCGGCGGCGACGGCTTGCTGCCCGATTTGTCGAGCGCGGTACCCCACAGCATGCCGCCGGCGCCACTGGTGCTGGGGCTCAACGACCCCGGCGCGAAATACTCCGCAAGGCCTTCCTTCTGCTCCTGCGTCGTCATGCTGATCAGCCACATCAGCAGAAAGAACGCCATCATCGCGGTCACGAAGTCCGCATAGGCGATCTTCCAGGCGCCGCCATGATGCGCATGAGCGGCCTTCTTGACCTTCTTGACGATGATCTGCTGGGCGGGCTTGCTCATCTAAGTCCCTGCTTGAGATTGGGCCGGTTCTAGAGACTGTTAGTGACCATGCGAACGAACAGGCTTTAGGCGGCCAGTTTGGCGGTTGCCGCTTCCACTTCGCTGAAGGTCGGGCGGACGTCGCTCATCAGGGCCTTGCGGGCAAACTCGACCGCCATCACCGGCGGCTGGCCGCTGATATGGGCGAGGAGACCCGCCTTGAGCGACTGGAAGTATTTGGCTTCCGCCTCGAAGGTGCTCTTGAGCGACGCCGCCATGGGCGCGAAAAAGCCGTACGCGACGAAGACGCCGAAGAAGGTGCCGACGAGCGCGCCGCCGATCAGATGTCCCAGTACCTCCGGCGGCTCCTTGATCGCCCCCATCGTCTTGATCACGCCGAGCACGGCGGCGACGATGCCGAGCGCCGGCGTTCCGTCGGCGAGCGACTGCATAGCCGAGACGAGACGCTCCTGCTCCTGGTGGTGCGTCTCCAGCTCCTCGTCCATGAGAGCGTCGATCTCGTGGGCGTTGTTGGCGCCCAGCGTCAGCATCCGCATGTAGTCGCAGACGAACTCGACCGCATGATGGTTCGCGGCGAATGTCGGGAAGGCGTTGAATAGCGTCGATTTCTCGGGATTATCGATGTGTTCCTCGACGGCGAGCATGCCCTTCTGCTTCACGAGCTTGTACAGGGAATACTGCATCCCCAGCAGCTCGACATAGCATTCCTGCTTGTACTTGGAGCCCTTCATGATCGTGCCGAGCATGGACGGCACGGCCTTGAGGACCGGCGCGGGATTGCCGATGACGAAGGCGCCGATCGCTGCACCGAGGATGATGACGAACTCGAACGGCTGCCAGAGGACCAGGACGTGTCCACCCATGGCCGCGTAACTGCCGAAGACGCAGACGAAGACAATGATTGCGCCGACGATCAGCCGCATGGTGTGTCACCCTCGCACCGCAGCAGCTACAGCCCGCGCGAAGCCACCACTCCCTTGAAGGAAATGACTGATCAAGGTTAAGGGCGAGTTAGGGGCATGGCAGGCTTGGGGCGACAAATTGGCCCAGGGGTGCAAATCGGTCCGATCGCGACATTCGTCACGTCAGGCAACCCGATCAGCCAAAGCCGAATGGAAGACGGGAGCACGGCCCAGGCGAACCCGGGCCAAGCTCTGCAGCGATTGTCCGGACACTAGGCAGGGGCGGTGCACCTCCCTCGGGAAAGCGCCGCCGATCTGCAGCGCAGCCTCGACCTCTGGAGCCTGATCGGCGCGTTCAGCATGGAGGGAGGAGCGCTCGCTGGTCTCGGTCGCCAATTTCGACACGGTCTCGCTCTCGATGGCGCTCGATATAGCCCGCCTCGCCTTCGCGCCGGTGGTGACGGCGTCAGCAGAGCGCGTCGCCAAGCAGGTCGATTCCTTCTGGTCGGGGCTGACGGTCGGGCTGATCGAAGAGGATGGCGTCGGCCTGCCAGGCTTCAACGGCCTCGCCCAGTTCCACAAGGCGATCACCTCGGAGGCGCGGCTGGCGACGGCTCCGGTGGTTCAGGAGCTCGCCAGCTCGAGCCATTCCAACGGCAATCTCGACCGGGCGGGCATGGCGACCTTCGCGGCGCGCAAGACGATGGAAGTGGCGGGCCTGTGCAAATCGATCGTCGGAGTCGAGCTGATGGTCGCGGCCCAGGCGACCCAGAGCCGCAAGGCGACGCCGCTCGGCGAGGCCACCGGCAAGCTCTTCGCCTTGGCGCGCGAGGCCGTCCCCTTCGCCGCGGCCGCCGACCGCGTGCCGCATCTCGATCCGCTGCTGCGGCATGTCGAGGCGAGGCGCAAAGAGATCGACGCCCTTGTCGGCGCGGATGGCTGAGCGTTCACGCCCCCACGGCGTAACTGGCGTGGTCGATCGCGTTGACGGCGCGAACCTCGCCGGAGGGCTCACTGCTGGTGCCCGGACGGCGATTTAGGCGGACCCGCCGCGGCTCGCCGGGCGCGAGATGGAACCAGCTGTGTTCCGGCCGCCAGCCGTGATCGACGATCTCGACCGATTGCGCGAAGCGCCGAGTCGAGAGCACGAGGCTCCAGTCGTCGCCTTCCCGCTCCAGCTGCGCGACGAGCCCGCAATGATGGCGTTCATGGCCGCGCCCGAGCGGGAAATGAAAAGCCTCGGCCAGGACCTTGCCACTCGCAGCATCGCGCAGCACCGCGGAGGTCACGTCATGGCCGGGCGGGCCGAAGCGATAGGCATAGGCGATGTCGAAGAAGCGGCCGATCAGCTCGAAGGCCGGGAGCGTCGTCGCCGCGCGTGGCGCGAGCGCGACCTCGCGCTTCGCCTGGACGACAGCAACTTCACCGGCACGCCAGCAAGTCAATTCGACGGTCGCAGTCAGCGGCTCCGGGCACTCGTTCAGGACATGCAGGCCGAGGCCGTTGACGCCCTCGTCGGTCAGCGCGAGCTGGACCGGGCGGAAGGCGCGGGCGAGCCCGTGCCAGGCCGATTTCGGTTCGCCGTCGCTGGCGATCACGCCCCAGCCGGCGCCAGGTTGCAGGTCCTGCAGGAGCCAGACCAGCGCACCCCGCGTGGGCGAGGCCGGCCGGCGCCATTCGGCGAAGGTTTCCTCCATCACCTCAGCGACGACCGCCCGCGACAGGGCGAAATAGCGCTCCGGGTCCTCTCGCCGCAAACGCGCCGGTTCAAGCCCGTAGAGCCGCTCGAGATAGTGGTCGCGCACATCCTCGAAATCCCAGGAGGCGCCGGCATCACGCGGGACGGCACGCTTCCAATCGGGATGATGGGTGATCGCCGGCGGCTTGCCGGCGCGCAACGAGACCTCCTCCGGCACATTGGCGAAGGCGAGACTCTCGGCGGCGAAGCGGACATTGGCGCGGCGGGCATCGTCGAGCCCGCGCATATAAGCGCCGACCCCGTAATAATGCGTCACGCCGTTGTCGGCGACGAAGGGCAGCGGCCCGCCAGAGGGTGAGTTCGGGACATAGGCGATGTCCGGCCTGAAAGTGGCGACCGCCTCCGGCAGGACCTCGTCGAAGACAGGGCCGGACCAGGCTTCGGGCGGCGCGCCCAGCATCGCCGACTGCTGGAAGACCTCGCTGCCGCCGCAGAGCACGGCGAGACTCGGCGAGCCCTGCGTCCGGCCGAGCAGCGCCTCGACCTCCGCCGCGATCGCGGCGCGGAAGCCGGCATCGCCCTGCGGATAGTCGAAATTGGCGAGCATCATCTCCTGCCAGACCATGATGCCGAGTTCGTCGCAGAGCGCGAAGAAGGCCTCGCCCTCATAGGTCATCACGCCGGGCACGCGGATCATGTTCATGCCGGCCTCGCGCGCCAGTCGGAGCCACGGCTCGTAGGCCGCGCGTCCGCCGGCCAGCGTGGTGACGTCGGCATTGCTCCAGCAGGCGCCACGGCAGAACACCGGCACGCCGTTGACGATCAGGCCGAAGCCCTCGCCATCATCGCCGCGATCGACTTCGAGCGAGCGGAAGCCGATGCGGCCGAGATCGACCGTCTCGCCATCGAGCGTCAGCGTGAGAGCATGCAGCGCCGGCTCGCCATGGGTATGCGGGAACCAGGGCGCGATGCCGGGCAAGGACAATGTGCCGGCTAATCGACTGTCACCATCGGCGTGCAAGGCCGCTTCGTCGCCGGCGCAGCGCATGATCGCCCGAGCCGGCAACGCCGCGTTCGTGGCCAGCGTGAGACTGAGCGTGATGGTGCCGGTCTGCCCATCATAGCGCGTGCGCAGATCGACGGCTTCGAACCTCGGCGCATTCGCCTCGCTCTCGATCCGCAGCACCGGACGATAGGGGCCGGTCGGAAGGCCGGGCGGGCACCAGCCCGGCATCGAGCCGAGTGCGCTGGTGCGGAACCAGCGCAGGCCATTGGGCTGGATCATCGCCGGGCGCCAGCGGGACCGGCGCGGCGCGACGGCCAGCTTCGGCGCAAGAGCACGGAAGCAAAGCGCGATCTCGGTTCCGGCCGGGCAATCGACGGCAAGCTCGACGGGCGCGAACATCGAGGCATTGTCGGCCTGCTTGACGCCGCTGACCCAGATCTCGGTAACGGTCGCCAGCCCCTCGAAACGCAAGCGTCCATTCAGGGCTTCCGTCAGCCGCGTGCGATACCAGTGATCCTGCTGGCCGATCGCATTGGCGCTGGCATCGTCGAGCCGGCCGAGGGCGCGCAGCGTCCCGGCGACCGTGCCGGGTACTGCGGCCTCCTGCCAATCGCCGGCCTCCGGCAGATCGGCGGGCGTTGCGGCGGCATCGGCAGCCGTCGCGAGCCAGGACCAGCCTGCGAGCGGCTCTAGCCGTTCACCGCTACGCGCGACGATGCGGGCCATGGCTCAGCCGGGGAAGCGCTGCCCGAGCGCCTCGCTGACCTGATCGTGCTCACCGACGAGGCCGGCGAGCGTCGCGTCGAAACGCTCGAAGCGCTTCTGCTTCATCGCCCTGGCGAGATGGAACTGCGCGACCTTGGCACCCTCGGCAATGCGCAGGGAACCATCGCGGGCGGCCTCCAGCCCATCGACCGACTGGCTGAGCCAAGTCAGATGGCTGGCGAGCAGTTCGAAATTGGCGCCGAGCTGGCGCAGCGTGTTGAAGGCGTAATGGTGAAACGCCGAGCCCGTCCGCTCGGCCAGCGCCTCGGCCTGCGCGGTCGCGACTGCCCGAAAGGCTGCGACGGGATTGTCGCTCGGCCGGCGCGCGACATGGCGGGCGAGCAGCTTCAGCGCTGTCGCGCGCAGGGCCGCTTCGTCCGGCCGGCGCTGCGGCAGGCGCACCATCTCGGCATAGGGGAAGAGGGTGTCGTCGCGCATCTGGCCGGGCAGCAGCCGGAACAGCCCGTCGAAATCCTCGCCTTCGGCACGATGCAGGCCGTCATTGTGGAAATAGTCGAGCTCGCGGGCGGCGCGGTCCAGCCGGTTCACCGCGATCGTCGTCTTGCCGTGGCTGTCGCGATAGGAGACGCCGCGGGTATCGGGCATGTAGAAGGAATCGAGTTCGAGCAGGACGAGACGGCCGAGCCCGATCTGCTGCTCGATATGGCCGATCAGATCGTCATAGAGCGCGAGTTCGGTCACCCTGAGGCCGTAGAGCGCCTCGAGGTCATCGAGCGGCGGCTTGAAGAAGGTGAACTGGTCGCCCTCGAAATCCTGCGTGATCGTGAAACCGAAGGCCGCCGCCGGCTCCAGCCCGAGCGCGTGAAGGATCTCAATCCAGAGGTCGGCATAGCAATTGGTCTGCGGCCAATGCCGCTCGCCGGCATGCATGGCATGCCTGTCATAGGCGAGCGGATCGACCGGCAGGAGCCGGCCCGCCATGCCGGCGGGCGCGGCGATCTTGTGCTGGGCCGTCATCGCGCTCACGGCCAGAGCACGTTGCGGACCGAAGCCGGCCAGCGCTCGACGTCGTAGCCATGGTGCTTGAACAGGGCGAGTGCGACCCGCTCCATGCCGAAGCCGACGCAGGCGGTGTGGGCGGTTTCGCCGGCGGCGGTCTCAATCCCCCAGGTCGTGCCGAAATGGTCCTGATGGTAGTTGAAGGAGAGGCAGGCGGTCGGCTTCTCCTCGCTCTCGATCGGGATCAGGAGCTCGAATTTCAGGCGCTGGTCGCGCTGGTTGTTGGCGAGCATGCGTCCGGCGCGGCCGAAGAACGGATCGTTGGCGACGTCGAGATTGAGCGGGACGCCGAGCGAAGCCATCATCGCCTGGCCACGGTCCAGCCAGGTCGCGCGGAATTCGGTGACCTGCTCGGGCGTGCCGAAGCGGACATATTCGCGCATCCGGAAGAGCTGCATCCGGGCCGGGTCCTTCGAAGGCTCGTGCCGGAAGCAATAGGACTGGAGATCGAACAGCGCGCCCTCGGTCTTGAGCGGGCCGCGCTTGGCGACGACCGGATAGAGGGGGTAGCAGGCGGCCGGGGTCAGCACGACCTCGGTCGAGATCTGCCCGTCGGTCCAGTCGACGCCGTCAGCCACATTGTGCAGCAACTGGGCATGCGCACGCTCGTCACCGGCAAAGGAATGCACGGTGCCGGCGAGTTGCGGGAAGCTCTTGAGATAGCCGCTCTTCTCGAAATGCTTGCGGCTCATTGCCGGCGGAAAGCGCACGATCTCGGCGCCGTCCTGCCCGCCATGGCGGGTGATCAGGTCGTCGAAGCGGGCGATCACCTCCTCGAACAGGCCGCTGCGGCCATAGAGGCCGTCGACGCCGGTGTCGATCAGCAGGCCGCTATCGATCAGTTCCGCGAGGAAACCCTGCGGCTGGGGGCAGTTCTGGCACATGCGATCACCTGGAAAGGCTGGGGTCGTGCTTGTAGACCGCCAGCAGGTTGGAGGTGTTGCCGAGGATTCGGTCGTTGTTGATCATGATCGGCGCCGAGAGCGCATCGCGCATCAGGCGCGCCAGGCTTGCCGGGCTGTCATTGCGATAGCCCTGGATGCCGCAGATCAGGAACGCCTGCATCACGATCTCGCCGACGCTCTGCGAGGCGACGACCTTGATGCTATTCATCGCCACGACGAAGCCCATCGAGGAGAGCTCGTCGGCATCGCTGCGAGCGCGCTCGTAGCGATCGAGCCCGGCGACGACCAGCGCCTTGAACTGCTGCAGGCGGGCGAGCAATTCGGCCAGGCGCAGCGCGCTCGGCGGGGTCGAGCCCGGGCGCTTGCGCGCCTCGCTGCGCACGAAGCCCTCGGCACGGGCGACGGCCTCGGCCGCGATGCCGTACCAGACCGAGGCCCAGAGCAGATGCGCGTTGGGGAGCATCGACTGCGCCGCGATCTCGGCGAAGGAGACCGGGATGATCTGCTCGGCAGGCGCGCGCCCGGAGAAGGTGAAGTTGTCGGAGCAGGTGCCGCGCATGCCCATGGTGTCCCAGGCGGCGCTGCGCTCCAGCGTGTACTGGTCCTTGGTCAGGACGGACATGACCTGGTCGGAGGGCGGGGCCTCTGGCGTGCGCCGCGAGGTGATCAGGATGGCGTCGGCCTGCGCGCCGTAGGAGATCAGGCAGCCTTCCTTGTCGAGGGTGAAGTCGTCGCCCTCACGCACCACGCCGCAGATCGACGAGCGCAGATCGCCACCGACCCCGCCGCCCTCGGTTGTGGCCGAGGCGAGCAGGAGCTGCTCGCGAGCAATGCGCGCCATGAAGCCGGCGTGCCAGGGATCGTCGTTGCAATGCACGACCAGGCTCGACGCCTTGATCTGATGCATCGCGTAGATCATGCCGGTCGAGGCGCAGGCCTGGGCCAGCACCGAGCAGATCTCGGCGATGGTCGCGTGGCTTGCCTGCTCGCCGCCATGGGCCGCCGGGATCATGATGCCGAGAAGGCGCTCGCGCTTCAGCGCCTCGAAGGCCTCGTGCGGGAAGCGCGACTTGGCATCGACATCGCCGGCATGCTCGGCCGCGATCTTGGCGATCTTGCGCGCCTTGGCGATCATCGCCTTCTGCGCCTCGGCGCTGGCGCCGGACGCCTCCGACGTGAGCTGGTAGCCGGCTTCGGCCAGGCGGGCGAGCGTCGTCATCAGACGTGCTCGCTCTGGATGGTGCGGATCGCGCTCTCGATCGCGGCGATCGAGGCGAAGTTGCGACGGTTCATCATGTTGTCGGGGAATTCGACCTCGAAGGCCTCTTCGAGCGCCATCATCAGCTCGACCGTGCCGAAGGAGGTCAGGCCGGCATTATAGAGATCTGCCTCGTCGGCGAGGGTTGCGACATCGACCGGCAGCTTGCCGGTGGTCTTGAGGATTTCGCGGATCCTGGTCTTCATCTTTCGGTCCTGCCCTGTCTGATGCCATCGCTGCTGCGGTGCAGCCCCGTCTTGGCTCCGTCCTCGGCGTGCGGCGGCAAACGCTGGCGCAGGGCGCTCGCGATCACCGTATGGACGCTTAGGTCGGTTGGTTTGACGCCGTGTTGTTCGTTGCGTCAGGCCTAACGCATAAAATTTAAAGTTACCTTGCGCCTGCCGTAGAATGACTGGCGGAAGCGTCGCACAGCCCGACGTCTGGAGATGTGGTAAACGGTGGATTGCCGCGAATACTCGATTTCCAGTGAATTCAGCCGGGCGCTGCCGCGGAATAGTTGGCAACCATGCTGCGCTCGGCGACCGGTGCGGGCTCAGGCCCGGCAGCGGCATCACTCGACCCCGTCATGAACCAGAGCAGGGCCGCGGTCTTGATCGAGTAGACGGAGTCGCTGACGATCATCAAAAGGCAGATATAGGTCGCGACACAGACCTTGAAGCGCCAGGCTCGCGGCGACTTCTCCGGCGCGAAGATGAACAGACTCCAGAAGCCGATGACGCCGAAGAGCCCGATCTGGTTCAGCGAATAGGCATAGCCAGAATCCGACAGGAAGGGCTTGTCGGGCGACAGGCCGAAGACCGCGGCCGGCGAGAGCGAGGTGATCAGGCGCGACGTCCAGAGCATGCGGCCGGCGAAGTTGTTCTGCCAGTTCACCTCGGCGCTGACGAAGCCGTAGATCGCAAAGCCGATCAGCATGACGAAGGGCGCCACCAGCCAGACGAAGCGCGGCGTGATCGGCGCGGCGAGATAGGCGACGGTCGCGACGATGCAGACATTGGCGCCGAAGCGTGAATCGCTGAGCACGATCGCGGTCATTCCCGCGACCATGGTCAGCCAGCGTTTGGCCATCTGCGGACGATTCAGCGCCCAGATATAGAGGATCGCGCCGAAATTGCCGGTCGAGATCGGCTCCAGGAAGACCGAGGAGGCCCGGTGCGGCCCGAGGAATGGCAGCAGCGTCCGTGAATCGGGTCTCAGGCCGCTGGCGAAAAGCGCGCCGGTCTGGCTGCTGACATCGCTCGGCGCGACCGTGCCGCGCGCGACATAGTATTTGATGATGTTGAAATAGGTGACGTAGAGGTCGAGGGCGAGGAACTCGAACAGGCCGAAGACGACGACGATGAGCCCGCTGATCAGGGCAGCACGATCGGCCAGGCGCGGATCGCTGCAGCTCTTGCCGAGCAGATAGAAGGCGACCGGAATCAGGAAGTCGCGCACCGCCTTGGGGTCGATAAGCGGCCGCATCGCCATCAGCAGCACGGCATAGGAGAAGAACACCGCCAGCAGCAGATAGGGCGCGGCGTTGCGGCCGAGGCCGAGATAGAGCGCGGTCGCGACCAGCACGACCTCGCACCCCATCACCATGGTGTCGTTGATGCCCATGACGTTGGTGTTGATGAAGCACAACGCCATGTTGAAGGTGAGCGCGCCGATCAGCAGGGCGAGCGGCAGGACCGGCATCGGGCGGGCGGGATCGAGGCCACCGGCCATCGCCGCCTGCCTGCTCACGCGGCCGCCTGCGCCGGGCGGCGCAGCCAACGCGACGCCAGGCCCCGCACGCCGGTTCCGGAATCCTCGGGGACGACGAGTGCGACGATATGCTCGCCCACCGGATCGATCGCCGCGGCCTGATCGACGAGGCTGCGCGGCGTCTCGCCTGCGAGGGACGAGGCGAGGACGATCGCATCCGGGCGCGCGCCTGCCTTGCCGTCCGAAGGAGAGGTTTGCCGCATGATGATGAAATTGCGCCGCCGCCCGGGCCTGGCCGTCGCCGCCGCAGCCGGCTCGATCCGGCGGATGTTCATGTCGCGGCCCGAGCCGTCCTGGCAGAGCAGAACGCTCTCGCCATGCGCCGCCAGGCTGTTGGCGAGATGCTCGGCGAGCGCTGCCTGCGTCGCATCGTCGACCGAGCCCGCGATCATCACGGAGGCCGGCAGATGCGGGCCGAGCGTCCGCTGCAGCAGGCGTGTCACAGGTATGAGCGCATCCTCGCGACGGGCGGCAGCGGCCGGCAGCGACACCACCGTGCCGACCCCGATCGCCCGACCGGCGGCTTCCGGCGTCAACGCTGCCATCGGCTTCAGCCGCTCGGGGATGATCCGCGAGGATGGCAGCCATTCCAGCAGATAGGCGATGCCGAGGCCGGCGCAGGCGCCGAACAGCAGGGCTGCGGCGAGCACGATGGGAGCGGGCGGCTTCGTCGGCTGCGCCGGCGCGACCGCTTCCGACAGCATGCGCGAATTGTTGGTCTCGATCCGCTTCTGCTGCTCCAGCTCCTTGGCGCGCTGCAGCGAGGCGCTGTAGACGACGCGCACCGCCTCGGCCTCGCTCTCGAGCTGGCGCAGCTTGATCTGCGCGGCGCCGCTGACCTCCTGCGATTTTGTCAGCTCGGTCGCCCGTTTCCTGAGATTGGCGAGATTGGCCTCGCTCTGGCGATAGCTTTCCTGCACGGTCGAGCGCAGGCGGGCGAGCTCTCCGGACAGCAGCCTGCGCGTTTCGGCGAGCTCGGCCCGGATCTCGATCAGGCGCGGATGCTGCGGCGCGAGCGTCTGGGCAAGGCTCGCCGCCTCGCGCGCGCTCTGGGCGTATTGCCCCCTGAGCGAGGTCACCACCGAGGAGGTGAGCGCCTCCGGCAGGGTGTCGGACAAGGGATCGCGGCTCTGATAGCGGGCGAGCTGGTCGCGCCTTGCCTGCTGGCGCGCGAGCTCGGCCTCCGCCTGGCTGATCTGGCCATAGAGGTCGCGCAATTGCTGGGAGACGATGAGCCCGCCCTCGCCCGTGCTGACGAGGCTGTGCTGGCTGCGGAAGCTCTGGACGGCGCGCTCGGCTTCGTCGAGCTGCGTGCGCAGGCCGGCGATCTGGCCGATCAGCGAGATGTTGGCGCGCTCGACGACAGCACGGCGGCCATCATTGCCCTGGCGGAAATAGGCCTGGGCCAGCCCATTGGCGATGTCGGCCGCCTTTTGCGCCTGCGGATGCGAGACGGTGATGCGGAAGACCAGCGAGTTGTCGACGCGCTGGATCACGATCGCCTTCTTGAGCGCATCGACCGCCTGGGCCAGGCGCTGCTCCGGCGTCGGCTGCACGAGCTTGCCGAGCAGGCGCGAGACCAGCCCCGGCGGCCGGACGAAAGCGGGATCGTTCTCGAGGTCGAGCTCCTCGATCAGCTGGCGCAGCACGCCGGTGGAGGTCATCACCAGCGCCTGGCTGTCGACATTGGCGAAGTCGATCGAGGCCGAGGTGTCGGTGCGCACGATGTCCTTGCCGACGACCTGCAGCGCCTGCGGGTCGACGAGCAGTTCGGCGGTCGCGCGATAGACCGGGACCTGCACCGCAAGATAAGCGAGCGCGAACAGCAGGCAGATCGCGGCACTGGCGATCACCAGCCAGCGGCGGCGGCGCAGCAACTGGAGCAATTCGGACAGACTGAAAGCGGCGGAGTCGCGGTCCTTCGCCGGCGCCTCCTCCCGTCTCCCCGCCTCGAACGCAGCCGACACCACAAGCCTCCTCGATCCGGCCCGGCACGGCGCATCCACGGCCGGACGCGCCGACGGCTCGGCTGGAATTCCACCGCGCATCCTGCCGAGGCGTAGTTAACATTTCGGCAACAGACTCAGGGCGATTTGATTCAAGTATTCAATCAATCAGCCCGCCAAAAATTAACTACGGGGCCAAAGCATTTTCAAAGAGCTGTTCCGCTCCGGGGACGCCGATGATAGTTCAACATTTACGAAAATCAGCGTGACCGGAACGATTTTTCGACCGCCCTACCTGTGGCCTGCGCGATCCCGTTCACGCCTCGTTTACAACACGAAGAAATCCCCCGGGCACGCCAACCTTTGCTTAGCCCGCGCCGGGTATTGCTGCCCTTGGGAAAGGCCGCCCCGGCAAACGCGCCGTGACGAGGACGAGTCCAGACAGCATGCGTATCCTGATGGCCTGTGCAGCGTTCCCGCCCTTCATCGACGGCGGCGGGCCAATCTCGGCGATGATCGTCGCCAAGCTGCTGCTCGCGGCCGGCCATGACCTGACCGTTGTCAACGTCTCCGGCGAGGACAGGCACGAGACCTATGACGGCGTGCCGGTGCACCGCCTGCGCTCGCTCAACATCGACTGGAACTACCGGCTGCCTCGGCCAGGCTGGAAGAAAGCGATCTGGCACGCACTGGAGAACTTCAATCCGCGCGCCTTTTTTGTCATGCGTCGCGAGATCAGGCGCCTACGCCCCGACATCGTGCTGACCGACTCGATCGAGAACATCAATGTCGCGACCTGGGCGGCGGCGAAGAGCTGCGGCGTGCCGGTGGCGCATATCCTGCGCAGCACCTTCCTGCTCTGCTGGAAGGGAAGCATGTGGAAGGGTAACGACAATTGCGGGCGCGCCTGCGGCTCCTGCCAGGCCACGTCCTATGGCAAGAAGCTGAATTCGCGCTTCGTCGATGCGGTGATCGGCGAGACCGACTTCATCATCGGCCGCCACACCGAGCACGGCTATTTCCCGAACGCGACGACGCATGCCATTCCCGGCGCGATCGCGCCCGTCCCCGGTGCCCTGCCCCGTACGGCGCCGCCAACGGAGCGCCCGCTGCGCATCGGCTTCATCGGCGTCCACGACCCGATCAAGGGCCTGGACACGCTCGCCGCAGCCGCACAGCGGCTGGTGGGCGCACCGGTCGAGTTCCTGATCGCCGGCACCGGCCAGAGCGACTATGCCAAGGCCCTGCCCGAGCGCTTCCCGGCGCAGAACACCCGTTTCCTCGGCTGGACCAAGCCCGACGCATTCCTGCCCGAGATCGACATCCTCGCCGTCCCCTCGCTGTTCCGCGAGCCGTTCGGGCGGGTGGTGATCGAGGCCTTCGCCCATGGTGTGCCGGTGATCGGCGCCAGATCCGGCGGCATCCCCGAGACGATCCAGCCCGGCGTCAACGGAGCCCTGTTCGCGCCGGGCGACGATGCCGCGTTGGCAGAACAGATCATGGCGTTCGCCCGGGATCGTCAGCTCGTCGCGGCGCAGTCGGCCGGCGCGCTCGCCGCCGCCGGCCGCTACAGCCCGGAGCGGATCGCCGCCGCCTATGGCGCCGTCTTCGATGGTCTCATCGGCAAGCCGACCGCGGACGCCTTCCTGCAGCCGCGGGAGGCACGGCCGTGAGGGAGCTGCTCGATCTCGCCTGGACCGGCGCCGGCCGCTTCCTGCCGGCCTTCTCCTCGCGCTTCAGCAGCACGCTGCTCAGCTTCCTCGTGCTACTGGCCGCCAGCCATTTCCTGCCGACCTCGGAATACGGACTCTATGTCTTCCTGTTCTCGATCGGCAGCGCGCTCGGGCTGATCGCCGTGCTCGGCCAGCAGATCCTGGTGGTGAAGCATTATCGCCGGGCCGAAGCGAGCGGCCATCCGCTCAACCAGGCCCTGCTCGGCGTCAATGCGCGCTGGCTCGCGCTCGGCTGCTTCGTGCTGCTGGCGGCGGCGCTGCCGCTCTGGCTCTTCGCCGACCGGCTGCCGCCGACCTACCACTATCTCTGGCTCGCCTTCGTCTTCGCCGCGATCTTCGCGCTGAGCGAGTACCTGCAGAACTATTTCCGCATCCATGGCCGCATCAACATGTCACTGGTGCCGCGCGAGATCGTCTGGCGCGGCAGCTCGATCCTGTTGATCGCCGGTGCCGGGTTCGTCGGCCTCCTCGGCGGCGGCGCGGGCGCCATGGCGATCATCACCGGCCTGCTCGCCGCCACGACGCTCTATCAGAGCGTCTGCTTCCTCCAGGACGAGGGGGTGGGTTGGCTCAAGGCGCGTGACCAGGTGCCGGCGGAGACCCATGACGAGTGGCGCCGGGAAAGCGGCTATTTCATCGCCAACAACGTGCTGAACTCGGCCTCGGCCTATCTCGAGACGATCCTGATCGGCGCGCTGCTCGGGCTGAACGAAGCCGGATTCTATTTCGTCGCGCTGCGGATTTCGATGCTGCTGCTGCTGCCGCTGGCAGCGATCGATACGGTCGGCATCCCGATGATCGCCGCCCGCTTCCAGAAATCCGACACGGCCGGGGCGCAACTGCTGATCGGGCGGCTCTCCTTCGCCAGCTTCTGCATCTCGCTGCTGGGTGCGCTGGCGCTCGCCGTGGTGGCGCCCTTCATCCTGCATCTGTTCAATCCGGAGTTCGTCCAGCACGAGAACGTTCTGGTCGCGCTCTGCGTGATGTCGGTCTCGCTCGCCTTCTTCGGCCCCGGTTCCTGGCTGCTGATGATCGGCGGCGGCGAGCGCTTCTTCCTGATCGCGCGGGCGATCATGTTCGTCCTCTATCTCGGCCTGCTCTATGCGCTGGCGCGGGTCGGCGGGCTGATGGGCATCGCCATCGCCGGGCTGGTCTTCAGCACCGCCTCCAGCCTCGCCGCCTGGTACTGGATCAAGCAGAAATGGCGGATCGACAACATGGCGACCGCCTTCTTCCGGCCCTTCCTGTTCGGCGGCGCGCCGCAGGACCAGCCAGACCCGCTGCCGCCCGGCCGCGCCAGCGAAGGAGCCGGCCGATGACGGCAGCTGCAGCCTATCGTATCGATCCGGCCGGCGAGGCGAGGACGGCCCCATCGCCTTTCGGCACGCCCGTGACCTTCGGCGGCAGCATGGGCATGCTCCATGCCGGCCGTGCCCCGGTCGCAGTGCTGATGCTCGGCGCCATCGGCTATGAGGAGCTCTGCCTGCGCGCGACCTGGCGCAGCCTGGCGCAGGCGATCTCCGACAGAGGCATCGCCTGCCTGCGCTTCGACTATCCCGGCCAGGGCGACGCCCATGAAGCCGCCGATGTGCAGGGGCTGGACGACTGGTTCGAGACCATCCGCGCCGCCGCCGACCTGCTGCGGCGCGCCAGCGGCTGCGAGCGCCTCGTGCTGCTCGGCCAGGGGCTCGGCGGGACGCTGGCGCTCAAGCTCGCCGAGCAGCTCGCTCCGGTCGCGGCCAGCGTGCTGATGGCGCCGGTCGGCAACGGCAAGCGCTATCTGCGCGAGCTTTCGGCCTGGACGCGCATCGTCTCGGACCGGATCGGCATCGGCACCGACCCCGACGACGATACGCGCTGCGCCGTGGCGGGCCTGCGCATCGCGCCCGGCCGCCTGCCCGCGATCGCGACGCTCGGCACGGCAGCGCTCCGACAGGCGCCGTCCGAGCAGATTCTGCTGCTGTCGCGGCCGGGCCATGGTGGCGACGCGGCACTCGCCGAGACACTCACCGGTCTCGGCGCCGCCGTGACGCAGCGCGACTATGACGGCTATGAGACGCTGACGACCGACCCGACCGCGGCGCGCCCGCCAATGGCGACCATAGCCGGGATCGTCGACTGGATCGCCGAGCGGGCGGCGGCTGCCGGCTCTGCTCGCGCCGACATCGGGACGCCGCAATTGCCCGGCCCGGCGGAAGGCCTGCTCGGCGACGGCTTCATCGAACAGCCGATCCGCTTCGGCCCGGATGGCCGGCTCTTCGGCGTGCTCTGCAAGCCGCTCGGGCCGGCGGCCCGCGAAACCATCGTCTTCGTCAATGCCGGCCGCGACTACCATATCGGCTGGGCCCGGGTCAGCGTCAGCCAGGCTCGCGCCTTCGCCCAGCGCGGCGTCGCCTCATTGCGCTTCGATGCCAGCAGCGTCGGCGACAGCGGCGTTGCAGCTGACGGGCCGGAGGAGATCCTCTACTCGCAGGCGCAGATCGACGATGTCCGCCTCGCCATCGATGCCATGCAGGCGCGCGGCTTCGACGCACCCGTCCTGATCGGGCGCTGCAGCGGCGCCTATGCCGCCTTCCATGCCGCCGTCGTCGACGAGCGCATCCGCCGCCTCGTCATCGTCAACAATGAGCGCTTCGTCTGGGATCCCGACGAGAGCGTCGAGGATGCGATCCGCTATGCCCATCGCAGCGCCGGCGACCTCGGCGCGACATTGGCCCGCAAGGACGGCTTGCGCCGCCTGCTCACCGGCAAGCTCCGGGTCGGACCGGCCGGGCGCTATCTGATCTGGCGCTATCGCAAACGGCTCTCGGTCAAGCTCGCGCCACTGCTCGGGCGCCTCACCAAGCATGGCCGGCTCCACCACCAGTGCCATCGCCATTTCGCGACGCTCGCGGCACGCAATGTCGAGCTCTCGCTGCTCTATGCCGATGGCGATGTCGGCCTCGCCGAGCTCGAGACCTATTTCGGCGAAGCCGGCAAGGGGCTTGCCGCCTATCCGAACACCTCGCTGACCATGCTCGCCGACGCCGACCACAATTTCACGCATCTCGCCGCCGGCCGCCGGCTGCTCGATGCGCTCATCCGGATCGTCACGCCGTGAGACTGACTGTTCTTGCCCTGGCCCTGCTCGCCACCTTGCCGGCGCGGGCCGAGACCTGTCTGCGCGGCGTCAACCTGTCTGGCGCCGAGTTCGGCGACACCCCCGGCAAGGTCGACACCGACTATACCTATCCGAGCGAAGAGGCGATCCAGCGGCTCGGCAAGCTCGGCGCCAGCGCCATCCGCCTGCCATTCCGCTGGGAACGCATCCAGCCTGACCTCAAGGGCGGGCTCGACATCATGGAGCTGGCCTATCTCGACCAGACGGTCCGCCGGATCAACGAGGCTGGGCTGATCGCCATCATCGACCTCCACAATTACGGCTATTACGCCAAGAAGCAGCTCGGCTCGAAGGAGCTGCCGGCCGAAGCGCTCGCGGATGTCTGGCGCCGGCTCGCCGAGCATTATCGCGAACGGCCCAAGCTCGTCTTCTCGCTGATGAACGAGCCCTACGACATCACCAGCGCAAACTGGGCGAAGATCCAGAACGTCGCCATCGCCGCGATCCGCAAGGCCGGCGCCAAGCAGCTCCTGCTGGTCACCGGCACGGCCTTCGGCGGCGCCCATAGCTGGACCTCCGACCTGCCGGTCGGCAACAACGGCCGCGACCTCCTCGGCGTCGTCGACCCGCTCGATCGCTACGCCTACGACTTCCATCAATATCTCGACGCCGACTATTCCGGCCGTGCAGCGGAATGCTCGGCCGCGGCCGGTGCGCTGAAAGCGATCGACGACGTCACCGCCTGGCTCAAGGCCAATGACCGCCGCGGCTTCCTCGGCGAGTTCGCGGCCTCGAACAAGCCGGAATGCCTGACCGCGCTCCGGCAGATGGTGGCGAAGGTCGACGCCAGCCCGCAGCAATGGCTGGGCTGGACCGCCTGGGGCGCCGGACCCTGGTGGCCGACGGACTACATCTTCAACCTCGAGCCGACCAAGGCGGGTGAGCGCCCGCAGATGAGGGTGCTGCTCGAACGCCTGAAGGTGAAGCGCCCCAGCGCCGTCTGCGGCCGGGAGGCCAAGCCGTGACCGCTCCATTCTCCCATCGCGCCGCGCCCGCTCTGCCGGCCGGCTCGCGCGTCGTCCATGTTGTGCGCCAGTTCCTGCCCAATCGCGGCGGGCTGGAAGACGTCGTCGCCAATCTCTGCCGGGCGCAGCTGGCGCTCGGCCTCAAGCCCTCGGTTGTGACGCTCGACCGCCTGTTCTCGCGGCCGGAGCTCGTCCTGCCGGCGAGCGAGGTGATCGACGGCATCCCGATCACCCGCATCCCGTTCCGCGGCTCGACGCGCTATCCGCTCGCTCCCGAGGTGTTCAAGCACCTGCGCGAGGCCGATCTCGTCCATGTTCACGCGATCGACTTCTTCTTCGATGCGCTCGCTCTGGGCTGGCTGCTGCACCGCAAGCCGCTCGTCGCCACCACCCATGGCGGCTTCTTCCACACCAGCGACTTTGCCGGTCTGAAGAAGCTCTGGTTCAACGGCCCGACCCGGCTCTCGGCACAGGTCTATCGCGGTATCGCCGGCTGCAGCACGAACGATGCCCGCATGTTCGAGCGGCTCGCGCCCGGCAAGGTCCGGGTGATCGAGAACGGCGTCGACCTCGACAAGTTCGCCGGCGCCTCCAGTCCCGACCCGCAAAGGCGCCTGGTCAGCATCGGCCGCTTCTCCAAGAACAAGCGGCCGGACCGGCTGATCGCGACGATGGCGGCCCTGGCGCGGCGCGATCCATCCTGGCATCTCGACATGCTCGGCGTCGCCTCGGATTGGACCGAAGAAGCGCTGCACAAGGCGATCGCAGACGCCGGCATGGAGCAGAACGTCACCCTTCATCTCGGCCTCGACGATGCCGCGGCAAGACAGGTGATGAGCCGCGCCTCGCTCTTCGTCTCGGCTTCGGAGTTCGAGGGTTTCGGCCTTGCCCTGGTCGAGGCGATGAGCGCCGGCCTGGTGCCGGTCGTCCAGCCCAATGCGGCCTTCGCTGGCCTCGCCAGCAAGTTCCCGGTTGTCCGCACCGTCGATTTCGCCGATGCGGAGGAGGCTGCCCTGGCCGTCGAGCAGGCTCATGCCGATCTCGTCCGCTATCCCGGCAATACGCGCCCGCGTCTTTCGAACCTCGCATCCTATTCCTGGCACGAGGTCGCCCGCCGCTATCTCGAATTCTACACCGCCGCGCTCTAATCCCGACGCCATCGCGCTGTCGCCGCGCAAGCCCCCTTGCGTGTCGTCTGATTCTAGCTTTGTAATAGTGGATACACTCATACAAAGCGGCTGACCGAGTGCAGATGGCTTGCGGGGAAACGGGATGAGCTTCGCCTCGAAAGGCATGGCTGCGACGGCGCAGGACGAGGCCTATCGCGCCATCCTCCAGGACATCCGCAGCGGCCGCTATCAGCCTGGCGAGCGCCTGATCCCGGAAACGATCGCGCGCGAGCTGGCCATGAGCCGCATGCCGGTGCGAGAAGCCTTCCAGCGCCTCGCCAATGAAGGCCTCGTCGTGATCCGCCCCAATCGCGGTTGCGTCGTCTCCGGCCTGACGATCGACGAGATCTACGAGCTCTTCGAAATCCGCTCCGTGCTGGAGGGTCTCGCGGTTCGCCTCGCCATGCCGCGTTTCGATGCAGCGGCGCTCGCCGAGCTCGACGACCACGTCGCCCGCATGCACCGCGCCGGTGCGGCCGGCGGCGGCGACTGGCTCGGCCGTCACCAGGAATTCCACGCCTATATCTGCGGCCTCAGCCGGCGGCCCAAGCTGATCGCCCAGATCGCAGCGCTGCATATCGCCGTCGAGCCCTATATGCGCGTCTGGCTCCACCATGTCGCCCAACCCGCCCACGCGACCGAGCGCCAGGACGAGGTCGTCGAGGCGATCAGGACCGGCGACGCCGAGCATGCCGAGGCGGTGATGCGCGAGCACGTCCTGCGCACCGCGCCGCGCCTCGCCGAGTTCCTGCGCAAACGCAGTCAGGCTGCCGGAGCGTCTTCGGCGCTTCCGGCGAGCACCCAGCCCTGAACTGAATGATCGAGCGGCTCGCCAGAAGGCCGCTCCGACGAGGGACACCCAAGGCTCAACCAAAACAACGAGGGGGTCCACAATGGATCGACGCCAGTTCCTGAAAGCCTCGGCCGCGGCCGCCTTCCTGCCGGCCGCGCCGCATCTCGCCAGCGCGCAGGATGCCAAGACCTTGCGCTTCGTGCCCTATTCCGACGTCGCGATCATCGATCCGATCTGGACCAACGGCTATTCGACCCGCACCCATGCCCTGCTGGTCTGGGACACGCTCTACGGGCTCGACGACCAGTTCCAGCCGCAGCCGCAAATGGTCGAGGGCCATGTCGTCGAGGGGGACGGCAAGCGCTGGACGCTGACGCTGCGGCCCGGCCTCGTCTTCCATGACGGCAGCAAGGTGCTGGCGCGCGACGCCGTCGCCTCGATCAAGCGCTGGGGCGCCCGCGACACCTTCGGCCAGGCGCTGATGGCCGCGACCGACGAGCTTTCCGCGCCCGATGATCGCACCATCGTCTTCCGGCTGAAGGCGCCCTTCCCGCATCTGCCGGCGGCGCTCGCCCGCCCGAGCGCGCTCGTCGCCGCGATCATGCCAGAGCGCCTCGCCGCAACAGATCCGTTCAAGCAGATCCCGGAGGCGATCGGCAGCGGCCCCTATCGCTATCTCACTGCCGAGCGCATCGCCGGCGCCCGCCATGTCTATGCCAGGCACGAGGGTTACGTGCCGCGCCAGGGCACGCCGAGCTTCACCGCCGGCCCACGCACGCCCTATCTCGACCGCATCGAGTTCACCGTCATGCCCGACGCCGCGACTGCGGTCGCAGCGCTGCAGACCGGCGCGGTCGACTGGGTCGAGCAGCCGATCATCGACCTTTTGCCGCTGCTGCGGAAGGACCCGAACATCACCGTCGAGGTCAAGGACCGGACCGGAATGGCCGGGCAGCTCAGGCTCAACCATCTGCAGCCGCCCTTCAACAATCCGGCGGTGCGCCGCGTCATCCTCCAGGCGATCGACCAGGAGGACTGCATGAACGCGGTCTGCGGCGGCGATCCGCAGGTCGAACGCGGCAGCATCGGCTTCTTCCCGAACAACTCGCCGATGGCGTCCGACGTCGCCGCCAAGGCGCTCAAGGGCCCCAAGGATTTCGGCAAACTCAAGCAGGAGCTCGCTGCGGCCGGCTACAAGGGCGAGCGCGCCGTCTTCCTTGCGGCGCAGGACGTGCCTCGCATCGCCCTGGTCTGCGACGTCGCGGCGGATGCGCTGCGCAAGATCGGCGTCAATGTCGACTTCGTCGCCGCCGACTGGGGCACCGTCCTCCAGCGCATCAGCAGCCGCAACCCGGTCGAGCAGGGCGGCTGGAGCTGCTATGTCACCTATTGGGCCGGGCTCGATCTCGGCTCGCCGGCGACGAGCTCGCCGTTGCGTGGCAACGGCGCCAAGGGCAGCCCGGGCTGGCCCGACAGCCCCCAGATCGAGGCACTTCGCGCCCGCTTCCTGACCGCTGCCGACTCGGCGCAGCAGAAGACGCTCGCCCGCGAGATCGAGCTGCAGGCGATGCAGGACGTGCCTTACGTCCCGACCGGGCAGTACCTCCAGCCGGTTGCCTATCGCAAAAACCTGACGGGCATGCTGAACGGCGTCCCGGTCTTCACCAATCTGCGCAAGGGCTGAGCGCCCTTCGCCTCCTTCCCCATGGCCGGCGACCAGCGCCGGCCAGATTTCCACGAAAGCCAGCCTATGCGTGATCTCGAGCTTCCCGGCCGCTCCCTCGCAATCAGCCGCAATGCGATGGCGGCGACCTCACATCCTGCCTCCACGCTCACCGCGCTCGACATCATGAAGGCCGGCGGCAACGCGATCGATGCGGCGATTGCCGCCTGCGCCGTGCAATGCGTCGTCGAGGCCGGCTCGACCGGCGTCGGCGGCGACTGCTTTGTGCTGTATTCGCAGGGCGGATCGACCGATGTCATCGCCTATAACGGCTCGGGCCGCACGCCCGCCGCCGCGACGCTGGATTGGTACGCGAAGGCCGGCATCACCACGCTGGAGCGGCACTCCCCGCATGCCGTTACCGTGCCTGGCGCGATCGACGCCTGGACGCGGCTCAACAAGGATCATGGCCGCCTGCCGCTGGCCGAGGTCCTCGCGCCCGCCATCGCCTATGCCCGCGACGGCTATGCGCTGACACCGCGCGTCGCCTACGATCTCGCCGCCCAGCACGAGCTGCTGATCAAGGACGCCAACGCCGCCGCGACCTTCCTGGTCGACGGCAAGGCTCCGCTGGCCGGCAAGGTCCAGCGTCAGCCGGCTCTCGCCGAGACGCTCGAAGCGATCGGCCGCGAGGGCCGCGACGCCTTCTATCGCGGCGAGATCGCCAGAGAGATGGTCGACTATCTCCAGGCCGCCGGCGGCCTGCATACGGCGGACGATTTCGCCGCCGCCGAGGGCGAGTACGTCACGCCCATCAGCGCGACCTTCCGTGGCCGCACCGTCTATGAGTGCCCGCCGAACGGCCAGGGCGTGATCGCACTACTGATCATGAAGATCCTCGAGCGCTTCAAGCCGAAGGGTGGCCCGCTCGCGGTCGAGAACCTGCATATCGAGCTGGAGGCGACCCGGCTCGCCTATGCCGCGCGCGACCGCTTCCTGGCAGACGCCGCCAAAGCCGAGGTGCCGGTCGAGCACCTGCTCTCGGATGCGCTCGCCGACGAACTCGCCGGGATGATCGATCCCGATCGCGCCCTAGATCCGTTGCCGGTCATCCCGGGCGGGGCCGAGCACAAGGACACCGTCTATATCAGCGTCGTCGACAAGGACCGCAACGCGGTCTCCTTCATCAACTCGATCTTTTCGCCCTATGGCAGCGGGCTGATGACCAAAAAGTCCGGCGTGCTCTTCCACAATCGCGGCCAGAGCTTCGTGCTGAAGCAGGGTCACCCGAACGCGATCGCCCCGCGCAAGCGTCCGATGCACACGATCATCCCCGGCATGCTCGCCGAGAACGGCCGCGTCGTCATGCCCTTCGGCGTGATGGGCGGGCACTACCAGGCGATGGGCCATGCCCATTTCCTGGCGAAGCTGTTCGACCACGGCCTCGATTTGCAGGAGGCGATCGACCTGCCGCGCCTCTTCCCCCTGCCGGGCACGAACACGGTGGAGGCGGAGGCACGCCTGCGCGAGAGCGTCGGCGCGGCCCTGACCGGACGCGGCTTCAAGGTCGAGGTGCCGAAATCGCCGATGGGCGGCGCCCAGGCGATCTGGATCGACTGGGAGAAGGGCACGCTGACCGGCGGCTCCGATCCGCGCAAGGACGGCTGCGCCCTCGGCTACTGAGTGTCCAGTGCGAGGCCGCCCTGCATGAGGCGGCCTCGACAGCGCCCGCAATCCCGGCAAGCTTCTTCTTCAGAACAGGTCGAGGGAGGAGCACGCATGGCGGGCGAGGAACCGAAGGCGCGCGGCATCGCCGGCGGGCTGACCAATTACGGCGACCCGGACTTCGCCGCCTATCTGCGCCGCTCCTTCGCCCGCTCGATGGGCTACTCCGACGAAGCGCTGGCGCGGCCGATCGTCGGCATCGCCAATACCTATAGCGGTTTCAACAACTGCCACCGTCACTTCCTCGAACTGCTGGAGGCGGTGAAGCGCGGCGTGCTGATGGCCGGCGGCCTGCCCGTCGAGTTCCCGACCATCTCGCTCGGCGAGGTCTTCCTCAACCCGACCAGCCTGAAATTCCGCAATCTGATGGCGATGGGTACGGAGGAAATGATCCGGGCCCAGCCGATCGATGCCGTCGTGCTGATGGGCGGTTGCGACAAGACCGTGCCGGCGCAGTTGATGGCGGCGCTCTCGGCCAATATCCCGACCGTCCAGCTCGTCGGCGGGCCGATGTCGACCGGCCGCCACAAGGGCGAGCGCCTGGGCGCCTGCACCGATTGCCGCCGCTTCTGGGCCCGTTTCCGCGCCGGCGAAATCGACCAGGAGGAGATCGACGTGGTCGAAGGCCGGCTCGCCACCACGGCCGGCACCTGCGCGGTGATGGGCACCGCCTCGACCATGGCCTGCATCGCCGAGACTCTGGGGCTCGCTTTGCCGCGCTCGGCCGCGATCCCCGCCGTCCATGCCGACCGGCTGCGTTGCGCCGAAGCAAGCGGCAAGCGCGCCGTCGAATTGATCGGCACGCAAACGCTGCTGCCGCGCCGGATCGTCACCGAGCAGGCGATCGAGAACGCCTGGCGCGTGCTGCTGGCCATCTCCGGCTCGACCAATGCCGTCGTCCATCTCACGGCGATCGCCCGCCGCGCCGGGATCAAGGTCGACCTCAACCGCCTCAACCGGCTCTCCGACGAGACGCCGGTTCTGGTGAACCTGAAGCCAGTCGGGAACAACTACATGGAGGATTTCTTCGCCGGTGGCGGCGTGCCGGCCGTGCTGAAGGAGTTGCGCGACCTGCTCCATCTCGACTGCCTGAGCGTGACCGGGCAGACGCTGCGCGAATTGATCGACGCTCCCCTCGTCGACCAGGTCGATCGCGCCATCATCCACCCGCGCGAAGACCCGGTCGATCCCGATGGCGGCCTCGTCGCCGTGTTCGGCTCGCTCGCCCCGCGCGGCGCCATCGTCAAGCGCGCCGCGGCCGAGAAGCGGCTGCTGGAGCATGAGGGCCGGGCGGTCGTGTTCTCATCACTGGAGGACCTCTCGGCCCGCATCGACGATCCCGATCTCGATGTCGGTCCGGACGATATCCTCGTCCTGCAGAACGCCGGCCCGAAGAGCGCCGCCGCCATGCCGGAAGCCGGCTATCTGCCGATCCCGCGCAAGCTCGCGGCCAAGGGCGTCAAGGACATGGTCCGCATCTCCGATGCCCGCATGTCCGGCACCGCCTATGGCGCGATCGTGTTGCATGTCGCGCCGGAGGCGGCGGTCGGCGGCCCGCTGGCGCTGGTCCGGGATGGCGACCGCATCCGGCTCAGCGTCGCAGAGCGGAAGCTCGACTTTCTGGTCGACGAGGCCGAGCTCGAAGCGCGCCGGGCTGCCTTGCCGCAGCCCCCGGCCAGAGAACGGCGCGGCTATGATCGGCTCTATGACGAGCACGTGCTCCAGGCCGACGAAGGCGTCGATTTCGACTTCTGCTGAGCGCTGCCGTCATCGCGAGCGCAGCGAAGCGATCTATGGGGAACAAGCCACTTCGCCCTGCCGCTACTGGGTTGCTTCGCAGCGCTCGCCATGACGGGAACGTTCAAGCCAAATGGCAGGCGATCTCCAGCTCGCCCTCGCGCCGCAGCGCCGGCGCCTCGGTGCGACAGCGCTCGACCGCCTGTACGCAGCGCGGATTGAAGGCGCAGCCCGGCGGTGGCGCGATCGGGCTCGGCACTTCGCCCGACATCGGCCGCCGCTCTCGGTTCGGCTTCTCGACATCGGGGATCGTGTCGAGGAGGAGCCGCGTATAGGGATGGCGCGGCCGGCCGAACACGTCCTCCGCTGGCCCGCTCTCGACGAAGCGGCCGAGATACATGATGGCGAGATGGTCCGACATATGCCGAACCACCGAGAGATTATGGCTGATGAAGAGATAGGTCAGCCCGAACTCCTTTTGCAGCCGGACCATCAGGTTGAGGATCTGCGCCTGAACTGACACGTCGAGCGCCGAGGTCGGCTCGTCGCAGACCAGGAAATCCGCCTCGGTCGCCAGTGCGCGGGCGATCGAGATGCGCTGGCGCTGGCCGCCGGAGAACTCATGCGGGAAGCGGCTCGCATCCGCCCGCGAAAGGCCGACGATCTCCAGGAGGTCGCCGACGCGGGTCGCGGTCTCAGCTTCGTCCTTGCGCAGCTTCAGTTCCCGGATCGGCTCGGCGATGATGTCGCCGACGCGCCAGCGCGGATTGAGCGAGGCGTAAGGGTCCTGGAAGATCATCTGCACCCGCGGCGGCCCGAAGGAGCCGTCGGCGCGCTTGATGTCCTTGAAATCGAGCAGGCCCTGCGTCGGCCTTTGCAAGCCGACGACCATGCGCGCCAGCGTCGACTTCCCGCAGCCGGACTCTCCGACGATGCTGAAGGTGGTCCCGCGCTCAACACTGAACGAGACGTTCTCGACCGCGCGCAGGATGCGGCGCGGCTCAGCTGAGAACAGCCGCGACAGCGCCGGCGCCGAGACGTCGAAGCGGCAGGAGGCGGCGTTGACCTCGAGGATGGTGTTCGCCTCAGCCATGGGCGATCTCCCGCAGCGGGAAATGGCAGGCGGCGGCATGATCGGATGCCGGCAGGCCGGGCTTGGTCTGCCGGCAGAGATCGGTGGCAAAGCCGCAGCGCGGATTGAAGGCGCAGCCGGTCGGGATCGCGTTCAAACGCGGCATCGAGCCGTCGATCTGGTTTAGCGCGGCGTTACGGCGGTGAACGCTCGGGATCGAGGCCATCAAGCCGGCGGTGTAGGGATGATGCGGCCGGCGCGTCACCTCCTCGACCGGGCCGATCTCGACGACGCGCCCGGCATACATCACCGCGACCCGATCGGCGGTCTCGGCGATCACGCCCATATCGTGCGTCACCAGCATGATCGCGGTGCCGTGCTCGCGGCAGAGCCGCTTCAACAAGGTGGTGATCTGCGCCTGAATCGAGACGTCGAGCGCCGTCGTCGGCTCGTCGGCGATGATCAGCGTCGGCTCGGCGCATAGCGCCAGCGCGATGACGACGCGCTGGCGCATGCCGCCGGAGAACTGGTGCGGGTAATGGTCGATCCGCGTCTCGGCGGCGGGGATGCCGACCTCCTTCAGAAGGTCGAGCGCCCGCTTGTGCGCCTCGGCCTTGCCGACCGGCAGATGCGTCGTGATCGTCTCGACCAGTTGCTCGCCGACGGTCAGCAGCGGATGCAGCGAGGTCAGCGGGTCCTGGAAGATCGCGCCGATCCGGCGGCCGCGCAATTTGCGCATCGTCTCGGCCGGCAGATTGTCGATGCGCTGGCCCGACAGCCTGATCTCGCCGCCGGCCAGGCGCCCGGGCGGATCGAGCAGGCCGATCACCGCCGTGCCGGTCAGCGACTTGCCGGCGCCGGATTCGCCGACCACGCCGAGGATTTCGCCCGGCGCGATCTCGAAGGAGACGCCGTCGAGCGCCGTCAGCGGGCCACGCCGCCCGTCGAAGACGATGCGCAGGTCGCGGACCGAGAGCAGCGCTGGCTGGGCGTTCACGCGGCGTCTCCCTTGCGTTCGATCGGGTAGCTCGACGAGAAGATCTTGTTCATCGGCGGATGACCCAAAGTGCGCTGCGGATAGCGCGCCATCACGCCCTCGAACTGCTTCTGGGCACGAATGTTGTCGGCGGCCTCGTCCTGGCCCGGAATGGCGCGGTCCTCCATGACGAAGCGGCCGTCGATCACCACCGTCGAGAAATCACGCCCATGGCCGGTCAGCATCATCGTCTGGATGGGGTCGATGACCTGGCCGCTATGCGGCCGGTCGAAATCGAAGACGGTGATGTCGGCACGGGAGCCGGGCTGGAGGCGGCCGAGATCGGGCCGCCGCAGCGCATCCGCGCCACCGATCGTGGCAGCATCATAGTAGTCCTCGGAGCGCACGGCGCCGACATTGCCGGCCATGGTGCGGGAGAGGATCATGCCGACTTGCAGGTTCATGATCATGTCCGGCGGGGCGGTATCGGTCCCCATGGCGATGTTAAGGCCCATGGCACGGTAGCTGCCGAAATGGTTGATCGCGTTGCCGTGCCGGCCCGAGACCAGCGGGCAATGGACAATGCTCGCGCCGGAATCGCGGATGATCTCGAGGTCGCGGCCAGGACGCTCGATCAGGCGACTGCCGGAGACCACCGTGCCATGCGGCAGCAGGCAGCGCTGGTCGAGGAAGCCGAGGCTCGCCAGCCATTCCGGCGGGCTCATGCCGTGCTGGGCGAGAACGAGATCGTACTCGATCTTCGACTGGCAGCAGTGCAGGCGGACGGGGATATCGAGCTCGCGCGCCGCGGCGGCGGTGCGGCGCAGCAGCTCGGCCGTCGCGGTCTCGATGCGGTCGGGCGCGAGCATCGCCCGGATCAGGCCACCGGCCGCGCCGTCGTGACGCCGGGCGAAATCGATGGCGGCGTCGAGCTCGGCGAGGCCGCGGGGCTCGTCGTAATGGGTGACGATGCGCCCGTCGGCTTCGACCAGCTGGTTGCCGGTCCGGTAGGCGGGGCCGAGATAGGCGCGCAGGCCGAGATCGGCGGCCGCTTTCGCGGCGTCCTCGAACTCCTGCACCGTCTCGCCCCAGGCCCGGTAGAACAGCGAGGCGATTGGCAGCGCCGTGGTGATGCCGTTGCGGATCAGCTGGGAGAAGGCATAGCGCTTCTGAAAGGCGAGTTCCTCACGCGTGTACATCTCGTAGGGGCCGGCCTCGAGATAGCTGCGCGGCCAGACGCGCCCCTTCTTCCAGGCCGGCTGGTTGTCATAGCCGAGAATGGTGGTGTCCAGGTCGGAGAGGGCATCGCAATCGATGAAGCCTGGCCCGATCAGGGCGTAGCCGTAGTCGAGGCGGCGGGCGACGTCGCCCGGAAAGCCATGCCCGACGAAGACGACTTCGCCGTCCTCGAACACGACCTCGCCGTGCTCATAGAGGCGGTGGCGGCCGTCCTTGTGGCCGACCACCCAGCGCGCGGTCATCAGGATGCGGCCCTCCGGCCGCTTCTTGGCTCGCTGGGTCACGGCGCGGTCCTGATCGAGACGCCGTCGCGCGCGACGATGTTGCCGCGCTTGATCACGCGGCGCTGCGGCGGACGGGTCGCGACGGCTTCGGCGATCGACTCGGTCGGCAGCAGGACGAGATCGGCGACGCAGCCGACCTCGAGCCCGTAGCCCTCGATCTCCATAACCTTGGCGCCCTCGGTGGTGCAGACGTCGAGCGCCAGCCTGACCTCGTCGTCGCGACGGAAATTGTTGCGCAGGCCGACGAACATCGCCCGCTCCAGCATGTCGGCGTTGCCATAGGGGCTCCAGGTGTCGCGGATGCCGTCGGAGCCGGAGCAGACGCGCACGCCCGCCTGCAGCAGCTTCTTGACCGGGGGAGCCGGGCGGCTCGCCGGCGCGGTCGTCATGATCGCGATGTCGAGCGCGGCGAGTTCCTCGATCAACGGATCGATCAGGGCCGGATCTGGCGTGCCCAGACAGAAGGCGTGGCTGACAGTGACCTTGCCGGTCATGCCGAGCGCGCGGGTCCGCTCGATGATCAGGTCGAGCGAGAAGGCACCGACTTCGCCGGGCTCGTGCAGATGGATGTCGAGCGGCTTGCCGTAGCGCTCACAGAGCCCGAAGACGGCGTCGAGATGGCCCTTGGGATCGCGGTCGATCGTGCAGGGGTCGAGCCCGCCGACGATCTCGCAGCCGGCCTGCATCGCCTGGTCCATCAGTTCGAGCGTGCCCGGCCGGCGCAGCAGGCCCGATTGCGGGAAGGCGACGAGCTCGATGTCGACGATGTCGCGATAGGCGTCACGCGTCTGCATCACGCCCTCGACACCCCACATCCCATGCTCGGTATCGACATCGACATGGCTGCGGATATGGGTCGTGCCCTTGAGCGAGGAGAGGATGCTCTGGCGGGCTGACTGGCGCGCGGGATCGATGTCGAGCCGCCTCTTGTTCTCCCGCTCGTTGTCGATCTTGTCGAGCAGCTTCGGGCCGACTTCGTTGGTGTACCAGGGCAGGCCGAGCAGGCTCTTGTCGAGATGGGTGTGAGCCTCGACCAAGCCGGGGATGACGATCTCCCCCTTGCCGTCCTCGATCGCGACGCCGGCGGGCGCGGCAAGGTTGGCGCCGATCTGGGCGATCCTGCCGTTCTCGATCAGGAGATCGACGGCCTTGCCGGCATAGGGACGGACATTGCGGAGCAGCAGGGAGGCGTTCATCGCAGGCGTATCCTCGTTT
Organism: Allobosea sp. CCNWLY174; assembly: GCF_037120455.1. NCBI lineage: Bacteria > Pseudomonadati > Pseudomonadota > Alphaproteobacteria > Hyphomicrobiales > Alloboseaceae > Allobosea > Allobosea sp. CCNWLY174. Next base: position 237,411 of record NZ_JBBBBQ010000007.1, on the reverse strand, counting down.
GGTTTCTTTTCGTCAGCGCAGCTTCGGGTTCAGCGCGTCACGCAACCAGTCGCCGAGGAGGTTGACCGAGAGGACGATCAGTCCGAGCTGCAGCGAGGGGAAGACGACGAGCCACCAGGAGCCGGAGAACAGATACTGGTTGCCGATGCGGATCAGCGTGCCGAGGGATGGCTGGGTGATCGGCATGCCGACGCCTAGAAAAGAGAGGGTCGCTTCCGACAGGATGGCGAGACCGAGATTGAGCGTGGCCGCGACCATCACCGGGGTCAGCGTGTTCGGCAGGATGTGCCGGCGCATGATCCGCCCGGCCGGCACCTTGATGATCCGCGCCGCCAGCACATATTCCTTGCGCCGCTCGACCATTGTCGAGGCGCGCACGGTGCGGGCGTACTGCACCCAGCTGGTCAGCGCGATCGAGACCACCAGCACGGCGGCGGCGAAGGGATCGCGCAGCGCTGGCGGCAGCAATTCCCGGAAGATCGCCGAGACCAGGATCGCCATCAGCAGCGTCGGGATCGACAGAACGGTATCGCCGAGCCGCATCAGGAGATTATCGATACGCCCGCCATAGAAGCCGGCGGCAAGGCCGAGCGAGACGCCGATCGCCATCGAGACCAGCACGGCCGAGAAGCCGATGATCAGCGAGACCCGCGTGCCGTAGAGGATGGCGGAGAGCACGTCGCGCCCCTGCGGGTCGGTGCCGAGCAGGAAGGGCCATTCGCCATCCGCCGACCAGATCGGCGGGATCTCGGCCTTGTCGATAAACACCTGCGCCAGGTCGTGCGGGTTCTGCGGCGCGATCAGCGGGCAGAACAACGCGGTCAGGATCAGGATCGACAGCACCAGCGTCGAGAGCCAGGCGGCCGGCGTGCGCCGGAAGCTCCAGCCGATGTCGCTGTCGAGGAAGCGGCGCAGGCGGCCGGGTTTGGCGGCTTCAGCGGGCATTGGCGCCTCCCGAAAGCGCGTCCTCGCGCAGGCGCGGATCGACCCAGGCATAGGTCAGGTCGACCACCGTGTTGAGCGAGACGAAGATGAAGGAGACGACGATCAGATAGGCCGCCATCACCGGGATATCGACGAAGGTGACGGCCTGGACGAAGAGCATGCCCATGCCCGGCCACTGGAACACCGTCTCGGTGACCAGCGCGAAGGCGATCAGGTTGCCGATCTGCAGGCCGGTCACCGTGATCACCGGCATCAGGCAATTGCGCAGCGCGTGCCGGAAATTCACGACGCGGGCCGGCAGGCCGCGCGCCCTGGCGAAACGGATGAAATCGGTCCGCATCGTCTCCAGCATCTCGGCCCGCACCAGCCGCATCACCAGCGTGATCTGGAAGAGCGAGAGCGTGATGCCGGGCAGGATCAGCGCCTTGCGGCCCGACGCCGTCAGGAAGCCGGTGCTCCACCAGCCGAGCTGGACGACCTCACCGCGACCGAAGGCGGGCAGCCATTGCAGGTTCACCGAGAAGACCAGGATGAAGAGGATGCCGAGCGCGAAGCTCGGCAGGGAGACGCCGAGCACCGAGATGAATTGTAGTGCCTTGGCGAGGACGCTCTCTCGTCGGATCGCCGTGTAGACGCCGAGCGGGATGCCGACCGCCAGCGACAGGAAGGTCGCGACCAGCACCAGCTCGAAGGTCGCCGGGAAGCGCTCGGCGATCAGCGTGAACACCTCCTGCTGGTTGCGGTAGGAGATGCCGAAATCGCCGCGCACGGCATTGCCGACGAAGGTCGCGAACTGCAGCACGAAGCCCTTGTCGAGCCCGAGCCTGGTCCGCAGTTCGTCGCGCTGCTGCTGGCTCGCCTGCTCGTTGAGCATCAGTTCGACGGGATCGCCGACGAAGCGGAAGGTCAGGAAGGCGAGGAACGCCACCGCCAGCATGACGCCGGCGGCATTGACGAAGCGCTTGAACAGGAAGGCGGGCATTGGGGGACTCCGCTGCCGACTTGATGTCTGGTCCTCCCGGGCGATCGAAGGGAGACCCGGGATCCATTCCGGAACGGTTCAGGCATGGGTCCCGGCTCTGCGCCGCTACGCGGCTCCGGCCGGGACGACCTCACACCAGAAGCGCTATGCGCGCCTTCACTTCATCATGGTGAGCCACAGCCGCGGCTTGTTGTCCGAGGCCTGAACCGTGGAGGCGACGGTGCTGCGCATCGCCCAGGCCATCGGCTGCTGGTGCAGCGGAATGAAGAGCTGCTCGGCCTTGGCGATCTTCAGCGCCTCCTGCATCAGCGCGATGCGCTTTGGCGTATCGAGCTCGACGCCGGCCTTGTCGACCAGCGCGTCGATGCGCGGATCGCCCCAATTGCCCCAGTTGAACACGCCGCCCGTGCCGCTCTTGGAGCGCAGCACCTGCACCAGGATCGAATAGGCGTCGATCATCGGCTCATTGGCCCAGCCGAAGGAGATCACGTCGAAATCGCCCTTGACCCGCTTCGGCGTCTGCTGGCTGCGCGGCGCCAGGCTGAGGTTCGGCTTGAACCCGGCGCGCGACCACATCGCCGCCACCGCCTGGCAGAACTCCTCCTCGTTGACGAGCGAGTCGCTCTGGCAGTTCATCAGGAAGGAGAAACCGTTGGGATAGCCGGCCTCGGCGAGCAGCTTCTTGGCGCCGGCGAGGTCGAAGGGCAGGCGCTCATCCTGCGAGGGCTCATAGCCGGGGATCGCCGGGGCTACGAGCGCGCCGGTATTGCGCGAGAGGCCGCGCATCGCGCGCTTCTGCACGGCGTCGATGTCGATGGCGCGGTAGAGCGCCTCGCGCACCTTGATGTCCTTGAGGGGGTTCTTGTCCTTGACGTCGCTCTCGACCAGCTTGTCGGTCAGGTTGAAAGCGAAGAAGACCGAGCGCAACTCGTTGGTCTGCAGCACTTTGACCTCGGGCGAGGCCGAGAGGCGCGGCAGGTCCTGCAGCGGCGCGACATTGGTATAGTCGATCTCGCCGGAGAGCAGCGCCGCCACGCGCGTCGAGGACGAGGTGATCGGCGTGAACTCGATCACGTCGATATTGTGCTGCGGCTTGTCCCACCAGTCGGGATTCCTGGCGAAGACCGTCTTGGCGTCGACGCGGCGGCTCTCGATCTTGAACGGGCCGGTGCCGTTGGCGTTGTCGGTTGCATAACCCTTCACGCCCTTGCCGGAATCGGTGGGAAGCAGCGAATTGTTCGCCTCCATCCACTCCTTGTCGAAGATGAAGATGTTGGTGAGGTCGTTGAGCAGCAGCGGATAGGGGCCGTTGACCTCGAGCTCGACCGTGTAATCGTCGATCTTCTTCGAGCTCTTATAGGCTGGCAGGTTGCCCTTGAGCGGCGATGTGTCGTGGGTGACGCGCGCCAGCGAGGCGATGACGTCGTCGGCCGTGAACGGGTTGCCGTTGTGGAACTTGACGTTCTTGCGCAGCTTGAAGCGCCAGGTCGTCGGCGTCACCGTCTCCCAGGATTCCGCCAGCGCCGGCTCGATCTTGAGATCGCCGGTATAGCGCACCAGACCTTCATAGACGTGGTTCAGCACGGCGAGCGTGAAGGTCTCGCCATAGGAATAGGGGTCGAGCGAGGCGATCTCGCGCGACGCGCCCCATTTCAGCGTCTTCGCTTCGACCGCGCCATTCAGCGCAAAGGCGGCGACGGCCGCCAGCAGCCAGGCCTTCTTCATCGAACTCTCCCCTTTGTCGTTGCTCGCCGCCGGCCCGCGCTGCGTACCGGGGGAATGCCGTTTCGTTGCCGCCTCTGTGACCATCGTGGCGCTTTCCGCGCCATCTCGTGTGCGATAATTCATCAACTTGCATACGATACAATAACCGTATTGTATGCGATTATTGAAGACAAGCGGAAACTCGATTCATGCCGCGCCCTGCCCGCCCGCTCGCTGCGAACAAGTCGAACTCCAACGTCAGGATGCCCGAGAAGGGCGCGCCGGTGCCGCGCGCGCAGGCGGTCTACAAGGCGCTGCGGCGTGCCATCATCGAGCAGGCGCTGAAGCCAGGTGTGAAGCTGCCGGAGGATGCGATCGGCGAACAGCTCGGCGTCAGCCGCACGCTGGTGCGCGAAGCCTTCGGACGGCTGGCCGTCGAGGGCCTGGTCGAGCTCAAGCCCAATCGCGGCGCCAATGTCGCCTATCCGACGCTGGAGGAAGCGCGCGACGTCTTCGAGGTCCGCCGCGGGCTGGAGCGGCTCGTCGCCGAGAACCTTGCGGGTCGGCTGACCGCGGTACAATCGGCCGAGCTCGAGGCGCATGTGCGGCTGGAAGAAAAGGCACATGAGCAGGACGGGCCGGAATCGATCCGGCTGTCCGGCGAATTCCACATCAAGCTCGCCGAGATGACCGGCAACGCGCTGCTGCTGCGCTATGTCCAGGAAGCCTCGTCGCGCTGCTCGCTGATCCTCGCCATCTACGGCCGCCCGCACTCCTCCGAATGCGCCGTCTCCGAGCATCGCCAACTGATCGAAGCGCTGCGCGCCGGCGACGCCGCCCGCGCCGCCGCGCTGATGGACCACCACCTGCAATCGGTCGTCACCCGCGCCTTGCTGGCGCCGCGCGGCGAACGCGACATCCGCGACGTGCTCGCACCCTATGCCTTGAGTGAAGGATTGACCCCATCGTGACCCAGACGCTGACGCAGGACCGGTCGGCCGCCGCCGAGATCGTCACCTTCGACTTCGCCGCGCTGACGCCGCGCGAGCGCTACAAGCTGCTGATCGGCGCGGTGGTGCCGCGTCCGATCGCACTGGTGACCACGATCGACGCCAATGGCGTCGTCAACGCCGCCCCCTTCTCCTTCTTCAACTGTCTCTCGGCCGATCCGGCGATCCTGGCGCTTGGCGTCGAATACCGCCAGACCGGTGGGCAGAAGGACACCGGCCGCAATGTCCGCGAGACACTCGCCTTCACCGTTAACATCGTCTCGGATGCGCTGGTCGACGGCATGAATGCCTGCGCCGTGCCGTTCGAGCCGGGCACGGACGAACTGGCCGAGGCCGGCCTTTCAGCCATGCCCGGGGTCAAGGTGCCCTGCCCCTGGATCGGCCAGTCGCCGGCCGCCTTCGAATGCCGCCACCACACCACGCTCGGTATCGGCAATTCGCGCGAGATCATCCTGGGTGAGGTCGTCTACGCGCATTTCCGCGCCGACACCGTCGACCAGGTGAAGCACTATGTCGACCCGGTCGCACTCGACGCGATCGGCCGCATGGGCGGGCATGGCTATGCCACGACGCGCGACTATTTCGACCTGCCGACCATGTCCGTCGCCGATTGGCGCGGCGATCGTTCCAAGGCGAGGCGCACACGGCCCGACCGGCGCTGAACGAATGCGTCCTCTGCTCAGGAACGGTTGACCCCGACAGGATTTCCGCCAGCAATGCGGCCTCTTAAAATCAGTTCGACGAGGCCCCCATGAACAAGCACGTCTCCGGGATCGATGCCAACAAGCTCGACAAGCTGGCGCAGGTCGCGATCAAGGTGGGCCTCAACCTGCAGCCGGGACAGGACCTGTTCCTGACCGCCCCGGTCGCGGCGCTGCCGCTGGTACGGCGCATCGCCGAGCACGCCTACAAGGCGGGCGCCGGCCTCGTCACGCCGATCCTCTCCGACGAGGCGCTGACGCTGGCGCGCTATCGTTTCGGGCAGGATGCCAGCTTCGACCGCGCCCCGTCCTGGCTCTATGAGGGCGTCGGCAAGGCCTTCGCCGCCAACACGGCGCGCCTCGCCATCGTCGGCGACAATCCGATGCTGCTCGCCGAGCAGGACCCGGCCAAGGTCGCCCGCGCCAACAAAGCGAACTCGATCGCCTACCAGCCGGCGCTGGAGAAGATCGCCAATTTCGACATCAACTGGAACATCGTCTCCTATCCCGGCACGGCCTGGGCCCAGCAGGTGTTTCCGGGAGATGCCGAAGAGGTCGCGGTCGCCCGTCTCGCCGAGGCGATCTTCGCGGCCTCGCGCGTCGATCGTGACGACCCGATCGCGGCCTGGGCGGAGCACAATGCGGCCCTAGCGCAGCGCACCAAATGGCTGAACGGCCAGCGCTTCTCGGCGCTGCATTTCACCGGCCCGGGCACGAATCTGACCATCGGCCTCGCCGACGGCCATGAATGGGAGGGCGGCGCCTCGACCGCCAAGAATGGCATTACCTGCAACGCCAACATCCCGACCGAAGAGGTCTTCACCACCCCGCATGCCCGCCGTGTCGAGGGCCATGTCTCCTCGACCAAGCCACTCTCCTATCAGGGCACGCTGATCGACAACATCCAGGTGCGCTTCGAGGAAGGCCGGATCGTCGAGGCCAAGGCGAGCCGCGGCGAAGAGGTGCTGAACAAGGTGCTCGACACCGACGAGGGCGCGCGCCGTCTCGGCGAGGTCGCGCTGGTGCCGCACTCATCGCCGATCTCGCAGAGCGGTATCCTGTTCTACAATACGCTCTTCGACGAGAACGCCTCCTGCCACATCGCGCTCGGCCAGTGCTATTCGAAGTGCTTCATCGACGGCACCAAGCTGACGCCGGAGCAGATCGCGGCGCAGGGCGGCAACAAGAGCCTGATCCATATCGACTGGATGATCGGCTCCGGGGAGATCGACATCGACGGAATCAAGCCCGATGGCAGCCGCGTTGCGGTCTTCCGCAAGGGCGAGTGGGCCTGAGAAGCACCGCTCCCGTCATTGCGAGCGCTGCGAAGCAATCCAGGGAGACGTAGAGCGCTGCCGCTCCTGGATTGCTTCGTCGCTACGCTTCTCGCAACGACGGGGAGCGCAGCCTCGCAGCACACCCCTTAACCGATCCGCCCCAGCGCCCGCTCGATCGTCGTGAATATCTCCTCGATCTGCGCGGGCGCGATGACCAATGGCGGCGACAGCACCAGCGTGTCGCCGGCATTGCGGACCAGCACGCCGGCGTCGAGGCAGAGCGCATTCGCCTCCCCGCCCCTGGCGCCATCGGCACCGGGACGTGGCGCAAGATCGATCGCGCAGAGCAGGCCCGCGGTGCGGATGTCGACGACATGGGCCGCGCCCTTCAGCCGGTGCGCCCGCTCCTCCCAGAGCGGCAGCACCTTGGCGAGGCTACCCAGGATGTCCTGCTCGGCAAAGACGTCGAGCGTCGCGAGGCCGGCTGCACAGGCGAGCGGATGGGCCGAATAGGTATAACCGTGGAAGAGCTCGATCGCCTCGGGCGGGCCGGCCATGAAGGCCTCGTAGACGTGGCCGGCGACGAGGACGCCGCCCATCGGCACCGCGCCATTGGTCATGCCCTTGGCGCAGCTCATCAGGTCGGGCCTGACGCCATAGGCCTGCGCCGCGAACGGACTGCCCAGCCGGCCGAAGCCGGTGATGACCTCGTCGAAGATCAGCAGGATGCCGTGCCGGTCGCAGATCGCGCGCAGGCATTCGAGATAACCCTTTGGCGGCGGATAGACCCCGCCCGAGCCGGTCACCGGCTCGACGATGACGGCCGCGACGGTCGCGGGATCATGGATCTGCAGCAGGGTCTCCAGCGCCTCGGCCTCGACGAGACCGCCTTCCGGCCGGCCGCGTGAGAACGCCATCGTCGCTCGATCATAGGGCAAGGGTAGATGCGCGACATCGGGCAGCAACGGCCCGAAGGCGGCTTTGTGCCGGCCGATGCCTGAGACCGAGAGCCCGCCCCAGCCCATGCCGTGATAACCCTTGGCCCGGCCGATAAGCTTGGTCCGCCCGGCCTGGCCGCGCGCCTGATGGTAGGCGCGCGCGATCTTCAAGGCGGTATCGACCGCCTCCGAGCCGGAATTGACGAAGAAGACGTGGTCGATGCCCTCCGGCGCGAAGTCGCAGAGCCTGGCAGCATAGGCCTGCGCGTCGGGATGGCTCATCTTGAACGACGAGACGAAATCGAGCCGGCCGGCGGCCGCGCGGATCGCCTCCGTGATCTTCGCCTGGCCATGACCGGCGTTGACGCACCAGAGCCCGGCCATGCCGTCGAGCACCCGCCGCCCGTTCGGGGTGATGTAGTGCATGCCTTCCGCCCGCTCGAACAGCAGCGGCGCCTGCCGGAAAGCGCGCATCGGCGTAAACGGCATCCAGAATGCGTCGGGAGCGTTGTCGCGGCGGCTTTCGGGGGCAAGTGCATGAGCGGTCATCAGCGGGTCCTCGCTATCAATGACCGCATGATGTATTTTGTAAATTCAAAAGACAATAGCGAGAATGCCGGGCAGTCTCAGTCCAGCCCGTCCGGCCTGCGCAACTGCATGGCGCGCTGGAGATGGCTGCGCATCAGCGCACTGGCGAGCTGAAGATCGCCGGCCTCGATCGTCTCGAGCATCTGCAGATGCTCGCGGCTGTTCACCACAACGCGCTCATAGCCATAGGTCCAATCGTAATTGGAGAGCCGGCGCATCTGGTTCTGGCGGCGGATGGCGGAGTGGATGAAGCGGTTGCCGGAGGCGGCCGCCAGCCCCTCATGGAAATCGGCGTTCATCTCGTAGAAGCCGATCGCCGAGCTTTCCTTCCAGGGCTGCGACAGGGTCAGCTCGTGCCGGGCCCTCATCTCGTCGATCCAGCCTTGGTCGAGCGCAAAGCCTGGCTCCAGAAAGACCATCGGCTCGATCAGCAGGCGAAAGCGATAGCGCTCGTCATGGGCAGACTGATCGCGCGCCTCGTGCAGGAAGCGCCAGCCATAGCCGCGCTTGCGCTCGACCATGTCGAGATCGGCGAGCCGCGCCATCAGGCGCTGCACCTCGGGCCGGCCGAGCTCGTAGCGCCGCATCAGTTCGAGCTCGGAAATCTCATCGGGCAAGTGCCCGCCATGGCGATCCTGCGCAACCTTGACCATGACGAGCTCGGTCGCATCGGCGCTGGCGCCTTGATCGGCAGGCGCCTCCGGCGCGCTGAGCAGCTCGACGCCCTTGTTCGGATGCCGGCGCACCAGTCCTTGCCGGGCAAGGTGGTCGATCGCGGCGCGCACCGGCGTGCGCGAGACGTTGAGGCGGCGCGCCGCGCTGTTCTCGTTGAGCCAGGCGCCAACCTGAAGTCCATCCTCCCGCACCATTTGCATGATGCGTTCGGCGATCTCCTGCTGCAATCGCGTCGGTGCCGTCATGAGAAGACTCTTGATTGTCTTAGTTTGAAATGAAATACATTATAGCCAGACACATCACCAGCGCGAACCCGCGGAGATCCGGCCATGGTCGAACCCTTTCCCTTCGTCGATGTCGCCGGCACGCCCTATGAGCGCGGCCGCCAGCATGGTGCGGCGGTGCCGAAGCGCGTCAAGCGCTCGATCGAACTCTATGGCGGACAGCTCGGCGAGCTCGGCTATGACGCCGCCGCCAAGTCGCGACTGATCGGCGAGTTCGCCCGCGAGATCGAAGCCTTCGGCGCTCATTATGTCGAGGAAATGCGCGGCATCGCCGATGGAGCCGGCGTCACGCTCGAAGACGTCATCATGATCAATGCCCGCACCGAGGTGATCGCCAAGGCGAAGCTGGAGAAGAACAGGCCGGTCGGGGCTGAGGAGGAGCTCGACGACGGCTGCACCGGCGCGATCATCCTGCCCGAGCGCAGTGCCTCGGGCGAGCTGATCCACGGCCAGAACTGGGACTGGAAGGCCGAATGCGCGGAGACGGCGATCGTGCTGCGCGTGCGCCGCAATGACGGCCCCGATTTCCTGACCTTCGTCGAGGCCGGTGGCCTCGCCCGTTGCGGCATGAACGCAGCCGGCATCTCGATCACCGCCAATTATCTCGAAAGCGAGCGCGACTTCACCCAGACCGGCGTGCCGCTCGCCCTGATCCGTCGCAAGGTGCTGGAGCAGGAGCATTTCGCCTACGCGATCAAGGCGGTCGCGACGACGCCGAAAGCCTGCTCGAACAACATGATGCTCTCGACGATCGCCGGCTTCGGCATCGACTTCGAATGCGCGCCCGACGCCGCCTTCCCGCTCTATCCCGAGGACGGGCTCATCGTGCACGCCAATCACTGGGTCGGCCAGGTCGCGCTGACCAAGCTCACCGACACCGGCATCCCGCGCGTGCCCGAGAGCTTCTACCGCGACTGGCGCGTCAGGAAGCTGCTGAACGAGGCCGGTCGCAAGCTCACAGCGGACGATCTCAAGGAGGCCTTCTTCGACGATTTCCTGACGCCGCATTCGGTCTGCCGGCCGCCGCGCCTCAACGACACCGGCAATCTCTCCGCCACCGTCTCGATGGTGATCATGCAGCCGGCCAAGGGCACCATGGAGGTCGCACCGCTCCCGGCCCTCAACCGCATATTCACCCGCTACAGCCTGACCGACGAGCCGGTGACGCTGGCGCAGGCCGCCGAATAGGGCGGCCAAGCCAGACAGCATCCAAGCCAAAACCAAAAGACAAGGGGAACCCGCCGATGCACAACCGACGCCGCCTTTCCCTAGCCCTCGCCGGATTGGGCCTTGCAACCGCTGCCGCCCTGCCGGCTGCGGCCGCGACGTTGCGGGTCCACCTGAATGCCGACATCCGCGGCATCAATCCGGGTATCAACCGCGACGACAACACTGACGCCGTGATGCTGCATGTCGTCGAGGGGCTCGTCGCCTATGGCGAGGATTCGGAGGTGAAGCCGCTGCTCGCCGAAAAGGTCGAGGTTTCACCAGACGGGCTCAGCTACACCTTCACCCTGCGCAAGGGCCTCAAATTCCACAACGGGGCCGAGGTGACGTCGGCCGACATGGTCTGGAGCTGGAACCACTATATGAACGCCAAGGCCGACTGGCGCTGCCTGTCGGAATTCGATGGGCGCGGCCGCGTCAAGGTCGAGGCGGTGACGGCGCCCGATCCAGCGACCGTCGTCTTCAAGCTGGACAAGCCGAGCTCGCTCTTTCTCGCCAATCTCGCCCGCACCGACTGCGCGATGACGGCGATCCTGCACAAGGATTCGCTGAAAGCCGACGGTTCCTTCGACAAGCCGATCGGCACCGGCCCCTACAAGTTCGCCGAGTGGAAGCGCGGCGAGTTCGTCCGCCTGACCCGCAACGAGGCCTATGCCAGCCTGCCGGGCGCGCCCAACGGCTATACCGGCGGCAAGCGCCCGCTCGTCGACGAAATCCGCTTCATGGTCATCCCGGACGGCGCCACCGCCAAGGCGGCGCTGCTGCGCGGCGATGTCGATGTGATCCCGGACGTCGCCAATGCCGAGGTCAAGGAGCTCAAGAAGGACCAGCGCATCGGACTTTCGATCACGCCGAACATGGGCCTGGTCGGCATCCTCCTGCAGACCCGCGACCCGCTGCTGGGAAACGTCAAGCTGCGCCAGGCGATCGCGGCGGCAATCGACACCGAGGAACTCGTGGCGCAGGTCACGGACGGGCTCGGCAAGCGCAACAACTCGATCGTGCCGTCGATGTCGTCCTATTACGGCCCGGTCCAGGCTAAAGGCTATACCTACGACCTCGCCGCGGCCAGGAAGCTGCTGCAGGAAGCCGGCTACAAGGGCGAGCCGCTGGTGATGATCGCCAACAAGCGCTACCCGCAGAGCTTCGACGCCGCCGTCGTTTCGCAGCAGATGCTGCAGGCTGCCGGCATCAACGTCCAGATCGAGGTGCTCGAATGGGCGACGCAGCTCGACCGCTATACCAAGGGCAACTACCAGCTCCAGGCCTTCCCTTATTCGGCCAGGCTCGACCCCGCTCTCAGCTTCGAATCGATGACCGGCCCGAAGGCGACGCAGCCGCGCAAGGTCTGGGACACCCCGGAATCACAGGCGCTGCTCGACAAGTCGATGGTCGTCTCCGACAAGGCCGAGCGCCAGAAGCTGTTCGACGAACTGCACCAGCGCTTCATCGCCGAGGTGCCGATGGTGATGCTCTATAACGGCATCGACGCCGGCGCCTATGGCAAGCGGGTCAAGGGCTACAAATCCTCGATCCTGTCGAAACCGCGACTCTGGGAAGTCACGGTCGCGGACTAGGCCGCACCACCGGCCTCGATCAGGTCCTTGAGGATGTGCTGGCTGATCAGCTCGGCCAGACGCTCTCCATCCCCGGCGCGAATCGCCGCGACCATGGCGTGGTGGTCCGCATCACTGGCGAGCAGGGCCTGATGCGAGGCCCAGACCGTGACCGCCGAACCGCGCGAGCGGTCGCGCAGGCTCCAGATCGTCTCCGCCAGCACCGGATTGCCGCAATGGGCATAGATCAGGCTATGGAAGGCGCGGTTGATCTCGCTCTGCTCGACGCGCGTACCGCTCTGCACGGCACGGCTGAACTCGTGGGCGAGTGCATTGAGCCTCGCAACGGCGGCATCATCGATCCTGCCGATCACCAGGCGGGAGGCCGCACTCTCCAGGATGATGCGGGTGTCGCGGATCGCGCGGTAGGTGGCGAGATCGATCTCGACAACGCGGTAGCCGCGATTGGGCACGTGCTCGATCGTCTTGCGTATGGCGAGCTCGTCGAGCGCCGTGCGGACATCGAAGCGCGTCGCCTGGAAGGCTTCTTCCAGATCGATCTGGCGCAGCCATTCGCCCGGACGATAGGCGCGGATATGGATCGCCTTGGCGATCTCGTTGGCCAGTTCGCCCTTGGCGCGCTGGCGGGTTTTCGGACGGCTGGCCATGACGGGTCTCTAGAGCATTGCAATGACGCTTGCGAGCCGGCTCGCACGTCTCGCGCACAGGCCACTCAGCATCGGTCGAATCCGGCTTGCGGCTCCATCCGTATCATGCAACAAAATTGGCGCCAATCTTATAGCCAATCAGGACCCGCCGTATGACCGCTCCCGCTGCAAAGCCCGCCAAGCAGGACGACGCGGCGGCGATCGCCCGCGCGCTCTACGACCTCGGCCCGACCCCGGTGATCGCCTGCAAGGCCGATCCCCGCTTCAGCTATTGCCTCTATGTGCCAAAGAGCCTCGGCAAGGGCGGCCAGCCTCCCGAGCTCGTCGTCACCATGCACGGCACCGGGCGCGGCTTCACCGGCTATCGCGACGCCTTCGAGGCCTTCGGCCGCTGGAACAACTGCGTCATCCTCGCCCCGCTCTTCCCGATCGGCGTGATGGGCGACGGCAACCGCAACGGCTTCAAATACATGCGCGAAGGCGAGGTCCGTTACGACCACATCCTGCTCGCCATGGTCGAGGAGGTCGCCCAGCATTACGGCCTGCGCTTCGACCGCTTCGCCCTGTTCGGCTATTCCGGCGGCGGCCACTTTGCGCACCGCTTCCTGATGCTTCAGCCGCACAAGCTCTGGGCCGCCTCGATCGGTGCGCCAGGCTCGGTGACGCTGCTCGACCCGACGCGCGACTGGTGGGTCGGCACCCGCAACATGGCCGAGCTCTTCGGCAGCGCGCCCGATGTCGAGGCGATGCGGAAGGTCGCGGTCCAGATGATCGTCGGTGCCGCCGATCTCGAGACCTGGGAGATCACCCACAAGCCCGGCGACCGAAGCTGGATGCCGGACGCCAATCGCGCCGGCACGAACCGCCCGGAACGGCTCGACAGCCTGCGTCGCAATTTCGAGGAGCACGGCATCGACGTGCGCTTCGATCTCGTGCCGAACATGCCGCATGACGGGCTGAAGGCGGTCTCGCGAGTCGAGGACTTCTTCGCCGAGGAGCTCGCCAAGCGCCGATCCGGCGCGGCCAGGGCAGCCTGACGCCAGCAATCGCACGTACGAGACAAAACCAAGACAACAAGACAAAGAGGGGAATTGCCGATGAACCGCCTGCTCGCCTCCGCCTTCGCTTTGCTGGCGCTCGCCAGCCCCGCCGCGGCGCAGTCCATCACGGTGGCGGTTGCCGCCGACATCCGCAGCAACAATCCCGGCGTCAATCGCGACGACAACACCGACGATTTCGCGCTGCAATTGGTCGAGGGCCTCGTCGGCTACAATGAGGGCGGCGTCGCGACGCCATTGCTCGCCGAGAAGGTCGACCTCTCCGCCGACGGCAAGACCTACACCTTCACGCTGCGCCAGGGCGTCAAGTTCCACAACGGCGCCGAGCTGACCTCGGCCGACGTGCTGTGGAACTGGACGCGCTACATGGACGCCAAGACCGACTGGCGCTGCACCTCGGAATTCGACGGCCGCTCCGGCCTCAAGGTCGAGGCGGTGACCGCGCCCGATGCCCGCACCGTCGTCATGCAGATCGACAAGCCGAACGCGCTCTTCCTCGACACGCTCGCCCGCACCGACTGCGCGATGACCGCGATCCTGCACAAGGATTCGGTCAAGGCCGACGGCTCCTGGGACAAGCCGATCGGCACCGGCCCCTACAAGTTCGGCGAGTGGAAGCGCGGCGAGTACTTCACCATGACCGCTTTCGACGGCTACAAGTCGCCGAAGGACGGCGGCAAGGCCGACGGCTATGTCGGCTCCAAGCGGCCGCTGCTCAAGGAGGTCAAGTTCCTGGTCGTCAAGGACCCGGCAACGGTCAAGGCCGGCCTGATCTCCGGCGCTCTCGACATGGCCGAGATCCTGCCGAGCGACGCGGCCGAGCTGAAGAAGAATTCGAAGCTCTCGGTCGCGGCCGAACCCAATGCCGTCAGGCACGTCTTCCTGATCCAGACCAGGGACGCGGTGATGGGCAACCAGAAGCTGCGCCAGGCGATCGCCGCCTCGCTCGACATGGATGAGATCGTCGCCTCCTTCTACAACGACCTTGGCAAGCCCAACACGTCGCCGATCTATTCCGGCTCGAGCTATTTCGGCGAGGTCGAGAAGAAGGGCCATGTCTACGACGCGGCCCGCGCCAAAGTCCTGCTCAAGGAGGCCGGCTACAAGGGCGAGAAGATCGTCATCCTCGCCAACAAGCGCCCGGTCGTGCCGAGCTTCCCGGCCGCTGTGGTGGCGCAGCAGATGCTGCAATCCGTCGGCGTCAACGCCGAGATCGAAGTGCTCGACTGGGCGACCCAGCTCGACCGCTTCAACAAGGGCAACTACCAGATGCAGTCCTTCTCCTTCTCGGCCCGCTTCGATCCCGCCATCGCCTTCGAGCAGTTCTCGGGGCCGAAGGACAAGCAGCCGCGCAAGACCTGGGACAATCCGGAGGCGCAAAAGCTGATCGACAAGCTCTACGTCACCTCCGACCGGGGCGAACGGCAGAAGCTCGTCGACGAGCTGCACAGGCGCGTCATCGACGAAGTCCCGATGATCTTCGCCTTCAACGGCCTCGACATCATCGCCCATGCCAAGCGCGTCCAGGGCTTCAAGCCGTGGCAGTCGAAGCTGCGCATGTGGGAAGTGACGCTGGCGAACTGACGCCAACTGCCACCGCGCATCCGGGAGGAAACCGATGCTGCGCTTCGCGCTGACGCGCATTCTCATGTCCGTGCCGACACTGTTGATCGTGTCGGTCTCGGTCTTCGCGCTGATCAGGCTGATCCCTGGCGATCCGGCCTCGCTGATGCTGGGGGATCTGGCTACGCCGGCTTCGATCGCCGACCTGCAGGCGCGGCTCGGCCTCGACCAGAGCCTGCCGGTGCAGTTCGGCATCTGGTTCGGGAACCTGCTCAAGGGCGATCTCGGCCAGTCGATCAACTCGCAGCAGGCGGTTCTGCCGCTGATCCTGCAGCGCTTCTGGATCTCGGCCCAGATCGTGCTGGTCGCGGTCGCGCTCGCCAGCCTCGTCGCGGTTCCCGCAGGCGTGCTCGCCGCCTGGAAGCAGGACACCTCGCTCGACTTCAGCCTCGTCGCCGTCGCGACGCTGCTGCTCTCGATCCCGACCTTCTGGCTCGGCCTGCTGCTGCTGCTGTTCTTCGGGCTGAAGCTCGAATGGCTGCCGGTGGTCGGCTACGTCTCGATCGCCGAAAGCCCCCTGGCCGGCATCCTCTATCTGATCATGCCGATCATGACGCTGTTCCTGCACGAGATCGGCGTGATCCTGCGTATGGCGCGCGCCTCGACGCTGGAGGTGCTGCGGCTCGACTACATCACCCATGCCCGCGCCAAGGGCCTGACCGAGAGCGCCGTGCTCTGGAACCACGCCTTCAAGAACGCCTTCGGGCCGACCTGGACGCTGATCGGCCTCGTGCTCGGCAATCTGTTAGGGGGCATCGCGGTGGTCGAGACAGTCTTCACCATCCCCGGCCTCGGCCGCCTGCTGGTCGATTCGATCTTCGCCCGCGACTACCCAGTGATCCAGGGGTGCATGCTCTTCGTCGCCTTCACCTATGTGCTGGTCAATCTGGTGATCGACCTCTGCTATCCGATCTTCGATCCCCGGGTGGCGGCGCAATGAGGCTCCCTGCTCCCAACGCCCTGGTCGGCGGCACTCTGATCGGCTTCCTCGGCCTCGTCGCCGCGGTCAGCGCGCTCTGGACGCCGTACGATCCCTTGCGGCTCTCCTTCCGCGCCAAGCTCGCGGCGCCCTCCGCCATGCACTGGCTCGGCACCGATGAATTCGGCCGCGACGTGCTCTCGCGATTGATGGCGGGCGCCGCGACCTCGGTCTGGATCAGCCTGCTGACGGTCGCACTCGCCGTCTCGCTCGGCACGGTGATCGGCCTGTTCTCCGGCTATGTCCGCGGCTGGGTCGACCGCACCATCATGGCCTTCAACGACGCGCTGCTGGCCTTCCCCGGGATCCTGCTGGCACTCGGCCTGCTCGCCGTGGTCGGCGCCAACAAATACGGCATCATCCTGGCGCTCGGCATCGCCTATGCGCCCTCCGTCGCCCGCATCGTCCGCGGCACTGTGCTCTCGCTGCGCGAGCGCGAGTTCATCTCGGCCTCGCGGGTGATGGGCAATTCGGAGGCCTTCACCATGGCCCGCCACATCCTGCCCAACTGCATCGCGCCGCTGACCGTGCTGGCGACCTCGATGTTCGGCTGGGTGCTGCTGGCGGAGAGCTCGCTCTCCTTCCTCGGCCTCGGCGTGCCGCCGCCGGCCCCGACCTGGGGCAATATGCTGGCGGGCTCGCGGCCCTATATCGGCCAGGCGGTCTGGCTCGGCATCTTCCCGGGCCTCTGCATCTCGCTGACCCTGCTCGGCATCAACCTGCTCGGCGACGCCCTGCGCGACAAGCTCGACCCGCGGATGAGGGGTGCGCGATGACCTCCACCAAGCCCCTGCTAGAGGTCGACGGCCTGACGCTGCGGATCGGTTCATCCGGCCGCACCGTCGTCAACAATGTCAGCTTCTCGGTCTCGCCCGGCGAGATCGTCGGCATCGTCGGCGAATCCGGATCGGGCAAGACGCTCGCCGCCCGCGCCGTGATGGGCTTCATCCCACCGGCGGTGCGCCTGATCTCGGGTTCGATCCGCTTCGACGGCGAGGAGGTCACGACCATGGCGCCAAAGCGCCTGCGGGCGATCCGCGGCGCCAAGGTCGGCATGGTCTTCCAGGAGCCGATGACCTCGCTCAACCCCTCCATGCTGATCGGGCGCCAGCTGGAGGAAGGCCTGGCGCTGCATCGCAAGCTCGACGCAAACGGCCGGCGCGAACTCATCCTCGACATGCTCCGGCGTGTCGGCATCCGCGATCCCGAGGGCGCGTTCAACGCCTATCCGCACCAGTATTCCGGCGGAATGCGCCAGCGCATCATGCTGGCCTCGGTGATGCTGCTGAAACCGGCCCTACTCCTCGCCGACGAGCCGACCACCGCGCTCGACGCTGTCGTCCAGCGCGACGTGATGGAGCTGATGGTCGACCTGACCAAGGAAAACGGCACCGCCGTGCTGCTGATCTCGCATGATCTCGGCATGGTCGCGCGCTATTGCAGCCGCATCGTCGTGATGTGCCAGGGCGACGTCGTCGAGCAGGGTAAGAGCGAAGACATCCTCGCCCGGCCGCAGCACCCCTATACCCGCAAGCTCCTCGCTGCGATGCCGCATCGCGAGCCGGCACGTGACCTGCCGGAAGCGGCGACGCCGCTGGTTTCGGTCGACGGTCTCGTCGTCGATTACGGCGGGCGCCAGGGCTTCTTCCGCAAGGAGCAGCCCAAGCGCGCCCTGCACGGCATCAGCCTCTCGGTGAAGCCGGGCGAGGTCGTCTCGGTCGTCGGCGGCTCGGGCTCCGGCAAGACCACCCTCGGCCACGCCATTGCCGGGCTGATCAAGCCGAGCGAGGGAGCGATCCTGTTCAACGGCAAGCCGATCGACAAGAGCGAGACGGCCTATTGGGACTATCGGCTGAACTGCCAGATGGTCTTCCAGGATCCCTATTCCTCGCTCGACCCGCGCATGACCATCGGAGAGCTCGTCGGCGAGCCGCTGCGGCTGGTCAAGGGCATGGGTGCTGCCGAGAAGAAGGCGCGGCTTGCCGAAGTTCTGGGCGAGGTCGGCCTCGGCGACGGCTTCGCCGAGCGCTATCCGCACGAGCTCTCCGGCGGCCAGCGTCAGCGCGTCGCCATCGCCCGCGCCATCATCCGGCGGCCGAGCTTCGTCATCGCCGACGAGCCGGTCTCGGCCCTCGATGTGACGGTGCGCGCGCAGGTGCTGGAGCTCTTCGCGCAGCTGCAGAAGAAGCACGGCTTCTCCTGCCTGTTCATCAGCCATGATCTCGGCGTGGTCGAGCAGGTCTCCGACCGCGTCGTCGTCATGCAGGACGGCCGCATCGTCGAAGAAGGCACGCGCGACCAGATCTTCGACGCCCCGCAGCACGACTACACCCGCAAGCTGCTCTCGGCCGTGCCCGGGCTGGAGAGTACCGAGGATGGTGGGGTGAGGCTGTTCTGGAGATTGAGCGAGCCGGCGTGATAAAGATCGCGGCCTCCCCTTCTCCCCTTGCGGGAGAAGGTGGCTCGGCGAAGCCGAGACGGATGAGGGGTCGCGCGACCTGCCCTCTTTGCCCCGTTGCTCGTCGCCAGTGATTCAGCGCAGCGCGACCCCTCATCCGCCTGCCGGCACCTTCTCCCGCAAGGGGAGAAGGGAAGCCTTCCGGCCACGCCGCGCCAATGAAAGGCCTTTGCCATGAAGAACGGAATGATCGTCGCCCCGCAGCCGGAGGCGGTCGAGGCTGGCGCGGCCGTGCTGGAGCGTGGTGGCAATGCGATCGACGCGGCGATCGCCTGCGCCTTCATGCAGGGGGTGGTCGATCCGCTGATGTCCGGCATCGGCGGCTTCGGCTCGATGCAGCTCTACATGCCCGGCAGGGGCGTGCATGAGATCGTCGAGTTCTATGCCCGCGCCTCCTACTCGGCGAAGCCGGACATGTGGCAGGACAAGCTGCGCGGCCAGTCACGCGACGGCTTCGCCTTCCTGCTCGAGGGCGGGATCAACGAATTCGGCCATCTCTCGGTCTGCACGCCCGGCAGCGTCAAGGGCTATGACTATGTGCTGTCGCGCTTCGGCACGATGGACTGGGCCGATGTCATGGCGCCGGCGATCAAGCAGGCGCGCGAGGGCGTGCTGGTGCGCCCGCACATGCACTGGTTCTGGACCCAGGACCAGAGCGGCTCCGGCCAGGTCAACACATCGGACAAGCTGCGCTACAGCGAGACCGGCAAAAAGCTCTATTTCCGCCCCGACGGCAGCGCGAAGCGCCCGGGCGACATCATCGTCAACGCCGACATGGCCAACACGCTGGAGCGGCTCGCCAGGGGCGGCGCGGACCTGTTCTATCATGGCGAGCTCGCGCAGGAGATCGCCGCCGACTTCGCAACGCATGGCGGGCTGATCTCACGCGAGGACCTCGCCCGCTACGAGCTTTCGGTCGCCGAGCCGATCTGGGGCTCCTATCGCGGCCATCGCATCTCGACCTCGCCGCCGCCGGCGAGCGGCATGTCGATGCTGCAGATCCTCCACATGCTGGAGGCCTTCGACATCGGCGCGCTCAGCCATGGCAGCGCCGAGCATGTCCGCCTGCTCGCCGAGGCGATGAAGCGCATGACCATCGACAAGGACCAGTTCATGGGCGACCCCGCCTATGTCGACGTGCCCGTCGCGCATTTGATCTCGAAGGAGCATGCGGCAAGCCAAGCCGAGAGCATCCGCCGCGGCGAGCGTGCCGACGTCAAGCGGCTGGAGCGCTCCTCCTCGCGCGAGACGACCCATGTCACCGTGGTCGACCGCCACGGCAACGCCGTCGCACTGACCCATACGCTCGGCAGCCCATCGGGAGCGATCACCGAGGGCCTCGGCTTCATCTACAACGGCACGATGAGCCGTTTCGACCCGCGCCCCGGCCGCGCCGGCTCGATCGCGCCCGGCAAGCGCCGCTCGTCCTCCGCCGCGCCGACCATCGTCTTCAAGGGCGACAAGCCCTTCATCGTCATGGGCGCGCCGGGCGGCAGCTATATCGCCCCGGCGATGGCGCAGGGCATCATGAACGTCATCGATTTCGAGATGTCGATGCTGGAGGCGGTGGCGGCGCCGCGCGTGATGGGCGTCTCCAACTCGATCGACATCAGTAACCGCATCCGCCGCAGCGTCGAGGCGCAGCTCAAGGCCGAGGGCTATGACGTCAAGCGCTCGGCGCAGAGCTATCCCTTCGCCGCGCTGCACGGCGTCAAGATCGAGGACGGGCTCGCGACCGGCGGCGCCGACCCGCAGCGCGACGGCATGGCGATCTCGGTGCCGGCGTAGAACAGGTCAAACCGGCGCGATCTGCAGCGGGTCGACCGAGATCGCTCGCTTCAGCGCGCGCAGGCCGAAGGTCGTGCGCGACTGCCGCATGCCGGGCAGGCGGTAGATCTTCTCGCGCAGGAAGCGCTCATAGTGCTCGGTGCCGCTGACCACGGCCTTGACCAGATAGTCGTAGTCGCCGGTGACGAGATGCGCCTCGACCACCTCGGGAATGCGCGCCAGCGCCTCGCCGAAGCGGTCGAGCAGCTTGTCGTCATGCTTATCGAGCGTGATCTCGATGAAGACGACATTGTCGAGCCCGAGCGCGCGATGGTTCAGCACCGCGACATATTTCTCGATCGCGCCGCTCTCCTCCAGCCGCTTCACCCGCGTCCAGCACGGCGAGGGTGAGAGGCCGACCTTCTCGGCCAGCGCATTGATCGTCAGTCGGCCGTCCTCGTTCAGGGCCGAGAGGATGCGCCGGTCGATCTGGTCGAGCTCCTCGCCGCGCCTTGCCTTGATCGCCATAGAGTGAATTTTCCGCCAGAGATCGAGATGACAGAAAGATCGTCTGAGCAGGAGCAAATCACAAGGCCATTTCGGTAAGAAATAGGCATTTCACAGCCCTAACATGCCCGAATAAGGATGGCGTCCTTCGGATGCCCCCGCAGACACGGCTTGCGGCGATGGCCGTGGCGCGGAATGCTGGGTCGGACAGAGCCTAGGGAGCGTGGACATGACAGACCCCTCACCGCTTCGGTTCCATGTTCCCGTCCCCGCCAGTCGCCCCGGTGAAAAACCCGACTTCTCCCATGTCGTGATCCCCAAGGCCGGCTCGGTGCAGCGCCCGCCGGTCGATGTCGATCCCAAGGAAATCCGAGACCTCGCCTATTCGATCATCCGCGTGCTCAACCGCGAGGGCGAGGCGGTCGGCCCCTGGGTGCCGGAGCTCTCCAAGGACGAGCTGGTCCGCGGCCTGCGCCACATGCTGACGCTGCGTGCCTTCGACGCCCGCATGCAGATGGCACAGCGCCAGGGCAAGACCTCGTTCTACATGCAGCACACCGGCGAGGAGGCTGTCTCCTGCGCCTTCCGCATCGCGCTCGGCAAGGGCGACATGAACTTCCCGACCTATCGCCAGGCCGGGCTCTTGATCGCGCACGACTACCCGCTCGTCGAGATGATGTGCCAGATCTACTCGAACGAGCGCGACCCGATGAAGGGCCGGCAATTGCCGGTGATGTACTCCTCCAAGGAGAACGGCTTCTTCTCGATCTCGGGCAACCTCACCACCCAGTACATCCAGGCGGTGGGCTGGGCGATGGCTTCCGCGATCAAGGGCGACACCAAGATCGCGGCCGCCTGGGTCGGCGACGGCTCGACCGCCGAATCCGACTTCCACGCCGCATTGGTCTTCGCCTCGACCTACAAGGCCCCCGTCGTCCTCAACGTCGTCAACAACCAGTGGGCGATCTCGACCTTCCAGGGCATCGCGCGCGGCGGCTCCGGCACCTTCGCCGCGCGCGGCCTCGGCTTCGGTATCCCGGCGCTGCGCGTCGACGGCAACGACTACCTCGCCACCTATGCCGTGGCGCAATGGGCGATCGAGCGGGCCCGCCGCAATCTCGGGCCGACCCTGGTCGAATACGTCACCTATCGTGCCGGCGCGCATTCGACCTCGGACGACCCCTCCGCCTACCGGCCCAAGCACGAATCCGACGACTGGCCGCTGGGCGACCCGATCGTCCGGCTGAAGCAGCATCTGATCGCGATCGGCGCCTGGACCGAAGAGCGCCACAAGCAGGCCGAGGCCGAGATTCTGGCAACCGTCATCGCCGCGCAGAAGGAAGCCGAGAGCTTCGGCACGCTGCATGCCGGCGGCAAGCCCTCCTCGCGCGACATGTTCGAGGACGTCTATGCCGAGCTGCCGCCGCATCTGCGCCGCCAGCGCCAGCAGATCGGAGTCTGACCATGGCCCGCATGACCATGATCGAGGCGATCCGCTCCGCCCTCGACGTCTCGATGGGCCGCGACGACAATGTCGTCGTCTATGGCGAGGATGTCGGCTATTTCGGCGGCGTCTTCCGCTGCACCCACGGCCTGCAGCAGAAATACGGCGTCAACCGCTGCTTCGACGCGCCGATCAGCGAGCTCGGCATCGTCGGCACCGCGATCGGCATGGCGGCCTATGGCCTGCGCCCCTGCGTCGAGATCCAGTTCGCCGACTACATGTACCCGGCCTATGACCAGATCGTCTCCGAGGCCGCGCGCCTGCGCTACCGCTCGGCCGGCGACTTCACCTGCCCGATGGTCATCCGGATGCCGACCGGCGGCGGCATCTTCGGCGGCCAGACCCACAGCCAGAGCCCGGAAGCGCTGTTCACCCACGTCTCCGGCTTGAAAACGGTCGTGCCGTCCAATCCGCGCGACGCCAAGGGCCTGCTGATCGCGGCGATCGAGGATCCCGATCCGGTGATCTTCCTCGAGCCGAAGCGGCTCTATAACGGCCCGTTCGACGGCCATCACGACCGCCCGGTAACGCCCTGGTCGAAGCACGAGCTCGGCGAGGTCGAGGAGGGCCACTACACCATCCCGCTCGGCAAGGCAGCGATCCGCCGCGAAGGCTCGGCCGTCACCATCGTCACCTACGGCACGATGGTCCACGTCGCGCAGGCCGCAGTCGAGGAAACCGGCATCGACGCGGAGATCATCGACCTGCGCACCCTGCTGCCGCTCGACCTCGACGCGATCGTGGCTTCGGTCAGCAAGACCGGCCGCTGCATCGTCCTGCACGAGGCGACGCTGACGTCAGGCTTCGGTGCGGAGCTGGCCGCGCTTATCCAGCAGCACTGCTTCTACCATCTGGAGGCGCCGATCATGCGCGTCACCGGCTGGGATACGCCTTACCCGCACGCCCAGGAATGGGACTACTTCCCCGGCCCCGCCCGTCTTGGTCGGGCGCTGCGCGACATCATGGAGGCACGCTGATGGCCGAGCGCATCATCAAGCTGCCCGATGTCGGCGAGGGCATCGCCGAGGCGGAGCTGGTCGAGTGGCACGTCAAGGTCGGCGACATCGTCCGCGAGGACGATCTCATCGCCGCGGTGATGACCGACAAGGCGACCGTCGAGATTCCCTCCCCCGTCGAGGGCGAGGTCACCTGGGTCGGCGCCGAGATCGGCGACACCGTCGCGATCGGCTCGGCGCTGGTCAAGCTGAAGGTCTCGGGTGATGGCGCCGCGAGCGAGGCGCCGGCCGAGGCTGAGGCCCCTGCCGAGCCGCCGAAGGAAAAGCCTGCTGCTGCGCCTCCTCCGGCCGCACCGGTCGCGGCTGCGGAGCCCGCTCCCAAGCAGTTGCCGACGCCGAAGCCCGCGGCTCCGGCCCGCCCTGCCCCCGCCATCACCACGCCGGCGCCGCGCCGCCCGGTCGGCGAGAAGCCGCTGGCTTCGCCTGCCGTCAGGCTGAAGGCGCGCGAAGCGGGCATCGACCTGCGCCAGGTCCAGGGCTCCGGCCCGGCCGGCCGCGTCACCCATGAGGACATCGACGCCTTCATCCTGCGCGGCCCCGAGGCTCCGGCCAAAAGCGGGCTCGTCGCCAGGACAGGGATCACCGATGTCAAGATCGTCGGCCTGCGCCGCCGCATCGCCGAGAAGATGGCGCTGTCGAAGTCGCGCATCCCGCACATCACGATCGTTGAAGAAGTCGATGTCTCCGCGCTCGAAGACCTGCGCGCCGCGCTCAACAAGAAGCCGACGGCCGAGCGGCCGAAGCTGACGATCTTGCCCTTCCTGATGCGGGCGATGGTCAAGGCGCTCGGCGAGCAGCCCAATCTCAACGCGATCTATGACGACGAAGCCGGCATCGTCCACCAGCATGCCGGCATCGATATCGGCATCGCCACGCAGGCGCCGTCCGGTCTGATGGTGCCGGTGGTCAAGCATGCCGAAGCGCGCGATCTCTGGGGCTGCGCGATCGAGCTCTCTCGCCTGGCGGAACGGGCCCGCGACGGCTCGGCGACACGGGACGAGCTCACCGGCTCGACCATCACCATCACCTCGCTCGGCGCGCTCGGCGGCATCGCCACGACCCCGGTGATCAACCATCCCGAGGTCGCGATCGTCGGCGTGAACAAGATGGTGGTCCGCCCGGTCTGGGACGGCACGACCTTCGTGCCGCGCAAGATGATGAACCTCTCCTCCAGCTTCGACCACCGCGTCATCGACGGCTGGGACGCGGCGGTCTTCGTGCAGCGGCTGAAAGAGCTGCTGGAGACGCCGGCGACGCTGTTCGTGGATATGTGAGCGGCGGGAACGAGCCATGACCGACATCACCTGCAAGCTCCTCGTCATCGGCGCCGGTCCCGGCGGCTATGTCTGCGCCATCCGCGCCGGCCAGCTCGGCATCGACACCGTCATCGTCGAGAGCGCCAAGCTGGGCGGCACCTGCCTCAACATCGGCTGCATTCCGTCCAAGGCGATGATCCATGTCGCCGAGGAATTCGAGAAGGCGGCCCATGCCGCCGCCGGCAAGACTCCGTTCGGCTTGACCGCTGCCGAGCCGAAGCTGGATCTGAAGCAGGCGGTCGCCTGGAAGGACGGCATCGTCCAGCGCCTCAACAACGGCGTCGCCGGCCTGCTGCGCAAGGCCAAGGTCAAGATCGTCCATGGCCAGGCCCGCTTCCGCGACGGCAAGACCGTGGCGGTCGAGACCGAGACCGGTCCCAAGACCATCACGGCCGAGACCATCGTGATCGCGACCGGCTCGCTCCCGGTCGAGCTGCCCTTCCTGCCCTTCGGCGGAAACGTCATCTCCTCGACCGGCGCGCTGGCGCTGACCGAGCTGCCGAAGCGCCTCGTCGTGGTCGGCGGCGGCTATATCGGGCTCGAGCTCGGCACCGCCTTCGCCAAGCTCGGCAGCAAGGTCACCGTGGTCGAGGCCCAGGAGAAGATCCTGCCGCTCTACGATGCCGAACTGACCGCGCCCGTCGCCAAGAGTCTCTCGACGCTCGGCGTCGAGGTCCTGCTCGGGGCCAAGGCGCTCGGCCAGACCGCCAAGGGCGACGGTTTGCGCATCGAGACGGCCGACGGCAAGGAGCGCGAGCTGCCGGCGGACAAGATCCTGGTCACGGTCGGCCGCGCGCCTGCGACGAGCAAGCTCGGTCTCGACGAACTCGTGCTCGACATGGACGGGCGCTTCATCCGCATCGGCGAGCGCTGCGAGACCTCGATGCGCGGCATCTACGCCATCGGCGACGTCACCGGCGAACCGATGCTGGCCCATCGCGCCATGGCGCAGGGCGAGATGGTCGCCGAGATCGTCGCCGGCGAGCCGCGGATCTGGGACAAGGCCTGCATCCCGGCGATCTGCTTCACCGATCCCGAGATCGTCTCGGCCGGCCTGTCGCCGGCGGAGGCCAAGGCCGCCGGCTACGAGACCAAGATCGGGCTCTTCCCGTTCCAGGCCAATGGCCGCGCCATGACCCGCCATGGCGAGGCCGGGTTCGTCCGCATCGTCGCGCGGGCCGACAATCATCTCGTGCTGGGCATCCAGGCGGTCGGTCAGGGCGTCTCGGAGCTCTCCGCCGCCTTCGGCCTCGCCATCGAGATGGGGGCGCGGCTGGAAGACGTCGCCGGCACGATCCACGCTCATCCGACGCTGGGCGAGGCCTTCGAGGAATCGGCGCTGAAGGCGCTGGGCCACGCCTTGCACATCTGAGGCGAACGCAGGCCGGCACTCGACCCAGCGAGGGTTGACGTAGCGGCTCAGGCCGCTTCGACTGGCAGGACGGGTCAGGATGGACCCGCCCCGACTGCCGGAGCTTCCTGCCGTGAGCGAACCCTGCGACCTCGATGCCGTCACCGCCCGCCGCCTGATCGGCGAGAAGAAGCTCTCGGCGACCGAGCTGCTCGAAAGCTGCCTCGCCCGGATCGACGCCGTCGATCCCGCCGTCAACGCCATGGTGGCCCGCGACGACGAACGGGCGCGGGCCACGGCGAAGGCGGCAGACGCCGCCACGATGCGCGGCGACGACCTGCCGGCGCTGCATGGCTTGCCGATCGGCATCAAGGACCTGGAGGACGTCGCGGGCCTGCGCACCACCTATGGCAGCCCGCTCTTCGCCGACCATGTGCCGACAAAGGACCAGGGCATCGTCGCCTCCGTGCGCAAGGCCGGCGCCGTCATCGTTGGCAAGACCAACACGCCCGAATGGGGCGCCGGAGCCAACACCCGCAATGCCGTCTACGGCGTCACCGGCAATCCGTTCGATCCCTCGCGTTCCGCGGCCGGCTCCTCCGGCGGCTCGGGCGTCGTGCTCGCGACTAATATGGTGCCGATCGCGACCGGCTCGGACACCGGTGGCTCGCTGCGCAACCCGGCCGCCTTCAACGGTATCGTCGGCTTTCGCCCTTCGCCGGGCGTGGTGCCGAGCGACAAGCGCCCGCTCGGCTGGAATCCGCTCTCGGTGCTCGGCCCGATGGCGCGCACCGTGCCCGATCTCTGCCTACTGCTCTCGACCATGGTCGGCGACGACGCGGTCGACCCGCTGGCGACGACGATCCATGGCAGGCAGGTCCGGCGCGCGGAAGACTTCGCCCGGCCCGATCACTGCGACCTCGCCTCGCTGAAAGTCGCGATCACCCCAGATTTCGGCTTCGCCCCGACCGAGAAGCACATCCGTGAAGTCTTCGCCGACAAGGTCGGCCGCTTCAGCAAGGTATTCGGTCGCGCGGTCGAGGCGAGCCCGAACTGCGCGGGTACCGATGAGAGCTTCGAGGTGCTGCGCGCCGTCTCCTTCCTCGCCAGCCATCACGACCGCGCGACCAGGGCGCCCGACAAGGTCGGTCCCAATGTCCGCGCCAATGTCGAGGAAGGCCTGCGCTACAGCGCGCTCGACGTCACCCGCGCCCTCAAGCAGCAGACCGTGCTCTACCATGAGTGGCAGCGCTTCTTCGAGACCTACGACGTCATCCTCTCGCCGGCGATGACGCTGTCGCCGCGGCCCTGGTCGGAACTCTATCCCGCCGAGATCGACGGCAAGCCGACGCGCACTTATTTCCACTGGCTCGCCATGGCCTATGCAGTGACGATCGTCGGCCATCCCGCGATCTCGCTGCCGGTCGGGCTCGACCGCAACGGCATGCCCTTCGGCCTGCAGATCGTCGGCCCGCGCGGTGGCGACGCCAAGGTCCTTGCCGTCGCGGCGGCGCTCGAGTCACTCTTGGCCGGCGATCCGCTGACGGCGCGCCCCGTGCCGGATATCGCCAGGCTGAAGGCCGCGCCGAGGCTCGCGGACAGCCCGAATTTCCTTGGCTTCGACTAGTCGAAGCCCGCAACCTTCCAGATCACGACAGCAGGACAAGCAGAGTTTGTAGGCGCACGATCCAATCATAAAAGGGGAGAGACCATATGAAGCGTCGTCAGTTCCTGCAGGGCACGGCAGCCGCAGCCCTGTTCGCTCCAACACTCGCCCGGGAGGCTTGGGCGCAGGCACCGAGCGCGACCGTGCTCAAGATGGCGCCGCAAGCCAACCTCACCTCGCTCGATCCGATCTGGACGACGGCGACCGTGACCAACAATCACGGCTACTACGTCTTCGACACGCTCTATGGCGGCGATCTCGACCTGAAGCCGCAGCCGCAAATGGCCGAGGGCCACGAGGTCTCCGCCGACGGCAAGGTCTGGAAGATCAAGCTGCGCGAGGGCCTCGCCTTCCATGACGGCCAGCCCGTCCGCCCGGCCGACTGCATCGAGAGCCTGAAGCGCTGGTGCCAGCGCGACCCCTACGGCCAGCTCATGATCAAGGCCGTCGAGGCCTGGGGCGCGCCGGACGAGCGCACCATCGAGATCAAGCTGACCCGGCCCTTCCCGATGATGCTCGACTGCATGGCCAAGGCCGACAACCCGCCCTTCATCATGCCCGAGCGCCTGGCCAAGACCGAGGCGACCAAGCAGGTCACCGAGATGACCGGCTCGGGCCCCTACAAGTTCGTCGCCAGCGAGTATGTCTCGGGCAGCCGCGTCGTCTACGAGAAGAACGAGGCCTACAAGCCGCGCAGCGAGCCGCCGAGCCGCAACGCGGGCGGCAAGGTCGCGCATTTCAAGCGGATCGAATGGCCGATCCTGCCCGATCCGGCGACTGCCGCCGCCGCACTGACCAAGGGCGAGATCGACTGGTGGGAGCGCCCGCTCGCCGACCTCCAGCCACTGCTCGCGCGGAGCCCGGACGTCGTCCGCGAGGTCATCGACAAGAACGGCCGCGGCTCGATCATGCGGCTGAACCATCTCCAGCCGCCCTTCAACAATCCCAAGGTCCGCGCCGCGATCCGCCTCGGCGTCAACCAAGAAGACTATATGCGGGCGTCGCAGGGCGACGACACCACGACCTGGCAGGTCTGCCGAAACCTGTGGTGGCGCGGCACGCCCTATTACACCGGCGAACTCGAGGACCTGATGCCGCAGAGCCTCGACAAGGCCAAGGCGGCGCTGAAGGAGTCCGGCTACAACGGCGAGAAGGTCGTCATCATCAACCCGACCGACTTCCCCGATATCGGGCCGCTCGGCGACGTCACCTACGAGCTGCTGAAGTCGATGGGCATGAATGTCGAGATGGCGGCGAGCGACTGGGGCACCGTGATTCAGCGCCGCAACAGCCGCGAGCCGGTCGAGAAGGGCGGCTGGAGCATCTTCCATACCACCGGCGCGGCCGTCGGCTGGGGCAACCCGGCCCTGTCCAACCTCGTGCGCGGCCCCGGCGACAAGGGCTGGTTCGGCTGGTGGACCAACGCCAAGGCCGAGGAGATGGCCGAGGAATGGCTCTACGCGCCGGACGAGGCCAAGCAGAAGCAGGTGGCGGTCGCGCTCGGCCGGCTGGCGCTCGAGGAATGCGCCACCATCCCGCTCGGCCAGTTCGTGATCAAGACGGCCTATCGCAAGGGCCTGACCGGCATGCTGCCGGGCTCGGCGCCGTATCCTTGGGGGCTGAAGCGAGGGTGAGATTTCGCCGTCATTCTCGGGCGGCGCGCAGCGCCGACCCGAGAAACTCATGACGGTAAGACGCTAGCAGACGACCTCTCCGGCCTGAGATGCTCGGGTCAGGCCAGAGCATGACGCCTGCCTCAATTAGCCGCCACCGCCGCCGACCAGGGCGAGGCGGCGTCACTGATGCCTTCCTGCCCGTCCTGCCCGCTCCGCACCATGTTCGGGCAGGCGAAGTTGAGCGGCAGCACGCCATGCTCGACCACCGTCAGCGGGCCAGCCGCTGCCAGCGCATCGAGCGTGCCCTCCGGCAGGCGCGCGT
The DNA here is from genome assembly GCF_037120455.1 of Allobosea sp. CCNWLY174. Classification (NCBI taxonomy): domain Bacteria; kingdom Pseudomonadati; phylum Pseudomonadota; class Alphaproteobacteria; order Hyphomicrobiales; family Alloboseaceae; genus Allobosea; species Allobosea sp. CCNWLY174. The sequence goes on along the minus strand of NZ_JBBBBQ010000007.1, from coordinate 207,673 downwards.
CGGCGCTGGTGCCGTCGGGGCCGGAGACGTCGATGCGCGGCTGGTGGGCCGCATCCTCCAGGCTCATGCCGCTGTCGAGGGTGAAGGCCAGCATCTGGTAGACGCTTGCGAGAATGCGCCGCCCGCCGGAGGCGCCGGCGCCATGGCGGGGATAGCCGCCATCGGCAGGTGTCACCACCACCGGGCACATATTGCACAAGGGGCGGGCTCCCGGCGCGATGGCATTGGCGCTGCCCGGGCGCGGGTCGAACCACATCATGCCGTTATTCATCAGCACGCCGGTCTCGGGCAGGACGAGGCGGCTGCCCATCGAGGACAGCAGGGTCGTGGTCAGCGCGACGATGGTGCCCTCGCCGTCGACGACAGTGAGATGCGTGGTGCAGGTCTCGCCCGGCTCCTTCGCCATCTGTGCGGCACCGAGCCCCTCGAGCCGGCTGGCATAGGCCTCGCGCATCACCTGCGAAAGCCTGGCGAACCAGGCCGAGTCCGGCCCGCCCTCCGGCGGCGGACTTGCCGCCATGCCCTCGACCACCGCCTGCAGGGTCGGCGCCGCCGTCAAGCCGCCGGCCGTATGGATCCGGTGCGTGCCGCGCCAGTCGATCACCGGCGCCTCGCGCACGGTCGCGCGGCAATCGGCGAGATCCTGCGCATCGACAACGCCGCCAACTGCGGCGATGTCGGCTGCCAATCGCCTGGCGAGGTCGCCGCGATAGAAATCGTCGAGCCCGGCTTTGGCGAGGTGTTCCAGCGTCGCGCCGAGATTGCCGAGCGTCCGGAAGCCCGGCACGCCCTGATAAGGTGGCACCGGCGGCAGGCCGCCGGGCAGATAGATGCGCGCGCTCTCCTCATAGAGCCTGAGCACCGCGGCCGAGGAGGCGATCTTGAGCGTCGTGTACCAGTCCTGCGCCAGGCCGCGCTTGGCCAGGGCGATCGCGGGCTGAAGCAGCTCGGCAACGGGCATGCTCGTTCCGAATGTCTCCTTCAGCCTGGCGTAGCCGGCGACGGAAGACGGGACGCAGAACGACAGCGGCCCATGGATGTTGCGATCGCCTTCGACCTCCGGCCAGGCGAACAGGTCGAACTTCATCGCACCGGTCAGCGGGTAGTCGGCCGGATCGGCGCGGCGCGGCGCGACAGGGCCGAAATCGACGACCTGCGCCCGGCTCTCGCCGGCCTTGAGCACGACGCCGAAGCCGATACCGCCGAGTCCGCTGTTCCAGGGCTCGATCGCCGCCAAGGCGAAAGCGGTGGCGACTGCGGCGTCGGCAGCGTTGCCGCCGGCTTCGAGGATCGCCGCGCCGGCGGCGGCGGCCTCATGGTTCTGCGAGACGACGACGCCCTTGCGCCCGCGTGCCGACGGCTTGGCCAGGCTCCAGTTCTGGGTGCGGTAGGCAGGGGCGCGGCGCGGCTCGGTCGTCATTGGGCATGATCCGGTCTGATGGGGCTGCCATCGTGGCATGCCCCCATCGACGCGTCACTTGAGGATGCCTCAAGCCTGTCCCGCGGCCGGCGCCGGATCAGTGCGCCTGGCGCTCCTCGCCCGGGAGATGCACCACCGCCTTGATTGGCAGATGATCTGAGGCCAGCCGCGACAAATCGGTGTCGTGCAGCTGGACCTGCGTGATCGTCTCGGCGGGATAGGCGACGATGCGGTCGAGCGCCCAGATCGGGAAGCGCGCCGGGAAACTCGGGATCGCCGCCTGTAGCGGGCCGAATTTCGGCGCCAGCCCGTGCAGGCTCGATTTCTTGCCGATCCGCCATTCGTTGAGGTCGCCCATCAGGAAGATCGGCCGCCCATCCGTCGGCTTCGAAGCGTTGATTAGCGTCTCGACCTGGCGCGAGCGCGAATGGCGCAGCAGCCCGAGATGTGCCGCGACGACCCGGATCGGCGAGCCGCAGACGGTGAGATCAGCGATCAGCGCTCCGCGCGGCTCGACGCCGGGCAGGACAAGCTGCCGAGTCGCGGTGACCGCGCCATCCCGAAAGAGCACGACATTGCCGTGCCAGCCATGACCCTGCCAGGCGCTTTGCACCGGCACCGGCTTCAGGCCGGTGCGGCGTTCGAGGCGCGCGAGGTCGAGCAGCCCGGAGCGTTCGCCGAAGCGCTGGTCGGCCTCCTGCAGCGCCACGACATCGGCGTCGATCTGCCGGATCACCTCGATGATCCGGTCGGGATCGAAGCGGCGATCGCGGCCCACCGCCTTGTGGATGTTGTAGGAGGCGATCCTGAGTTCGGTCGCCGGCGGCGTGCTGGCGAACGCCGGCTGGCCAGTGGCTTCGCGCGTCCAGCTCGACATCTGCGGCGGCCGCAGCACCCTGATCCGGCGCAGGCCGCGCCCTTCGAATTCCAGCATCCGGCCGGCATCTCCACGAAGGCCCGCTCGATCGAACGGGCTCCAGCACAAGGGCTCTCAGCAAGAAGGCCCTTAGCAAGAGCCTTGCCATGATCAATTCCCCAAAGCGGCAACGGTTCGATCTGGATGGAACGAACGACTCGCGGAGATAGGGGTTATAGGAAAAACGGAGTTCCGGCAGTCGCTGAATGTCATTTCTCGAAGTCTTGATCGCGGCCCTTGCCTTGATCGCGCTGACCGCGGTGACGGCCGCCTATTCCTATGGCCGCTTCGCTCGCCACACCAGCGCTCCGCCGTCGCATGCGCTGTCGCCGGCCGATGCCGACACCGCGATCGACCGGGCGCTCGGCCCGCTGCTGACGGCCCATCCCGGACTCGACGGCCTCGTCCTGCTCTCGGAGGGCGCGCAAGCCTTTGCCGCACGGGCCCTCACCGCCCGCAGCGCCGGCCGGAGCCTCGACCTGCAATATTACTACTGGCGCAAGGATACCGCCGGCCGCCTGCTCATGCGCGAGATCGTCGCTGCGGCCGATCGCGGCGTGCGCGTCCGACTGCTGATCGACGACATCAACACTCGCGGCAACGATTCGAGCTATCTCCAGCTCGATGCGCATCCCGGCATCGAGGTCCGGCTGTTCAATCCGAGCCGGAACCGCGCGAACGGCATCCGCCGCGGCCTCGAGCTCGCCTTGCGCGCCTTCCGCGTGACGCGCCGCATGCACAACAAGGCCTGGATCGCCGATGGCCGCCTCGCCATCATCGGCGGCAGGAACATCGGCAACGCCTATTTCAACGCGGCGCAGACGAGCAACTTCCACGATCTCGACCTGCTCGTCGCCGGCGAGGCGGTCGCTCAGGCCGAGACGATCTTCGATCGCTTCTGGAACAGTCCGACCGCGGTCCCGATCGCCTCGCTCAGCCGCCCTATCGCCCGGCGCCTGCCGAGCCGTGCGATACCGCCGACGGCCCGAGACCGCGCCAATGTGGCCGCCTTGCCGCGCATCGTCGAAACGCTCGACGCGGACGCGGCGCTGGCCGAGGTCCTGGGCCGGCTGCGCTGGGTCGCCGAGGTCCAGATCCTCTCCGATCCGCCGGAGAAGGCCCTCGGCGCCGGAGCGGAGGGCTGGCTCGCCCGCCGGCTCTACCGGGCGATCGCCGAGACGCGGAGCGAACTGCAGATCACCTCGCCCTATTTCATCCCCGGCGAACGCGGTCTCAAGGCGCTCTCGGCCCTCGTCGCACGCGGCGCGAAGGTCACGGTCCTCACCAACTCGCTCGCCGCCACCGACGTCGTCGCCGTGCACGGCGCGTATGCCGGCTATCGCAAGCGCCTGCTGCAGCTCGGCGTCGAACTGTACGAACTGCGCCCGGAGCTCATGCCGGCGGGCGTCTCGCTCTTCGGCTCGAAGGGCGCGAGCCTCCATACCAAGGCCTTCACGGTCGACCGGCACACCGGCTTCATCGGCTCCTTCAATTTCGACCCGCGCTCGGTCTCGCTGAACACGGAAATGGGCGTGGTCGTCGTCGATGACGGCCTCGTCGCCCAGATGCGCGAGATCTTTGCACAGGAGACCGCGCCGCATTGCTCGTTCCGGCTCGGCCTCGATCGTGACCGCCTGTGCTGGCACGCAGGGTCGCAACGCGACGGCCATCTGCAGCAGGAGCCCGTAGCGGGTTTCGGACGCCGGCTTACGGCGGCCCTTGTCCGCTTCCTGCCGATCGAATCGCAATTGTGAAAGGTCCGCGCCAGCCGGGCACCATCACGCCAAGGCAGCCTGCTCGGTCTCGACCGGCTCGCCTGCTGCCGGATTGCGTACCAGCCGAGGTGCGATCGCGTCGAGCAGCGGCAGCGCCGCCGCGCCGAGCGCCGCCGTGAACTGGCCGGTCGTACCACGCTGGATGCGCGGGATGATGCGGCCATCACGCCTTGCGACGGAGAGCGGCAAGGGCTCGGCCGCCAAGATCAGCGCATCGATGACGGTGTCCGGCAGCCCGCCGCCGAGAATGATCGTCTCCGGATCGAACAGGTTCTCCAGCATGGCGAGCACCGGCGCGAGCAGCGGCCCGGCCTCGGCGATCCAGCCTGCGATCGCCGGGTGTCCTTCGGCGTGAAGCCTGGCGATGCTCGTCGCGTCGACCTCGGCGATTCCCTCCCGACGCAACCTGTCCTGCAACGCCGGCGGCGAGACGTAGCGTTCGAGGCACCCCTGGCGGCCGCAGATGCAAGGCGCGCCCTGCGGAACGGCCGGGACGTGGCCGAGTTCGCCGGCATTGCCATGGGCGCCGCGAAAGGGCTCTCCGCCTAGCATCAGCCCGAGGCCCAGGCCGAGCCCGAAATAGACCAGGCAGAAATGCCGGAGATTGCGGCCGACACCATAGAGATGCTCGCCGACCGCCGCCGCCGTCGCATCGTTCTCCACCGTCACCGAGGTCGCGAGCGCGGCGCTCATCAGGGCTGTTACGTCACGCCCGGTCCATCCGGGGAGAGCCGTGGAGCCGACGGTGATCGTGCCCTCGAAATCGAACGGGCCAGGCATGACGACGCCGCAGCCGAGCAGGCGTTCCGGCAGACCCCTCGTCGCTCGCGCTTGCTCGAGCTCGGCCGCCGCCAGCGCCTGCACCGCTTCAACCGAGAGATCCGGCAACGGCACGACGCGCCGGGCCCTGACCTCGCCGGTGAGGTCGACCAGCACGGTGGTGATGTGGTCGGCGGCGATCTCCAGGCCGGCGGTGACGCCGCCATCGGCATTGAGCGCGAACTCGACCGGCGGCTGACCGCGCGCCGTGCGCCGGCGGCCAAGCTCCACCAGAAAGCCTTCCTCCAGCAATTCGGCGACGATGTTGGAGACGGCTTGCGCCGTCAGCCGTGTCAGGCTGGCCATGTCGGAGCGGCCGAGCCGGCCATGCTGACGCAGCGTCTCGAGCACGACCCGCCGGTTATGGCGGCGCGCCCGCTCCGGATTGGTGCCGAGGGCGGCGCTGGGCGCGGCCGGGAGCTTGCGATGCGGCATGATGGGCAGCCTCTTTCGTGCCGCAGGCTGCGCTGGCCATTAATCAAACTCAAGTGAATTAATCTGTTGACAACAAGCAAGCTGCGGGAAAGCATGCCCGCCGAACGTCCGGCAGCCGGGAGCGAGCATGCGGGCGGGCGTCGCAACCAGACGGGGAGGAAGACCCATGCGCGGCTTTCGCGGACTAGTCCTGGGCATTGCCATGTCGATCGGCGCCATTGCCGGCGCGCGCGCCCAGGCCGTCGAGATCGAGTACTGGCAATATGTGTTCGACGCCCGCATCAAGGCGATGAACGAGCTGATCAAGCGCTTCGAGGCCGCCAATCCCGGCATCAAGGTCAAGCACACGACCTTCCCCTATGCCGACTACCAGACCAAGATCGCCGCCGCCGTCCCGGCCGGCCAGGGGCCGGACGTGGTCCAGCTCTATTATGGCTGGCTCGACAATTTCGTCGGCGCCAAGTTCATCCAGCCGCTGCCGCGCGACGCCTTCCCGCACGACGTGATCGAGAAGGAATTCTACCCCATCGTCCAGACGATGAAGCGCGACGGCGAGTATTACGGCCTGCCGACGGCGGTGCGCACGCTGGCGCTGTTCTATAATAAAAAGCTGTTCCAGGAGGCCGGGCTCGACCCGAACAAGCCGCCGCAGACGCTCGACGAGTATCTCGAGGCCGCCAAGAAGACGGTGAAGCGCGACGCTGCCGGCAACATGCTCTCGGCCGGCGCCGTGATCGACATGCCCGGCCAGGACCTGCACTGGTGGCGCGAGGTGCTGCTGCGCCAGATGGGGGGCAAGCCCTATTCCGACGACAACAAGACCGTCGCCTATGACAGCGAGGCCGGCGCCAAGGCGCTGAACTGGTATGCCGACCTGCAGCGCGTCCACAAGGTCGGCCAGGCCGGCTTCATGGACGAGGGCCAGGCTGCCTTCCGCGCCGGGCGCGCCGCGATGACGGTCGACGGCTCGTTCCGCCTCGGCGCCTTCGGCGGCATCAAGAACTTCGAATGGGGCGTCGCCGAGCTGCCGGCGAGCGCCGACGGCAAGCGCTCGAACTTCGCCAGCTACTGGGTCAACGCCATCACCGCCAAGCCGACCGGCGCCAAGCTCGAGGCGGCCAAGAAGTTCATGGCCTTCACCACCTCGCCGGAAGCGATGCAGGTCTGGCTCGACATGGTCGGCGAGCTCCCGGCCCGCAAGGCCGCGGCCGAGACAGAGAAGAACCTCGCCCACCCGATCTACGGCCCCTTCCTCAAGGCACTGAACTACTCGCAGGCGACGGTCTTCGTCGACGAATTGGCGCAGCGCCAGGTCGGGCTCGACATGGCCAACCGGGTGTTCATCCAGAACCAGGACGCCAAGGCCTCGCTGGCCGAGGCGGCCAAGGCCGAGCAGGCGATCCTCGACCGCTTCTACAAGAAGTGATGGCGCAGGACGCGATCGCGACAGCCTGAAGCATCCCGACACGGCAGGACGCGCCATGACCGCCGACACCGACGTCGCCCGCTCCGGCGGGCGCCTCTGGCAGGGCCTCACCTTGCAGCAGAAGCAGGTGGTCTGGGCCTGGGGCTTCCTTGCCGTGCCGATCCTGTTCTACGGCCTGATCCGCTTCTACCCGACGGTCGAGGGTTTCATCATCTCGACCACGAACTGGAACCTGATGAATTCGCCCTCCTATGTCGGGCTGGCGAACTTCAAGCGGCTGATGGCCGACCCGGTGTTCTGGCAGGTGTTCCGCAACACCTTCCTCTATCTGATCATCGGCACGCCGCTCAGCCTCGTGCTCGCCTTCACCATCGCCTACCATCTCGACCGCGTCCGCTTCATGCATGGCTTCATCCGGGCGCTGTACTTCCTGCCCTTCCTGACCACGGCGACGGCGATGGCCTGGGTCTGGCGCTGGTTCTACCAGCCGGTGCCGATCGGCCTGATCAACGACCTGCTCTCGTCCGTCGGCCTGCCGCAGCAGCCCTTCCTGCGCTCGACCACGCAGGCGCTGCCGGCAGTGCTGGCACCGGCGATCTGGGCCGGGCTCGGCTTCCAGGTCGTGATCTTCCTCGCCGGCCTGCGCGCCATCCCGACGACCTATTACGAAGCCGCCCGCATCGACGGCGTCTCCGACTTCGCCATCCTCAGGAAGATCACGCTGCCCCTACTCAAGCCGACGATCATCTTCCTCGTCGTCTTCTCCTCTATCGGCTTCCTGCGCATCTTCGACCAGGTCTACAACATGACCAGCGGCGATCCCGGCGGCCCGCTCAACGCGACCAAGCCGCTGGTTCTGATGATCTATCAGACCGCGTTCTCCTCCTTCGACATGGGCTATGCGGCAGCGCAGACCGTCGTGCTCTTCCTCGTCCTGCTCAGCATCTCGCTGGTGCAGCTGCGTCTGCTGAGGGACCGTTGATGACCGGCGCCGCCCTCTCCCCGCGCTTCGCCCCGGGGCGCGTCATCGCCTGGCTGCTGCTGCTCGCCGGCGGCCTCCTGATGCTGACGCCGCTGCTTTTCATGTTCTCGACCTCGCTGAAGGACTCGGCCGACATCTACGACCTCCGCCTGATTCCGGCGACGCCGACGCTCGACAACTACCGGACCGTGCTCTCGGACGGCCGCTTCCTGCGCTGGTTCTGGAATTCGCTGGCGATCGCGACGATCGTCACCCTGTCAAACGTCTTCTTCGACAGCCTGGTCGGCTACACGCTCGCCAAATTCCAGTTCCGCGGCCGCTATCTTGTCTTCCTGGCGATCCTCTCGACCCTGATGATCCCGACCGAGATGCTGGTCATCCCCTGGTACGTCATGGCCAAGAACTTCGGCTGGCTCGACAGCTACTGGGGCATCATGTTCCCGGGCATGATGACGGCCTTCGGCACCTTCCTCATGAAGCAGTTCTTCGAGACCGTGCCGACCGACTTCCTCGAAGCGGCGCGCGTCGACGGGCTCAACGAGTTCACGATCTTCTGGCGCATCGCCCTGCCGCTGGTCACGCCGGCGCTCTCGGCCCTGGCGATCTTCACCTTCCTGAGCAACTGGACCGCCTTCATCTGGCCGCTGATCGTCACGACCAGCAAGGAACTCTACACGCTCCCGGTCGGGCTAGCCTCCTTCGCGGTCGAATCGCAGATCCAGTGGGAGCTGATCATGACCGGCGCCGCGCTCGCGACGCTGCCGACGCTCGCCATCTTCCTGCTGCTGCAGCGCTACATCGTCCGCGGCGTCGTGCTCGCCGGGCTCAAGGGATGAACACGATGACCGCCCATACCGATCCGCGCACGACCGATAAGTCCGTCTTCCCCGATCCGGTCTACAAGGAGACGGTGCTGCGCCCGCTCTTCGACGCGGTGAAGACGCATCATGTCGCGGGTTTCCGCGCCGTCGACCGCGCCCATCTCGTCATGCTGGCCGAGACTGGCATCCTGTCGCGCGAGACGGCATCCGGCATCGCCCGCGCCCTGAGCGAGATCGAGCGAGAGATCGACCCGGCGACGCTGAGCTATACCGGCGAGGTCGAGGATTATTTCTTCCTGGTCGAGGCCGAGCTACGCAAGCGCCTGAAGCCCGACGACAATGGCCGCCTGCACACCGGCCGCTCGCGCAACGACATCGAGCACACCTTGTTCAAGCTGGCGCTGAAGCCGAGGCTCGACAGGCTCGCGGCGCAGCTGCGCGCCCTGATCGCGGCGGCGCTGACGCTGGCCGAGCGCGAGAAGGAAACCCTGATCGTCGCCTATACGCATGGCCAGCCGGCCCAGCCCTCGACGCTCGGGCATTACCTCTCCGCCGCGATCGAGGTGATGCTGCGCGACCACCAGCGCCTGATGCAGGCGCGCGAGCTCATCGATCTCTGCCCGCTCGGGGCCGCCGCGATCACGACCTCCGGCTTCCCGCTCGACCGTCACCGCACCGCCCATCTCCTCGGTTTCAAGGCGCCGCTGCAGAATTCCTATGGCTGCATCGCCGCGGTCGATTACGTCACCGGCGTCTTCGGCGCGGTCGAGCTGGTCTTCCTGCATCTCGGCCGGCTGATCCAGGACCTCCAGTTCTGGACCGCCTTCGAGGTCGGGCAGGTCTATGTGCCCAATGCTTTCGTGCAGATCTCATCGATCATGCCGCAGAAGCGCAATCCGGTGCCGATCGAGCATCTGCGCCACCTCGCCTCGCAGAGCGTCAGTCGCGCCCGCATGGTCCGCGACATCGTCCACAACACGCCGTTCACCGACATGAACGACTCGGAGGGCGAGACCCAGGAAGCCGGCTACCAGACCTTCGAGAGCGGCGGACGCGTGCTCGACCTGCTCGCGGCGCTGCTGCCGGCGCTCTCGGTCGACAGCCGCCGCGTCGCCGAGACGATCCGGCGCTCCTGCATCACCATCACCGAGCTCGCCGACACGCTGGTGCGCCAGGAAGGGCTCTCCTTCCGTGCAGCGCACGAGGTCGCCTCCGCCGTGGCGCGTGCGGTCGTCGCTGCAGATGGCGACCTGCCGCGCGACGGCTACGCGCCTTTCGCCGACGCCTTCCGCCATGCCGCCGGCCGCGAGCCTGCTCTCAGCCGCGAGGACTTCGCCATCGCCGTCTCGCCGGAGAACTTCGTCGCCCTGCGCGAGCGCTTCGGCGGGCCGGGGCCGAAGGCGCTCGGCGAGGCCCTCGCCGGCTATCGCGCCGAACTCGCCACAGCCGAGGATGCCGCCACCGCGATCGCCAGGCGCGAGGAGGCAGCTCGCCGCGAACTGGACGCCGCCTTCACCGCCCTCGCAGGAGCCGCCTGATGGCCGGGATCGCGATCGACAAGCTGGTCAAGCGCTACGGCACGACGCAGGTCGTGCACGGCATCGACCTCGACATCCAGGACGGCGAGTTCGTCGTCTTCGTCGGCCCCTCCGGCTGCGGCAAGTCGACGACCCTGCGCATGATCGCCGGGCTCGAGGAGATCAACGACGGCACGATTTCGATCGGCGGCCGCGTCGTGAACCGGCTCGAGCCGAAAGAGCGGAACATCGCCATGGTGTTCCAGAACTATGCGATCTACCCGCATATGAGCGTCGCCGAAAACATCGCCTTCGGCCTCTACACCTCCCAGCTCGACAAGGCAGCCAAGCGCAAGCGCGTCGAGGAGGTCGCCGAGGTGCTCGGCCTGACCAAGCTGCTGGAGCGCCGGCCCTCCGCCCTCTCCGGCGGCCAGCGCCAGCGCGTCGCCATCGGCCGCGCCATGGTGCGCAACCCCGCCGTCTTCCTGTTCGACGAGCCGCTCTCCAATCTCGATGCGCAATTGCGCGCGCAGATGCGGCTCGAGATCAAGCGCCTGCACCAGCGGCTGGGGACCACCATCGTCTTCGTCACCCATGACCAGGTCGAGGCGATGACGCTGGCCGACCGGATCGTGGTGATGCGCGACGGCCATATCCTCCAGGTCGGCGCGCCGATGGAGCTCTACGAGAAGCCGGCCGATGTCTTCACCGCCCGCTTCATCGGCTCGCCGACGATGAACATCATGCCGGCGAAAGCGACCGAAGGCACGCTGCAGCTCGGGGAGACGCCGATGGCTTGGCCTGCCGCGCTCCCGGCCGATGTGCTCGTCGGCGTCCGGCCGCAGGAACTGCGCGTGCTGGGCGAGGGCGAAGCCGCCGATCTCACCCTCGCCGGCACGGTGGCCGTGGTCGAGCCGCTGGGGCCCGAGACCTTCGTCCATGTCGAGGCCGAGGGCAGCTTGCTGCTCGCCTCGGCCCCGGCCAAGCATCCGCCCGCCGTCGGCAGCGCCGTCCGGCTCGGCGCCTCGGCCGCGGGCTTGCGCCTGTTCGACGCCAAGAGCGAGCGCGCTCTGTGACCTCGCGGCGGTCACGACCGGACGGGCTCGTCCTCAGCACCGGCCGGCTCTATTGCGACCTCGTCTTCCGCGGGCTCACGGCAATGCCGCACCTCGGCGAGGAGCGCTTCGCCGACGATCTCGCGATCGTGCCCGGAGGCGGCGGCTTCATCACCGCAGCCCATCTTGTCGGGCTGGGCCGGCCTGCCGCCTTGCTGGCGCGCCTCGGCGAAGACCCGCTCTCGCAATCGCTCCTGCCGGCTCTCGCGCGCAGCGGCGTCGAGCTCGGCTTCCTGGAGCGCGCTCTTGACGCCGGGCCGCAACTCACCGTCGCGATGGTGCAGGATGGCGAGCGCGCCTTCCTCTCGCGCCGCGCCGGATCGGCTCGCCCGGCGACGATGCCCGCCGCGCTCGGCGATGTCCGCGTGGCCCATCTCCATATCGCCGAATTCGCGACCTTGGCCGAGATCCCGCATCTGGTCACCGATGCCAGGCATCACGGCCTCACCGTCTCGCTCGACCCGAGCTGGGACGATGCGCTAATCCGCTCTCCCGATCTCGTCGCACTCTGCAACGGCGTCGACATCTTCCTGCCGAACGCCTCCGAAGCGCGTGCGATCGCCGATTGCGACGATCTCGACACGGCTGGCCGGCGGCTCGCCCAGCACTTCGCACTGGTCGTGATCAAGGATGGCGGCGACGGCGCCCGCCTTTACGAAGGGCGAGAGAGCCTCGCGCTTCCAGCTGCGCCCTGCGAGGGCGTGCTCGACACCACCGGCGCGGGCGATGCCTTCAACGCCGGCTTCCTCGCGGCCTGGCTCGGTGGGAGCTCCCTCGAACGCGCCCTCGCCGAAGGTATCGCCTGTGGTACGCTCTCGGTCCAGAGTGTCGGCGGCGCCGGCCATGAGCTCGATCCGCGCCAGGTCGCCGCTGTCGCCGACCAACTGCTTGAAGAGCCTCTGCGCCGCCATGGTTGAAGCCCTGCTCACTCGCGAGGCGGCCGAAGCCGCCGCCGTCGCACGCCGCCAGCGCGCGGAAAATGGCGCAATCATCGCCGATCTCGTCACACGCCTGCGCATCAAGCGCCCGGCCTTCGTCGCGACCTGCGCGCGTGGCTCCTCCGACCATGCCGCGAGCTATGGCAAATACCTGATCGAGCGCACGCTCGGCCTGCCCGTCGCCTCGCTCGGCCCCAGCCTCGCCTCGGTCTATGGCGGTGAGCTCGACCTCTCTCGCGCCGTGTTCATCGCCGCCTCGCAATCCGGCCGCAGCCCCGATGCCCTGCTGCTGACCGAGGCGGCGAAGCGGGCCGGAGCGCTCGTCGTCGGCTTCGTCAACGACGAAGCCTCGCCCCTCGCCGGCATGGTCGACGTGATCGTACCGCTGCGGGCCGGGACAGAACGGAGCGTCGCCGCGACCAAGAGCTTCCTCGCCACCTGCCTCGCCTTCCTGCATCTCGCGGCGGAATGGGCGCAGGACGAAGCCCTGTACGCCGCCCTGGCAAAGGCACCCGCGGCCTTCGATGCCGCCGGGCGCTGCAACTGGACGCCGGCCCTGCTCTCCTGGCGCGAGGCCAGCAGCCTCTATGTGATCGGCCGGGGGTTGTCCTTCGGCATCGCCCAGGAGATCGCGCTCAAGTTCAAGGAAACCTGCCGGATCCATGCCGAGGCCTTCAGCGCCGCAGAGGTGCTGCACGGGCCGCTCGCTCTGGTCGGACAGGGGTTCCCGGCGCTGGCGCTCGATCCCGGCGACGAAGGCAGCGAGAGCGTGCGCGCCGCGGCCACGGCCTTCTCTAGCCTTGGTGCCGATCTGGCCTATGCCGGCGGCGGCGCGGGACAGAATCTGCCTCTGCCGCCGGACTTGCCGACCGCCTTGCTGCCTCTGGCGCAGGTTCGCGCCTTCTATGGCGCGCTCGCGACGCTCGCTGAAAGCCGCGGCCTCGATCCCGACCGCCCGCCTCACCTCTCCAAGGTGACGCGGACGGTCTGATCAGTTCTCATTTGCCGAGCACCAGGTTGGGCAGCCAGGTCGTCAGCGGCGGCCAGAGCGTGATCGCGGCGAGCACCGCCAAGAGCGGCAGCAGCCAAGGCACGATCGCCCGCGACATCGCCTCGAAGGAGATCTTGGCGATCTTCGACGTGACGAAGAGCACCACGCCGACCGGCGGCGTGATCGTGCCGATCATCAGGTTGAGCACGAAGATCAGGCCGAACTGGATCGGATCGATGCCGAACTGCGCCGCAGCCGGCGTCAGGATCGGGATCAGGATCAGCATCGCCGCCAGCGCTTCCATGAAGCAGCCGACGAAGAGCAGCAGCAGGTTGACGATCAGCAGGAAGACCAGCGGATTGCCGGCGAGGTCGACCAGCATCGGCCCGACCGTCTGCGGGATGCGCGAGATCGACAGGCACCAGCCGAGCGCCGCCGCCGTCATCACCAGCGCCAGCACGACGCCGGTGGTCTCGACCGTCTGAACCACCAGCTCCGGCAGGTCGTTCAACGAGAAGCTGCGGTAGACGAACAGGCCGAGCACGATCGCATAGGCGGTCGCGACCGCGGCCGCCTCGGTGGGCGTGAAGATGCCCGCCATCATCCCGCCGAACAGGATGACGGGCGTCATCAGCGCCCAATGCGCCTCCTTGTAGGCGACCCAGAGCTGCGCCGCGCCGGGAAAGGGATGGCGCGGCAGGTCGCGCTTCCTCGCGACATAGACCACCATCGCCATCAGCGCGCCGGCCATGAGCAGGCCAGGGATCACGCCGGCGAGGAAGAGCCCGCCGATCGAGACGTCTGCCGAAACGCCATAGATCACCATCGGCAGGGAGGGCGGGATGATCGGCCCGATCGTGGCGGAAGCGGCGGTGATCGCCGCTGCCGTCTCCGGATCATAGCCCTCGTCCTGCATCGCCTTGATCTCGAGCGTGCCGACGCCGCCGGCATCGGCCACCGCCGAGCCCGACATGCCGGCGAAGATCACGCTGGCGAGGATGTTGGCGTGGCAGAGCCCGCCGCGCAGCCAGCCGACGCAGGCCGTGGCGAAGGCGAAGATCCGGTCGGTGATCCCCGCCGAATTCATGATGTTGCCCATCAGGATGAAGAGCGGGGCCGCCAATAGCGGGAAGGAATTGGCGGACTGCGCGATCTTCTGCGGCACGATGCCGAGCGGGAAGCCACCGAAGAAGGCGAAGGCCGCCGCCGCCAGCCCCATCGAGACGAAGAGCGGCACGCCCATCAGCAGGGCGATGAACCATACCGGGAGGATCTGCAGCATCAGGGTGCTCATAGCGGCTGCGTCCCGGGTTCAGCGGTGTCGACCTTGCGGCCGGCAAGGACGTCGCCGATCTCGGCCAGCGCCTGCAGGATGAGGGCGAGGCCGGCGAGCGGCATCACCACGTATAGCGCCGCGCTCGACACCGGCAGCGCAATCGAGTCGACATCCCAGGTCCGCTCGATCAGCCCGAAGGAATAGCGGATCAGGATGGCGGCGAAGAGGATGATCGATCCTTGCGTCACGAGTTCCAGCAGCCGCCCGGCCGGCTTCGGCAGCAGGTCGGCGAAGACAGTGATGCGGATATGCGAGCGCCGCCTCGCCGCGATGATCCAGCCGGTGAAGCCGGTCCAGACGAGAAGGTATTGCGCAAGCTCATCGGTCCAGGCCAATGGGGCATTGAGCTGGCGCGAGGCGACGCCGAGCAGGACCGCGATGAGCAGCGCCAGCAAGAGCCCGACGGCTGCGGCGCGGACGAGGCGGTCGGTGAAGGCGACGAGGGATTTCATGAGCGTCCACCATGGGGGCGCGGCGTCCCCTCTCCCGGATGGGAGAGGGGTAGGGGTGAGGGACCGCCGCTGATTGCTGGGGTACGAAGGTGCCGCGGCGCCTTCTGCGGTGAGGGCAGGCCCTCATCCCTGCCCTTCTCCCACACGGGAGAAGGGTTCCCTGCGCCTATCACGCCTGTCGAAGCGCCCGTCACAGCGCCGCGAGCGCGTCCCAGGTGCCCTTGCCCCATTTGCTCTCGAACTGCTTGGGCAGGCTCGCCAGCACCGGCTTGCTGAAGCTTTCGAGATCGGGCTCGGTGACGCTCATACCTGCCGCCTTCAGCGTCGCGACGAGGCTGCCCTCCTGGCTCGCCAGCTCGGCATCCTGCCAGGCGACGCCGTTGGCGATCGCCGCTTCCAGGATCGTCCGGTCGGCGTCCTTCAGCCCCTTCCAGAAGTCCTGATTGATGACGATCAGCCGCGGCGTGATGATATGGCCGGTCAGGATCAGGTGTTTCTGCACCTCCTGCAATTTGGCGCTGTGAATGGTCGGCAGCGGATTCTCCTGCCCGTCGACCGCGCCCTGGCTCAGCGCCAGATAGAGCTCGTTGAAGTTGACCGGCGTCGCCTTGGCGCCCCAGGCCTCGACCATCGCGCGGAAGGTGTCGACCGGCGGGACGCGCAGCTTGAGGCCGGCGACATCCGCCGCGCTCTTCACCGCCTTGGAGCCGGTGGTCAGGTGGCGCTTACCGTAATAGGTCACCGCCGCCATGCGCAGGCCGCGTTTCTTGATCAGCTCCTCGTTCATCTGGGTGAAGACCGGCGCCTTGGCGACCTTGGCCATATGCGCCGGGTCGCGCCACAGATAGGGCGCCTCGACCACCGAGAGCTGCGGCAGGAACGAGCCGAGCGCCGCGGCGCCGTCCGTCGTCATGGTCAGCGCGCCAGAGGCGACCGACTCCATCATGTCCTTGCCGGAGCCGAGCTGGCCGGCGGGGAAGGACTGGATGTCGACGCGGCCGGAGGTCTTCTCCTTCACCTCCTTGGCGATCCGGTCGACCATCTGCACCTGCGGATGCGTGGTCGGCAGCATCTCGCCCCAGCGCAGCATGGTGGCCTGCGCGCGCAGCACGGTCGGCATCGCGATCATGGCGCCGGCTGCAGCCGAGCCGGCGAGAAAGGCACGTTTCGTCAGCTTGGTCATCGTTGCTCTCCTCCCTGAGCGGCCGGTTTTCCGGCTCGCCGTTCCAGCGCCTGGTTTCGATCGGCGCCTGATCGCTGGTCAGTAGCTCATCGCCCGCGTCCGGGCGTTGTTGATATGGGTGCTCATCTCGGCCGCAGCCGCCTCGGGATCGCGCGATTCGATCGCGGCGATGATCTTGAGATGGTCCTGCATCACCGGGATCAGGATATGGTTCTGGATCCGCGTCTCGTATTGCCGGATCAGCCTGATCTTCAGCCAGGTGACGCGGAAGGCCTGGCTGACGATATCGTTGTCGAGATGATCGATGATCGCCTCGTGCATCAGCCGGTCGACATCCTCGGCATCCTCGATCAGCGTCTCGTCGCCGCCGGCCTCGGCGCGGCCGATGATCGCCTCGTGGCGCCGGCGCTGCTCGGCAATCTCTTCGTCGGTCGCGGTCCGGGTATAGGCGGCCGTCGCCTCCTTCTCGAGGAAGAGGCGGAACTGGAAGGCGTTGCGGATCAGGTTGAGGTCGACATGGGCGACCTGCATGCCGCGCTGCGGCACGGTCTTGATCAGCCCTTCCGCCTCCAGCCGCGGGATCAGCTCGCGGATCGCCCCGAGCGGGAAGCCCGTCATGGCGACGAGCTCGCGCTGGGTGACGAACTGGCCCGGCCGGATCTCGCGCGCGAGCAGCCGCTCGGTGAAGCTGGCATAAGCCCGCTCCCTGAGCTTCAGCGGCTCGCCGTCGCGGTCCGGCTCGGACTGGCTCATCGCGTCCTCCTCAGGCCGCCTTGGCGCGGGTGATGCGGTCGAAGGCGGCGAACAGCGCCTTGCGCTGGCCTTCGTCGAGCGCAACCAGCGGCGCCCGCATCGGGCCATAGCCGGCGTCGCCGTGGAGATGGCCGACCAGCGCCTTGACCGCCGGCAGCACCGGATAGGAGCAGATTTCGTCGACGAGCGCGTTCACCGTGGCGTCCTCGGCGCCCTCGTAGACGACCGGGCGCAGCAGATGCGGCACCAGATTGGCGACGCCGCAGATCGAGCCCTGCGCGCCATTGCGCACGGCCCGGCCGAGCAGGCGCTCGTCGCCGACCAGGATGGCGAGTTCGCCATGCGCCTTCAGGAAGGCTTCCGTCGTCGCATAGTCGCCGGAGGAATCCTTGATGCCGGTGACGATGCCCGGGAAGGCCTTCTTGAGCCGCTCGACCAGGCCGATCGAGATCTCGACCGCCGTCACCGAGGGGATGTGATAGAGGATGGTGTCGCGGGCGGAGCTCCCCAGCTTCTCGAAGAACTGCGAGAACCAGGCATAGAGCCCCTCATCGCCGACGCCCTTGAAGTAGAAGGGCGGGGCGACCAGCAGGCCCTTGGCGCCGACATTGAGCGCGGTCTGCGCCTGGTCGACCGCCTCGTGCAGCGAGGCGGCGGCGACGCCGGCATAGATCTGCCTGGCCGGGTCGATGCCGGCGCCGACCAGAGCGCCGAGCATGGCGGTGCGGGCCGGGCTGCCGAGCGCCGCGCCTTCGCCGGTCGTGCCGAACAGTGTGACGCTGTCGCAGCCATTGGCGAGGACATGCCTGGCGTGGTGGACGAGCCGCGGCAGGTCGATGGCGCCGCCTTCCCGCATCGGCGTGGTGATGGCGCAGGAGAGGCCGAAGCGGTTGGGGTTCAGAGCCATTGCAAAGTGTCTTTCCGTGAGATGAGCGATCGAGGCGTTGAAGGGGTCGGGCGCGCAGCAAGATCGGCGCCAGCGATGTCAGCCATCCTTGAGCCCTCCGGCGGAAAGGCCGGCGACGATCTCGCGCTGGGCGAGGACTGTCAGCAGCAGGACGGGCAAGGTCACGAGCAGAGCGGCGGCCGCGAGCGGGCCCCAGGAGATCTGCTCGAAGGTCAGCGAGTTGTAGACGGCGGACGGGAGCGTGCGGCTGGCCTTGCCGCCGAGCACCACCGAGAAGATGAAGTTGTTCCAGGAGAAGATGAAGGCGAGGATGCCGCCGACGACAATGCCGGGCCGCGCCAGCGGCAGCGCGACATGGCGGAAGGCCTGCCAGGTGGTGGCGCCGTCGATGCGGGCGGCGTCCTCCAGCTCCATCGGCACGTTCTCGAAGTACCCGATCATGATCCAGACGATGATCGGGATGGTGATGACGAGATGGGTGATCACCAGCGCCGTCACCGTGCCGACGAGGCCGGTGATCTGGAAGAGCAGGAAGAGCGGGATCAGGTAGGACAGCGCCGGCGTCATCCGCGCGACCAGGATCAGGATCGCGAACTTGTGGGCCTTGCCGCGGGCGATGCCGTAGCCTGCCGGCACGCCGACGGCGAGGCCGACCAGCACCGCCCCGCCCGTCACCAGGATCGAGTTCCAGAGATAGAGCGCGAAATTGTTCTTCTCGAACACGTCGAGATAGTTGGCGAAGGTCGGCGGGTTCGGGATGAACACCGGCGGGAAGGCGGTGTTGTCGAGCTCGTTCTTCAGCGAGAGCGAGATCATCCAGAGGAAGACCAGTACCGCCGGCGAGACCAGCACGAAGACCGAAGCGTAGAAGCCGAATTTGGAGAGGAACCGCCTCATCACGCGTTCCACTTCGACTTCTGGCGCGCATAGAGCAGCAGCAGCGACAGCATGATGATGATCACGAAGAAGATCACCACGACCGCGGAGGCGTAGCCGATCTTGTAGAACTGGAAGGCCTGCAGATAGAGGAAGATGTTGAGCGTCTCGGACGCCGTCCCGGGGCCGCCCTGGGTGATCACGAAGATCGTGTCGAAGGCCTTCAGCGCGTCGATGGTGCGGATCACGATCGCGACCATGATGAACGGCCAGACCAGCGGCAGCGTGATGTGCCGGAACATGTGCCAGGCATTGGCGCCGTCGATCAGCGCGGATTCGTAAGGCTCGCGCGGCAGGCCCGCGAGGCCGCCGAGCACGATCAGCATGACCAGCGGCGTCCAGTGCCAGACCTCGACCAGGATCAGCGTCGGGATCACCGTGTTCGGCGAATAGACCCAGGCCTGCGGACCGATTCCGACGAGCGAGAGCAGGTAGTTCAGCACGCCAAGCTGGGGGTGGAACATCATCGTCCAGACCAGCGCGACCGCGACCGGCGTCGCCATCATCGGCATGACGAAGATGGTGCGCAGCAGCCCACGGAACGGGAATTCGCGATGGAAGACCAGCGCCGCGGCGGTGCCGAACAGGATCGGCAGCACGACTGCGAGCACCGTGTAGTAGAAAGTGTGCCCCATCGACTCGATGAAGCGCGCATCGCGGAAGAGCTCGGCGAAGTTCTGCAGGCCGACAAATTCCGGCCCGCCGCCGATCTTCCAGTCCTGCGTCGACATATAGAGCGTGAACAGCCAGGGGAAGACGATCACGCCGGCGACGATCAACACCGCCGGCAGAGAGAACAGCCAGTAGCGCGGGGTGAAATCCCGCGAGTCGGCCGCAGGAGCTTGCGCCGGGCTCGTCAGGCTACTGGCTGGCAAGGTTGTGCTGGTCATTATCTGCTCTGGAAACTCACGCCGTCATGCTCGCCCTTGTGGCGAGCATCCACGTCTTGAACTCAGGCCAGCCCGCAGGAAGACGTGGATGGTCGGGACAGGCCCGACCATGACGCGTCTCATGGCTGGCCGGCCAGCCTCAGCCCTGCTCGCTCTTGGCCAGCACCGGTGCGAAGGCTTCCGTCGCTTTCTTCAGCTCGGCCGCGACATCGGCGCCGCCGATCGCATTGGTCAGCGCCACCCCGAAGACGTCGCGGAACTCGGTGACCGGGACGATCTGCGGCAGCGCGGCCCGGGCGATCTTGGCGGAGTTCAGCAGGCAGTCGAAATACTGCTTGCCGAATTTCGAGGCCTCGATCGTCGCCGTGTCGAGATAGGCCGAGGAGCGGGCCGGAGCGCCGGCGCCGGCCTTCAGCATGGCGAGCTGCTGCGCCTTGTTGGTGATGAACTGGATATAGAGCCAGGCCGCCTCCTTCTTGGCGGAGCCGCGCGAGATGCCGATGCCGTCGCCGAACATGCCGGCATGATGCGCCTTCGGCCCGGGCGGCGTGACGCCATAGCCGACCTTGCCGACGATGCGCGACTTGCTGGGATCCTCAAGCGGTGTCGCAAAGCCGATGCCGTCGAGCCACATCGCGGCGCGGCCCTGCATGAAGGTCGTCTGGCATTCGTTCCAGTTGAAGCCGACGGAGCCGACCGGGCCGGTGTCCTTGTTGAGCTTCTTGTAGAGCTCGGCGGCCCAGATCGCCTCGGGCGTATCGGTCAGGAGCTTGCCCTCGGCCGAGGTGGTCTCGATGCCCTGGCCGAGCACCAAGCAGGCCCAGACCGGGACATTGGCATTCTTCAGGCCGCGAGAGACGAAGCCTGCGACGCCCTTGGCCGGGTCGTGCAGCTTGGCGGCGGCAACCGCCATCTCGTCCATGCTCTTGGGATAGGCGACGCCCTTCGCGTCGAACAGTTCCTTGTTGTAGTAGAGCATCCAGTAGTCGACGAAATAGGGCAGCGTATCGAGCGCCCCATCGGCCTGGCGGGCATAGGCCACGGCGCCGGCGCCGAAATCCTCGAAATTGAAATCGGGCGAGGTCAGCGAGGCGTCCTTGATCATCGGCGAGAGGTCGGCGAACCATTTGCCCTTGGCGGCCATGCGCTTTTGCACATGCAGCGAGATCGCGCTGACGTCGAAGCTCGGCTTGCCGGAGGCGAACTCGATCACCGCCTTCTGGCGCTGCTGCTGCTCCGGCACCTGCTCGGAGGAGACCTTGATGCCGGTGAGCTCGGTGAACTCCTTCTCGGCGGCCTGGAACAGGTCCGAGCGCGGGTTCTTGACGAGCAGGACGTCGATAGACTGGCCGGAGAAGCGCTTCCAGTTGAAGGCGGCCTGGGCGTGCGCCTCGCGCAGGACCAGCGGCGAGGCGATGGCGCCGGTGGCGCCGAGCGCGGCAGCACCGCGCAGCAGGCCACGCCGTGTGGGCTTCAAGATCTCGGTCATGGATGTCCTCCCCTGGACTGAATGCGCGGCCGTTTCAGGCCGTCTTGATCCGGTTCCGGCAGGTGAGCTCAGCATGGCCACGCCTACCGGAATGGTGTGCACGCTAGTCCGGAACGAATGCGGTTGCAAGCTAACATGTTGACGTGCACATAGTCATGCACCACGACCGTAAACCCGAGCTTCGATGACGACTTCCACGCTTCCCGTTCGACCGCTCGGCCGCTCCGGCCTGAAGGTCACGACGCTCGGTTTCGGCGGTGCACCGCTCGGCGATCTCTATGCCCATCTCGACGAAGCCGGCGCGATCGCGACGGTCGAGACGGCGCTCGCCTCCGGCATCAATCTGATCGACACCTCGCCGCTCTATGGCCATGGCCTTTCCGAGCACCGGATCGGCGCGGCGCTCCGGCGCTCCGGCCGCAAGGACGTGGTGATCTCGACCAAGGTCGGCCGCGTCGCCGAGCCCTTCGCCGGGCGCGGCAACGGTTCCGGCTATCTCGGCGGCCTGCCGCACGGCCTGCGCTTCGACTATTCCCATGACGGCACCATGCGCTCGCTGGAACAGTCGGCGCTGCGCCTCGGTGTCGACCGCATCGATGTCGTGCTGATCCACGACGTCGACGTCTGGACCCATGGCAAGGACGCAATCGACGCCCGCTTTGCCCAGGCGATGGACGGCGCCTATCGCGCCCTCGACACACTGCGCGCTGCCGGTGCGGTCAAGGCGATCGGCGTCGGCGTCAACGAAGCCGAGATGTGCGAGAGCTTCGCCCGCGCCGGCGATTTCGACACTATGCTGCTCGCCGGGCGCTATTCTCTTCTGGAACAGCCGGGGCTCGCCTCCTTCATGCCGCTGGCGCGGGAGAAGGGCATCGGCCTGATGCTCGGCGGCGTCTTCAACTCCGGCATTCTCGCCACTGGCCCGATCGCCGGTGCCAAGTACAACTACCAGCCGGCACCGCCCGCGGTCCTCGCCCGCGTCGCGGCGATCGAGGCGGTCTGCGCCCGCCATGGCGTGCCGCTGCGCCGCGCCGCGCTGCAATTCCCGCTCGGCCACCCGGCGGTGGCGAGCCTGGTCATGGGCGCCGTCAAGCCGGAAGAGGTCGCCGATCAGGTCGCCGAGCTCGCGGCGCCTGTTCCGGGCGCGCTCTGGACAGAGTTGAAGGCAGAAGGTCTGCTCGGCGCCGATGTCCCGGTTCCGGTCTAACCTCATGCGCATCGACGCCCATCAGCATTTCTGGAGCCTCGCCCGCGGCGATTATAGCTGGCTGACGCCGGCGCTGGGCGTCATCCATCGTGACTTCGGCCCCGCCGACCTCGCACCGCTCCTTGCCGTCCACGACATCGAACGCTCCATCCTGGTGCAGGCGGCGCCGACCGAGGCCGAGACCGCCCATCTGCTCGACATCGCCGAGAAGACGCCCTTCGTCGCCGGCGTCGTCGGCTGGACCGATTTCGATGCGCCTGATGCAGCGGAGCGTATCGCCACCTTGGCGGCCGACCCGCTGCTCGTCGGCCTGCGGCCCATGGTGCAGGATATCCCTGACGACGGCTGGCTGGCGCGTCCTGAGCTGACATCGGCCTTCGAGGCGATGATCGCGAACGGGCTCGTCTTCGACGCGCTGCTGAAGCCTCGCCATATCGCGGCGATGCTCACCGTATTGGAGCGGCATCCCGATCTCGCTTGCGTCATAGACCATGGCGCCAAGCCAGATCTCGTCAGCGGCGACCTCACGGCTTGGCGCGACAGCATCGGCGCCCTCGCGAGGCACCCCGGCCTGACCTGCAAGCTCTCCGGGCTGGTCACCGAGGCCGGCCCTGACTGGACGCTGGAAACGCTCCGGCCGGTCGTCGAGCACCTGCTAGCGACCTTCGGTCCGGAGCGCTTGATCTTCGGCAGCGACTGGCCGGTGGTGACGCTGCGTGCCTCCTATGCGCAATGGGTCGAGGCGGCGGAAACGCTGCTCGCCGGCCTCACGGAAGCGCGGCGCATTGCCGTCTTCGGCGGCAATGCCGCAAAGCTCTATCTCTCGCAGCGCGGACGCAACTGATGCTGATCGTCATTGCAAGGAGCGTCAGCGACGAAGCAATCCAGGGGCGGCAGGGCGCCGCGCCAAGTCTTCCTGGATTGCTTCGCTGCGCTCGCAACGACGGTGAAGCGTACCGAGGGTGACAGTCACATGCTGAAGAATATCGACCCGGTCCTCTCCGCCGACCTGCTCTGGGTGCTCGCGGCGATGGGCCATGGCGATGACCTCGCCCTGGTCGACGCCAACCACCCAGCCGAAAAGATCGCCCGGGCCACCACCAGCGGTCGGCTGGTGCGCCTGCCCGGTCTTTCCATGGCGCGGGCAGCGCGCGCCATCCTCTCGGTGCTGCCGATCGACGATTTCGAGCCACAGCCGGCACGGCGCATGCTGGTGGTCGGCGATGCCGCAGCGGTCCCCGAAGTGCAGCGCCAGGTCCAGGCCGAGCTCGACCGGGTGCTCGGCCGCCCCGAGCCGCTCGCCGGCATCGAGCGCTTCGCCTTCTACGAAGCGGCCAAGCAGGCCTTCGCGGTGGTGCAGGTCGGCGATCCCCGCCCCTATGGCTGCTTCCTGTTCCGCAAAGGCGTGATCGCCGGCGAGCCCGGCTGAGCGGCTCAGGCCTGGCCGATCAGGCCGAGGATGCCGCCGGCGATTGCGATATTGGCGACGAAGCCGTTGATGCGGTTGGCCCGGTCCAGGCCCTGATGATCCCAGAAATTGTTGAACATCGGCGTCGCCACCACCAGGAAGGCGAGCAGCATCAGCGCGGCCAGCGAGACCTTGATGCCACAGACGATCATCAGCCCGGCGATGATCTGCAAGACGATGCCGAGCCACAGGGTGACGGCCGGCAACGGCACGCGGCGCGCGCCGATCAGGCTCGCCAGCAGGCTCCTGTTGACGATATTGCGCAGGCCGGCGAAGGCGAAGGCTCCGCCCAGAAGCAGCCGCCCGGCGACGGCGGCGCTCTCTGCGCCAGCCAGAATGATGTCCGTTGCCATGTCCGTCCTCGTCCGGTGAAGCGCGCTTCACAGGACGGCATGGCCGCTGCAGCGCTCTCCAGCAGGACGAACCGGCTCGGCGAGATGTGACATGCCAGCCGAATTTTTTGTTCGGCGAATGCGAGTTATCGTTTCGGCCGGCAACGGGAGCTAGGGCTTCGCGCCGGCCGCTCCCGGCAGCGAGATGACCTTGCCGTCTGGCATGATGATGTCGCCAGGCTTCTGGCCCGGTCCGCAATCGCCCACACGCTTGGCCTCGACCACGAGCTTGCGCTCGACCGGCCCGACCTGTCCAGGCATGCCGGTGAGCGTGGTGGTGCCTTCGGTGCGCACGGTCGCCTGGAAGTCACCGGTGACGGTACTGCTACCGACCGCCTTGATCTGGCCGATCGCGCACTCGGTCGCAACCGCGTAGCCGGTCGCGGTCTTCGTAACCTCCATCTTCGAGCAGGCGGCGCCTGCCATGCCGCCAACCATGGCGCGGTCAGTGCCAGCACCGACACATTGCTTGGCGCTGGTCTCGCCCTCGGCACTCGTCGACTTGCTTTCCCAGAGACCCGGCTTGCGCTGCGGAAGCTCGTCGGCGAACGCCGGAACGGCCCCGAGAATGCTGGCTGCGACGGTGATGGCAATTGCCCTCATGCTGAGACTCCTCGGCTGCCCGTAAGGATCGATTCGGCGGCAAGACAGAGCGGCAGCGAGAGGCGATTTTAGGGCGGCGGGCCTAGCGCATCGAGCAGCCGGCAAGCTGCCGTCGACAATGGTGCCCCTGGCCGGGATCGAACCAGCACTCCTTGCGGAACTCGATTTTGAGTCGAGCGCGTCTACCAATTCCGCCACAGGGGCCCTTTTCAGGCGGGGCGGACTATAGCGATAGCCGAAGGCCGGTCAATCTCGCGTGAACGGCTTTTCCAACGACGTCGCGGCCATGGACGGAAGGCCCGGCGCCCGCTAGATCGCCGTGCGTCCTTTCGGACGCGAAATGGCGATGTATCACTTTGTCATGCATCGGATTGCCTCCGAAAAGCGGTTTCCGTTTTTCGGTCCGATGCTCTAAGGGCCGGCGATGTTCGAACGCCTCTATCTCTGGACGCTCTCGCTTGCCGCCCGCCGCAGCGCGCAGGTCTGGCTCGCCGTCGTCGCCTTCATCGAGAGCTCCTTCTTCCTGATCCCGGCCGACGTGCTGTTCGTGCCGATGGCGCTGGCCAAGCCGCAGCGGGCCTATCGCCTCGCCTTGATCGCGACGGTGTTCTCGACGCTCGGCGGCATCGCCGGCTATGCGCTCGGCTATTACGCCTTCGACGCGCTGGCGCGGCCGGTGCTCGCCTTCTACGGCAAGCTCGGCGCCTTCGAGCAACTGCGCGCCTGTGCCACCCCGGACATGACTCTGCTGCTGCTCACCACCTCGGGCCTGGCACATCTGCCGCCGATCAAGGTGGTAACGATCCTGGCCGGCGCCGTCCATATCGGGCTCGGCTTCTTCGTGCTGTCCTGCGTCATCGCCCGCGGCGCCCGCTTCTTCGCCCTCGCCTTCCTGCTGCGCCGCTATGGCGAGACGATCCGCCACTTCATCGAGAAGCGGCTGAAGCTGATCGCGCTCGGCGGTGCCGCCCTCCTGATCCTGCTCTATTTCGGCCTCAAGCTGCTGACAGGCTCGGGCCAGCTCCTCTCCTGCTGAGTGTCGCCATGACCGGCCCTGCCTCGCGCCTCCTCGCCGATCCCCGCCGCCTGATCGCACTGATCGGCCTGGTGAGCCTCGCTTTGATCGGGGGTGCCTGGTTCTTCGAGCTCGTCCTGCACCTGCGCCCTTGCAAGCTCTGCCTCGAACAGCGGGCGCCGCATTACGCCGTGATCGGCCTCACGACGCTCGCACTGATCTTCGCCCGCTCGCGCCGGCTGCAGATCGCGGTGCTGATCGTCCTCGCCCTGCTGATGGCCTGGAGCACCGGGCTCGGTGTCTATCACGCCGGCGTGGAGTGGGGGATTTTCGCCGGTCCGAACGATTGTGGCGGCACACCCGCCCCGGCGGCCGCCGGCGTCCAGGACCTGATGAAGCAGCTGCAGACGACCCGGATCGTCTCCTGCACGGAGGCCGCCTGGCGTTTCCTTGGCCTCTCCCTCGCCGGCTGGAATGCGCTCGCCTCCCTCGGGCTGCTGGCCGTCGCCCTGCTGGGACTGAGGAATGCTGTGCAACGCCCGGATCGATCGCCGGCCTGAGTCGGCCCAACGATCTCGTCAAGGCCCCGGCGACCGGACGCCGTCATCCCCAGCAAACTGCAGGGCAGCCGTTTTCCCGCCTAAAGGTCGCGTCCTGCCTCGATTTTTTCGGTCGCCGGAAGAGCGTCGGCGGATCGCCGTGCGACGATCTCGTACGATCAGCGGTTGGAATAGCCGCGCGAATCATCTGTATTGCCGACAGGATTCAGATGCTCGGACCGCATTGTTGATGCGCAGCGGACGGTAGGCTCGCGTTAACCTGTATTAATCGATGGTCACCATATGACGATGCCGACCAGACATGGACCGGCGCGCCGATGAACGTCGCAGGACAGGGTCCAGCCATACGTTCCGCGCGGCGCCATCCGCCACGGAAGCGCGCGGCGATATCTGTCGCGACCGTTGGCCTGTGCCTGGCCATAGCTGGATGCGGCGAGCAGAGACTTGCCGATTCGGAACTGGTGACGGCGACGCGCTCGCTCTCCGTCGACCCGGGCCGGGCGATGATCGTGCTGCCGCCGGGCAGCCAGCCGGTGATCGGTATCACCCAGCGCACCTATGAGAATGCGATCGCGCAGACGATCTCGCTGGCGACGCGCGGCCAAACGCCCGGCGAGAACAGGATCGAGGTCGCCTTCTTCACAGCGGCCGATCTGCCGGATAGTGCCGGCGTCGAGGGCAACCTGCTCAAGCTGCCGGGGATCGACGACTTTTCCGTCGCGCAGGACATGGAGGAGCGCCTGCCGGGCGTCGCCATGGCGCCCTCCGCCGTCTTCGTCCAGAACAAGTACGGGCCGTTCGGCTACGCCTTCGGCCGTGGCACCGGCGGCGAGGCCTGCCTCTACGCCTGGCAGCGCATCGCCGATGGCGACAGCATCTTCCGGCCGAAATCGGGCGCGGTCTCGGTCCGCATGCGCATCTGCGACCCCAAGGCGCGCGAAGCCGCGCTGCTGCGTCTCGCCTATGACTATTCGCTCAACGCCTCCTTGCGACGCAGCGGCTGGGGCCCGGCAGGGGATGCGCCGGCGCCCGCACCCGGCCTCGGCCAGGCGGGCGCGCCGATTTACCCGCTGCCGCAGGCCTCGACCGACGACACGCCGGCCCCTCGGCGGGTTGCCCGTACGCGACCGGCAAGGCAGCCCCGGATCGAAGCCGAGCGTCTCCCGGAAACGCAGCCTGTCCCGGACAGGCCGCTGGCAGGATACCCGACCGTTCCACCGCCGCCCACGACACCCTGAGAGCCGAGCGCGCCGAGAGCCGATGCGAACCGCGATCTACGTCTTCTTCTGGGCGATCGCCACGGCAGTGGTCGTGGCGCTGATTACGCTGCCGATCAGCCTGCAGGCGCATCTGATCGCCGGGACGATCGTGGTGGGGGCGATGATCCTGCTCAAATTCCTGCGCCCCTACGGCGTCTGGCGGTTGATCGCGCTCGGCCTCGGCACGGCGATGGTCTTGCGCTACATCTACTGGCGCACGACGAGCACGTTGCCGCCGGTGAACCAGCTCGAGGATTTCATCCCCGGGCTGATCCTCTATCTCGCCGAGCTCTACAACATCGGCATGCTGTTTCTCAGCCTGTTCGTCGTGGCGATGCCGCTGCCGCGACGCACGAGCGCGCCGCCCATCCCAGCCGACGCTCCGAGCGTCGATGTCTTCGTGCCGTCCTACAACGAGGAGCCCGAACTCCTGGCGACGACGCTCTCGGCCGCGCTCGCCATGGATTATCCGGCGGATCGTCTCACCGTCTATCTGCTCGACGATGGCGGCACCGACGAGAAATGCAATGCCGACAATTTCGTCGCGGCCAGCGCCGCGCGGGAACGCCGGGCGCAATTGCAGAAGCTCTGCGCCGGGCTCGGCTGCACCTATCTGACGCGCGAGCGCAACATTAGCGCCAAGGCCGGCAACCTCAACAACGGCCTCGCCAATTCCAGCGGCGACCTCGTCGTCGTCTTCGACGCCGACCATGCGCCGGCGCGCAATTTCCTGACCGAGACGATCGGCTATTTCGGCGAGGATCCGAAGCTGTTCCTCGTCCAGACCCCGCACTTCTTCATCAATCCCGATCCGCTCGAGCGCAATCTCAAGACCTTCAAGGCGATGCCGTCCGAGAACGAGATGTTCTACGGCATCATCCAGCGCGGTCTCGACAAGTGGAACGCCTCGTTCTTCTGCGGCTCGGCCGCGGTGCTGCGCCGCACGGCCCTGCAGACGACCAGCGGCTTCTCAGGCCGCAGCATCACCGAGGATGCCGAGACCGCGATCACCCTGCACGCCACCGGCTGGAACAGCATCTATGTCGACAAGCCGCTGATCGCCGGGCTCCAGCCGGCGACCTTCGCGAGCTTCATCGGCCAGCGCTCGCGCTGGGCGCAGGGCATGATGCAGATCCTGATCTACCACCGCCCGATGCTGAAAAGCGGCCTCTCGCTGCCGCAGCGCCTGTGCTACTCGTCCTCGGCCCTGTTCTGGCTGTTCCCCTTCGTGCGCCTGACCTTCCTGGTGGCGCCGCTGTTCTACCTGTTCTTCGGGCTGGAGATCTTCACCGCCTCGGGCGCCGAGTTCATCGCCTACGTGTTCAGCTACATGGCGGTGAACCTGATGATGCAGAACTATCTCTATGGCCGCTATCGCTGGCCCTGGATCTCCGAGCTCTACGAATTCATCCAGTCGGTCTACCTGTTGCCGGCAGTGATCTCGGTCATCCTCAATCCCGGCAAGCCGACTTTCAAGGTCACCGCCAAGAGCGAGGAGCTCGGAACGCGTCGTGTCTCCGAGCTCGGCCTGCCCTTCTTCATCATCTTTGCCGTGCTGGCGCTCGGCGTCGTCGCCACCTATTGGCGCATCATCACCCAGCCCTACAATGCCGACACCACCCTCGTGGTCGGGCTCTGGAACATCCTCAACCTGCTGATGGCGGGCTGCGCCCTCGGCGTGGTCTCGGAGCGGCCGGAAGGCCGCGGCGCCCGGCGTTTCCCGGTCAAGCGCCGCGGGCAAATCAGCATCGATGGCAAGACAGCGCCCGTTGTCACCGAGAACGTCTCCGTCGACGGCGTCGCCATCCGGGTGCTTTCCAAGGAGTTCGACAGGCTGCCAGTGAACAGCATCGGCGAGATCGCGTTCGAAACGTCGATCGCGATGCCGGCGGGCACCCTGCCCGTACGCGTCGTGCGCCTCGCTCCCGACGCAAAAGGCCTGGTGCTCGGCTGCCGCTACGAGCCGAGCGAGCCGCTGCACAGCCGCATCATCGCGGACCTCGCCTTCTCGGATGCCGGGATCTGGAGCAGCTTCCAGAAGGCGCGGCGCCAGAACATGGGCGTGATCTACGGCACCTTGCGCTTCCTGCGCCTCGCCGTGTTCCAGACCAGCCGCGGCCTGTCCTATTTCTTCGGCCTCGCCCGCTTTGCCCGTTCCAATCCGACGCGGGGAGCGGCGGAATGAGGACGCGCCTCCTGCCCATATTGGCCGCGGCGGCAGCTCTTCCGATCCTGAACACGGGCTCAGCGCCCTGGGCGCAGGAGGCCCAACCGACGCCGCCGAACGAGCCGGCGCCGTTCATGATCGCCCCACCTGCCCAGCAACCTGCGGCCGCCCGCCCGGCGGAACCCAAACCGCAGGCAGAGCCGGCACCGGCAGCAGCAACGCCCGCCATTCCCGCCAGCTTCGCCTTCAAGCCGCTGCTGCCGGCCGCCCGCGTCATGCTCGAAGGCGAAGGCGATGCACGCAGCTGGGCCTTCTACCTGACCCAGGACGAGGCCGGCGCCGACCTCAATCTCGACATCGCCTTCCAGAATGCGCTGGTCGTGATGCCGGAGGCCTCGCGCCTGACAGTGCGCATCAATGGCGAGCGCATCATGGAAGCGCCGATCGCCTCCTCCGATCGCCTGAAGCGAACCTCCACCGCGATCCGCAAAGGGCTTCTCCGGCCCGGCCAGAACACGATCCGCTTCGAAGCGGTGCAGCGCCATCGCACCGATTGCACGATCGCCTCAACCTATGAGTTGTGGACGCGCATCGACGGCGCCGGCACGCGGCTCAGCTTCAGGAATCCGGCGCAGCAATCGCGGCTACGCAGCATCGACGACCTGCCAGCCGTCGGCGCCGACGAGACCGGACAGACAACGATCCAGATCGTCGCGCCGAGCGCAGCGAGCGCCGTTGCCGCGAACAGCATTCTTGCCGTGGCTCAAGGCGTTGCGCTACGCGGCCGCTACAGTCAGGCAGCCATTCGAATCTCCGAGAAACTGCCCGACAGGGTCCGCCCGGGCATGCTGACCGTGCTGCTCGGGACGGGCAAGGAACTGCGCGACCTCATCGGCACTTTGCCGGCGGAGGCTGGCGTCGGCAGCTTCGTCGGCTTCACCACGCACCCGAAGCTCGGACCTGCCGCCCTGCTCGTCACCGGCGAGAGCTGGCAGGATCTCGAGGCCACCATCGCCAGGCTCCTGACCGGGCCGGTCTCCCGGCCGACCAACATCAACCGCAAGACGATGGCCACGGCGAGCTGGCATGTCCCCGACGCGCCGTTCGTCTCCGACAGTCAGGTGCTGCGCTTCTCGGAACTCGGCGTTCCGACGCAGGAATCCTCGGGACGGCGCATGCGCGTGCGCGCCATCCTCGCGATGCCGGGCGATTTCTACGCCAACGCCTATGGCGAGGCCACGCTCTATCTCGACGGCGCCTATTCCGAGGTTCTGCCGGGCGACAGCCATATCGAGATCTTCGTCAACGGCAACGTCGCGGCGACCGTCCCGCTCAATACGACGAGCGGGGGCCTCTTCCAGCAAACCCCGATCACGATACCGCTCAGGCATTTCCGGCCCGGCATCAATGAGATCTGGCTCGAGGCGGTGACGCCAGCCAGGTCCGACCTCGCCTGCGGGCCGGGCGCGACATTGCCCGGCAAGAACCGCTTCGCGCTGTTCGACACCACGGCCCTGGCGATCCCGAACTTCGCCAAGATCGGCGTCAGCCCGAATCTGGCGGCCGTAGCGGGAACCGGTTTCCCCTATTCGATCACCTCCCAGATCGCCCTGCTCGTCGGCCGCCTGGACGTTCCCAATCTGGGCGCCGCCGCGACGCTGCTCGCAAGGCTCGCCCAGCGCGCCGACCGGCCGTTCCCGGTCGATGTCATCGGCAGCGCCGCCGCCATCGGCAACCGCCCCGCCCTGATCGTCGGCGCCGCCGGCCAATTGCCCGCCGGATTGCTGCCGCGCGTCGGCATCGCCGACAACGTCCGCAACACCTGGCCGCAGCGCGCCGATGCCGTCGTCCTCGTGCCGGAAACCGAAGGCACGGCCGTGTTCGACGCGGTGATCAACCGGTTCCAGGGGCGGCAGACGACGCCCGAAGATTCCGGCGGCGTCGCACCGAGCACCGAGGCGACCCGCGATCGCTGGCGTGGCTCGTTCGGCGGTCCCCTCGCACGCTATTTCATCAGCTTCGACCGATGGCTGCAGCGGACCTTCGATCTGTCCTTCGCGCAACTGCGCTCACCCACACGCGCACCAACGCTCTATGAGCCGGCGGAAGGGGCCGAGTTGATCGCCGCCCAAGCGACAGACCCCGATACGCGCCAGGTCTGGACCGCCTTCGTCGTGCGCCAGGAAGAGGCACTGGAGAAGACCGTCGACAGGCTCGTCACCCCCGGCAACTGGGCCGGGATGGCCGGCAAGCTCACGGCCTTCCGCAGCGGGCAGGACAACCACATCCTCTCGGCGGACAGCACGACGTTCGTCATGACCCGGGCGTTCAGCCTGGCCAATATGCGCCTCGTCTTCGCCAACTGGATGTCGAGCAATATCGGCATCTATGCGTTGACCCTGCTGGGAGCCTGCATCGGACTCGGCATCGGAACCTTTCTGATGCTCGGCCGGCTGGGGAGGCGTTCATGAAACGGCTTCGCGCAACCCTGACCGCCATGCTGCTCAGCCTGACCTCCGGCGCTCAGGCTGCCCTCCCCGCCGGCGCCTGGGAGCTCTACCGGCAGAAATTCGTCACCGCCGAGGGCCGCGTCGTCGATGACGCCAATGGCGGCATCAGCCACAGCGAAAGCCAGGGCTATGGGCTGCTGCTGGCCTGCCTCGCCGGCGATCGCGGCAGCTTCGCCAGCATCCTTTCCTTCACCCGGACTGAATTCCTGATCCGTGACGACGGCCTGGCGGCCTGGCGCTGGGACCCGAAGGCCACGCCGCGCATCAGCGACATCAACAACGCCAGCGACGGCGACCTCCTGATCGCAGATGCCCTCGCCTGCGCCGGGACGCGCTGGTCAATGCCAGCCTACACCACCGCGGCCCGCCAGATCGCCCGGTCATTGGCCAAGGTTGCACTCCTGAAGCGTGGCGGCGAAACCTGGCTGATGCCTGCGGCGAAGGGCTTCTCGGAGCAGGAGCGACCGGACGGGCCGGTGATAAACCCGTCGTACTGGGTGTTCGAGAGCTTCCCCATCCTCGCCCGCCTCACCGGCGATCAGAGCTGGCTGCAGGTACAGGCCAGCGGACTGAAGCTGCTGGACGAGCTCGCCAGGCGGAAGATCCCGGCGGCCGACTGGCTCTCGCTCAAGGGCGAGCCGAAGCCCGCCGGCGGCTTCCCGCCGCAGTTCGGCTATAACGCGCTGCGCATCCCGCTCTATCTCCTGCGGGCCGGCCTTGCCGACAAGCAGCGCCTCGAACCTTTCCGCCAGGCCTGGGCCAATGGCACGGCGGTGATCGACGTGCCGAGCGGCAAGGTGGCCGAGCCGCTGCCCGATGCCGGCTATCGCATCCTGAACGCCGCGATGGCCTGTGCGCTAGACCGCACGCCGATCCCGGCCGAGCTCAAGACCTTCCAGCCGACGCTCTACTATCCGTCGACCCTGCATCTGCTTGCTCTCTCGATGCTCAGCGAGAGGTATCCGCAATGCATGTGAAATCCGTGCTGATCGCCGTCGCAGCCTCGAGCGCCGCCTTCTACGGGCTGGGCCGCTATGGCCATGACCTCAGCTGGCCGGCGGCATCTGTGCCGGCCGTGCGCCAGGCGCAGGCCGAGACGCAGATCGAGCCGACGCCGCCGTCGCAACCGGCCCCTGCGGGTCAGTTGGAGACCGAACTGGCTCAAGCTCCTGCAGCGCCGGGGCGGCCGGCACCGCCACCCGGGCCAGCGCAGAAGGTCGATGAGACGGCATTGCGCTATTTCGCCAGCCAGGGCGACACTCGCCGTTACGAGGCGGAACTTGCCAGGCTGCGCGCGCTCTATCCGGAATGGAAGCCGCCGACCGATCTGAATTCGCCACTGCCGGCCGGCGATCCCGAGCTGGAGCGAGTCTGGAAGCTGTTCGCCGAGGGCAAGTTCGGCGAGGCGCGCGCGGCAATCGCCCAGCGCAGCAGCACCGATGCGACCTGGCAGGCTCCGGCCGATCTCCTCGCCCAGCTCGACCGGGCCGAGGCCGGTCTGCGCCTGGTC
The DNA here is from genome assembly GCF_037120455.1 of Allobosea sp. CCNWLY174. Classification (NCBI taxonomy): domain Bacteria; kingdom Pseudomonadati; phylum Pseudomonadota; class Alphaproteobacteria; order Hyphomicrobiales; family Alloboseaceae; genus Allobosea; species Allobosea sp. CCNWLY174. The sequence continues at coordinate 173,881 of NZ_JBBBBQ010000007.1, read as the reverse complement.
AATGCCTCCAACGCCAGGCAATGGGAGCAGGTGATCAGGATCGGCACCGAGATTCCGGCGCTGCTCACCTGCACCAATGTCGACGCGCTCTGGCGCGTGGCCGAGGCCTTCGTCCAGACCGGCGCGCCCGAGCGCGCGCGCGACGCCTATGCCTATGTGCTGACCAACTGCACCACCCCGGCCGAGCGGGTCGGCACCATGCAGAAGGCGCTCGCCAGCCTGCCCGAGGCGTTGGTCGGTCCCTTGCTGGCGCAGGAGAAGCAGAGCGAGTTCTCGAGCATTCGCGACGAGATCGCGCGGCGCCGTATCGGCAAGGCCGCGGAAGAGCCGGCTCTGACCGCGACGCCCGAGGAGCTCCGCCGCATCGAGACGCTCGCCAATGCGGCGACGACGCCGGACGATGCGATCCTGCTCGGCTTCTACAGTTTCCACCACAACGACGCGGCCAAGGCCGTGACCTGGTTCCAGACTGCGCTGGCGCGCAATGGGGGCGCCAAGGCGGCGGAAGGCGCCGTGCTCGCCCTCGGCGCCCAGCAGAAGTACCAGGAGGCGGAGACGCTCGGTGCGCAATGGCTCGACGCCGGCGCGGCCAACCGAAAGGCCTATCTCGATGTCGCGACCGCGCTGATCGCGCAGGAGCCGGCGCCGCGGCTCGAGCGCGCCGTCGTCGAGCGTATCGCCAAGACGGTCGGCGTCGATCGCTATGCGCCAGGCGGCGCCGGGCTCGGCTGGTACGCCTATAATTCCGGCCAGATCGCCCCGGCCGAAACCTGGTTCGAGACCGCCCTCTCCTGGGATCGCAATTACGAACCGGCCGCCTATGGGCTCGCTTTGGTTCATCAGCGCCTGCGCGACCTGGCCGGAGTGCGTGCCATCATCGCCGAATGGCGCAATCGCTCGCCGCGCATCGCCGATCTGCTGAACCCGGCGCGCAGGCGCTCCCCAGCGCAGGAGCGGGAAGTCCGACCGCTCCCGGAAACAACCCCGACCGCGCGGACAGCCCAGATACCCGAGCCAGCAGAGCGGGCGCCACGCCGCGTCGTTCGGGCCGAGCCCGCGCCGGCGATGCGTCACGAAGACGACATTGCCGCTGCGACGGCGACGCGGCGCCCGGCAGCCGAGCGCCCGCGCAGCGGCTCCTGCGGCGCGGGCGCCAGCGGGGCGGCGGCGCTGCAGCGCGGCTGGTGCCTGCTCAACCTGAAGCGGCCGGCCGCCGCGGCCGAAGCCTTCGACGCCGCCCAGCGCAGCGGCAATGCCCAGATCGCCGCGGATGCCGCCGCGGGCAAGGCCTATGCGAAGCTGCAGCAGGGACTGACGGCGGAGGCGGGCGCCGCGGCCGCCAGCTCCAACCTGCCCCCGGCACGTCGCAAGGAGCTGCAGAGCCTGCTGCTCTCCGAACGCTTCTATGCCCAGTACGATGCCAAGGACTTCAACGGTGCGCTGATCACGCTCGGCGAACGGGCGCGCTATGCCTCCGAGAGCACCGACCTGATGCTGATGCGCGGCTGGTCCTATTTCAATCTCGGCCGCTTCGACGATGCCGCACAGGTCTTCCAGGCGCTCTACCGCGCCAATGGCTCGCCACAGGCGATGTCCGGCCTGACCGCGATCCGCGACATCACCCAGCGCAATCGCTACTGAACTCCAGCCCGCTTCGTGGCCTGGCGATGGTGCAGCGAGCGCACGCCTCGCCATAACCCTGCAGAATACCTCATCCCCGATTTCGACTTGGACAGACTGGGTTGGCCGTCCCCACTATCGCTCCAACAAGCAAAGAGGGGACAGAGCGATGAAGATGCATGCCACCGGGCTTGCGGGCCTGATGCTGGTTGCCGGCCTGCACGGTCAGGCGCTGGCGCAGGAGACCGTCCTCCGGGTCAGCTCGGGCGCCAGCAATGTCTCGACGCTCGATGCCCACCGCGCCAGCGCGACCGACGACAAGGCGCTGGTCGGCTGGCTCTATAACGGCCTGGTGCGCTTCAAGCCCGGCAGCGCCGATCCCAAGGACCTCGAACCCGACCTCGCCGAGCGCTGGGAAATCTCGCCGGATGGCAAGGTCTGGACCTTCCACCTGCGCAAGGGCGTCAAGTTCCATGGCGACTGGGGTACGCTCGATGCCGACGACGTCGTCTATTCCCTGCAGCGCGCCGGCGATCCGAAGCGCTCGACCTTCTCCTCCGACTTCTCGGCGATCGACAAGGTTGAGAAGGTCGACAACCTCACCGTCCGGATCGCCCTGAAATACCCGGACGTGAATTTCCTCGGCCGCGTCTCCAACTACCATGGCGGCAACATCGTCAGCCGCAAGGCCGGCGAGGAACTGGGCGACCGCTATGGCGCAAAACCTGTCGGCACCGGCCCCTTCACCTTCGTCGAGCAGGTAACCCAGCAATATGTGAAGCTCGCCGCCAATCCCGATTATTTCCGCGGCAAGCCCAAGATCGACACGATCATGATGCGCGCCATCCCGTCCGACAGCGCGCGCGAGCTCGCCTTCACCTCCGGCGAGCTCGACCTTTTCTACGGCAAGCGCGAGCAGCGCTGGGTCGATTCCGCCCGCAAGCGTCGCGGCTTCAATGTCGAGATCTTCCAGCCCGGTGAATACCGGCTGCTGCACATCAACCGCAGCCAGCCGCCGCTCGACGACATCCGCGTGCGCCGCGCCATCGCCGCCGCGGTCAATGTCGACGACCTCGTGCGCTTCGTCGGCAAGGATGTCGGCCCCAAGGGTTGCTCGATCGTACCGCCCGGCTATCTCGGCGAGGATTGCACGGTGCGCTATGGCTTCGATCTCGCCAGGGCCAAGGCCCTGCTGGCCGAGGCCGGCCACAAGGACGGCATCACCATCAAGACAATCGTTTCCAACATCTCGGCGCAGCAGCCGTTCATGGAGATCATCCAGGCACAGCTCGCCAAGGCCGGGATCAAGCTGGAAATGCAGGTCGTCGACCACGCGACCTATCAGAGCCAGAGCCGCAAGGACCTGAGCGGACTCGTCTTCTACGGCGCAGCGCGCTTCCCGATCGCCGACACCTATCTCAGCGAGTTCTTCCACTCACGCGCGACAGTGGGCACCCCGACCGCGGCGACGAACTTCTCGCACTGCGCCATCGCCGACAAGGAGATCGAGGAGGCCAGGGTTGCGCCGAACGCGGATGCGCAGAAGGCGCTGTGGAAGGAGGCCCAGCGCAAGATCATGGACGATGTCTGCGCGATTCCCCTGTTCGAACTGCGTCAGGTCTGGGCCCGCAGCGACAAGCTCGACTTCGGCTACGAGCTGAAGGGCGCGCTCAACCTCGCCCCGCCGATCACCGAGCAGACCACGCTGAAGGCGCGCTGAGGCCTCAGCAATTTCGATCAAATCCGATCGCCGTTTGGGCGAGAGTTCGTCATTGCGAGGAGCGGAGCGACGAAGCAATCCAGGGCGGCAATGCTCTACGTCCCCTGGATTGCTTCGCTGCGCTCGCAATGACGCTTCAGCCAGATCGAAGCGTCGCCGCTACCCAATGATCAGGCCGGATTCGGCGTCAGGATCGTCCGCGAGATTTCCGCCGCCGCCTCGCGCGCGCTTTCCAGGAAGGCCGCGACCAACCTGGCATTGCGACTGTCGCGGTTGCGGCAGAGCTGGAAATCGAGCTGGAACTCCGGCTCGAAGCGGCGGATCGCGATCTTGTCGCGCAGGCCGCCGACGATCAGCGGATGCACCAGCGAGACGCCGACGCCGGCCGCGACGAACTCGCAGAGGGTCGGCGAGACATTCGCGACCATCACCACCTCCGGCATGACGCCATGGCCTTCCAGCACCCGGCTGATGCTGCGATGGGTGTGGCTCTCCGGATCGAAGGAGATGAAGGGGACACCGGCGAGATCGCGCGGCGTGATCACGTCCTTCGCCGTCAGCGGATGGCCGAGCGGCAGGATGCAGACAACGGGATGGCCCATCATCGGCTCGGCGGCGACATAGGGGTTGTCGACCGGGGCGATGATCAGGCCGACATCGAGCCTGTGCGTGACCAGCGCATCGGAAATCCATTGCGAGCTGCGCGACTGGACCGAGCAGAACACGCCGGGCTGCCTGGCTAGGAAGCGCGAGGTCGCCTCCTGGATGAAGGAGCCGGAGAGCGCCGGCATCACGCCGATCAGCAGACGGCTCTGCTCGTCGCGGCGGATCGCCTCGACCGCATTCTCGACCTGGCGCACGCCGGCAAAAATCCGGTCGATCTCCTCGTAGAGCCGCATGCCGCGCCGCGTCGCGACGAGCCTGCCTTTCACGCGGTCGAACAGGCGTAAAGCCGTATCCTCTTCGAGATGGGCGATCAGCTTGCTCATCGCCGGCTGCGAGACGTTCATCATCTCCGCGGCGCGACTGACGGTGCCGTATTCGATCACCGCCTTGAAGGCCTCGACCTGGCGCAGATTGAGCCGCCTCACCATGGCATAACCCCAGGGAATAGAGTGCAGAGAAAAACGACTTTGACGAAATACAATGTCGCTCCCTAACGTCAAAGGGCGAAAGGGATTTTCATGCGGCCGGACATCGTCGTCATCGGGGGAGGAACGGTCGGGGCCGCCATTGCCTACGGCCTCGCCCGCAAACAGCAGAAGGTGCTGCTGCTCGACGGCGACGATGGCGATTTCCGCGCGGCGCGGGCGAATTTCGGGCTGGTCTGGTTGCAGGGCAAGGGCCTGGGCATGCCGGCCTACCAGGCCCTGACCCGCGACAGCATCGCGCTCTGGCGCGGCTTCACCGGAGAATTGGAGACAGAGACGGCGATCGACCTCGCCTATGAGCAGAATGGCGGCCTCGCCTTCTGCCTCGGCGAAGAAGGCTATGAGAAGCGCCGCGTCGACCTGCTGCGTCTCCATAACCAGCGCGGCGACGACGAGCCGGATTGGGAGATGCTGGATCGCCCGGCACTGGAAAAGCTGCTGCCCAAGGTGACGCTCGGTCCGGACGTCGCCGGCGCCAGCTTCGGCCGGCGCGACGGGCACGCCAACCCCCTGCGGCTTCTGGCGGCGCTGCATGCCGGCGTCGTCCATCATGGCGGCGCGCTACGCCATCGCGCCAAGGTGCAGCGGATCGAGCGTGTCGGCACCGATTTCAGGCTCGTGCTCGACGGCGAGACACTGGTGGCGCCGCGGATCGTCATCGCCGCCGGGCTCGGCTCGCCAGAGCTAGCGCGTCAGGTCGGGCTCGATGTGCCGTTGCGGCCGGAGCGGGGCCAGGTGCTTGTCACCGAACGGCTCGCACCCTTCCTGCCGCTGCCCGCCAGCGGCCTCCGCCAGACCGGCGAAGGCACGGTGATGATCGGCGCGACCAAGGACGATCCCGGCTTCGACGTCTCCACCACCGGCGAGGCGGCGGCGCGGCTCAGCCGCAAGACCGTGCAGGTCGTTCCCGCCTTGGCGAAGGTCGGCCTCGTCAGGCAATGGGCCGGGCTGCGCATCATGACGCCCGACAGCTACCCGATCTATGCGCAGTCGCAGAGCCATCCCGGCGCCTTCGTCGCGCTCTGCCATTCCGGCGTGACGCTCGCGGCCTTTCACGCCGTGGAGCTCGCCTACGCCATCGCCGCGGGCAGCCTGCCCGAACGCTTTTCTCCCTTCCACCAGAGTCGGTTCGATGTTCCGCAAGCTGCATGATCCGGGGCCGCAGGCGGTCACCATCTTCATCGACGGACGCCCCGTCGCGGCCGAGCTCGGCGAGAGCGTCGCCGCGGTGCTGCTGCGCCAGAAGGAAGGCTGGAGTCGGACCACGCCGGTCTCGCAGAGCCCGCGCGCGCCCTATTGCATGATGGGCGTCTGCTTCGAATGCCTGGTCGAGATCGACGGCCAAGGCTCGGTGCAGAGCTGCCTGACGCCGGTCGCGGGCGGCATGCGCATCGCTCGCCAGCAGGGCCGCCGGAGCCTGTCGGCATGAGCGAGCACACCGATCTCCTGATCGTCGGCGCCGGCCCGGCCGGCATGGCCGCCGCCGTCACCGCCCGCCGCCACGGGCTCTCCGTCCGTGTCGTCGACGATCAGCCGGCGCCCGGCGGCCAGATCTGGCGGGGAATCGAGACCGTCGCCGCGACGTCGCGCGCCAAGCGGCTCGGGCAGAGCTACCTGTCCGGCACCGAGCGCGCCGCGGCCTTCCGCGCCTGCGGCGCCTTCTACGAACCCGAGAGCCAGCTCTGGCAGATCGAGCCCGGCTTCCGCGCCTTCGTCACGCGTGGTGGCAAGGCCCGCATCGTGACGGCGCAGGCGATCATCCTCGCCACCGGCGCGCAGGAGCGGCCTGTGCCCTTTCCGGGCTGGACCCTGCCGGGCGTGCTCACCGTCGGCGCCGCGCAGATCCTGCTGAAGACCGCCGATTCCGTGCCTGAAAATCCGGTCTGGATCGCCGGCTGCGGACCGCTGCCGCTGCTCTACATGACCCAGTTGCTGGCCGCGGGCGGCCGTATCGCCGGCTTCCTCGACACCACGCCGCGTGGACGTGTCGGTGCAGCGCTGCGCCACCTGCCGCAGGGGCTCGGGCGCCTCGGCGACCTCATCAAGGGCCTAACCTGGTCACTGGCCCTGCGCCGGGCCGGCGTTCCGATCATCCGCCATGTCACCGAGCTGCGCGCCGAGGGTGAGGGCCGTCTCCAGCGCCTGCGCTATCGCACGGAAGACGGCCGCGAGACCGAGGCCCCCGCCGAGGTGCTGTTGGTCCATGAGGGCGTGGTGCCGAACATCCATGCGCCGCTGGCGCTCGGTTGCGCCGTGCGCTGGCATGCCGGCCAGCAGTGCTATGTCCCGGTGCTCGATGCCTGGGGCGAGAGTTCGCAGGCCAATATCTTCGTCGCCGGAGACGGTGCCGGCATCGGCGGGGCTGAAGCGGCGGAGCCACGCGGACGGCTCGCGGCGGTGCGGGTTGCGGCCAGACTCGGCCGGATAGATGACACCACCGCAGAAACTGCTGCCACGCCCGAGCGAAGCGCGCTTTCCAGCGCGCTCGCGCTGCGGCCCTTTCTCGATGCGCTCTATGCGCCGCGCCCTCAGCTTTATGCTCCGCCCGACGAGACGCTGATTTGCCGCTGCGAGGAGGTCACCGCCGGCGAGCTCCGAGCCCGCGCGGTCGAGGGCCGGCCTGGCCCGAACCAGCTCAAGGCCTTCACCCGCGCCGGCATGGGCCCCTGCCAGGGCCGGCAATGCGGCTATTCCATGGCCCATATCGTCGCCGCCGCGCAGAACCGCCCTGTCGAGGAGGTCGGCTTCTACCGGATCCGGCCGCCGCTGAAGCCGGTGACGCTCGGCGAGCTTGCCAGCCTCGACGAACAGGAACCGGCGGCATGACCGACGCCGCATACGACGTCATCGTGGTCGGCGGCGGCCTGCATGGCCTCTCCGCCGCGCTGCACCTCGCTCGCGCCGGCCGCAAGGTCGCGCTGGTCGAGCGGCGCTGGACCGGCCGCCACGCCTCCGGCGCCACGGCGGCGGGCGTTCGCACCCTCGGCCGCGACATCGCCGAGATCCCGATCTCGCTCGAAGCGATGGCGATGTGGCATCGCATCGAGACGATCGTGGGCGATACCTGCGGCTTCCACGCCCGTGGCCAGCTGCGCGTTGCGGAGAAGGCCGAGCACATGCCGGCCCTGATCGAGCGGCAGGCGCGCACCAGCGCTCTCGGCTACGGCCATGAAGAGATCATCGACGCCGCCGAATTGCGTCGCCTGGTGCCGGCCCTGAGCCCGCATTGCGTCGGGGCGCTGGTGGCGCGGCGCGACGGCGCCGCCGACCCGCACCGGACCATCGCCGCCTTCCGCCGATCCTGCGAGGCCGAAGGCGTCGTCATCGCCGAGGGCTGCGGCGTCGAGGCCGTCGACCGGTTAGGCGGCGACTGGCTCATCGTCTGCGGCAGCAGGCGCTTTCGCGCCCCGCAGATCGTCAACGCCGCCGGCGCCTGGGCCGGCCGGCTCGCCGCTCTGTTCGGCGATGTAATCCCGCTCGGCGTGCGCGCCTCGATGATGATCGTCACCGAGCGGCTCGCGCCTCTGCTCGATCCCGTCGTCAGCGTCGTCGGCCGGGCGCTTTCCTTCAAACAAGCCGGCCAGGGCACGCTGGTGATCGGCGGCGGCCTGCAGGGTTCGGCCGATCTCGAGCGCGAACACAGCAGCGTCGACTTCCGCCAGCTCGCCCGGGGCGCGCGCGCCGCCAGCGATCTCTTCCCGGCCGTGTTGGGCGTTCGGATCGCCCGCTGCTGGACCGGCATCGAGGCAGAGACGCGTGACCACATCCCGGTCATCGGCCTCTCGCCGAACGCGCCCGGCCTCGTCCATGCCTTCGGCTTCTCCGGCCATGGCTTCCAGCTCGTCCCGGTGGTCGGCGCGATCCTCGCCGAGCTCGTCACCGAGGGCCGGACGCGCCGCGAGATCGCCGCTTTCGCGCCCGGACGGCTGATGCAGGAAAGGGCGGTGGCATGATCGGCTATCTGGTCAGGCGCATCCTGCTCGCCATCCCCACGCTGTTCGTGATGCTGACCGCGATCTTCGTGCTGGTCCGGCTGGTGCCGGGCGATGCCGCCTCGGTCATCCTCGGCGACCAGGCCAGCGCCGCCTCGCTCGCCGCGCTGCGCGAAAAGCTCGGCCTCGACCAGCCGGTCCACGTCCAGTACCTCGCCTTCCTCGGCAAGATCCTCACCGGCGATTTCGGGCAATCGCTGTCGAGCGGGCGCAGCGTCATCCGCGAGGTGCTGCTCGTCCTGCCCTCGACGATCGAGCTCACCGTCGCCGCCATCACGATCGGACTTCTTTTCGGCCTGCCGCTCGGCGTCGCCGCCGCGCTCAGCCGCAATGGCTGGGTCGACTATGTCTCGCGCGTCGTCTCTCTGGTCGGCCTGTCCTTCCCCGCCTTCGTCTCCGGCATCCTGATGCTGATCGTCTTCGCGATCCAGCTGAACTGGTTCCCGGTGCTCGGGAACACCAGCGGCTCCGGCAGCCTCACCGAGCGTATGCGGGCGCTGGCCCTGCCGGCGCTCAATCTCGGCATCATCATGACCGCCTATGTGATGCGCGTGACCCGCGCCGCCATGCTCGGCGTGCTGACCGAGGACTATATCCGCACCGCTCGCGCCAAGGGCGTCGGCCCGGCCCAGCTCGTTGTTACCCATGCCCTGCGCAACGGGCTGATCCCGATCATCACCGTGGTCGGGCTCTATTTCGGCACGCTGATCGGCAACTCGGTGCTGACCGAGATCATCTTCAACCGGCCCGGCCTCGGCAAGCTGATCATCGGCGCGCTCAACGCCCGCGACTACACCCTGCTGCAGGGGCTGATGATCATCTTCGCGATCTGCGTGATCGTCGTGAACACGCTGACCGATCTCGCCTACGGCCTCGTCGATCCCAGGGTGAAATACTCATGAGCGCCGCCGACACCCCCGTCGCGATCCAGCCCGGCGGGCTCTGGCTCGCCTTCACGCAGAACCGGCTCGCCTGGATCGGGCTCGTGCTGCTGGCGCTGATCGTCAGCATCGCGCTGTTCGCACCCTGGCTCGCCCCGCACGATCCGCTCGAGCAGAACATCGTGGCGCGGCTGGAGCCGCCTTCGGCCGAATTCTGGCTCGGCACCGATTCCTATGGTCGCGACGTGCTCTCGCGCCTGATCTATGGCGCGCGCATCTCGCTCTTCGTCGGCTTCGTCGCGATCCTGATCGCCATGCTCGTCGGCACCGCGATCGGCGTGCTCGCCGGCTACATCGGCGGCGTCTTCGACCAGCTCGTCATGGGCGTGCTCGACGTATTGCTCGCCTTCCCGACGCTGCTGCTCGGCCTGATGATCGCCGCCATGCTCGGCGCCAGCCTGGAGAACCTGATCATCGCCATCGCGGTGACCGAGGTCGCCCCCTTCGCCCGCGTCGCCCGGGCGCCGACGATCACCTTGCGCCAGCGCGATTTCGTCGAGGCCAGCCGCTCCTATGGCTGCGGCCCGTTCCGGATCATGACGCGGCACATCCTGCCGAACATGATCTCGGACGTGGTGGTGATTAGCTCGCTCTGGCTGGCCTCGGCGATCCGGACCGAGGCCTCGCTCAGCTTCATCGGGCTCGGCGTGCCGCCGCCGGCGCCGACCTGGGGCGCGATGATCCGCGAGGGCTTCGAGAACATCCTCGACGCCTGGTGGCTGGCGGTCTTCCCGAGCCTTGCCATCCTCGTCACGGTGCTGGCGCTCAACCTGCTCGGCGATGCCCTGCGCGATGCCTCGGATCCGCGCACGCGCTCGCGATAATGGTGCCGGAGCTCACGGCTCCAGCTCGGAATCCCAGTAGAGATAATCCAGCCAGCTGTCGTGCAGATAGTTCGGCGGGAACAGCTTGCCGTTGCGGTGCAGGTCGTTGATCGACGGCGCGAACGGCTTCTGCATCGGGATCATGCCGACCGCGGTCGGCATCTTGTCGCCCTTCATCAGATTGCAGGGCGAGCAGGCTGCGACGACGTTCTCCCAGGTGGTGAGCCCGCCCTTCGAGCGCGGAACGACATGGTCGAAGGTCAGCTCGTCGCGCGTGCCGCAATACTGGCAGGCGAAGCGGTCGCGCAGGAAGACGTTGAAGCGGGTGAAGGCCGGGGTGCGCGAGGGCTTGATATAGGTCTTGAGCGAGACGACCGAGGGCAGCTTCATATTGAAGCTCGGGCTGTGCACCACCGTGTCGTATTCGGAGACGATGTTGACCCGGTCCATGAAGACCGCCTTGATCGCGTCCTGCCAGCTCCACAATGAGAGCGGGTAGTAGCTCAACGGCCGGAAATCGGCGTTGAGCACCAGCGCCGGACAACCGTCCGGCGAGGCCATCGGATGCATCACATGCGCCGTCACCCGTATCGCGCCTCCGCTTCTAGGGCTCGCACGAATCCTGCTGCATCAATGTAAGCGCGATGCGACAGGAATGTGAAGCGACGATGTTGCGGCGCGAATGCGCAGACGCACGCGTCATTCCCAGGCGGAGCCCTCGGGTCCGACCTTCGGTCGACCCGAGGAGAAACTCAGCGCAGACCCGGGAATCGCATGCGGAATCTGGTTTTCGAGATGCTCGGCTCAAGGCCGAGCAAGACGGCATAGTTTTCAGCGCGTCGGAATCGGCTTTTCGCCGCGATAGTCGTAGAAGCCGCGCTTGGTCTTGCGACCGAGCCAGCCGGCCTCGACGTACTTCACCAGCAGCGGGCATGGCCGGTACTTCGAATCGGCGAGGCCGTCATGCAGCACCTGCATCACCGACAGACAGGTGTCGAGGCCGATGAAGTCAGCGAGCTGGAGCGGCCCCATCGGGTGATTCGCGCCGAGCTTCATCGCCGTGTCGATCGCTTCGACCGAGCCGACGCCCTCATAGAGCGTGTAGACGGCCTCGTTGATCATCGGCAGCAGGATGCGGTTGACGATGAAGGCCGGGAAATCCTCGGAGACCGACGCCGTCTTGTGCAGCGCCGCGACGAAGCCCTTGGCGCGTTCGAAGGTGCCGTCGTCCGTGGCGATGCCGCGGATCAGCTCGACGAGCTGCATCAGCGGCACCGGGTTCATGAAATGGATGCCGATGAAATGCTCGGGGCGATCGGTCGCCGCGGCCAGCCGCGTGATCGAGATCGACGAGGTGTTCGAGGCCAGGATGGCGTCGGGGCGCAGATGGGCGCAGACGGCGGTGAAAATCTTGCGCTTCACCTCCTCGCTCTCGGTCGCGGCCTCGATCACGAGGTCGCACGGGCCCAGATCCTCCAGCTTCGGCGCCGCGACGATCCGGCGCATCGCGGTGCGGCGATCCTCGTCGGCGATGGCACCCTTGGCGACCTGCCGGGCCATGTTGCCATCGATCGTCGCCAGCGCCGCGTTGATGCGGTCTTCGGCAACGTCGTGCAGCCTGATGTCGAAGCCCGCGACCGAAGCGACATGGGCGATGCCGTTGCCCATCTGCCCGGCCCCGATGATGCCGACGGTCTTGATCTGGTGGTCCATGTGACGCTTCTGTTCCCCGAGGGAGCTGGCGCGGACGGCCTGATCGCCGCCCGCGACGCGACTTAGTCTACCGATTACTTGCCGGCTTTTTCGAGCTCTTTGTCGAGCTCGGGCAGGATGGTGAAGAGGTCGCCGACGAGGCCGTAATCGGCGATCTGGAAGATCGGCGCCTCCTCGTCCTTGTTGATGGCGACGATGACCTTCGAGTCCTTCATGCCGGCGAGATGCTGGATCGCACCGGAGATGCCGACCGCGACATAGAGCTCGGGGGCGACGACCTTGCCGGTCTGGCCGACCTGCCAGTCGTTCGGCGCGTAGCCGGCATCGACCGCCGCGCGCGAAGCACCCATCGCCGCGCCCAGGCGATCCGCCACCGGCTCGATCACCTTGGCGAAGTTCTCGGCCGAGGCGAGCGCTCGCCCGCCCGAGACGATGATCTTGGCCGAGGCCAGCTCCGGCCGGTCGGACTTGGCGACCTCCTCGCCCTTGAACGACGAGGTGCCGGGATTCTCGGCAGCCGAGATGCTCTCGATCGGCGCGCTGGCGGAGCCATCGCCGGTCGCGGCGAAGGAGGCGCCGCGGACGGTGATCACCTTCTTGGCATCCGATGACTGCACCGTCTGGATGGCGTTGCCGGCATAGATCGGCCGCTCGAAGGTGTCGGCCGAGACGACCTTCGTCACTTCCGAGATCTGCATCACGTCGAGCAGCGCGGCAACGCGCGGCATGACGTTCTTGCCGGTGGTGGTGCCGGGCGCGACCAGCGCGTCGTAAGCAGGCGCGAGCGAGACGATCAGCGCCGCCAGCGGCTCGGCGAGGCGATGCTCGTAGGATGCGTCGTCGGCGAGCAGCACCTTCTCGACGCCGTCGAGCCTGGCAGCGGCTTCGGCGACAGCCTTGGCGTCAAGGCCGGCAACCAGGACATGCACGGGCGCGCCAAGATCCTTGGCGGCGCTCAGGGCCTTGCGGGTGGCCTCGTTGAGGCTCTTGTTGTCGTGCTTGGCGAGCAGCAGCGTGGTCATCAGATCACCCCGGCGGTCTTGAGCTTGGAGACGAGTTCGGCGGCGTTGGCCACCTTGACGCCGGCGGAGCGCCCGGCCGGCTCGGCCGTCTTCAGCACCTGGAGGCGCGGGGCGACATCGACGCCGAGGGTCTCGGGCGTGGTCTCGTCGAGCGGCTTCTTCTTCGCCTTCATGATGTTGGGCAGCGAGGCATAGCGCGGCTCGTTGAGGCGAAGATCGGTGGTGACGATGGCAGGCAGCTTGAGCTGCACGGTCTGCAGGCCGCCATCGACCTCGCGGGTGACGTCGGCAGAACCGCCATCCAGAACGACCTTGGAAGCAAACGTGCCTTGCGGCCAGCCGAGCAGCGCCGCCAGCATCTGGCCGGTCTGGTTGCAATCGTCATCGATCGCCTGCTTGCCGAGGATGACGAGTTCGGGCGTCTCCTGCTCGACGACCTTCTTCAGCAGCTTGGCTACCGCCAGCGGCTCGGTGGCGGCGTCGGTCTTCACAAGGATGCCGCGATCGGCACCCATGGCGAGGCCAGTGCGGATCGTCTCGGCGGCCTGCGCCGGCCCGACCGAGACCACGATCACTTCCGTGGCCTTGCCGGCTTCCTTGAGCCGCAGCGCCTCTTCGACCGCAATCTCGTCGAAGGGATTCATCGACATCTTCACATTGGCCAGTTCGACCCCGGAACCGTCGCCCTTCACGCGGATCTTCACGTTGTAGTCGACCACTCGCTTCACGGGCACAAGTATCTTCATAAGGGCGTCACCGGTTGTGGAGAGATGCGATCTGATGCCGATCCGCCGGCCAAGCGACGGCCAGCATCGCGGCACCCGGCTGAAATGCGGACGGACCGTAGCGACGGGAATTTGCGCTTGTCAACGCCATGAAAGTCACGGCAGCCCCCGCATGCCGCGGCCGAACAAGGGCAGCTCGCGCCGGATCAGGAGCGGCGTCAGCGCTGCGCCGGCGCCGAGCCCGCCGAGATGCGCCCACCAGCCGACGGCGCCCTGCTCGTCGAACAGCGCCGAGAGCAGCTGGAACAGGATCCAGGCGCCGAGCGCGTACATCGCCGGGATGTGTAGGGGAATCCATTTGAAGGCGAGGCCCCAGACCCGCACGCGCGGGTAGAGCATCAGATAGGAGGCGATCACGCCCGAGATCGCGCCGGAGGCGCCGATCAGCGGCTGCTCCGATTCGGGGTTCATCAGCGCATGCAGCAGAGCCCCGGCGACGCCGCAGAGCAGGAAGAAGACGAGGAAGCGCAGATGCCCCATCGCATCCTCGACATTGTCGCCGAAGACCCAGAGGAACAGCATGTTGCCGATCAGATGGGCGAAGCTGGCATGCAGCATGATGCCGGTCATCAGCGTCAGCCAGGGTGGCGCCTTGAGCAGTTCCGGCGGCAATTGCGCCTCGCCGAACAGCACTGCCGGGATCGTGCCGAAGCCGGCCAGCACCGCGACCTCGCTCGCCTCGCTGGTCCAGTGCATCAGCATGAGCCGCAGCACGATGCAGAGCGCGATCAGAAAATAGGTGACATAGGCGACGCGGATGAAGCGCATCGGCATGCCGTCATGCAGCGGCACGAACATCGGCTAGATCACGATGATCTTGGATCGTCTCGATCCAAAATCGTAAGAAATGATCGATTCCGAGAGTTTAGAGCAGGATCTCTGCGAAAAACCGGTTCCCACTTTTTCGCATCCTGCTCTAGCGGTTCTGGCCGGGCGTCCAGAGCACGTCGCCCCCCGCCCTGGCATTGAGGTGGCGCGAGGCGACGAAGAGGAAGTCCGACAGCCGGTTGATGAACTTCAGCGCCGGCTGGGCGACGCTCTCGCCCTCCTCCTGCGACAATTCGACCATCAGCCGCTCGGCCCTGCGGCTGACAGTGCGGGCAAGATGCAGGTGGGCGGCGCCCGGCGTGCCGCCCGGCAGCACGAAGGAACGCAACGTCCCGAGCGGTCGGTTGAGCTGGTCGATCTCCGCTTCGAGGCGGTCGACCTGCGCCTGCACGATCCGCAGCGGCTCCCATGCCAGCTTCTCGCCGGTGTCGGGCGAGGCAAGCTCGGCTCCGAGGTCGAAGAGATCGTTCTGGATGCGGCCGAGCATCGCGTCGAGCTCGGGATCCTCCCCGGCGCAGTGCAGCCGCGCCATGCCGATGCAGGAATTGGTCTCGTCGACCGTGCCATAGGCGGAGACGCGCAGGTCGAACTTCGGCCGGCGCGCGCCGGTGGCGAGCGCCGTGGTGCCGTCGTCGCCGGTGCGGGTGTAGATGCGGTTGAGAACGACCATATCCGAGTTATAGCGCGCTGCAGCATCGGCGGAAGAGGCAATCTCACGCCATCGCCAGCGGCAAAAGTCCCGGCTCCTTCAATGTCTCCAGGGCGATCTCGGAACGCACGCGCGCGACGCTCTCATGCGGCAAAAGCACCTCGTTGACGAGGCGCGCGAGTTCCTTGAGATCGCCGACCGCCACCTTCAGCATGTAGTCGGCCTCGCCGGTCAGCGCATGCGCCTCCAGCACCGCGGGCGTCAGCTTCACCAGGTCGCGGAAGCGCCGCGCGTTGTCGCGCGAATGGGTGTTGAGCGCGACATGGATGAAGACGGTGACGGAGAGCCCGATCGCCTCCGGATCGATCAGGGCTCGATACCCGCGAATCACGCCCGCGCCTTCCAGCGCCTGGCGCCGCCGCGAGACCTGGCTGGCGGAGAGGCCGACGCGCTCGGCGAGCGCGCCATTGGTCAGCGAGGCGTCCTGCTGGAGCGCTTCGAGCAGGCGCCAGTCAAAGGCGTCGAGCTGCGGCATTTCGTGAGCCTTCCTGCGCTTCCGTACACGATCCGTGCAAACTCAATCCTAGAGCGTCGAATTTTGCAAACCTTTCGCCGTCGGGATGCGCGAGGATCGGCCAACGCAGATTTCGAGGAGGACGCATATGGGACCGTTCCCGCACGACGCCGAGCCGCCGGCCATTTCCGCCGCCAACCCGATGGGCACTGACGGCTTCGAATTCGTCGAATACGCCCATCCCGAGCCGGAGAAACTCGGCGCGCTGTTCGAAACCATGGGCTTCACCAAGGTCGCGAAGCACCGTTCCAAGGACGTCACGCTCTATCGCCAGGGCGACGTCAACTTCATCGTCAATGCCGAGCCGGAGTCCTTCGCTCAGGGCTTCGCCGCCGAGCACGGCCCCTGCGCCTGCGCCATGGCCTTCCGCGTCGTCGACGCCAAGCATGCCTTCGAGCGCGCGGTGTCGCTCGGCGCCGAGCCCTATGAGAGCAAGGTCGGTCCGGGCGAGCTGCAGATCCCGGCGGTGAAGGGCATCGGCGGCTCGCTGCTCTATTTCGTCGATCGTTATGGCGAGAAGGGCTCGATCTACGATGTCGACTTCGAATGGCTCGGCGAGAGCGACCCGCATCCCGAGCAGGCCGGGATGTATTATCTCGACCACCTCACCCACAACGTCATGCGCGGCCGCATGGACCATTGGGCCGACTGGTATGGCGAGCTCTTCAATTTCCGCGAGATTCGTTTCTTCAATATCGAGGGCAAGCTCACTGGCCTGATCTCGCGGGCGCTGACCTCGCCCTGCGGCAAGATCCGCATCCCGATCAACGAATCCCTCGACGACAAGAGCCAGATCGAGGAGTACCTGCGCCAGTACAAGGGTGAGGGCATCCAGCATGTCGCGCTCGGCTCGCGCGACATCTACTCAAGCGTCGAGCAGCTCCGCCAGAACGGCTTGCCCTTCATGCCGTCGCCGCCCGAGACCTATTACGAGAAGGTCGACGGCCGCGTGCCGAACCATGGCGAACCGGTCGCCCGGCTCAAGGCCAACGGCATCCTGATCGACGGCGAGGGCGCGGTCGCGCTCGGCTCCAAGGAAGGCCGGATGAGCAAGGTGCTGCTGCAGATCTTTTCGGCCACCGTGGTCGGCCCGATCTTCTTCGAGTTCATCCAGCGCAAGGGCGATGACGGCTTCGGCGAGGGCAATTTCCGCGCTCTGTTCGAGTCGATCGAGGAGGATCAGATCCGCCGCGGGGTGTTGAAGCCGCAGGCGGCGGAGTAAGGCGTCTCACGCCGCCAGCCGCGGCGCCGCCATCGCCTCACGCAGCGCCTGCGCGAAATGACGCGCGGCTATGCTGGCCTGCGGTGCGATCACCAGTGCGACCGAGAGCTCGAACAGCGCCGGCAGATTCTCGGACGGCTCCAGCCGACGCAGGGAAGCAGGCGCCGCGCTCTCGGTTATCGCGGTGACGCAGAGGCCCGCCTCGACGGCTGAAAGCAGCCCGGCCATATGCGACGACGAGAACACCAGCCGATGCGGCCGCTCGGCCGCCTGCAGCGCGTTCAGGATGCGCGGACGCGCCCGGCAGCCCTCGTTGAACAGGCCGAGCGGCAGGACCTCGCTGAGCTCCGGCCGATGACCGCGCGCCGCGACCCAGACCAGCGGCTCGCGCCTCAGGCGCTCGCCCTTCGGCCGGCCGGGATCCTGGGTGATCACCGCGAGGTCGAGCTCGCCCGCCGCCACTGCCGGCTCGATCCGCTTCGACAATTCGCAGTGAACCTCGATCTCGACGCGTGGATGCTCTTCGGCGAAGCGCACGATCAGCGGTCTCAAATAGGCGTCGACATAATCGTCCGGCAGGCCGATCCGCAGCCGGCCCACCGCCTTGTCGCCGTCGAGCTCGGCCCGCGCCTCGCGTTCGATCGCGAGCAGGCGGCGCGCCTGGGCAAGCAGGCGCTCGCCTGCCTCGGTCGGCGTGACCCCGCGCCGCGAGCGCTCCAGCAATTGCCTGCCGAGCACAGCCTCGAGATCCTGGATGCGGCCGGAGACCGCCGATTGCGTGCGCCCGAGCCTCGCCCCGGCCGCCGTGAAACCGCCGGTGTCGGCGACCGCGACGAGCATGGCGAGGGCATCGAGATCGAGATGGGTCGACATCACCAATCCATCGGAAACAGTAATAGATGAATCAGGTTAATCCGTTTTTCCGATTGCGGGAAGCGGGCTAGGTTATGACGAACAGAACAGCCTTCACGCCGGGGAGCGATCGCAGATCGCGGCTCCTCAGGATGGGGTTGCGTCGATTCCAGGATTCGAAAGCCTACCCCATGTCCGCCCCGAGCCTGTCCCTCTCCGATCGTCCTGCCAGCCCGGCGCTCGGCATGTTCCTCCTGCTGCTGCTCGGCGCGACCTGCATCGGTTTCTCCGGCATCTTCGTGCGCTTCGCCGATGTCGGCCCAGCCGCCGCCGGCTTCTGGCGCATGGCCTTTGCACTGCCGGTGCTCGCCGCCTGGATGGCGCTGGAAGACCGCCCCGGCAGGGCCGAGCGCGTGAAGCCCGGCGCCATGCTGCCGATCGCGCTCGCCGGCCTCGCCTTCGGCGTCGACGTCGTGCTCTATAACGCCTCGCTCGGCTTCACCTCGATCGCCAACGCCTCGCTGCTCGGCAATCTCTCGCCGGTCGGCGTCATCCTGGGTGGCTGGCTGCTATTCCGCGAGAAGCCGACCCGGCGCATCCTCGGCGCCCTGCTGCTCGCCATCGGCGGCGCCGGCCTGCTGGTCCTGCCGAAGCTCTCGGGCAGCGCAACGCCGCTTTCAGGGACCGGCCTGTTCGGCGACGGCCTCGCCATCGGCGCCGCCTTCTCCTATGCCGCCTATATCCTTGCCGTCCGCCGCGCCCGCAACCGCGCAGCTTCGGGTCGCATCGGTCTGATCTCGAGCGCCATCTGCGCCGTGTTCTGCATCGCCGCTGCGCTTGGCCTCGGCGAGACCATCCTGCCGCAGAGCCTGACCGGCTGGCTCGCAGTCGCCGCGCTCGGCCTGGTCTCGCATGCGATGGGCCAGGGCCTGATCACGCTGGCGCTCGGCCATTACGGGGCGAACGCCGCCTCGCTGGTGATGGTCTGGCCGGCGCTGGTCTCGGTGCTCGCCGCCTGGGCGATCTTCGCCGAGCAGCCCTCCCCCGCCCAGGCCTTCGGCGGCGTCGCCATTCTGGCGGCCGTGCTGCTGGTGAGGAAGGGATAGAACGCCCCCTTCCACGGATTTGCGCGTCACCAGTTCAGTTCCCAGTGGCGTAGCGCAGAATCACGGTGCCGTTCTTGAGCGGCCGGCTTTCCAGCAGCTCGAGCTTCTGGCGCTCGCTGCCCGGCTTGAAGAACAGCGTACCCCCGCCGAGCCGCACCGGCACCAACGCCAGCATCAACTCGTCGACCTGCTCTTCCCTCAGCAATGTGTCGATCAGTTCGGCACTGCCGAAGACGAGGATGTCCTTGCCCGGGGCAGCGCGCAGCCTGGCGATCTCGCCGACGATGTCGGCGGTGACGCGAGTATTGTTCCAATCGGAGCTCTGAGCGCTGCGCGAGGCCACCAGCTTGGGCAACGCGTTCATATAGCGCGTCACCTCGCCGTCTTCGTTGGCCTGGGCCGAGGTCCAATAGGCCTTCATCCCGTCATGGGTGACGCGGCCAAAGACCAGCACTTGAGCCCGCTTGCCGAACTCCTTGCTGAGCGCGTCGAGCTCCTCGCCCCAGGCGTCGCTGTGAAACGAGAGATCCCACTTCTCCTTGCCTTCGAAATAGCCGTCCAGCGTCACGAGATTCCAGACGATCACCTTGGCCATCGCATCCTCCTACCTGGCGCTGCGTCGCGCCGTCAAAACCGCTTGCATTTTGCAATCAGTTGGCTTCTAGTAAGACCGATTGTAGAATGCAAGTGGTTTTGGAGAGAAGCATGAAAGAGACCGGCCGCTCCGGCTGCCCGATCAACCTGACGCTCGAAATTCTGGGCGATCGCTGGAGCTTGATCGTGCTCCGCGACATGATGTTCGGCAATCGCCGGCATTTCCGCGAGTTGCTGTCGAAGTCGGACGAAGGCATCGCCTCGAACATCCTCGCCGACCGGCTGAAGCGGCTGCTCGAGAACGGACTGATTTCGCGTCGCGACGACGCCAGCCACAAGCAGAAGGGCATCTACAGCCTGACGGAGATGGGGATTTCGCTGGTGCCGGTCTTCGCCGCCATGGCCGATTGGGGCCGGCGCTTCCTGCCGGTGACGCC
The DNA here is from genome assembly GCF_037120455.1 of Allobosea sp. CCNWLY174. Classification (NCBI taxonomy): domain Bacteria; kingdom Pseudomonadati; phylum Pseudomonadota; class Alphaproteobacteria; order Hyphomicrobiales; family Alloboseaceae; genus Allobosea; species Allobosea sp. CCNWLY174. Next base: position 153,851 of record NZ_JBBBBQ010000007.1, on the reverse strand, counting down.
CGAGATGTCAATCCGCGCCGAGATCCTGGCCGAGGGCGGACCAGTCCTGTGGCGGAAATTCATGGACGAGCTTCGCTTCCTTCATCTCGACGCGCCCCGGCCGACGCAATCCGTCCTTGACGACCTGACCACCGCCTATCGCGAGGCCGTGGAGCGCAAACGCGTGGCTGAGGCGGAGACAGCCTGATGCCTCCGGCTGCCTAGCTATCAGGCCATCTCAGGAGATCGCCGATCCGAGTCGCCAAGTAGAGTCTCACATCAGCGACTTCGGTGATCTTCCGCACCGCCAGATCGGGCACGAGCACATTGTCGAGCTCGACATGCGAAACCACGAAGACAGTGACGTCCCGGGGCAGCCATGCGAGCTCCGCCGCCACCTCGGCCAGTGTCTCGGAGGTCGCAGGGTCGGGCAGTTGCGGGAGGTCGTGTGCCCGCTTTGCCCAGAAATTCAGGAAGACCTGCGTCGGCAGCACGTTCCGGCCGGCCAGATGCCGCAACAGCAGATGCGGGTGCTCGACGAAGACATGCGCTTCGGTTGCCGGCACCGGCTGAAACGCCCTGACCAGTCTCGCAAAACGCCAGGCACGCTCGATCGCGCCGGGACGCATCTCTCCGACCTCCGGAACGAGCAGCACGATCGCATTCGCAGGGATCTGCTTTGCGATCGCTTCGTAGGTCGCGTCGATCTGCCGGAGCGGAGACCAGAGATAGAGCAGCAGCCCGGCCTTCAGGGCCGCGATCGCGATGAGCAGCGCAGACACCGCCCGATCCAGCCTGACCGGCTGCGGCGAGGGGCCGCGCAGGTAAATCACTGCCAGCGTCACGAGAGCCGGGACGAGGCGGCGATCCGCAGCCCCGACGCTCATCAGGTCTTTCGGCATGACGATGAACAGCAGGCAGCCTGCGAGCAGCCCGGCCAATTCATGGCGGCCGGCAGTCAGACCCCGCCGCCAGGCCAGCCAGCCGACGACCCCGAGGACAAGAGCCGACAAGCCATATTCGAGCGACAGGTTCGTCGTCTTGCCGACCGAGAAGATGCCTGTGACCTTGGTGATCAGGTGCCATTCCGTCGGGCCCGACTGCCCCGGCTCCATGACCAGCAGAAGCATGCCCACCACAAGCGCAGACAGCCAGTGCAACCTGAGCAGCCTGGCGCTCGCGGCGAAGCGCCGTGCCCGCCAGTCGTCGAATGCCGCGACCATGAGGATGCCGCCGCAGAAGCATACATAGAGCATCACCGGGAAGATGCTGATCAGGCACATCGCGCCCAGGATCAGGGCCTGGCTGACGACGAAGCCGGCCGAGGGGGTCTTGTGCTGCTCGACCGCCCTGTGCAGCGCGACGAACATGACGCCGAGCCCGAGTATGTAGTTGAACAGCCCCCAATACAGCGGCTCGGAATAGACGGCGAGAAGGATGAGGAGGAGAATGGGAAGGTCTGTTCGCTCTCCCCGCGCCTGCCGGCACCAGACGGCGGCTGCGATATAGGCGCACACCGCGGTGCAGATGAATACTGTCAGCGCGACGGACGGCGACACGATCTTGCCGAGAGCGCTGGTGAACACGTCGATGGCGAGATTCGGATAAAGCCTCTCGCCGGCCTGAAAGAATTGCGCCGCCGCGTCGTCGGCCAACAGCATCTCCCACAGAGTCACGCGGAAAAGATGGTTCGGCCCGTCGACGAAGAAGGCGCCGCCCGACGCCAGGATGGGCAAGCTCGCCGCCAGCATGACGAGTGCGATGGGGCCCAGAGGCACGCCTCTTGCGGGCACGGCAACGGCGCCGCGACCGTCCTGGCCCTGGCTGCTCGGCGCTGTTCCTGCGAGGACCTGGTCTTCCATGGCAGGAGTGTAAGACGCTGCATTCCGCAGGCAGCAGCCGTGCAAAATAGGTAGCTCATCGGGGCGCGGCGCGGCTGCTCCGATGCGCTGCCTGTCCGGCTAAAGCGCCCTTGCCCTCACTCCGCCGCCAGCCGCGGCGGCGGCAGCTTGCCGGCCATCGCCTTGGCGCTGGCTTCGCCCGGCGTCTCCTCCTCGCGGATCGCCTCCCACTGGCTCTCGTCCTCGGCCTTGCCGAGGAATCGGCCGAAGACCCAGCCGGTCAGCCGGCCGAGATCGTCCATCACCACGTAGAAGGACGGCACGAAGACGAGGGAGAGCACGGTCGAGACGAGCAGGCCGCCGATCACCGCGATCGCCATCGGCGCGCGGAACTCGCCGCCATCGCCGACGCCATAGGCCGAGGGCAGCATGCCGGCGGCCATGGCGATGGTGGTCATCACGATCGGCCGCGCCCGCTTGTGGCCGGCTTCCAGCAGTGCCGTCAGCCGGTCCTTGCCGCGCGCGACCTCTTCGACCGCGAAATCGACCAGCATGATCGCATTCTTGGTGACGATGCCCATCAGCATCAGCAGGCCGATATAGACCGGCATCGAGACAGGGTTGTGGGTGGCGAGCAGCGCGATCACCACGCCGCCGAAGGAGAGTGGCAGCGAGAGCAGGATGGTGATCGGCTGGAAGACCGAGCCGAACAGCAGGATCAGCACGGCGAGCACCAGCATCAGGCCGGTGGTCATCGCGTGGATGAAACCTTCGACCACCTCGCCCTGGATCTCGGCATCGCCTGTCGCAGCGATGCGCACGCCCTCGGGAAGGCCGACCTCTTTGACGATCTCCTGGAACTTCTCCTGTGCGGTGCCGAGCTCGAAACCGCGCTTCAGGTCGGCGCCGATGGCGGCGCGGCGGACGCGGTCATAGCGGTCGATTGAGGACGGCCCCTCGCCGAAGCCGATCTCGGCCACGGCGGTGAGCGGAACCGAGACGCCGGACGCGCTGATGACGCGCAGCGCCGCAATGTTGCGGATGTCGGTGCGGGCCTGCTCGTCGAGCTGGACGCGGATCGGCACCAGCCGGTCGCCGGCATTGAACTTTGCGAGGTTGGGACCGATGTCGCCGATGGTGGCGACGCGCAGCGCCTCCGAGATCGCCTCGGGCGTGACGCCGAGATTGGCGGCCTGTTCCAGCTTCGGCGTGACGCGCATCTCCGGCCGGCTCAACGAACCGGCGGTCGCGACGTTCAAGTAGCCGTCGACCTGGCGCATGCGCGCCTCGATCTTCGCCACCGTCTCGTCGAGTGCGTCGCCGTCCTTGGACAGGATCGAGAACGCCATCTCGCGCTCGCCGCGCTCGTTGACGTACCAGGCGCGGACGTCGGGCACGCCGGCCAGCTTCTCGGCGATGACGACCTTGAGTTCCTTCTGCGGAACGTCACGCTCGGCCTTCGGCGTCAGCAGGATGAAGACCGCGGCGCGGCGGACCTCGCGCTGGCCGGTCGGCGATGCCCCGCCAAGCACGAAGACGTTCGTCACCTGCGGGATCTCGCGCAGCTTGTCGACGATCTTGTCGGTCGCGACGGTGGTGTCCTCCAGCGTCGCGCCAGGCGGCAATTCGACCGATGCGACGATGCGGGCGGTGTCCTCCTCCGGGAAGAAGCCGGTCGGCAGCAACGCCGTCGCCTGGATCGAGACGAACAGGAAGCCGAAGCCGGCGATCAGCGTGAGATAGGCCGTGTTGAACGGCAGCTTCCGCCATGTCCCCGAACCGTCGAAGCGCGGCAGCACCGGGATGCGGCGCTTCCTGAGCGAGGCCTCGAGCAGCCAGGAATAGCCGCGCATCACGAAGCCGTCCTTGGCGTCGTGGTGCTTCACCGGCCTGAAGAGATAGGCTGCCATCATCGGCGTGATCAGACGCGCGACCAGGAGCGAGAACAGCACAGCGATCGCGACGGTGAGGCCGAACTGGCGGAAATACTGGCCAGCGATGCCGCCCATGAACGAGACCGGCGCGAAGATGGCGACGATGGTCAGCGTGATCGCGATGACCGCGAGGCCGATCTCGTCGGCGGCCTCCATCGCGGCGCGATAGGGCGATTTGCCCATCTTCATGTGCCGGACGATGTTCTCGATCTCGACGATCGCGTCGTCGACCAGGATGCCGGTCACGAGGGTGATGCCGAGCAGGCTGACGAGATTGAGCGAGAAGCCGAGCAGCTCCATCGCCCAGAAGGTCGGAATGGCCGAGAGCGGCAGCGCGATCGCGGTGATCAGTGTCGCCCGCCAGTTGCGCAGGAAGACGAAGACGACGAGCACGGCCAGCGCCGCGCCCTCCAGCAGCGTCTCCATCGCCGCCTTGTAGTTGCCGTAGGTGTAGGCGACGGCGTCGTCGATCGGCGCCAGCTTGATCGTCGGATAGCGCTTGTTGAGATCGTCGATCTTGGCCGCGACCACGTCCTTGACCGAGAGCTCGCTCGAACCCTTCGAACGGAACACTGCGAAGGACACCACAGGCTGCTTGTTCAGTCGGCCGAAGGCACGTGGCTCCGAGCTGGCATCCTCGACCCGGCCGAGTTCCTTCAGGCGGACCTCGCGCCCACCTGTGAGCTGGATCTTGCTGTCGGCCAGTTCGGCGACGGTCCTGGCGCTGGCTAGCGTGCGGATCGCCTGCTCCTGGCCGCCGACCTCGCCGCGCCCACCAGCCAAGTCGACATTGGTTGCGCGGATCTGGCGGTTGACGTCGCCGGCAGTGGTGCCGAGCGCGAGCAAACGGTCGGGATCGAGCGAGATCCGGATTTCGCGATCAACGCCGCCATAGCGTTCGACCCGGCCGACGCCCTTCAGCCCCTGCAATTCGCGCGCGACGACATCGTCGACATGCCAAGAGAGCTGCTCCAGCGTCAGCCCGGGCGAGGAGGCGCCATAGGTCAGGATCGACTGGCCCTCGACGTCGATGCGCTGGATCACCGGCTCGTCGATGGTGCGCGGCAGCTCGGCCCTGATCTTGGCGATCGCGTCCTTGACGTCATTGACGGCACGGTCGGTGTTGGTTTCGAGCCTGAACTCGACCAGCGTCACCGAAGAGCCGTCGGTCAGCGTCGACATCACATGCTTGACGCCGGTGATGTTGGCGACCGCGTCCTCGACGCGCTTGGAGACCTGGCTTTCCAGCTCGGCCGGGGCAGCGCCCGACTGGGTCACCGTCACCGAGACGAAGGGCACGTCGATATTCGGGAAGCGCGTCACCGGCAGCTTCGAGAACGAGAGCAGCCCGAGCACGCAGAGCACGACGAAGAGCAGGATCGCCGGAACAGGCTTTCGGATCGACCAGGCGGAGAAATTGACGCTCACGGATAGCTCCGTCGGTTCAGTTCGACGCGATCGGCGTGATGGCGTCGCCATCGCGCACGAAGGTGCCGGCCCGCGCGACCACGCTTTCACCCTCGGCGAGGCCGGAGGCGATTTCGGCGCGCCCGCCGCCGATCAGTCCGAGCGTGACCTTCTTCGTCGTCACCTTGCCGTCCTTGACAGACTGGACCATGGCGCCGCCGCGGGCATAGGTGATCGCCGAGAGCGGCAGCACGATGCTGGTCTTGCGGCCGGTCTCGATCACGCCGCGCGCGAAGGAACCGACTGCGACCGGCGGGTTGCCCGTCAGCGTGATACGCAAGCGACCGAGCCGCGAGGCCTTGTCGACCTCGGGCGAGATCAGCCGGATCTGACCGGCGAGCGGCTTGTCGGAGCCGGCCGGCGTGACCGCGACCGCCTGCCCGATCTTGAGATTGGGCAGCTCGACCTCGGCGACATCGGCTTCGAGCTCGATCGCGCCGTCGGCGATGATCTTGAACAGCGGCTCGGCCGCCGCCATCGTCGCCATCGCACCGAGCCTGGCGTTGCGGCGGCTGACGATGCCGGCCTTCGGCGCCTTGATCTCGGTACGGGCGAGCCTGACGTCGATATCGCGGCCCTGAGCCTGGGCCAGCGCCAGATCGGCGGTGGCAATCGCGAGCGCCTGCTTCATCGAGTTCAATCGCGCCTGCCCGCCTCGCGCCGCGGCAGCGCGCTGGTCGAAGGTCTCGAGGCTGGCATTGCCGCTGTCGCGCAGCGCCTTGGTCCGGTCGAAGGCGTTGTTGGCCTGGACGAGATTGGCCTCGGCCTCGACGATCTGCGCCTTGGCCTGGTCGACCGCCGCCTCTGCGCGCTTGATCTGCGCCTCGTTCTGGGAACGCTGCACTTCGAGCGTGGTGCGCGACAGACGCGCCAGCACCTGGCCGGCGACGACGCGATCGCCCTCCTCGGCGAGCAGCTCGGTGATGACGACGCCGTCGATCTCGGGCGCAACCATGATCTCGTCGCGCGCGATCATCGAGCCGGAGACGACGACGCTCTGCACGATCTCATCGCGCCTGGCCGATGTCACCGTGATCGCAGGTCCAGCGGAGGGCTTCTGGGCGGTAGCAGCGGAGGCCGGCACCTGGGCGAAGGCCGCTCCGGGCGCATAGGCAAGCGCGACGAGCGGCAGCAAGATCAGTTTTTTGGTCGAGATGGGCATGGTCGGCCTTCTTACGAAGTTTGGCCGTCGGCGAGCGGCAGCAGCATGGTCTGCGCCAGTCCCCGCATCGCGGCGAACAGGGCTTCGGCGCCGGCGGCGGCGTCGAAATTCGGATCAACGGCACGCCGGCAGAAGAAGCCGTCCGCCATCATGAACAGCGCCGTCAGAAAACGGGCTTGATCGAGATTGCTCGGCAGTTCGCCGCTCGCCTTGGCAGCCGCGACGGCGGCTCCTAGGCCCTGCTCGACCACCTCGTCGAACCCGGCACAGATCTGCGCCATCTCGGGTGTGCGCGACGCCTCGGCCCAGATCTGCAGCGCGATGATCGCCTTCTCGCGGGGCTTGCGCACCATGTGCTGGCGGCCGAGCTCCTCGAGCTGGTCGAGCAAGCCGCCCTTGGCCGGGTCGAGCTGGGCGAAATCGGCCGCGACCTCGGTCCGGTCGCGCTCGCTGATGCCGGCGATCAGCGCGTCCTTCGACGAGAAGTAGCGGTAGAGATTGCCCGGACTCATCGCGGCTTCCACAGCGATGTCGTTCATCGTCGCGGCATGAAAGCCGGCGCGCGCGAAAACGCGCTCGGCCGCATCGAGGATGCGGATATGGCGCTCCGAGAGACCGCGTTCGGCCGAGAAGGAGGATACGACTTGTGACATGCTTGTTTGGAACAGTGAGAATGAATGTTCATTCTCATGCCTGAGCCTGGCGCGAAAGTCAATCGTCGTCAGCACTGATGGTTGCATTGCCAGAGGTGTGTTGATGAAAGATTGCACGGAGCATGCACGGCGCTGGGCTCCGTCATGCTGGCGCTGGCTTACAATTTGCTTGCAGCGACAGCCGGCAAACCGCATTTTAGATATGATCCGGCGCGGAGAATCCGGTTTCGGGAGCGCAATCGACCATCGCGATGAACGATCTGTCCTATCGCTTCGAGGCCCGTCGCCGGCTCCGCACACGCCTCGACGCCCTGCCACCTCGCAAACCGGTGTTGATCGTACTCCATCAGGAGCATTCGACGCCCGGCCGCGTCGGCCGTCTGATCGCCGAGCGCGGCCATGCCCTCGATATCCGCAGGCCCCGTTTCGGCGACCCGCTGCCGCAGACCATGCGGGACCATGCCGGCGCAGTGATCTTCGGCGGGCCGATGAGCGCCAACGACCCCGACGATTTCGTCAAGGCCGAAACCGACTGGATCGGCACCTGCCTTAAGGAAGATGCGCCGTTCCTGGGGCTCTGCCTGGGTGCGCAGATGCTCGCCCGTCATCTCGGCGCGACCGTCTACAGCCATGCCGAGGGCCGGGCCGAGGTAGGCTATTACCCGCTCAGCCTGACCGAGGCCGGCCGCGCCCATGCCACTGCTTCCGGCTGCATTTGGCCGGGCATCGTCTATCAATGGCACCGCGAGGGCTTCGACTGCCCGACCGGGGCCGAATGCCTGGCGACCGGCGGCGACTTCCCGGTCCAGGCGATCCGCGCCGGCCGCAAGGCCTACGGCCTGCAATTCCACCCTGAAGTGACGCTGGCGATGATGTGCCGCTGGTCGGTACGCGGCCATGAACGTACGTTGATGCCGGGCGCGCAATTGCGCCACCAGCATCTCGACGGCTGGTACCAGTACGATCCGCCGGTCCGCGCCTGGCTCGACAGCTTCCTCGACCATTGGCTGAAAGCGCCGGCCGAGCAGGATTCCATCGCGTGACCCGCACTGTCATGGTCATCGGCGCCGGCATGGTCGGCGTCTCCTGCGCGCTTGCCTTGCAGAAGCGCGGCCTCAAGGTCACGCTGATCGACCGGCGCGAGCCCGGCCGCGAGACCTCCTACGGCAATGCCGGGGTGATCAGCCGCTCCTCGATCATGCCGCTGAACAATCCCGGCCTGTGGAAAAACCTGCCGAAATACCTCGGCAACCGGCATGCGGCGGTGCGCTACCGGCTCGGCCACCTCCTGGGCAATCCCGGCTGGATTCTCGGCTTTCTCAACGAGGCCAGGCCGGAGCGGCTCAGCCACCGCGTCGCGGCGCTGGAAAGCCTGATCGCGCCCTCCCTGCCGCTGCACAAGCGGCTGATGACGGAAGCCGGCATCGCCTGGCGCCTGCGCGATACCGGTTTCCTCGAGCTCTGGCGCAGCGAGGCCGGCCGGTCCGCCGCCGAGGCGCGCCGGACCTTCCTGGAAGACCACGATGTCCGCGTCGAGGCGCTCGACAGGCAGGCGCTCTCGGCGCTGGAGCCGAGCCTCAATCCGATATTCTCGGCTGCCCTTCACCACAAGGACAGCGCCTCGGTCGATTGGCCGGGCGCGGTGGTCGAGGCCTACGCCACGCTGTTCGCCGCGCGGGGCGGCACGATCCTGCGCGACGAGGTCACCGCCCTGTCGAGGCAGGGCGATAGCTGGCGTGTCACGGCCAAGGGCGCCCAGCACGACGCCGCGCTCGCGGTCGTCGCGCTCGGACCCTGGAGCGCCGATCTGCTGCGACCTCTCGGCCTGAAAGTGCCGCTCAATGTCGAGCGCGGCTATCACCGCCACTACAAGCCGGCGCAGGGGCGCTTCCTCAACCGCCCGATCTACGATGTCGAAGCGTCCTACATGCTGGCGCCAATGGAGCGCGGCCTGCGCCTGACCAGCGGCGTCGAGCTCGCCGATCGCGATGCCCCCGACGACCATGCCCAGATCGAGCAGGTGCTGCCGCGGGCGCGCGAGGCCTTTCCGCTGACGGAGCCGGCGGACGATGCAACCTGGCGCGGCTCACGCCCGACCTTGCCGGATTCGCTGCCTGTGATCGGCGAGGCGCCGCGCCATCCCGGCCTCTGGCTCGCCTTCGGCAACCAGCATATCGGCTTCTCGACCGGCCCCGTGACGGGGGAGATCCTCGCCGCGCTGATCTGCGGCGAAGCGGCCCCGGCTGACCCGGCGCCTTTCGCGCCGGGCCGCTATCTCTCCTGAACGTCACGCCGAGCCGCTCGGCTGCACCGGATCAGCGGTGATGCTCTTGGCCATGCCGTCACCAAGGCCGGACCAATTGACCCTGGCCGTGCCGAGCATCAGTGCCGTCAGCGCAACGAAGGCGCCGATCGCTCCCGCGAGCAGGGCGAAATCCTCGGATTTCAGGAGCGCATAGACCAGCCCATAGCCGGTGGCGAGGATCAGCCCCAGGACGCCGCCACGCGCAAAGCTGCGCAGGACGAGGCCGATATAGAGCGCGATCAGCGCCGTCGTTGCCGCGGCAGCGGTCAGATAGGCGGTCAGGAAGCCGAGATGCTCGGCTAGAGACAGCAGCAGCACATAGAACAGCACCAGCGCGAAGCCGACGAGTGTGTACTGGACGGCGTGGAGATTGTCGCGCGCAACCAGCTCCAACCCGAACACCGCGAGGAAGACCGCGCCGACGAAGAGCACGCCGTATTTGATGGCGCGTTCGACCAGCTGATAGAGATCGACCGGCTGGTAGAAACGGGCGCCGACGGCGCCGGCGAGGAAGGTTACGTCCGCCCGTTTGTCATGGGTGAAGGCGAGCGGCAGGTTGCGCGCCAGATGCGAGACCCGCCACGAGGCCGAGAAGCCGTTCGCGTCGATCACCCGGTCATCCGGCAGATGCGCGCCGGAGAAGCTCGGATGCTGCCAGTTCGAGCTCATCCGGAGTGCGCTGTTCTTCGCCAGCGGCACGATCGAGAGGCTGCGCGAGCCGTTGAGGTCGAGCCCGACCTCGACGACGAGCGGCCTGGTCAGGTCGACGCCGCGCAAGGCGGCATGGATGCCGTTGCCGTCGCGAATGCCGGCTCCCAGCGTCGGCTCAAACTCGATCGCGGCTCCGTCGCGGATCTGCGCCGTGGCCCGGTTCTTCAGGCCGCGGACATCCGCGACGCCGACGGCGAGCACCGCCTCGTTCCAGAGCGGCTGCACGTCTTCCGAGGTGATCGTCTTGAAATCGGGCGGCAGGAAGCGCGCATTCAGCGCGACCTTGCTGCGATAGACCGGCACGTCGAAGATCGAGCGCCGCCGGATTTCGGTCTGCGCCTCCGAACTCGCCTGGAGATCATCCGGCAGGAAGACCGCGACCTCGCGCGTCGGCGCCGCATTGGCGGCCTTGGGCGGCACCAGATAGGGCACCAGCAGAGCCGGTCCGCCGACGATCTGCTCGCGGCCCCAGGCATCGCCGATCTCGCGGGCAGCCTGATTTGCGGTTGCCGACCGCTCGCCACGCAGAGTGGAGACGAACATCAGCGGGACCAGCAGCAGCAGTGCCAGAAAACCGATGACGAAGAATTTCAGGCCCGGACTGCGCCCGAAGCGCCGCGGCGTGATGCCGAGGGGCAAGAGAGGAGGTTCAGGTCTGCTCTCGGTCTGCTGCCCGTGCTCTTGCGACATGATGCGCCCTCATGCGGTGACTTAAACAGCACGAAGAGAGCGCGACGTCTTGTCGCGGACGTGATCGATTGAGGGCCGAAACCGGCGAAATCGGCGGCGGAATTGCGGAAATCCGTGCGGCCCGAAACCGAACCTCGCTCAGGCGAGCCGGAATTCGCTGGCGTGAGTCGGCTGGCGTGGCGGCCGAGAACCGGAACGGAGCGTACATCAGTACGTGAGCACCGGAAGCGCAGGCCGCCGCGTCAGACGGCCGCGCCAGTAGAATTCCGGCCGGCTCAGACCTGGCGGGCCACCATCATCTTCTTCACTTCCGCGATCGCCTTGGCGGGGTTGAGCCCCTTCGGGCAGGCGTTGGCGCAATTCATGATGGTGTGGCAGCGATAGAGCCGGAACGGGTCCTCGAGATCGTCGAGGCGCTCGCCGGTGGCTTCGTCGCGCGAGTCGATCAGCCAGCGATAGGCCTGCAGCAGCGCGGCGGGGCCAAGATAGCGGTCGCCATTCCACCAATAGCTCGGGCAGGAGGTCGAGCAGCAGGCGCAGAGGATGCACTCATAGAGGCCGTCGAGCTTCTCGCGGTCGTCCTTGGCCTGCTTCCATTCCTTTTCGGGCGCCGGCGTCGTCGTCTTGAGCCAGGGCTCGATCGAGGCGTGCTGGGCGTAGAAGCGGGTCAGGTCGGGAACGAGGTCCTTGACCACCGGCATGTGCGGCAGCGGGTAGATCGCGACCTTGCCCTTGCCGCCGCACTCATCGATGCCGGTGGTGCAGGCGAGGCCGTTCTTGCCGTCCATGTTCATGGCGCAGGAGCCGCAGATGCCCTCGCGGCAGGAGCGCCGGAAGGTCAGCGTCGGGTCGACCTTGTTCTTGATCCAGATCAGCGCGTCGAGCACCATCGGCCCGCAATCGTCGCGGTCGACATAATAGGTGTCGGTGCGCGGATTGGCGGTGTCGTCCGGGTTCCAGCGATAGATCTTGAACTCGGTGACCTTCTTGGCACCGGCCGGCTTCGGCCAGGCCTTGCCCTCGGTCAGGCGGGAGTTCTGCGGGAGATTGAATTCAGCCATCGGTCAGATCGTCCTCAGTACACCCGCGCCTTCGGCTTGATGTATTCGATGTCATTCGAGAGCGTGTAGGTGTGCACCGGACGGTCATCGAGCGTGACGGTGCGCTTCTCGTCGTCGATCCACGCGAGCGTGTGCTTCATCCAGTCCTTGTCGTTGCGGTCCGGATAGTCCTCGCGGGCATGGGCGCCGCGGCTCTCCGGGCGCTGGAGCGCCGAGTCCATGGTGACCACCGCCTGGGTGATCAGGTTCTCGAACTCGAGCGTCTCGATCAGGTCCGAGTTCCAGATCAGCGAGCGATCCGTCGTGCCGATGTCGGTGATGCCGGCCCAGACCTCGTGGATCGCCTTGTGGCCCGCTTCGAGCGTCTCGCCGGTGCGATAGACGGCACAATCGGACTGCATGGTCCGCTGCATCTTGTCGCGCAGCACCGCGGTCGGCGTGCCGCCCTTGGCGTTGCGGTATTTGTCGAGGCGGGTGAGCGAGAGATCGGCCGAGTTCGCCGGCAGCTCCGGCTGCGTCTCGCCGGCCTTGACGGTCTCGGCGCAGCGCAGCCCTGCGGCGCGGCCGAAGACGACGAGGTCGATCAGCGAGTTCGAGCCGAGGCGGTTGGCGCCGTGGACGGAGACGCAAGCCGCTTCGCCGATCGCCATCAGGCCGGGCACGACCCGGTCCGGATCGCCATCGACCTTGGTCAGCACCTCGCCGTGGAAGTTCGTGGGGATGCCGCCCATGTTGTAGTGCACGGTCGGGATCACCGGGATCGGCTCGCGGGTGACGTCGACGCCGGCGAAGATCTTGGCGCTCTCCGAGATGCCGGGCAGGCGCTCGTGCAGGATCTTCGGGTCGAGATGGTCGAGATGCAGGTAGATGTGGTCCTTATCCTTGCCGACGCCGCGGCCGGCCCGGATTTCCATCGTCATCGAGCGTGAGACGACATCGCGCGAGGCGAGGTCCTTGGCCGAGGGGGCATAGCGTTCCATGAAGCGCTCGCCCTCGGAATTGGTGAGGTAGCCGCCCTCGCCGCGGGCGCCCTCGGTGATCAGGCAGCCCGAGCCGTAGATCCCGGTCGGGTGGAACTGCACGAACTCCATGTCCTGCATCGGCAGGCCGGCGCGCAGCACCATGCCGCCGCCATCGCCGGTGCAGGTATGGGCGCTGGTCGCCGAGAAATAGGCGCGGCCATAGCCACCGGTCGCAAGGATCGTCTGCTGCGAGCGGAAGCGGTGCAGCGTGCCGTCATCGAGCTTCAGCGCGATCACGCCACGGCAATGGCCGTCCTCGTCCATGATCAGGTCGATGGCGAAGTATTCGATGAAGAACTCGGTGTTGTAGCGCAGCGCCTGGCCATACAGCGTGTGCAGCATGGCGTGGCCGGTGCGGTCGGCGGCGGCGCAGGTGCGCTGGGCCGGAGGCCCGTTGCCGAAATCGGTGGTCATGCCGCCGAAGGGGCGCTGATAGATTTTCCCCGACTCCGTGCGCGAAAAGGGCACGCCCCAGTGCTCGAGTTCGTAGACGGCGGCCGGTGCGTTGCGCACGAGATATTCGATGGCGTCCTGGTCGCCGAGCCAGTCCGACCCCTTGACGGTGTCGTACATGTGCCACTGCCAGGTGTCCTTGCCCATATTGCCGAGCGAGGCGGCGACGCCGCCCTGGGCGGCGACGGTGTGCGAGCGGGTCGGGAAGACCTTGCTGATGCAGGCGGTGCGCAGGCCGGCCTGCGAGCAGCCGACCGTGGCGCGAAGCCCGGCGCCGCCGGCGCCGACGACGACGACGTCGAAGGTGTGGTCGGTGATGGGGTAGGCCTGGCCGGTATAGGCCGGGACGGCACGGGCGCGGGTGATCGCCATGATCAGCCTCCGAACGAGATCTTCAGGAGCGCGAAGGCGCAGGCAGCGCCGACCGCGATCGCAAAGAAGGTGTTGGCCATCACGGCGAGGATCTTCAGCCCCTCATGATGGACATAGTCCTCGATGACGACCTGCATGCCCAGGCGCATGTGGACGACGCCGGAGACCACGAAGAGCAGCATCAGGATCGCGACCTGCGGCTTGGCCAGCGTCGCAATCGCGGCGCCATAGGGCTTGCCGATCAGCGAAAGCACGACGCAGAGGAAGCCGATCGTCAGGACGAGGTTGGCGACGGCGGTAAGGCGTTGCAGCCAGAAATGGCCGGTGCCGGACTTGGCGGAGCCGAGGCCGCGGACGCGGCCGAGCGGAGTGCGCATCGAGGAGTTGGAGAGCATCGGCTTTGGTCCTCAGCGCGTCAGGGCGACGATCCAGACGAGCACGGTGAGCCCGCCGGAGACGACGACACTGTACTTCGCCAGATTCGTGCGGGTCTGCGGGTCGAAGCCGTGGCCGAGATCCCAGACGAAATGGCGAAGACCACCGACCATATGGTGCAGCAGCACGAAGGTGTAACCGAACAGCACGAGCCGGCCGAGGATGGAGCCGGCGATCCACTGCGCCGTTTCGTAAGCGGCCGGGCCCGAGGCGGCGGCGATGAGCCAGAGCGCGATCAGCAGGGTACCGGCATAGAGCGCCGAACCGGTGGCGCGATGGGCGATCGACATCGCCATGGTCCAGGACCAGCGATAAATCTGCAGATGCGGTGAAAGCGGGCGCGCCGCCGGTCTGGACTCGGCCAAGTCTTGAACTCCCGACCCTTCAAGCTCACGAAGCGAAGATCGCTTGGTATCGTTCTAGAGTGTATGGCTCTCTAACGAAACCATGTCCTTGTCGCAATGCGGTATGCATTCGGGCGATTACAGAAATCGAAATCTGTAACTTTTCAGTCCACGACGACCCTCGACCGCTTCCGGATCGTCACCGCGGCAGCAGCGCCCAGTAGTCGAAATCGAGGATCACCCCGTCAGCATACTGGTCGGCGTGCTTCAGCGGGTACTCGTTGCAGGGCAGGTTCTTGGTCGCGACGAGGCGAAGCCTGAGCGCGCCGACATCCTCGCGTCCAGGCACCTCGGCCGCCTCCAGCACCTCGCTCCAGGCGAAGACGGTGTCGCCGGCAAAGAGCGGCGAGACATGGCGACCCGCGTTGATCGCGGCGATGTGGAAGGCGTTGCCGAGCCCGTTGAAGGACAGGGCGCGCGCCAGGCTGATGACATGCCCGCCATAGATCAGGCGCTTGCCGAAGCGGGTCTCGCGGGCGCCATAGGCGTCGAAATGGACCTTGGCGGTATTCTGGTAGAGCCGCGTCGCAATCTGGTGTTCGGCCTCCTCGACGGTCATGCCGTCGACATGGTCGATGCGCTCGCCTGCGCGGTAGTCGCCCCAGCGGAAGGGCGAACCCGAAAGCGCATCGTCATAGGCGGCCGGATGCAGCGGCGGGCAGCCCTCGCCCAACGCCTCCGGGGCGACGCTCTTCGGCAGCTCGGGCACCAGCTCGAACTCCGCCGGCGTGCCGGGCCGGCGCTTGCGCACCAGCACCCAGCGAGCATAGCTCAGCACGATCTCATTATGCTGGTTGCGGCCGATCGAGCGGACATAGACGATGCCGGCATCGCCGCCCGAGGTCTGCTTCAGACCGATCACCTCCGAGGTCGTCGAGAGCGTGTCACCCGGAAAGACCGGCTTGAGGAAGCGGCCATCGGCATAGCCGAGATTGGCGACGGCATTGAGCGAGATGTCCGGCACCGTCTTGCCGAAGACGATGTGGAAGACCAGCAGATCGTCGACCGGCGCGACTGGATAGCCGATCGCTTTGGCGAAGGCATCCGAGGATTGCACGGCAAAGCGCGTCCCGTAGAGCGCGGTGTAGAGCGAGACGTCGCCGACCGAGACCGTGCGCGGCGTCGCGTGGACGATGGTCTCGCCGAGCCGGAAGTCCTCGAAGAAGCGGCCGGTATTGGTCTTGCTGGTGATCTCGGACATCGGCTCGGCTCTCGCGGCGGGACCTCATTGTGCGCTGCGGCGCGGCCCGCCGTAAAGCTCGCCCGAAGCCGAAGGTCAGAGCCGGAAGTCGCGCGGCCGCAGGCCGGCATGGAACCAGGTGATCATCGAATAGATGTCGTAGACCGGCAGGCCCGTCGCCGCCTGCACCGCAGCCGCATAGGGCGGCATGTTGGTGCATTCGAGCACGATCGCGCCGACCTCGGGATGATCAGCGACCAGTCGCTGGGCCGCCTCGACCACGTCCTGCTCGGCGAGGTCGATGTCCATCTCCTCCTTCTCCGCCTTGATCAGCACGCGGAAGAATTCGCGGCCGTTCTCGGTGCCGGTGACCGGTGTGTCGGCGGGAACGCCGACGGCCGCAAGGTGCTGCGGCGTCAGCGTCGCCGCCGATACGGTGACGAGGCCGACGCGTTTGCCCGGCGGCAAAGTCGCCTGCACCCAGGGAACCTGCATCAGCGATGACGTCGCGACGGGAACACCGACCGCAGCCGCCAGCTCCTGCTGAAACAGCGAGAGGAAGCCGCAATTGGTGGTGATCGCCTCGGCGCCGTGCCGGATCAGCTCCTGCGCCGCCGCGACGAAATCCGGGAGCAGCCCGGCCGCTCCCTTCAGCACCACCTTCTCCGGGCTGGCCCCGGAGACGACGCGGTAGAGAACCGGGAAAGGCCAGGTCGTGGCGTTGCCCATGTCGCCGAAGATGCGCGGAAAACGCGCCTCCAGCATCAGCACGCCGAGCGGCGCGCCATAGACCGCCTTGCCGCCCTTGGCGATGCCGCGCCGGCTCACGCGATGATCTCGATCAGCTTGGCGAGATCGACATTGGCGCCGCAGACGAGGACGCCGAGGCGTTCGCCAGGCTGCGGCTTGTAGGAGCCGGCGATCAGCGCGCCGAGCGCCGCCGCGCCGCCGGGCTCGACCGCGAGGCGGAAATCGCGCCAGAGCAGCGCTTGAGCCTCGGTGATCGCCGCATCCGGGACCAGCACGACATGGTCGACCGCATCCTTGCAGACGTCATAGACCAGCTGGCCGACATTGCGGGCCCCCAGCGAATCGGCCGCGACCGAGGCGACGGTCACCGTCACCGGCCCTTTCGCTTCAAGCGCCGCCTGCAACGCCCGCGAGCCTTCCGGCTCGACCCCGACGACCTTGACGCTGGTGCCGGCGAACCAGGCGGCGATGCCGGAGATCAGGCCGCCGCCGCCGACTGCGACTAGGACGGTGTCGAGGTCAGGCTCCTGGCCTTGCCATTCGCGGCCGAGCGTGCCCTGGCCGGCGATCGTCTCCCTGGCCGAGAAGGGGTGGATCTTCAGCGCGCCGGTCTCGGCCACGAACTTGTCGCAGGCCGCCTGGGCGTCGTCATATTGCGCACCACCGATCCGGACCTCGGCGCCGAAGCGGCGGATCGCCTCGATCTTGGCGGCCGGCGAGATTTCCGGCACGAAGATCGTCGCCTTCACGCCGCGCTGGCCGGCGGCATAGGCGACCGCTGCACCGTGATTGCCGCCCGAGGCCGCGGCGACGCCGGCGGCCGGCACATCGAGCGAGAGCAGGTTGTTGAAAGCGCCGCGCGTCTTGAACGAGCCGGCATGCTGCAGGCATTCGAGCTTGAGCGAGACATCGGCGCGCGAGCCGAAAGCGCCGGTGCCGAGCCGCATCACCGGAGTGGTGCGGGCATGGCCGGCAATGCGGTCAGCCGCGGCCTCGATCATCGAGCGCGGCACAGGCTTGTCTGTCATGGGCGGATCCTGGGCGAGGGAGCGATCCGCGACATAGGTCCAGATCGCGATAGGTAGAGCGTGGCTATCGCGTCCCGGCGGATCGGGAAAGGGCCTCCCGCGCCCGGCGGCAATGTGCCGGGCGACGACCAGCGCTGCGAGGGCGTCGACGGCATCGTCAGCCGCGGCACCGCGCGGCGGTTTCGCATGGACGATGGCCTCCGGCAGTCCCGCCGCCAGCAGCAGAGCGCGGCGCTCGGCCATCCCGGCCGGGTTGACCACGCCCTTGATCTTCTTCGGGTGCACCAGCGGCGCACCGCGCATGGTCGCGAAAGCAAGCTCCGGATGCGTCTCGAAGATGCGCTCGCGCCAATCAGGCTCGGCCCGCAGCAGAGCGTCGATCTCGCGGATGCGCGGAAAGAGATGAAAGCCCTGCTTCGAGACCTTACGCGGCGGCTCCGAGGTCGCAAGCGCCAATAGGCAGGCCTCAGCATAGTCGGTTGCGTGTACCGCGCTGCGCGAGGGAATAGAGAATACCGAGGATTGCCGCTCGCCGAGGAGCGCCCGCACCGCCTGCTCCGGCCCACGTCCCGATCCGGAGATCCGGTCCGGCAGGCCGATCGGCATGTCGACCGCGATCAGCTCCGGCACAGTCTGGCCGGCGAGCAGATCGCTCCAGCGCGGAAGGACCCGAAAAAATGGTGCGTCCTGCCCGGTAGGATCGGCGAAAGCCGCGATCCAGCCCGCCTTGCAGCCATCGACACCGGCAATCCAGCCCATCACAGCCCCGTCATTCGTCCTTCGCAGAACTGACATTGCATTGCGGCGCAGCTTAGTGTGCACTGCAGCGAACCCGGCGACCCTCAATCCGGAGAGACACTATGACCGACATCCGTCCGCGCCGCAGCGTCCTCTATATGCCGGGCTCCAATGCCCGCGCGTTGGAGAAGGCCCGCGAAATTGCCGCCGACGCGCTGATCCTCGATCTCGAGGACGCGGTCGCTCCGGACGCCAAGGGACTGGCGCGCGAACAGGTGTGCGCCGCGGTGAAGGCGGGCGGCTATGGCCGGCGCGAGCTGGTCATCCGCACCAACGGCATCGATACGCCCTGGTTCGACGCCGACCTCGCCGCCGCGACGGAAGCCGCGCCCAACGCGATCCTGATCCCCAAGGTGTCTTCGCCGGAAGCGTTGATCGAGATCGGCCATCGCCTGACAGGGCTCTGGGCCAAGCCGGAAACGCAGATCTGGGCGATGATCGAGACACCGCTTGCCATCCTCGATTGCGAGAAGATCGCTCGGGCCGCCCGTGATCCCTCGACGCGTCTCGGCTGCTTCATCCTCGGCACCAACGACCTTGCCAAGGAAACCCGCGCCCGCTTCGTGCCCGGCCGTGCGCCGATGCTGCCCTGGCTGACCACGGCGATCCTCGCCGCGCGCGCCCATGGCATCGACGTCATCGACGGCGTCTACAATGACCTCAAGGACGAGGCCGGCTTCCGCGCCGAATGCGAGCAGGCCCGCGACCTCGGCTTCGACGGCAAGACCCTGATCCATCCCAACCAGGTCGCAGTGGCGAACGGCATCTTCGCGCCGGAGGAGACCGAGCTCGCGCGGGCCCGCGCCATCATCTCGGCTTTCGACGAGCCGGGGAACGCCGACAAGGGCGCGATCCAGCTCGACGGGCGCATGGTCGAGCGTTTGCATGCCGAGATGGCCAAGCGTGTCGTCGCACTGGCCGAGGCGATCGCGGCCTGAGTTCACCTTGCTGGCCATGACGTGGTAGCGGGAGGGGTCATGACCTCCTCCCTCCCCTATCGACCCAATGTCGGCATCGCCCTGTTCAACGCGCAGGGCCGCGTCTTTGCCGGCCGCTCGCACAGCGCCGGGCCTGAGATCGTCCTGCCGGGCTTCGACTGGCAGATGCCGCAGGGCGGCATCGACGCGAACGAGGATATCGTTGCGGCCGCCCGCCGCGAGCTCGCCGAGGAAACCGGGGTGAGCAGCGCCGCATTCCTCGCCGCCACGCAGGAGTGGTGGGCCTACGACTTCCCCGCCTATGCCGGCCCGCCGCACAGGCTGAGCGTCTTTCGCGGCCAGCGCCAGCGCTGGGTCGCTTTCCGCTTCACCGGCAGCGAGACCGAGTTCGACATCAGCCGGCCGAATGGTGACGAGCCCGCCGAGTTCTCGGAGTGGGCCTGGCTGCCGCTCGCGGAGATGCCGGAGCGCGTCGTGCCGTTCAAGCGAATGGTCTACGAGAAAGTGGTCGCGGCCTTTGCCGAGTTCGCCAAGCCGACGAGCTGATCCTCGCCTTCAGACCCAACGAAAAAGGGCCGCTTGCGCGGCCCGTTGTCTCTCGTCCCAGGCCGCGACGCGGTCCTTCAGGCAGCCTTACGCTGCTCGAACACGCCCTTGAACTCGCGCAGTTGCACGAGCTGGTCGTGCAGGCGCTTCTTCTCGGCTTCGTCATGCGAACCGGCATGGCGGGTCTCGGCGGTCAGAATCTCCGCATCGAGGACGGCGGTGTCGACGTCCTCGAGGAAGCGGGCCTGCTCAGCCAGGATGGTGAGGCTCGTGGCGTTGATCTCGGCGAGGCCGCCGGAGACGAAGAATTCCTTGCCGTTGCTCGAGTCGGTCTGGACCAGGACGATGCCGGGCTTCAGCACGGCGACGACCGGCGCATGACCGGCGAGCACGGTCATCTCACCCTCGACCGACGGCACGATGACGCTGACGGCGTCGCCCGAGAATAGGATGCGCTCCGGCGAGACGAGTTCGAATGTGAAGGTGGCCATCGTAAAATCTCTCCAGGCTCGTCATGGTCGGGCCTGACCCGACCATCTCTGAAACCAGTGTCTTCTCGTCCAGAGATTCCCGGGACAAGCCCGGGAAAGACGCGTGTCACGCCCCCCGACCGACCGATGCCGGCCGGGATGGCCCGTGAAACTTACGCCGCCTCGGCAGCCAGGCGCTGGGCCTTCTCGACCGCTTCCTCGATCGAGCCGACCATGTAGAAGGCGGCTTCCGGCAGGTGGTCGTACTTGCCCTCGACCAGGCCCTTGAAGCCCTTGATGGTGTCTTCGAGCGCGACGAGCTTGCCCGGCGAGCCGGTGAAGACTTCCGCGACGAAGAAGGGCTGCGACAGGAAGCGCTCGATCTTGCGGGCGCGGGCGACGGCGAGCTTGTCCTCTTCCGAGAGCTCGTCCATGCCCAGGATCGCGATGATGTCCTGCAGGGCCTTGTAGCGCTGGAGGATCTGCTGGACCTGGCGGGCGACGCCGTAGTGCTCGTCACCGACGATGGCGGCAGAGAGCATGCGCGAGGTCGAGTCGAGCGGGTCGACCGCCGGGTAGATGCCCTTTTCCGCGATCGAGCGCGAGAGCACGGTCGTGGCGTCAAGGTGCGCGAACGAGGTCGCCGGCGCCGGGTCGGTCAGGTCGTCCGCCGGCACGTAGATCGCCTGCACCGAGGTGATCGAGCCCTTATTGGTGGTGGTGATGCGCTCCTGCAGGTTGCCCATGTCGGTGGCAAGCGTCGGCTGATAGCCCACCGCCGACGGGATACGGCCGAGCAGCGCCGACACCTCGGAGCCCGCCTGGGTGAAGCGGAAGATGTTGTCGACGAAGAACAGCACGTCCTGGCCACGGTCGCGGAAGTCTTCCGCCACCGTCAGGCCGGACAGGGCGACGCGCATGCGGGCACCCGGGGGCTCGTTCATCTGACCGTAGACGAGAGCGCACTTGGAGCCTTCGCCGCCGCCCTTCTTGTTCACGCCCGACTCGATCATCTCGTGATAGAGGTCGTTGCCCTCGCGGGTGCGCTCGCCGACGCCGGCGAACACGGAATAACCACCGTGGGCCTTCGCGACGTTGTTGATCAGCTCCATGATCAGAACGGTCTTGCCGACGCCGGCGCCGCCGAACAGGCCGATCTTGCCGCCCTTGGCGTAAGGCGCCAGCAGGTCGACGACCTTGATGCCGGTGACCAGGATCTGCGCTTCCGTCGCCTGGTCGGCATAGCTCGGAGCCGGCTGGTGGATGGCGCGGGTGCCCGACGTCTTGATCGGACCGGCCTCGTCCACCGGCTCGCCGATGACGTTCATGATGCGGCCGAGGCACTCGTCACCGACCGGAACCGCGATCGGGGCGCCGGTGTCGGTGACCACCTGGCCGCGGACCAGACCTTCGGTCGAGTCCATGGCGATGGTGCGAACCGTGTTCTCACCGAGATGCTGGGCGACCTCGAGGACGAGGCGGTTGCCGAGATTGTCGGTCTCGAGCGCATTCAGGATCTCGGGCAGGATGCCGTCGAACTGCACGTCGACGACGGCGCCGATGACCTGCGCGACGCGGCCGGTGCCGGTGTTGGCGGGCTTGTCGGTCTTGGTCTTGGTAGCGGCTTTGGCCATGGTTCGAACCTCGGATTCGCGTTCAGCGTGTCGGATGGCCGGCACGCCGGCCTGAAGTTAGGCGGTTAGAGCGCTTCCGCGCCGGAGATGATCTCGATCAGTTCCTTGGTGATCATCGCCTGGCGCGAGCGGTTGTACAGCTGCGTCTGCTTCTTGATCATCTCGCCGGCATTGCGCGTGGCGGAGTCCATCGCCGACATGCGCGCGCCCTGCTCGGAAGCGGCGTTCTCCAGGATCGCACGCAGCACCTGCACCGTGAGGTTGCGCGGCAGCAGCGTCTCGAGGATCTCGCTTTCCTCCGGCTCGTAGTCGTAGACCGCGGCCATCGTCTTGGTGCCGGCCGGGATTTCGGCCGGGATGATGCGCTGCGCCGTCGGGATCTGCGAGATCACCGACTTGAACTTCGAGAAGAACAGCGTCGCGACGTCGAACTCCCCGGCGGCAAAGCGCGCCAGGATGTTCTGCGCGATCGTCTCGGCATTGGCGAAACCGAGCTGCTTGAAGGCGCGCAGGTCGATCACCTCGACGATGTCGGCGGCGAACTGCCGACGCAGGATGTCGAAGCCCTTCTTGCCGACGCAGATGAACTTGACCGTCTTGCCCTCGGCCTTCAGCGCCAGCGCCTTGTCGCGGGCGAGGCGGGCGATCGAGGAGTTGAAGGCGCCGCAGAGGCCGCGCTCGGCGGTGCAGACCACGAGCAGGTGCACCTTGTCCGAGCCCGTCCCGCCGATCAGCTTCGGCGCGCCCGGCCCGGAGATGCCAGAGGCGAGGTTCGCCAGCACCGTCTCCATGCGCTCGGCATAGGGACGCGCCGCCTCGGCCGCGCTCTGGGCGCGGCGCAGCTTGGCTGCCGCGACCATCTGCATGGCCTTGGTGATCTTCTGCGTCGCCTTCACCGAGGCGATGCGGTTGCGTAGGTCCTTAAGGGACGGCATCCGGTCTTGATCCCCTATCCGTCATTGCGAGGGCGCAGCGACGAAGCAATCCAGAACTGGCGCAGCGGGGCTGGATTGCCTCGCTGCGCTCGCAAAGATCAGGCGAAGGACTTGGCGTAGCCCTCGACGATCCCCTTCAGCTTCGCGGCATTCGCGTCCGAAAGGTCTTTCGAGGAGCCGATCTCGTTCAGCAGGTCGGCGTGCTTGCCGCGCACCAGCGAGAGCAGCCCGTCTTCGAAGGCGCGCACCTTGCTGACCGGCAGCGGGTCGAGATAGCCGTTGACGCCGGCATAGATCACGACCGTCTGCTCTTCCATCTTCAGCGGCGAGAACTGGCCCTGCTTCAGCAGCTCGGTCAGGCGGGCGCCGCGGTTGAGCAGGCGCTGCGTGACGGCGTCGAGGTCGGAGCCGAACTGGGCGAAGGCCGCCATCTCGCGATACTGGGCGAGCTCGCCCTTGATCTTGCCGGCAACCTTCTTGGTCGCCTTGGTCTGGGCGGCCGAGCCGACGCGCGACACCGAGAGGCCGACGTTCACCGCCGGACGGATGCCCTGGTAGAACAGGTCGGTCTCGAGGAAGATCTGCCCGTCGGTGATCGAGATCACGTTGGTTGGGATGTAGGCCGAGACGTCGTTCGCCTGCGTCTCGATGACCGGCAGCGCCGTCAGCGAGCCGAGACCGGCGGCCTCGCCCATCTTGGCGGCGCGCTCGAGCAGGCGGGAATGCAGGTAGAACACGTCGCCGGGATACGCTTCGCGGCCCGGCGGGCGGCGAAGCAGCAGCGACATCTGGCGGTAGGCGACGGCCTGCTTCGACAGGTCGTCATAGATGATCACGGCGTGCATGCCGTTGTCGCGGAAATACTCGCCCATCGAGCAGCCGGCGAAGGGCGCCAGGAACTGCATCGGGGCCGGGTCGGAGGCGGTGGCCGCCACGACGATGGAATACTCCATCGCGCCGCGCTCCTCGAGCACCTTCACGAGCTGGGCGACGGTCGAACGCTTCTGGCCGACGGCGACGTAGACGCAGTAGAGCTTCTGGCTCTCCGGCGCGCCTTCGACGTTCAGCGGCTTCTGGTTGAGGATCGTGTCGAGCGCCACGGCGGTCTTGCCGGTCTGACGGTCGCCGATGATCAGCTCGCGCTGGCCGCGGCCGATCGGGATCAGGGCGTCGATCGCCTTGAGGCCGGTCGCCATCGGCTCGTGCACCGACTTGCGCGGGATGATGCCGGGGGCCTTGACGTCGACGCGGGCGCGCTGGGCCGCCTTGATCGGGCCCTTGCCGTCGATCGGGTTGCCGAGCGCGTCGACGACGCGGCCGAGCAGCTCCTTGCCGACCGGCACGTCGACGATGGCGCCGGTGCGCTTGACGGTCTGGCCTTCCTTGATCTCGCGGTCGGAACCGAAAATGACGACGCCGACATTGTCGCTCTCGAGGTTGAGGGCCATGCCGCGCACGCCCGACTCGAACTCGACCATCTCGCCGGCCTGGACCTTGTCGAGACCGTAGACGCGGGCGATGCCGTCACCGACGGAGAGAACCTGACCGACCTCGGTGACCGAGGCTTCCGAGCCGAAGTTCGAGATCTGCGACTTCAGGATAGCGGAGATTTCAGCGGCGCGGATGTCCATCAGCCGACCTCTTTCATGGCAAGACGAATAGAATTGAGCTTGGTTTTCAGGGACGCATCGACCATGCGTGAACCCATCTTGACGATGAGACCGCCGATGATGGCCGGGTCGACCTTGAGCGAAACGTCGACATCCTTGCCCGCAACCTCCCTGAGGGCGGCAGTGATGTCCTTGAGCTGGGCGGCCGAGGGCTGCTCGGCGAGCGTGACCTCGGCGCTGACCACGCCCTTGGCCTCGGCGACCTTGGCACGGAAGGCGCGGATCATGCCCGGCAGCGCGAACAGGCGGCGCTTGCTGGCGACGAAGCCGATGAAGTTGGCGGCAAGCCCGGCGATGCCGGCCTTGGCGGTGAGCGCGGTGATGGCGGAGACCTGATCCTGCGCCGAGAAAGCCGGGCTCTCGATCAGGCGCTTGAGATCGTCGCTCTCGGCGATCATCGCGGCGAAGCCATCGAGGTCCTTGGCGACGGCGTCGACCATCTTGGCCTCGCTGGCCAGTTCGAACAGAGCCGTCGCATAGCGCTCGGCCACGCCCGAGACTGGGGACTGTTCCTGCGATCCGCCCTCGGCCACGCTCTCGCTCTCTCTTCCAGGGGACCGCTCCGGCGACCTTCCGACGAAGGTGGAGTGCACGGCCCCGACACTGCGATGATCAAGCGCGCGACAAACCTGTTCCAGGGCTTGCGGCGCTTGGATTGCGGCGGTGCGATAGCATGGGGTTTCGGGGTGCGCAACCAACGAAATACCCGCCCCACATGCTTTGGATGCGGTCGAAAGAAGCAGCCGGCGCCGGGCGCGGCCAGCTGCGCGGCTACGCAGCGGGAATCCGGCTAAAGAAAGCTCTGCGGATCGACGTCGACCGCGACCCTGACCGAGCCCTTCGGTCGCGGCGCCCGCTTCAGCCAGGCGCGCAGGTAGTCCTGCAGGTTGATCTCGCGCGCCGTCCTGACGATCAGCCGCATCCGGTGGCGCCCGCGCAGGATGGCGAGCGGCGCTTCCGCCGGTCCCAGCACGGCGACGCCGGCCGGCGCCTCGGCGCAGCGGGCCAGCGCCCGCGCATGGGTCTCGGCCTCGCCTTGCGAATTCGCCGAGACGATCAGTCCGGCGAGCCGGCCGAAGGGCGGCAGGCCGGCAGCCTCGCGCGCCGCCGTCTCCGCTGCGTAGAAGCGTTCCGGATCGCCCGAGATCAGCGCTTTCAGCACGGGATGGTTGGGGTCGTGGGTCTGCAGCAGCGCCCGCCCCGGCTTCTCGCCGCGCCCGGCCCGGCCGGTGACCTGCCTGAGCACCTGAAAGGTGCGTTCGGCCGCGCGCGGATCGCCCGAGGTCAGGCCGAGATCGGCATCGATCACCCCGACCAGCGTCATCCCCGGGAAGTTGTGGCCCTTGGCGACGAGCTGCGTGCCGATGACGATGTCGAACTCGCCCTCCGCCACCGCCATCAGCTCCTGCTTCAGGCGCTCGGTTCCCCCTGGAAAATCGCTGGACAGCACGATCGAGCGCGCCTGCGGGAACAGCGTCGCGACCTCCTCGGCGAGGCGCTCGACGCCCGGCCCGCAGGCGACGAGGCTTTCGGGCTGATGACAGGCCGGGCATTCATGCGGCCGGCGCTCGACATGGCCGCAATGATGGCAGACCAGCGCCCGCCGGAAGCGATGGTCGACCAGCCAGGCCGAGCAGTTCGGACACTGGAAGCGGTGACCGCAATCGCGGCACAGCGTCAGCGGCGCATAGCCGCGCCGGTTGAGGAAGAGCAACGACTGCTCCTTCGCCTCGAGATTAGTCTCGACCGCCTTGATCAGTTGCGACGAGAGCCAGCGCCCGCGCTCCGGCTTGTCCCTGCGCAGGTCGACCAGACCAAGGGTCGGCAGTTCGCGGCCGCCAAAGCGCTCGGGCAATTTGAGATGGAGATAGCGGCCGCGTTCGGCGTTGACCCGTGTCTCCAGCGATGGCGTCGCCGAGGCCAGCACCACCGGCGCATTCTCGATGCGCCCACGCACCACCGCCATGTCGCGGGCGTGGTAGGCGACGCCGTCCTCCTGCTTGTAGGCGGCCTCGTGCTCCTCGTCGATGACGATAAGGCCGAGGTCCCGGTAGGGCAGGAACAGCGCCGAGCGCGCGCCTGCCACCACCAGCGCCTCGCCCCTGGCGATCGCCGCCTGCAGGCGCTCGCGCCGGCGGCCGCTCACGCCCGAATGCCACAGGCCCGGCCGGACACCGAAACGCGCCTCGAACCGGTCGATGAACTGCGCGGTGAGCGCGATCTCCGGCATCAGGATGACGCTCTGACGCCCGAGCCGGATCGCCTCGGCGACGGCCTCGAAATAGACCTCGGTCTTGCCGGAGCCGGTGACGCCCTCGAGCAGCGCGACCTGCCAGGCCTGCTTGCGCACGAGCTCGGCGAGCGCATCGCCGACCGCGCGCTGGTCGTCGGAGAGCTGCGGCCTGGCGTGATCGGGGTCCGGCCTGGCCGCGATCGCCTCCTGCGGCAGCGGCTCGACCGAGAAGGTGCCGGCATCGACGAGGGAATCGATCACCGCTGTGCTGACCGAGGCGGCCTCGGCCAGCGCCGATTTGCCGATCAGGAGCCCGCCCTCAGCGGCGGCGATGGCGCGCGCTCTTGCTGGTGTCATCCGCGCCGGCGGAGCACCGACCAACCTGACACCGAGCTTCGGCCGCTCCGGCGTATCGTCGGGTGGGCGGCGCAGCGCCAGCGCCAGCACCGAGCCCTTGGCGGCGAGCGTATACCAGGCGACCCAGTCGACCAGCTTGCGCAAGGCCGGATCGAGCGGCGGCATGTCGAGCTTGCCGACGACCTTCTTCAGATTGCTGCCGCGGCCCGAACCGGCCTCCCAAACCACGCCCACCGTCTCGCGCGGCCCGAGCGGCACCTGCACGACATCGCCCGGCACGAGCGTGAGCCCCGGCGGCACGGCATAGCTATAGGCCTGGTCGAGGCCGAGCGGGATCAGCACCTCGACCGTGCCGCCACCGCCCTGCCCTTCGTCAAGCGCATCGTCCATGCGCCCGTCTCTAGCACTGATTCGCGGCGCTGACCGGCAGCAGTCGCCGCCGGTTATCGTTTCACGCCGCCGCCGGCTGGCGCCGGCCGAAGGGCAGCGCCTTCCAGAGCATCGCACCCCAGAGCAGCATGGTCAGCACGCCGAGCGTGCCGGCGATAGGCCGATCGAGGAAGCCGATGAACGAGCCGTTTGCCTTGATCATCGAGCTCATGAAGTTCTGCTCCAGCATCTCGCCGAGCACGAGGCCGAGGATCAACGGCGCGACCGGGATGCCATGTTCCTCGAGCAGCCAGCCGAACAGGCCCATCACCACCATCAGCACGACGCCGTAGAGCGAGTTGGTCATGGCGAAGGAGCCGACCATGCAGAAGATCAGGATGATCGGCAGCAGGATATTGCGCGGCACCCGCAGGATCTGCTTGGCCGACTTGATCGCGGCCCAGCCGAGCGGGAACATCAGCAGGTTGGCGAGGATGAAGATGATGAAGACGGCGTAGATCAGTTCCGGCGTCTGCAGGAAGACGGTCGGCCCCGGATTCATGCCCTTCATGTAGAGCACGCCGATAACGATCGCAGTGATCGAGTCGCCGGGGATGCCGAAGACCAGCGCCGGAATCCAGGCGCCGCCGAGCGCAGAATTGTTGGCCGAGGTCGAATCGACGATGCCCTCGATATGACCGGTGCCGAACTTCTCCGGCTCCTTGGAGAGCTTCTTTGAAACGGCATAGGAGACCCACGCCGCAATGTCGGCGCCGGCGCCGGGCAAGGCGCCGATCACCGTGCCGATGACCGAGCCGCGGATGAAGTTCTTCCAATACTTGCGCGTCACGGCACCGAGGCCGGTGAACATGTTGCCGACGGTCTGCTGCACCATCATGCCGGCCTTTTCCATGGTCACGGCTCCGCGGAGCAGCTCCGAGACCGCGAACATACCGATCAAGGTCGGGATGAAGTTGATGCCGGAAAGCAGGTCGACATTGCCGAAGGTGAAGCGCGGCTGGCCGGCGGCCGGGTCGATGCCGATGCAGCCGATGGCGAGACCGATGAACAGCGAGAGCAAGCCCTTGAGTGGATCGCCAGTGCCGATGAAGACCGCGCAGGTCAGGCCGAGGCAGGCGAGCCAGAAATACTCGAAGGAGGAGAAGTTGATCGCGACCTCCGCCAGGACCGGCGCGAGCACGATCAGGATGATGACGCCGAAGATGCCGCCAAGCACGGAAAACACGAGATTGACGCCCATGCACAGGTCGAGCTGACCCTTCTTGGTCATCTCGTAGCTTTCGTCGGCATAGGCCGCCGAGGCGGGCGTGCCCGGCATGCGCAGCATCGCGGCCGGGATGTCGCCGGCGAAGATCGCCATGGCAGTGGCCGTGACGATGGCGCCTAGCGCCGGCACCGGCGACATGAAGAAGGTAACCGGCACCAGGAGCGCCGTCGCCATCGTGGCGGTCAGGCCCGGCATCGCCCCGACGAACATGCCGAAGACGGCCGAGCCCATGATCACGGCCAGCACATAAGGGTCGAAGACCAGCCCGAAGGCGGTTGCGATCGCGTTCATTGCCGGCTCCTCAAAGGACGCTGTCGAGGACGCCGCGCGGCAGCGGAACGCGCATCAGCGACGAGAAGAACCAGTACACCAGCCCGGTCATGACGACGGCGACCACGACCGCCGTGATCGGCCTGACGCCGAACCAGAGGAACAGCACGAGCTGGACCAGGAGAGCGCAGGGGATGAAGCCGAGCGGCTCCGAGGCCAGGACATAGAACGCCATCGCCCCGAGCATCAGCGCGAAGGACGCAACGCGGCGTGGCTCGCCGGTCCACTCGTCGAGGGCGAGCCAACGCCCTCCGGCCGCGCGCTCGCGCAAGCCACGGACGATCAGGAGCGCCGAGCAGCCGATAATGCCTGCGCCGAGAATGCGCGGGAACAGGCTCGGACCGTATTGCTGGCCGGGAAACGCGGAAAACGAAAAGGTCATCGCGATCATTGCAGCGGCGATCAGGATGAAGACGAAGCCGACTGCGGCATCGTTGAAGCGCATGGGATTCAACCTTCCTGAGCGGCAGGGCCGTGGCTGGGCGCTCTGGTCACGGACCGGAGAAGACGAAAAGGCGGCGACGCACCGCGCCGCCGCCTTCGGTGCTGCGATACGTCAGGAGGCCTTCTTGGCGAGCCCGCCAGCGGCAAGCGCGACGCCCATCTGCTTGTCGCTCTCGGCCATGAACTTGCCGAAATCCGGCCCGTCCTTGTAGACCATCGCGAAGCCGCGAGAGTTCATGAAGTCGGTGTATTCCTTCGACTCGTAGATCTTCTTCAGCTCTTCGCGCATGACCTTCTGGACGTTCTCGGGCAGGCCCTTCGGTCCGCCGATTCCGCGCCAGGAACCCACTTCGGCGTCGATGCCGAGCGTCTCCTGCATGGTGGGAACGTCCTTGAACTGAGGGTTACGCTCGGGCGCCATGATCGCAAGCGAGCGGGCACGGCCGGCGTCCAGCATGGCGCGCGCCTCCGGTACCGAGCAGGTCACGAGGTCGATGCCGCCGGCGGCGAGGTCCTGCATGGCCGGGGCGGCACCGTTCGAAGGCGCCCAGGAGACATGGTCGGGCTTCAACTTCATGCCGAGCATCCACTGGATCAGCGCGAGATGCCAGATGCCGCCCTGGCCGGTGCCCGACGCCTTGAGCTTGCCGGCCGGAGCCGCCTTGATCGCTTCGGCGAGGGCCTTGATGTCCTTGTAAGGCGAGTCGGCCTTGACCTGCACACCCGCAGGGTCCGAGTTCATCTGAGCCAGGGGCGTGTAGTCAGCGAAGGTCAGCTGCGTCAGACCCTGATGGTGCATCATCGCGATCTCGGAGGTGATGATGCCCAGCGTGTAGCCGTCCGGCGCCCCTGTCGCGATCGCCGAGTGTCCGACGACGCCCGAGCCGCCGGTCCGGTTGACGACGTTGAAGGGCTGGCCGAGGCTCTTCTCGAGCAGGCCGCCGACGATGCGTACGACCGCGTCGGTGCCGCCGCCCGCGCCCCAGGGACAAATCATCTGGACCGGCCGCGTCGGCCATTTCGCCTGGCCGATCGCCGGGCGTGCGATCAATCCCGTTGCGCCGGCCGCTGCCGCGCCAGCCAGGACCGAACGTCTGCTGATTCTGCTCATCTCAATGTCCTCCCGTTCAATCGATTTAAATTTTGAAAGCTTCTTCGCCTTAGGCGCGGCCTTCTTGATGGTCTCGCTATCAGAGCCGATTGCCGCTCGCGAGGCAACAGTCTTTGTATGCTGTATGCACGATCACACCGACAGGTTCAGAGCCCGCAGGCAACCGGCACGACGCTCTTGCCCGCAGCCTCGGCGATGGCGCCCGTGCTTAGCTCGCTGGTCGCTGCAGCTGCCGCCGGCCTGGCATCGGCCTTCTCCAGCATCGCCCTGAGCTGCGCGACCCCCGCGATGGCGTAGTTGCGCTGCGGTGCGACCCCTGCGATCAGGGCCTTGTCGGAGGGATTGGCAGTGATCACCCCCGCAAGCCGGCCCTGCCGGTCGAAGATCGGGCTGCCGGCGCCACCGGGCTGCAGGGGCGCGAGCACCGCGTCGCTCGTCACCTCTCCGGGCAGCGCAACCGCGGTGCGCGCGGCGGCGGTTCCGTCATAGGCCAGCACGACGACCGCCTCTTTCGCGGCGGGCGCGGCATCGCGCAGCCCAGGCGCGGCACCTGTCGCCAGTCCGGGCACATCGAGCAGCGCAAGCCCGCTCGCCTGATCCTGCACACGCAGCTTCGCCGGGCGCGTACCGACCTTGAGGCCCTTGCAGGGATCGACGGCGGCACGCGCCGTCAGCACCAGCTCCTTGCCGACGACGAGACCGACGCCGAAGCGCTCGGTCGCCGGCTGGGCCGGAGTGGTCGCCACAGCAGGCGCGCCGGGAGCCGCCGGCGTCGGCGCCGGCCCCGGCGCTGCACCGCTCGGGAACGGCTCGAAGCTGTCGGCGATGGCGGTCACGACCTTGTCGAAGGTCGCGGAGACCCCCTTGTCGTAGCCGACCGAGAAACCGCGCAGGCCCGAAGGCCCCAAAGCTTGCCGCCTGAAGAACTTTCCGGTCGGCGTCTCGCCGGCGACGACGAAGAAGGTGGGCTGCAGCAGCTTGTAGGTGACCTTGCGCTGGATGTTCGGGTTGACGGCGATGGCGCGCCCGAAGATCGCCTGCAGCGGCTCGGTTGCGGGGCCGGCGCTGACGTCGAGCGTGATCTTGCCGTCGGCGCTCTGCCAACGGCTGCCGCCGGCGGCCGTCGCCTCGTGCTTGGGCAGCAGCTTTTGCGGGATGCCGATGCGCACGCCGGTCGGCTGGTCGGTAATCACGGCGAAGCCTGCCGCATCGCGCGCCGTCCTGGCGAGGCGCGCCAGCTCCTGCCGCTCGGCCGGCGTCAATTGCCCATTCGGCTCGCCGCGCCCGGCCTTGAAGCTGTTGACGGCACGGAAGGTCAGCGCCCCGAAATTGCCGGTTGCGGCGCTGTTGAGATGCCCGGTCCAGATCAGATCGGCCTGGATCGCCTTGCGCTCCGCTTCGGGCAGCGCGGAAAAGCTCTGCGTTGCCGCAGCCAGGCGCGGATCGGCCGGCTGCTGTGCCTGCGCAGCACCGAGGCAGGCGAGCATGCCGGCGATACCGATCCAAGAGGAAACCTTGAGCACGACCTTCTCCTCATCCAGACCGCGCCGCGACGCGGCGCCATTCAGCGTCAGCCTCGTTGCGGAGGCAAGAGGCGAGAAGGGCTCAACTGATCGCAAGCCGAGTTGCGCCCGACGCGCCCGGTGCTAGCTTCGCGCAGCGCAACGTGATGACCCGTCATCGCGTCGCCGCCTGCCGCGGCCAGTATCCTGCCGCCCGCCTTTTCGGAGACCGAGCCATGCGCCATCTCGTCCGTCTCGCCCTCCTGCTCGGCCTGACTGTCGCCGCCGGACCCGCTTTCGCTCAGAAGGCCTATGTCCGGCCCGATCTCGCCAGCGACGGGCAGCGCCTGGAAGAGCGATTGAAGCGCGAGGTCTCGGTCGGCCAACGCCCCTTCGCCACCCTGCTGCGCGACGGCACCGCCGCTCTCTCCCGCGGCGATGCCCGCGCAGCGTTGCCGCTCGCCAATGCCGCAGCGGTCGCCGATCCCGCCAATCCCGGCGGCTGGCGCCTGATGGCGCAGGCGGCGAGCGGCATCGAGCCGCGCGATTATCGGGAGCGCTACGAATTGCGCGAGCGCGCGATCAGCGCCGCCTATCTCGCCTATCAGCGCTCGACCTCGCGCCCGGATGAGGCCTCCTCGCTCGGCGTGCTCGCCCGCGTCTTCGAGAAGCACGAGCTCTGGCGCCCGGCGCTGACGACCTATCGGCTCAGCCTCGATCTTTCCGACAACGCCTCGCTGCGCACCGATTACGAGGCGCTGCGGGCCCAGCGCGGCTTCCGTCTTCTCTCAAACAAGGTCGATTCCGACGCGGCGAGCCCACGCGCCTGCTTCGAGTTCTCCGAACCGCTCTCGCGCGGCCGCGTCGACTTCGCGCCTTACGTCGCCATCACCGGCAAGGGTGATTTCGCCGTCAGCGGCGAAGAGCGCCAGCTCTGCGTCGACGGCCTGCGCCATGGCGAGCGCTATGGCTTCGTCATCCGCCAGGGCGTGCCCTCGGCCATCCCCGACGAGAAGCTGCTGAAATCGGCCGATTACGAGGTCTATGTCCGCGATCGCGCCCCGTCCGTGCGCTTCACCGGCAAGAATTACGTCCTGCCGCGCACCGGCCAGCAGGGCGTGCCGGTCGTCTCGGTCAATGCCGATAGCCTCGATCTCGAAGTGATGCGCATCGGCGACCGCAACCTGATCGGCTCGGTCCATTCCGACGACTTCCTGAGCCAGCTCGGCAGCTACAACGCCAGCCAGATCGCCTCGGACAAGGGCGCGAGCGTCTGGAAGGGCACGATGGCGGTGAGGTCCGAGCTCAACAAGGACGTCACCACCGCCTTCCCGGTGCTGGAAGCGGTCGGCCGGCTGCAGCCTGGCGTCTACGTCATGTTCGCCAAGCCGACCGGCAGCACGCGAACTGCAAGCTCCTCCGACAGCGATGGCGACTATGACGACGGCACGACCCGCGCGACGCAATGGTTCGTCGTCTCCGATCTCGGCCTGACGTCCTTCTCCGGGCCTGATGGCGTGCATGTGCTGGTGCGCTCGCTCGCCGACGCCGCGCCCGTCGCCAATGCGGAACTGCGCCTGATTGCCAAGAACAACGAGGTGCTGGCGACCGTCCGCTCCGATCGCGACGGCTATGCCCGCTTCGACGCGGCCCTCGGCAAGGGACAGGGCGGCAACGCGCCCGGCCTCGTCACCGCCAGCGTCGGTGAGGATTACGGTTTCCTCGACCTGAAGCAGACCGCCTTCGACCTGTCGGATCGCGGCGTGAAGGGCCGCGTCGCTCCGACGGGGCTCGACGCCTTCCTCTATACCGAGCGCGGCGTCTACCGCTCGGGCGAAACCGTCTACCTGACGACGCTGCTGCGCGACGCCAAGGGCGCCGCCGTCTCCGGCCTGCCGCTGACGCTCGTCGTCAGGCGGCCGGACGGCGTCGAGTACCGCCGCCGCCAGGTCGAGGACCAGGGTGCCGGCGGGCGAGCGCATTCGATCCCGCTGATCTCCGGTGCCCAGACCGGCACCTGGCGCGTCCAGGCCTATTCCGACCCGAAGGGCGCCGCGATCGGCGAGGTCTCCTTCCTGGTCGAGGATTATGTCCCCGAGCGGCTGGAATTGACCCTCGCACCGAAGAAGCAGGTGCTGCAGGCCGGCGAGCCGGCCGAGATCGACGTCAACGCCCGCTATCTCTACGGCGCGCCCGGCTCCGATCTCGACGTCACCGGCTCGATGACCGTGCGCTCGGCGGCCCAGACCGCGATCCCCGGCTTCTCCGGCTACGAGGTCGGCCTGACCGACGAGGCCTTCGAGCCGCAGCAGAGCGAGTTCGAGGACGCCGCCAGGACCGGCGCCGACGGCAAGGTCACGATCGCCAATCCAGTCGCCCAGCCCGAGACCAACCGCCCGCTCGAAGTCGAACTGACCGTGCGTGTCGGCGAGCCCGGCGGGCGCGCCATCGCCCGCTCCATCACCCTGCCGATCGTGCCGAAGGGCGCCGCCATCGGCGTGCGCAAGGCCTTCAAGGAGGGCGAGCTCGGCAACGGCCAGACCGCGACCTTCGACGTGATCATGGCCCAGGGCGACGGGCGCCGCATCGCCCGCCAGGGCGTCAAATGGACGCTGTCCAAGGTCAGCCGCAACTATCAGTGGTTCTACCAGGACGGCCGCTGGAACTATGAGGGCGTGAAGACGACCCGCCGCGTCGCCGATGGCGAGATCGCCGTCGCCGAGAATGCGCCGGCCCGCATCGCCGCTCCGGTGCAGTGGGGCAATTACCGGCTCGACGTCAGCGCCGACGGCGCCGAAGCGACCGAAACCAGCGTTTCCTTCACTGTCGGCTACGAGACCGACAAGACTGCCGACCAGCCCGATGTGCTCGACGTCGCCCTCGACAAGCCGTCCTACGCCAATGGCGAGAGCATGCAGGTGCGCCTGACGCCGCGCTTCGCCGGCAAGGCGACGCTCGCAGTAATGAGCGACCGCGTCGCCGAGATCCGCACCGTCGACGTGCCCGCCAACGGCACGACCGTGACCATCCCCGCCAAGTCGGACTGGGGTGCCAGCGCCTATCTCGTCGTGCTCGCCCATCGCCCGATGGATACCGCTGCGCAGCGCATGCCCGGCCGCGCCATCGGCCTCGCCTGGTTCAGCGTCGGCAAGGACGAACGCAACCTCGCGATCGACCTCGGGGCACCCAACTTGGTGCGCCCGCTCTCGACCTTGTCGCTCCCCGTCAAGGTCACCGGCGCGAAAGCAGGCGAAGACGCCTTCATCACCGTCGCTGCGGTCGATATCGGCATCCTCAACCTTACCCGCTTCGAGAACCCCGATCCGAGCAAGTACTTCTTCGGCCAGCGCCAGCTCGGCCATGAATTGCGCGATCTCTACGGCTATCTGATCGACGGCATGCAGGGCGCGCGTGGTGCGATCCGCTCCGGCGGCGACGCCGCCCCGCAGCTCAATGGCGAGGCGCCGACGCAGGAGCCGCTTGCGCGCTATTCCGGCGTGGTCAAGCTCGGCCCCGACGGCACCGCCAAGGTCGACTTCGAACTGCCGGCCTTCAACGGCTCGGTCCGCGTCATGGCCGTGGCCTGGAGTGCCGGCCGCACCGGCCAGGCCAGCGCCGACGTCTTCGTGCGCGACCAGATCGTGGCGCAGGCGACGCTGCCGCGCTTCCTGGCGCTCGGCGACCAGTCGCGCTTCCACCTGCAGATCGACAATGTCGAGGGTCCCGCCGGCTCCTATCTCGTCGATCTCGACGTCAAGGGCCCGGTCGTCGTCGCCGCCGATGCGACCCGCCGCAGCATGACCCTGGCGGCCGGCGCCAAGAGCTCGCTGACGATTCCCGTGACTGCCGCCGGGCTTGGGCGGGCCTCGTTCGACGTCAAGGTCACCGGCCCGAACGGCATCGGCACGGTGCAGAACCTCGCCGTGCGCGTGCAGCCCTCGACCCAGACGATCGCGCGCCGGATCGTGCGCCCGATTCCGGGCGGCGGCTCGCTCACCGTCTCCGCCGATTTGATGGCCGATCTCGTGCCGGATTCCGGCGCGGTCTCCGTCTCGGTCTCGCCGGTCGCGGCGCTCGACGTCGCAGCGGTGCTGAAGGCGCTCGACCGCTACCCCTATGGCTGCACCGAGCAGACGATCAGCCGGGCGCTGCCGCTGCTCGTCGTGAACCGGCTCGCCTCGATGGAGCAGCTGGCGCTCGACGGCAATGCCGACGAGCGCGTGACCGCCGCAATCGAACGCGTGCTCGCACGCCAGGGCAATAACGGCTCCTTCGGCCTCTGGGGTGTCGGCGGCGAGGATCTCTGGCTCGACGCCTTCGTCACCGACTTCCTGACCCGCGCTCGCGAGCGCCAGTTCGCGGTGCCGCCGACGGCGTTCAACATGGCGCTCGACCGCCTGCGCAACCAGGTCGTCAACACCAGCGAGATCAACAAGGAGGAGGCGGCCGGCATCGCCTATGCCCTCTACGTGCTCGCCCGCAACGGCCGCCCGGTGATGGGCGATCTGCGCTATCTCGCCGACAACAAGCTCGGCGATTTCGGCTCCCCCCTCGCCCGCGCCCAGATCGGCGCCGCGCTCTCCCTGCTCGGCGATCGCACCCGCGGCCGGGCCGCCTTCACCAGCGCACTGGGAACGCTGCAGCAGGCGAGCGATGACGGCCTCTCGCGCCCCGACTACGGCTCGCGGCTGCGCGACAGTGCCGGCATCCTGACCCTGATCGCCGAGAGCAATGGCGAGCGTGCCGATCTCTCCCGTGCTGCCGACGTCGTACAGAGCGCGCGCCAGAATGCGCGCTATACCTCGACGCAGGAGAACATGTGGATGGCGATGGCGGCCGCGGCGATGGCCAAGGACGCCGAGGGTCTGTCGCTGACCGTCGACGGCACCGAGCGCAAGGGCGCCTTCTACCGCACGATCCCGCAGGCCTCGCTGGAGGCCAAGCCCGTGGTGATCGGCAATCCCGGCACCGCCTCCGCCAATGCCGTGATCACCGTCTCGGGCATCCCGGCGACACCGGAGCCGGCGCTCAACCAGGGCTTCGGGCTGGAGCGCACGCTCTTCACCATGAAGGGCGAGCGGGTCGATCCCGCGCGCCTGCGCCAGAACGAGCGCTATGTCGTCGCGCTCAAGGTGACCGAGCCAGCGGCGCGCTATGGCCGGCTGCTGCTGGTCGATCCCGTCCCGGCCGGCCTCGAGATCGAGAACGCCAAGCTGACCGAAGGCGCCTCGGTCGAGGGTCTCAACTGGCTGAAGCAGGAGGTCTCGCCCGTGCATACCGAGGCGCGCGACGACCGATTTGTCGCCGCCTTCGAGCGCAGCGGCGGCAAGAACGACCCGCTGGGCTACACGGTCGCCTATATCGCCCGGGCCGTCTCGCCCGGCCGCTATGTCGCGCCGGCGGCAGTGATCGAGGATATGTACCGACCGGATCGCTTCGGGCGGACGGGGTTCGGCACGATTGAGATCTCGTCGGCGAGGTGATCTCGTGAAGCCGGGGCCGGACGAGCGAAACGCCTCTTCCTTCTCCTCTCGGGGGAGAAGGTGGCAGCGCGGAGCGCTGACGGATGAGGGAAGTCAGGCGCAAGCTGACAACTGCCTCACCCAGTCGCGCGGCCCTCATCCGTCTGCTTCGCAGCCACCTTCTCCCCCGAGGGGAGAAGGGAAGAGCGTCTGGCCGCGCCGTCTTGCCTATGCCGGCCTCGGCGTCGGTGCGCTGGCCGCGGCCACCGCCGCCTCCCTCTTCTGGTACGCCTCCACCCTGCCCCCGATCGATTTTGCCGCCGCCCGCGACCGCTCGACCGTGGTGCTCGACCGCGAGGGCAAGCTGCTGCGCCCCTTCGTCACCGCGGACGGGCGCTGGAAGCTGCCGGTCGGCGCCGATGACGTCGATCCGCGCTACCTTTCCATGCTCAAGGCCTTCGAGGACAAGCGCTTCGATCAGCATGCCGGCATCGACTCGCTCGGCGCCTTGCGCGCCGCGGGGCAGATGCTGGCGAATGGCCGCATCGTCTCCGGCGGCTCGACTCTGACCATGCAGGTCGCCCGCCTGCTCGAACCGCGCCAAGAGCGCTCGCTCGCAGCCAAGCTCAGGCAGGCGGTGCGCGCAATCGAGCTGGAGCGGCGCTTCAGCAAGATGCAGATTCTCGACCTCTACCTGACGCTCGCTCCCTTCGGCGGCAATCTCGAGGGCGTGCGCGCCGCGAGCTTCGCCTATTTCGGCAAGGAGCCGAAGCGGCTCTCGACCGCGGAAGCCGCATTGCTGGTCGCCCTGCCGCAATCGCCGGAGACGCGCCGGCCCGACCGTTTCCCGGAGATTGCGCGCAAGGCCCGCGAGCGTGTGTTAGCCCGCGTCGAGGCGGCCGGGCTCGCGACCGCTGACGAGGTTGCCGCCGCACGCGAAGAGCCGGTGCCGACCGCGCGAAAGCCCTTCCCGAACCTCGCACCGCACACCGCCGAACAGGTCGTCGCCGAGGCCCCGGAGCAGCGCAGCCAGCGCCTCACCATCGATGCCCGCTGGCAGGCGAGCCTGGAGCAGCTCGCCCGCGAGCGCGCCATCGGCCAGGGCCCGCAGCTCTCGATCGCCATCCTGATCGCCGATAACGAGACCGGCGAGATCCGCGCCTCGGTCGGCGGCGTCGATTACTTCGACGCCGGGCGCGCCGGCTCGCTCGACCTGACGCAGGCGCTGCGCTCCCCCGGCTCTGCGCTGAAGCCCTTCATCTATGCGCTCGCGTTCGACAACGGCCTCGCCCATCCCGAGACCATGCTGGAGGACCGGCCGACCCGCTACGGCCTCTACGTTCCCGAGAATTTCGACCTCGGCTTCCAGGGCATGGTCAGCGCCCGCAAGGCGCTGCAGCTCTCGCTCAACCTGCCGGCGGTGGAACTGCTATCGGCAGTCGGCCCGCAGCGCTTCCTGTCGCGCCTGAAGGATACCGGCGCGGCGATCGCCATGCCGAGGGATGGCGGCGCACCCGGCCTCGCCATCGGCCTCGGCGGCCTCGGCATCACCCTCTCCGACCTGACCCGGCTCTATGTCGGCCTCGCCCGCGGCGGCGAAGTCGTGCCGCTGCATGTAAAGTCGGCGGGCGGCGTGATCGAGCCGCCCTTGCGTCTCGTCGAGCCGGTCGCCGCCTGGTATGTCGCCGATACGCTGCTCGGCGCGCCGCCGCCGCTCAATGCGCCGCCCGGCCGGATCGCCTACAAGACCGGCACCTCCTACGGCTATCGCGACGCCTGGGCCGTCGGCTTCGACCGCAAACACACGATCGGCGTCTGGGTCGGCCGGCCCGACAATGGCGCGGTGCCCGGCCTGGTCGGGCGCGTCGTCGCGGCTCCGATCCTGTTCGACGCCTTCGCCCGCATCGGCCTCGATCCGCGGCCCTTCGAACAGCCACCGGGGACAATCTCGGCCAGCAGCGCGACCCTGCCGCCGCCGCTCCGGCATCTGCGCCAGGATGTGCCGAAGACGGTCGCGGCGCTGGCGACGCCCGGCCTCAAGCTCGCCTTCCCGCCCGAGGGCGCGAAGATCGATCTCGCTGCCTCCGGGGTCGATGGCGCTCCGCAGCTCAATCTCAAGGTCACCGGCGGCATCGCCCCCTTCACCTGGCTGGTCGACGGCGCGCCGGTGATCGCGGCGGTGAAGCGACGCGAGGCCGCCTGGCAGCCGCCCGGCAGGGGCTTCGTGCGCATCTCGGTGATCGATGCCGCAGGCGCCAGCGAGAGCGTTTCGGTCAGGCTGCAATAAACTGAGGTTGCTCAGGAGAAACGAGTCGTCGCGGGCGACCGGAGGGAGACCCGGGACCCGTTCCGGAACCTCTTTCGGATAGGCTCGGGAATGGATCCCGGATCTCCGCTGCGCTCCGTCCGGGATGACAAGGTTTTTCGATCCTTGGAACGAAGTTCAGCGTCACTCGATCTTGACGCCGCTCGCCTTGATGATCGGCGCCCAACGCTCGATCTCGGCGCCGACGAAGGAACGTAGCCCAGCCGGCTCCTGCAATTCAGCCGAGGGGATCTCGGCGCCGAGTTCGTTGAGCTTGGCCTTGACCGTCGCATCGGCAAGCGCCGCCTTCAGCGCTCCGTTCAGCTTGGCGACGACCGGCGCAGGCGTGTCCTTGGGCGCGAACATCGCGTTCCAGACCTCGACCTTGAAGCCGGGCACGCCGGCTTCCGTGCTGGTCGGCACATCCGGCAGCGCCGTCGCACGGGCAGCCGAGGCGACGGCCAGCGTCTTGATCGTGCCGGCGCGATGCTGCGGGGCGACGTTCACCGCCTGGTCGCAGAGATAGTCGACCTGGCCGGCGACGAGATCGTTCATCGCCGGGCCGGTGCCGCGATAGGGCACGCCATTGGGTTTCACCCCGACGACCGTGTTGAAGAGCAGGCAGGTGGTGTGGCTGACCGAGCCCACGCCGGCATGGGCGTTGCTCGCCGCCTTCTCGTTCGCCTTCACCCAGGCGACAAACTCGGCGAGCGTGCCGCTCGGATGGGTCTTGCGGACGGTCAGGAAGATCGGGTTGGTGTTGACCAGCCCGACCGGGGCGAAGTCTTCGACCGGCCGGTATTTCAGGTTCGGGTTGAGCGAGACGGCGGCGGCATGCGTGCCGGTATGACCAATCAGGATGACATGGCCGTCGGCGGGCGAGGCCATCAGGCGCTGCCCGGCGAGCGTGCCGGCGGCGCCGACCGCGTTCTCGATGATCACCGGCTGGCCGAGCGTGCGGCTCATATGCTCGCCGACCAGGCGCCCGACCACGTCGGTCGGCCCGCCGGCCGCGAACGGGATCAGCATGGTGACCGGCTTGCTCGGGAAGGTCTGCGCCTGCGCGGTGGGAATAGAAGTCGCCATGCAGGCGGCGAACACCGCCTTGAGCCAGAAACCGATCCTCATGCGTTCCTCCCGTTGATGTCACGGGCGGTCGCCTGAGTTCTCGCTCATTGGGCACCGCCGCCGCGACGGTTAGCGTCGGGCGGCGGCGAAAGCGAATAGACGTTTCCGCTAAGGGCTATCCGGATATCCTCTACCCGGATCGCCGATCATTCCGCCGGCTGTGGATGCGCCTCGGCAGCCGCATGGCGCGAGCCGTGCTTGCCGCGCGCCATGTAGCTGTAGGCGACCGGCACGACATAGAGCGTGAGCAGCGTGCCGAAGGTCATGCCGCCGACGATGACCCAGCCGATCTGCGAGCGGCTCTCGGCGCCGGCGCCTTCCGCCAAGGCCAGCGGCACGGCGCCGAGCACCATCGCGCCGGTCGTCATCAGGATCGGGCGCAGACGCAGCTCCGCCGCCTCGACCAGGGCTTCGACGAGCTCGCGGCCCTCCTCGCGCAGCTGGTTGGTGAATTCGAGGATCAGGATGCCGTGCTTGGTGATCAGCCCGACCAGCGTGATCAGGCCGATCTGGCTATAGACGTTGAGCGTGCCGCCGGAGAAATAGAGCGCCGCGAGCGCACCGGTGAGCGAGAGGGGCACGGAGACCATGATCACGACCGGATCGACGAAGCTCTCGAACTGGGCCGCCAGCACCAGATAGATGAAGCCGAGCGCCAGCAGGAAGACCAGCAGGATCGAGGAACCCGACTGCTTGAACTCGCGGCTCTGCCCGGAATAGTCGGTCTGGAACGAGGCCGGGAGGACCTTCGCCGCGCCTTGCTCCAGCACGCTCAGCGCATCGCCAAGCGAATAGCCCGCGCCCGGCACCGCCGTGATCGTCGCCGAGCGCAGCTGGTTGAAGCGGATCAGTTCCTTGGGGGCGACGTTCTCCTCGACCTGGACCAGGCTGGAGAGCTGCACGACCTGGCCGCCACGGCCGATCAGGTAGATCGACTGCAGGGCCTGGGGCGTGTTGCGATCCTCGCCCGCGACCTGCAGCATCACGTCGTACTGCTTGCTGTTCATGTTGAAGCGCGTGACCTGGCGCCCGCCGAGCAGCGTCTCCATGGTGCGCCCGATCACATCGACGCCGACGCCGAGATCGGCGGCGCGCTGGCGGTCGATAGAGACCTTGATCTGCGGCTTGTCGAGGATGAGGTTGCTTTCGATATTGGTCAGCGCCGGATTGCCTTGCACCTCGGCGATCAGGCGGTCGACGTTCGCCTTGATCTCGGCATAGCTGTCCGACGAGCGCAGCACGAACTCGACCGGCTTGCTGTTGGCGCCACCCTGCCCGAGCGAGGGCGGATTGGTCGCGAACAGGCGGATGCCGGGAATCTGCGACAGCCCCTTGTTGATCTCGGCGACCAGATTCTGCTGCTTGCGCTGGCGCTCTTCCCAGGGCTTCAGGCGCGCAAAGGCGATCGCCCGCGTCACGTCGGGGAAGCCGACGATGACGAGATAGCTGTCGACCTCCTGGATCTTGCTGAAATAGTCCTCGACCCGCCGGGCATAATCGGCGGTGAAGGCCATGGTGGCGCCTTCGGGCGCGACGCCGATCGCAGTGATGGTGCCGCGATCCTCGACCGGCGCCAGCTCGGAGCGGAGGTTGGTGAAGAAGAAATAGCTGCCGCCGGCGACGCCGAGCGCCAGCAGCACGATCAGCGGCCGGATCCTCAGCGCAAAGCGCAGCGAGCGGCGATAGCCGCTCGACAGCGCCTCGAAGAAGCGTTCCAGGGCGTTGTAGAGGAAGTTGTGCTTGTTCTCGTGGCGGAGCAACTTGGCGCACATCATCGGGGTCAGCGTCAGCGCGACGAAGCCGGAGACGAGCACGGCGCCGGCGAGCGTCAGCGCGAACTCGACGAAAAGCTTGCCGGTGCGCCCGGTCGAGAACGCCATCGGCGCGTAGACCGCGACCAGCGTCAGCGTCATTGCGACGACGGCGAAGGCGATCTCGTTGATGCCCTTGATCGCGGCCTTGGTCGGCTCAACCCCCTCCTCGATATGACGGTGGACGTTCTCGAGCACGACGATGGCGTCGTCGACGACGAGGCCGATGGCGAGCACCATCGACAGCAGGGTCAGCGTGTTGACCGTGAAGCCCATCGCATACATCAGCGCGAAGGCGCCGATCAGCGACACCGGAATGGTGACGAGCGGGATCAGCGTCGCCCTGAGCGAGCGCAGGAACAGGAAGATGATCAGCACGACGAGGACGACCGCCTCGCCGATCGTCGAATAGACCGCCTTGATCGAGCGGTCGATGAAGATCGAGGTGTCGTAGGAGGTCGCGATCGACATGCCGTCGGGCAGGTCCTCGCGAATGCCCGGCAGCGCCGCGACGACGCCGGCGGAGACGTCGAGCGGATTGGCCGTCGCCTGCTTGACGATGCCGATCGTCACCGAAGGCTGGCCGCCGAACCAGGCCGCGTTGCGCTCCTCGCGCGCGCCGAGCTCGACCTTGGCGAGATCACGCAGCTTGACCGGGAAGCCGCTGGCGTCCTTGACCGTGATCTCGCGGAACTGCTCCGGCGTGATCAGGCTGGTCTGCGAGAGCACGGTGAATTCGCGGTCGTTGCTCTCGATCCGGCCGGACGGGATCTCGACGTTCTGGGCACGCAGCGCCGCCTCGATCTCCTGCACGGTGATGGCATAGGCGGCCATGCGGGCGCGATCGAGCCAGATGCGCATGGCGAACTGGCGCTGGCCGAGGATGCGGACTTCGGCGACGCCGGTGATGTTCTGGACCCGGTCGGAGATGAAGCGGTCGGCAAAGTCGGTCAGTTCCAGCGGCGAATGCCGCTTGCTGGTCAGCGACAGATACATCACCGGCTGGGCGTCGGCCTCGACCTTGGCGATGATCGGCTCGTCGATCTCGTCGGGCATGCGGCCCCGCACGCGGCTGACGCGGTCGCGAACGTCGGAGGCCGCGACGTCGGGATCGACGTCCGGGCGGAAGCGCACCGAGATCTGGCTGCGCTCCTGGCGGCTGGTCGAGTTGATGATCTCGATGCCTTCGATGCCGGCGATCGAGTTCTCCAGGATCTGCGTGACCTGCGTCTCGATGATCTCGGCGCTGGCGCCGCGATAGGTCGTCTGCACCGAGACGATCGGCTCGTCGATGTTCGGATACTCGCGCACCGTCAGGCGCGTATAGGAGACGAAGCCGATCAGGACGACGAGCAGGCTGAGGACGGTCGAGAGGACCGGCCGGCGGACGAAGAGCTCGAACAGGCTCATTGCTGCGCGACGCCTGGCGGCACGGCACCCGGCAGCGCGCTGGTCTGGACCGAAGCCTTCTCCTTGATCGCAACGGTCGAGCCATCGCGCAGGCGCATCTGGCCGGCGGTGACGATCTGCTGGCCGGCTTTCAGCCCCTTCACCACCTCGACCTTGCCGAGCAGGCGCTTGCCGAGCTCGACCGGCATGCGCCGCGCCTTGCCGCCCTCGACGACGAAGACCGCCTTGCCGACGCCATCAGGCACCACGGCGGTCTCCGGCACGAGCAGGGCATTGTCGCGCTTGTCGACCACCACTGTGACGCGGGCGAACAGGCCGGGCTTCAGCACGAGGTCGGCATTGGGGATGCTGGCGCGCAGCTTCACGGCGCGGCCATTGACGTCGACCACGGGGTCGATCGCGAAGACCTGGCCGGTGAACGGCCGGTCAGGCACCGCATCCACCTTGAGCTGGATCGGCTGGCCCACCTTGACCTGGGTCAGGAAGATCTCGGGCACGCGGAAATCGACCTTGATCGGGT
Source organism: Allobosea sp. CCNWLY174 (assembly GCF_037120455.1). NCBI lineage: Bacteria > Pseudomonadati > Pseudomonadota > Alphaproteobacteria > Hyphomicrobiales > Alloboseaceae > Allobosea > Allobosea sp. CCNWLY174. The sequence goes on along the minus strand of NZ_JBBBBQ010000007.1, from coordinate 109,143 downwards.
CGATGTTGGTCAGCGTGATCAACTGCTTGCCGACCGAGACGAAATCGCCGATGCCGACCGAGCGCAGACCGACGACACCGGTGAACGGCGCCTTGATCGTCGCCAGAGCGAGCTTGGCCTGGACGAGCTGGATCTTCGCTTCCTGAGAGGCGAGCTGCGCCGTCGCCTGCTCCAGCGCGACCTGCGTGCCGGAGCCGCGCTGCACCAGCGAGCGATTGCGGTCATAGGTGTCGCGGGCGAGCGAGAGATCGGCCTGGGCCTGCTTCAGCTCGGCGTCGAGCATGGCGGTGTCGAGCATCACCAGCTTCTGGTCCTTGGCGACCTTCTCGCCCTCCTTGAAGCCGAGCGCGACCACGCGGCCAGCCATTTCGGGAGCGATCACCACGGATTCGTCGGCGGCGAGCGTGCCGAGCGCCTCGACCTCCTCATTGACCGAAGAGAGCTCGATCGCGCCGACCTCGACCGGCACGGCCGCAGCCTGCCCGGGGGCCGTCGCTTGCGCCTGCACCTGCTGGCCGCTGCCCTTGAAGTGGTTGCGGTAGCCGTAATATCCGCCGCCCGCCAGCCCGGCGATCAGGATAAGGAGGAGAAAACGCTTCATCAGGCTGGACGCTCCGGGAGTACGGACATATTCTAGACTGGACGGTCTAGTTTGATAAGCACCCTTTAAGGGCGGAAGCGTGACGGAATGATCAATGCACGGACGCGGTAGCGCCACCGCTGCAGAAGCAAGACCGATGCCGGCCGAAAAATCACGGCCGGATAAACATGACGCGATCACTAGGGCCGCGTCGGAGACGTTCCTGGCCGAGGGCTTCGATCGCGCCAGCCTCGATCAGATCGCCCAGCGCGCCGGCGTCTCCAAGCAGACCATCTACAGCCATTTCGCCGACAAGCAGGCGCTGTTCCTGGCGATCTGCACTGAACTCACTGAAAAATTGACGATTCCGCTGCGCAGACCGGCCAGCGAGACCGGCGATCTGCGCTCCACCTTGCTGCGTCTCGGCGAGGATGCGCTGGCGATGATGCTGCATCCGGCCTCGCTCGATTTGCATCGCCTGATCGTCGGAGCCGCCGCCCGCTTTCCCGAACTGGGACAGGCTGCGTACGAGGCTGGGGCAGGCCGCATGATCACGGACCTCTCCGCCTTGCTCGCGCAGTGTTCACGATCGGGTGATGGCCTGCCTCGGCCCTTGGCCGACGAGGAGGCCGACAGGCTCGCCGAGCAGTTCATCGGCATGCTGCGCGGCTTCCATCAGGTCCGCGGCCTGTTCGGCATCGCGCACGCGGCCGACGCCGAGCGCAAGGCTTATGTCGCCGCCTGCGTCGACTTGCTGCTGCGCGCGGGCTGACAGTCCACCTTCTCCCGCGAGTGCGGGCGATATGGTTGACGGTCGATGACCGGCCTTCCACCTCGGCCGTCCCGGAATGCACCTCCTGTCACGGCGCTGTCATCTGCCGCCGATACCGCATCATCCCGCAATCGCGGGAGAGTGTCGATGCTGCGTATCGAGGGTCTGACCAAGCGTTTCGGCGGCAAGGCCGCCGTCGACAACGTCACCCTGTCGATTCCGCGCGGCGAGATGGTCGGCATCATCGGCCGCTCGGGCGCCGGCAAGTCGACGCTGCTGCGCATGCTGAACCGCCTCGCCGACGCCAGCGAGGGCCGCATCCTCAGCGAGGACCGCGACGTCACCGCCCTGCGCGGTGCGGCGCTCCGCGCCTGGCGGCGCGACACGGCGATGATCTTCCAGCAGTTCAACCTGGTCGGTCGCCTCGACGTGCTGACCAATGTCCTGCTCGGCCGCCTGAACCATCGCTCGGCCGCGCTGACACTGGTCAAGAGCTTCTCGCAGGACGACAAGGTCCGTGCCATCGCCGCGCTCGAACGGCTCGACATGGGCCATCTGCTCGCGCAGCGGGCCGAGACCCTGTCCGGCGGCCAGCAGCAGCGCGTCGCCATCGCCCGCGCGCTGGTGCAGGAGCCCAAGATCATCCTGGCCGACGAGCCGATCGCCTCGCTCGACCCGCGCAACACCCAGGTCGTCATGGACGCGCTGTTCCGCATCAATCGCGAGGACGGCATCACCGTGGTCTGCAACCTCCACCACCTCGACATCGCCGCGAAGTACTGTGACCGGCTGATCGGCATGGCCGCCGGCAAGGTCGTGTTCGACGGCCCGCCGCACGCGCTCACCAGCGAGCTCGCCGCCGAGCTCTACGGCATCGAGGCCAAGGATGCCGGTGCCGAGGCACTCGATGCGCTCGACGCCATCGCCAGCCAGGAAGCCAAGCGCGCCAAGCAGAACGCCGCCTGAGACAGCCGGCGGCGTGCCTGCGGGCCTGCCCTTACGCCTGACTTTTCACCACCGCGTTTTCCAAAGGAGCACCATCATGCTGACCCGTCGTCATACCTTCACACTCGCCGCGGCCGGCCTTGCCGCGACGCTCGCCGGCCCGGCCTTCGCGCAGGACTGGAAGGCGAAGTATCCCGAGCTCGTCTTCGCCATCATCCCCTCCGAGAACGCCTCGGGCGTGGTCGAGCGCTACACCCCCTTCGTGAACTATCTCGCCAAGGAGCTCGGCACCAAAGTCACGCTGCGCATCGCCAACGACTACGCCGCGATCATCGAAGGCCAGCGCGCCGGCAACATCCATATCGGCATGTACGGCCCGGCCTCCTTCGCCCGCGCGCTGATGACCGGCGCCAAGGTCGACGCCTTCGCGATCGAGACCAATATCGACGGCACCAAGGGCTACTACTCGGTCTTCTACGTGAAGAAGGACTCGCCCTATCAGAAGATCGAGGATCTCAAGGGCAAGAATCTCGGCCTCGTCGACCCGAACTCGACCTCGGGCAACAACGTGCCGCGCTTCGCGCTCGACGGCATGAAGATCGAGCCGGAGAGCTTCTTCGGCAAGGTCGTCTACACCGGCAGCCACGAGAACGCGATCATCGCCCTGCAACAGGGCACCGTCGACATCGCCGCGAACTGGTGGAACGACGAGCAGGAATCGAACCTGCTGCGCATGGACCGCAAGAAGATGGTCAAGGCGGACGACTTCCGGATCATCTACAAGTCCGAGCAGATCGTGAACTCGCCGATGGCCTATCTCTCCGAGCTGCCGACCGAGCTCAAGGCCAAGATCCGCGACGCGGTGCTGAACCTCGCCACCAAGGACAAGGCCGCCTTCGACAAGATCTATGAAGGCAAGCAGGGCCCGCTCGTCGCCGTCGACAACAAGGCCTACGACCCGATCATCGAGCTGAACAAGTTCGTCGACGCGCTCCGCAAGAAGAAGTCTTCGTAAGCATGCGCTCCCTCCCCTCTCCCGGATGAGAGAGGGGCCGGGGGTGAGGGACCGCCCTCACCGCATTATTCCCAACACTGGGGCGGCCGCGCCGCGCTCTGGCGTTTACCGGCAGGCCCTCACCCCCTGCCCCTCTCCCATCCGGGAGAGGGGTTCCCCGCGCCTCTTTCGGCCAGGGCATATTTCATGACACTCGCGATCGATCGCAACGATCCCGCCATCGCCGCCCATGCCGAGCTCTATCGGCGCGAAATCGCAGGCAAACGGCGACAGACCCTGCTCGGCGCCGCGATCTTCATCGCCTGCGTCGTCCTCGCCGCTATCGGCTCCGAGGTCGACCTTGCGAAATTCGCCGCCAACGCCTGGCGCTTCCCGAAATACATCCTCGAGACCATGCCGACGCTGCGCCTGGCGACGTTCGGCGCCGATCTCAAGGAATGGTACTGGGGTCTGAACGGCTGGCTGAAGCTGCTCTGGCAGACCCTGCTGATCGCCTATATCGGCACCGTGCTCGGCGCCGTCGGCGGCTTCCTGCTCTGCTTCACCGCCGCCAGCAATCTCGGCCGCTCGCCATGGCTGCGCTGGGGCACGCGCCGCTTCCTTGAATTCTGCCGCACCGTCCCCGAGATCGTCTTCGCCCTGATCTTCGTCATCGCCTTCGGCCTCGGCCCGCTGCCCGGCGTGCTCGCCATCGCCATCCACACCATGGGCGCGATGGGCAAGCTCTTCTCCGAGGTGGTCGAGAACATCGACATGAAGCCGGTCGACGGCCTGACCGCGACCGGCGCAGGCTGGTGGCAGACCATCCGCTTCGCCGTGGTGCCGCAGGTGTTGTCGAACTTCGCCAGCTACGCGCTGCTGCGCTTCGAGATCAATGTCCGCGGCGCTTCGATCATGGGCTTCGTCGGCGCCGGCGGCATCGGGCAGGATCTGATCGAGGCGATCCGCAAATTCTACTTCACCGATGTCAGCGCCATCCTCTTGCTGATCATCGTCACGGTGATGCTCATCGACTACGGCACCGAGCGCCTGCGCCATGCGCTGCTCAGCCTGGAGCACGGCAAATGACGCTCGCTCTCTCGCCTAGCGACCGCGCCGCGCTGATCGCCCGCCACAAGGCCGCGATCGCCGGCTCGCTGAAGACCAAGCTGATGACCATCGTCGTCGTCGGCGGCCTCGTCGGACTCTTCCTCTACGGGCTGACGACGCTCGAGACCTCGCTCTGGAAGATCATCGCCGGCTTCGCCAATCTCGGCACCTTCATCGCGCTGATGCTGCCGCCCGATCCCGGCTCGTTCGCCCGCGCCGTCATCTTCGTCAAGGCGCTGTTCGAGACGATCGCCATCGCCTTCCTCGGCACCATCATGGCGGCGATCCTCGCCTTCCCGCTCGGCTTCCTCGCCGCCAAGAACGTCGTCGCCAACCGCATCGTGCATTTCCTGGCACGGCGCTCGATGGACACCGTGCGCGGCGTCGATGCGCTGATTTGGGCGCTGATCTGGGTCAATGTCGTTGGCCTCGGCCCCTTCGCCGGCATGCTGGCGATCATGACCAGCGATCTCGGCGCCTTCGGCAAACTGTTCTCCGAGGCGATCGAATCCGCCGACCGCAAGCCCGTCGAGGGCGTCGCCTCGGTCGGCGGCGGCAAGCTGCATGAGATCCGCTTCGGCCTGATCCCGCAGGTGCTGCCCGTGATCGCCAGCCAGGTGCTCTACTACATCGAGTCGAACACCCGCTCCTCGACCATCATCGGCATCGTCGGGGCCGGCGGCATCGGCCTCTATCTCGCCGAGACCATCCGCACGCTCGAATGGCAGCAGGTCTCGTTCCTGATCCTGCTGATCCTGGCGGCGGTGACCGCGATCGACTTCCTCTCGAGCAAGCTGCGGTTCGCCATCATCGGCAAGCGGGCGATCTGAAACCCTCATTCGTCATGGCCGGCGCAATATGCCCCGGCCATGACGCGAGATTGCCAGCATGATCCGAAACCTGTGCGAATTCGCATAATCTCAAGGCTACATCACACATCGTGATGCGCCATCGCACATTCTATCTCATCGGCATCCAGACTTCGGAGCAAGCCGATGACCCCGATCGACCTCTACACCTACCAGACCCCGAACGGCCACAAGGCCTCGATCATGCTCGAGGAAGCCGGGCTGCCCTATGCCGTCACCGTCATCGACATCGAGGCGGGCGAGCAGCACCGGCCGAGCTTCCTGGCGCTCAACCCGAACAACAAGATCCCCGTCATCGTCGACCACGATCATGACCGGACGATCTTCGAGTCCGGCGCGATTCTGCTTTATCTCGCCGAGCGTTCCGGCGTGCTCCGGCCCAACGGCCCACCGGCGCTGAGCAAGACGCTGCAATGGAGCTTCTTCCAGGCGGCTCATATCGGGCCGATGATCGGCCAGCTCTGGCATTTCAAGGTCTTCGCCAAGGAGACGCTGCCCTACGCGATCGAGCGCTATGAGCGCGAGACCGCCCGCATCCTACGTGTCCTCGACGGCGAGCTGGCGCTGCGGCCCTATCTGGTCGAAGCCAGCTACGGCATCGCCGACATCATGGTCTGGCCCTGGATCAACGCTCTGCCGAAACTCGGCCTGAGCCTCGACGACACCCCTCATCTGCAGCGCTGGCACGAGACGATCGCCGCCCGCCCCGCCGTGCAGCGCGGCCTTGCCGTGCCGGCGCTCGCGCACGCCGACGCCTGAGCGCGTCACTCCCGACAGGATATTCGTCATGGATACCCTCTTCATCCCGCTGTCCCTCGCCGCCGGCGGTCTGCTGGCGGTGCAGGCCGGCGCCAATGCGCAATTGTCGAAGGCGACGGGAAGCCCCTTCGCCGCGACGACGATCCAGGTCGTGCTCGCCGCCCTCCTCCTGCTGATCGTCGCGATCGCAACCGGCACGGCGGCCGCCTTCGGAGGCCTGCAGGCCGTGCCCTGGTGGCATGCGATCGGCGGCGTCGCGACGGCGCTCTACGTCGCCTCGACCATCCTGGTCTTCCCGCGGCTCGGCGCGGTCGTCGCGGTCGGCCTTTTCATCGCCGGCCAGATGCTGGCCTCGCTCGGGCTCGACAGCTTCGGCGTGCTCGGCGTACTCCGGCAAGCGCCGAAGCCCGCGACGCTGATCGGCACGGCGGCCGTGCTCGTCGGTGTGGTGGCGATCGTCTTCGGCCAGAAGGCCGCGACCAAGGAGCTTTCCGGCTCGAAGCTCGGCTGGATGCTGCTCGCCCTCGTCGCCGGGGCGGTGCTGCCGATGCAGGGCGCGGTCAACGGGCTGCTGCGGCAGGATCTCGGCGCGCCCTTCGTCGTCGGCACGATCAGCTTCGCGGTCGCGACCCTGTCGATGATCGTCGTTCTCCTGGTGACGCTGCTGACGGGCGGCGCGAAACCGCAGCTCGGCGGCCTCAAGGCCATGCCCTGGTGGGGCTGGATCGGCGCGGTCTGCGGCGCGACCTATGTCACCACCGTGTTCGTCGCGATCCCTGCCATCGGCACCGCCGCGACCGTCGGCCTGACCGTCGCCGGCCAGCAGATCGTCTCGCTCTTCGTCGATCGTTACGGCTGGTTCCGCCTGCCTCGGCGCGAGATCTCGGCCCTGCGCTTGTCCGGCGTCGTCGTCCTGTTGCTCGGCGTCGCCGCGATCAAGGTCTTCTGACTCCTTGAGCTTCAGGACGGCGCCGATCCGACGCCGTCACCCCATTTCCACGGAGACATCCCATGTCCTGGCTGCTACTCACCGGAGCGGGCCTGCTCGAGATCGTCTGGGCGATCGCGCTGAAGCAGGCCGGCGGCTTCACCCGTTTCTGGCCGAGCCTGATCGGCATCGTCTCGGCGATCGTCAGCTTCGTCATGCTGTCGCTGGCGCTGAAGGAATTGCCGGTCGGGACCGCCTATGCGGTCTGGGTCGGCATCGGCGCGCTCGGTGTCGCCATCGCGGGCATCGTCGCCCTCGGCGAGAGCGCCTCGCCCGCGCGCCTTGGCCTGCTCGCGCTGATCCTGATCGGTGTGATCGGCCTCAAGCTGGTCGAGGCCTGATCCTCAGGCGGACGACGCGGCCTCGCCCTCCAACAAGGCGCGGCGCTTGCGGAAGGCGCCATAGGCAAAATCGGTGAAGGCGCGGACCCGCGCCGCGGCGCGCAGATCCTCATGGGTCAGGATCCACAAGGCCGTCTCCATCTCCGGCAGGGGACGGTGCACGCAAGCGAGGGCCGGGAGGCTGTCACCGAGATAGCAGGGCAGCGCGACCAGCCCGAGGCCCGCCACCGCCGCCTGCTGCATCGCCAGCAGCGAATCGGCCCGCAACGCGATATCGCTCTTCGGCAATTTCGCCTGCATCCAGCGCGCCACCGAGGTTCCCGCGAGCGTGTCGTCCGGCCCGATCCAGCGATGCTCGGCGAGGTCGGCATGATCGTAGCGCGCGAGATAGGCGGGCGCGGCGTAGATCGCGAAGGCGATCTTGCCGACCCGGCGCCCGACCAAGGTCACCGGCGGATTGTCGGCGGTGCGCAAGGCGACATCGGCATCGCGCTTGGTCAGGTTGAACATCAGGTTGGAGACCGCGACCTCCAGGGCGATGCCGGGATGGGCCTCGCCGAACTCGGCGAGGATCTCGGGCAGGATCGAGCCCATCAGCGTGTCTGTCGCGGTGATCCGCAGCGTGCCGGAGAGTCGCAGGTCCTGTCCGGCGATGCGGCGTTCGAGCTCGGTGACGGTGCCGGCGATACTGCGCGCCGCCGCGACCAGCTCCTCCCCGCCGGCCGTCACCACATAGCCGGTCGGCAAGCGCTCGAACAGGCGAAGGCCCAGTTGCTGCTCGAAGGCGGCGATGCGGCGGAGCACCGTCGAATGGTTGACGCGCAGTTCGCGCGCCGCGCCGGCGAGCGAGCCGGCTTCGGCCACGGCGAGGACATAGCGCAGATCATCCCATTCGAGCGCGGCCATGAGCCCCTCGCTAGAGGCTAGGCGTCAAGCGACACCGAGCGCCAGCAGGTCGTGGACGTGGACGAGGCCGACCGGCCTGTCGTCGGCATCGGCGACGATCAGCGCCGTGACGCGCAGACGGTTGACCATCTCCAAAGCTTCTGCCGTCAGCGCGTCCGGCGCAATCCTGCGCGGATCCCGGGTCATCACGTCGCGCGCCAGTCGCCCGCCCCAGCCAGAGCCGAGCTTGCGGCGGAGATCGCCATCGGTGACGACGCCGGTGAGCTTGCCGTCGGCATCGATCACGATGGCGCAGCCGAAGCCCTTGGCGGTGATCATCGAGACGACATCGGCCATCGCAGCGGTCTCGCCGACGACGGGCAGGCACTCGCCGGAATGCATGATGGTCGCGACGGTCTTGAGCTGCGCACCCAGCTTGCCGCCGGGGTGGTAGACGTAGAAGTCCTGCCGCGAAAAGCCGCGCGCCTCCAGCAAGGCGACCGCGAGCGCATCGCCGAGCGCCATCTGCATCGTCGTCGAGGTCGTCGGCGCGAGCCCGTTCGGGCAGGCCTCCTCGGCCTTGGGAAGGACGAGCGGGACATCGGCCTCGCGGCCGAGTGCGCTGTCGCGATTGGCGGTGATCGCGATCAGCCCGACGCGGAAACGGCGGGTGTAGCCGACGATCGCCGAGAGCTCGACCGCCTCGCCCGACCAGGACAGGGCGATGACGACGTCCTCGGGCTGGACCATGCCGAGATCGCCATGACTGGCCTCGGCCGGGTGGACGAAATGGGAGGGGGTCCCGGTCGAGGCGAGCGTCGCCGCGATCTTGCGGCCGACATGGCCGGACTTGCCCATGCCGGTGACGATGACGCGACCAGTGGCGGCGCGGATCATCTCGACGGCGGCGGCGAAAGGCTCGGCAAGGCCATTGCCGATCGCCTGGTGCAAGGCATCGAGCCCGGCGCGTTCGGTGGCGATGGTGCGGAGGGCGGAGGCGCTGATGGTCGCGGTCATGGAGCGCGCCTCTAGCACGGCGCAGGTCCGCCTGGCCACCGGCGCCGGCGCATTGACGGGGCATTAACCCTCTTCGTTCTAACTCCATTAACCATGCGCGCCGACCCGGCGCGGATAAGCCTTTGCCTCGCCGGAGCATCGTCGCGCCCGTGTCCCGTTTCGCCCAGATCTGCTGGCTGGCAGGCGTCGCAGGCTGCTGCGGCGTCGCCGGGCTGACGGCCTGGCCGGAGCAGGCCTCCGCGCAGACGCAGCCGGCGGATATGCCGGCACGCGCCCGGACGCCGGCCTTGCGGACCGGTACGCCGGACTATGTCGCGCAAAGGCCGAACCCGGCTCCGGGGACTGCGTCCGCGCTGCCGGATGGTGTCGACGATGCCGCCCCTGCCCCGCGCGGCCGCTCCAGCGCGATCTCAAACGGCCAGCCGACGCGCGCCAGCCAGCCGGTCCGGTCCTCGCGCCTTCGCGGCGTCACCCAGCGTGAGTTCCGCGCGCCACCGCAGACGGTATCCAACCTGCCGCCGGCGCCCCCGCCGGTACCCGAACCGCGCAAGCGCAAGCGGCAGGAGGAAGACCCCTACGCGCCGCTCGGCCTGCGGCTCGGCAATGTCATCCTGCGCCCGGCGATCACCGGCTCGGTCGGATACGACAGCAATCCCGAGCGCATTTCCGGGCCGAGCAAGGGCTCGCTGTTCACCCGCACCGAGGGCGAGCTCGGCGTCCAATCCGACTGGAACGTTCACGAGCTCACCGGCATGCTGCGCGGCGGCTACAGCCGCTATTATCGCAACGACAGCGCCTCGCGCCCGGACGCGGAAGGCAACATGTCCTTGCGCCTCGACGCGACGCGCGACACCCGCATCCTGCTCGAATCGCGCCTGCGGCTCGACACCCAGCGCCCGGGCTCACCCGACCTGACCTCCGCCGTGCAGGGCCGGCCGATCACCTGGAACTATGGCGCCGCGGCCGGCGTCACCCATGATTTCAACCGCTTGCAGGTGACCTTGCGTGGCGCAATCGACCGGCAGGACTACGAGGACGCCGAACTCGGCAATGGCCGCATCCTCAGCCAGGCCGACCGCAACCAGACGCAATACGGCCTGCGCCTGCGCGCCGCCTATGAGGTGACGCCAGGCTTCAAGCCCTTCGTCCAGGGCGAAATCGACACCCGCCAGTTCGACGAAAAGGTCGATTCCAGCGGCTATATGCGCTCCTCCGACGGCTATACGCTTCGCCTCGGCTCGACCTTCGAGATCAGCCGCATGCTCACCGGCGAGGTCTCCGGCGGCTATCAGGATCGCAAATACGAGGATGGCCGCCTGCGGAACCTGCGCGGCTTCGTCGGCGATGCCGCGATCCTGTGGACGCCGACGCCGCTGACCACGGTGACGCTGCGCGGCTCGGCCGAGCTCGGCGACACCACCATCCCCGGCTCGAGCGGCACGACGGCGCGCCGCGTCGGCCTCGAAGTGGCGCATGCGCTACGCCGCAACCTGACCGTCACCGGCTTCACCACCTTCGCCCGCACCGAATATGACGGCCAGGACCTGCGCGAGAACCTCTCCACCATCGGCGCCAGGATCGAATACAAGCTGACCCGGACCTTCGCGATCCGCGCCAGCTTCACCCATGAGCGGCTGAACTCGACCAACCAGGGCTCGGACTACACCGCGAACGTCGCGCAGGTCGGCTTGCGCGTGCAGTTCTGACGGCGACGGGCTCTCAGCTCTCGTATTTGTCCAGGAACGCCTCGACGCTCAGCGCCCGAAAGTCGTCGAGCGCCGTGCGCAGGGCGGCGTGCTCCCAATCCCACCAGGCCAGTGCCTTCAGCCGCTCGGCGATCTCCTCCGGGAAACGCCGGCGGATGATGCGGGCCGGGTTGCCGGCGACGATGGTGTAGTCGGGCACGTCCTTGGTCACGACCGCGCCGCCCGCGACGACCGCGCCAGTGCCGATGCTGCGCCCGGCGAGCACGATGGCGCCGTGGCCGATCCAGACATCATGGCCGATCGTGACGAGCATCGAGCGGCGCCAGTCGAAGAAGGCGGCCTCGTCCTGCGCATCCTCGAAATAGGCGCTGGCCCGATAGGTGAAATGCGCCTGGCTCGCCCGCTGCATCGGATGGTTGCCGGGGTTGATCCGGGTATGCGCCGCGATCGAGCAGAACTTGCCGATCGTCGTGTAGATGATGTTGGAGTCGTTCACGACATAGGAATAGTCGCCAAGCGTCGATTCCGCGAAGGCGGTGCGGGCGCCGATCTCGGTGTAGCGGCCGAGCACGGCGTCGCGGACGGTCGCGGTCGGGTCGATCACGGGTTCGAGCCCGAGCTTCTTGCCTGCCATGACGGGCCTTCCGTTGGGGATGAATCAGCCGAGCGGGATGCTGTCGAGCAGCACGAAGCGGCTGCTGCGGCTCTGCTGCTTGAAGATGGCGACGCGGTCGATCCGGACCGGGCCGGTCGGCAAGGCCTGCACATAAGCCTGCGCCAGTGCCGCCTTGACCGGAGCCACCTCTGCGTCCGGCAACGAGCCGGTCAGCGTCATGTGGAAGCGAAAGGCGTCACCGACATAAGGGTAGCCATAGGCCTCGAGATAGGCCCGGTGCGCCGGCGTCAGCGGGCTCTGCAGCCGGCGCGCCAGATCAGCCTGCGAGAGCGGGGCGCGGAACGGCTCGAAGGCCTGGACGATGTCGAAGGCAAAGCGCTGCAAATCCTCGCTCGGCTCGGACGGCGTCAGCGCGATGAAGCGGCCGAGCGCGTTGACCGAAAGCCCGGCGAGCCGGACCGGCGGGCGCCCGGCGACATAATTGCGGGCGAAGGCGCGCAAGGCGCCCTCATTGCGGCCATTGGCAAGCTCGAACGGAGCCTTCAACGTGGCGTGGAAGCCGTAGCGGCGCGGCTCGGCGGTGATCTCGGACCAGTCGAGACCTTCGCAACCGGGCGGAACCGCGAAGTCGATGTCCGCCCCGGTGACGGCGTCATAGCCCAGCGTCGCGCTGCCGAAGCGCCAGAGGGCGCTGTCGGCTGCGGGAGCGTAGTAGAGCGCGTAGCGCGGCGCAGGTTGGGTCATGCTGCGCTCAGAAGGCCCGGCGTCCCTGCGACCAGACGGTGGCGATTACCGGCGTCGGGCCCAGCGCCTTGAAGCGCACGAGATCGGCGCGCAGGCCGGGCTTGAGATGGCCGCGATCCTTCAGGCCGAGAATGTCGGCGACCTTCCAGGTGACCTTGGCCATCGCCGCCGGCAGGGTGATGCCGTGCTTGTCGTGGAGCTTGAGCACGGCCTGCAGCAGGCTCGCCGGAACATAATCGGAGGAGAGCCCGTCGAGCAGGTCCTTCTCGGCCAGTTCCGCCACCGAGACGCCGCCGGAATGCGAGCCGCCGCGCACGACATTGGGCGCGCCGGCGATGGTGGCTAGGCCGCGCTGCTTGGCGGCCTGCGCCGCCTCGACCGTGGTCGGGAATTCCGAGATCACCGCGCCCGAGGCGATGCCGGCCTCGACATGCTCGATCGTGGTGTCGTCATGGGTCGCGATCGGGATGCCGCGGGCCTGGAACATCTCGACGACGGCGCTCCAGTTGCGGCCGACATTGGCCGTCCCCTCGCGCTGGCGGACGCTGACATCCTCCTCGAACTCCGCTTCGGTCTTGCCGTTGCCGAGCGCGTAGGTGCGCAAGTGGGCGAGATCGCGCCATTGGCGCTGGCCGGGGGTGTGATCCATCAGCGAGACCAACTGGACCAGGGCATCGTCCTGATAGGGCTCGATATCCCTGAGCAGGTCCGGGCTGGTCAGTTCGCAGCGCATATGGATGCGGTGGTCGATGCGGAAGACGCCCTCGGCGCTGCCGAGCCTGAGCGCATCCATCACGTCGGCGAAGATGTCCTTGCGATAGTCCTTGGCCGAGAAGGGCGTGCCGGCGCAGATCGCGTCATAGACGGTGGTGACGCCGGCCGCCGCCATCTGCGCGTCATGGACCAGCGCCGCCGCGAGCCCGTTCGGCCAGAAGACCTTCGGGCGCGGCATGAAGTGCTTTTCCATGTTGTCGGTGTGCATCTCGACGAGGCCGGGCGCGACATAGTCGCCCTGGGCGTCGATCGCCTCCGGCAGGGAGGAACGGCCCTGGTCGACCGAATGGATGCCGCTCTCGTCGAAGGCGATGGTCCCCGTGACGACCTCGTCCTCGAGGATCAGGCGGGCATTGGTCAGGATGGTGGACATCAGGCGGCCTTCCGGAAATCGGTGATGTCGAGATAGCGGGTCGCGACAGCCTCTCGCACGGCTTCGTCATGGAAGATACCGACGATGGCGGAGCCCTGTTCGCGGGCCTCCGCGATCAGCCTGACCACGACATTGCGGTTGTTGGCGTCGAGCGAGGCGGTCGGCTCGTCGATCAGCATGATCGGCGAGGGATCGACGAAGGAGCGGGCGATGTTGACGCGCTGCTGCTCGCCGCCGGAGAAGGTTGCGGGAGCAAGGTCCCAGAGGCGCTGCGGCAGGTTGAGGCGGGCGAGCATGGCTTTCGCGCGTTCGCTGGCCTCCTCGGGCGTGGCGCCGCGAGCGAGCAGCGGGTCGCGGACGATGTCGAGCGCCGCGACGCGCGGGATGACCCGCAGGAACTGCGAGACGAAACCGAGCGTGCGGCGGCGGATGTCGAGCACGGTGCGCGGCACGGCCGAGACGATGTCGATCTGCCGGCCGCCATGGGTGATGGCGATGGTGCCGGAGGTCGGCCGGTAATTGCCGTAAAGGATGCGCAGCAGGCTGGATTTACCGGCGCCCGAAGCGCCTGCCAGCACAAGCGCCTCGCCGGCAGCGACCGAGAAGTTGACGTTGTCGAACACCGGCAGGCGCACGCCGCCCTGGTTGTGCAGGGTGAATTCCTTGGCGACGTTCTCGACGTGAATCATCGTGGTCATGATCGAGATGCCTTGCGGGTTCGGGGTGACGCGGTTGTGACGAAGGCTACACCGTCACGCTCGCCCTTGTGGCGAGCATCCATGTCTCGAACGCCGCTCTCGAAGAACGGAGACGCGGATGGTCGGGACAAGCCCGACCATGACGGGAGAGGTAGTGGCGAGAAGCTCATACCGTCAGCACCGCCGAGGTCAGAAGCTGTGTGTAGGCATGCTGGGGGTCGTCGAGGACCTGGTCGGTCAGGCCCTGCTCGACGACGCGGCCATCCTTCATCACCATCAAGCGATCGGTGAGCAGGCGGGCGACCGCGAGGTCGTGGGTGACGATGATCGCGGCGAGGCCGAGATCGCGCACCAGCACGCGCAGCAGGTCGAGCAGGCGGGCCTGGACGGAGACGTCGAGGCCGCCGGTCGGCTCGTCCATGAAGACCAGCTTCGGCTCGGAGACCAGCACGCGGGCGATCTGCAGGCGCTGCTGCATGCCGCCGGAGAACTGGCGCGGCCGGTCGTCGATGCGGCCCGCGGCGATCTCGACGCGCTGCAGCCAGTCGAGCGCGGTCTCGCGGATCCTGCCGTAATGCCGCGCGCCATTGTCCATCAGGCGTTCGCCGACATTGCCGCCGGCCGAGACGTCCATGCGCAGACCGTCGCGCGGGTTCTGGTGGACGATGCCCCAGGCAGTGCGCATCAGCCGGCGCCGCTCCTGCTCGGCGACCGAATAGATGTCGAGCGGTTCGACCCCGCCCCGGAACAGCACCTGCCCCTCGTCGGGCTTGTCGATGCCGGCAAGGCAGCGCAGCAGGGTCGACTTGCCCGAGCCGGATTCGCCGACGATCCCCAGCACCTCGCCCGGCCAGAGGTCGAAGGAGACCTCGGCACAGCCGATGCGCTCGCCATAGAAGCGAGCGACCCCGTCGACCGAGAGCAGCGGCACGGGATCGAGCCCGAGGTCTGGCGGCGCGACGTGGAGTGTCATTGGCTCTCTCCCAATGTTCCATTCGCCCCGTCACCCCGGGCGGAGCGGAGCGCAGACCCGCGATCCATTCCGGAGCGCTCATCGGATAGGGTCCGGACTGGGTCCCGGGTCTCCCGGAGCCTGTCTTCGGGCGAACCGAAGGTCGGACCCGATGGGTCGCCCGGGACGACGTGGGAGTTTGAAACCAAGCCACTCTCTGTGGCGTCACCCAGCATCGTTCCGCGATGGCCGTCGGCCCGCCGCGTCTCGCAATGGTGGCTGTCGGAGCAGACGAACATGCGCCCGCCCTGGTCGTCGATCACGACCTCGTCGAGATAGGAATCGGCCGCGCCGCAGAGCGCGCAGGGCTGCTCCCAGCTCTGGATGCGGAAGGGATGGTCGTCGAAATCGAGGCTGCGCACGCTGGTATGCGGCGGCACCGCATAGATGCGCTTCTCGCGCCCGGCGCCGAAGAGTTGCAGCGCCGGCGACATCTGCATCTTCGGATTGTCGAATTTCGGGATCGGCGACGGCGCCATCACGTAGCGGCCATTGACCATGACCGGGTAGTCGTAGGTGGTCGTCACCTCGCCGTAGCGGGCGATGTTCTCGTAGAGCTTGACCTGCATCAGCCCGTATTCGGCCCAGGCGTGCATCTTGCGCGTCTCGGTCTCGTGCGGCTCGAGCTTCCTGAGCGGCTCGGGCTGCGGCACCTGGTAGACCATGATCTGGCCGGCCTTCAGCGGCGCCTCCGGGATGCGGTGGCGGGTCTGGATGATCGTCGCCTCGTGCGTCGCCTCTGTGGTGCGCGCATCGGCGGTGCGCTCGAAGAAGCGGCGGATCGAGACGGCGTTGGTGGTATCGTCGGCGCCCTGGTCGATGACCTTGAGCGTATCGTCGGGCCCGATGATCGCAGCGGTGACCTGGATGCCGCCGGTGCCCCAGCCGCGGGCAAGCGGCATCTCGCGCGAGCCGAACGGCACCTGGTAGCCGGGAATCGCGACCGCCTTGAGCAGCGCGCGGCGGATCATCCGCTTGGTCTGCTCGTCGAGATAGGCGTAGTTGTAGGCCGGCCTGGTCTCGTCCGTGATGTTCTGGTGCACGGTCATTCCGCGGCCTCCCGCAGGGCTTTGCTCTGTTGCTCGGCAAGGCGCTGCTCGCGTTCCTTGCGGATGCGGCGGATCAGTTCGAGCTCGCCCTGGAAATCGACATAGTGCGGCAGCTTCAGGTGCTCGACGAAGCCGGCCGCCTCGACATTGTCGGAGTGGTAGAGGACGAACTCGTCCTGCTGGGCCGGATAGGTCGCCGCTTCGCCAAATTCGCGGCATTTGAGCGCCCTATCGACCAGCGACATCGACATCGCCTTGCGCTCGCTATGGCCGAAGGAGAGCCCGTAGCCGCGGGTGAACTGCGGCGGGACCTCCTTGGAGCCGGCGAACTGGTTGACCATCTGGCATTCGGTCAAGGTGATGTCGCCGAGATCGACGGCGAAGCCCAGCTCCTCCGGCACGAACTCGACGGCGACCTCGCCGACCCGGACCTCACCGACGAAGGGATGGCTGTTGCCGTAGCCGCGCTGCACGGAATAGCCGAGGCCGAGCAGGAAGCCCTCGTCGCCGCGGGCCATCGCCTGCAGGCGGACATCGCGGTCGGCCGGGAAGGTGACGGGCTCGCGGGTGAGATCGAAGGGCCGCGGATCGCCGGCGGGCGGGGCTTCCTCCTCCATCAGCCCCTCGGCGCCAAGGATATCCGGCACGCGCGGCATCGAGGCGTCGAGCGGCTGCGCGGCCGGACGGGCCTGCATCTCACTCGGCGCAGTCTCGTCCATCAGAGCGAAATCGAAGAGCCGGTGGGTGTAGTCATAGGTCGGGCCGAGCACCTGGCCGCCCGGCAGATCCTTGTAGGTCGCCGAGACGCGGCGACGGATCGCCATCCCGGCGGTATCGAGCGGCTCGGAGGAACCGAAGCGCGGCAGCGTGGTGCGATAGGCGCGCATCAGGAAGGCGGCCTCGATCGCATCGCCCTGCGCCTGCTTCAGCGCCAGCGCGGCTAGGTCGGGATCGTAGAGCGAGCCCTCGTTCATGACGCGACCGCAGGCGAGGCCCATCTGCTCGCGGATCTGCGCGACACTGAGTTCCGGCACGCTCTCGTCGCCGCGGCGTGCTTCGGCAACGAGATCATGGGTGGCGAGGATGGCGGCTTCGCCGCCCTTGACCGCGACATACATCAGCAAAGCTCCCGGCGGGGCATTCAGCGGGTCCCCACGATTTGCGTCGAGCGCGGCAGGCCGAGCACCTGCGCGCCATGGACCAGCAGAAGGTCGACACCGAGCGGGTAGAGCGCAGCGTTGTCTTCGACCTCGGCCCAGAAGCCGGGACGCAGCCCAGTCGGGGCGATGCTGCGCTGGCCGACAATGCCCGGGCCTTCGAGCCTGACAGCCTCGCCGCCTTCGAAGCCGACACACTGGACCAGCACCGTGGTCGAGCGATCGGGGAACTGATCGTCGCCGGCGTTGAAGGCAGAGAGCTTCGGCTCGACCGCAGCGCCGTCGACCACGGCGAAGGCGGCGCGGGCGGGATCCTCGACAAGGGCGGCGCCGCAATGGAAGCGCAGCCAGGCGCCGGCAGGGCCGTTGCGCAGCGCTGCCGGCAGCCAGATCGGCGTCTCGTAGTCGGCAAGCGTCAGCAGTGCGACGGCAGTCGCAGCTTTGAGCCCGGCGGGCGGCACGATCGCATCGCCAAGATCGCAGGCGAGGCCCGGCTCCGAGAGCGCTGCCAGCAGGGCACGGAAGGCACCTTGCGACTGGAAGACCGGGTCGGCGAACCCGGCGCCGATGAGGGTGTCGTTGGGAGCCATCAGCCGCCCCTGACCAGCGTGAAGAAATCGACCTTGGTGGCAGCGGCCTTGCGCGAGGCGAGCTCGCGGGCAGCCTGCTGCTTCTGGGCGAGGGCAAAGACGCCGCGCCGCAGCGGGCCGGTCTCGGCCTCACCCTGGAGGAGCGCGTCGGTGACAGCGGCGAGGCGCGCCTTACGGCCGTCTCGCCCCAGTGCGTAGGAAAAGCCCATCGCGCCGCTGTCGAGGCGGACGACGCAGCGCGTCACCGTGGCCTCGCCGAGGTTGAAGCGGCGGCCGGCGCCGCCGGCGCGGCCCTCGACCATGACGGTGCCGGTCTGCGGCGCCTTGAGCAGCTCGTGCGTCGGCAGCGGGCCCGCCTGCTGCAGCAAGGCGTCGATCTCGCCTTGCGTCGCACGGGCCAGCACTGCCATCCAATGCTGGCGTGTCGCGATGTCCGTCATACCGTGTCGGCCTCTCGCCAAGGTCTAATGTCTAGACTAAGATAAGCGTGTCGTTGGAAAAGGTCTATACATTTTGGATGAAATTTTGATGACGCCGAGCTTGCTGGACAATCAGGGCGGCGATGGCGGCACAGCCTGGCGGCGGATCGCCGATGCGCTGGCGGCCTCGATCGAGCAAGGCGAATACGAGCCCGGCGATACGCTGCCGGCGGCGATCGTGCTCGCCGAGCAATACGGTGTGCACCGGCACACGGTACGACAGGCCTTTCGGCATCTGGCGGAACAGGGGCTGGTCACGGTATCGCGCGGACGCGGCACGCAGGTCAGTTCCCGGCGCGTGCCCTATCCGCTCGGCCGGCGCGTCAGTATGCGCGCCAATCTCGGACGGATCGGCATGATCGGCTCCAGCCGCATGCTCTCGGCGGAGGTGGTGGCGGGTGATCCGGAGATTTGCGAGGCACTGGCACTCGAGCCGGGAACGCCGCTATGGCGGTGCGAAGGGCTCAGCCTCGCCGACGGCACGCCGATGGGGACCGGGACGCATTGGCTCGCGGTCGCGCGGTTTCCGGGCTTCGACACGGTCTATCGCGATGCGGAAGCGTCGATCACGGCGGCGTTCAAGGCCTATGGCATCCTTGACTATGTGCGCCGCTCGACCCGGTTGACGGCAAGGCTCGCCACGGAGCGCGAGGCGGCGTTGCTGCGGATCGAGCCCGGTGCGGCGGTGCTGGTCTCGCTGGCCGTCGACGCGCTGCCCGACCTGACGCCGATCCACATCGTCAACAGCGTCTTCGCCGGCGAGCGGATGGAGATGGTGGTCGAGCCCTTCGGGGACTAACGCTCGCGCTCCGCTCAGCCGCGTTCGTAGAGCAGCCGGGCGCGGATCGTGCCGTCGAGCGCCCGGATCTCCTCGATGATCTCGCGCGCGACCTCGCCGACCGGATCGGCCTCCATCACGACATAGCCGATCTCGCCGTCGGTCTGGAAATTCTGGGCCGCGATGTTGATGTTGCGGCTGGCGAAGACGTCGTTGAGGCGGCGCAGCATGCCCGGCGCATTGCGCTGGACCTGGATGAAGCGGGTGCCGGCCGGGCGCGCCGGCAGTTGCACCTGCGGGAAATTGACCGCGCCGACAGTCGAGCCGACATCGGAATAGTCGACCAGCTTGCGTGCCACCTCGGCGCCGATGCGCTCCTGCGCCTCTTCCGTCGAGCCGCCGACATGCGGGGTCAGGATGACGTTGGACAAGCCTTGCAGCGGAGTGACGAAGCGCTCGCTGTTGGAGGCCGGCTCCTTCGGGAAGACATCGACCGCCGCGCCTGCGAGCGCGCCGCTGCGCAGCGCTTCGGCGAGAGCATCGAGATCGACCACCGTGCCGCGCGAGTTGTTGATGAGATAGGCGCCCTGCTTCATCGCCGCGATCTCGGCCTTGCCGATCATGTTGTGCGTGGCGGGCGTTTCCGGGACATGCAGCGAGACGACGTCGCTGTTTGCGAGCAGGGCTTTCAGGCTTTCGACCGGCTCGGTATTGCCATGGCGCAGGCGGTCGGTGTGATCGTAATAGATCACGCGCATGCCCATCGCCTCGGCGATGTTGGAGAGTTGGCTGCCGATATTGCCGTAGCCGACGATGCCGAGAACCTTGCCGCGGACCTCGAAGGAGCCGTTGGCCGACTTGTCCCAGCCGCCCTCATGTGCCGAGCGGGAGCGGTCGGGTATCCGGCGCAGCAGCATGACGATCTCGCCGATGGTCAGTTCGGCGACGCTGCGGGTGTTGGAGAAGGGCGCGTTGAAGACCGGGACGCCGCGCAGGCGGGCGGCGTCGAGATCGACCTGGTTGGTGCCGACCGAGAAGCAGCCGACGGCGAAGAGGCGTTTGGCGGCGGCGAAGACCGGCTCGGTCAGCTGGGTGCGCGAGCGGATGCCGAGGATGTGCGTCTTCTCGATCGCTTCGATCAGCTGGGCCTCATCGAGCGCCTTCGGCAGGCGGGTGAGGTTGGTGTAGCCGGCCTGCTGCAAGGCAGCGACGGCGGAATCGTTGATTCCCTCGAGCAGGAGGACGCGGAGGCGGTCCTTCGGAAAGGAAAGCCGGTCGGTGGGAAGGTTCATGGTGCGCTCGACGGTCCAGCGATGCGCCCGCTCGCCTGGTCGGGCGGAAGGCGCCGGAGCGCCCGCTATAGACCTGTTGTCGCAGCGCACAACCGCAAAGTTGTCGCGCCCGGCCGAGCTAAATTGCCGAAAGGTGCTGCTGCGGCAGCAGGAAAGGCTGGCCGGCCGGCGGCAGACGGCTGAAGGAAAGCGAGACGCGGAAGACGCCACGCAGCAGGTTGTCGTCGAGGATGGTCGCAGGCTCGCCCTGTGCGACGATCGCGCCCTCATGCATCACCACCAGCCGGTCGGCATAGGTCACGGCGAGGTTGAGATCATGCAGCACGACCAGCACGGCCGCACCTTGCGCCGCGATGCTGCGGGCGGCGTCGAGCAGCGAGAGCTGATGGCAGAGGTCGAGGCTGGCGATCGGCTCGTCGAGGAAGAGGATCTGGCGCTGCGCGACGCTGCGGCCCGCTTCGAGCTGGCAGAGCGCCCTGGCGAACTGGACGCGCTGCTGCTCGCCGCCTGAGAGGGTCTGATACTGGCGACCGGCGAGACCGATCACGCCGGCGATCTCCAGCGCCTGGGCGATGATCTCAGCCTTGCGGCCACGCGATTGGGCCCGGCCGACACCTTCCAGCCCCAGCCGCGCAACCTCATAGACGCTGAACGGAAAGGCGAGACGCTGGTTCTGCACCATCACGGCGCGTCGGCAGGCGAGTTCCCAGGCCGGGATCTGCGGCAGCGCCGCACCGTCCATGCGGACCGTGCCCTGCGAGGGAGCGAGCTCGCCGGTCAGCAGCTTGAGCAGCGTCGACTTGCCGGCACCGTTGGGGCCGACGACGATCGTCGTCGCCCCCTCCTCCAGCGCGAGCGAGGCGCCGCGCACCAGGGAGCTGCCGCGGACCGAGAAGCTGAGATTCTCCGCTGCGAGGATCGCCATGCTCAGAGCTCCGCGATCCGGCCGCGGCGCAGCAGCAGCCAGAGGAAGAAGGGCGCGCCGATGAAGGCGGTGACGATGCCGATCGGCAATTCCGCCGGCACGACGACGAGGCGGGCGATGATGTCGGCGCCGACCAGAAGGGCAGCGCCGCCGATCGCCGAAAGCGGCAGCAGCAGGCGGTGATCGGGACCGATCGAGAGCCGGATCAGATGCGGCACGACGATGCCGACGAAGCCGATCACGCCGGCTGCGGCAACGCTGGCGCCGACCGCGAGGGCGACCAGCAGGATCGCGAGCGCCTTGATGCGCTGGACGGGGATGCCGAGATGATAGGCCTCGGCCTCACCCAGCATCAGAGCGTTGAGGCCGCGCGCCAGCAAGGGCACGGCGAAGAGCAGCGGCAGCACGATCGGCGCTACCACCGAGAGCTTGGTCCAGCTCGCCCCGCCGAGGCTGCCCAGCGACCAGAAGGTCAGGTCGCGCAATTGCCGGTCGTCGGAGACGAAGGCGAGCAGGCCGGTGAGCGAGCCGGCGAGCGCGCCGAGCGCAACACCGGCGAGCAGCATGGTCGCGACCGAGGTGCGGCCCTGGCGCGTCGCGATCAGATAGAGCGCCAGCGTCGAGACGAGGCCGCCGAAAAAGGCTCCGAGAGGCAGCACCGCGAAGGGCAGCTTCATCGCGAAGGCCGCGAGGAGGCGGTCTCCGAGCACGATGGTCGCAGCGGCGGCGAGACCCGCGCCGGCGGAGACGCCGACCAAACCGGGATCGGCGAGCGGATTGCGGAACAGGCCCTGCATCAGCGCGCCGGAGATCGCGAGCGCCGCCCCGACCAGCGCGCCGAGCAGCAGGCGCGGCATGCGGATATTGAGCACGACGAGCGCCTCTCGGCTCCCCAGCAGCTCGGCCGGACCGAAGCCGAGCTTCGCCAGCAGGATGTCGGCGACGCGGCCGGGCGCGATCGCGAAGGCCCCTGCCCCGAGCGAGAGCAGCATCAACAGCAGGCAGAGCCCGACGAGCGCGGCGACGGCGATGACGCCCTTGCGGCGGTGGCCGGCCGTGAGCACGGCCAGCGCCGCAGCACTCGCACTCGGCGGCTGCTTCACGGCAAGCGTCATTTGGCGGCGGAAAGCTGGGCGACCTTGGCTTCGGGATAGAGTTCGGCCATCAGGTCGCGCGCCGCGTTCGGGGTTCGAGGCCCGAAGCCGAGCAGATAGAGCCCGTCCATCCGGATCAGCGCCTTCTGCTTCGCCGCCGGTGTCTCCGAGAAGGCCGGCATGGCGAAGAGCTCGTCGGGGCCGGCATTGTGGGCGCTGGAATGGCGCATCATCAGCACGACATCGGGCGCTGCGGTGATGATCGCCTCGTCGGTCATCGGCTTGAAGCCTTCGACGGCGCTGGCGGCATTGACGCCACCGGCGAGCGCGATGATCGCATCGGCCGTGGTGGCCCTGCCACCGACCAGGGTGCGCCCGTTCTGCAGCGAGAGCACGAACAGGACGCGCTTCTGCCCGGGCAGGCCAGAGCGCAGCTTGTCGAGCTCTTGGAAGCGCCCTTTCACTGCGGCGGCGAGTTGCTGCGCCGGCTCGGCGACACCGGCGGCCTTGCCGATCGCCGCGATCTTGCCAACGACTGCCTCCGGAGAAAGCGCCTCGGGGATCATCGTGATCGGCGTGCCGGATTCCTTGAGCAGAGCGAGCGCGTCTGGCGGACCGGCGCCTTCAACCGCGATCACCTGCGAGGGTTTCAGCGACAGCACGCCCTCGGCCGAGAGCGCCCGGACATAGCCGACGCTCTTCTTGTCCTTCAGCGCGTCCGGCGGCCACTGGCTGGTGGTGTCGACGCCGACGACCTTGTCCTGCTGGCCGAGCGCATAGAGCACCTCGGTGACGACGCCGCCGGCAGCGACGATACGCTCGGCGGCCTGCGCCCGGGCGGGAGCGACGACGGCCAGCGGCTCCAGCGACCCGGAGAGGCCGCCCAGCGCCAGCAGGGACACGACCGCAGCAGCCGCGATCTCCCGGCCGAGGCGCTTGGCCCTGAAGCCTGCGAGCGGAGCGGATGAAGGCGCTTGCAGCGTGCCCATGATCGATCTCGTGCGTGCGACGACGCGCAGCAGAAGCGCTCGCAACGCTCAGCTACACTGAAGTCATTACAAAGTAATGGCTCTTTTATAATCATTCAAAACAACGATTATTGGAGCCGTTATTGACGGTGATATGCAGCTTTACTAAGGAGGGTCAAGAGCGGCGCAAGCTGCCGGACCATCACGCTTTTGCCAATCGCCGAGGATTTCCCGATGTTCATCGCCATGAACCGCTTCAAGGTCGTCAAGGGTGAGGAGGAGGCCTTCGAGACGGTCTGGTCCTCGCGCAAGACCCGCCTCGACGAGATGAAGGGCTTCATCGCCTTCCATCTGCTCAAGGGGCCGGAGAAGGAGGATCACACCCTCTACTCCTCGCATACGACCTGGGCCTCGAAGGACGATTTCACCGCCTGGACCAAGTCGGACCAGTTCCGCGAGTCGCACCGCAATGCCGGCCAGCCGCGGCCGACGCCGCTCTATCTCGGCCATCCCGAATTCGAAGGCTTCGAGACGATCCTGACCGAGCACAATCCGCATCTGCCGCGCCAGGCGGCCGAGTGAGAGGCTGATCACGATGTCGTTTGCCGAGACATTGGCACCGCCTGCTCCCGCCGAAGCCATGGCGAAGGTCCGGGCGGCGCTCGCCGCCAAGCCGGACGGCGTGATCGAGGCGGTCGCGCGCGAGCATGGCGTCTCCACCCTCGCCGTGCTCGAGGTCACCCCGGAAGAGCAGCGCCGCTTCATCGCGGCGGAGCGCTTCGAGGCGCTCTGGCAGGAGCTTGCGACCTGGGGCACGGTGCTGTTCATCGTGCACACGCCCGACATCGTGCTGGAATGCGAGGGCTCGCTGCCGGTCGGCTCGTTCGGCCACGGCTATTACAACATCCATGGCGACAGCCCGATCGGCGGGCACATCAAGGCCGGCAACTGCAGGGCGATCTATCTCGTCGACCGGCAGTTCCACGGCCGCCGCTCCTGCTCGGTGCAGTTCTTCAACGGCGCCGGCGAGGCGATGTTCAAGATCTTCGTCCGCCGCGATGCGGCGCGCGAGCTCCTGCCCGATCAGGTCGCGCGCTTCGAGGCGCTGAAGGGCGACTTCGCCTGAGACCGACCGACTCCGGCTGCCGGGCAATTCATTCGAGCCTCCGCCATCCCCGGCGGGGGCTTTCTCGTCACGCAGCATGCGCATGGCGCCGCAGGCTGATCGCTGACAAATGACGTCAGTCGCCACGCTTCCGCCACAAGCACCGCCATATCGGGTGGGCGGGCCTGAAATATCGCGAAAGATCGAGAATTTACCAAGCGTTAACCATAGAAGCGCAGCTTTCTGGCTGCGGAGACAAGTGACGTGATCGACACCGTTGATCGCGCACGGCCTCCGACAGGTGAGCGCCACGGCCGGCCGGCCGGCGCAGACGGCCTGCCCGAGACTCCGGCTGAGGACGCTGCGATGGCGGCACAGCTCGCCCTGACACGGGTCAGCCTCGCCAAGGACCTGATCGGGCCGGCGTCCGCAGCCGGCCCCAGAGCAGGGCTGTCATCGCTCGCCAAGCACGCGGGCTTCCGCAACGGGGTGATGCTGGCGCTCCGCTTCGTGCAGGCGCGCCTCCTGTCGGTCTGGGGGCTGCTGCTGGCCGCCGCCCTGTGTCCACCCAAGGTCTTCGCCGACTTCGCGATCTTCGCAGCCCTGGCGAACCTGGCTTCGATCGCCGTCCTGCTGCGGTTCGAGGCGGTGTTCTTCCAGAACAACGACCGGCTGCGGCTCGGCCGGGCCTTCCGCCTGGCGGTCGCCACCGGCACCGTCTTTCTCGCCGGGGCCGTGATCGCGGTCCTGTTCGCGGCGGCGCAGGGCTGGATCCTGCGCGGCTTCGGCGCGCTGTTCCTGATCTCGCTGGCGAGCCGGGCGGCGATCCGGCTGCTGCTGGCCGAAGCCACGGCGGAAGGCGACTTCGCCACGATCGGCAACACCAATATCGCCCAGGCGCTGCTCCAGCCCGGGATGATGATCCTGCTGATCTGGCCGCTCGGGCCGGTATCTCTGGCCCTGTTCGCCGCAGACGCATTCGGCCACGCCGTCGCGGCCTGCTATCTCGCCTGGCGCCGACGCGACTCGCTGCTGCGCCTGATGCACCCCGCGCGCTGGTCGCTGACCGAGCTCATCATGGCAGGCTGGCAATGGCGCAACTCGCCGACCTTCCTCCTGCCCTCGGCACTGCTCTCCTTCGGCTTCTCGGCGGCGCCGCTGCTGGCGCTGCCGATGTCGAGCAACCCGGTGCTGGCTGCCCATGTCGCCCTGGCGACGCGCCTGCTCGACGTGCCGGCGCAGATGTTCGGCGCGGTGACGACGCCGCTGGTGATGAACAATCTGCGCAGGCATCGCGGCCACGATCAGCAGAAGCGAGCCCGCCTCGTCACCCTGGGGATGGTGGCCATCGTGGCGACGCTCTTCACCGCGATCGCCTTCGTTGCCGTCAGCACCGACGAATTACTCCTGAGCGGCACCAAATGGGAAGGCATCGGCGAGGTGATGGCGATCATGGCGCTGTTCTATGGCAGCGGCGCCCTGGCCGGCCCCTTGCAGGAAATGGGCGCCTTCTCGTCGCGCCCGCATAGCCAGATGACGGCCAATGCGGTGGCGCTGGCCGCCGCGGCGATCGTGATCTGGGGGTTCGGCAGCCTGTCTCCCGCCCTGCTCGCGGTGATCGGATTGATCTCGCTGGGGCGCCTGCTGCTGCATCTACGCCTGACATGGACCGCGATCGGCGACCAGCGATTGGCCAACCCAAGCTAGAGCAATTCCGCAATTCTTCGAATCGCAGAATTGCTCTAAGTCTTTCTCCTATCGCACTTTCTTCACGCGAACCGGTGCCCACTTCGCTCGAAAATGCTCGAGGCTATTCCCGCCGGATCAGCCGGTCGGCGAGCAGCGAGGAGAAGAAGCCCGGCTTGAATTCGCGCTCAAGCCGCTCGGGATCGTATTCCTTCGCCACCCAGTCGAGGAACGGCGTGCCCTTGCTGGCGCCCTCGCGCGCATAGGTCTCGAAGAAGGCGTCGAGAATCCCGGTCTTGGCGAAACGGAAATGGCCGTAGCGCAGCGAAAGCTCGGCCATCGCCTCTGCGAGCGGCCGCCTCTCGTGGATCAGCAGATAGAGGGCAGAGAAGAAACCGGCCCGGTCGGCGCCCGATTTACAATGGACCAGAGCAGGCGTCTGCAACCCCGCAAAGAACGCGGGGGCAGCCAGAAGGGTGTCACGGTCCGGCGCGCCACGCGACCGCAGGACGAATTCGACCAGAGCGATGCCGTGGCGCTCGCAGGCCTCCTTCTGCAGCGGCCAGGCGCCGTGCTCGCGGCCGCCGCGCAGGTTGACGATCGTCTTCACGCCCTGGCGGGCGAACCAGGCGATGTCGGTCGGGGCCGGCTGGGCGGCGCGCCAGAGCTGCGGGGTGATGCGGTGCGCATTGAGATAGACGAGCCGGAAGATGCCGTGGTCGGACAGCAGCATATTGGTCCAGGCGCGAGCGCGATCGAGCCGGCCGCGCAAAGGGCGATCCCAGCGCGCGATCCGAGCCATGCGCCTCGCATAGCGGTCTTCCGGCCGCCGCCAGCGGTTCAGCATGGGATCGCACCTGTCATGTCCGCCCGATAGCAGCGGGAGCCTTGCTGCGCAAATCGGTAACTCCGACTAAAAGCCGGGCTTGGCCTTTGCGCCGCAACCGCGCATAACGCCGCCGAAGTTTTATCATCGATAGGTCAGGTACATGCGGCTCGACGCCATCGCCATCGGCAAGAACCCCCCGGACGAGGTCAACGTCGTCATCGAAGTCGCGATCGGCGGCGAACCGATCAAATACGAGATGGACAAGGAAGCCGGCACGCTCTTCGTCGACCGCTTCCTCTATACGCCGATGCGCTATCCCGGGAATTACGGCTTCATCCCCCATACGCTGTCGGAAGACGGCGATCCCTGCGACGTGCTCGTCGCCAATACCCGCCCGCTGGTGCCGGGGTCCTACATCGCGGTCCGCCCGATCGGCGTGATGATGATGGAAGACGAGGGCGGCGGCGACGAGAAGATCATCGCCGTGCCGGTCCCCAAGCTGACCAAGCGCTACGAGAACGTCACGAACTACACCGATCTGCCGCAGATCACGCTCGACCAGATCCAGCACTTCTTCGAGCACTACAAGGACCTGGAACCCGGCAAGTGGGTGAAGCTCACCGGCTGGGGCGACGCCGCCAAGGCCAAGCAGCTGATCGTCGAGGCGATCGAGCGGGCCAAGAAGGCCAAGTCGGGCTGATCCCCTGTCATTGAGAAAAGCGCCATGGCCGGGCTGACCCCGGCCATGGCGTCGGCGTTTTCTATTTCTTCAGCAGCCGCTCGATCTCGGCCCGCAATTGTGGGCCCAGATCGCCGCGCTCCAGCGCATAGGCGACATTGGCGCTGAGGAAGCCGATCTTCGAGCCGGTGTCGTAGATGTCGCCGTCGAAGCGCACGGCGAAGAATTTTTCCTGCTGCGCCAGCGCGATCATCGAATCCGTAAGCTGGATCTCGTTGCCGGCGCCCTTCTCCTGCTTGGCGAGCAGGTCGAAGATCGTCGGCTGCAGGATGTACCGGCCGGTGATGTGCAGGTTCGATGGCGCCGTGCCCTTCGGCGGCTTCTCGACCATCTTGCTGATCTGCGAGACCTTGGCCTTGGCGTCGGCAACGCCGACGATGCCGTATTGATGGGTCTGGTCGTCCGGCACCGGCGCCACCGCGATGTGGTTGCCGCCATGCTCCTCATAGGCCGCGATCATCTCGGCGAGGCAGCCCTTGCCCGCCCCATGATGCAGCATGTCCGGCAGCAGCAGTGCGAACGGCTCGTCGCCGACGATCTCGCGGGCGCACCATACGGCATGTCCGAGGCCGAGCGGCGCCTGCTGGCGGGTGAAGCTCGCTGCGCCGGCGGCCGGCAGATCGTGCTTGAGCGCCTCCAGCTCCTTGGTCTTGCCGCGCCTGGCCAGCGTGTCGTCGAGCTCGTAGGCCATGTCGAAATGGTCCTCGATCACGGCCTTGTTGCGCCCGGTCACGAAGACGAAATGCTCGATCCCGGCAGCGCGCGCCTCGTCGACCACGTGCTGGACGACCGGCCGGTCGACGATGGTCAGCATCTCCTTCGGGATCGCCTTGGTGGCAGGCAGGAAGCGGGTGCCGAGACCAGCGACGGGAAAGACCGCCTTGCGGATTTTCTTGATCATGCGCGTCCATCTCGCGCGCCCCCGGCGCGCGCCTGCTGAAAATCGGAGGGCTTCGGGGAGAGCCGGCGTCGCCCATTCATGCCGGCCGCTGAAGGCTGGCCCGCGATTCTGGCAAAAGCCGGGCCAGCCCCATCTTCGAATACCATTCTGACCTTGCCGATGCGTCAATGCCTTTGGCGCACTTTGCCGCCCTGGTCATCATTCTTGCATGGCTTCACTCGCGCGGCGCCCGAGATTAGCCATGTGCGCCGGAGAGGCTGGATCGAACTGTCGTGATTCCGGATTATGCCGATCACGTGACGAGGAGACGAAGATGGCGATTCTGGTTTCGGGCGGCGCAGGCTATATCGGCAGCCACATGGTCCTCGAGCTGCTCGACCGCGGCGAGAAGGTCGTCGTGCTCGACGATCTCTCGACCGGCTTCTGGTGGGCAGTGCCACAGGAAGCGACGCTCGTGCGTGGCGACATGGGCGACCAGGCCCTGGTCGAGCGCACCATTGCCGAGCACGGCATCACAGAGATTGCCCATTTCGCTGCCAAGATCGTCGTGCCGGATTCCGTGTCGGATCCGCTCGGCTATTACCACAACAACACCGTCAAGACGCGCGCCCTCTTGGAAAGCGCCGTGCGTGGCGGCGTCAAGCATGTGATCTTCTCCTCGACCGCTGCCGTCTATGGTGAGCCGCCGGTCTCGCCGGTGCCGGAGGAGATCGCCCTCAATCCGATCAATCCCTATGGCCGCTCCAAGCTGATGAGCGAGTGGATGCTCGGCGACGTCGCCCGCGCCCATGGCCTGACCTATGTCGCCCTGCGCTATTTCAACGTCGCCGGCGCCGATCCCAGGGGCCGCTCCGGGCAGTCCAGCGCCACTGCCACCCATCTGATCAAGGTCGCGAGCCAGGCGGCGCTCGGCCAGCGCGCCGGGCTCGATATCTTCGGCACCGACTACGCGACACCCGACGGCACCTGCGTGCGCGACTACATCCACGTCACCGACCTTGCCCGCGCCCATCTCGCCGCGCTCGACCATTTGCGCGCCGGTGGCGGCAATCTGACGCTGAACTGCGGCTATGGCCGCGGCTATTCGGTCAAGGAAGTGGTCGAGGTGGTGAAACACGTCTCCGGCGTCGATTTCCCCGTCCGGCTCTCGCCGCGCCGCCCCGGCGACCCGGCCGCTCTGGTCGCCAAGGCCGATCGCATCCGCGCCGAGCTCGGCTGGCAGCCGGAGCATGACGACCTCACGCAGATCGTGACACAAGCGCTCGCCTGGGAGGAAAGCCTGCGCAAGCGCAATGCGAGCTGAGCGACGGGATTTGGCGCGGCGTTAACCCATGGTTAACCTCGATCGGGCGCTGTGGTGGAAAGACACCGCGGCCGAGCCAGAGGAGCCATCATGCGCCCCGTCACCGTTCTCGCCTTCGCCGTTGCGCTCGGCCTCGGGCCGGCGCTCGCGCAGACGACGGGTTCGATCAATCCGGCACGGGCGCAGACCCCCAGGCCCGAGGCGCGGCCGGCTGCGCCCGGCTTCGACGGCTTCCTCAGGACGCTCTGGCCGATGGCGCAGGCGCGCGGCATCTCGCGCCAGACCTTCGACCTGGCTTTCCAGGGCGTGACGCCCGATCCCTCCATTGTCGCGCTGACCCGCAAGCAATCAGAATTCACCGCGCCGATCTGGAGCTATCTCAACAGCGCGGTCGGCGGCGGCCGGATCTCGCGCGGCCGCGAGATGCTGGAGGCCCATGCCAGCGTGCTAGCCCAGGCCGAATCCCGCTATGGCGTGCCCAAGGAGATCATCCTCGGCATCTGGGGGATGGAAACCAATTACGGCTCGTTCAAGGGCGACAAGGACGTGATCCGCTCGCTCGCGACGCTGGCGAACATCCGCTATCGCGGCGACTTCTTTCGCGACGAGCTCCTGACCGCGCTGGAGCTGATCGAGAAGGGCCATGTCGAGCGCAGCGAGCTGCGCGGCTCCTGGGCCGGCGCGATGGGTCACACCCAGTTCATGCCGTCGAGCTACATGAAATACGCGGTCGATCATACCGGCGACGGCCATGCCGATATCTGGACCTCGAGCAGCGACGCCATCGCCTCGACCGCCAACTATCTCAAGGGCTATGGCTGGACACCCGGCCTGCCCTGGGGCATCGAGGTCGTGGTGCCCGATGGCTTCGACCATAATCTCTACCGCGCCAGCTTCTCGTCCTTCCGCTCGGCCGGGGTGCGCCGCGCCGATGGCGGCTCGCTCCCGTCCTCAGGCGAGGCCAGGCTGTTCTACCCGGCCGGCCATACCGGCCCGGCCCTGCTGCTGACCGCGAATTTCGACGTCATCAAGAAGTACAATTCCTCCGACGCCTATGCGCTCGCCGTCGGCCATCTCGGCGACCGGATCGTCGGCCGGCCTGCCTTGCAGGGCGACTGGCCGGTGAAGGCGCCGCGCCTCGACAAGGCAGGGATCACCGATGTCCAGCTCCGGCTGAAGGGCTTGGGCCTCTACAATCACGACGCCGACGGACGCATCGGCACCGGCACGCGCGAGGCGGTCAGGCAGTACCAGCTGCGCGTCGGCCTGCTCGCCGACGGCTACCCGACCCCGGCCCTGCTGACGCGGATGAAGGCGCGCCGCTGACGAAGCGGACGATCGCGACTATACTGCCATCCGGCGCCGGCGTTCGACCGGCGCCGATCGAGAGCATGATGCGCCTGCGTTCGCTCTTCATGGTTCTGGCGGCTGCCCTCATCCTGCTCGTGACCGGCGGGCCGGTTTCGATCGCCCAGAACCCGGTGCCGCCCGGCCGGATACCGCAGGCACAGCCGCAGGGCCGCAGCCTCTTCAACATGTTCTGGCAGATTCCCGAGCGGCCCGCCGTACAGCAACGGCAGCCACGCGAACGCGTCTCGCCGGCCCAGCGCCGGGCACCGACCCGCGTTGTCGTCCGCGACGACCCGGTTATCCCCAAGGTGGACGTCAATCACCATGTCCTGGTGATCGGCGACACGCTCGCCGGGCAGATCGCCGAAGGGCTGGAAGACAGCCTGCAGGACCGAGCCGATGTCGCCGTGGTGAACAAGGCCAAAGCCGACAGCGGCCTTGTCCGGACCGACTTCTACGACTGGCCGAAGGCAACCGGCGAACTCCTGGCGGGGGACGCCAAGGTCATGGTCGGCGTCGTCGTGCTCGGGCCGAACGACCGCCAGGTGATCCGCGAGGGCGAGATCACCCATGAGCCGCTGAGCGAGCGTTGGCTCCAGCTCTACAAGGCGCGGATCGAGGCCGTCGCGGCAGCCTTCAGCGCCAAACGCGTACCGCTGATCTGGGTCGGCGCGCCGCCGATGCAGAATGCACGCCTCTCGGCCGACCTGACCACGCTGAACGACCTCTTCCGCAAGGGCGCCGAGGCGGCCGGCGGCGAGTTCGTCGACCTCTGGGGCGCCTATGTCGACGCCGAGAACCGCTACGCCGCCATGGGACCGGACGTGAACGGCCAGGTCGCCCGGCTGCGGCTCGGCGACGGCGTCCATTTCACCAAGGCCGGCGCCCGCAAGGCCGCTCATTTCGTCGACGTCGTCATCCGCCGTATCCTGGAGAAGACGCCGACGCAGAACGTCATCGCCCTGCCTGTTCCTCCCGAGGCAGAGGGCACGCCCGCACCGACACAGCCCATCGATGTCGAGCGCCTGATCGACCGCATGGTCAGCGGCGTCCCAACCGATCTTCCGCTCGTCCCGGTGGCCCCGCTCCGGCCGCTCGCGGGCCCGATCCTGCCCTTGACCGGGGCCGTCTCCCCAGGTGGCGACGCCGCGCTGATCGCCTCGATCCAGGAGGCGCGCGGCCGCGGCGATGTCGCAGCCGGGCTCGAGCGCGTGTTTGGCCAAGGCATCGCGCCGGAGCCGCGCCCCGGCCGCGCCGACGATTTCCGTTGGCCGCGACCGAACTGAGGTGGCTCAGGCCAGCTGAAAGCGCTCGAAGCGCTGCATCTCCTCGTCGACCTGCCGCTTCAGTTCGGGTGACGGCTCCGGCTCCAGCCAGGTCCATTGCTGCACCAGGAGCTTGCGCGCCGCCCGGTCGGTCTTGAGATCCGCGACGGCGACGATCCGGTCCCCCGCCAGCACCGGCAGGCCGAAATAGCCGAAGGCGCGCTTCTCCTTCGGCAGATAGGCCTCGAAGACATGGTCATAGCCGAAAAACAGCTTCAGCCGCTTGCGCTGGATGACCAGCGGGTCGAAGGGCGAGAGGATGTGGATCAGGCTGCCGTCCGTCGGCTCCGATCTCTCCAGCACCGCCGGCATAGCCCAGTGCGGTGTCTTCTCTGCGCCTTCGATCGCGACCGGCACCAGTTCCTTGCGCCTGACGCGTCCTGCGATCAGCTCGGCGATAGCCTTCTTGCTGGGCGCATCGAGATGGCAGATCGAATCGAGGCTGACGATGCCCTGCGCACGCAGGGCGCGGTCGAGCTTGTAGGCCGCAATCTGGCGCTCGGATGCCGGCGCCGGCTGCTTCTCCCAGCCGAAGTGCCTATCGATCAATTCATAGGTCTTGAGCATGCCGGAGCGGGCGGAGATCACGAGTTCGCCATCGTAGAAGGCACGTTCGAGCAGCCCTTTCGACGGCTTCTTGCTGGCCCAGAGATGCGCCTTCTCGACCAGAACGTCAGTGTCGATATCGCGGATGGTGAGGGCGCCATCCTTGCGAATGCGGCGCAGCAGCTTGCGCGCCTCCTCGCGGCTACCGACCGAGGCCCAGCGCTTGGGCTCGGCGCGGTGCGCCTTCATCGCCGGCAGGAAATAGCGGAAGTCCGCGATCGGCACATAGGACAGCGCATGCGTCCAGTACTCGAACACCGACTTGTCCTGCGACTGCGCCTGCGCGAGGTCGTCGCGGCGATAATCGGGGATCCGGCTGTAGAGGATATGGTGATGGCAGCGCTCGACCACGTTGATCGTGTCGATCTGGACATAGCCGAGATGGGCGACCGCAGCCGCCGTCGCCGCGGGACCGGAGCCGAAGGGCTCGCGCGTGTCGAGCTTCTGGGCCTCGAGCCAGATCCGGCGCGCGTCCGCCTTGTCGAGCGTCAGGATCTTTCGCGGTCGCGTCGCCATCGGCGTAAGCTAGCCATGCGATTGCCGAAGGTTAAGGCGCGGTGCCGCCATCTGCTGACATATCATGGCGGTGGTCTTCGCCAGCTCAACCTGCCGTCGACAACGCCTGCGCCAGCGCCTCCGGCGTCAGCTCCGCCAGCCCCATCTGGACCTTGAACGCCCTCGTCTTCTCGCCTGGCTTCATCACCAGGATCACCGTCTCGGTGCCCGGGCAGGCGGGATCGGCGCAGAGGATCTCGTTGACCGCGATCACGACGTTCTCAGGCAGGCCGAGCAGTTCGCGCACCTGTCGCTTGATCTGCGCCGCGGCATCCGCGCCGGCGGCCTCGCGCTTGTCCCTGCCAAAGAGGCCGAAGCGCATCGTCGCTCAGCCGCCGGGCAGGGTCAGGACGCCGGCAGCGCCAT
The DNA here is from genome assembly GCF_037120455.1 of Allobosea sp. CCNWLY174. Classification (NCBI taxonomy): domain Bacteria; kingdom Pseudomonadati; phylum Pseudomonadota; class Alphaproteobacteria; order Hyphomicrobiales; family Alloboseaceae; genus Allobosea; species Allobosea sp. CCNWLY174. The sequence continues at coordinate 74,863 of NZ_JBBBBQ010000007.1, read as the reverse complement.
CCTCGGCGCCGAAGGCGAGGCGCTTGCCGAGCTTGTCCCAGGCGAAGGCGGTGATGCCGCTGCCGCGTTGCGCCGGCCGAACCAGCAGCTCGGAAGCATCGGTCAGACGGATCATCAGAATGCAGCCGTCATCGTAGCCGACGGCCAGCACCAGCGCCTTGGGATGGAAGGCGACGCGGGTGACCTTGGCATGTCGCGCGCCGCATTCGCGCGGCGCCTTGCCCGTCGGCCCCTCGCCCTGGAAAGGCCAGACGATCGCGGCATCCGCGCCGCTGGAGGCGAGCCAGAGCCCGTCATGCGACCAGGACAGCGAACGCGGTTTGGCCGGGTAGCCGGTCATCCGCATATGGCTCGGCTTCTCGCCTAGCCGCCAGCCATGCAGCGCATTCTCCTGCATGGCCGTGACGATGAAGCGCCCGTCGGGCGACCAGGTCACGTCGAGATGCGAGCCTTTCCATTCCAGGAAATCGGGCTTGGCCTCGGTGTTCGGATACCAGAGCAGCACGCCGTTCATCTGGGCAATGGCGAGGCGATAGCCCTTCGGCGCCAGGCTGAGGCCCTGCGGCGTCGAGGCGACCTCGATCGACCTGAGCCTGCCCTTGTCGTCGCGGGCGTGGACATTGCGGCCGCTGTTCCAGGCGATACTGCCGGACGATGATACGGTGACGGCATCGATCCAGCGCCGCTTTTGATCGCGGGCGAGTTCTTCCGGCGCGCCATCGGCCGAGGTCGCGACGACGCGGCCGTCGTCGCCGCCGCTGATCAGGCGGGCGCCGTCCGAGGCGACGCAGAGCAGGCCGCCGCCATGCGCCTCGACGCTCTGCGTCTCGCCCTCGCGCCAGCGCAGCACTCGGCCATCGGCGAGGGCAAGTGCCAGCGTCTGCTTCAGCCAGACGGCGCCGACGACATGCTCGCCGGCTTCGACGGGAACGACATGCTCGCGCAGCGAGACCGGTTTGGTGACGGTGTCCATGGTGGTCGATCTAGCAAAGAACCGGAGCGGAGGCGACGCCGTCATTGCGAGGAGCGAACGCGACGAAGCAATCCAGGAGCGCCAGAGCTCTACGCCTTCCTGGATTGCTTCGCTACGCTCGCAATGACGGAGGTATTCAAGCCGCGCAGGCCATGAACCCCTTGCGCAGCGCTGCCTCGTCGAGATCGCGGCCGATGAAGACGAGGCGCGATTCACGCTTCTCGCCGGATTTCCAGTCGCGCTGCAAATCGCCGTCGAGGATCATGTGCACGCCCTGGAAGACGAAACGCCGCGGCTCGTCCTTGAAGGCCAAAATACCCTTGGAGCGCAGGATGTTCGGCCCCTGCACCTGGCTGATGTCGTTGATCCACGGCATGAACTTCTCGGGATCGACATCGCCGGGGATGGTGAAGGACATCGAGCGGACGTCCTCCGAGTGATGGTGATGGTGGCCGGCTTCGAGGAAATCCGGCTCGATGTCGAGGATGCGGTCGAGATCAAACGCGTTGCGGTCGAGCAGCTCGGCGATCGGCAGGTCGCAGCGCGTCGTCTTGTGCAGCTTGGCATAGGGGTTGATCGCGCGGATCGCCGCCTCGACCTCGGCAAGCCCTTCGGCGCTGACGAGATCGGTCTTGTTCAGGATGATCACGTCGGCGAAGGCGATCTGGTTTTTCGCCTCCGGCGCATCCTTCAGCCGGTCCTGCAGCCACTTCGCATCGGTGACGGTCACGACCGCGTCGAGCTTGGTGGCGTCGCCGACATCCTGGTCGACGAAGAAGGTCTGGGCGACCGGGGCAGGATCGGCAAGGCCGGTGGTCTCGACGATGATCGCATCGAACTTGCCCTTGCGCTTCATCAGGCCGTCGAGGATGCGGATCAGATCGCCGCGCACCGTGCAGCAGATGCAGCCATTGTTCATCTCGAACACTTCCTCGTCGGCGCCGACGACGAGGTCGCCATCAATGCCGGTCTCGCCGAACTCGTTGACGATCACGGCGAATTTCTTGCCGTGGTCCTCGGTGAGGATGCGGTTGAGGAGCGTGGTCTTGCCGGCGCCCAGATAGCCGGTGAGCACCGTGACGGGAATCTTCTCGGACATGGGAAACGACCTGGTTGGTGGCGCTGCGATGATCGCGGTCCGGTCAGGCCGGGCCGGCGACGAGCGCCTTCTCGATCTGGCTTATATTGTGTTTCATCATCGCGATGTAAGTCCCGGCCGGACCATCGGCGGCCGAAAGCGCGTCCGAATAGAGCCGGCCGCCGATCTTCGCGCCGCTCTCCCTGGCGATCTGCTCGGCCAGGCGCGGATTGGTGATGTTCTCGAGGAAGACCGCCGGCACCTTCTCCGCCTTGATCTGGCGGATGATGCGGGCGACGTCCTTGGCCGAGGCCTCGGCCTCGGTCGAGACGCCCTGCGGCGCGATGAACGCGATGCCGTAGGCTTTGACGAAATAGCCGAAGGCGTCATGCGAGGTGATAGCCTTGCGCCGGTCTGCCGGAATGCGCGCGACCGCGGCCTTGATCTCGGCTTCGAGCGCATCGAGCTTGGTCTGATAGGCCGCGGCATTGGCCTCGTAGGTCGCCTTGCCGGCCGGATCGGCGGCGATGAGTGCATCGCGGACATTGCCGACATAGAGCCTGGCGTTGGCGACGCTCTGCCAGGCATGCGGATCCTCGCCGCCATGACCGTGGCCGTGATCGTCGGCCATCTTCAGCGGCGTGATCCCGGTGGTCGCCGTCGCGACGGTCGCCTTGGTGCCCGACGATTTCACCAGCCGAGTCAGCCAGCCCTCGAATTTCAGCCCGTTGACGACAACGAGCTTGGCGCCAGCCACCGTCTTCGCGTCGGCCGGGGTCGGCGAATAGACATGGGCGTCACCGTCGGGCCCGACCAATGTGGTCACCGCGACGCGCTCGCCGCCGATCTCGCGCACGAAATCGCCGAGGATCGAGAAGCTCGCGACGACGGGCAGCTTCTCCTGGGCGAAGGCCGGCAATGGCAGGGCAACGCCGGCAACAAGGCCGAGGAGGACGGAGCGGCGGTTCAGCATGATGGCACTCGCGCTATATGAAACAGTATAACATAACTAGCGCTGGAGATGGGCCCTCGGCAAGAGCCGCCGCGCAAGGCCGCCCTGCGATCCGAGCAGGAGCGAACCGAGATAGAGCGCGCCGGCCGAGAGGATGATCGCCGGCCCGGCTGGGAGATTGCTGCCGGCGGCATAGGAGGCGACGAGCCCGATATATCCGGACGCCATGCCGAAGCCGGAGGCGAGCAGGATCAGCCGGGTGATGTCGGCGGTCCAGAAGCGCGCCGCAGCGGCCGGCAGCATCATCAGCCCGACGGCGAGCAGCGTGCCGAGCGCATGGAAGCCGGCGACGAGGTTGACCACGACGAGGCCGAGGAAGGTCAGGTGCACGAAGCCGCCGGACCGGCTGACCGAGCGCAGGAAGCCGGGATCGACGCATTCGAGCACGAGCGGGCGATAGGCCAGCGCCAGCACGCCGAGCGTCAGGCTGGCGACGCCGGAGAGCAGCACCAGCACGTCGTCGTCGAGCGCCAGCACATTGCCGAACAGCACATGGAAGAGATCGACGGCCGAACCGCGCAGCGAAACCAGGGTGACGCCGAGCGCCAGCGAGATCAGGTAGAAGGCGGCGAGCGAGGCGTCTTCCTTGAGCACGGTCAGGCGCGCCACCGCGCCGGCTGCGAGCGCCACGGTGAAACCGGCGACGAGGCCGCCCAAGGTCATCGCCGGCAGCGAGAAACCGGCGACAAGATAGCCGAGCGCGGCCCCGGGCAGGATCGCATGCGCCATGGCATCGCCGGTCAGGCTCATCCGCCGCAGCATCAGGAAGACGCCGACCGGCGCGCCTGAGACCGACAGCGCGATCACGCCGACCAGCGCCCGGCGCATGAAATCGAATTCGGCGAAGGGGCCGATCAGGAGGTCGTAGAGCATTGCGTTCAATTCAGAAGCGCGGTCGTTCCGGGCTTAGCGGAGAGAAGACCCGGGATGACCCGGCACAGGATGTTTCAATCGAAAAGAAGGGCGCAAAGCTCACGCCGCGCAGGGCGCGGCATGGCTGTCGAAGGCCTCGACCATGCGCCGCGCCTTGAGCAGGTTGTTCGCCGTCAGCACCTCGCCGGTGTCGCCCCAGGCGATCGCCTCGCGCGCCAGCAGCAGCGTCTGCGGGAAGGCGCGCTTCACCGTCTCGATATCATGCAGCACGGCGACGACGGTCCGTTTCTCGCCATGCCAGCGCTGGACCAGCGCCAGCAGGTCGGCGCTGGTACGGGCATCGATCGCCGTGAACGGCTCGTCGAGCAGGATGATGTCGGCGTCCTGCAGCAGCAGCCGGGCGAACAGCGCCCGCTGCATCTGGCCACCCGAGAGCGTGCCGATGCTGCGGCTTTCGAAGCCGGTAAGGCCGACCGCGGCGATCGCCGCCTCGACCTTGCCGCGTTGGCCGAGGCCGATCTTGCCGAAGATGCCGGCCGCGTCCCACAGGCCCATGGCGACGAGATCGTAGACATGGATCGGGAAGGAGCGGTCGAGCTCGGCCGATTGCGGGAGATAGGCGAGGCGCTTGCCCTTAGCGAGCGTCACCGTGCCGTCGAGCGGCGAGAGCGCGCCGGCGATGGCCTTGAGCAAGGTCGACTTGCCGGCGCCGTTCGGCCCGACGATCGCGGTCAGGCTGCCCGGTGCGACCTCGCCGGACAAATGATGCACCGCCGGGTGGCGGTCATAGCCGAGCGTCAGGTCGCTGAAGCGGATGGCGGGCACAGGGATACTCTTGTTCACACGATAACGGCGAGGGTCGCCGCCCAGAGCAGCAGGATCACGCCGGTTGCCAGACCGAGCCTTTGCCCGGCCGACAGCCGCAGCAGCGACCAGCCGGGAACCTCGGCGACAGGCTGGCGATGGTGGGCGTGATCATGAGCCATAGTGAATGATATAATATTACGCTCGCTCACGAGCAAGCACGATCACCCTTGCATCAAGCGCAACGCCACTGCGTTATCGGCATCGTCAACGACATCCGAACAGGAGCAGGCCGGTGAGCGCCGAGCGGGTGACCTTCAAAGCGATACGCAATGGCGTCGCGACCGAGATCGCAGCCGATGCGATCGAGATTTGCCTGCCGGACGGGTTGAGCTTCAAGATCATGGCCTTTGCCGGCCGCAAGGGCTCGGCGACCCTGCACATGCCAGCCGACGATCCGCAGGCACCCAGCTTCGATGTCTTCTGCGTCGAGCCCGGCGCGGCGAATACGCTGTTCGTCTCGGTCGATCGCGCGCAGAAGCGCCAGATCGAAGGCTAGTTTGAACCGTCATTGCGAGCGCAGCGAAGCAATCCAGTTTCGTCGCGCTCTGCGGCCTCTGGATTGCTTCGTCGCTGCACTCCTCGCAATGACGGCTCGGCTCAGGCTGGCCAGTACTGGTAGAGCCAGGTCTCGGTCAGCACCTTGTCGCCGCCGCGCAGGAAGCAGCGCATCTCCACAGGGTCGGTGCCGTCGACGGTGAGGTCGAACTGCGCCCGCCAGTGGCCGGGGATATCGTTCGGCACGGCTTCGGCGAAGATGTAGGAGAACGTGCCGCGCGAGGCCGAGAGCACGACCTCGGGCTTGATCCCGAACGGGATGTCCTCGAGCGCCGGCCCCTTGAACTCCAGCATGAACTTGCGCACGCCCTTGGGCCTCGCCGTGCCCGGCTGGCCGCCATTGCCGAGCCTCGTCGCGACGACGCGGCCGAGCGTCGGCGGGAAGGGCTCGTCGGCGAGCCAATGCAGGCGATAGCGGAAATTATAGGAATTGCCGGCCTTGGCCGGAGCTTCCGGCACCCACATGGCGACGATGTTGTCGTGGATCTCGTCGTCGGTCGGGATCTCGATCAGCTGGACCGCGCCTTTGCCCCATTGGCCGAGCGTCTCGATCCACAGGCTCGGCCGGCGCTCGTAGTAGACGCCGTCCATATAGTGGTCGAAGGCGCGGTCGCGCTGCATCAGGCCAAAGCCGCGCGGGTTGTCGTCGACGAAAGACGAAGCGACGGTACGCTGCGGATTGTTGAGCGGGCGCCAGGCGCGCTCGCCGCTGCCGGTCCAGAGCGCGAGCCCGTCGGAATCGTGCACCTCCGGCCGCCAGTCGACCATGGTCGCCTTGCCGGTCTCGGAATACCAGTACATCGAGGTCAGTGGTGCGATGCCGAGCCGCGCGACATCCTTGCGCAGGTGCAACTCCTGCTCGATCTCCATGTCGACGCCCTTGCCGCGATGCATGCGGAAGCGGAAGGCGCCCGAGACGCTCGGTCCCGAGAGCAGGGCGTAGACCACGACATGCTCGGCCGCCTCGCCGGGTGTCTCGAGCCAGACATGGGTGAAATCGGGGAACTCCTCCGGCCGGTCGCCGACCGCCGGATCGACCGCAAGGCCGCGGGCCGAGAGCCCGTACTGGTAGAGCTCGCCGATGGCGCGGAAATAGGAGGCGCCGAGGAAGGCGACCCAGTCGTTCTTCTGCCAGTCGAGCTTCTCGCCCTTGCGGCCGGGATGGCCGGAGCGGCTCTCCTGGAAGCGAAAGCCGGCGAAGCCCGCGCCTGGCGGCAACTGCTTCGCCGGGGAGTCGGCCGGCATCTCGAAATAGCTCTCGTCGTAGACGATCTCGCGCGCCTTGCCGTCGTCGAGGGCATGCATGCGCACGGGCTTCTGGAAGTAGCGGCCGAGATGGAAGAAGGTCACCGGCCAGGGCGACGGGCCATTGGCCCAGAGCGCCAGCTCCGGCTTGAACTTGATCTTGCCGTGGGCGTCGTAGTCGATCTTCTCGAGCACGTCAGGCTTGGGGTTCGGCGGCGCCTCATACGGCTTGGCGGCGAGATCGCGGGCCCGCGCCTTCAACCCTTCGAAGGAGAACGCCTCGGCGGCGCCGAGCTTCAGGCCCTGCTGCGCCAGCGCCGTGCCGGAGAAACCGACTGCGGCGAGAGCGGCCGTACCGGCGGCACCCGCGAGCAATGTGCGGCGGTCGATCAGAGGTATGGTCGGCTGTCGCGGTTGCATCGGGCGGGGCGCTCCATCGGGGAAGATCGACAGTTGGTGTTTCCGGCTAGCCTGTCCAGCCGGCGAGGGCAATCTCCGCAGCTTCCTGGCGCGAGCAGGGCGAAAATCGCGCGGAAAGGCGACGCGCCGGCCTCTTATCCCATTGGCGCGGGTTCCCTTTTTGCCCGCAAGCGTCCTACAACAGCGTCAGCCGGCCTTGAGAGCCGGGATGCGGTCTTTCGTCTCTCGGGAGGATTCATGTCTATTTCGCTTCATCGCCGGGCCCTGGCCGGCATTGCCGCGCTCACCCTCGCCGCCACGCCTATGGCGGCGCGTGCGCAGGATTTCATCAACGTGCTGACCGGCGGCACCTCGGGCGTCTACTACCCGCTCGGCGTCGCGCTCTCGAAGATCTACGGCGAGAAGATCCAGAACGTCCGCCCGACCGTTCAGGCGACCAAGGCCTCGGTCGAGAACCTGCAATTGCTGCAGCAGGGCAAGGGCGAGATCGCCTTCACCCTCGGCGATTCGCTCGACGCGGCCTGGAAGGGCGATGAGGAAGCCGGCTTCAAGAGCCCGCTCAAGAAGCTGCGCGGCATCACCGCGATCTACCCGAACTATGTCCAGATCGTCGCCTCGAAGGACAGCGGCATCAAGACCCTGGCCGACCTCAAGGGCAAGCGGCTTTCGGTCGGCGCGCCGAAATCCGGCACCGAGCTCAACGCCCGCGCCATCCTCGCGGCCGCCGGCATGTCCTACAAGGATCTCGGCAAGATCGAGTACCTGCCCTTCGCCGAATCGGTCGAGCTGATGAAGAACCGCCAGCTCGACGCCACCCTGCAATCGGCCGGCCTCGGCGTCGCCTCGCTGCGCGACCTCGCCACCTCGGTCGAGATCACCGTGGTCGAGGTCCCCGCCGCCGTGGTCGACAAGGCCGGCCCGCCCTTCGTCAAGGTCTCGATCCCGGCCAACACCTATACCGGCCAGACCGCCGCAGTGCCCGCCGCCGCCGTCGTCAACTACCTCGTCACCCACGAGGGCGTGAAGGAGGAGACGGTCTACCAGATGACCAAGGCCGTCTTCGACAGCCTGCCCGACCTCGCCGCCGCCCATGCCGCCGCGCGCTCGATCAAGCTCGAGAGCGCGCTCGAAGGCATGCCGCTGCCGCTGCATCCGGGCGCCGCGCGCTACTTCAAGGAAAAGGGCCTGAAGGTCGGCTCCTGAGCCTATTGGCAGATTCGCCATCAGCGGGGCCGGACGACCGGCCCCGCTTGCGTTAGCCGATCAAAGAACGACCGCGCATAAGCGCGACGGGGACGGGGAAGAGGCATGAGCAACGAAACCAGCAGGCCCCTGGCCGTGCCGGACACTGCCGGCACCGCACCGGCCGTGCCGCATGACCCGGAACACGGCCTGCCGGCGACCTTCGGCACAGGCTGGAAGGGCCGCCTGCTGTTCTGGATCGCCGTCGCCTTCTCCGCCTTCCAGATCGTCACCGCCTTCGGCATCCCGCTCGATTTCCGGATCGTGCCGTCGCTATCCTGGCTGACCCCGATCCTGCTGATCCGCATCGCCTTTGCGCTCTGGTTGGTCTGGATCCTGCTCGGCGCCGCGCGGGGCAGGGCGAATATCGAGGCGATCCTCGCCTTTCTCACCCTGTTCGGCGCCTTCGAGCTGGTCTCGCTCTATACCGGCACCTTGCCGAACCAGGTGCTGCGCACCCTCCATGTCGGCTTCCTCTGCCTGACCGCCTGCGGGTTGCTCGCCAATGCCGACGAGACCTCGCCGCCGGCACGCATCTTCTGGTGGGCGGTCGGCATCGTCGGCTTTACGCTCGGCCTCTATCACTGGTGGAACTACAACGAGCTGGTGAACCGGGCGGGCGAGCTGACCCATGCCGACATGGTCGTCGGCATCAGCGCCCTGATCGTGCTGTTCCTCTTGGTCTGGCGCGCCATGGGCATCGCCCTGCCGCTGGTAGCCGGCACCTTCCTCGCCTACTGCCTGTTCGGCAATTACCTGCCCGCCCCTTACGACCATCGTGGCTACAGCCTGGAGCAGGTCATCGAGCAGATGGCCTTCGGCACGGAAGGGCTCTACTCGACCCCGACCGCCGTCTCCGCCACCTTCATCTTCCTGTTCATCCTGTTCGGCGCCTTCATGGAACGCGCCGGCGTGATCGACTTCTTCAACGACCTGTCGATGGCGGTGTTCGGCGGCAAGCAGGGCGGGCCGGGCAAGGTCTGCGTCGCCTCCTCGGCCTTGATGGGCACGGTCTCCGGCTCGGGCGTCGCCAATGTCGTGGCGTCGGGCCAGTTCACCATTCCCCTGATGAAGCGCTCCGGCTTCAACGGCGCCTTCGCCGGCGGCGTCGAGGCGACCTCGTCCATGGGCGGCCAGATCATGCCGCCGGTGATGGGCGCCGTCGCCTTCATCATGGCCGAGACGATCGACGTGCCCTATTCCAAGATCGTTGAGGCGGCGATCATCCCGGCGCTGCTCTATTTCGCCGCCTGCTACTGGGCGGTGCATCTGGAGGCCGGCAAGCTCGGCCTGCGCGGCCTGCCGAAATCCGAACTGCCGAGCGCCCGAGAGGAACTGCGCCGGCACTGGTACCTGATCGCGCCGCTGCTTGTGCTGGTCGTGCTGCTCTTCGCCGGCTTCACCCCGCTCTTCGCCGGGGCGATCGGCCTTGCGCTCACCGTCGCGCTGATCCTGGCTCTGGCCGTCTCGGCCGGACTGACGACACCGGCCCTGCGTGTCGTCTTCTGGGTCGGCTTCGGCCTGATCTGCGCGGCCTCGATGAGCGTCAGCATCGCGACCGTGCTGCTCGTCGTGCTCGCTCTGGTGATCTGGAACGTGCTGCGCGGCGCCTCCGGCCGCGAAGTCCTGCGGAGCTGCATCGAAGCGCTCGCCGATGGCGCCCGCCAGGCGTTGCCGGTCGGCCTCGCCTGCGCCCTAGTCGGCATCGTCATCGGCACCATGACCCTGACCGGCCTCGGCACCATCTTCGGCTCCTGGCTGATCGGCATCGGCAAGAACTCGATGTTCCTCGCCCTGATCCTGACCATGGTGTTCAGCCTGATCCTCGGTATGGGCATCCCGACCATCCCGAACTACATCATCACCTCCTCGCTCGCCGCGCCGATCCTGCTGCAGCTCGATGTGCCGCTGATCGTCAGCCACATGTTCGTCTTCTATTTCGGCATCATGGCCGACCTGACCCCGCCGGTGGCGCTCGCCGCCTTCGCTGCAGCGCCGATGGCCAAGGTCTCCGGCATGAAGATCGGCGTGCAGGCCGTGAAGATCGCCCTGCCCGGCTTCGTCGTGCCCTATATGGCGGTCTATGATCCGACGCTGATGCTGCAGCCGGTCGCCGGCCTCTCCGGCGCGTCCTACTGGCTCGCCGTCGCCTACATCGCCATCAAGGCGACGCTCGCCATGGTGCTCTGGGGTGCGGCCTTCGTCGGCTATCTCTCGCGATCACTTGCGCTGTGGGAGAGGGCGCTCGCCGCCATCGCCGCCGCCTTCCTCGTCGCCGCGGTGCCGCTCACCGACGAGATCGGCTTTGCGCTCGCCGCCGCGATGATCGGCCAGCATCTCTGGCGGGCGAGAGCCGACGCGCACCCGGCGACATGAGCATCTGCCTCGCCGCCGGCGCGCTGGTGATTTCGCTCGGCGCGAGCGAGATCACGCTGTCCTGGCGGCATTCGGTGCAGAAATCGCTGTGGGAGGAAGTCTGGCAGGAAACGCCTGAGGGCCTCGTCATAACCGAGGCCCGCATCGAGGGCTCGGGCGCCGGCATGGACCCGCCCGATGGCGCAAAACTGGTCGAGGGCTTCTGGCGCTGGAAACCGGCCCTGCCCGCGCTGCCGGACGTGGTGATGCGCCGCTCCGGCGCGACCGCCGACTGGCGGATCTGCGTGCAGGAGCGCTGCCGATCGCTCGACGCGTTGCTGCCGGCGGACGCCGATCCGGTGGTACTGAAGCCTTGCGGCTAGATTCAGCTGCGGTGGGTCAGGCGCTCGATCTTCACAACCCGGCGCATGAAATTCACAAGGCCATAGGCGGCAAGCACCGAGAACAGGCCCATCAGAACATAGGCGACGACGTGGCCGAGCTCGAACAGGCCGGCGAGCGCCCAGCCTGACGCCAGCGCGACGCCGAAGATTTCGACCGCTATCAGGATGGCGAGCGAGACCACCATGATCACGTTGCGCCAGTTGGTGCGGCCAGCCGCCATGCTTTTACCCTCGGAACCCATGCACGGACCGCCGGCGCGCATTCCGGTCGCCCGGAACGGGCGAACGACCAGAATTCGCGCCAAATCAATAGATTGGAGCATGTTCTGATCGCAAAAGTGGTCCCCACTTTTGCGGAACGTGCTCTAGCCTAGCCGGCGTCGGCATGCAACAAAATCGCGCCTACCGGCATATGGTCCCGCCTGCCTGAATGAAAAGAACCTGATGCCCGATTCACCGGTTTTCAACTCGGCCGCCGTCGCCGCACCCCACCGCCTCGCATCCGAAGCCGGGCGCGCCATCCTAGCCGAGGGCGGCAATGCGATCGAGGCGATGGTCGCCATGGCCGCGACCATCGCAGTCGTCTACCCCCATATGAACGCGATCGGCGGCGACGGCTTCTGGCTGGTGCACGAGCCCGGCGGCAAGGTCCATGCGATCGAGGCCTGTGGTCCGGCGGGGAGCCTCGCCACGATCGAGCGCTATCGCGAGAAGGGGCATGACGTCCTGCCGGCGCGCGGCCCGGATGCGGCGATCACCGTTGCCGGCGCGATCGGCGGCTGGCAGGTGGCACTCGCTTTGTCCGCCAGCCTCGGCGGCAGGCTACCACTGAAGGATTTGCTCACCGACGCCATCCGCCATTGCGCGGAGGGTTACGACATCTCGGAGTCGGAGCTGCGCACCTGGCCGCAGGAAGTCGATGCCGTGAAGGCGGCGCCCGGCTTCAGCGACTTCTTTTGGCCGAACGGAGAACGGCCGAAGGCCGGCGAGCGCCGCAAGCCCACAGCGCTCGGCGCGACGCTGGAGCAGTTGGCCCATGCCGGGCTCGACGATTTCTATCGCGGCGACATCGGCCGCGAGCTCGCCGAGGACCTCGGCCGGATCGGCGCGCCGATCACCCGCGCCGATCTCGAAGCCTTCTGCGCCCGGGCGGTGCAGGCGCTGTCGCTGAAGCTGCCGGGCCTCACCGTCTACAATTTCCCGCCGCCGACGCAGGGGCTCACCGCCCTGATGATCCTCGGCATCTTCGAGAAGCTCGGCGTCACCCGGCCGGAGAGCTTCGACCATCATCACGGGCTGGTAGAGGCGGTGAAGCGGGCGCTCGCCATCCGCGACAAGGTGATCACCGACCCCGCCTTCATGACGGTCGACCCGGCGAGCCTATTGACCGAGACGGCCCTGGAACGCGAGGCCGCCAGCATCGACCGCAGGCGCGCCGCGAGCTGGCCGTTCCGCCCTGGCGAGGGCGACACGATCTGGATGGGCGCGATCGACGGCTCCGGCCTTGCGGTGTCCTATATCCAGTCGCTCTACTGGGAATACGGCTCGGGCTGCGTCCTGCCGAAGACCGGGGTCAACTGGCAGAACCGCGGCGTCTCGTTCTCGCTGGATGCGAAGGCGCTCAATCCACTGACGCCCGGCCGCAAGCCGTTCCATACGCTGAACCCGCCGCTCGCCCGGTTCGACGATGGCCGCATCGTCAGCTACGGCGCGATGGGCGGCGACGGCCAGCCGCAATTCCAGGCGCAGATCCTGTCGCGCTACCGCTTCGGCCAGGGCGTCGCCGACGCGGTCGATGCGCCGCGCTGGCTCTTTGGCCGCACCTGGGGCGCCGGCTCGATCTCGCTCAAGCTGGAGAACCGCTTCGATCCGATGCTGCTGGCAAGGCTGACCGCCGCCGGCCACCCGGTCGAGGAATACAGCGAGGCCTATTCCGACCAGTTCGGCCATGCCGGCATGCTGGTGAAGCACCAGAAGGGGCATGTCGAGGCGACGCATGACCCGCGCTCGGACGGCGACGCCCGCGGCATCTGATTAGGATCTTGGGGGAGATCTGAGACGACCATGATCGAGAACGACCCGTTCCGCTGCTTCGTGCCTTATCCCGAAGCACCCGTGAAACATGCTTCCTCCGGCCCGCTCGCCGGGCTGACACTCGCGGTCAAGGACCTGTTCGACGTCAAGGGCTATCCGACCGGTGCGGGCTCTCCGACCGTGCTGGCGCTGTCGGGGATCAAGACCAAGACGGCGCCGATCGTGAAGGCCTTCCTGGAGGCCGGTGCCCGCTTCGTCGGCAAGACCCATACTGACGAGCTCGCCTTCTCGCTCAACGGCAAGAACGCCCATTTCGGCTCGCCCGTGAATCCGGCCGCGCCTGACCGCATCACCGGCGGCTCCTCCTCCGGCTCGATGGCGGCAGTGGCCGGCCGGCTAGCCGATATCGGCCTCGGCTCCGACACCGGCGGCTCGGTGCGGGCGCCGGCGAGCTATGGCGGCCTGTTCGGCATCCGTCCGACGCATGGCCGGCTTTCGCTGAAGCGCGCCTGGCCGCTGGCCGAGAGCCTCGACACCGCCGGCTTCTTCGCCCGGGATAGCGAGGTCTTCGCCCGCGCCGCCAACGCCGTTCTCGGCAAGGACAAGCTGACGCTGCCGGAGGCGCCGCGCCTCCTGCTCGCCGACGACCTCTTCGCCCAGGCCGTGCCCGAGGCTGAGCGCATCCTGCGCAATGTCGTGCAGCGGATCGTGCCGATCCTCGGCCAGCCCGAGGCTTTGCGCGCCGTCAGCGACATGGACGCACTCTACTGGGCCTTCCGCTGGATCCAGGGACGTGAGGCCTGGGAAGCCGATGGCAAGATGATCGAGCGCCACGCCGTGCCGCTCGGGCCGGGGGTCGCCGAGCGCTTCGCCTTCGGCAAGGCGGTCAGCGATGCGGAGGTGGCCCGCGGCGACAGCGTGCGCAAGGCCTTCCGCGCGAAGCTCGCCAGGCTGCTCGGCAAGGATGGCGTGTTGTTGCTGCCGACCGTGCCCGATGTCGCGCCGCTGGTCAGCGCCGGCGAGCCCGAGCTCGAGGATTTCCGCAACCGTGCCCTGCGTCTGCTCTGCCTTGCGGGCTTGTCGGGCTTCCCGCAGATTTCGATCCCCGTCGCCCATCGCGACGACGCGCCGCTGGGCTTGTCGCTGATCGGGCCGAAGGGCTCGGACAAATCGCTCGTCGCCTTTGCCGTGAAGTTCGAGCGGGCGGCGCGGATCAGGCTGGCATGACGAGGAGGGCCCGATGAGCGGCCACGACCATCACCACCATCATGACCATGACCACGACAACCACTTCACCCCGATCGAAGCGCGGGTGAAGGCGCTGGAATCGCTGATGGTCGAGAAGGGCTATGTCGATCCCAGCGCGCTCGACGCCATCATCGACACCTACGAGACCAGGATCGGCCCGCGCAACGGCGCCCGCGTCGTCGCCAAGGCCTGGAGCGATCCGGCCTATGCCGCGCGCCTGAAGGCCGACGGCACCGCCGCCGTCGCCGAGCTCGGCTATGGCGGGCGCGGCGGCGAGCACATCGTCGCCTGCTTCAATACGCCCGAGGAGCACAACCTCATCGTCTGCACCCTGTGCTCCTGCTATCCCTGGCCGGTGCTGGGACTGCCGCCGGTCTGGTACAAATCGCCGCCCTATCGCGCCAAGGCGGTGATCGATCCGCGCGGCACGCTCGCCGATTTCGGCGTGACCCTGCCGGAAGTCCAGCGCATCCGCGTCTGGGACTCGACTGCCGAGACCCGCTTCATCGTCATCCCGATGCGGCCGGAAGGCACGGAAGGCTGGAGAGAGGACGAACTGGCATCGATCGTCAGCCGCGACTCGATGATCGGCGTCGGCCTGCCCTCTCCCGAGGATAAGCCATGAACAGCGCCCACGACCTTGGCGGCCAGATGGGCTTCGGCCCGGTCGTGCCCGAGAAGGACGAGCCGATCTTCCATGCCGACTGGGAGAAGAAGGTCCTGGCGATCAACGTCGCCGCCGGCGCGATGGGCGCCTGGACGATCGACGGCATCCGCCATGCGCGCGAAAGCCTGCCGCCGGCACAATACCTGTCGTCGAGCTATTACCAGATCTGGCTGGCGGCGCTCGACAAGGTGCTGGTCCAGCACGGCTTCCTGAGCAAGGAGGAACTGGCCTCAGGCGTCGCTGGGACCGCGCGCCGGGAGCCCAAGCGGGTGCTGAAGGGTGAGGAGGTCCCGACCGTCCTGCGCCGCGGTTTCCCCTATGAGCGCGAGGCGGCTGCGCCGGCACGCTTCAAGGTCGGAGACACCGTCCGCACCATCGTCATGCACCCGCAGCACCATACCCGCCTGCCGCGCTATGCCCGCGGCAAGCAGGGCGTCATCGAGCGCGTCACCGGCTGCCATGTCTTCCCTGACACCGGCGCCCATGGCGCGCCCGAGACGGCGCAATGGCTCTACACCGTGGTCTTCACCGGCCCGGAGCTCTGGGGGCGCGACGCCGATCCGACCTCGACCGTCAGCATCGAGGCCTGGGAGAGTTATCTTGAGCCGGCCTGATACCGCTCTCGCAGAGGCACTCGTCGCCGGCACGCCGATCCCGCGCGACGCCGAGGGCCCCGTCTTCGCCGAGCCCTGGCAGGCGCAGGCTTTCGCTCTCGTTGTCGCCCTGCAGAACCGTGGCGTCTTCAGCGCCGATGAATGGGCGCAGGCGCTGGGCGCCGAAATCCGCGAGGCGCTGGCCAATGGCGGCTGCCGCGACGGCTCGGACTATTACGAGCGCTGGTGCGAGGCGCTGGAACATCTCCTGATCGAGAAGGGCCTCGCCTCGCAGACGAGCGTCGATGCCCGCGCCGCCGCCTGGGAGCGCGCCGCCGAGGCGACGCCGCACGGCAAGCCGATCCTGCTGGAGAACGACCCGCTGCGCTGAACGCAGCTTTGCATCCTCGTCACGAAGCGCGATTATCCCGGCAACACCCGAGAACGGGGCTGCCGCAGGAGGATCGCGATGAGGACTGCAATAATGGCGCTCGCCGCCACGGTGCTGGCGACGACGGCGCTGGCCGCCGACCCCGCGCTCAACACGCTGCTTCCGAAGCTGACGCGCGCGACGCAATGGACGCAAAAGGCGGCGATCGAGCTGCAGTTCCCGACCCACCACCCGCAGGGCATGGTCAAGATCGGCGACGCCTTCTTCATTTCCTCGGTCGAGATCAGGAAGCCGACGACGCGCTACGCCGAGCCGAAGGACGGCTATGACCGCGACACCGGCGAGGGCGCCGGCCATCTCTTCAAGGTCGATGCGCAGGGCAAGCTTCTCGGCAGCGTCACGCTCGGCGAGGGCACGATCTATCATCCCGGCGGCATCGATTTCGACGGCCGGGATCTCTGGGTCCCCGTCGCCGAATACCGGCCGAACAGCCAGTCGATCATCTACAAGGTCGACCCCGCGACGCTGAAGGCGACCGAGGTCTTCCGCTTCAAGGACCATGTCGGCGGCATCGTCCACAATACCGACGGCAAGTCGCTGCACGGCGTCAGCTGGGGCTCGCGCCGCTTCTACGCCTGGCCGCTCGGCGCCGACGGCAAGATCACCAACGCCGACGCTGCGCCGGAGAGCCTGCGCGTCGCCAATCCGGCGCTCTACATCGACTATCAGGACTGCCACTTTATCGGCATGGGCCGGATGCTCTGCTCCGGCCTCAACAATTACCGCGCCAGCAAGGACGGGCCGGTCTTCCGCCTCGGCGGCTTCGAGATCGTCGACCTCCGGGATAACCGCCCGGTCTTCCAGATGCCGGTCGAGCTCTGGTCGCCCTCCGGTCTGCCGATGACGCAGAACCCGTTCTGGGTCGAACCAGCGGGCGAGGGCGTGCGCGCCTATTTCGTGCCGGATGACGACAAGTCGACACTGTTCATCTACGAGGCCGCGGCGAAGTAGGGGCTCAGCTCCCCTGCCCGGCCGCCCATAGCCCGAAGAACAGCGCGGCGCCGAGCACCGCGACGAAGGCGGCCGCCAGCACTTCGAGCCCGGCGATGATCCGGGCTCCCTTCAACGAGCCGCCGGCGGCGAAGCGCAGGGCCGCGAACTTGAAGAACACCGCCAGCGCCGCCAGCGCCCCGGTGGTCAGCGCCGTGCCGAGCGCCATGGCGAAGGTCGCGGCGATGCCGGCCCAGAGCAGGCCCTGCGCATTGGCGAAGACCAGGATGATCAGTGCGCCGGCGCAGGGGCGCAGGCCCGCCGCCAGCACGACGCCGGCCATCTCCCGGAACGAGCGCAGGCGCAAGACCTCGTCGGCCCCTGGCATATGGACATGGTCGCAGGTTGCAGGGTCATGCGCCGCGCCGCCGCCGAGCGCGACCAGGCTGCCAGCCTTGCGCCAGAGCACGTAGAGCCCGACCATCGCGACCAGCGCGAAGCTACCCTGCTCGATCACCCAGGTGGTCGAAGCCATGGTCTTGGCCGTCGCGTTCAGCGCCAGCGTCAGCGCGCCGACCAGCCCGATCGCCACCAGCGCCTGCACCAGCGCCGCTGCGAAGGAGAGCGCCAGCCCACGCTTCAGGCTGCGGTTGTCGGCGACGATGTAGCCGGAGATCACCGCCTTGCCGTGGCCGGGCCCGGCCGCATGGAAGACGCCATAGGCGAAGGCGAGCCCGAGCAGCCCGGGCAGCGCCGCCGGCGATTGCGCGATCGCCTTAAGCGTCGCCGTCAGCTCGCGATAAAAGCTCGACTGCCAGGCGAGGATGACCGCGCCGAGGCCGGTCGTCGCCGGCAGCGCCTCGCGCGGCAAGGCCGTGCCGAACGGATTGCGCGGCGGCGGGGGCGGCGGCGGGAAATAGAGACTGGCCAGCCAGGCGATCAGCCCGAGCGCGCCGGCGACGAGCGCCAGCGCCAGCAGCGCAACGAGCAAACGGCGCGGCCAGAGCGGCAGGCCCGGCACGGCGGGGGCGCTCAGGGACATGCAACCAGCGCCCTGGTGGTGACCTGATAGGCGCTCATATCCGGCGTTGCGGTGATGTCCTCCTGCGCCAGGCGCTGCTGCGTAGCCGCATCGAGCTTGGGCGGGCGCATGATCCGGACGATGCAGCCCTTGGGCGCATCGCGCGTCGCCACCGCATCGGCCTCCTCGCCGATCTCGAAGGCGACGAAATAGGTGGGGTCGCCGACCTCGATGCCGAAGGAGCGGTTGGCGGTCGCCGGGATCTTCAGCGGCAGCGTATAGGTCAGTGTCAGGATCTTGTTCTCATAGGCGAGCGAGGCTTCGCCCGGCGTGCCGAATTCCTGCACCTTGCCGTTCGCCTTGGCGATGGTGAAGAAGCCGACATCCGGCAGCGATTCCATGTTCACCTTGGCGAGCTCGGTCAGTTCGTCCGGGGTGATCTTGCCGTCGCCGTTCTTGTCGAGGCCCTGGACCATATAGGCCGAATAGGCCTCGTCGAAGCTCCAGCGATGGCGCAATGCCTTCACCGCGCCGCTGGCGTCATAGAGAATCTCGGTGCGCGAGGTCACGAAGACGTGCGGATGCGCCAGCGCCGGCAAGGCAAGGCCGAGCCAAGCCGAAATGGCGGCGAACAGCGTCAGGAGCGTCGAGTATCGCGGCACGCGGCAATTTCCTCGAATCTGCGGCGAATCCGGCCGAGCTTTCATACAAAAACGCGCCTGGCGCGCCTAGCCTTGCAATCCCGTGCCGTCAGCCCTGCCGGCATCGCCCGCAAAGGCGGCCAAATCGCGGCGCGAGCGGTCTCCGCCACTCTGGAATCACCCCAGGGTGATTTGACGATATCACGTCAGTTATGACAGCCTTGCTGACATAATAACGAATTGGTGACCGGCGCTACCGGTCCCTATAGTCGATTTGTGCGCGATCGTCGGGAGGTCGGCCATGGCCGGTACGCAGCAGACTTCGCAAGGCCACGCGGCGAGTGAGCCGGAGCTCAGAGCCGTCGCGCTCGACGACAAATACGACCTTTCCAAGCAGCAGATCTTCCTGACCGGCACGCAGGCCATCGCCCGCATGCTGCTGGTCCAGCACGAACGCGACCGGCGTGCGGGCCTGAACACCGCCGGCTTCGTCTCCGGCTATCGCGGCTCGCCGCTCGGCGGGCTCGACCAGCAGCTCCAGCGGGCCGCCAAGCAGCTCAAGCCCGCCAATATCGTCTTCCAGCCCGGCCTCAACGAGGACCTCGCCGCCACCGCGATCTGGGGCACGCAGCAGGCCGAGCTCTCCGGTGAGGGCAAATATGACGGCGTCTTCGCGCTCTGGTACGGCAAGGGCCCCGGCGTCGACCGCACCGGCGACGTCTTCCGCCACGGCAACATGGCCGGCACCTCGCGCCATGGCGGCGTGCTCTGCCTGCTCGGCGACGACCACACCGCGGAATCCTCGACCAACGCTCACCAGACCGAGTTCGTCCTGGTCGACCGGATGATGCCGATCCTCAATCCGGCCGGCGTCCAGGAGATCATGGACTATTCCCTACACGGCTTTGCGCTCTCGCGCTTCGCCGGCGTCTGGGTCGGCCTGAAATGCGTCAAGGACAACATCGAATCGACCGCCTCGGTCGACGGCTCGGTCGACCGGGTCAGCATCGCGATCCCCGATGATTTCGTCATGCCGCCGGGCGGCCTCAGCATCCGCCGCGAGCTCGATTTCCTCGACCAGGAAAAGCGCCTGCACCTGTACAAGCGCGCCGCGATCCTCGCCTACTTGCGCGCCAACAAGCTCAACCAGACCATCCTCTCCGGTGGGCAGACGCCGCGCATCGGCATCATCACCGTCGGCAAATCCTATCTCGACGTGCGCCAGGCGCTGGAGGAGCTCGGCCTCAACGAGGTCCGCGCCAATGATCTCGGCATCCGCCTGTTCAAGATCGCCTGCCCCTGGCCGCTCGATCCGCAGGAACTGCAGGACTTCGCCGCAGGACTAGACCTCGTCATGGTCGTCGAGGAGAAGCGCTCGCTGATCGAGGTCCAGCTGCGCGAGGAGCTCTACGGCACCGCGCACCAGCCCATGGTGATCGGCAAGAAGGACGAGCAGGGCGAGTGGCTCTTCCCGGTCCATGGCGCGCTCGATCCCAACGACATCGCCATCGCGCTCGGCGCCCGGCTGCTGCAGTATCAGGACGATCCGGCTCTGCGCGCCCGGCTCGAAGAGATCGCCGCGGCGCAGGGCCGGCTTGCCGAGGCGCAGGAAGTCGCCAAGCGCACCCCGTATTTCTGCTCGGGCTGCCCGCACAACTCATCGACCGTCGTGCCCGAGGGCTCGCGCGCCTATGCCGGCATCGGCTGCCACTACATGGTGCAGTGGATGGACCGCGACACCACCGGCTTCACCCAGATGGGCGGCGAAGGCGCCAACTGGATCGGCGAAGCCCCGTTCTCGAGGCGCGGCCACGTCTTCCAGAATCTCGGCGACGGCACCTACACCCATTCCGGCTCGCTCGCGATCCGCTGGGCCGTCGCGAGCGGCGTCAACATCACCTACAAGCTGCTCTACAACGACGCCGTCGCGATGACCGGCGGCCAGCAAGCGGAAGGGCATTTGTCGCCCGACCAGATGGCGCGCCAGGTCGCGGCCGAGGGCGTCTCGCGCATTGCCGTGGTCTCCGACGATCCGGACAAGTACCCGGCCGGCACGGTCTGGCCACCCGGCACCACCTTGCACCACCGCGACGATCTCGACGCCGTCCAGCGCGAGCTTGCGACCGCGTCAGGCGTCTCGCTGCTGCTCTACGACCAGACCTGCGCCACCGAGAAGCGCCGCCGGCGCAAGCGCGGCGCCTATCCCGATCCGGACAAGCGCGTCATCGTCAACGAGCTGGTCTGCGAGGGCTGCGGCGACTGCGGCGTGAAGTCGAACTGCGTCTCGGTGCAGCCGCTCGAGACCGAGTTCGGGCGCAAGCGGCAGATCGACCAGTCGAACTGCAACAAGGACTTCTCCTGCGTGAAGGGCTTTTGCCCCTCCTTCGTCACCGTGCATGGCGCGCGGCCGAAGAAGGCGGAGCCGCGCACTCTCGATGCCTCCGCGCTCGGCGCAAGCGATCTGCCCGAGCCCAGGGTGCCAGCGCTCGACCGCAATTTCGCTGTCGTCGTCACCGGCGTCGGCGGCACCGGCGTCGTCACAATCGGCGCGATCCTCGGCATGGCAGCCCACCTCGAAGGCAAGGGCTGCGGCATGATCGACATGGCCGGCCTCGCCCAGAAGGGCGGCGCGGTCTTCAGCCATGTCCGTCTCGCACCGACCCCGGACGAGATCCACGCCATCCGCGTCGCCGCCGGCCAGGCCGATCTCGTGCTCGGCTGCGACCTCACCGTCACCGGCTCGAAGAAGGTGCTGGGCGCCATCCGCCAGGGCCGCTCGACCGTCGTGGTCAACACCGCCGAATCCATGCCCGGCGATTTCACCCGCAACGCCGATTTCTCGCTGCCGACCGAGCGATTGAAGCGCTCGATCGTCTCGGCCGCCGGGCGCAACAGCACCCATCTCGTCGATGCGACGGCCGCAGCCGTCTCATTCCTCGGCAATGCCATCGCCGCCAACATGTTCATGCTCGGCTACGCCTGGCAGCATGGCGGCGTGCCGCTCTCGCGGACATCGCTGCTGCGGGCGATCGAGCTCAACGGCGAGGCCGTGGCGATGAACAAGCAGGCTTTCGAGCTCGGCCGCCGCGCCGCGCACGACCCGGCGGCCCTGCTCGCGGCGCTCGCCGAGGCCAAGGCGCCGACGGACGCCCGCCAGCTCTCGCAGAGCCTCGACGAGATCATCGCCCGGCGCGTCGACTTCCTCACCAGCTACCAGAACCCGGCCTACGCGGCGCGCTATCGCGATCTCGTCGAGAAGGTCCGCGCCAAGGAGGCCGGCGTGCTTCCCGGCCAGAGCGCACTGGCCGAGAGCGTCGCGCGCTATCTTTTCAAGCTGATGGCATACAAGGACGAGTACGAGGTCGCCCGGCTCTACAGCGACGGCGCCTTCCGCAAGCAGCTCGCCGCGACCTTCGAGCAGGATAGCGCTTCGGGTGAGCCCTTGCGGCTCGAATTCCACCTCGCACCGCCCCTCCTGGCCAAGCGCGATCCCAATACCGGCCTGCCGCGGAAGATGAGCTTCGGGCCGTGGATGCTGGGCGCCTTCGGCCTGCTGGCCAAGCTGAAGGGCCTGCGCGGCACCGCCTTCGACGTCTTCGGCTACACCCAGGAACGCAAGACGGAGCGCCGGCTCATCGCAGATTACGAGGCGCTGGTCGCCGAAATCCTTGGCAAGCTCTCGCCGCAGAACCATGCGCTCTGCGTTGCGCTGGCCGCGATCCCTGAGAAGATCCGCGGCTTCGGCCACGTCAAGGAGCGCCATCTCACGGCGGCAAAGGCCGAGGAGGCGGACCTCCTCAAGCGCCTGCGTGACGGGTCGGCGCAGGTGCTGGCGATGCCGAAGGCAGCCGAGTAGCCGCACGAACGTTCAAGACGGCCGATAGCTCCCCTGGTGTCCTCTGCGCTCGCTCAGGGCTGCGGAGGACGACATGGATGGGCTGGCCGGATTCCTCCTCGCCGGCGTTGCGCTCACCGGCAGCCCCGGGCCGGCGACCCTGAGCCTGACCGCGACCGGCGCCGCCTTCGGCACTCGCCGCGGCCTAGCCTATGGCGCCGGCATCACGCTTGGCATGCTCGCGGTGATGGCCCTGACGGCGAGCGGCGTCGTCGCCGTCGTCCTGGCGCTGCCGGGCCTGGCACCGGTCGTCACGGTGCTGTCGGCGCTCTATTTCCTCTATCTCGCCTTCCGGATCGCGACGGCGCCGCCGCTGGCCGAGACGAACAGCGACGCGGCGGCTCCCTCCTTCGCCGCCGGCTTCACGCTCTCGCTGGTCAATCCCAAGGGCTATGCGGCCATGGCCGCGCTGTTCTCCGGCTTCACGCTGCTGCCGCAGCAACCGGCGCTCGATGCAAGCCTCAAGATCGGCCTCCTGCTGCTGGTGATCGCCACGGTCAACCTCGGCTGGCTTCTGGCCGGTTCCGGCCTGACCGGCCTGTTCCGTGATCCCCGCAGCAACCGCATCGTCAACCTGATCTTCGCGGCGCTGCTGCTCGCCTCGCTCGCCGCCGCAATCAGGTCCTGAGGGGCCATCCCGTGGAAGCGACGCACGATGCACCTGGGGATCGGCGCAGGCCGCACGACAGCCCGCCTGACTTGAGTTTGCGATGAACCGGGCCGCATAGTGCGCGACGAGCGCATGCGAGGGGCCGGCGAATCTTGATTTCCGAGGACGAGCTGCGCCGCATCGCCGCCTGGTCGAACGACCTCACGCCGGAGGAGTTCGAGGAAGCCCGGCGCGGCACCAGCCTCAAGGCCTATGGCAAGGGCGCCTATGTCTGCCATGTCGGCGACCGACTGGAATCCTGGACCGGCGTCGCCGACGGGCTGCTCAAGATGAGCACGACCTCGCGCAGCGGCAAATCGGCGACGCTCGCCGGACTGCGCGGCGGCGCCTGGTTTGGTGAGGGCACGATCATCAAGAACGAGGCGCGGCGCTATGATCTCGTTGCGCTGCGCGAGAGCAAGGTCGCGCTGATGCGGCGCCAGACCTTCCTCTGGCTGTTCGAGCATTCGGCCGCCTTCAACCGCTTCCTAGTGCACCAGTTCAACGAGCGGCTCGCCCAGTTCATCGGGCTCGCCGAGTACGACCGCATGCTGGGCGCCACCGGTCGCCTCGCCCGCAACCTCGCCTGGCTGTTCAACCCGATCCTCTATCCGAACAACGAGCGGACGCTGACGATCAGCCAGGAGGAGCTCGGCCTGCTCGCCGGCATCTCCCGGCAGATGGCCAATCAGAGCCTCGCCAGGCTGGCCGAGCTCGGCTTCATCAAGATCGGCCACAACGAGGTGACGATCCTCGATCTGGAGCGGCTGGCGCGCTACGAGGGGTAGATGGCGCTCGCTGGAAGCAAGGTCCGCTTCCGGGGCCTCGAAGCCTCAGACCCAAGGCTGCGGGATGTGCTCCTGCGCATGGGCGCGCTGCACGGCTGGCCGGGCGATCATGCGCTGCAGATAAGCGCCCAGTTGCTGTCGGCTGACGGCGGGTCGACGCATGCCGCGCGACCAGCGGGCAAGCGTAAAGAGATAGGCGTCCGCGGCCGTATAGGTGTCGCCCAGGAGCCAGGCACCGCCATGCCGCGCCAATTCCTCCTCGACACGGTCGAACTGGGCGTTCACGCGTTGCTCGGCTGCGTCCCTCACCTCGGCTTGCGCTTCCGCAGAAGCCGCAACCTTGCTGGGGTGTAAATAGAGCGACAGATTGGCGTGCAAGGCAGTCGAAAGCCACATCAGCCATTTGTAGAACTGCGGCCTGAGAGCGCTGCCCTGCTCGGGCAATAGCGATGCGCCGCCTGTCTTTTCGAGGAGATGAAGGATGATGGCGACGCTCTCGTAGAGAACCAGATCGCCGTCTTCCAGCACGGGGACAAGGCCGTCGGGATGCAGCGCGAGATAAGACGGGCTCCTGTTCGGCCCCTTGTGCAGGTTCACGAACGACAGCTCATAGTCCAAGCCGATCTCTTCGATGACGATGTGCGTGGCGAGGCTGATGAACCCGGGATAATAGTGAAGACGTAGCATCTCGGAGCTACCAATTCGGTCATCGTCTGGGGCGCCATTTGTCAGGCTCCCGACCTGCAGCGGTCAAGCTCACGATCCCGGCTGGGTTCGCAAACGTCCGCACTTACCGATTGCGGCAGCAGCGACGGCACTGTCCGAACCTAGCCGGCTCGATGGTCGCCGAATTGTCGCATAAATCGCCCAATGGTTGGGGTTCACGCCCAGCGGAGCCGGCATGGACTATTTCAGGCGCTTCACCTTCCTGTTCGCGACGCCGAACTTCGATGCCGAGGATCTCGAGGGCATCCGCTTCAATCAGATCATCGACGAGATCGAGCGGTCGGGCTTCGAGGTGGTCAAGGCGCGCAAGCTCGAGGATGCCGAGATCGCCGTCCAGACCGACGCCGCCATCGGCTGCATGGTGGTCGACTGGGGCAAGAAGGGCCTGGAAGGCAAGACCGCCGCGCTGATCAACCTGATGCGCCGGCGCGGCCTCGACTTCCCGATCATCCTGCTGATTCGCCGCAAGCGCTTCGAGGACGTGCCGGTCGAGGTGCTCGACTTCATCGACGGCTACATCTTCCTCTCGGAGGAGACGCCGCCCTTCATCGCCAAGAGCCTGATCAGCCGCCTCAAGCAATATGCCGAGACGCTGAAGACGCCGTTCTTCGGCGCGCTCGTCGACTATGCCGAGGAGGGCAACCATCTCTGGACCTGCCCGGGCCATAATGGCGGCGTGTTCTATAGCCGCAGCCCGATCGGCCGGGTCTTCATGGAGCATCTCGGCGAGGCGGTCTTCCGCGACGATCTCGACAATTCCGTGCTCGATCTCGGCGACCTCCTGACCCATGAGGGCCCGGCCCTCAAGGCGCAGAAGGAAGCGGCGCAGATCTTCGGGGCCGAGAAGACCTATTTCGTCCTGAACGGCACCTCGACCTCGAACAAGGTCGCGCTCGCAGCCCTGGTCACCGATGGCGACCTCGTCCTGTTCGACCGCAACAACCACAAGGCTGCCCATCACGGCGCACTGCTGATCGCCGGCGGTATACCGGTCTACATCCCGACCGCCCGCAATGCCTGGGGCCTGATCGGGCCGATGCGCTGGGAGAGCTTCGACGAGGAGGCGCTGCGCGAGCGCATTCGCACCAATCCGCTGGTCAAGGATGCCGAGGCCTGGACAAAGCCGCGCCCGTTCCGCGTCGCCGTGGTCGAGCAGTGCACCTATGACGGCACGATCCACTCGGCCCAGATGATCCTCGATAAGATCGGCCACCTCTGCGAGTATATCCTCTTCGACGAGGCCTGGGCCGGCTTCATGAAATTCCACCCGCTCTATGCCGGGCGCTTCGCCATGGGGCTGACAGGCTTGGGGCCGGACTCGCCCGGCATCATCGCGACGCAGTCGACGCACAAGCAGCTCGCGAGCTTCAGCCAGGCCTCGCAGATCCATATCAGGGACCGGCACATCAAGGGCCAGAAGCGGCGGGTCGAACACCGGCGCTTCAACGAGAGCTTCATGCAATACGCCTCGACCTCGCCGTTCTATCCGCTGTTCGCCTCGCTCGATGTCGGCGCGCAGATGATGAAGGGCCGCTCCGGCGAGGTGCTGTGGGACGACACGATCCGGCTCGGCATCGAGTTGCGCAAGAAGATCCGGGCTGTCCGCCGGGAATTCGAGGAGAAGGAGACGAGGCCGGAGCGGCGCTGGTTCTTCGAGCCCTTCGTGCCGGACCGGGTCACGATCGCCGACGCGTCGCGCGAAGGCGCCGTCCATGATGTCGCCTGGGAGATGGTGGCGACCGACCAGCTCGCCAGCAACCCCGCCTACTGGCAGCTCGCACCGGATGCCAACTGGCATGGCTTCACGCAGATGGAGCCGGGCTTTGCCATCACCGACCCCAACAAGCTGACCCTGCTGACGCCCGGCTTCGACCGCGAGACCGGCACCTACGCCGAGCATGGCATCCCGGCGCCGGTTGTGGCGCAGTTCCTGCGCGAGAACCGGATCGTCGCCGAGAAGAACGATCTCAACTCGCTGCTCTTCCTGCTGACGCCGGGCGTCGAGGCCAGCAAGGCCGGCACGCTGATCAGCGGACTGGTCGCCTTCAAGAAGCTGCACGACGACAACGCCCTGCTGGAAGAGGCGATCCCCGAGTTCTACCGGCGCCGGCCGGGCCGCTATGGCGGCGTGCGCCTGCGCGATCTCTGCGGACAGATGCATCGCTTCTTCCGCGACCACGACGTCAGCGGCCTGCAGAACCGGCAGTTCTCGCCCGAGCATCTGCCGGAGATGGCGATGTCGCCGCATGATGCGGCGCGCTGCCTGACTCGCAACGACGTCGACTATCTGCCGATCGACGCCATCGCCGGCCGGATCGCGACGACCCCCTTCGTCGTCTACCCGCCGGGCATCGCGACCATCGTCCCCGGCGAGCGCCTGACCGAGCGGGCCAAGCCGATGATCGACTATCTCAAGATGTTCGAGGCCTGCTTCAATCTCTTCCCCGGCTTCGATGTCGAGATCCAGGGCGTCTATCGCGAGGTCGATGCCGAAGGGCGGGTGCGGCTCCACACCTATGTCGTCAGCGAGCAGGCGCAGGGTTGAGGATCGCGACGGCATATGGAGAGCGAGCTACCGATCATCATCCGCCCCTCCCGCGACGACGATGTCGAGCCGATGCTGGCGATCTATCGCCGGCATATCCGCCATGGCATCGAGGCCGGCGTCGAGGATACCGGAACGCCGCAGCCCGACGACCTCAAGGACCGGCGCAAGAACCTGCGCAGCCGCAAGCTGCCGCATCTGGTCGCGACCCGCGGCGGCGAGGTCGTCGGCTATGCCTATGTCGTGCTGTTCCGCAAGCGGCCGGCCTATCGCTTCACGGTGAAGCACTCGATCTACGTCCATCACCAGCATCTCGGCCGCGGCATCGGACGGCTCTTGATGCAGGCGCTGATCGACGCCTGCGCTGCCGCCGGCTTTCGCCAGATGATCGGCTATATCGACGCCGAGAACGGCGCCTCGCTCGCCTTGCACGAGCGCTTCGGCTTCGTCCGGGTCGGCCTGCTGCCGGGCGTCGCCTATCGCCATGGCAAATGGTCCGACAGCGTCATGGTGCAGAGATCGCTGGGGCCGGGTGCGACGCAGCCGATTGGGTGAGGCGGAATGTCGGCTTGCGACCCGTTGCCGACATCAGCACTACGATCCCCCACCCGGTGAGAAGAAGCAGAGCAACTCGCCCGCATCGTTCATGCAGAGATGGAAGAAGCCGTCCGGCGAAAGACGGGCCTTCTGATAGGGGATGTCGAGCACGGCCGGCTGGCGGGCGCTCGCTGGCCCACATCGGATGGCGACCGGGCATGATCGTCACGACGAAGCCGGACGGAGTCTCCCGCACCTCGCTTGGATCGATCCGCGCGCAATCGGCCTCGGAGCAGCATTCGAACGGATAGTCCCAGCCGCCCGGCGCCCGATGCGCATGCGTCTGCGTGGCGCCCGCGGCGAGCAGCATCGCGATCGAGGCAAGAGCACGCATTGGCCAGTCCCCGAATCGAGCTTCCGGTTCGAAAGCGGCAGATCGAAGGCGCTGCCTTCCACCCGCATCGCCCCGCCAGGTTCACCCCGAGGCCGGAGTATGGTAGCTCGGCGCCATGACCGCATCCATCCGGCTTCGCTGACCTCATCGAGCGCACGTCCGCAGCCCGCCTCACCGAGAGCGGGCGCGATCGATTCTGCCTTGATGACGAAAGCGAACCAAGATGCACGCCTTTGAACTGCCTGCCGATCCCGCCTTCTGGCAGGATCCCGCACCCTTCTTCCAATCTGCCCTCGCTACCGGCGACGGCCTCTTCGCATCGACCGGCGGCCTGTCCGTACTGGGCTATGAGGCGCTCTTCGCGCTTGGGCGCGACCCGCGCCTCGATGGCCATCCCTTCCCGCCCGAAGGTCTCGGCCCGGACAAGGCCGATATCCACGCCTTGCTGCGCTGGGGCCTGTTCACCCTGGCGGGGCCCGAACATCGCGGCCTGCGGCAAGCGGTCATTGCCGGGCTGTCGGCCCAGCGGATCGAGGCGTTGCGGCCCACGATCCGGCATCTGGCCGATGCGGCGCGCCGGGACCTGCTCGGCGCAGCGAATCCGGACCTGGTCCGCGACTTCGTCGCACCGCTTTCGGCCCGCGCCTTCTGTGCACTTGCTGGGATAGACCAGCAACAGGCAGGCCGGATCGGCTTTGCAATAGCCGTCATCGGCGAGCAATTGTCCTTCGCGCCGGCGCCGGACAGGCTCGCCGCCGCGAACCGGGAGGCGCGCGGCCTGCTGCGGCTGCTGCACGAGCTCGAATCCGAGGGCCAATCAGGGCTGATGCGCGACATCGCGGCGCGATTGCCGTCGGGGAGCGCCGCCAAGGCTGCAGATCTGGTCGCAGGCTTTGCATTCGACGCCGTCGAAACGACGATCTCGGGCGTGTTCTGCGTCCTCGACTACCTGATGCAACAAGAGCAATTGCGCCTCGACCTGTCGGCCGGACAGTACACGCTTTCCGATGCGGTGCAGGAGGCATTCCGGCTGACCTCGCCAACGATCCTCACCGCCAGGATGGCGGCCGAGGACATCGTCTGGCGCGGCGAGACGATTGCCGCCGGCACTTCATTGACGATGTGGTGGCCGTCGGGCAATCTGGATGGATGGGCCTTCGAAGAGCCGACGCGGTTCGATCCAGCCCGGCCAGCGAAACGGCACCTCGCCTTCGGCGTTGGCGGCCATGGCTGCCTCGGCCGGCAGCTCGCTTCGCTGCTCGCCGAAGAGGCCGTGCTCGCTCTGCTGGTCAGTGGCGGGCCGCAACCTGTCAGGATCGGCGAAACACGGTTCCTGCCGCGCTTCTCGCGTTTGAGTGAAAGCGCGCCGATCCGTTTCGTGTGACGGCAACGCGGCCTCCTGCACGATCGGGGGCCGCAAACTCTCGAAACTGCCTGAGAAACACCGGTTCGGGTAGAGCAGGCCAAACCTCGGCGGGACAATAGCGCCCCAAATGCGTCTTGTCTGTCAAGTGGCTTCTTGCACAGCGTCGAGGCACCTGCAAAGCTTGCATGATCGCAAAAGGGCGCAAGGCCCCGACAACCCGCGACAGACGGGGCGACAGGGTGGAGACGATATCGTGGCAAGCGCAGCCGCCGGCCGGGCGGACACCTTTCCCAAGCTTTTGCTGCGCAATGCGCGGGAGCGCGGCGCACGCGTCGCGTTCCGGCACAAGGACCTCGGCATCTGGCAGTCCTGGACCTGGGCCGAGGTGGCCGAGCAGGTCCGCGCTTATGCCAAAGGCTTCGAGCAGCTCGGCCTGAAGCGCGGCGAGAAGGTCGCGATCATCGGCTACAACCGGCCGCGCCTCTACTGGTCGATGGCCGCGGCGCAATGGCTCGGCGCGATCCCGGTGCCGGTCTATGCCGACAGCGTCGCCGACGAGATGGCCTATGTGCTCGACCATGCCGGGGCGGTCTTCGCCTGCGTGCAGGACCAGGAGCAGGTCGACAAGGTTCTCTCGGTCGTCGAGCGGCTGCCGGCCCTGCGCCACATGCTCTATGACGAGCCCCGCGGCCTGCGCGATTACGACCATGCCAAGCTGCACGACATCGGCAACGTGATCGAGGCCGGGCGCGCCGCGCTCAAGGACACCACGGTTTCTACCGCGCATGACCGCGAGATGGAGCAGGGCGCGAGCGACGATCTTGCCATCATCCTCTACACCTCCGGCACGACCGGGCGGCCCAAGGGGGTGATGCTGACGCATTTCAACGTCATCACCGCCGCCGAGATCGGCTGCAGCTTCGACGGCCTGAACGAGAGCGACGAGATCATCGCCTATCTGCCGATCGCCTGGGTCGGCGACCATGTCTTCTCCTATGCCCAGGCGATCATCGCCGGCTTCTGCGTCAACTGCCCCGAAGGACCGGAGACCGTCGTCGACGACCGCCGCGAGATCGGCACCACCTACGCCTTCGCGCCGCCGCGCGTCTTCGAGACCATGCTGACGCTGACCATGGTGCGCATGGAGGATGCCGGCCCGCTGATGCGGAAGGTCTTCAACTACTTCCTCGGCGTCGCCAAGCAGCATGGCGAGAAGATCCTGAACGGCGAATCCGTGCCGCTCTCCGCCCGGCTGCTCTACAAGCTCGGCGACATCATCATCTACGCGCCCTTACGCAACCGCTTCGGCCTGACCAACATCAAGGTCGGCTACACCGCCGGCGAGGCGATCGGCCCCGAGCTCTTCCGCTTCTACCGCTCGATCGGCGTCAACCTGAAGCAGCTCTACGGACAGACCGAGGCCGGCGTCTACATCACCATGCAGCCGGACGGCGAGATCAAGGCCGACACGGTCGGCAAGCCGGCGCCGCAGGTCGAGATCAAGATCGCCGACAATGGCGAGGTGCTCTACCGCTCGCCCTCGATCTTCCGCGGCTACTACAAGGACGACGAGAAGACCGCCGAGACGATGACCGAGGACGGCTATGTCCGCTCGGGCGATGCCGGCTTCTTCGACGAGAGCGGGCACCTCAAGATCATCGACCGCGCCAAGGATGTCGGCAAGCTCAACTCCGGCGAGCTGTTCCCGCCGAAATACATCGAGAACAAGCTGAAGTTCTATCCGAACATCAAGGAGGTCGTCGCCTTCGGCCAGGGTCGCGACTACGCCACCGTCGCGCTCAACATCGACCTGACCGCCGTCGGCAATTGGGCCGAGCGTAACAACGTCGTCTACGCCTCCTATCAGGAGCTCGCCGGCCATCCGCAGGTCTACGAGATGATGGCCAAGCATGTCGACGAGGTGAACCGCTCGCTGGCGGCCGAGCCGATGATGGGCGGCGCCCAGATCAAGCGCTTCCTGATCCTGCACAAGGAGCTTGACGCCGACGATGGCGAGCTGACCCGCACCCAGAAGGTCCGGCGCGGCTTCATCGCCGAGCGCTACGCCCCGCTGGTCGAGGCTTTGTACAACGGCTCGACCCAAGCGGATATCTCGACGGAAGTGACCTTCGAGGACGGCCGCAAGGGCGTGATCTCAGCGACGGTCAAGGTCGCCGACGCCAAGGTTTACCCGGTCTCGAGCCTGGCGACGAAGGAGGCGGCATGAACGCGCATTCCATGACGGTCGCCGGCGAACCGGTCACGCACAAGGGCGAGGTGCTGCTCTCGGTCGACAACGTCTCCCTGCGCTTCGGCGGGGTGAAGGCGATCAGCGACGTCTCCTTCGACATCCGCAAGGGCGAGATCCGCGCCATCATCGGCCCGAACGGCGCCGGCAAGACCTCGATGCTGAATTGCATCAACGGCTTCTACCATCCGCAGGAAGGCCGCATCACCTACAAGGGCGTGCGCCGCGCCAAGGTCAGGCCGCACCAGGCCGCCGCCGCCGGCATCGCCCGCACCTTCCAGAACGTCGCGCTGTTCAAGGGCATGTCGACGCTCGACAACATCATGACCGGGCGCACCCTCAAGATGCGCAAGGGCTTCTTCTGGCAGGCGCTGCGCCACGGGCCGGCGATGGACGAGGAGATCGAGCATCGCAAGGTGGTCGAGGACATCATCGACTTCCTCCAGATCCAGCACATCCGCAAATTGCCGGTCGGCAAGCTGCCCTATGGCCTGCAGAAGCGCGTCGAGCTCGGGCGTGCGCTCGCGATGGAGCCGGAGCTCCTGCTGCTCGACGAGCCGATGGCCGGCATGAACCTCGAGGAGAAGGAGGACATGTGCCGCTTCATCCTCGACGTGAACAATCAGTTCGGCACCACCATCGCCCTGATCGAGCACGACATGGGCGTGGTCATGGACCTCTCCGACCGCGTCGTCGTGCTCGAATACGGCCGCAAGATCGCCGACGGCACCCCGGCCGAGGTCAAGGCCGACCAGCGCGTGATCGACGCCTATCTCGGAGTGGCGCACTGATGGCCGCCGCAAGCAAGGACATGAGCGCAAAGGACATGAGCGCATGAGCGACATCGCCGCGCAGCCCGCGCCCAATCTCCTCGGCAATGTCTGGGTCAAGGCCGGCCTGATCGTGGTCGGCCTCGTCGCCGCCGCGCTCATCGGCGCCCGCATCGACCCGACCGGCACGATCCACAGCATCTTCGTCGATCCGTTCAACCAGATGGTCCAGGCGCCGGACCTGCTCGCCCAGACGATCTGGGAAGGCCTCGTCTCCGGCGTGCTCTATGCGCTGATCGCGCTCGGCTTCGTGTTGATCTTCAAGGCCTCGGGCGTGTTCAACTTCGCCCAGGGCATCATGGTGGTGTTCGCGGCGCTGACGCTGGTCGGCCTCTACGAGAAGGGCGTGCCGGCCTTCCTCGCGGTCATCCTGACGCTCGGCGTGATGTTCGCCCTCGCCGTGACGATCGAGCGCGTAGTGCTGCGCCCGCTGGTCAACCAGCCCGACATCATCCTGTTCATGGCGACCTTCGGGATCACCTATTTCCTGATCGGCTTCGGCGAGGCCATCTTCGGCGGCAATCCCAAGCAGATGATCGCCGAGCAGCTCTATCTGCCCAAGGGCGCGATCGACCTGAAGATCCTGGGCGGCATCGTCTCGCTGCAGAAGATCGACATCGCTGCCGCCATCATTGCCTCGCTGATGATCGCCGTGCTGGCGCTGTTCTTCCAGTACACGCGCATCGGAAGAGCCCTGCGGGCGGTGGCCGACAGCCACAAGGCGGCGCTTTCGGTCGGCATCTCGCTCAACCAGATCTGGGTGATCGTCTGGTTCACCGCCGGCATCGTCGCGCTGATCACCGGCATCATGTGGGGCGCCCGCTCCGACGTCTCCTTCGCGCTCGAGATCGTGGCCCTGAAGGCGCTGCCGGTGCTGATCCTCGGCGGCTTCACCTCGATCCCCGGCGCCATCGTCGGCGGGCTGATCATCGGCATCGGCGAGAAGCTCGGCGAGTTCTACTGGGGGCCGCTGATCGGCGGCGGCATCGAGAGCTGGCTCGCCTATTTCATCGCCCTGGGCTTCCTGCTGTTCCGGCCGCAGGGCCTGTTCGGCGACAAGATCATCGAACGCATCTGAGAGGCTGACCCGTGTTCTACCGCGAAGCCGGCCAATACAAGACCAACTACGCCGCCGACATGGCCGTGTTCCCGCTCCGGCAGGATCGGATCGGCATCGCCGTCATCCTGGCGATCGCCCTCGTCGGCATCCCGCTGATCGGCAACGACTTCTTCATCGCCTCGGTGATGATCCCGTTCCTGGTGTTCTCGCTGGCGGCGATCGGGCTCAACATCCTCACCGGCTATACCGGGCTGATCTCGCTCGGCACCGCCGCCTTCATGGGCGTCGGCGCCTATTCCTGCTACAAGCTGACGACCTTCTTCCCGGGCGTGAACATCATCGTCCTGATCTTGTTGTCGGGCCTGTTCTCGGCGGCGATCGGCGTGCTGTTCGGCCTGCCCTCGCTGCGGATCAAGGGCTTCTATCTCGCCGTGGCCACGCTCGCCGCGCAGTTCTTCCTGCAATGGGCCTTCGTGCGTGTGCCCTGGCTGTTCAACTACAACGCCTCCGGCGCGATCGAGGTGCCGCAGCGCACATTGTTCGGCCTGCCGATCACCGGCGCCTCCGCGACACCGGAGACGCGCTATTTCGTCTGCCTCGGGCTCGTCGTCGTGCTGACCTGGTTCGCCTCCAACATCGTCCACGGCAAGCTCGGCCGCTCCTGGATGGCCGTGCGCGACATGGACATCGCCGCCGAGCTGATGGGAATCAAGCTGCTCAACGCCAAGCTCACGGCCTTCGCCGTCTCCTCCTATTTCGCCGGTGTGGCCGGAGCGATGATGATCTTCCTCTGGTATGGCGGCGGCGAAGCCAACGACGTCTTCACCATCCGCCTCTCCTTCACCATCCTGTTCATGGTGATCATCGGCGGCCTGGGCTCGCTGATCGGGTCCTTCTTCGGCGCGGCCTTCCTGTCGATCCTGCCGACGGCGCTGAAGTTCGGCCTGCCGGCGCTGGGCGTGCCGATCGGCGGCGCCACGGCCGAGCACGTCACCTTCATGCTGGTCGGCGCGCTGATCATCCTCTTCCTGATCCTCGAGCCTCACGGCCTTGCCCGGCTCTGGCAGATCGGGAAGCAGAAATTGCGGACGTGGCCCTTCCCCTACTGAGACCGGGGCGCAGGGTCCAAGGACAACGACTCGCCGCGGTCTTCAAGCGGCGGGCAAGCGAAGACGGGACGGCTCGGCCGGACCCGGCAACCACGGAGGAAGGCCTATGAAAACGAGCAGCATCATCAGGAGCGTCGCCGTCGGCGCGCTTCTCGCCGCCGGAGCGATCGCCGTCCCGGCACAAGCGCAAGAGACGATCTACTTCTCCAACAACGCCTATCGTACCGGCCCGTTCTCGGGCTCCGGCATCCCGATCGGCGACGGCATGCGCGACTACATCTCGATGATCAACGAGCGTGACGGCGGCGTGAACGGCGTCAAGATCGTCTACGAGGAGTGCGAGACCGGCTACGACACCAAGAAGTCGATCGAGTGCTACGAGCAGGTCAAGTCGAAGACCATCGTCTACAGCCCGTGGTCGACCGGCGCGACGCTAGCGGCGATCCCGCGCGCTCATGTCGACAAGCTGCCGATCCTGTCGATGGCCTATGGCCTCTCGGCCTCGGCCGACGGCACCAACTTCCCCTGGGTCTTCATCCCGCCGCTGACCTATTGGGACGGCGCCTCGGTCATGGTGAAGCACATGGCGAACGAGCTCGGCGGCATGGACAAGCTCAAGGGCAAGAAGCTCGGCCTGATCCATCTCGATGCGCCCTTCGGCAAGGAGCCGATCCCGGTGCTCGAGAACCTCGCCAAGAAATACGGCTTCGAGCTCAAGCTCTATCCGGTGGCCGCGGCCGACATGCAGAACCAGGGCTCGCTCTGGCTCTCGATCCGCCGTGACCGGCCGGACTTCCTCTACAACCAGGGCTGGGGCGCGATGAACCCGACCGCGGTGAAGGAAGCGATCAAGAACAACTTCCCGATCAACAAGCTGGTCGGCGTCTGGTGGGCCGGCGGTGACGACGACGCCCGCGCCGGCGGCGCCGAGGCCAAGGGCTACCGCTCGCTGAACTTCAACGCGGCCGGCCAGAACTTCCCGGTGATCCAGGACATCCTCAAGCATGTCGTCGAGAAGGGGAAGAGCACGACGCCGAAGGAGAAGGTCGGCGAGAACCTCTATAATCGCGGCGTCTACAACTCGATGCTCGTCGTCGAGGCGATCCGCACCGCCCAGAAGCTGACCGGCAAGAAGGTGATCACCCCCGAGGACATGCGCCGCGGGCTCGAGAACCTGAATATCGACGAGGCCCGCCTCAAGGAGATCGGCATGGCCGGCTTCGCCTCGCCGGTGAAGGTCAGCTGCACCGACCATTCCGGCCACCACAAGGCCTATGTCGCCGAGTGGGACGGCACCAAGTGGACCCAGAAGGGCGACTGGATCGAGCCGATGAAGGACGAGGTCCGGCCGCTGATCGAGGCCAACGCCAAGGACTATGTCGAGAAGGCCGGCAACTGGCCCAAGCGCACCGAGCCTTGCGAAAAATCGTCCTGATCTGACGAGTGCCAATCCTTCTCCCCTCCGGGGGAGAAGGTGTCTGCGAAGCAGACGGATGAGGGAAGTCTTGTACCGCCTCATCCGTCCGTCCCTCATCCGACCCGGCTGACGCCGGGCCACCTTCTCCCCCG
Organism: Allobosea sp. CCNWLY174; assembly: GCF_037120455.1. NCBI lineage: Bacteria > Pseudomonadati > Pseudomonadota > Alphaproteobacteria > Hyphomicrobiales > Alloboseaceae > Allobosea > Allobosea sp. CCNWLY174. Next base: position 38,538 of record NZ_JBBBBQ010000007.1, on the reverse strand, counting down.
AGGGGAGAAGGATTGGAGGTTCAATGTCGACCGCCACCCTCGAGAAGCCCGCAGCCACCGCGGCGACGGACACGATCCTGTCGCTGAACAATATCGAGGTGATCTACGATCACGTCATCCTGGTGCTGAAGGGCGTCTCGCTGACCGTGCCGCGCAAGGGCATCGTCGCGATCCTCGGCGCCAACGGCGCCGGCAAGACCACGACGCTGAAGGCAATCTCGAACCTGCTCAAGGCCGAGCGCGGCGAAGTCACCAAGGGCTCGATCGTCTTCGACGGCGAGCGCGTCGACAAGATGTCGCCGAGTGAGCTCGTCCGCCGCGGCTGCATCCAGGTGATGGAAGGCCGGCATTGCTTCGGCCATCTCTCGATCGAGGAGAACCTGCTCACCGGCGCCTTCACCCGCCGCGACGGCAACGCCGCGATCAAGCGCGATCTCGAGAAGATCTACGAGCTTTTCCCGCGGCTTAAGCAGCGCCGCAACTCGCAGGCCGGCTATACCTCCGGCGGCGAACAGCAGATGTGCGCCATCGGCCGCGCCATGATGAGCAAACCCAAGATGATCCTGCTCGACGAGCCGTCCATGGGGCTGGCGCCGCAGATCGTCGAGGAGATCTTCGAGATCGTTCGCCGGCTCAACGACAAGGAGGACGTCTCCTTCCTCGTCGCCGAGCAGAACACCAACATGGCGCTGCGCTACGCCACCTATGGCTACATCATGGAAACCGGCCGCGTCGTCATGGACGGCGAGGCCAAGATGCTGCGCGAGAACGAGGACGTGAAGGAATTCTACCTGGGCGTCGCCGAGGGTAACAAGAAATCCTTCCGCGAGGTCAAGAGCTACAAGCGCCGCAAGCGCTGGCTGTCATAGTCAGGCCGGGATCGGCGGGCACGACACGGTCATGCTCTATGTCGTCCTCGCCGTCCTTCTCGTCGCCGTCATCTACGGTCCGCAATTCTGGGTCCGCTACGAAATGGACAGGCACGCCGCAGACAGGCCAGACCTTCCCGGCACCGGCGGCGAGCTTGCCCGCCATCTGCTCGATCGTTTCGGCCTGCAAACAATCCCCGTGGAGATCACCGCCGCGGGAGATCACTACGATCCCGACGCCCGTGCCGTGCGGCTCTCGCCCGGCAACCATGACGGCCGCTCGATCACCGCTGTCGCCGTCGCCACCCACGAGGTCGCCCATGCGCTCCAGCATGCGCAGGGCAGCCGCCTGTTCGACATCCGCACCAGCCTCGCCCGGCTGCTGGGCAAGGTCGACAAGGTCGCGATGGTAGTGCTCGTCACCGCGCCGCTGGTGATGATCCTGGTGCGGGCTCCGGGCGTGCTTTTCGCTCAGTTCGCCGCGGTGCTGGCGCTGCTCGGCATCGGGCTCGTCGTCCATCTCGTGACGCTGCCGGTGGAATTCGACGCCAGCTTCGGCAAGGCACTCCCGATCCTCCAGCAGGACGGCTACCTGCACCCGGACGACATGCCGGCGGCACGCGGGGTGCTGAGGGCCGCGGCGATGACCTATGTCGCGGCCTCCCTGATGGGACTGCTCAATTTCCTTCGCATCCTGCGCCGATAGGCCGGGCACCATTTCCAAGGGCAAGCGCGATGAGCGAGCACTACGACGATCTCGAGACCCGGCCGCCCGAGCGGCGCGAGGCCGACCTGTTCGCAAAACTGCCGGCCGTGCTCGCCGCTGCGCTGGCGACACCGGGCTATGCTGCGCATCTGAAGGGCGTCGATCCGACCGGTGTCACCGACCGCGCCGCGCTCGCCGAATTGCCCGTGCTGCGCAAGGCCGACCTGCCTGCGCTGCACAAGGACAGCCCGCCCTTCGGGGGCTTCGTCGGTTCGCCGCTCGGCTCTTTCGGCCGGCTCTTCACCTCGCCCGGCCCGATCTTCGAGCCGGAGGGGGTCGGCAGCGATCCCTGGGGCACGGCACGCGGCCTCTACGCCGCCGGCTTCCGCAAGGGAGACGTCGTTCTCAACACCTTCGGCTATCATCTGACACCGGGCGGCTTCATCATGGATTCGGCGGCGCGCGCCATCGGCTGCGCCGTCATCCCGGCCGGGCCCGGTAACACCGAGCAGCAGATGGAGGTGATCGGCGCCTACAGTCCAAGCTCCTATCTCGGCACGCCGGACTTCCTGAAGTTGCTGATCGAGGCCGCCGACAGCCGGGGCGTCGACACCTCCTGCCTGAAGCGCGCGATCGTCTCGGGCGCGGCCTTCCCGCCTTCGCTCCAGGCCTGGGTCCGCGACCGCGGTGTCGACGCCTACCAGCTCTACGCCACCGCCGATATCGGGCTGATCGCCTATGAGACCGGCGCCCGCGACGGCATGGTGCTGAACGAGAACCTGATCGTCGAGATCGTCCGCCCCGGCACCGGCGACCCTGTCGCCGAGGGCGAGGTCGGCGAGATCGTCGTCACCAATCTCGACCCGCATCACCCGCAGATTCGCCTTGCGGTTGGCGACCTCACCGCGATCCTGCCGGGGGCGAGCGCATCCGGCCGCACCAATGCGAGGATCAAGGGCTGGCTCGGCCGCGCCGACCAGACGGCGAAGGTCAAGGGCATGTTCGTGCGGCCCGAACAGGTCGCCGAGATCGCCCGCCGCCATGCCGAGATCGCCAAGCTCCGCCTCGTCATCGGCCGTGCCAACGAACTCGACACGATGACGCTGAAGGCCGAAATCTATGCCGAGCCGAAGGGCTTCGTCGACGCGGTCTCCTCGACCCTGCAGCAGGTCACCAAGCTGAAGGGGGCTGTCGAAGTGCTGCCGCTCGGCGCACTCCCGAATGACGGCAAGGTCATCGCCGACGAGCGGCCGGTGGGGTAGCCCTCACCACGCGACCGGCTCCTCCCCTTTCGCCTTCAGCCAGTCATTCGCCTGGCTGAACGGCTTCGAGCCGAAGAAGCCGCGCCGCGCCGAGAGCGGCGAGGGATGGGCGCTGGCGATGACGAGATGCCTGCTCTCGTCGATCAGGCCCCGCTTGGCCTGCGCGGGTAATCCCCAAAGCATGAAGACGACATGCGGTCGCCGCTGCGAGACGGCCGCGAGGATCGAGTCCGTCACCGCCCGCCAGCCGAGCTTGAGATGCGAGCCGGCCTGCGTCGCGCCCTCGCGCACCGTCAGCGCGGTGTTGAGCAGCAGCACCCCCTGCTTCGCCCAGCCAGAGAGATCGCCGTCAGCAGGCGCAGCGAAGCTGATATCCTCGGCCCGCTCCTTGTAGATGTTGACCAGCGAACGCGGCAGCGGCGGCGGTCCGACATAGGAGAAGGCGAGCCCGTTGGCATGGCCGGGTGTCGGGTAAGGGTCCTGGCCGAGGATAACGACCCTGACATCGTCCAGCGGCGTCAGCGTGAGCGCCGCCAGAAAGCGTTCGGGCATCGGCGCCACGACCTGGCCGGCAGCGCGCTCGGCATCGACGGCAGCGCAGGCGCGCGCCACCGTGCCGTCGCGGAAGACGGAAAGATCGCGCCAGGAGGCTGAGGTGGGCGAGGCCAGAAACGCATCGAGCGCGGCGCGATAGGTCATCGTCGATGTCATCGTGATCGGGTCATTCATCGTCATCTCAGGCAACCCGCAGCGCGGCGCAATCGCAACCAGCGGATCATCTCAGTCCGCAAAGGCCCGGTCGAGTGGCGGCAGGATCAACGGCAGAGTGGGCTGACGCTGTTGCTGATCATCCGGACGAGACTGAGCGCGGCCATCTCCGAGGATTTCGGATTGTCGGCGAGCGGGCTGTTCTCGATGGTGACACTGAGGCGGCCGAAGGCGCCATGCGCGCTCAGGCGATGGCAGTTCTCGGCGATCCCGGGATCGGCGATCAGCTCGACGCGGGTCCGGTCGAGCCCAATGCCGGCGAGCGCCGAGATCACCGCGACATTGGCGTTCTGGGGAAAGCGCCGGGCCGCCTCGCGGGCGGAGCCGATGAAGAAGCTAGCCGGTGCGGTCAGCGCATCGAGCGGGACGAGGCTCTCGGCAGGCGTGCCCCGCCAAGCCGCCGGCGGTTTGACGATGGCGTGGACGACCTCGTCGAGCGGCAGCGCCGAAGCTGCCGCGAGCGCATCGATGCCGGCGAGCGCGCCTGATGTGACGACGAGCTGGCTGCCGGCGGCTTCGGCGACCGAGATGAGGCGCTCGAGCAGCGCCGTGTGGGCGAGGGCACCGGCCGAGGTCACCGCGAACGCCCCCGCCTGCCGCAAGGCACTCTCACCCCAGAGCGCGACGGCGGGCTGCCCTGCGGCTTCCGCCACGATGTCGAGATCAAGCCCGGCAAGCTGCTGCGGGTCGGTCAGCAGGCTGGCGTCGGCCGGGATATCCTGCGCGCGTTCGGGCGAGCGCACGCTGATGGCGACGATCGAGACCGCTTCAGCAACCGCCGATCGCGACAACAGCCGGACGACATGCCGGTTGATCGCGCCCCAGCCGATCAGCCCGATCCTCAGCGGCTTGCGCCGACGAGCCGTCATGGTCTTGCCGTCCGCAAGGCGAGGTCGAGCAGGGCGCCACCGTTGAGCCCATCGAGCATACTGAAGTGATGGCCCGGGCAGATCAGCGGCTCGGATGCCTGCCAGGCCGCCGCCAGCCTCGCCGATTGTCGCTTGAACGCGTCGCTCTCACCCTCGCCGACGGCGAAGGCGAGGCGTGCATTGCCAGGGCGCGGCCGACCGAGCGGGCTGAGGCGCACCGCGCGCTCGGTATCGTCGAGGCCGAGCAGGCGCCCGATCGGGAGGTGACCGAGCGGTTCCAGATCATAGAGCCCGGAGAGCAGCAGCGCCGAGGCAACCGGCGGCGACGCCGGGTCGCACAAGGCCATCGCCGCGAGATGGCCGCCGGCTGAATGGCCGCTGATGTGCAGTTGCGCCGGATCGAGCCCGAGCGCTTCGGCCTCGCGAACGAGGACGTTCAGCGCGGCGACAGTCTGGGCGATGCTCGTCTCCAACGGCGTATCCGGCGCCAGCCCGTAATTCGGCTGGGCGACCGCGAAACCGGCATCGAGCAGCCCCTGCGAGAACTGCGCGTGCTGGAGCTTGTCAGAAGCCTGCCAATAGCCGCCATGGATGAAGACGAAGATCGGGGCGCGCGCCACGCCGGCGGGACGATAGAGATCGAGCGTCTCGAAGCGGCCTGGGCCATAGGCGAGGTCGAGCCCGCCATGCCCGGCGCGGAAGGCCTCCCCTTCGCGGCTCCATCGCCGGAACAGCGCGGTCATGTCGGCCTGCAGGCGCGGGCTGTACTGCCGGCCGAGCTCGCGCAGCGGATAGCCCTCGACCTCGATGTCGGGCAGCGGCTGCGGCAAGGTATGGCGGGCGCGGACGGTCAGGCCCGGCTCCGTTCCAAGTTGAAGGTGGATCGGCGGCCGGAAGCCGGCGAAGACCTCGCGATAGGCCAATTCGACCGTATGGCGCGAGAGATGGAAGGCGGCGGGATCGGCGCTCTCCCAGTCCATGCCGGTCAGGTGATGCGGGCCGCAGCCGGCCGCGACCAGGCCGGCGAGGATCTCGCTCAGCGTGTCGCGCAAGGCTTCGACGGGATCGACCGCGAGACTGCTCGCGACGATCTTGTTTTCAGACGCCGACATAGCGATGCACCAGTTCCGCATTGGCCGCGAGGTCGCCGCTCGAGCCCGACCAGACCGTGCGCCCCTTCTCGATGATGTAATGCCGGTCGGCCAGGCGCTTGAGCACCGCGATGTTCTTGTCGATCAGCAGGATCGACTGGCCCTGTGCCTTGAGCGCTTCGATGCAGCGCCAGATCTCGGCCCGGATCACCGGCGCGAGGCCCTCCGTCGCCTCGTCTAGGATCAGCAGCTTCGGATTGGTCATCAGCGCCCGGCCGACCGCCAGCATCTGCTGCTCCCCGCCCGACAGCGTGCGGGCCGACTGGCCGGCGCGCTCCTCAAGGCGCGGGAAGAGGGCGTAGACACGCTCCAGCGTCCAGGGCGAAGAGCGCTTGAGCCGGTTTGCTGCGGTGGCGACGAGGTTCTCGCGCACGGTCAGCGTCGGGAAGACCTGCCGGCCTTCCGGCACGAGCCCGATGCCGCAGCGGGCGATCGCCTCCGGCGTATTGCCCTTGAGCTGGCGGCCGTCGAAGCTGATTTCGCCGCCCTTGGGCGACAATAGCCCCATCAGCGAGCGCACCATCGTGGTCTTGCCCATGCCATTGCGACCGAGCAGGGTCACGACCTCGCCCTCGCCTATGTCGAGGCCGACATCGAACAGCACCTGGCTGGCGCCATAGGCCGACTGGAGATTGCGCACGCTCAGCATCAGGCGTCTCCCTCGCCGAGATAGGCGGTGCGCACATCGGCGTTGTCGCGGATCTCCTGCGCCGTGCCGGTCGCGATGATGCGGCCATAGACCAGCACGGAGATCCGGTCGGCAAGCGCGAAGACGGCGTCCATGTCGTGCTCGACCAGCAGCATGGTGACGCGGCCCTTCAGCCCGGAGAGCATCGCGACCATCTGCTCACTCTCGGCGTGGCCGAGGCCCGCCATCGGCTCGTCGAGCAGGAGCAGGCGCGGCTCGCAGGCGAGCGCGATGGCGAATTCGAGCTGCTTCTGCTCGCCATGGGAGAGATCGGCGACCTTGACCTCGGCTCGATGGGCGAGGCCGGCGGTGGTCAGATGCTCGCGGGCGCGCTGGCGCAGGCCCTTGTCGCGGCGGGCATCGCCGAAGAAGCGGAAGCTGTGCCCCTGCCGCGCCTGCACGGCGAGCGCGACATTGTCGAGCATGCTGAAATTGGGCAACAGCTGGTTGATCTGGAAGGTGCGGGCGAGGCCGCGCTGGACACGTTGCGGCGTCGCCAGCGCGTCGATCGGCACGCCCTCCAGCCTGATCTCGCCTTCGTCATGGCTGAGCTCGCCGAAGAGCTGGGTCAGCAGCGTGGTCTTGCCGGCGCCGTTCGGGCCGATCAGCGCGTGGATCTCGCCCTCGACGACATCGAGGTCGACATTGTCTGTGGCGATCAGCCCGCCGAAGCGCTTGCGCAGGCCGCGGACGGAGAGGAGCGGCTGGCTCATCGCGCGCTCCTGCCGATGCCGAGGCGGCTGAACAGCCCGTTGAGCCCACCTTGCGTGAAGAGGACGACGAGCAGCAGGATCGGCCCGAGCACGAGTTGCCAATGCTCGGTCCATGAGGTCAGCACGGTCTCGAGAATGACGAGGGCGGCTGCGCCGAAGAGCGGGCCGAGCAGGGTGCCGACGCCGCCGAGGATGACCATGATCATCAGCTCGCCCGACTTGGTCCAGTGCAGCATGTCCGGGCTGACGAAGCGCAGATAGTTGGCCATCAGAGCGCCGGCGAGGCCGGTGCCCATGCCGGAGATGACGAAGGCGGCAAGCTTGTAGCGATAGGGCGCGATGCCGATCGCCGCCATGCGCCGCTCGTTCTGGCGGATGCCCGCCAGCACCATGCCGAAGCGCGAGCCGACGATGCGCCAGAGCGCCAGGAAGACCAGCACGCCGATCGAGAGGCAGATGAAATAGAAGGTGATGTCGTCACGGGTGTTGAGGCCGAAGAGCTCGTTGCGGCGCCGGATCGTCATGCCGTCATCGCCGCCATAAGCTTTCAGCGAGACGAACAGGAAGAACAGCATCTGCGCGAAGGCGAGCGTGATCATGATGAACTGCACGCCGCTGGTGCGCAGGGACAGCGCGCCGATCAGCAAGGCGAGCAGCCCGCCGACCAGGATCGCGGCCGGCAGGGTGATCAGCAGCTGGCTCGTGCCGGGGATCAGGCCGAGGAAGAGGCTGTCGTCGACATAGTTGCGGTAGAGGATGCCGACGACATAGCCGCCGACGCCGAAGAAGGCGGCGTGACCAAACGAGACCATGCCACCAAAGCCGAGCGCGAGGTTCAGGCTGGCGGCGGCGATCGCATAGATCAGCACGCGGGTCGCCAGCGGCACCAGTGCCGGCTGGCCGAGCGCCTGGACGACAAAGGGCAGCGCGATCAGCCCGAGGGCCAATGCCAACAGCATCAGCACACGGCCGGTGCTCGGCGCGGGGGAGCCGGTGTGGATGATGGCGTCATCAGACATTGGCGGGAAAGAGTCCCTTGGGCCGCACCAGCAGCACCACGGCCATCAGCATGTAGATGCCCATCGAAGCCAGGCCGGCGCCGAGCGCATCGGCTTCCGAGCCGGTCATGACCTGGCGCAGCAGGCCGGGCAGGAAGGCGCGCAGCACCGTGTCGACGAGGCCGACGAGCAGGGCGCCGAAGAAGGCACCGCGGATCGAGCCGACGCCGCCGATCACCACGACAACGAACGTCATGATCAGGATTTGCTCGCCCATGCCGACCTGTACGGCCAGGATCGGCCCGGCCATCAGCCCGGCGAGGCCGGCGAGCAGGGCGCCGAGGCCGAAGACGGCGGTGTAGAGCAGGCGGATATCGACGCCGAGCGCCCTGACCATCTCGCGATGGGTCGCGCCGGCGCGGACCAGCATGCCGATGCGGGTGCGATTGATCAGGAGGTAGAGCCCGAGCGCGACGAGAAGGCCGACCGCGATGATGATCAGCCGATAGATCGGATAGGTCAGCCCCGGCAGCAGCTGGACCGAGCCATTGAGCACGGATGGCACCGAGACGAAGAGCGGCTGGCGCCCGAACAGAAGGGTCACGCTCTGATTGAAGATCAGGATCAGCGCGAAGGTCGCCAGCACCTGGTCGAGATGGTCGCGGGCATACAGCCGGCGCAGCACGAACAGCTCCATCGCCATGCCGACGATCGCCGCCGCCGCGAGGCCGGCCAGGATGGCGAGAAGGACCGAGCCGGTTTGTGCCGCGGCAAAGGCGGCGGCATAGGCGCCGACCATGTAGAGCGAGCCATGGGCGAGGTTGATCACGCCCATGATGCCGAAGATCAGCGTCAGCCCTGCAGCGAGCAGGAACAGCATCACGCCGAACTGCAGGCCGTTGAGCAATTGTTCGAGAATGAGGGTCATTGCTGGTCACGTCCGGCTGGCGACGGGATGGGCAGGCAGCAGCCCACCCCGTCGATGCGGGAGCTTGTCAGTGGTTCAGAGCTTGCAATCCTTGGCGTAGGCGTCGCTGTGATTGCTCAGCACCTTGCCCGAGGTCTTCAGCACCGGCGTGCCGTCGGCGCCCTTCTCGACCTTGAGTGCGTACCAGTCCTGGACCGGGTGCTGGTTGGTGCCGAACTTGAAGGCGCCGCGGACCGACTGGAAATCGGCCTTGGCGAGCGCCTTGCGCAGCGCCGGCACGTCGGTCTTGCCGCCGGTCGCCTTCAGCGCTGAGGCGATGGCGAGCGCGGTGTCGTAGCCCTGGCTGGCATAGTAGGTCGGCACGCGGTTGTAGGCCTTGGTGAAGGCCTCGACGAAGGCCTTGTTCGCGGCGTTGTCGAAATCGGTGTTCCAGTGCGCGGTGACGCTGAGGCCGAGCGCCGCATCACCGACCGCCTTCAGCGTGGTCGCGTCGAGCGAGGGTTCGGCCAGCACCATCGGGGTTTTGCCGAGCAGGCCGGCCTGCTGGTATTGGCGCAGGAAGGCGATGCCGAGCCCGCCCGGATGGAACTGGAAGACGACGTCGGGATTGGCCGAGCGGATCTGCGCCATCTCCGGCGCGAAATCGGTCTGGTCGAGCCTGGTATAGACCTCGCCGACGATCTCGCCCTTGAACAGGCGCTTGAAGCCCGCGAGCGCATCCTTGCCGGCCTGGTAGTTCGGCGCGAGGATGAAGGCCTTCTTGTAGCCGAGATTGGTGGCGTGCTGGCCGGCGCTCTCGTGCAGGCTGTCGTTCTGCCAGGAGACGACGAAATAGTTCTCGTTGCACTCCTTGCCGGCGAAGTTCGACGGCGCCGCGTTGGGGCTGACATAGAGCGCCCCGGCATCGACGATATCGGGCACGGTCGCGCCGGCGACGTTCGAGAAGACGATCCCGGTCATGATCTTGATGCCGTCGGTCTTCAGCATCTTCTCGGCGATCTGCTTGCCCTGGCCGGGCTTCAGCGCGTCGTCCTCGACCACGAGCTCGACCGGCGCGCCGCCGAGCTTGCCGCCGTTCATGTCGATGGCGAGCTTGAACGCGTCGCGGATGTCCTGGCCGAGATAGCCGCCCGGCCCCGACAACGTCGTGACCATGCCGATCTTGACCGGCGCCTGCTGGGCCAACGCCGGCATGGCGACGGCGGCGGCCAGCATCAAACCCAGGTATCCTGATTTACGGTGCTGCATGGTTCCCCTCCTCCGATCATTCGCGTCGGATTGTCAGAAATTATTTTAAGCTTAAAGCAATTTCCAATGGGCGCGCAAGAGCCGCGAAGTGGCCGGACGAACCGGCACCTTCGTCGTCGCTCAGAGCGCGACCCAACCGGCCGGCGGCTTCCGGCCGGGGTGGACGGCGCCGCATTGCTTGCAGGTGCGGGCCTTCTCGTCGGCGAAGAAGGCTTCGTAGAGCGGCGGCAGGTCCTTCACGAGATCCCCAACCTTGAGCTCGATGCGATGCACCAGGCCGTTGCACTCGAAGCAGTACCATTCGAAGCCGTCGACCTGGTCGGCATGGCGCGCCGGCTCGACCACGAGCCCGATCGAGCCTTCCTGCGGGCGCTGCGGCGAGTGGCGCACATGCGGCGGCAGCAGGAAGACGTCGCCCTCCCGGATCGTGACGTCGTAGTGCTTCCCGTCATCGACCAGCTTCAGCATCATGTCGCCCTTGAGCTGGTAGAAGAACTCCTCCACCGGGTCGTCATGGTAGTCGGCGCGCTGGTTCGGCCCGCCAACGACCATCACGGTCATCTGGCCGTCGTCGAACACCTTCTTGTTGCCGACCGGCGGCTTCAGCAGGTGCTCGTTCTCCGCGATCCACTTCTTGAAGTTGAAGGCCTTCAGCCGTCCTTCGCTCGCCATATCCGTCTCTCCCGTCGTTCAAGCCTTAAGTCTCAGCCAGCCTTGGCCAGCGGCGCACCGGCAAGCTGCAGCCCGCAGCTCTCGAAGGCGGCGCGCGTCGCCGCCTTCTCGGCTTCGGTCAGCTCCAGCAGCGGCGCGCGCACGCGCCCGCCGACCTGGCCGAGCAGTTCCTGCCAATATTTCTGATGCGCGTGCGGCTTCTCGGCCGGCCGCGTCGTCCGCAGCGCCTCGCGCACAGGGTTCAGGCTGTCGCGCACTGCATGCGCCTTCTCGACCTCGCCGGCGAAGGCGAGGTCGGTATACTCGCGCATTCGCCGGTCCGCTGCCGTCTGGATCAGATAGGGCGGCGAGGAGCAGAGATAGACCTGCCAGCCGAGCTCGACGATGTTGTCGAGCCATTCCTCCTCGGAGGCGGTGCTGACCAGGATGCGGTCGCCGGCGAGCCGGGTGAGCTCGGCATACATAGCGCGCGGCACGCTGTACTTGATCGCGACGACGTTCTCGATGTCGGCGAGCCGGTTGCACAGCTGCGGGCTCATCAGATAGCCGGAGTCCGGGTGGCTCCAGAGCGCGATGCCGATGTCAACCTGTTCCGCGATGCTCCGGTAGTACTGGTAGAGCGTCTCGTCCTGCGCCTTGAAGAAGTGCAGCAGCGGCGCATGCACGACGATGTAGTCGGCGCCAACCTTCTGGGCGTGCTTGGCCAGATCGATGACGACGTCCATGTTCTGATCGGAGCAGGACATGATCGTCTGGCCGCGCCCGGCCGTGGCCTCGACGGCGAGCTCGAAGCTGCGCTTGCGCTCCTCGACCGACATCGCGAAGAACTCGCCCTGCTTGCCGGCGATGAACAGGCCGTCGATGCCGAGATCGTTTGTCCAGTGCCGGATATTCTCGCGGAACCCGTCCTCGTCGATGGCGAGCGAGGAGGTGAACGGCGTCAGCGCGGCCGCCCAGATGCCCTTCATGTTGGCGCGGGTGTAAGCCTTCGCGTCCTTCCTGGCGTATTTCATGTAGGCAATCTCCCTGTCGCCTGCCGGTCAGATCGCCATGCGGTGCGAGACCGTCTTGATGGTCGTGTAATGCGCCAAACCCTCGGCGCCGCCCTCGCGGCCATAGCCGCTGTCCTTGACCCCGCCGAACGGCACCTCGGCGACCGAGGCTTCCAGCGTATTGATCGAGACATTGCCGGCCTCGATCTCATCGGCGAGCCGGTCGGCCCGGCTGGCCGAATGGGTGAAGGCGTAGGCGGCAAGGCCGAAGGGCAGGCCGTTCGCCTTGGCGATCGCGTCGTCCAGGGTCGAGACCGGGTTGATCACCGCGAGCGGTCCGAACGGCTCTTCACGCATGACCCTTGCATCATCAGGCACATCGGCGAGCACGGTCACCGGGAAGAAATAGCCGCGATTGCCGATGCGCTCACCGCCGGCCAGCACCTTGGCGCCCTTGGCGCGGGCATCCGCCACCAGCATCTCCATCGCCTCGATGCGGCGATGATTGGCGACCGGGCCCATCTGCGTTGCGGCATCGAGGCCGTTGCCGACCACGACCGAGCGCGCCTTCTCGGCGAAGGTCCGGGCGAAGGCCTCGTAGATCGGCTCCTGTACGAAGAAGCGCGTCGGCGAGGTGCAGACCTGGCCGGCATTGCGCGACTTGCGGATCGCCGACGCCGTCGCCGCCGCGACCGGGTCGACGTCGTCGCAGACGATCACCGGGGCATGGCCGCCGAGCTCCATCAGCACCGGCTTCATATGATCGGCGGCGATCCGGGTCAGATGCTTGCCGATGGCGGTCGAGCCGGTGAAGGCGATCAGCCGGGTCTGCTCCTGCGGGATCAGATAGGAGGAGATGTCGGCCGGCACCCCGAAGACGAGGTTGAACACGCCCGGCGGCAGCCCGGCATCATGCAAGGCCCGGGCGATGTGGAGCGCACCGGCCGGGGTCTCCTCGGCCGCCTTCAGGATGATCGAGCAGCCCGCCGCCAGCGCCCCGGCGATCTTGCGCGAGGGCTGGCTCATCGGGAAATTCCAGGGCGAGAACGCCGCGACCATGCCGATCGGCTGGTGCATCACGACATATTTGATGCCGGGCTCGCTTGGGATCACCCGTCCATAGGTACGCTGCCCTTCCGCCGCATCCCATTCGAAGAATTCGCAGCCGCGGATCACCTCGAGCTGCGCCTGGGCGAAGGGCTTGCCATGCTCCAGCGTGATCGCATGGGCGATCTCGTCGATGCGGGCCCGCATCAGCGCGGCGGCCTTAAGCATGATCTCGCCACGGGCCCGCGGCGACATCCTGCTCCAGACCCTGAAGCCGTCCCTGGCCGCGGTCAGCGCATCGTCAAGATCGGCGCGAGCGGCGACAGGAAGCGCGCCGATCACGCTCTCATCGGCCGGATTAAGAACAGGCAGGCTGTCGGAGGTCTTGCGCCAGGCGCCGCCGATATAGAGCTTGAGATCGGGATAGGCGGTCATGAAAAGCCTCGAACGGAGCGGCCAGCGGCGCGATGTCGGGGCATGATGGCCTTGGCCATGACCATATGGAATTCAGCTTATTTGTCTGAATTCAGAGGATCTGCTTATAAATCGTGATGGCAGTCACGCTCCGACAGATCCAGGCGTTCCTCGCCGTCGCCGAGCTCGGCACCTTCACCAAGGCGGCGGAGCGCCTGCACATGGCGCAGCCGGCGCTGTCGCAATTGGTGCGCGAGCTGGAGCAGGCACTCGGCATCCGCCTGTTCGACCGCACGACACGCCGGGTCGAATTGACCGAGGGGGGCCGGGAGTTCCAGGGCGCCTCCGCCAAGATCATCCATGACCTCGACCTCGCCATCCAGAATGCCAACGATCTCGCCGAGCGTCGGCGTGGCAAGATCACCGTCGCCGCCCCACCATTGCTGGCGGCGGCGATCCTGCCCGAGGCGATTGCGGAGATGCGCGAACGCTTTCCCGGCGTGCAGGTCGCGGTGCTCGACGCGCGCACCGACACGATCGTGGAAGCCGTCAGGACGAACCGGGTCGATTGCGGACTCGGCACCTTCGCCGCCATCGAGGACGGTATCGAGCGCATCTCGATGGCGCGCGACCAGCTGATGCTGTTCTGCAGCCCAGGCAGCCGCTTCGCCGATGCGGACGTCGACTGGCGCGAGCTGCAAAGCGAGCCGCTGATCACGCTGACCCGCGACAGCGGTATCCGGCTGCTAGTCGAGGTCGCCTACGAGACTGTCGGCATTCCGCTCGTGCCGGCCTATGAGGTCTCGCAGATCACCACCGCCCTGGCGCTGGTCGAGGCCCGCCTCGGCGTCGCCGTGCTGCCGACCTATGCGCGGGCGGCGGCGCCGCATCGCCGGGTCCTCGCCCGGCCGCTGGCGAACCCGGCGATTGCGCGCGACATCGTCCTGATCCGGCCAAGCGGCCGCTCGGTCTCGCCGGCGCTGGCGACGTTCGAGACTGTCCTGCGCCGCCATGTCCGCCGCCTGACGCCAGCCGACATCGACTGAGTTCGGCGCCGCTGGTGCTAGGAGATGCCCGCCAATTCGGCCTGGAGGAAAGCCATGAGGGCGGGATCGTCGGCATAGGCGACGTTGACTCGCATGCCCGAGACTCGCTCATTGCCTTCGAGCTGATGCCGCTCAGGCATGAAGACCGTGCCGGGCGCGATGAAGATGCCCTGCTCGGAGGCGCGGCGCGCCAGCGCGAGATCGTCGAGACCCGGCGGCAGACCGACCCAGAGATAGTAGCCGCCGCCCTGTCGCGAGAAGATCGGCAGGCCGAGGCGCTCCAGACCGGTGAAAGCGGTGCGGGTCGCCTTGCCAATCCGCTCCTTCAGGCGCTTGAGGTGATGGCGATACTGGCCGCTGGCGATGAGGTCGCTGACCAGCCGCTCCAGATAGCCGGAGGAATTGACCACGGTCAGCATCTTCATGTCGCCGAGCGAGCGGGCGAGCGCCGGGCTCGCGGCGACATAGCCGATGCGCAGGCTCGCGGAGAGCGTCTTAGAGAAGGTGCCGAGATAGATCACGCGTTCCAACTGATCGAGCGCGGCGAGCCGCGGCGCGCTCGCCGGCATCACGTCGGCGAAGGGGTCGTCCTCGACGATGACGAGATCGTGCTGGGCGGCAAGCTGCAGCAGGCGATGCGCGATCGGCAGGGCGATCGAGCCGCCGGTCGGGTTGTGCGCCAGTGACTGGGTGAAGAACACTTTTGGCCGGTGCCGCGCGATCTGCGCGGAAAGATCATCGAGATCCGGCCCGTCCGGCAGCCGCCGGATGCCGGCCATCTCGATGCGGGCGAGCTTCAGCTTGCCGAACAGAGGGTAATAGCCGGGGCTGTCGACCAGCACGGTGTCGCCGGGCTGGAGCAACTGTCGGATGATCAGGTCGAGCGCGTGGTTGGCGCCGAAGGTCATCAGGATCTGCGCCGGCGAGACCTGGATCGAGCGCTCGGCCAGCATCAGCCCGATCTGCGTGCGCAAGGGGGCGTAGCCGACCGGATCGCCGTAGCCGTGCTCGATCGGCAGGTCGCCCTTGCCGCTGCGGACGCGCAAGTGCCGCCCGAGCTCGGAATCCTCCATCCAGGAGCGCGGCGGGCGGCCGTCGCCGACGCGAACGGGATGGACCTGGCAGAGCTGTTCGCGGAGCAGCGAGACGATGTCGATCGCCTCGCTCATATGCGGCGGCGGCGCCTCGCTCGGCCGCTGTCCGGGGGCGCGGACATAGAAGCCGGCGCCACGGCGGGCCTCGAGCCGGCCGCTGGCGACGAGTCGGTCATAGACCTCGACCATGGTGTTCTTGGAGACGCCGTATTCGCCGGCCGCCAGTCGCAGCGAGGCCATGCGCCGGCCGGGCTGGAGCAGCCCTTCGTCGATCATCCGGCTGATCCGGGCAACGATCGCGCCGGTGCGGTTGCTGTCGGCCTGCTCGTCCATCAAGCCTCGCGGCTGTACCAGTCAATCTACTGGTACAGAGAATGGGACATTGCGAAAATTGTGCCTTGCCGCTCTCCGGCGATTGTCCGAGCTTGTCAACCGAAGAAGCGCCGATGCCGATCGCGAGGCGCATGAAAAACCCCGGCTGGGGAGGACACGACATGGTGACGGCCGAGGCGCGCAGCGCCGCCGGGCGCGAGGTGAACTCGCGCATCGAGAACTACCGCAATCTGAGCTGCGCCGAGCGGCTGGCTGAGGCTGTCGCGGCGGCCGGGCTCGCCGATGCCGACCGCGCCTTGCTGGCCCAGCCCGGTGCATTGCCGCTCACCCTCGCCAACGGCATGATCGAGAATGTCGTCGGTACCTTCGAACTGCCGCTCGGCATCGCCACCAATTTCACCGTCAACGGCAAGGACTACCTGATCCCGATGGCGGTGGAGGAGCCCTCCGTCGTTGCCGCCGCCTCCTATATGGCCCGGATCGCCCGCGGTTCCGGCGGCTTCCGCACCTCCAGCGACCGACCGATCATGCGGGCACAGGTCCAGCTGCTCGGCGTCGGTGATCCCGAAGGCGCGCGCCACAAGTTGCTGGCGGCTCAGGCCGAGATCGTCGCTGCCGCCAATGCCAAGGACAAGGTGCTGGTCTCACTCGGCGGTGGCTGCCAGGGCATCGAGGTCCATGTCTTCCCGCAGACGCCGCGCGGCCCGATCGTCGTCATGCATCTGCTCGTCGACGTGCGCGACGCGATGGGCGCCAACACCGTCAACACCATGGCCGAGACGGTGGCGCCGATCGTCGAGCGCATCACCGGCGGCACGGTGCGCCTGCGCATCCTCTCCAACCTCGCCGATCTCCGGCTGGCCCGTGCAAGCGTCACCATCCCCGAGGCGGCGCTGGCGACCAGGGAATTCTCCGGCCGGCGCATGATCGACGGCATGCTCGACGCCTATACCTTCGCCGCGATCGATCCCTACCGCGCCACCACCCACAACAAGGGCATCATGAACGGCATCGACCCCGTCGTGGTCGCGACCGGCAATGACTGGCGCGCCATCGAGGCCGGCGCCCATGCCTATGCCGCCCGCAGCGGCCGCTACACCTCGCTGACGACCTGGGAAGAGGACAAGGACGGCAACCTCGTCGGCTCGATCGAGCTGCCGATGGCGCTAGGCCTGGTCGGCGGCGCCACCAAGACCCATCCGCTGGCGCAATGGTCGCTGCGCCTGCTCGGCGTCACCAGCGCGCAGGAGCTGGCCGAGGTCACCGTCGCGGTCGGGCTCGCCCAGAACATGGCGGCGCTCAGGGCGCTGGCGACCGAAGGCATTCAGCGCGGCCATATGGCGCTGCATGCCCGCAACATCGCCATCGTCGCCGGGGCGGAGGGCACCGAGATCGAGGCGATCGCCACCGAACTCGCCCGCACGCACGACGTCCGCGTCGACCGGGCACGCGAGCTGCTCGCCGAGCGGCGCAAGGGCTGACCTTTTTCAACTCTCACCACAGAACCGCAGCAAGCGGACGACAACCGGAGGAACGTTATGGACAATCGCATCACCCGCCGCCTGCTCGGTGCGCTCATGGTCACGACCGGCATCGCGCTGTCCCTGCCGGCCTACGCGCAGAACGAGATCAAGATCGGCTACAATGCCGACCAGTCGGCCTCGGGCGCGGCCGAGCTCGGCCTCTCCGGTCTCTACGGCTTCCAGGCGGCGATCGATGATTTGAACGCGCAGGGCGGCGTGCTCGGCCGCAAGGTCGTCGGTGTCGTCAGAGACGATGCCGGCGCGCCGCCGAAGTCGATCCAGAACATGAACGAGCTGATCGACAACGAGAAGGTCGCCGCCGTGGTCGGCCCGACCAACTCCGGCAATGCTCTCGCCTGGCTGCACATCCCGCAGCAGAAGAAGGTGCCGGTGATCTCGCATGTCGCGACCGCGACCGACATCACCGCCCGCTACGCCAAGGAGCCGCAGAACTACATCTTCCGGGTGTCGATGGTCGATCGCGAGCAGCTCGCTCTGCTCGCCGCTTATGCGGTCAAGGCGTCGAAGAGCAAGAACATCGCGATCATCGCCGACACCACAGGCTACGGCCAGGCCGCGACCAAGGACCTCCAGGAGATCCTGACCCTGCACGGCATCAAGCCGGTCGGCATCGAGAAGTTCGGGCCGAAGGACACCGACATGACCTCGCAGCTCGCCAAATTGAAGGCGGCCGGCGCCGACATGATCATCACCGGCTCGCTGGCGGATGCGACCGCGCAGGTGCTGAAGAGCATGGAGAAGATGGACTACTATCCCGGCCTGCTCTCGACCTGGGGCTCGATCAACACGCCGCTGGTCAACATCGCCGGCCCCAAGCTCGCCGAGAAGACGATCTTCGCGGCCTCGACCACCGAGGATGCCAGCGACCGCGCCGCGGCGCTGCACAAGCGCCTTGTCGCCAAGCATCCGAACATGCCGGCCTTCGTCTCGGCCGCGCAGGGCTATGACGCAGTGATGCTGATCGCCGCCGCGATCAATCAGGCGGGCGGCACCGACGGCCCGAAGCTGCAGGCGGCGCTGGAGAACCTCGGCGCGGTTCAGGGCATCATCAAAAAATACGAGAAGCCGTTCAGCAAGGAGCAGCACGAGGCGCTCGGCGTCGCCGACTTCCACCTCGCGCAGTGGAAGGACGGCCGCGTGGTCAAGCTCGACGACGCCGTGGTCAAAAGCCTGACGGCGGCTGATCTCAAGCGCTGATCGGTCCGTAGCTCCCTTATGCTAGTCGTCCCGGCCGGAGCGTAGCGAAGACCCGGGACCCATGCCCGAACCGTTCCGGCATGGGTCCCGGGTCTCCCTGCGGTCGCCCGGGACGACCGCGTGATTTCTGATCACAAGGTTCGGCGTCGGCGCAAAGGACGCGCGGAGAGACGATGACGGCATTCCTTCAGGCTCTGGCCAGCGGTCTGGCGCTGGGCGCGATCTACGGTTTGATCGCGCTCGGCTTCAACATCACCTACGCCACGACCAAGACCTTCAATTTCGGCCAGGGCGCCTTCCTCGTGCCGGGCAGCCTGGTCGGCGTTTCCCTGCTGTTGCTGGCAGCCGGCAAGCCGCATTTCGGCAATCTCACCCAGGCCGAGATGACGATGACGGCCTATGTGCTGGCGACCATCGCCAGCGTCGTCGTGGTCGGCGCGATCGGCATCGCGCTCTATTACTGCGCGATCAAGCCTTTCGTAGGGGCCGGCGGCCTCAACTGGGTGCTGAGCACGATCGGCTTCGGCATCATCATGCAGAACACCGCATTGGCGATCTGGGGCCCGGCTTCGATCGCAGTGCCCTCCCCGCTCGGCAGCGATGTCTGGCGCATCGCCGGCGCCGGTATCCGGCCGCAGGAGGTGCTGATCGCGGTCGTCGCGGTCGCCGTCATGGCCCTGCTCGACATCGTCCTGCGCAAGACGCGCTTCGGCAAGGCGCTGCGGGCCGTCGCCTTCAACCCGCAGGCGGCGGCGATCGTCGGCATCAATGTCGAGACGATCGTGATCCTCGCCTTCGTCATCTCCTCGGCGCTCGCCGGGCTCGCCGGCATCCTGATCGCGCCGATCACCACGGCCTCCGTCTTCATCGGTCTCGGCATCGCGCTGAAGGCCTTCTCCGCCGCGATCGTCGGCGGCCTGACCAGCCCGCGCGGCTGCATGCTCGGCGGCTTCCTGCTCGGGATCGTTGAGGCGCTGGTCGGGCTCTGGCGCGCCGAGATGCGCGAGATCACCATCTTCCTGCTGATCATCATCGTCCTCGTCGTTCGCCCGAGCGGATTGATGGGCGCGCGCAGCGTGGAGAAGATCTGATGCCGGCGCTCGCCCACGCCATCGGGCTGGCGGTGCTGGCAGCAGCGCTGGCGCTCGTGCCCCTGTTCGGCCTCAACGATTTCTACCTGCAGATTCTGTTCACGATCGGGGTGAACTATCTCGCGGCTGCCGGGCTCAACGTGCTGGTCGGCTATGCCGGCCAGAAATCGCTGGGGCATGCCGGGCTCTTCGCCGTCGGCGCCTATACGGCGGCGATCGCCAATATCGAATGGGGCCTCTCGCCCTGGCTGTCGCTGCTCTTGGCCTGCGGCTTCGGCGCGATCTTCGGCCTGGTCATCGCCATGCCGTCGGTCCGCGTCTCGGGCCCGAGTCTGGCCATGGTCACCATCGGCTTCGGCATCGTCGTGGAGAAGATCGTCACGGAGTGGACCGACATCTTCAAGGGCCAGGCCGGCTTCTACGGCATCAGCGCGCCATCCATAGCCGGCGTCAGCTTCACCAACCTGCACTGGGTCTGGTTCGTCGGCGCGCTCTGCATCGCCACCCATCTGATGCTGCGCTCACTGCTCGCCGGCCGCTATGGCCGTGCCTTCCTCGGCGTGCAGATGGCAGAGCCCGCGGCGCAGTCGGTCGGCATCTCCGTGGTGCGGGCCAAGACGCTCGCCTTCGTCATCTCCGCGGTGACCTGCGCCCTCGCCGGCGCTGTCGTCGCGCAGCAGAACCAGTATTTCAACTCCGACTTCATCACCTTCAACCTTTCGATCTTCCTGCTGGTCGTGGTGATCTTCGGCGGCTCGGGCTCGCTCTACGGGCCGTTGTTCGGCGCCGTGATCCTGACGCTGCTCGATGCCTGGCTGGCGCGCTGGCCGGCGCTGCAGCACTTCACCTATGGCGCGCTGCTGCTGTTCTCGCTCTATCTGATGCCGAACGGCATCGCCGGTGCCGTCTCCGGCTTCGCTGCGCGCTGGCGACAGGGCAAAGTGGCTGCGCCCGTGGTCGCCGGCCACAGCGCTCTGGCGGCGAGCTCAGCGGCGGCAGCGGGCGGCGAAATCCTCGTCGTCAAGGATCTTTACAAGGCCTATGGCGGCATCGTGCCGGTACGCACCGTCTCCTTCGCGATCAGCGCCGGCAAAGTCCATGCGCTGATCGGCCCGAACGGCGCCGGCAAGACGACGCTGCTCAACCTGCTCTCCGGCCATGTCGCCCCGGGCAGCGGCTCCATCCGCTTCGAGGGCCAGGAGATCGCCGGCTGGCCTGCGCATCGCGTCGCCTCCCTCGGCATCGCGCGCACCTTCCAGAACCTCAAGCTGTTCGGCGAGCTTTCGGCGCTCGACAACGTCCTGCTCGGCGCGCATCGCCATATCGAGACCGGCCTTGCCGCCTCGCTGCTCGGACTGCCGTCGAGCCGCCGGGCGGAGGCCTCCGCCCGCGCCGACGCGTTGGCGCTGCTCTCCGATCTCGGCCTTGGCGAGCGCGCTCACGAGCCGGCGAAAGGCCTGCCTTATGGCCTGCAGCGGCGGCTCGAGATCGCCCGCGCGCTCGCTTCAAAGCCTAAGCTGCTCCTGCTCGACGAGCCGGCGGCGGGCCTCAACCCGCAGGAGACGCATGAGCTCGGCGAGGTCATCCGCCGCATCCAGCAGGCTGGCGTCACCGTGCTGCTGATCGAGCATCACATGGACCTGGTCATGGGCATCTCGCAGCATGTGCTGGTGCTCGACTATGGCGCACTGATCGCCGAGGGGCGGCCGGAGGCGATCCGGCAGAACCCGAAAGTCATCGCCGCTTATCTCGGTGCCGACGATGATGCCGCCCTGACCGGAGACGCCGCATGACCATGCTCGCGATCGAAGGGCTCAAGGTCCGCTATGGCGCGGTCGAGGCGCTGAAGGGCATCTCGCTGGAGGTTGGGCAAGGCGAGGTCGTGACGCTGATCGGCGGCAACGGCGCCGGCAAGTCGACACTGATGCGGGCGATCGGGGGGCTGGTGAAGGTCGCTGGCGGCGCGATCCGCTTCGAGGGACGCGACATCACCGGCATCCGCGGGCATGACTGCGTCAGGCTCGGCATCGGCCATTCGCCGGAAGGGCGCCTGGTCTTCGGCGACCAGAGCGTGCGCGACAATCTCGTGCTTGGTGCCTATGCGCGTCGCGACGAGGATGGCATCGCCAGCGATATCGCGCGCTATTTCGCCGTCTTCCCGCGCCTTGCCGAGCGACAGGACCAGCTCGCAGGCACGCTCTCGGGCGGCGAGCAGCAGATGCTGGCGATCGCCCGCGCTTTGATGGCGCGGCCGAAATTGCTGCTGCTCGACGAGCCCTCGCTCGGCCTGGCGCCATTGATCGTGCGCGAGGTCTTCGCCGTGATCCGTCGGCTACGCGAGGAGGGCATGACGATCCTGCTGGTCGAGCAGATGGCCAATCAGGCGCTCGCCATCGCCGACCGCGCCTATGTCATCGAGACCGGCGCGATCACGCTCGAAGGCACCGGCGCCGAGCTGCTGCGCGACGAGCGCGTCCGCTCGGCCTATCTGGGCGCCTGACAATGGCCGACAGCGTCACCATCGTCGAGGTCGGCCCGCGCGACGGCTTGCAGAACGAGAAGGCCGGGATCGCCACGGCGGATAAGCTCGCGCTGATCGGGAGGCTCGCCGATGCCGGCCTGTCGCGGATCGAGACGACCGCCTTCGTCTCGCCGCGCTGGGTGCCTGAGATGGCCGATCATGAGGCGGTGATGCGCGGCGTCGATCGGCGACCCGGCGTGACCTATTCCGCCCTGGTCCCCAATGAGAAGGGAGCGGAGGCGGCGCTCGCTGCTGGCGCGCAGGCACTCGCCGTATTCACCGCGGCCTCCGAAAGCTTCTGCCGGACGAATACCAATTGCTCGATCACGGAGAGCATCGAGCGCTTCCGGCCGGTGATGGCGCTGGCAAGCCGTGCCGGCGTGCCGGTGCGCGGCTATGTCTCTTGCGCGCTCGACTGCCCCTATGAAGGAGAGATCGCGCCCGAGGCAGTCGCGGCAGTCACGGCCGAGCTGCTGGCGCTCGGCTGCAACGAGATCGCCTTGTCCGACACACTAGGTCGCGGCACGCCGGAACGGACGGCGGCGATGGTCGAAGCCGCCTTGCAGCGGGCACCGGCAATGATGCTCGCCGGCCATTTCCACGACACCTCCGGGCGCGCAATCGCCAATGTCGCGGCGGCCTGGGAGCTGGGCCTGCGCGTCTTCGATGGCTCGGTCGGCGGTCTCGGCGGCTGCCCTTATGCGCCCGGCGCCGCCGGAAATCTTGCGACCGAACGGCTGGTCGCGCATTTCGAGGCCAGGAGCATCGCGACCGGGATCGATCGCGCCTGCCTCGAGGCAACGGCTGAATGGATCGCCGGCCGCCGGGCGGCCTCGGCCGAATAGCGGGGCGGCCGGACGCCGCCCCGCACGAGGCCTGTCAGGCGACGAGGAAGCCGGCGTCGACCGGATCGTCGCGGTTGATCGTCCAGCGCGCGGTGCCGAGCAGGCCGGCGGTGCCCTTCACGGTCGGGCGCACGGCGCGGGTACCGTTCAGGCTGGTCTCGCCGATCAGGCAGCCCTCGAAGGTCCCGGAGCCGAGCAGGCCTTCCGAGCGGATCGGCTGGTTCATCTTCATCAGCCCGCGCGCCTCGTACATCGCCATCATCGCGCTGGTGCCGGTGCCGCCGGGGGAGCGGTCGAGCTGGCCGGCCGAGAAGACGTGGACGTTCTTGTAGAAGGCGCCCTCGATCGTCGGCTCGTGCCAGAAGGTGACGAAGTTGAAGTTGTTGATATGGGCCGAGGCCGGGTGCTGGATCGCGACCTTCTGGCGGAGCTGCTCGCGGGCGATGATGCCGAGACGCGAGAGCTCCGAGCCGTTCTCCGGCGAAATCCGGAGCGAGGTGCCGCGTAGGTCGATGATCCCAAAGTAATTGCCGCCCCAGACGATGTCGGCCTTGAGCGAGCCGACGCCCGGCAGATCGAACGGCACATCCTGCGCCGCGACATAGGCCGGCACATTTTCGAAGCGGGTCCAGAGCACGTCGGGACCGTCATTGGCGACCTCGGCCGTCACGAGGCCGGCGGTGGTCTCGAAGCGGATGGTGGTACGACCGTTCTCGCCGCGCCGGACGAGGCCGAGCGCGACCATCGCCATGCCGACCGCAATCGTGCCGTGACCGCACATATGGGAATACTGGGTGCCGTCGATATAGATCAGGCCGGCATCGAA
Organism: Allobosea sp. CCNWLY174; assembly: GCF_037120455.1. NCBI lineage: Bacteria > Pseudomonadati > Pseudomonadota > Alphaproteobacteria > Hyphomicrobiales > Alloboseaceae > Allobosea > Allobosea sp. CCNWLY174. Next base: position 14,716 of record NZ_JBBBBQ010000007.1, on the reverse strand, counting down.
CTCCGGGCTCGACGGCGGCGTCAGGAAGACGCCGAACATGTCCTTGTGCCCGCGCGGCTCGCGCATCAGGGCGCAGCGCAGCCAGTCATAGTTCTCCTCGAGGAAGCGGCGCTTCTCCAGGATGCTCGATCCGGCTGGGTACGGAATCCCGCTATGGATGATGCAGAGGGGCTCACCCTCGGTATGCGTGTAGACGACGTCGAAGACATTCTGCTGGCGCATGTGCGGCTCCTTGGGAAAGCAGTGGGTCGAAGGGGTTAGCGGCGTCGCTCCGAGAGCACGTCGAGGCCGATGGTGAGGTCGAGCAGCACGATGACGACGGCGGCGACGATGATCGTCAGGCCGGAGACCGCGGCGATGGTCGGGTCGATCGTGTACTGGACGTAGTTGAACAGCTTGACCGGGATCGTGGTCAGCTCGGCGGTCGTGTTGAAGATGCTGAGCTCGACATTGATCCAGGAGGCGATGAAGGCGAAGATCGCACCGCTGACGAGCCCGCTGCGGATTTGCGGCAAGGTCACCAGGAAGAAGGTGGTCAGCGGCCGGGCACCGAGATCGGCGGAGGCGTCCTCCAGGCTGCGCTGGTCTTCGCTGAGCTGCGGCAGCACGGCCCGCAGCACGAAGGGCATGATGATCACGACATGCCCGACCAGCAGCGCCGGGAAGCTGCGGACGAGGCCGATCGCGCTGCCGTATTGCAGCAGCGCCGCGCCGAGCACGACATGCGGCAGGATCAGCGGCGACATCAGCGTCTCGGAGAGCAGACGGCGGCCGGTGAAGCGATAGCGGGCGATGGCGATCGCCGCCGGCACCGCCAGCAGCACGGCGACGATGGTCGCGGCGACGGCGAGCAGCGTGCTGATCAGAAAGGCGGAGACATAGGAGGGATCGCCGAGCATCTTGCCGTACCAGGCGAGCGTCAGTCCCTGCGGCGGGAAGGCGAGGAAGCTGGTCGTGGTCAGCGACGCCCCGACCAGGACGACAAGCGGCAGCGCGAGATAGGCGAGCGCGGCGAAGGAGACGATCCGGACGAGAGCTGACACCATCTCACGCCCTCCTCGGTTCACTGAGGCGCCCGGCGATGGCGACGAGCGCCAGCGTCAGCACCAGCATGGTGATGCTGAGCGCACCGCCATAGTTGAAGTCGAAGACTGAGCTGTATTGCTGGAAGATCAGCATCGAGAAGACGGTGATCCGCCCGCCGCTGAGCAGCGCCGGCGTGACATAGGCACTGACCGCCAGCATGAAGACCATGACAGCGCCGGCCATCAGGCCGGGCAGGCTGAGCGGGAAGATGATGGTCCGGAAGGTGCCGGCCGGCGTCGCGCCGAGATCGGCAGAGGCATGCTCCAGCGCCGGATCGACCTTGGCGAGCGCGTTGCCGACGGCGAGCACGATGAAGGGCAGTAGAATGTAGACGAGGCCGATCAGGATGCCGAGCTCAGTTCCGAGGAAGCGCATCGGCCGCTCGATCAGGCCGAGCCCGATCAGCCCGTCATTGACCAGGCCATTGCGGCCGAGCAGCACCATCCAGCCGAAGGAGCGCACGATGTTGCTGGTGAACAGCGGCACGACCAGGAGGATCACGCAGAAGCGGCGCCAGGGCCGCCATTTGACGATGCGGACGAGATACCAGGCGAGCGGATAGCCGATCAGGACGCAGACCAGCGTGGTCAGCGCGCCGATGCGGAAGGTCACCCAGAGCACGTCCCAGTGATAGGTGTCGGCGAGGATGCGGACATAGTGCGCGAAGGTCGGCTGGCCGGCCGGCGTCGTCAGGCTCGCGATCAGCACGACCGCCATCGGCGCCAGGAAGAAGGCGACGAAGAAGGCCGCCGGCAGGGCGCAGAGCAGCAGGACCGGGCGCGGCACTCCGCTCATCACGCATCCCCCGGCACGAGGCTGATGTCGACGAGGCGGATATTGGCGAAGACGGCCTGGCCGGCGCTCATCCCGGCGAGGGCGGACGGGGCAAGCCGGGCGGTCAGCGTAGTATCTCCAACGGTCAGTCCGACCGAGGCATGGCTGCCGACATGGACGATCTCGGAGACGACGGCCGGCAAGGCGAGGCGCTCGGCGACGGGCTCGGTCGTGACGAGGATGTCCTCGGGCCGCAGCACGCCGGTCAGGGTGCCTTGCGGCGCATCGGCAGCCGGCAAAGTGATCACGCCGCCAAGCAGCGAGACGCTGTCATCACCGCGCCTGTCGACCGCGAGCAGGTTGGCATCGCCGATGAAATCGGCAGCGAAGCGGGTCGCCGGGCGGGCGTAGATGTCCTGGCCACGGCCGATCTGCTCGATGCGGCCACGATTCATCAACACGATCCGGTCGGCCATGCTCATCGCCTCGTCCTGATCGTGCGTCACGAACAGGAAGGCGATGCCGAGCCGGTGCTGGATCTGCTTTAGCTCACTCTGGACCTTCTTGCGCAGCTTCAGGTCGAGCGCGCTCAGGGGCTCGTCGAGCAGCAGCAATTGCGGCCGGTTGACGATGGCGCGGGCCAGCGCGACGCGCTGCTGCTGACCACCGGAAAGCTGAGCCGGCAGGCGCTCGCCGAAGCCGGAAAGGCCGACAAGCTCCAGCGCCTCGGCAGCGCGCCTGGCCGCCTCATCCCTGGCGACGCCCTGCCGGCGCGGCCCATAGGCGACGTTCTCGGCGACGCTCATATGCGGGAAGAGCGCGTAGTTCTGGAACACCGTATTGAGTGGACGCCGATAGGGCGGCAGCCGCGTCACGTCCTCGCCGGCGAGCCGGATCGTGCCGGCCTCCGGCGTCAGGAAGCCGGCGATGCAGCGCAGCAGCGTGGTCTTGCCGCAGCCCGAGGGCCCCAGCAGGGCGATGAACTCGCCCTGCTCGACGGCAAGGTCGATCGCCGTCAGCGCCGCCTGTCCGCCGAAATGCTTGGACAGGCCGTCTATGGCGAGGATGGGGCTCATGCTGCGGCTCGCGATGCTCGTTGCCATCAGCTCACTTGCGGGCGATCTGCCGGTTCCACTCGTCGACGACGCGCGAGCGCAGGCCGTTGATCTCAGCCCAGTCGAACAATTGCAGGTTCTTGACCGAGCCGGTTTCGCCCCAGGGCAGTTTGCGGGCCGTCTCGAGCTTGACCGTGACGTTCTTCACCGACGGGCCGAGATAGAGTTTTTCCGCCAGGCAGCCGGAGGCTTCCGGTGTCAGCGCCTGGTTGATGAATTTGGCGGCCGCGTCCTTCTTCGGCGTGCCCTTGACCAGATGAAGGCGCGCATCGGTCGCCCAGGCGCCCTCCTTGGGCACGACGAAGCCGATCGGCAGGCCCTTGTCGGCGAGATCCCAGGCGCCGACGTTGAAATGCGCGCCGATGATCGCCTCGCCGCTCTGATAGGCGTTGGTGGCGGCGCCCGAGGAATCGAAGAACAGCGCGGCCTTGAGCTCCTTGATCTTCTTGAAGGTCGGAGCGAGGTCGCCGGCCGGATGGCCCCAGATCTTCGACAGGAACATCACGAAGGGCACGCCGGAGGAATTCGCCGGCGAGGGAATGGTGACGGCGTCCTCGAACTCCGGCTTCCAGAGATCGTTCCAGGAGGTCGGCGCGGTCTTTACCTTCTGGGTGTTGTAGGTGAGCCCAAGCGAGTAGTAGCCGGTGCCGACCGCATAGGTGGTCGCGCCGCTCTTGTAGATCGCTTCCGGCAGGGTGTTGGCGAGATTGGGGATCGCCGCCGGGTCGAGAGTGTCGGTCACCTCCGCGGCGAGGGCGAGCTCGCTGATGCCGCCATCCATCCAGGCGACGTCGATGGTCGGCGCCGCCTTCTGCTGCTGCAGCTTCGCCAATGTGACGGTCGAGGTGCCGATCTCGGCATTGACGGCGATACCGGTCGCCTTGGTAAAGGGCTCGGCGACGCAAGCCTTGAAGGCCTCGCCCCAATTGCCGCCATACCAGGCGACGGTGATCGACGAGGGCTGCTGCGCCAGCGCCGGGGCGGTGAGCAGGGTGGTGGCGAGCATGGCCGTGGCCAGCCGGACGGTTGGGGTCATCGTCGTTCTCCTCTGCCGAGCGTCTTTGCGCTTCTGTAGCGACATTGGCGCGCGGGCCACAAAACGCACTAGAATGCGCCGGCCCAAAATTTGAATAATCACGACATGAGCACCGCCCAGTTCCATCACCCCGCCAGCGACCGGCCGCAGACCGCCGCAGCGCCGGTCTCGCGGCTGCGGATCGGCTTCCTGCTGCTCGACCAGTTCACGCTCGCCGCGTTCTCCGGGCTGATCGACGTGCTCCGGCTGGCTGCGGATCATGGCGGGCGCAGCCGCCAGCTCCATGCCAGCTGGACGGTGATGAGCCTCGACGGCGAGCCGCGGCGTTCGAGCTGCGGCGTCTCGGTCACGCCGAATGCCGGCCTGCTCGACCCCGCCAGCTTCGACTATCTCGCCGTCTGCGGCGGCAACGACTATCTCAACGACGCTCTCCCCGAGAGCCTGCTCGGCTATCTGCGCCAGGCGGCGACGTCGGGTGTACGTTTGCTCGGCATCTGCACCGGCACCTTCGCCATCGCCCGGGCCGGCCTCGCCGGCCCGCGCCGGGTCTGCGTGCACTGGAACGTGCTCGACGCCTTCAAGGAGCGCTTTCCCAAGGTCTCGGCCGGGGTCGAGCGGCTCTTCATCGACGAGGGCGACCTGATCACCTGCGCCGGCTCGACCGCCGCGATCGATCTCGGCCTTTATCTCGTCGCGCGCCATTGCGGCCGCGACAAGGCCCAACAGGCGATGCGGCACATGATGCTGCAGGACATGCGCCCGGCCGAGATGCCGCAGGCGCATTTCTACGCCGAGCTGGCGCCCAATCTCGATGTTCGGGTGCAGCAGGCGGCGCAGTTCATCGAGCAGCGGCTCGACAATCCCCCGCCGATCGCCGCGGTCGCGCGCTATGTCGGCGTCAGCCCGCGCCAGCTCGAGCGCCTGTTCGGCGCCTCGCTCGGCCAGAGCCCGGCGGCCTTCCAGCGCAAGCTGCGGCTCGACTATGCGAAATGGCTGATCCTGAACAGCAAGCGCTCGCTCACAGACATCGCCATGGGCGCGGGCTTTGCCGACAGCGCCCATCTCTCGCGGGATTTCAAGGCCGCCTTCCGCGAAACCCCGCGCTCCCTGCGGCAGAAGGCTCAGCCCGGCTGAGACGTCCCGCCTGTCAGAGGCAGGCGGCGATCGCTGCGAGTTGCGCCTCCAGCCCGGTCCCACGCGCCGGGAAGCGGCCCTCGAGCGCCGACGTGCCGATGGTGAACCCAGCGGCGCCGGCCTGCCGAACCGCCTCGATCTGCTCCGGCCGGTCGATCGAGCCCGCAACGATCACCGGCTTGTCCGTCGCTCCGCAGACGGCCGTCATCAGCGCCGGGACATCGGCGCCGGAGCGATAGGCGAGCAGGTCGAGCCCATTGACGCCGTCCCGGCTCGCAATGGCGCGGGCGCTGGCGACGATCTCGTCGATCGAGCCGTTCAGCACGCTGGGATGGCCCGCAATCTCGCCCGGGAAGGGATAGTAGCGGATGCCGGTGCCGCGCAGCAGCGGCAGGACATCGTCGACATGCGTTCCGCCCAGCAGATGGTCGACGCCAAGATCGATGGCTGCGCGCACCGACATGATCTCGCTGGCGCGATCGAGCGAGACGACTTCGAGATAGCTTACCGCACCGCCGGCCTTGATCATGCGGCCGAGTTCCCTGAGCGCGGGAAGCGGCAATCCGACATCCTTGAAGCCGATATGGCGGATGCCGGCGGCGAGCGCGGTCGCGACATGCCCGGCAGCGTCGGGCACCGTCCGGTCATGGCGCGTCAGCATAAAAATGAAATCGAGGTCAGCCATGGCGATGATCCTGGTCGCGCGCGGCCGTGAGGCGGCACGCATAGTCGAAAGCGGTTTCGAGGCTGGCGGGATCCGCGATGCCCTGCCCGGCGATGTCGAAGGCCGTACCGTGATCGGGGCTGGTGCGGATGAAGGGCAGGCCGAGCGTGATGTTCACCCCCTTGTCGAGGCCGAGATATTTGACCGGGATCAGGCCCTGATCATGATACTGCGCCACGACGATATCGAAACGGCCGGCGCGCGCCTGCATGAAGACGGTGTCGCCCGGCCAGGGACCGCTCGCATCGATCCCCTCGCGCCGCGCCGCCGCGACCGCCGGGGCGATGATCTCGATTTCCTCGCGGCCGAACAGACCGCCCTCCCCGGCATGGGGGTTGAGCCCGGCGACGGCGATGCGTGGCGCTGCGAAGCCGAGCGCCTTCCCGCCTGCATGGGCGAGGCGAATGGCCGACATCTGCGCGGCAAAATCGGCGCGTTCGATCGCCTCGCGCAGCGAACAGTGGATCGTGACGAGAACTGTCCGGATCTCGTCATTGGCCAGCATCATCGCCACACGGCCCGCCTTGCCACGATCGGCCAGGATTTCGGTATGGCCGGGGTAGCCGAAGCCTGCGGCCGACAATGACTCCTTGTGGATCGGCGCCGTGACGATCCCGGCGATTTGCCCGGCTGCAGCCAGCTCGATGGCCAGCGCGATCGCATCGAACGCGGCCTTGCCGCTTCTCGCATTGACGGTGCCGAGCGGAGGAGGCGCGTCGAGGTGGGAGGATGCGAGGACATCGATCGTGCCCGGCTCGCAGGTAGCCTCACTCACCGCCGCGACCGTCCGGAGCTGGAGCGTGCTGCCCAGGAGGGTCAGGGCATGGCGCATGACCAGCGGATCCCCGATCACGATCGCAGGCCGCGCCCGGTTTTCTCCCTGCAATGTGCCTTCGGCCACTCGCCTCACGAACAGCTTCGCGACGATCTCCGGCCCGATGCCGGACGGATCTCCCATGGTGATCGCGATAGGCAGGGCTGTCGATCTCATCGGGCTCTCTCCAGCAGAACAAGCCGGCTGCCACGCCCGAGAAACGGCGTTGGCGCCTTCCGTGGCGATGCCGGTCTGCGCAGAATCCCGCATCTTCATGCCCGTGAGGATGCCAGAATTGTCCGCACTGAAAATCCATATGATCTGACAGATACTGGTGATAATCGATCACCAATGAAGCGCACCGAGATTCCCTCGCTCGACGATCTTCGCGCCCTGGAGGCGGTAGCTCGGCTCGGGTCCGTGCGAGCCGCCGCGATCGAGCTCGCCTTGACGCATGGTGCTGTCAGCCGACGGGTTTCGAAGCTCGGCATGGATATCGGCGTGGCCTTGCTCGAAGCGGATGGGCGCGGCGTACGGCCGACGGCCAGCGGCGAGACGCTGGCGTCGGCGACGGGTCAGGCGCTCGGCCTGATCTCGGGCGCGCTCGCTGCGATCAGGACAGATGCCGCGCCGGCCCCGATCGTCCTGTCCTGCGAGCGATCCCTGGCGATGCGCTGGCTGATCCCGCGCCTGTCCGAGTTCCAGGATGCCTATCCGGCGATCGAGGTGCATCTGTCGACGGGTGGAGGTGCACTGGATTTCGAGCGCGAACGGGTGACGGTCGCGATCAGGCGGCTGGATTTCGCGCTCGATCCGGGCTGGGCGGTCACGGCGCTGATGCCAGAGCGCGTGGGCCCGGTGATGCCGCCATCGCTGCGCGGGACCTTCGACAGCGGCGACTATGTCGCGCTGGGATCACGAACCCGGCCGCAGGCCTGGCAGGCCTGGCTTGAGGGGCAGCCGACCGCGCCTCGCCCCCGTTCGGTCCGGCTGCTGGACCATCATTTCCTGATGCTCGAGGCCGCACTCGGCGGCCTCGGCGTGGCTCTCTCGCCGCAAGCGATCGCGGCAAGCGAGGTCAAAGCAGGACGACTTGAAGCACCGGCCGGCTTCACTGCGGACGGAACCACCTATGGTCTCATCCAGCCCCGGACTTCGGCGATCAGCGAAGACCTGTCGGCGCTGCGGACCTGGCTCATGACCCAGGCCGCAGCGCTCTGAGGATAACGGGCCCCCGCTCGCTCAGGGCATGACCGGCGCGCGATAGGTGAAGGTGTGCATCAGCGCGACCGCGAGCAGCATCACCACCGGGAAGTGGATGAAGAACTGCATAGAGGTGTAGCCGATCAGGTCCTTCGACTTCAGCTTGAGCACGCCGAGCAGCGGCAGCATCCAGAACGGATTGATGAAGTTCGGCAGGGTCTCGGCGATGTTGTAGACCATCACCGTCCAGCCGAGATGCGAGCCGATCTCGTTGGCCGCCTTCATGATGTAGGGCGCCTCGATGATCCATTTGCCGCCGGCAGAGGGGATGAAGAAGCCGAGGATCGCCGAATAGATGCCGACGATGAAGGAGAACACGCTGGCATCGCTGGCGAGGCTGACGAACCAGTGAGCGATGGTGTCGGACAGCGAGGCGCCCTCGGCCTTCACCCGCGTCAGCATGTAGGCGATGCCGCCATAGAACGGAAACTGCAGCAGCACGCCGGCGACACTCGGCATCGCCTGCGAGAAGCTGACCAGAAAGCTGCGCGGCCGCCAGTGCAGCAGCGCGCCGACCAGCAGGAAGACGAAGTTGTAGGTGTTGAGGCCAGACATCGTGATCAGCGGATTGCCGGACTTGAAGGTCTCGTAGAACCAGCCGGCGGCCAGCACGACGATCAGGATCGTCAGGAGCGGGCTGAATTCGAGATAGTCGCCCGGCCGCGTCGGCTTCTGCTCGGCCTTGACGTCGGTGAGGTCGACGCCGAGGTCGGCGGCGGTCCGGGCCGTAGCGTCGGACGGGGTGGTGTAGTAGCAGATCGCCGCCGAGAGCGCCGTGCCAACCACGATCACCAAGAGGTTCTGCCAAGTCAGGATCGTCTCGTAGAAGCTGATCACGCCGGTGATCGGCATCAGCGAGGGCGGGATGCTCGCCGGATTGGCCTGGAGCTGCGCCGCCGAGGAGCTGATGCCGAGGGTGAAGCCGAAGCCGAGCCCGAGATAACCGGCCGCGCCCGCCGCGCGATAATCGAGGCGGATGTCCTTGCGCCTGGCGATCTCGCGCACCAGCAGGCCGGAGAAGATCAGGCTGACGCCCCAGTTGACCAGCGAGAGCAGGATGCTGACCACGCCGACGAAGACGACGGCGCCGCGGCCTGTGCTCGGCATTGCGGCAGCCCGGCGCATCAGCGCCGCGACCGGCGGCGAGAGCGCCACGATGTAGCCGCCGATGGCGACCAGCGCCATCTGCATGGTGAAGGGAATGATGCTCCAGAAGCCTTCGCCGAAGGCGGTGCTGACTGCGACCGGCGAGCCGCCATGCGCGATCGCCGCGAGCGCGACCGCCACCGTCGCCAGCAGGACGAAGATATAGGCGTCCGGAAACCAGCGTTCCGAGAACGCCACCATGGTCTGCGACAGGCGCACGAGGACGCCTTCGCGCGGCGCCGCCGCGCGTTCGTTCAGGATCGTATCTGTCATTGTCCCCTCTTATGGCGGTTAGCCGCCGTTGGTTTACAGTCAGGCGTCGAGAACGAGGTCGCTGAGCGGCACCGCGCAGCAGGTCAGGCAATCGTCGGGCTCGCCGTCATGGGGCGAGAAGTGGCTGGCGGTGCCGGAGACGACACGCAGGCGGCAGCTCTCGCATTGGCCGCTGCGGCAGCCGCTCGGCAGCGACAGCCCGGCCGCCTCGGCGGCATCGAGCAGGCTGCCGGCCTGTACTGACCAGTCGAAGGATGCCCCGCTCCGCTGCAGCACGATACGGCGCGGCGCCAGATTGGCGGGAATGTCGATCTGCGAGACGAAGACCTCGCTGAAGACGTCGAAGCCCGGTAGGCCAATGCTCGCCAAAGCGGCCCGGGTGTCGGCGACGAAACCGTCGGGCCCGCAGAGATAGGCCAGCGGCCGGCGCGCCCCAGGAACGAGGCCCAGCCCTGCAATGTCCGGCCGGCCGGCATGGTCAAAATCGCGACCGAGCTGGTCCTGTGGTCGCGGCCGGGTGAAGGCCCGGATCACTCGCAGCTCCGGAATTCGCCCGGCGATCGTCGACAGCCAGTCACCGAAAGGCTGCTCGGCGCCATTGCGGCAGATATAAACCAGCTCGACCGAGGGCGGGCGCTGCTCCGGCAGGGTCCGAGCGAGCGCGGCGAGATAGCCGACGAAAGGCGTGATACCGACGCCAGCCGCGACCAGAATCACCGGGCGGGTGCCGGTCAAGGGCGGCGTGAAAATCCCCGCCGGCGGCTGCAGCGTGACGATGCTGCCGGGTTCCAGCTCGTGCAGCCGCGTCGACATCCGGCCGGGCGGCATGCCGTCGGTGCCGGCCGTGATCCGGCGGACCGCGATCTCGTATTCGGCGGGATTCTCGGTCGGGCCGGTCAGCGAATAGCTACGCGACAATCCCGTTCCGGGCTCGGTCACCTCAACATGCTGGCCGGGGAGGAAACCGGACAGCGACCCGCCATCGACGGGAGCGAGACCGAAGGCGAGGACATCCTCGGCCTCGTGCCGGCGCGAGACGATGCGGAAGGCACGCTCTCCGGTCCACCAGCCGCGCGAGGCGGCCTCGTCGCGGATGATCTCGCAAGCCACCGCCCTGAGCGGCACTGAGCCGCTGATCGGGTCGCGATCGCGGTCGGACAAGATCGCGTTGATGTTGCGCGTTGCCGGTCCCGTTACCGCCCCACCGGGGCGCCCGAGCGGCGTGCAGGCTTCCCACCAGCCGAACTCGGCGATCACGGTCCCGGCCGGCAGCGTCGGCTCCAGCTTGGCGCGCAGTTTCGCCTCGCCGTCGCGCGTGCGCACGATCACCCAGTCGCCGGCGACGATGCCGCGCGCCTGAGCGTCCGCCGGGCTGAGCTCGACCGATGGATCGGGCGCCTTGCGCCTGAGCGAAGCGACATGGCGGTGCGACGAGTGGACGAACCAGCCGGATTTTGCGGTCGAAAGCAGCAGCGGCAGCTCGGCCGGGCGCCCGGCTGCGCTCGCCGGCTCGACATGGCAGGGCAGCGCCGGATGGCCGAGCGCAAGCAACTGCTCGGAATAGATCTCGACCCGGCGGCTCGCCGTAGGGAAACCGGCAGCCCCGTCTTCCGTGCGGATCGCAGCGTACTTGCGCTCCGGGTTGGGCTGCGGCACGCGGATGCCGCCCGGCTGGGCCCGCAGTTGCGCGACACTCAGCCCGAGCGGTTCGAGCTGGTGGTTCCAGCCGGCCTCGATAGAACCGCCGAAGAACTCCTCCGCATGGCCGAGCCGGCAGGCGAGGTCGAAGGCGATGTCGTAGTCGGCCCGGACATCGCCGCGTGGCGGCACCATGGCCTGGCGCAGCTGGATGTGCTCGACCGCGTCCTGCGTGATCTCGAAACCGAGCCGCAGTGCCTCGCGCTCCCAAGGCATGCTGGCGGGCAGGACGATGTCGGCCTGCTCGGCGGTCGGGTTCATGAACATGTCGACATGAACATGGAATTCGAGCGCTTGCAGCGCGGCGCGATTGCGCGCGGAATCGCCCTGCGACACCACGAAATTGGTGCCGAAGCTCATCAATGCGCGGACGCGATAGGGCTCGCCCTCGAGCACGGACCGGCAGAAATCGCGGGCGGTGATCCAGCCCTTTGCCGGCGGGCCCAATGGTAGCTCGGCGAGGCCGAGGGCCTTGCGGCGCTGGGTTTCCGGCAGCAGGCCATAGTCGTTCACGGTGCGGAAAGGCGGCGCGCTCGTCCAGACATTGCCGCCGATGCGGTCACTCGCGCCGGTGAGCGCATAGAGCGTGCCGATGGCGCGCTCGATCATGGTCGCGTTGGAATGTTGGCCGACGCCGGTCCACGAATGATAAGCCAGCCGGGGCGCCCCCTCGAACAGACCGTAGAAGCTGGCGAGGTCGTCGATCGCGAGCCCGGTGATCCCGGCGACATGCTCCGGCGTGAAGGCGGCGGCCTCGCGCGCCAGGAGCCGCAGCACGGTGGCGCAGACGATCGCTCTACCGTCCGCGCCTTGCAGCGTCGCCTCGCCGTCGAGGACGATGTCCTGCGGCCGCTCGAGCGCCTCGTGGGTGTCATAGGCCTGCGGCCAACCATCCGGCCGCAACAGCACGAAGGCATCGTCCGCGCCGTCTGCCCGGAGATCCTGCGCGCGCAGCAGACGCCCGGTCGACAGATCGACCAGCATCGGCGCATTCGTCCATTGCCGGACGAATGCGTCGTCATAGCTGCGATTCATCAGGAGATGGCGGATCGCGCCCATGGCCAGCGCCCCGTCCGCACCTGGGCGGATGCCGAGCCAGAGATCGGCACCCTCGCCGGCGCCGCCGCGCTTGGGATCGACCACCGCGACGGTCGCGCCACGCTTGCGCGCGGCGGCGATGCGGGTCGCCTGCGCCAGCCATGTCCGCGTCGGGTTGTGTCCCCAGAGCACGATGGCGTCCGCATTGTCGTAATCGGCCGCGCCGATGCCGCGGCCATAGGTCAGGGCCTGGGCGAAATCCTTGTGCCAGCCACAGATCTCCACGGCGTAGATCAGATTGGGGCTGCCGAAGCAGCGAATGAAGCGCTCGACCCATTCGAAGCTGTCGACCATCGGCGTGCCGCTCGGCGTCGTCACCGCGAAGGCGACCGTCTCGGCGCCGGTCTCGCTTCGGATCGTGCCGAGCCGCTCGGCGATCGTGTCGAGCGCCTCAGGCCACTCGATCTCGACCCAGTCCGGCGCTTCGGCGCCACGCGGCGTGGTGCGCTTCAACGGCCTAGTCAGCCGCAGCGGGCTGTCGACCAGCTCGGGTGCTGCCCGCCCCTTGGCGCAGAGCGCCGCCCCGGTCGGATGGGCCGGATTGGGCAAAACCGCGACGAGACGCCCGTCCAGCACATGGTTCAGCGAACCACAGCGGGAGCGGCACAGGGTGCAATAGCCCTCTTTGATTTCGGCATTCCGCATATCGGACATAAGGTAGTGTATTACGCGTGACGCGCTACTTCAAGTCCGAGATGCGACTGGTCATAGCCGGGGCGATCATGGCAGAGAGCATCAACTATGCGGCGCAAGGCGGGGAACGGATGCAGCTGATCTCGGGAGACGCCAATCTGCGCGAACAGGTCGTCGATCAACTGCGGATCGCGATCGTCTCCGGCGAGATGCAGCCGGGCACGGTCTGCTCGGTCCCGTCGCTGGCGCGCACGCTCGGCATCTCGACGACGCCGATCCGGGAGGCCCTGCTCCAGCTCACCTCGGACGGGCTGCTCCAGCCGATGCGCAATCGCGGCTTCCGGGTCGTCGATCCCTCGCTCGACGAGTTGCGCGGCATCTTCGAGGTGCGCAGGCAGCTCGAAGCCTCTGCCTTCCGCAAGCTGGTCAGGATGGGGACTGAGGATATCTCTGAACTCCAGGCGCAGGCCGACGCCGTCGCCGAATCCGTCGAGACCGGCGACGTGCCGCGCTATCTCGCCGCCGACCGAGCCTTCCATGCGGAATTGCTCGCACTCGCCGGCAACGAGGTCCTGGCCGACATCGTCCTGCGCCTGCGCGACCGGATGCGGCTCTACGGCATCCGCTCAGCCCATGGCCTGGAGCGGCAGAAAGCGTCCGTGCCGGAGCATTACCGCATCATCGAAGTGATCCGGCAGGGATTGGAGGACGAAGCCGAGGCTCTGATGACCAGCCATGTCATGGCCTGGGAGCCGATCTTCACTGAAGCGATCGCGCAGAGAAACGCTCAGTCCGAATAGAGCCGGTCGTCGCCCTATCGGCGCCGCGTCTGCGTCAGGCGAACCGGAGTCAGTCGACGCATCGCCGTGTAACGGTCGCAGGCTGCCCGGAGCGCTCCGACACTTTGCACTCTTCAGAACCCGCAGAAGGCGACGAAGGTCTCAGCAAACCGTCGCCCACTTACTGCAACCGGGAGGATGACGACGTGGCGGAGGGCTCGATTCGGCGGACGACATCACTGCAGCAATCTGTGGCGCCTATCCCTCATCAAGGCTTCACCCGAGGAGATCATCTGCGAGGACGCCGGCATCGGTCTGCAGGCCCTCGCGGCAACATGCCAAGATTGCAATCGGACGCGCCGCCGTGAACGGGCATAAGCAGCCCAACTTCAACCTAAAATTGCTTCAGTTCTATACTACGACCTGAAATCAGTTGTTTGACACGCCCTGAAACGCTCCCTTTTAGCCTCGCGGCTCCGGGGGAAGCATGCCGAGGACGGGTAAAGGGCCAGCCAACGACAGCGCGAGGGCCTTTTTGAAGGCGTATCGGCACGCCGCAGGCCTGATTCAAGAGCATTTGTCGGAGCGCATTGAAGTCAAGCAACAGCAAATTTCGCAGTATGAAGCCGGAAGGAATAAGATTCCGTTTGAAGTCGTAGTCACGATTGAAGATCTTTGGGGCGTGAGCGCTCGAAGCTTCATGCGTCCTGACAGCGAATCTGCCGAACAGGGGAAAGAAGGTTTTATGATGAAGGGGCAGGCCGGCTATCTGGTGGATCTGCCTATCGACGTCCAAGAGGATGCCGAGGGTCAACAAGGCGAGCAGATAAAGCTCGATCTTGGCCGGATTCAAGACCCGGCAGACCGGCAGAAACTCCGGGATTTATACCAAACACTGCTGAGCGAACAGAATGGCGCCTAGAGCGCTCTCCGGGGGACCTAGATCGCAGAGGTTTTAGAGGCGCGAGGTTTCGGCACGGCCACTCGCTAGGCGCTTTGTGCTTCTTCGCCCAGAACGGCAAAAGCCCGCGGAGATTTCTCTCTGCGGGTTTTTGCATTTTTCATTGATTTGGTTGCGGGGGCCAGATTTGAACTGACGACCTTCAGGTTATGAGCCTGACGAGCTACCGGGCTGCTCCACCC
>NZ_JBBBBQ010000006.1:0-329971 GCF_037120455.1 Allobosea sp. CCNWLY174 | reverse complement strand
GCGGCGCCGTCTCGATGGCCGCTTTATAGGGGGACCCCAGTTCCGCTGTCAACACACCAGATGAAAGTTTTTCGACAAAAGTGGATCTCGGTCGATAATCCCTGCGTTTTCAATGATTTACATTTTAATCGGCAAATGGAGCCCGGCAAATCGGCCCTGTCGCCAGGCAAATCACCCCGCAGCCCCCCCGCTCCATGAGGGAGCCACTCCGTACGATCAGCTCGCCTCGGCCTTGCCCGCCGCTTCTCCTGTGCTCATACCCGATCCTGATGGACCGGCCGGCCCATGCCCCTCCCGTCGCGAAGCGGTTCAAGCGATGAGCAATGACCTCCTCTATCTCTCGCACAAGGACGTGCGGGCTTGTTCCGTCACTCCGCGCGAGGCGCGAGAGGCCGTGCTCGCCGCCTTCCGTGACCATGCCGCCGGACGAAACCGCAGCCTGCCGAAGAGCGCGCTCGCGCTCGGCCCCGGCCACGCCTTTCAGGCGATGACCGCAGCCTCGCAGGCGCAAGCGATCGCCACGGTGAAATGGGTCGCCTCGGCGCCATCGCAGGAAGGCAGCTCCGTACCGAGCGTGAGCGCACTGATCTGCGTCAGCGATTATGTGACGGGTACCCCGCTTGCGATCCTCGACGGCGACGAGATCACGCTGGTGCGGACCGCGGCGATGTCGGCGGCTGCCGCCTCGCTGCTCGCCCCGCCCGATGCACGCACAATCGGTTTCGTCGGCTGCGGCCTGCAGGCCCATGCCCATCTCGCGGCCTTCCACGATCTCTATCCCGGCCTCACGGCCACGCTGATGCTGAGCCGCAGCCGCAGCTCGGCCGAGCGCCTGGCGGAAGCTGCAGCAGCGCAGAGCCTCACCACGGAGATCGTCGACGATGCCGACAGGCTGCTCGCCCGCAGCGACATCGTCATCTCGATGGTTCCGGCGACGCCGGGCCTGCGCCCCTTCCTCGATGCCAGCCGGATGAAGCCTGCGTCCTTTGCTGCGGCGGTCGATACCGGCCGCAGCTGGCTGCCGGAGGCGCTGCCCGCCTTCGACCTGCTGGCAACCGACAGCCTCGCCCAGTCGCAGGCGCCCTATGACGTCGACGGGCAGCCGGTGGCCAGCGTCCGCTTCGGCCATGACCTTGCCGCGCTCTCGCAGATGCCACTGGCCGATGCCGGGACGAAGCGCTCGCTGTTCTGCTTCCGCGGCTTCGCGCTCGCGGATCTGGCGCTCGCGCATCTCGTGCTGGAGAAGGCGCGCGCCGGCGGCATCGGGATGCTCCTGCCGCGCTAGCAACCCTGCCATGCGCCGGCTTTCCCTTCTCGTGCGGGAAGCCTACCTTCCCGGTATCGAGGTGTTCCGGATAGGCGATGGCAATGACGAAGGGTTCCGATCTCCTGGTGGCCGCGCTCGAGAACGAGGGCGTCGATCGCATCTTCGGCGTTCCCGGCGAGGAGAACCTCGACGTCGTCGAGTCGCTCCGGACCTCGAAGATCGAGCTGGTCCTGACCCGGCACGAGCAGGCCGCCGCCTTCATGGCGGCGACGCATGGCCGGCTGACCGGGCGTCCCGGCGTCTGCATCGCGACATTGGGGCCCGGCGCGCTCAACTTCTCGACCGGGGCGGCCTATGCCCATCTCGGCGCCATGCCGATGATCCTGATCACCGGCCAGAAGGCGATCATGAGCGCCAAGCAGGCGCGCTTCCAGATCGTCGATGTCGTCGCCTCGATGAAGCCGCTGACCAAGATGACCCGGCAGATCGTCAGCGCTGCCAGCATCCCGGCGGTGGTGCGAGACGCCTTCCGGGTCGCGATGGAGGAACGGCCCGGCCCGGTGCATCTCGAACTGCCGGAAGACATTGCCGGCGAGGAGGTCGCCGACGTGCCGCTGATCCCGGTGCATCCGCTGGAGCAGCCGGTGGCTGATCCCAAGGCGATCGCCCGCGCGGCCGAGATGATCCTCGCTGCCAAGCGGCCTCTGGTGATGATCGGCGCCGCCGGCAACCGGCCGCGGCTGGTCGAGCCGCTCTCCGATTTCGTGCGGCGGGTGAAGCTGCCCTTCTTCAACACCCAGATGGGCAAGGGCGCCGTCACCGGCGGCTCGAACCTCTATGTCGGCACCGCCGCCCTGTCCGAGGGCGACTATGTCCACCAGGCGGTCGACCGCGCCGACCTGATCATCGCGATCGGCCACGACACGGTCGAGAAGCCGCCCTTCCTGATGAAGAGCGCCGGCGGGCCGAAGGTGATCCATGTCGGCTACCAGTCGGCGACGGTCGAGCAGGTCTACCACCCCGATGCCGAGGTGATCGGCGATATCGGCGCGACCGTCACGGCGCTGGCGGAGCGGCTGGGCGGCCAGGTCGAAGCCGATCCGATCATGCTGGAGCTGCGCCAGAAGATCCTCGCGCATCTCAACGACCGCTCCGAGGAGGATCGCTTCCCGATCACGCCGCAGCGCATCGTGCATGACATCCGCGCCGTGATGCCGGAGGACGGCATGGTCTGCCTCGACAACGGCATGTACAAGATCTGGTTCGCGCGCAATTACCGCACCCATGTCGCCAACACGCTGCTGCTCGACAATGCGCTGGCGACGATGGGCGCCGGCCTGCCCTCGGCGATGATGGCGGCGATGCTGCATCCCAAGCGCCGGGTCATGGCGGTCTGCGGCGACGGCGGCTTCATGATGAACAGCCAGGAGATGGAGACCGCCGTCCGGCTCGGCCTCAACCTCGTCGTCGTCATCCTCAACGACAGCGCCTACGGCATGATCCGCTGGAAGCAGGCGGTCGACGGCTTCGCCGACTACGGGATGAGCTTCGGCAATCCCGATTTCGTCGCCTATGCCAAGGCCTATGGCGCCAAGGGCTCGCGCGTTGGCTCGGCCGCCGAGCTGGTGCCGACGCTGGAGGCGGCCTTCGAGGGCGGCGGCGTCCATCTCGTCGAGGTGCCGATCGACTATTCCGAGAACACCCGTGTGCTCGTCGAGGAGCTGCGCAACAAGACGCCGGATATCGAGCTTGCCTGAGCCAATCTGCTGCGCTCGCAGGAAAGACTCGGGTCATCCCGGACGGAGCGCAGCGGAAATCCGGGATCCATGCCTGAGCCTTTCCGAATGAGGTTCAGGCAGGGGTCCCGGATCTCCCTCCGGTCGCCCGAGACGACCCGCACTTGTTTCTAGCTTTGGGCGTCCCGTCCAGGCCGCCGGTATGGAAACCACCGAGGAGACGACGATGCTGACAGTGGTTCAGGCCTATGATCGTGCGCCGATCGAGGAGATCGCCACCGACGATGCGGCGGCGCTCGAAGCCAAATTGCAGGCGGCCGAGACGGTCTTCCGCGATCGCGACAACTGGCTGAAACCGCATGAGCGGATCGCGATCCTGCGCAAGCTCGCCGAGCTCCTGTCGGCCAAGCGCGACCATTTCGCCCGCCAGATCGCGCGCGAAGGCGGCAAGCCGCTGACAGACGCGATCATCGAGACGACCCGCGCCATCGACGGCGTCCACAACGCCGCCGACGAACTGCGCAACTTCGCCGGGCGAGAGATCCCGATGGGGCTGACGCCGGCCGCTGCCGGGCGCTGGGCCTTCACCACCAAGGAGCCGATCGGGATCGTCGCGGCAGTCTCGGCCTTCAACCACCCGCTCAACCTGATCGTCCACCAGGTCGCACCGGCGATCGCCACCGGTTGCCCGGTGATCATCAAGCCGGCGAGCACGACGCCGCTCTGCTGCCGCGATTTCGTCGCGCTGGTGCACGAGGCCGGCCTGCCGGAGGCCTGGTGCCAGATGTTCCTGCCGGAGAGCAACGAGCTCGCCGAGAAGCTCGTGACCGACAGGCGCATCGCCTTCCTCAGCTTCATCGGCTCGGCCAAGGTCGGCTGGTCGCTGCATGCCAAGCTGGCGCATGGCGCGCGCTCGGCTCTGGAGCATGGCGGGGCGGCGCCGGCGATCGTCGACCGCAGCGCCGATCTCGAGCGGATCATCGAGCCGCTGGTCAAGGGCGGCTACTACCATGCCGGCCAGGTCTGCGTGTCGACGCAGCGCATCTACGTGCATGAGGAAATCGCCGACGCCTTCACCGAGCAGCTGGTGGCACGCGTCGCCAAATTGCGCACCGGCGATCCTGTGCTGAAGGAGACCGAGGTCGGTCCGCTGATCCTGCCCAGGGAGGCAGATCGGGTCGCAAGCTGGATCGACGAGGCCGTCAAGGGTGGAGCGAAGCTTGCGCTCGGCGGCAAACGGCTGTCGGAGACGACGCTGCAACCGGCGGTGCTGCTCGACCCGGCCGCCGACGCCAAGGTCTCGCAGCTCGAGGTCTTCGGCCCGCTGGTCTGCGTCTACCGCTACAGCAAGCTCGACGAGGCCATTGCTCGGGCCAATTCGCTCAACGTCGCCTTCCAGGCCAGCGTCTTCGCACAAGACATCGACGTTGCGCTGCACGCCGCCGAGCGGCTCGACGCCTCGGCGGTGATGGTCAACGATCCCACGGCCTTCCGCACCGACTGGATGCCCTTCGCCGGCCGCAAGGAATCCGGCTACGGCACCGGCGGCATCCCCTACACCATGCGCGACATGACGCAGGAGAAGATGATCCTGCTGAACCGGCGCTGAGGCGGCATTCTTCCTGCCGCCTTTCCCTCAGCCCTCGTCCTGAGGAGCAGCCACAGGCTGGGTCTCGAAGGATGCTCCAGATAGTTCCGGAGTCTCCTGAAGCATTCTTCGAGACGGCCGCGATGCGGCCTCCTCAGTATGCCGGCTGAGGTGGTTTGAAGTGGAGTTTCAGCGCTTCAGCAGCAGCCTGACCTTCGCCAGCGCCGAGTCCTGTTCCTCGTGATAATCGATCAGGCTGCGGAAGCGCCCCTCCGCGTCCATCAGATAGACCGAGGCGGTGTGGTCCATGGTGTAGCCGTCCTGCGTCGGGATGCGCCTGGCATAGGCCTTGTAGGCCTTCAGCGCCGCATCGACCTCGGCCTGCGTGCCCGAGAGCCCGACGATGCGCGGATCGAAGGATTGCAGATAGAGCGAAAGCTGCGCCGGCGTGTCGCGCTTGGGATCGACCGAGACGAAGAGCACGTTGAGCCTGTCGGCATCGGCGCCGAGCTTGCCGAGCAGAGTTGTGAGCTCGAAGAGCGTGGTCGGGCAGACTTCGGGACAATGAGTGAAGCCGAAGAAGACCAGCGTCGGCTTGCCGAGATAATCGGCCTGCGAGACCTTGCGGCCGGTATGGTCGGTCGAGGTGAAGGGACCGCCGACATCGGCCAGCGGGGTCGATACGGACCCGCCCGAGCTCGGCCGGCCGGGTCCGTCGACACGCCACCAGCCGAGCGTGATCGCCGCGGCGGCGAAGGCGACGATGACGACAGCGCCCCAGGCGCCATAACGAATGATCTTGAGGATCGGCATGCGCCTTTGTCTGGCCGCCAGCCTTGCCGGCGTCAACGCGGCGAAATCGACCCGGTCGCCGTTGCCTGCTGCGGCTCATCGCCGCCGCTACCACCATAAGGATCGGCCAGCGCCGCCTGCGGCGCGCTGATCTCGACCTTGCCGGCGACCATGGTCTGCATCCGCTCCGGCCCGATGGTGCGCAGGAGCTTGCGGAAGCTCTGATGCATGCCGCCATCCATCAGCGCATAGCTCATCGCCGGCAGGCTGCCGGTGAGCTCGGCGAGGCGCGCCTCGTCGCGGGCGCTGCGCGCGGAGACCAGCGAGGCGACCTCCGGATCGGTCTCATAGGCCGGGCACGGCGCGCCGGGGACGAAGGCGGAGGCATCGCCCGCCGGATTGAAGACATAGCGGCCGCCGCAGGTCGCGAGCTTCGGTGGCTGCCGCGTCGCCTCGAAATGATCCGAGCCTTCCTTGAGATTGCGCCAGAAGGCGATGTTCGGATTGCCGCGATGGCGGGCCAGGTTCTCCGGCGTCATCCGGAAGGGGAAGGCCTGGACCTGGAAGCTGCGCTGCCCGCCGGCAAAAGCCTCGCGCGCGAGACCATAGAGTTCCGTCACGCCGTCATCGGTCATGGCGTAGCAGCCGGCCGAGGTGCAGGCGCCGTGGATCATCAGGGCCGAGCCGGTATAGCCCTGCGCCTTCTCCAGCGCGTTCGGGTAGCCGAGATTATAGGAGAGGTAATACGCCGATTTCGGATTCATCAGCTCGGGCGTCACCGTATAGAAGCCCTCCGGCGCCTGCCGGTCGCCCTCGCGCTTCTTCGGCCCGAGCTGGCCGGACCAGCGGCACATCGGATAGGTCTTGAGCAGGGCATATTGGCCGGAGCGATCGCGCTTCCAGACCTCGAGCTCGCTCTCCTTCTTGTAGAGACGCACGACGATCGGGTCGGCCTGGCTCATGCCCTTCGCCGACATCTGCGAGACAAGCGCCGCCGGCAGCGGCTGGTTGCCGCGGCCGTCGCCGTCCACCCCGACGCAGGACGAGAGGGCGATGGCGGCGGCACCGAGCAGTGCGAAGCGCCGGAGACGCTGGACTATAGAGCGATCGGACATGGCTAAAATTATCGGCGTCTGGCGCTAACGACTCGTGAACAAGACCGATTCTTACGCGCGGCGCGGGGTCGCTCCCTGCTCGGCAACGCCGCCAGCAGCATCAGCACCACGCCCAAGGTCAATGCGATGTCGGCACCGTTGAAGGTCGGCCAGTGCCAGTCGCCCCAATGCAGATCGAGGAAATCGGTGACCGCACCCTGGCGCCAGCGATCGATCGCATTGCCGAAGGCCCCGCCCGCCATCAGCGAGAGGCCGATGCGTTCGAGCCGATGCCCGGCGAGCGCCGCCCAGGCCAGCAGGCCGAAGACGGCCGCGAACTTGAACAGTCCGAGCAGGCCGGGCCAGGCTTCGAGCGTCTCGCGGAACAGGCCGAAGCTGACGCCGGTATTGAAGCCGAGGCGCAGGTTGAGGAAGGGCGTCAGCGCGATCGGCTCCGGTGGATTGAGGACGATCTCCAGCATCAGCCATTTGCTGGCCTGATCGAGCCCGGCGGCGGCGAGAGCGATTGCAGCAACAAAGGCAAATCTGCTTGGCCAGGTCATGTGGCACCTTCGGCCGCGACGAGGCGGAAGAGCACGCTCTCCATGCCGGACATGGATCGCTCCTTCAGCCGGCCTTGCCGGCGTCGAAGCGCAGCAGGCGCAGCGCGTTCGCGGTGACGAGCACGGTCGCGCCGGTATCGGCGAGGATCGCGACCCAGAGACCCGTATAACCAAGCACGCTGGTGACCAGGAACACTGCCTTCAGGCCGAGCGCGAGCGCGATATTGGTGCGGATGTTGCCCATCGCCGCCCGGGCCAGCCGGATCATCGCGGCGATGTCGCGCACCCGGCTCTTCAGCACGGCGCCGTCTGCGGTCTCGAGCGCGACATCGGTGCCCGAGCCCATCGCGACGCCGATATTGGCGGCGGCCAGCGCCGGGGCATCGTTGATGCCGTCGCCGACCATCATCACCGGCGCTTCGCGCGCGAGTTCCTTGATGGCGGTGACCTTGTCGTCCGGCATCAGTTCGGCCTGGTGCTCCAGCCCGAGCGAGCCGGCGATGGCGGTGCCGGTGCGGGCATTGTCGCCGGTGAGCATCACCGAGCGGACGCCGAGCGCCTTGAGTTCGGCGATCGCGGCGGCGGCATCCTCGCGGGGCTCATCGCGCAGGGCGATGAGGCCGGCGAGCGCGCCGTCGGCGATGACGGCAGCGACGGTCTTGCCCGCGGTTTCGAGCCGTTCGACCGTCTCGAGCGCCGCTGTGTCGAAGCTGGCGCGCTCCCTGGCATGGCGCGGCGCGCCAACGAAGACGGCAGCCCCGTCGAGTTCGCCGGTGACGCCCTTACCGGCCAATGCCGCAGCGTTGGCTGCAGGCCGCACCGGAACACCATCCGCCCTGGCGCGGGCGAGGATGGCGAGTGCCAGCGGATGGCTGGAGCCGGTCTCGACGGCTGCGGCGAGCTCGACGACCTTGCGCTCCTCGCGGCCGAGCGCGACGACCTCGGTGACGCGCGGCTCACCCGCGGTCAGCGTTCCCGTCTTGTCGAAGGCAACGACGCCGGTACGCGCGGCGGCCTCGATCACCACGCCGCCCTTGAGCAGCAGGCCCTGGCGCGCGCCGGTCGAGAGCGCCGCCGCGATCGAGGCCGGCACCGAGATGACCAGCGCGCAGGGACAGCCGATCAGCAACAGCGCCAGCGCCCGGTAGATCCAGACCGACCACTCGCCGCCAAACGCCAGCGGCGGGACCAGCGCGACCAGAATGGCGAGGCCGACGATCGCGGGCATGTAGATGCGCGAGAAGCGGTCGATGAAGCGCTCAGTCGGCGCGCGCGCCTCCTGGGCTTCCTCGACCAGGCGGATGATCCTGGCGATGGTGTTGTCCTCAGTCGCCTTCTCGACGCGCACGCGCAGCGCCGCCTCGCGATTGACGGAGCCGGCATAGACGGGATCGCCGACACCCTTGGTCTTCGGTACGGATTCGCCGGTGATCGGGCTCTCGTCGATGCCGGAGACGCCGTCGCTGATCGCGCCGTCGGCGGGGATGCGGTCGCCCGGACGCACCAGCACGATCTGACCGACGGTCAGCGCGGCAGCGTCGACCTGGCGGGTCTCGCCGTTCTCCTCGACGATGGCCGTCTTGGGCACGAGATCGCCGAGCGCCCTGATCGAGGCGCGGGCGCGATCGGCGGCGACGCCCTCCAGCACCTCGCCGACGGCGAAGAGGAAGACGACCAGCGCCGCCTCCTCGGCCGCACCGATGACGAGTGCGCCGGTCGCGGCGATCGTCATCAGCATCTCGATGGTGAAGGGCTGGCCCACCCTTGCCGCGGCGAAAGCGCGCCGCGCCACCGGCACGACGCCGATCACGCAGGCGATGACAAAGGCCCAGTAGGCGGCCGTCTCGGAGACCGTGAACTTGGCGAGCCAGGCGGCGCCGAGCAGCGCGCCGGTCAGCAGGACGAGCCTGCCCTTGCCGGTCTGGTACCAGGAGACCCCGTCTGGCGTCGGCTCATGGACATGGCCGGGCAGGCCGTGGCCATGGTCGGCGCCCTTGCCGGCCTTGCCGTGGCTATGGTCGCGATCGTGGTCATGGGCATGCTCGTGCCCGCCGCAGACCTGCGCCTTGTCGGTCGGCACGTGATCATGACCGCAGCCGCAGTTCGAAGCGGGCTCAGGCGCAGGTGTGCGCGGCGCGCTCGCCGGCATCGCCGTGTAGCCCAGGCTGACGACGCGCTTCTCGATCGCATCGCGCCGCGTCCGACTCTCGTCGAGGGAGAGCGTCAGCGTCTCCGACATCACCGAGAGACGCACGTCGGAGACGCCGGGCAGCCGCTCGACCGCGCCGCGAATCTTCGCCGCGCAGCTGGCGCAATCCATGCCGCCGATCGTCCAGGACAGCGTTTCCGTTTCGGCTTTTGCGGCGGTCGCCATGCTCTCGTCTCCGCTTGACAGCGTTGCGGGACCACCTACCTACAACCTCTAGCCACTACAGCTTCAAGAGGAAAATCATGCCGCCGGCGAAAACCCTGGAGCGCGTGGTGCCGATCGGGACTTTGGCCGAGCGGACCGGAGTCAAGGTCGAGACCATCCGCTATTACGAGCAGGTCGGCCTGCTGCCGGAGCCGGAGCGGTCCGAGGGCAACCAGCGGCGCTATGGCCGCGCCCATGTCGAGCGGCTCGCCTTCATCAAGCATGGACGCGACCTCGGCTTCGCGGTCGAGAGCATCCGTACCCTGCTGCGGCTTTCAGACACACCCGGCATGGCCTGCGACGAAGCGCATGCGATCGCGGCCGAACATCTCGACGAAGTGCGCGACAAGATCGCGCGTTTGCGCTCGCTGGAGGCGGAACTCGCCCGGATCGCAACGGTTTGCTCGGGCGGGGTCGCCGCCAGCGACTGCGCCGTGATCGAGGCGCTGGCCGACCACAGCCATTGCGAGCACCATAGGCACTGAGACACTGACGCAAATTGACCCTGCCGGCAGCCATGCTATCGAAGCCGCAGGAGGGTCGGTTTTGTCCGCAGGGCGCCACAATGCAGGGATGAGACGCTGGGTCGCGCTGGCCGCGGCCTATCTCGTCGTGCTGCAGGCGATCTTCGCGGGCCTAGCCTCCGGCGCCAATGCCGCGAACTTCAGCCTTGACCGTTCCCTGGCGATGACGCTCTGCGCCGGCGGCGATCAGCCGATGAGCCAAAGCGATGGCGCCGCGACGCATGAGCTGATGAGCTGCTGCATGCTCGGCTGCGCCTTCACCGGCGCCGGCGCGCCGGCCGCGCCCACCGATTTCCTGCCGATCGTCCATCGCGCCGTCGATCTCGTCGCCTTCCAGCGCCGGCTCGATCTGCCGTCCGGCTTCATCGCCGGCCGCTCCCCGGCCAATCCGCGCGCACCGCCCGCCGCTCTCTGAGCTGGATGTTCCGGCGCACCGCTGCGCCGCGACCAGCATCATCTGACAGCCGCCAGCGGCCTTTCTCCCATCCCATTCGCTCGCGACGGCACCCTGCCGGCTCGCGCGCACCTTCCAGATCCAGGCCGCCAAGTGCGGCTGCGCCGGCCATGCCGGCGTCCTTTCCGCAGGGATTCCTCACGATGAAATCGCTTTCGCTGGCCGCCCTCGTCGCGGCTTTCACCGCCGGCCCGGCTCTCGCTCATGTCACGCTGGAGACCCAGCAGGCCCCGGTCGGCTCGACCTACAAGGCCGTGCTGCGGGTGCCGCATGGCTGCAAGGGCGCGGCCACGACCAGGGTCCGCGTCCGCATTCCCGAGGGCGTCATTGCGGTCAAACCGATGCCCAAGCCCGGCTGGACGCTGGAGACGACCAAGGGCAAGTACGAGAAGTCCTATGACTACTACGGCACGCCGACGGTCGAGGGCGTCACCGAAGTCAGCTGGAGCGGCGGCAAGCTGCTCGACGAGCACTATGACGAGTTCGTCCTGCGCGCCTATCTCACCGCCGACCTCAAGCCCGAGACGACGCTCTACGTTCCGGTGGTGCAGGAATGCGAGGGCGGCGCGGTCGAGCGCTGGATCGAGATCCCGGCGGCCGGCAAGTCCGCTGACGACTACAAGTTCCCGGCGCCGGGCGTGAAGCTG
Organism: Allobosea sp. CCNWLY174; assembly: GCF_037120455.1. Lineage (NCBI taxonomy): Bacteria > Pseudomonadati > Pseudomonadota > Alphaproteobacteria > Hyphomicrobiales > Alloboseaceae > Allobosea > Allobosea sp. CCNWLY174. The sequence continues at coordinate 318,893 of NZ_JBBBBQ010000006.1, read as the reverse complement.
ACGCCGAAGAAGTGAGCGAGCGCGGCCGGGCTTTCCCGCCCGGCCGCCGTCACGCCATGACCCGGCAGCTTCATCTCCTTCTCATTCTGCTCGGTCTCGCCGTCGCCTCGCTGGCGACGACGGGGCAGGCCCTGGCGCACGCCGCCTTGACCAAGACCGTTCCGGCCGACGGTGCGGTCATCGCCAGTGCGCCCAGCGCGTTCAGCCTCAGCTTCAGCGAGCCGGTCTCGCCCTTGGTGCTGAGGCTGATCGGCCCCGACGGGACGAGCCGACCCCTGACGCACTTCACGCTCACGGACCGGACGCTCGCGATCGCGGCCCCCTCCGCCCTCGCCGATGGCACGCATGTGCTGAGCTGGCGCGTTGTCTCCGAGGACGGCCATCCGGTCGGCGGCTCGGTGCTGTTCTCTGTCGGTGCACCGAGCGCGGCGCCCGATCTTGCCGCAAGCCAGACCGAGCCAACCGTGCGCGTAGTCCTCTGGCTCGGCAAGCTCGGGCTCTATCTCGGACTCGCGCTCGGCATTGGCGGCGTCGCCTTCATGGCGTGGGTCGCTCCCTTGCCTGTGGCCGCCCGCCGACCAATCGCAGGCTTCCTCGTCCTCGGGCTGCTGGCGCTGCCGGTCGCCTTTGCGGCACAGGGGCTCGATTCTCTGGCCTTGCCCCTTTCTGAAGCTCTGCAGTCAGCCACCTGGCAGACAGCCGCCGCGAGCAGCTTTGGCCGCACTGCGCTGATCGCGACACTCGCTCTGCTGACCGCACTGATCGCGCTTTTCGTCCCCAGCCGAAGCGGACGCCTGCTCGCTGCCCTCGCCTGGCTCGGCCTCGGCGCGGCTCTCGCCGCGAGCGGCCATGCCAGCGCCGCCGAGCCGCAATTGCTGACCCGCCCGACAGTGTTCCTGCATGCGATCGGCATGGCCGGCTGGGCCGGCGCGCTGCTGCCCCTCGCCTTCGCGCTGCGCCAAGCCGATGGAGCGCAGGCGCTGCAACGGTTCTCGCAGCGCATTCCCGCGCTGCTGCTCGTCATCCTGCTCAGCGGCGGCGCGCTCGCCATCGTCCAGGTCGAGCGCCCGCAGGCTTTGCTGACAACACCGTATGGCCTCGTGCTCACCGGCAAGCTCGTGCTGGTCGCGGCGTTGATCGGGCTCGGCGCCTTCAACCGCTACCGGCTGACGGAAACGGTCGTCTCTGGACTCGCGGGTGCCCGCGCGCTGCTGACCCGGATCATCGCGGCTGAGATCGTGATCATCGTCGCCATCCTCGCTGTCGTCGCGCTCTGGCGCTTCACGCCGCCGCCCCGCGCCCTCGCCGCCGCGGCAGCGCAGCCGGCCAGCGTCCATATCCACACCGACAAGGCGATGGCCGACATCAGCGTGACGCCGGGCCGCACCGGCCCTGTGACCATCACCGTCTCGCTGCTCGACGGCGCGTTCGGCCCGCTCGCGGCGAAGGAATTGCGGCTTGCCTTGTCACGGCCGGAAGCCGGCATCGAGCCGATCGAGCGGCAGGCAATCAAGCAGGCGGACGGCAGCTGGCAGGTCGGCGACCTGACACTTCCGGTGGCCGGCCGCTGGACCGTCGAGCTCGAGATCCTGGTCTCGGATTTCGAGATGACCCGTCTCAAGGACACGCTCGACATCCGCCCCTGAACCCGATCCAACTTTCACAACAGAAGGAGTTTCCGATGATCTCTCGCCTCGCTTGCGCAGCCATTGCCATCCTGGCGCTCGGCAGCGCCGCCGTCGCCCAGGACTACAGCGCCGGCCCGCTCAAGATCGAGCAGCCCTGGACGCGCGCGACCCCGGCCGGCGCCAAGGTCGCCGGCGGCTATGTCGCCGTGACCAATACCGGCAGCGCGTCCGACCGCCTGCTCGGCGGCAGCAGCGAGATCGCCGGCAAGGTCGAGATCCACGAAATGGCGGTCAACAACGGCGTGATGACCATGCGTGGCCTGCCTGAGGGCGTCGAGCTCAAGCCCGGCGCCAAGCTCGAGCTCAAGCCCGGCGGCTACCACATCATGTTCATGGATCTGAAGCGCCAGCTCAAGGAAGGCGAAAAGGTCAAAGGCACGCTGACCTTCGAGAAGGCCGGAGCGGTCCCCGTCGAGTTCTCCGTGCAATCGGTCGGTGCGCGTGCCCCGGCCGCAGCGCACACGCACTGATCGCCGCCAACAAGCTGCGTAATCATCGAGGCCGCCGGGTGCAAACCCCGGCGGCCTTTTCCATGCGCGCTTGACGATTTCCAGCGCGAGAAGTACGGTCCATATTAGAAAACAAATGATCCATAATATGGATCGATTGGAGGAACGCAGTGTTGCAGGGCATGCTCCCGGTCTTGCCAACGCCGTTCACCGAGGCTGGCGCTGTCGATCCCGAGGCGATGGCGGCGATCGTTGCCTTCGCGCTCGCGAGCGGCGTCGACGGCGTGGTGTTTCCGGGCTTCGCCAGCGAGGTCGACGAGCTCGCTGCGGCGGAGCGGGCGGCGCTGCTGAAGGTCGTGGTCGCCAAGGTTGGCAAGCGCGTGCCGATCGTCGCCGGCGCGAGCGCGCCGACTGCGGTTGAGGCGATCTCGCATTGCCGCGAGGCGCTCGCCAACGGCATCGGCCATGTGATGATCCAGGCGCCGAAGAGCGTCGGCACGACGACGGAAGCGGTCTCGGCTTTTTATGGCGAGATCGCCGCGGCCGTGCCCGGCATTGAGATCGTATTGCAGAACGCGCCGGCGCCGCGCGGCTCCGACCTCAAGCCCGAGGCGATCCTGGCGATCGTCCGTGACAACCCGGCGATCACCTATGTCAAGGAAGAGACGCTGCCGTCCGGCCTCGCCATCTCGGCGATCGCCGCCGGCAAGCCGGCGCATCTGAAGGGCGTGATCGGCGGCGGTGGGGCGCGCTACCTGATCGACGAGTATAATCGCGGCGCCTGCGGCGCGATGCCGGCGGTCGAGCTCGCCGACATCCATGTCGCGATGGACCGCGCCTATCGCAGCGGCGACATCGCTCGCGCGCGCGATCTCTATATGCGGACGCTGCCGCTGCTGGTGATCCAGTTCAATTTCCGCATGGCCTTCACCAAGCATGTGCTGACGCGGCGCGGCGTGCTGACCAATCAGGTGGTGCGGGCGAAGGTGCCGCCGATGGACGCGCTCGATGTCGCCGAAATCGACGCCTGGCTGGAGGCGTGCACCGACCTCATGACGTCTGGGCCGCGCGAGCCCGCGCTCGGCGGAGGCGCGTGATGGCCGAGCGTGTCGCCCGCGTCGAAGTCTTCTCGATCACCATTCCGCGCGAGACGCCCTATCTCGGCGCGCTACGCGAAGGCGAACGCATCAACGATCACGGCTATATCGTCCGCAGGGGCAACCGCACGGTCTATCCGACCGTCGACCGCACCGTAGTGGTCAGGATCGAGACGGCAAGCGGCGCGATCGGCTGGGGCGAGACCTATGGCATCGTCGCGCCGGGCGCGGCGATGGCGATCATCGACGACCTGCTCGGCCCCTTCGTCGTCGGACGCGACCCGCGCGACGTCAGCGTCATCCATGACGATCTCTACGATTTGATGCGGGTGCGCGGCTATACCGGCGGCTTCTATCTCGACGCGCTCGCCGCGATCGACATCGCGCTCTGGGACCTCTGCGGCAAGCTTTCCAGCCTGCCGCTGGTCAAGCTGCTCGGCGGGCAGAAGCATGAGCGTTTGCCGGCTTACATTTCCGGCCTGCCGAAGCCTGCGCGGGCGGAGCGGGCCGAGTTCGCCGCCGAATGGCAAGCGAAGGGCTTCGACAGCTTCAAGTTCGCCGCCCCCGTTGCCGATGACGGCAATGTCGCGGAGATCGCGACGCTGCGCGAGCGGCTCGGGCCGAAAGCGCGCATCGCCTGCGACATGCACTGGGTCCATACCGGCGAGGAGGCCGTCGCGGCGATCCGGGCGATGGAGCCGCACGATCTCTGGTTCGCCGAGGCGCCGGTCAAGCCGGAGGATCTCGACGGGCTCGCGCATGTCGCCTCGAAGGTCTCGACGCCGGTCGCGGCCGGCGAGGAATGGCGCACGGTCTACGATCTCGTGCCGCGTGTCGCCCGGCGGGCCTGCGCGATCGTGCAGCCGGAGATGGGCCATAAGGGCGTGACCGAGTTCATGCGCATCGGCCTCTATGCGCAGGCGCACCACCTCAGGGTCATCCCGCATGCCACGATCGGCATTGGCCTGTTCCTGGCGGCGAGCCTGCATGCGTCCTCGGCGCTGGCGGCGGTCGAGTGCCATGAATTCCAGCACTCGATCTTCGAGCCGAACCGGCGATTGCTCTTGGGCGACATGGACTGCATCGACGGCTTCTATCGTTTGCCGAGCGGTCCAGGCCTCGGGGTCGAGCCATCGAAGGAAGCGCTCAAGCTGCTGAAGCGGCTCTAGCGACTAGAAAAACCAAGGGAGGAGGAGACCATGACGAGGACAAGGCTAGCATTCTCCGCGGCTGCGCTCGCGCTCGCCGCCAGCTTTCTCCCCGGCGCCGCCTGGGCGCAGGGCAAGGTGCTGAAGTTCGTCTCCTGGCAGAAGGACGAGCGCGGCGTCGGCGACTGGTGGGGCTCGGTGATCAAGGAGTTCGAGGCGACCCATCCCGGCGTCAAGATCGAATGGACCAAGGTCGAGCGCGGCGCCTATGCCGACACGATGACGACGCTGTTCGCCGGCGGCAAGCCGCCCGACATCGTCCACCTCGCCTCCTTCGAGTTCCAGAAGTTCGCCGATAATGGCTGGCTGGAGCCGCTTGATCCCTACATCAAGGATGCCAAGCTCGATCTCAAGGGCTGGGCGGGGCAGGACACCTGCACCTGGAACAAGCAGACCGTCTGCACGATGATGCTCTATTTCGGCTACATCTTCGCCTACAACGAGGAATTGCTGAAGAAGGAAGGTCTTTCCGTCCCCACGACCTATGCGGAATTCCTCGCCGCCGCGCAGAAGCTGACCAAGGACCTCAACGGCGACGGCATCACCGACCAGTTCGGCACCGGCCACGAGACCAAGGGCGGCGGCGGCCAGTACATGAGTGAGATGATGAACTACACGCTCGATGCCGGCGGGCGCTGGACCAACGATGCCGGCAAGGTGACGATCAACACGCCTCAGATGATCGAGGGCCTGTCGCGCTGGAAGACCATCGTCAAGACCAGCCTGACCCCGCGCGACCTGGCCGCAGGCGAGGTCCGCCAGATGTTCGCCGACGGCAAGATCGCGATGAAGACGGACGGGCCCTGGCTCTACCCGATCATCCAGAAAGGCAAGGCCAAGGATCAGATCAAGCTCGGCATGGTGCCGTTCAAGCCGCCGGTCGGCGGCTCCTCCAACGTGCTCGGCATCGCCGCCGATGCACCCAAGGAGAACAAGAAGCTGGTCTGGGACTTCATCGCCATCGCGACCTCCGACAAGTTCCAGTCGAGCTATGCGACGCTGGGCGCCTCGCCGTCGCCCTCCCCGCGCGCCGACACCTCGGCTGCGATCAAGGACACGCCGCATTTCGACCTCTTGGTGCAGGCGACGAAAGCGGCAGCCGACGCCAAGGTCGACCGCATCCCGAAGGGGCTCGAGCTGCAGTTCAACGAATTCGCCAAGATGGTCATGGAAGAATCGCAGCGCATGATCATCCAGGACCTCGACCCGAAGACGGTCGCGGCGACGATGCAGGCCAAGGCCGAGGCGCTGCAGAAGCAGTGAGGCACAGCGCGAGAACCCCTCTCCCGGATGGGAGAGGGGCAGGGGTGAGGGACCGCCGCTGATTACCTGAACGCGACGGCACCGTTGCGCCTTCAACGGATACCCACTCGGGAGAAGGGTTCCCCGCGCCTCTCCTTCAAACAAAAAAGGAGACGACTGGTCATGCCCGGTTTTGGCCTCGACCTCGCCCGCCCGAGCCGGCGGCACTGGCTCGGCTATCTCTTGCTGGCGCCGGCAGTGCTGCTGATCGCGCTGATCATCGTCTATCCGCTGTTCGTCTCGGTCGATCTCTCCTTCCAGAACGTCAACATCGCCCGGCTCGACCAGCCGCGCCGGCCGTTCACGACCGCCAATTACGAACGGCTCTTCGCCTCCGAGGATTTCTGGAACGCCTGCTGGGTGACGTTCAAGCTCGTCACCATCGTCTCCTTCTTCTGCTTCCTGCTCGGGCTCGGCACGGCGCTGTTGGTCAACAACCGCTTCAAGGGCCAGGCGCTGGCGCGGCTGCTGGTCGCCCTGCCCTGGGCGATCCCGGAAGTGATCGCAGTCGTGATCTTCGCCTGGCTGTTCGATTCCTCCTTCGGCCTGATGAACTGGCTCTTCATCAGGCTCGGCCTGGTCGATCAGACGATCAACTGGTTCTCCTCGCCCGACGCCGCCTTCGCCGTGGTCTGCACGGTGATGGTCTGGAAGGGCTATCCCTTCGTCTCGATCATGATGCTTGCCGGGCTGCAGTCGATCCCCGAGGATTTCTACAACGCCGCCAAGGTCGACGGCGCCCGCGCCTGGCAGCGGCTGATCCACATCACCATCCCCTCGCTGATGCCGGTGATCGGCGTCACGCTGGTGCTGGTGATGCTCTGGGTCTTCCGCGACTTCTCGATCATCTACGTGCTGACCGGCGGCGGCCCGCTGAAGGCGACGCAGTCGCTCTCGATCATGACCTACGAGCAGGCCTTCGGCTTCTTCAAGATGGGCTACGCCTCCGCCATCGGCGTCATCACCCTGATCGTCTGCGTGATCGCGAGCCGGCTGATGATCGCCCGCGCTCCGGACAATATCTGAGGAGGCGGGGATGAGACGAAAAACCACACATCACGCCCTGCTCTACGCGCTCGTCGTCCTGACCTGCGCCATCCTGGTCTTTCCGATCTACTGGCTCGTCGTGACCGCGCTCTCCGAGCCGAGCCAGCTTCGGCAATTGCCGCCGAGCTTCTGGCCGGCCGAGCCGCGCTGGGGTGTGTTCCAGCAGATCATGGCCGAGCGGCCGATCCTGCTCTGGCTCGGCAATTCGGCACTCGCCGCCATCGGCGCGGTCGCGATCTCAATGGTCGTCTCGGTGCTCGCCGGCTACAGCCTGTCGCGCTTCCGGGTGCGCGGCGGCCAGTCGCTCGGGCTGTTCATCCTGACCGCCAAGATGCTGCCGGCGACGCTGCTGGTCATCCCGCTCTTCGGCATCTTCCGCAATCTCGAGCTGATCGGCAGCCTGTGGTCGATCATTCTCGCCCACGCCACGCTGATCATCCCGTTCACCACCTGGATGCTGAAGGGCTATTTCGACACGATCCCGCGCGAGCTCGAACAGGCGGCGATGGTCGATGGCTGCTCGCCGCTCGGCGCGATGGTCCGGGTGATCCTGCCGGTGTCCGCGCCGGGGCTCGCCGCGACCGCGCTCTACGGCTTCGTGCTGTCCTGGTCGGACTATGCCTATGCCCGCACCTTCCTGACCAACGCCCAGGGCAACTGGACCGCCAATCTCGGCATCACCACGATGAAGGGCGAGTACATCTCGAACTGGAGCGACATCTCCGCCGCCTCCATCCTCGTCGCCCTGCCGATCCTGCTCATCTACCTCTTCCTCGAACGCTATCTCGTCGGCGGCCTGACCGCCGGGGCCGAGAAATAAGAGAATCCGCATGGCTGGAATCCGCATCGACAGCGTCACCAAAACCTATGGCGGGCTCACCGTCCTCAAGGCGTTCTCGCTCGACATCGCCGATGGCGAATTCGTCGTCCTCGTCGGCCCCTCCGGCTGCGGCAAGTCGACCATGCTGAAGATCCTCGCGGGGCTGGAGGAAGCCTCCTCCGGCACGATCGCGATCGGCGAGCGCGATGTCACCGACCTCGCACCGGGCGACCGCGACATCGCCATGGTCTTCCAGAACTACGCGCTCTACCCCCACCTCACCGTGCGCAAGAATATGGGCTTCGGCCTTAAGATGCGCGGCACCGATGCGGCCGAGATCGAGCGGCGGGTCAACGAGGCCGCAAAAATCCTCGGCATCGATCATCTGCTCGAGCGGCGGCCGCGTGCCCTCTCTGGCGGTCAGCGCCAGCGCGTCGCGCTCGGCCGCGCGATCGTGCGCGAGCCGCAGGCCTTCCTGATGGACGAGCCACTCTCCAATCTCGACGCCAAATTGCGCGTGCACACCCGCGCCGAGATCAGCGCCCTGCACAAGAGGCTGCGCGTCACCACGATCTACGTCACCCACGACCAGACCGAGGCGATGACGATGGCCGACCGCATCGTCATCATGAAGGACGGCGTGATCCAGCAGATCGCCGCGCCCGAGGTGATGTTCCGCGAGCCGGCCAATCTCTTCGTCGCCGGCTTCATCGGCTCGCCCGGCATGAATTTCTTGAAGGCAAAGGCGCTGGCGACAGGCGGCAGCATCACCGCAAAGCTGTTCGGCCACGACGTGACGCTGCCTGTCGCGAACGCTGCCGCGCTCGCCGGCAAGGAGATCGTCGTCGGCCTGCGGCCTGAGCACATCGCCGCGGGGCCTGGGCAGGTCTCGTTCCCGGTGAGCCCGCGGCTGATCGAGAGCCTCGGCAGCGAGCAATATGTCTATGTCGACCTGCCCGAGGAGCATCGCCGCGAGGCGAGTTCCGGCGGCGAGGACGAGGCGCGGCGGACCTCGCTGATCGCGCGCCTGATCAATCCCGAGCCGCGGCCACCCGAGGCAACGCTGACGCTGTCATTCGACCCGGCGCGACTGCATGTGTTCGATGCCGCCAGCGGCGAGGCGATCCGATGAGCACGATCCTGGTCACCGGCAGCGCCGGGCGCGTCGGCTCGCGTGTCGCCCGCGAACTGCTCGCAGCGGGCCACCGCGTCACCGGCTTCGACCTGCGCGCCAGCGGCATCGATCACCCCGCTTTACGCGAGGTGCTCGGCGGCTTCGACGATCGTGCTGCGGCGAGGGAGGCCGTGCAGGGCACTGACGCGATCCTGCATCTCGGCGCCTTCATGTCCTGGCTGCCGGCCGATCGGGACAAGCTGTTCTCGGCGAATGTCGAGGGCACGCGTGTGCTGCTGGAAGAGGCCGCGGCTGTAAGGCCGAAGCGGCTCGTCTTCGCCTCCTCCGGCGAGGTCTATCCCGAGAACGTGCCGGATTATCAGCCGATCGACGAGGACCATCCGCTGAATCCGCGCTCGCCCTACGGGTTGACCAAGCTGCTCGGCGAGGAGATCGTGCGCTTCTTCGAGCGGACCAGCGGCACCCCGGCCACGATCCTGCGGTTTTCGCACACCCAGGATGCGGGCGAACTGCTCGACCCCGGCAGCTTCTTCTCCGGCCCGCGCTTCTTCCTGCAGCCGAAGATCCGGCAGCAGGAGGGTTTCGGCAATGCCGCCGCCGTCGTGGCGCTACGGGCGATCGATGACGGGAGCGAGGCCTTGGTGCTGTCGCGCAACGAGGCCGGCCGGCCCTTCCGCATGCACATCACCGACACACGCGACATGGTCGCCGGCATCCTGCTCGCGCTGTCGGACGAACGCGCCGCCGGGCGCACCTTTAATCTCGGCGCGACCGAGCCGGTCGACTTCGCCGTCGCGCTGCCGATGATGGCGCAGTTGACGGGACTGCCGTTGAAGACCATCGACCTGCCGGGCGCCGGCGTCTTCTACGAGACGTCGAACGCCAGGATCCGGACCGAACTGGGATTTGAGCCGCAATGGACCTTCGAGCGCATGATCGGCGAGGCGGCGCAGGCGCGGGCGAAGCGCGCGTCCTGACGCCGGACGAGCGCGACGTCCCGACCGGCGCAGCCGCCCTCGCCAAGGGCCTCTACCTCCTCGACGTGATCGGCGAGGCGCCGGCGCCGCCGCGCTTTCGCGACCTGCAGGCCGCGACCGGCCTGCCCAAGGGCACGCTGGCGCGCATGCTCAACACGCTCCTGACCTTCCGCCTGATCCGCCATGAGGAAAGCGACAATACCTATCGGCTCGGCCACCGCCTGTTCGAGCTCGCCCATCGCGTCTGGGAATCCTTCGACCTGCGCGGCGCCGGCGCGCCGGCGCTTGACCGGCTGGCCGAGGAGACGCGCGAGACTGCCGCGCTCTGCGCTATCGACAATGGCGAGGTGCTTTATATCGACCAGCGCAGTCGCGGCGGCCCCTATGGCTTCCGCATCGAGATCGGCCGACGCGCCCCGCTGCATTGCACCGCCGGCGGCAAAGCCCTGCTCGCCTTCGTCCAGCCGCATGAGCAGCGCGCGCTCGTCGATAGGCTGAAGCTCGAGCGCTTCACCGAGACCACCATTACCGAGGAGGAGGCGCTCGCCGCCGACCTCGCGCTGACCCGGGCGCGCGGCTACGCCGTCTCGCAGGAGGAGCACGTCGCCGGCGTCGCCTCGGTCGCCGCGCCGATCTTCGACCATACCGGCCGGGCCGTCGCCGCGATCGGCGTATTCGGCCCGTCCTCGCGGCTGACGCGGGAGCGATTGCACACCACCGGCCGCGACCTGATGGCGGCCGCACGACAGATCTCCGGCAATGTCGGGGCAACGCAGATGAACATTTCCCCGGCGCCGCGCTCGGCACGCCCGGTCGATCCGAACGTGCAATGCGTACTGCCCTGGGGCGCCCATCTCGCCGAAGGCCCTTACTGGTCTGCCGGGGAGCAGCGGCTCTACTGGGTCGATATCCTCGCGCCCTCGGTCAACCGCTTCGACCCGGCGACCGGCAACAACGAGGAGGTCACCCTGCCGCGCCTGGTCAGCGCCGTGCTCGGCCGCCGTGGCGGCGGGCTCGTGGTGCTGACGCAGGAAGGCCTGGAGGCCTTCGACTTCGCCAGCGGCCGGCTGACGCCGCTCGCCGATCCCGAAGCCGATATCCCCGACAACCGCTTCAACGACGGCAAATGCGACCGGCAGGGCCGGCTCTGGGCTGGGACGATGCGGCTCGACGCCAGCCGCGCTTCCGGCTCGCTCTACGCGATCGCGCCGGACCTCAGCTGGCACCGACAGGAAAGCGGGCTCACCGTCGCCAACGGGCTCGACTGGAGCCCGGACGGCCGGAGCTTTTACTTCGTCGATTCCGCCCATGGCTGCATCTATGCCTACGACTTCGACGCCAGGGCGGGCACGCTCGCCAATCGCCGCATCTTCACCGAGGTCGCCGGCCGCCCGGACGGGCTCGCCGTCGATGCCGAGGGCTTCGTCTGGTGCGCGATCTGGGATGGCTGGTGCCTGCACCGCTATGCACCGGATGGCAAGCTCGATCGCGAAGTCTGGCTGCCGGTGCCGCGCCCGACCAGCCTCGCTTTCGGAGGCCCCGACCTGAAGACGCTGTTCATCACTACGGCGCGCATCCGCCTGCCGTCGCGGGTGCTCGCCGAAGCGCCGTTCTCCGGCGGGCTCTTCACCTTGCCGGTCGACGTGCCCGGCCTAGCCGCAGCGGAGTTCGGCGGGTGAGGGTCGAAGCCAGCTATCCCGATCTCGCCGGCAAGGCCGCACTGGTCACCGGCGGGGCCGACGGTATCGGCCGCGCCATCGTCGAGGCGCTGGCGCGGCAGGGCGCGAAGGTCGCCTTCCTCGATATCGACGCCGCGTGTGGCGAGCGATTGGCGGCCGAACTTTCGGCAGCCGGCGGTGCTGTCTCGTTCCATCAGGTCGACCTACGCGACATCCCGGGGACGCAAGCGGCGATCGCGGCGGCCCGCGCCCTGCACGGGCCCTTTGCGATCGGCGTCAACAATGCCGGCCATGACGAGCGGCATGATTTCGAGGCGGTCACCGAGGCATACTGGGACGACCGTTTGTCCGTGAATCTCCGGCCGATGATGTTCGTTGCTCAGGCGCTGGCGCCGGACATGCGCGGCCTCGGCGGCGGGGCGCTGGTCAACCTGTCCTCGACCTCGTGGATGAAGGGCTCGCCGCACATGATCGCCTACACCACGGCGAAATCGGCGGTGATCGGCTTTACCCGCTCGCTGGCGCGGGCACTCGGGCCCGATGGCATCAGGGTCAACTGCGTCACGCCCGGCTGGGTGATGACCGAGCGCCAGCGCACGCAGTGGTGGACGCCCGAGAAGGCTGCAGCCAATCAGGCCGCGCAGGCGCTGAAGGGCGAGATCCTGCCGGAGGACATCGCTCAGATGGTGCTGTTCCTGTGCTCCGACGTCTCGCGCATGTGCGCCGGGCAGAACTTCATCGTCGATGCCGGCACGGTCTGAGGCGATGAGTTCCCTCGACGACCTGCGCGCCCTGCTCGATCCGGCCGCCATCGTCACCGATCCGCAGGCGATGGCGCCGCATCTCACCGACTGGCGCGGCAAGCATCGCGGCCAAGCGCTCGCGCTGCTGCGCCCGCGCAGCGTGGAGGAAGTCTCGACCATCCTGCGCTGGGCCAGCGCGACGCGCACGCCGGTCGTGCCGCAGGGCGGCAACACGGGGCTGTCGGGCGGGGCGACGCCGGACGTCTCGGGCAGAGCCGTCCTGCTTTCCCTGGCGCGCCTCAACCGGATCAGGACGATCGAGCTTGAAGGCGACACGCTCACTGCCGAAGCCGGCTGTATCCTTGCCGACGTCCAGCAGGCCGCCGCCGCTCATGACCGGCTCTTTCCGCTCAGCCTCGGCAGCGAGGGCTCCTGCCAGATCGGCGGCGTGGTCGCGACCAATGCCGGCGGCATCAACGTCATCCGTTACGGTACGGTGCGCGATCTCGTGCTCGGCCTCGAATACGTTCGCGCCGATGGCGCCGTGATCCACGGCCTCAAGCCACTGCGCAAGGACAATGCCGGCTATGCGCTCAAGGAGCTGGTGATCGGCTCGGAAGGCACGCTCGCGGTCGTGACCGCGGCGACCTTCAGACTGTTTCCAAGGCCCCGGGCGAGCGCAACGGCACTCTGCGGCCTCGCCAGCCCGGCGGACGCATTGCGGCTGCTCGCTTTGCTGAGGCAGAGCGCAGGCGAGCGCATCTCCAGCTTCGAACTGATGTGCGATGCCGAGATGGGCCTCACCCTCGACCTCGTGCCTGGAACGACCCTGCCGCTCGACGAGCGCCATACCTGGTACGTCTTCATCGAGCTCGGCGGCAGCGATCCGAACAGCCCTCTCGATGAGCTGCTGACGCGCGTTCTGGCCACCGCGCTTGAACAAGGCGTGCTCCGCGACGCAGCGATCGCGCAGAGCGAGGCGCAAGCCAAAGCGATCTGGCATCTGCGCTTCGCCGTCGCGGAAGCCAACCGCCGCGCCGGCCCGATCGTCTCGCACGACACCAGCGTCGCGGTCGCCGACGTCCCGGCCTTCATCGCGGCGATCGAGGCGATGGCTGCCGAGCGCTTTCCGGAGGCGCGCGCGCTCTTCGTCGGCCATGTCGGCGACGGCAACATCCATGTCGTCCTGCGTCTTCCCAGGCAGACGCCGGCGGAGCAGCTTGCTGATATCGGCCATGCCGTGAATGCGGAGGTCTTCGCGATCGTCAGCCGTTTCGGCGGCAGCATCACCGCCGAGCACGGCATCGGGCGTAGCCTGACCGGCGCGCTGATACGGCAGGCGCAGCCCGAGGCGCTGGTGCTGATGCGGGCGGTCAAGCAGGCCTTCGACCCGCTCGGCATCCTCAATCCCGGCGCGGTCCTCGCGCAGAGGTGACCCCGCCCGCGGCCCAGCGAAGCGCCGGGAATACTCGAACCGTTCGCGACCAAGAGCAGCGGGAGAGTTACTTTAGAAGACATATAAACTATTGTATTTGCTAAACAATTCGCTCTGGTTTAACTGCTTGGGACGATCGCGGGACGAAGTGCTTAGTCGGCCTCGTCGCTCGATCGCCCGGAACCGCTTCGACGGACGCGGCTCCGTTCGGACAGCGCTCCCGTCAAGGAGGGGCGCCACAAGACCACGGACCCAATTCGATGCAGCGTTTGATCGGCACAGTCCTGCTCGCGACGGCCATTGCCGCCACCCCCATGGCGGGCTTCGTCGTCCTGGCTCAGACCAGCCCCGCCGAGACCGCGCCGGTGCAGCAGAGCCCATCCGGCGCTCATGGCGGCGGGCTGCCCGCTCCCGCAAACTCGAACCCCGCACCAGCTGCTGCTCCGAGTGGTCAGGGCGCGCCTATGTCTCCGAACACCGCTGCGCCAACCGCTGCTGCGCCTGGCCAGGGCGCCCCTGCTCCGGCCCCTGTCCCCGTCGCAGGGCAGGCCACGCTGCCGCACGACCTGTCGCCCTGGGGCATGTTCATGGCGGCCGATATCGTCGTAAAGGCGGTCATGCTCGGCCTCGCCTTCGCCTCGCTGGTGACCTGGACGATCTGGCTCGCCAAGGCGCTCGAGCTCGCCGCCGCCAAGACGCGGGCGCAGCGGGCCGTGCGCCGGCTGGAAGAGGCCGTCAGTCTCGACGAAGCCGCGCGCGCGATCGCCGGCCGCAAGGGACCGGCCCGCGGCACGGTCGCGGAGCTGGTCGGTGCCGCCCAGAGCGAGCGCCAGCGCTCCGACGATCTCGGCGAGGACGGCATCAAGGAGCGCGCCGCGATTGCGCTGTCGCGGATCGAGGCCAGGGCGGGCCGCTCGATGGCGCGCGGCACAGGCCTGCTCGCCACCATAGGCTCGACCGCCCCGTTCGTCGGCCTGTTCGGCACGGTCTGGGGCATCATGAACTCGTTCATCGGCATCAGCCAGTCGAAGACGACGAATCTCGCCGTGGTCGCGCCAGGAATCGCCGAGGCGCTGCTGGCGACCGCGATCGGCCTTGTCGCGGCGATACCGGCCGTGATCATCTACAACGTCTTCGCCCGCGCCATCTCCGGCTACCGCGCCACGCTATCCGACGCCTCGGGCGAGGTGCTGCGCCATCTCTCGCGCGATCTCGAGCGGGCGCGCCGCCAGGCAGCCCAGCAAGTTCGCGCCAATCTGCATGCCGTGCCGGTCCAGCCCGCCGCCATGCCGCGCGTCCCGGCGGAGTAAGCCATGGCGGTTTCGCTCAAGGAAGCCCAGGACGGCGATCTCGGCGAGGTCAGCGAGATCAACGTCACGCCGTTCATCGACGTGATCCTGGTGCTGCTGATCATCTTCATGGTCGCAGCGCCGCTCTCGACCGTCGACGTCGCGGTCGATCTGCCGGTCTCGAACGCCCAGCCGCAGCCGCGGCCGGACAAGCCGGTCTTCCTGACCGTGAAGCAGGACCTCTCGCTCGCGCTCGGCAACGACACCGTGCCGCGCGAGTTGCTGCAGGCCACCCTCGACCGCCAGACCAACAATGACCGCGAGCAGCGCGTCTTCCTGCGTGCCGACGGGGCTGTGGCCTATCGCGAGCTGATGGAGGTGATGAACAAGCTGCGTCAGGCCGGCTATCTGAAGATCGCGCTGGTCGGGCTGGAGGATACCGGCCAAGGCGCCGCGCAAGGGGCAGGCAGGCCATGATCTCGCCCGCGCCGGATCGCCGCTGGCTCGCCGTGCTGCGCTGGGGCGTGGCTGCGATTGCCGTCGCCGCCGCCCATGGCGGCGCCGCCTGGGTCGGCGTGAACTGGCGCCCGACGGAAGCCGCCGCTGGCGCGCCCGAGCCGGCGGTGATGATCGAGCTCGCCGCGCTCTCGGTCGCGCCCGAGGCGCCGCCGGAGGACCTGCCGGTCGCAGAACAGCGGGCCGAGCCGGAACCGCCGCCGCCCGAGCCGGTCAAGGAGACGCCGCCTCCGGAGCCTGAGCCGGTGCCCGAACCGACGCCGGTCGAGCAGCCGGAGATCAAGCTGCCGGAGCTGCCGCAGGTCCCGAAGCTCGACGCCGTGCTGCTGCCGCCTCCACCCGAACTGAAGCCGGTGGAGAAGAAGCCCGAGCCGAAACCGAAGCTCGTCGAGAAGAAGGAGAAGCCGAAGCCCAAGCCCAAGATCGTCGAGCGCAAACCGGTCGAGCAGCGGGCTAAGGAGGCTGTGGCGCCTAAGCCGTCGGAGCAGCGCGCCTCGGCGCCGACCAGCGCTGCGCAGGGCACCGCCAGTCAGCCGACGGTCTCGACGGCATCCTGGCGCGGTTCGCTGATCGCCCATCTCAACCGCTACAAGCGCTTCCCAGGCGGCGCGAGCCCGGGCACGGTCCAGGTCGCCTTCGCGATCGACCGCAGCGGCAATGTCCTATCCTCGCGCGTCGTCGGCTCGTCCGGGGATTCGGCGCTCGACGCCGAGGCCGCGGCGATGATCCGTCGCGCCAGCCCGGTTCCTGCCCCACCTGCGGGCGTCGGCGGTGGCGGAGCGATCTCGCTCTCGGTGCCGGTGCGCTTCAGCCGGTAAGGCTTCGGCTCAGCGCGGGGCGCCTGGATTCTGGAACGGCGAGGTAACCGTGTCGCCGACAGCGGCTCCGGTGTCCTGGATATTGTTACCGAGATGCTCGAACCTGTCGCCGAGATTGCGGCGAGCCTGCGAATCGACCACCGCGACCGGGGCGGAGACGACGATGCCGGCGGCGGTACCGACCGCGGCTGCAGCGCTGCCGGTGACCTCGATCAGCCGATCGCCTAGGCCAACACGGGAATCGGTGATCGGTTGGCCGTCGACCAGGCGCGTGCCGATCAACTTCACCACCTCCGGGCTCTCGGCGAATTTGCCATGGTTGAGCTTGTCGCCGGTGCGCAACTTGGTGAGGTTGAGGACCGTGATCTTGTCCTTCTCGAACTCGCTCTTGTAGGGCTCGACATCGGGATCGACGGCGCCCAGACGATCCTTGTTGCCCCAGACCCGGCGCGAGACCGCGAGTGCGCGGTCGTCCTGCGAGACGAAGAGGGTGAATTTCGGCCGCCGCCCCGTCATTTCCGCGATCTGCGTGCGGAAGACGTCGGCATCGACATCAGGCGAGGCGAGCATGACATTGGCGATCTTCGGCGGGATGCCGCGATTGCGCACTGCCATCTGGGTCAGCGATTCCAGCGCGACCCAGTTGCCCATGGAGTGGGCGAGCAGCGAGACCTCGCCGATGGCCGGATCGCGTGCGAGGTTCTGCAGCAGGTTTTCCAGCGCATTACGCGAATAGGTCGCGCTCTCGCGGTCATAGCCATAGGCGAAGAGCGAACCGCGCGAAGGCCAGGTAAACAATACCGGCACGACATCAGCGCCGGAATCATGGACGATCTGGGCGAAGCGGTAGACCGCATCCTCGAAGCGGTTGTTGAAGCCGTGGACGAAGACCATCACCCGGCGCTTCGGCACGCGCGAGACCCGCTCATGCAAACGCGCCAGACCCGTCTTGGCGTCGAGCTTGTCGACCTTGAGGGTGACGAAATCGGTCTCGGGGTTGCCCGGCAGCCGGCTCGGCCACTGGACTTCGCCGATCTTGCGGCGACTGTCGGGCGGCAGCGAGATCGTCATCTCGACGAAGGACGGCTTGCCGCGCTCGCCGGAGTAGAGCACGCCGGCATCGGGATCGGCCGCGCGCGTCGTCGCGACCAGCATGGTGACCTTGCTGGCGCCCGGCACGGTGGAGGCGACCGGCATCAGCACGCCCTTCACGTCGCCGGCGCAACCGGCGAGGAAAATTGTCGTGGCCGCGGCCGCGAGGACGCGGCGGATAGCCGGCGTGGGCAAGTCTTTGCGGCGGATCGGCATCACGGGCTACCCAGCTGCGGCACGGCGCCCAGACCATGCTGGCGCGCCGCCCGCTACGTCAAGGACGCCGAAGCCACAGTTTCGGTCAGACCATGTACTGGCCGCCATTGACCTCGATGGTCTGGCCGGTGATGTAGCCGCTCATCGCGGGGCTGGCGAGGAAGAGGAAGACGCCGACATTGTCCTGCGGCGTGCCGACGCGCTCCATCGGGACCGTCTTGCGCATCGCCTCGACCTGCTCGGCCGTCGAATAGCGCTCATGAAACGGCGTCATGATCACGCCCGGCGAGACGCCGTTGACGCGGATGCCGAAGGGCACGAACTCCTTGGCCATGCCGCGGGTCAGGTTGAGCACGAAGGCCTTCGAGCTGGCATAGAGCGAGGAACCGGGCCCGCCGCCATTGCGCGCCGCGATCGAGCTCAGATTGATGACGCTCGCCCTGCTGCCGGACTTCTTCAGGTAGGGAAATGCCGCCTTCGAGGCCATCACCACAGAGCGGACATTGAGGTCGACGACGCTGTCGAAGAACTCGTCCTCGATCTCGGCGATCGGCGTGCGCTTCACCAGCGCGCCGGCATTGTTGACGAGCACGTCGAGCCCACCCAGCTTGTCGGCCGCCTTGTCGACGAGAGCGACCGCCTGCTTGCTGTCGGCGACATCGGCCTGCAGCACATGCGCCTCGCCGCCAGCCGCCCGAATCTCGGCTGCGACGGCGTTCGCTTCGGCCTCGCTCGACTTGTAGTGCACCACGACCCGCATGCCGTTGGCGGCATAGGCTTTGGCGACAGCGGCGCCGATGCCGGTGCTGGAGCCGGTGACCAGGGCGCGCAGCCCCTTGAGATCCTCGAGCATCATTCCTCCCTTTGGATTCAGGTCTAAATCGTTTCAGGGCCGATCTTGCGCGACCCGGAGCCGGTCCACCAGCGCCAGTTCGGCAACCCCGCCATTCCCGAACGATCGTTCAGAGGAACTTGGTCATCGCCTTGAACTCGGCGAGCAGCCCGCGCGCCTCGTCCGGAAGACTGCCGGCCGCTTCCTCCAGGCAATGGCCGATATGCTCCTGGATCAGGATCTTGCGAGCGGCGCCGTTCTGGTGCTGTGCTTCTCGATCGGTTTGGCGATCACGCTGGTCGCGGTCGGCGTGGCCGCCTCGCTCAGCCTGCGCGCCGTCGAGAAGCGCTCGACATGGCTGTCGACGGTCGCAGCGCGGGCGCCCTATTTCTCCGGCGTGCTGATCGTGCTGGTCGGCCTCTATACGGCCTGGTACGGCTGGAGCGGGCTGCAGGCGCAGCTGCCGCGCGCCGCGGCGATGCTGCTCAGCCCATCGCCTGGTTGACCAGCGCGAAACGATGCGCCGGACCCGGCGCGGCCGGCGCGGCGCCGCGCGCCATCACCACGCCGGAGGCGACGAGCGGTAGGCCGCATTCGCTCAGCCAGGCGCCGAGGCCGCTGCGGGCGGGTACGTCAATGCGGACGAAATCGCCGCGGCGCGCCGTCAGCAGCGCCGCGATCAAACTGCAGGCGGCGGCGTCATCGACCGCCGCGACCGGGCCGATCAGCCAGCCACGGCCATGGCGGCGCAGAAAGCCGAAGCCGGCCGGCGCGCCATTGCGCTCGATCAGGATCGCATGGCCCCGCGTCAGCAGCGCCTCGAGGACGGGTGCACGCGGCAGGCCGGTCGCCTCGCCGTCGAGCTGCGCCAGCAGCGGCAGATCGGCAGCGGCGGCCGGGCGCATGATCTCGTTCGCCGCGAGAACGGGAGCCGCAAGTTCCGGCCAGTCGCCCTGATGCTGGCGGACCTCGTCGATGGCGATGAAGCCGTAGCGGGCATAGAGCGGCTCGCCCTGCGGCGTGGCGACGAGACCGAGCGCGCGCCCCTCCGTCGCCCCGATCAGCCGCTCGACCAAGAGCTTGCCGATGCCCTGGCCTTGTTGGTCCGGGGCGACGATGATCGTGCCGAGCGTCGCATGGCTCGCACCGAAGCCCCACCAGAGCCCGACAGCGACGACCTCGTCCTTGATCGACAAGGTGAAGCCCTGCCCCAGCGACAGCGCGAACTCCCAATCCTCGCGCCGATGCGGCCACCCGACCGCGTCCGAGAGCCGCCGGCAGGCCTCGGCATCGGCGAGGCTGGCCAGGCGGAGCGTCAGCTGGAGCGGCTGCATCGGCCAGCCCTCAGCGGCAGAACCCGGCGCAGCCGGACTGCCAGAACGGCGCCTGCCCAGCGAGCTCCGGCATCGAGGGGCGCGGCTTGGCACCCGGGAGATCGGTGGGCACCGGCACGACCAGCTCCCACCAGCGATGGGCACATTGCGAGCGGAAGGCCATCTGGTCGCTGATCGAGGTGTTCTCGCGCGCCAGCACCGCATCGAGCGCGTCGCAGGCGCGGCGGAGCGCGGCGTCGTTCCCGTCACCGGGCTCGTTCGCATAATCGTGGAAAGCGGCGGTGAAGGCTTCCATCTCGCGGGCGATATGCGGCCAGTCCTGACGGCCGAGATTCCAGGCGTCCATCCATTCGCGCACCACCGTCTCGACCGCCTCGGCCTTGGGCTTGCCGGCGACCTTGCGGGCCGTGGTCAGCATGTGGCGCATCAGTTCGGCGCGGGCGTGGAGCTGGCGGGCGGCGAGCGCGGCCGTCTGCATCGCCAGAATCGCACGCTCGGCTTCGAGCTGCAGCTCCTCGACGAAATTGGCCATTTCCACCTCCAGTCAGGGCAACGTCGCGAGCCGGTCGAACAGGCGCTGGAACAGCGCGTCCGCCTCGACGCTCGCGACGACATGGGCATTGGCCGGCCGCTTGAGACGGCCGTTCCAGTCGATCGTGGTGCGGCCACGCAAGGGGCCATCGCCGGTCTCGACCTCGACGAAACAGTCGCGCCCCGTAAAGAGTTCCGGCCAGAGCAGGAAGGCGATCACGCAAGGGTCGTGCATCGGATGGCCGGCGGTGCCGAGCCCGCCGGGTCGCGGACGGGTCAGCATGCCGTGGACGACCCTGCCGACCGCGTTGCCGAACGTGAGCAGGCGCGCGACCTGTGCATGTGAGGCGACCGCCTGATGGGTGACGCCGAGCCCGAACATCACGATCGGCCGGCCGCAGCCGAAGACGATCGCGGCGGCGTGCGGATCGACATGCACGTTGAACTCGGCCGCCGGGGTGATGTTGCCGAGCGCCAGCGCCCCGCCCATCAGCACGATGCGCTTCACCTTGGGCAGCACGTCCGGCGCCAGCCGGAAGGCCAAAGCGAGATTGGTCAGCGGGCCGAGCGGGCAGAGCGTGACGCTGTCGTCGGGCGCGGCGCGTAAGATCGCGATCAGTGCGTCGACGGCATGGATTGAGCTAGCTTTGCCGCGAGCCGGCGGCAGGTCGGCGCCCGCCAGCCCATCGGGTCCGCAGACGAATTCGGCGGTCGAAAGCGGGAAGAGCAGCGGCCGGTCGGCCCCGGCATGGACCGGCACGTTCTCACGGCCGGCGAGCTCGCGGATGCGCAGCGCGTTCGCCGTGGTCAGCCCCAGCGGGACATTGCCGGCGACGGTGGTGACCGCCTTGAGGTCGAGCTCCGGGCTGGCGAAGGCGAGCAGCAGGGCGACCGCGTCGTCCTGGCCGGGATCGGTGTCGATGACGATCGTTTCGCCGGCCATCTCAGGCCGCCCTGGCGTTGCCGGCCATGATCATGCGGCTGAGATCGTCGGCGGAGAGGTCGCCGAGCGGCTGGTCGACATATTTGCGGCCAGCGCCCATGATCACCACCCGGTCGGCGAGCGCGACGACATCGCGCATATTGTGGCTGATCAGCAGCACCGTCCTGCCGTCGGCCTTGAGCTTGCGGATTAGGTCGAGGACGAGGGCAGTCTCCTTCACGCCGAGCGCCGCCGTCGGCTCGTCCATGATGATGATCTCGGCCTTCCAGCGCAAAGCGCGCGAGATCGCGACCGCCTGGCGCTGGCCGCCCGAGAGCCGTTCGACCGGCCGGTCCATGTCCTCGACCGTGACCGAGAGCTGCTTGAGGAAGCCGCGCGCCTCCTGCGCCATCCGCTTCTTGTCGAGGACGCGCAGGAAGGGCAGCAGCAGCGGCCGCGTCAGCTCCGAGCCCATGAAGACGTTCTGGGCAATCGAGAGCCGCGGCGCCAGAGCGAGGTCCTGGTAGATCGTCGCGACGCCATGGCTCAGCGCATCATGCGGCGAGGCGAAGACGACGGTCTTCCCACGCATCTGGAGCGTCCCCGAGGTCGCCTCCTCGGCGCCGGAGATCACCTTGATCAGGCTCGACTTGCCGGCGCCGTTGTCGCCGCAGATGGCGACGACCTCGCCGGCAAAGATGTCGAGATCGACCTCGCGCACCGCCACGACCGGGCCGTAGGCCTTGCCGATGCCGCGGAGGGAGAGGAGGGGTGTGGCGGTCATCGGGAAGCTCTCCTTCCTTCTCCCCTCGGGGGAGAAGGTGGCAGCGCGCAGCGCTGACGGATGAGGGAAGTTAGGCGCGAGCCGACTACCATCGTACCCAGTCGTACCGCCCTCATCCGTCTGCTTCGCAGACACCTTCTCCCCCAAGGGAGAAGGGATGCGCGCTTGGGCGGAGCGACGGTTTCACTTCAGGAACTGCTGGACGTTGTTCTTGTCCACCAGGACCGCGTCGGTGAAGAGATACGGGCCCGAAGTGATCGTCTCCTTCGGCTTCTTGTCGACTACGATCGCCTGGATCGCGTCGACCGCCTGCTTGCCCATCTCGTCGAACGGGATCGAGACGGTGGCGGTGAAGGTCGAGGCCGGGTCGGCGATGCGGGCATAGGTCTCCTTGCCGCCATCGACCGAGACCAGCGGGATCTGGCCCTTCTTGATCCCTTGAGCCTGCAGCAGGTCGTCGATGATGTAGGCCTGGCCGTCGAACGAGGCCCAGATGCCGTTGATCTTGCCCTGGTTCTGCAGCAGCAGCGCCTGCATGCCGGCGCGGACATCGTCGCGCCAGCTCTGGGTGCGGGCCATCGAGAACTTGCCGAGCTCCTTCACGCCCTGGTTCTCCGAGAGCACGACGTCGAGCAGCTTGCCGCGGATGCGCGAGGCGACGTTGAGGTCGAAGCGGGCGGTGACGATGTTGCCCTGGTAGCCGAGCTGGCCGAGCAGATAGAGCGCGGCCTCGGCACCGACCTTGTACTCGTTGGTCTGGATATCGAAAAGCGCATGCGGGCTTGAACCCGACTGCACTGTGATGACGGGGATCTTGGCGTCCTTGGCGGCCTTGAACTGGGCGTCGGCCTCGACCGGCTTGCCCATGGCGATGATGATCGCATCGACCTTCTTGGCGATCAGCGCGTCGAACTGCTCGGCATGCTTGGGCAGCGCCCCTTCCGAGTTCAGCAGCGTGACGTTCCAGCCCTTGGCCTTGGCTGCCGCGGCGGCGGCATTGGCGACGCGGGCATGCGTCTCCGATGAGAACTGGAAGCCGATCACGCCGAGCTCGAAGGCCCGAGCCCCCTGAACCATCGCGACGACGGCGGCCGCCGCCAGCAGAACCTTCCTCAAACCGACCATGACGACCTCTCCCCTCGTTGTCGTTGTGAACTGTCAGACCTTGAACGCCGCCTTCTTCAACGCGCTGGCCGAGAAGGCGACCGAACCGATGATGATGACGCCGAGAACGATGTCCTGAACGTAATAGGCTGCGCCCATCAGCACCAAGCCGTTGCCGAGCACCTTGAGCACCAGAGCGGCAAAGACCGTGCCGGGAATGTTGGGCTTGCCGGGCTCGAACATGGTCATCCCCAGCAGCACGGCGGCGATGGCGTAGAGCAGGTAGTCGCCGGCCATGTTCGGCGCGGCGGAGGACAGGTTTGCGGCAAGCAGCACGGCGGTGATGCCGGCGCAGAGCCCGGTCAGCAACAGGCCGATGCGCTTCATCCTGTTGGTGGCGATGCCGGAAAGCCGGGCCGCCTCGTCAGCCTCGCCGGTCGCGACCATATGGGCGCCGGTGCGGGTCCATTTGATCAGGCCATAGGTCAGGAGCGTGACCGCGGTGAGCCAGAGCACGAGATTGGGGATGCCGAAGCTGTAGCCGCGCGCCAGCCCGGTAAAGCCGGTCGGCCAGCGCCCGACGAAGGCGACGCCCTGCGTGATCATGAAGGCGAAGCCCTTGGCGATCGCCGCGATGCCGAGCGTCATGATCAGCGAGGGGACGCGCAGCACCGTGACGCCATAGCCATTGGCCGCGCCGCAGAGGAGCCCGACCAGCAGCCCCGCTGTGACGGCGAGCGCGGGATGCTGCTGTCCCTGGATGAGCCAGCCGGTGACGACGGCCGACAGGCTCGCGACCTCGGCGATCGAGAGGTCGAGTTCGGAGACGATCAGGGCGAGCGTGAAGCCGAGCGCCAGGATGGCGAGGAAGCTCGTATCCTTCAGCACGTTGATGACGTTCATCGTCGTCGCGAAGTTCGGCGCGAAGGCGACGAAGAAGACGATCAGGACGAGGCCGGCGAGCGCGGTGCCGTAGCGGCCGATGATCTCGCGCATCGTCAGGCGTTTCCCTTGGCGATCGCCGAGATCGGCGAGAGGATCTCGATGCCGCCGGTGACCGGGATCAGCGCGCCGGTGACGAAAGCGGCCGCCGGCGAAAGCAGGAAGGCGATGACCCCGGCGACATCCTCCGGCCGGCCAAGCCGCCCGAGCGGGGTGCGCTGCGAGGCGCCCTCGACCAGCGCATTGAACTGACTGGCGAAGCCGCGGCGCACCATCGGCGTGTCGATGATCCCCGGCGCGACCGCATTGACGCGGATGGCATGGCGGCCGAGCTGCTGGGCCATGCCGTAGGTCAGCGTCGCCACGCCACCCTTGGCCGAGCCATAGGCGAGGTTGGCGCCGCCATTGCTATGCGCGATCGACGAGATGTGGACGATCGCCCCGCCCTCGCCCTGCTCGATCATGCGCCGGGCGGCAGCCTTTGAGATGCGGAAGACGGCCGACAGGTTGATGTCGACGAGCTTGTCCCATTCCTCGTCCTCCATCTCGACCAGCGGCACCGGCCGCGAGGCGCCGGCGCCGGTCACGAGATTGTCGAGGCGACCGAAGCGCTCCACGGCCAGCTCGACCAGCGCACCGGCGAGATCACGGTCCCGGACATCGCCGGTCATGGCGGCGACGTCCGCGCCCTCGGCCTGGAGACGCTCCGCCAGCTCGACCAGCGGGCCTCCCTCCAGCCCGGAGAGGACGAGCCTGTGCGCCGGTGCCAGCGTCATCGCGAGTGCGCTGCCGATGCCACCGGAAGCGCCGGTGATCAGGGTGACGGGCTTGGGCATCAGCCGGCCCTGCCGACGACCGGGGAGAGACGAAACGCGACGGCGCGGCAGGAACGCGGCATGGACCTCTCTCGGGAGATTGGTTCCATCTGGGTAAGGCGCAAGCGCCCCAGCCGCAACGTCAATCGGCGTGCAGGTCTGCGGCCGCAGACGCATGGCGCGCCAGACAAGCGAGCGGCTCACCATCCTGCGCAGCACCGACGAGATCGCGGGAGATCGGCGCCAGCGCCATCTCGGCCCGGCGGAACAGGGCGAAAAGCGCATCATAGGCCGGCTTGCGAGCGGGATCGGGCTCGAAGCGGCGGGCGACCGTAACGAGCGCCTGCTGGGCTTCAGCAAGCGAGCCGAAACGGCCGAGCCCCGCGAAGGCGATGATCGCTGCGCCGAGCAGACCGGGTTCCTTCGAGGCTGCCACGACGACCGGGCGACCGCAGAGGTCGGCCTTGATCTGGCTCCAGACGGGATTGGCGGCGGCCCCACCGCCGAAACGGATTTCGCTCGCAGCGCTGCCGAGCGCGGCTTCGGCCCGTTCCAGCACGATCCGGTTGAGGCAGGCGACGCCCTCCAGCACCGCGAAGGCCAGGTCGGTCGGTCCATGCCGGCGATTCAAGCCGACGAGCGCGCCACGCAAGGACGGGTCCCAATAGGGCACGCGCTCGCCCTGGAGATAGGGCAGAAAGAGCAGCGGCTGCGGCTGGCGCGACCCTGAGAGCAGCGCGTCGATCTCCTGTCCGACGGCTGCGCCATCGCGGCCGAGCAGCGCCAGCAGCCAGGAGACGGTATCGGCGCCGGTCTGGCTGGGGCCGCCGAGCTGGAACAGCCCGCGCCAGTCGACGGTGAGGAGGCCTTCCGCCCGTGCCGGTTTGCGGCCGACCACCCCGAGCACCTCGGTGGTGCCGGAGATGTTGTAGGCGAAGCCGTCGCGCATGGCGCCGAGGCCGACCACCGCCGCCCAGGTGTCGTTCGAGGCGCAGAACACCGGCTTGCCGGCGAGACGATCGAGCGGCGCGGGCAGGCCGTGCTGGACCGGGCCGACCTGCTCCCAGGGCTCCAGCATCGCCGGCAGGATCGCAGCCGGGATGCCCACAGCCGCCAGGAGATGGCTGCCTTCATGCCAAGCTGCCGCGGCCAGCAATCGCGCCATCGAGACGGGGTCGCTCGCCTGCCGGCCGGTCAGGCGGAAGTTCAGGTAGTCCTTCGGCTCGAGCAGGCAGGCGAGTTTGCCAAAAACCTCCGGCTCCTGCTCGCGCAGCCAGGCGAGGCGCGCCAGCGGATGGAACGCGTTGACCCCGGCGCTCTCCGGATGGGCTGCGTCGAGCGCCTCACGCAAGCGCCCCGCAAGCGCGTCGGAGCGCGTATCCTTCCAAGTCATCGCCGGGCGCAGCGACCGGCCGTCCTTGTCGAGAAAAATCTGCGTACGGGTGACCCCGCAGATTGCGACGGCGCCGATCGCCTCGAAAAGCGCCGGCGCTTCGGCCGTCAATGCGATGCAGGCTTCTACGAGAAGTTCCCACCAGGCTTCGGCGTCGATTTCCGAGGCGCCTGAGAGATCATCGCGGCTCGCCGGCCCGGCAATGGCGTGCTGGGCGCGGATGGCGCCGGTGTCATCGACGAGGGCGGCGCGAAAGGAGGTGCCGCCGAGATCGCAGGCGAGGACGATGCTCATGTCCCCGCCCTGCGTCAGGAACCAGCGCAGGTCAAGCGGCGCGGTCCTTCATGCCGCCATCGGTCAGGCGATACCAGGCGATGATGGCGGAGACATAGAGCTCGTTCAGCGCGTGCAGTGGCAGCGGCGTGATCGGCACGACCGGGAACGGCAGGCTCGCTTTGTCGCCGGTCGAGAGATAGAGCGCCATCGCCCGGCCCATCGCCGTCTGCAGGCCGACGCCCCGGCCCATGCAGCCGATGTCGACGAGCAGGCCGGGCTCCGGCTCGTGCAGATGCGGCAGAAAATCGCGGGTCAGCGCGACGCGGCCGCACCAGCGATAGTCGAAGCTTAGGCCCTTGGCCTGCGGGTACATCTTGCCGATGACTCGCTCCAGATGAGCCCAGTCGGCGGCGTCCCGCGGCTCGCGGAAGGGACCGCGCCCGCCCATCAGCAGGCGGTTGGTGTGGTCCTTGCGGAAATAGAGCAGGAGCTGGCGGGTGTCGGAGGTGACCTGCCCCTCCGGCAGGATCGTGCCAGCGAGATTGTCGGAGAGCGGCTCCGTCGCGACGATGAAGGAGTTCGGCCGGATCACCGTCTGGCGCAGCTTTGGGATCAGGTCGCCGGTATAGCCGTTGGTCGCGATCACCACGCGCGGCGCAGTGACGCTGGCGCCCTGCGCGGTGCGCACGACCCAGTTGCCGCCATTGCGGCGCAAGTCGGTCACCGGG
The DNA here is from genome assembly GCF_037120455.1 of Allobosea sp. CCNWLY174. NCBI lineage: Bacteria > Pseudomonadati > Pseudomonadota > Alphaproteobacteria > Hyphomicrobiales > Alloboseaceae > Allobosea > Allobosea sp. CCNWLY174. The sequence continues at coordinate 291,721 of NZ_JBBBBQ010000006.1, read as the reverse complement.
CTCTGGCCATGGATCGCGGCCCCCGCCTTCTGCGCCGCACGGGCGAGGCCGCGGGCATAGGCGAGCGGCTGGACGCCGCCGCCGCGCGGGTCGAGCCAGCCGCCGAGATAGCGGTCCGTACCGATCAGGCGGCCGACCGCATCGGCGTCGAGGAAGCGCGCGCCGACGCCGCGCATCGCCCATTCGTCGGCCCGGCGTTTCACTGTCTCGACCATGGCCGGCGTATGCGCGCCCTGGATCCAGCCGGCGCGGCGATGCGGCACCTCCATGCCGTGCTTCTCGATCAGCCCGAAGACGAGATCGGCGGTCGAGCCGACGAAGGAGACCAGGGCCGCGCCCGCTTCGGTCCCATATTTCGAGACGATCTCGCTGGGGTCGTATTTGATGCCGGGGATGACCTGGCCGCCGTTGCGGCCAGACGCGCCCCAGCCCGGCTCGCGCGCCTCCAGCACGACGACGGAGACGCCGGCTTCGGCGAGATGCAGCGCGGTCGAGAGGCCGGCATAGCCGGCGCCGACGATGCAGACATCGGCGCGGGCATCGCTCGCGAGCGGCGGCGTCTGCGGCGCTGCCGGAGCCGTCGCATGCCAGAGCGAAGGCTGCAGCGGAAAAGGCTCGGCCATCTCGATATCCCCTAGATCGGCTTGAGCACGCGGCGCAAAAAATCCTGCGTGCGCGGATTGCGTGGCGCGCTCAGCACCTCGCGGGCTGCGCCTTCCTCGACGATGACGCCGCCATCGAGGAAGAGGACGCGATCGGCGACTTCGCGGGCAAAACCCATCTCGTGGGTGACGACCAGCATGGTCATGCCCTCCTCGGCGAGGCTCTTCATCACGCCGAGGACCTCGCCGACCAGCTCCGGATCGAGCGCCGAGGTCGGCTCGTCGAACAGGATCGCCTTGGGCTGCATGGCGAGCGCCCGGGCGATGGCGACACGCTGCATCTGGCCGCCCGAAAGCTGGGCTGGATACGCCTCGAACTTGTCGGCGAGACCGACGCGGGCGAGCAGGTCGCGGCCGCGCGCCAGCGCCTGCGCCGCCGGCTCCTTCTTCACATGGATCGGACCCTCGACGACGTTCTCGAGCGCGGTCCGGTGCGGGAACAGGTTGAAGCGCTGGAACACCATCGCCATGGCGGTGCGGATGCCGACGATCGAGCGATCGGCGCGGTCGACCTTGGCACCATCGACCGTGATCGCGCCGCCGTCATAGGATTCGAGCCCATTGATGCAGCGCAGGATCGTCGACTTGCCCGAGCCGGAGGGGCCGATCAGGCAGACGACCTCGCCACGCTGGACGCTGCCGGTGATGCCTTTCAGCACCTGATGGGAGCCAAAGCTCTTGGTGACGCCGGAGAGCTCGATCATCGCCTGGCTCCCTTGCCGAAGCGGCGTTCGAGCCAGCCGACGAAAGCGATCAGCGGCAGGCTCATCGAGAGATAGAGCAGCGCCACCAGCGTGTAGACCGTCATGTTCTTGAAGGTCGAGGACGCAAGCAGCGAACCCTGCAACGTCAGCTCCGCGACGGTGATGGTCGAGGCCTGCGAGGAATCCTTCAGCATCATGATCATGATGTTGCCATAGGGCGGCAGCACGACCTTGACCGCCTGCGGCAGGATCACCCGGCGCATCATCAGGAACCAGCCCATCCCGATCGACTGCGCCGCCTCGACCTGGCCATGGTCGATCGCCTCGATGCCGGCACGGAAATTCTCGGCCTGATAGGCGGAATAGGCGATGCCGAGGCCGAGGATCGCCGCCTGCAGCGCGCTCAGCGCGAGGCCAAACTCCGGGAAGACGAAGTAGATGTAGAAGAGCTGCACCAGGATCGGGATGCCGCGCAGCGTGTTGACGACGAGCTTGGCGACCAGCACCAGCGACGCCACGCCCGAGACGCGCATCAGGGCCCAGACCAGGCCGAGCACGGTCGATAGCGCCAGCGAGCCGAGCGTCACGAGGACAGTGAACTTCAGTCCCTGCAGCAGCAGCGGCAGAAACTGGGCGGCATCGCGCAGGAAGGATTGCATCACAAGGTCAGCTTCGACGGGGTGGTCGCGAAGACGCTGCAGGCTTCGCTCCGCCGCCTGGCGGCGGGCGAAGCCAGAGCGCCGCGGGAAGGCTTATTCCAGGCCCCACTTCGCCAGGATCTTGTCGACCGTGCCGTCGGCCTTGACCTTGGCGAGACCGGCATTGACCTTCTTCAGCAACTCGCCGTCGCTCTTGCGCACACCGATGCCGACCGAGCCGGTTATGATCGGCTTGTAGGACTTGACGAGCCGGACGTTCGGGAACTGCCCCTGCTTCAGCGTGTAGGCCATGATCGGCGCGTCGGCGAAAGCGGCCTGGACGCGGCCGGCATTGACGTCGGCGAGGATGTCCGGCGAGGTCTTGTAGAGCTTCACCTCGGGGAACAGGCCGGTCTTCTGCAGCGCATCGACATAGGCCGTGCCGATCTGGGCACCGACCGTGTAGCCCTTCATGTCGGCGAGCTCGACATAGTCCTTCTTGTCCGAAGCCGGGACCAGCAGACCCTCGCCATACGTATAGATCGGGTCGGAGAAGTCGATTACCTCCTTGCGGGCCGGGGTGATGTACATCGCCGCCGAGATCAGATCGATCTTGTTCGCGGTGAGCGAGGCGACCAGCGTCGAGAACTGCATGCCCTCGACCTCGACCTTCAAGTCCGAAGCAGCGGCGATCGCCTTGACCAGGTCGACCATCACGCCTTCGATCGTGTTGGTCTTGGTGTCGAGAAAGGTGAACGGCATGCCGGTCGGCGTCGAGCCGACCTTGAGGACGGACTGGGCGGCGGCCGGCGAAACGGCCGCAGCGGCAGCGCCTCCAGCCAACAGGGTCAGGAAGGTCCGGCGTTCCATGGCAATGTCCCCTCATTTGTCCGTACGCCCGGGCAGGCGCCGGCTCATATTTTCATGAGTATGAAGATACGAGCATAGGACGATCTTGCCGGCAAGCGATTTTCATGCACATGAAATAAGCCGAGAAGGAATCGCGATGAGCCTGCCTGCCGCCGACCTGCCGCATCTGCATGTCGACCGTGAGATCGGGGCGCGGCTGCGCCAGCTCCGGCGTGCGCGCCGGCTTTCGCTGGAAGAGCTTGCGAGCCGCACCGGACTGTCGATCGGCTTCCTCAGCCAGATCGAGCGCGGCCTGTCCTCGCCGACGCTGCGCGTGCTCGCCGCCGTCGCCGACGCGCTCGGCACCGCAATCTCCGAGCTCTTCCCGACCGATCAGCGGCAGGCCGACCCGACGGCCACCATCGTGCGCCAGCCGGACCGCGGCGAACTGCAGCTCTGGCGCTCCGGCATCCGCAAGCAGTTGCTGACCCCGCAGGCGGAAGGCGCCAAGCTCAACCTCTTCATCGTCGAGATGGAGCCCGGCGCCAGCACCGGCGACGAGCACTACATTCATCACGGCGAGGAAGCCGGCCTCGTGCTGAGCGGCGCCATGCTGCTGAATGTCGAGAACGAGAGCTGGGTCATGCGCGAGGGCGACAGCTTCCGCTTCCTCTCCTCCCGGCCGCATCGCTTCGCCAACCAGCACGACGGCATCACCCGCGTGCTCTGGGTCAACTGCCTGTAGCCGCATCACCATGCACAAAACGCATAGCAACGCTCTTTCCCGGTAGCCCGATCTGCGTCTAAGCCAATACTGCCATGAACAAAGGCAGCTGGACAACGCTGCCTCCTCGGCACGATCAATCGCATGGGGAAACGCAAGGGAGGTCGGCATGGCAGGGCAAGCCGCCAGCAGGACCGTCCTGTTCGGCACCGTATCCGGTCCGCAGCGGCGGACGACGTCCATGATCCAGATCAAGGCGCCGTTCGCATGCGCGCCGAATGATCCCGCGTTCATCCCTCGACAATCAGCCGGCCTTCCCGCGCAAGAGGACAGATTGCCATGACACCAGCGCGACGGCACCAGAACGACCCTTCCGATGTTGCCCCGACCAACGCAGCCGATGGGGTCGCGGTCAACGGCGAATTCAAGGTGATGCTGCCCGATAACGCCGTGCTGCGGGCTGTTTCGCAGGGTCAGGGCCGCCCCGTGCTGCTCGTCAGCGGGCTCGCCGGCAGCGCCGCCTTCTGGGACGACAATGCCGCGACGCTCGCCCGCTCCTTCCAGGTCCTGCGCTTCGACCAGCGCGGCATCGGTGCCAGCGATCGCGGCAGTGCGCCCTGCACGATCGACCAGCTGGCGAGAGATTGCCTCGCCGTGCTCGATGCGGCCGGCGTCGAACGCGCCACCGTGCTCGGACACTCGACCGGCGGCTGCATCGGTCTTGCGCTGGCACGCCAGGCGCCGGAGCGGCTCGACGGGCTGATCCTCAGCGGCAGCTGGCTGAAGCAGAACCGCTACATGACCGCGCTGTTCGAGACCCGCCTCGCCATTCTCGATCAGCACCCGCGCGCCTATGCGGCGACCGCCGCGCTGATGGCCTATCCTCCGACCTGGCTCGAGGCGCATTGGAACGTCTACGAGACCGCCGTCGCGACCGCGCCCGACACCCCCGAAGCGAAGCAGGTGGTGCGCGAACGCATCGATGCGCTGCGTGCCTTCGACGCCTCGGCCTGGGCCGGGGAGCTTTCCCCGCCGACCCTGATCCTCGGCACGCGCGACGACATGATCGTGCCCGCCTTCCTGCAGGAGGAGCTCGCCGCCGCCATGCCCGGAGCGCGCAAGACGCTGCTCGATACCGGCGGGCACTTCTTCCCGATCTCCCGGCCCGACGCCTTCACCGCCAACGTCGCCGAGTGGATCGGGGCGCTGTAGCGCACCGCGACGAACTGCCCCTGTATCCAAAGGAGCGGGCTGCGCTATCTCAGAAGGAGTCTAAGCTGAGGAGAGACTGCCCTATGAGACTGATCGCCAGCGCTACCCTGCTCGCCCTTGCCGCGATGGCTGCCTCCCCCGCCCGGGCCCAGGACGTCTCGGCCGGCGAGCGTTCGTGGAACAAGTGCCGGGCCTGCCACCAGGTCGGCGAAGGCGCCAAGAACCTGGTCGGCCCGCAGCTCAACGGGCTGTTCGGGCGCCATACCGGCGCAGTCGAGGGCTACAGCTATTCGACAGCCAACAAGGGTGCGAACATCACCTGGGACGAGGCCGTCTTCGCCGAATACATCAAGGACCCGAAGGCCAAGATCCCCGGCACCAAGATGGTCTTCGCCGGCATCAAGAACGACAAGGAGATCGCCGATCTCACCGCCTTCCTCAAGCAGTTCGACAAGGACGGCAAGAAGCTCTGAGAGACCACGCGAGCCCGGCCGCTCCGGTCTGCGACGGGCGGTGCCGGCTCAAGGCCACCGGCGCCGCCCGTTACGGCGCCGGCATCACCCCGTCCAGGACAGGAAAATATCGGCCCGGCAGAAGCCTCCGCAAAGCCTCGCCGACGGCGCGCTGAGCCTGAAAGCATTGCCGGCTACAAATTTGACTGGCAAGCGCCCCCCCGAATCACCATATGCTGCCGCCGGAGGGCGCATGGGGAAGTCGGCAAGGGCAGCAAAGGCGAGCGTCGGAAAGAAGGCGGGCGAGCCAAAAGTTCAGATCGGTGCGATCCCGTATCGTCACCGGCAGGACGGTGCTGTCGAGATCATGCTGGTGACGACCCGCGAGACGCAGCGCTGGATCGTGCCCAAGGGCTGGCCGATCCGTGGGCTGAAGGGCCATGAGGCGGCGGCGCGCGAAGCCATGGAAGAGGCCGGCCTCATCGGCGAGATCGGCAAGAAGCCCGTCGGCCGCTACACCTACTGGAAACGGCGCACCCGCGACTTCGTCTTGTGCAAGGTCAGGCTCTACCCGCTCGCGGTGAAGGATCAGCTCGCGAGCTGGCCCGAGCAGGACCAGCGGCGGAACCAGTGGTTCACCCAGGCCGATGCGGCCGATCTCGTCGACGAGCCGGCGCTCGGCGCGATCATCCGGGATCTGAGGTTCAAGACGCCCTGACGGCCTGAATCAGCGCGCATCGTGGAAGATCAGCCCGGTGGTGTAGCGCTGGCCCGAGCGCACCCGACTGACGCCGTGGCGCAGATTGACGCGATAGGTTCCGCGCGTGCCCTGAACCGGCCGGTGCTGCACAGCAAAGATCGCCGCCTCGCCCTGCCGGAGCGGGACGACCTCGGGCCGCGACTGCATACGCGGGCGCTGCTCGACCAGAGTGAACTCGCCGCCGGTGAAATCCTTCCCCGGCTCGGAGAGCAGGATCACCATCTGGAAGGGGAAGAACAGGTCGCCATAAAGGTCCTGGTGCAGGCAGTTGTAGTCACCGGCGCCATATTTCAGCAGCAGCGGCGTCGGCCGCTCCTGGCCTTGCGCATGACAGAGCGCCAGGAAGTCGTCGAGCGCGTCCGGATAGCGCTGGGCAATACCGAGCGCCGCATTCCAGCGATTGGCGATCGGGGCGAGCCGGCCGTAGATCAGCGGGCGCAATGCCGCGATCACCTCGGGCAATGGCTGGGCGAAGTATTGGTATTCGCCGCGGCCGAAGCCGTGGCGGGCCATGACGATGCGACTGCGGAAACGCTGGGGCTCGGCATAGAGTGCGCGTAGCGCAGCACAGGCGCCGGCATCGAGCAGCGGTCCGGTCAGGCCGACACCGTGCTCGTCGAGCTCGCTCTCGATCCGCGGCCAGTCGAGGGCAGCCGCGACCTCATTCATCGCCTGCCTATCCGTCTTGCGGAGTGCCGCCATCGCCATGTTCCGCGTCCTTCACCGGTTCTGCTGGCGATGATGGAACGCATCGGCAGCGACTTGCGACACCCGGTTTCTGCCTGACAGGAAGCCGACCGAGCCATCGCGGCCATCAAAAAAGCAACCGCTTGACCTTCCCATGATGGGAAGGTGTAGCCATCTTCCAACGAGAGAAGGAAGGTGATGCGTCATGACGATGCATGCGAAGCATGAAGCGCCAGCAAGCGGGCTCAGCGTGATCGATATCCCGGTCGACGGCATGACCTGCGCCTCCTGCGTCGGGCGGGTGGAGAAGGCGATCACCGCGGTCCCCGGCGTGAACGGCGCCGAGGTCAACCTGGCGACAGGCAAGGCGCGCGTAACGCTCGCCAGGGCCGACACCGGCGCGGTGGCCGATGCGATCCGCGGCGCCGGCTACGAGCCGGGCGCGACGACGATCGCGCTGGCGATTTCCGGCATGACCTGCGCCTCCTGCGTCGGCCGGGTCGAGAAGGCGCTGCGTGCCGTGCCGGGCGTCCTGAGCGCCGACGTCAATCTCGCGACCGAACAGGCGACCGTCCGGGCCGCAGACGGCGCCATCACGCCGGCGCTCGTCGCCGCCGTCGCGGCAGCCGGCTACGAGGCCAGGCCGCGCGACGAGGGCCGCCGCGACGAGAGCGATGCCGCCGCTACCCGCCGCGAGGCCGAGCAGACCGCCCTGTTCCGCGCCGTCGTCGTGGCGGCACTGGGGACGCTTCCACTGCTGGTGCTCGAGATGGGGCCGCATCTGAGCGAAGCCTTTCATCACTGGCTCTATGCCCGCATCGACGCCTTCGTGCTGAAGCTGATCGCCTTCGGCCTCACCACCATCGTGCTGTTCGGGCCGGGCCTGCGCTTCTTCCTGAAGGGCTGGCCGGCGCTGCTGCGGGCTGCGCCCGACATGAACGCGCTGGTCATGCTCGGAGCCGGCGCGGCCTATGCCTATTCGGTCGTCGCGACCTTCGCGCCGGACTGGCTGCCCGATGGCACCGACTACACCTATTTCGAGACAGGCGCAGTGATCGTCACCTTGATCCTGCTCGGGCGCTGGTTCGAAGCCCGCGCCAAGGGTCGGACCAGCGAGGCGATCAAGCGGCTGGTGCAATTGCAGGCGCGTTCGGCCCGCGTGCTGCGCGACGGCGTCGAGAGCGAGGTCGCAATCGAGCATGTCCGGGTCGGCGATCTCATGCTGGTGCGGCCGGGCGAGAAGATCCCGGTCGATGGCGAGGTCGTCGAAGGCGCCTCCTATGTCGACGAAGCCATGGTGACCGGCGAGCCGGCTCCCGCTCATAAGAGCGTCGGTTCGGCTGTGATCGGCGGCACGATCAACCGCAACGGCGCGTTGCGCTTTCGGGCGCAGAAGGTCGGCGCCGATACCTTGCTCGCCCAGATCCTGCGCATGGTCGAGCAGGCGCAGGGCGCCAAGCTGCCGATCCAGGCGCTGGTCGACCGCGTCACCAACTGGTTCGTGCCGGCGGTGATTGCCGTCGCCTTGCTGACATTCGCGGCCTGGCTCGCCTTCGGCCCCTCGCCTGCCTTGACCTATGCACTGGTCAACGGTGTGGCGGTGCTGATTGTCGCCTGCCCCTGCGCCATGGGCCTGGCGACCCCGACCTCGATCATGGTCGGCACCGGGCGCGCCGCCGAGCTCGGCATCCTGTTCCGCCAGGGCGCAGCACTGCAGGGACTGAGCGAGGTTTCGACCATCGCCTTCGACAAGACGGGCACGCTGACCAAGGGCCGGCCCGAGGTGACGCGCTTCACCCCGGCTGAAGGCTTCGTCGAGGACGAGGCGCTGCGCCTCGCTGCCTCCGCAGAGAGTGCTTCCGAGCATCCCTCCGCCGAGGCGATCGTCGCCGAGACGAAACGGCGCGGCCTCGAGCTCGCCCCGGCGGTGGACTTCACGGCCGAGCCCGGTCTCGGCATCTCCGCCCGGGTCGACGGGCGCGAGGTCCTGGTCGGCTCGGCCCGGCTGATGGCGGAGCGCGGCGTCGCCACCGGGATTTTCGCCGAGAAGGCTGCAGCCTCGGCTCGCGACGGCGAAAGCCCGCTCTATGTCGCGGTCGACGGGAGCATCGCCGGCCTTGTCGCCGTGGCCGACCAGGTCAAGCCGGGGAGTTCGGCGGCGATCGAGGCACTCAGGGCGCTCGGCCTGCGCATCGTCATGGTGACCGGAGACAACCGCGCCACCGCCGAGGCGATCGCAACCCGGCTCGGCATCGACGCGGTCGAGGCCGAGGTGCTGCCGACCGACAAGGCGGCGATCGTCAAGCGCCTGCAGGCAGAGGGCGGCAAGGTCGCCTTCGTCGGCGACGGCATCAACGACGCGCCGGCGCTGGCGCAGGCCGATATCGGCATCGCCATGGGCGCCGGCACCGACATCGCCATCGAGAGCGCCGATATCGTGCTGATCTCCGGCGACCTGCGTCACGTGCCGGAAGCGATCGGCCTGTCCAAGGCGACGATGACCAATATCCGCCAGAACCTCGGTTGGGCCTTCGGCTACAACTTGCTGCTGATCCCGGTCGCGGCCGGCGCTCTCTACCCGCTCTGGGGCGTGCTGATGTCTCCGGTCTTCGCCAGCTTCGCCATGGCCTTCTCCAGCGTCAGCGTGCTGGCCAACGCACTGAGGCTGCGCCGCTTTTCGGCGCGGCAGGACATCGCCGCAGCGCCGACCCCGGCCCCGGCTTCGGCTTACGGGAGGATGGGATGAACATCGGACAAGCAGCCGAAGCCTCCGGCGTCAGCGCCAAGATGATCCGCTATTACGAGCAGATCGGACTGATCGAGCCGCCGGCGCGCTCGCAATCTGGCTACCGCGTCTATGCCGAGCCGAACGTCCATACGCTGCGCTTCGTGCGCCGTGCCCGCAGCCTCGGCTTCTCGGTCGAGGAGACCGCGGCGCTGCTGGCGCTCTGGCGCGACCGCTCGCGGGCGAGCGCCGACGTCAAGACGCTGGCGCTGAAGCATGTCGCCGAGCTCGAGGAGAAGGCAGCCGCCCTGCAGGCGATGGCGGCGACGCTGCGCCATCTCGCCAGCCATTGCCATGGCGACAAGCGGCCGGACTGCCCGATCCTCGACACCATCGGCTCGCCGAACTGAGACGCCGCAAAGCAAAATGCCGGAAGCCTTTCCGGGCCCCCGGCATTCGCCGATACGGGAAGAACGTGTCGTCGACAGCGTCGTTCAGCGCCGCATCGCCTCGGCGAGGCGCGGCGAGAAGGTGCGGGTCGGCCGGCGGACGACCACGACGGACCGGTTCGGCGTCATCACCGTGGTGCGGTGCGCGGCCTTGCGGATCAGCGGCACGACCTCGGCGACGGTAACGCCCATCAGCTGAGCGGCGAGCTCGGCCTGCTGCTCCGGCGAATCGCTCATGCACTGGGCCGCCGTCACCGCCTCTTCGAGGGTCGGCAGCTCTTTGCGCGGGCGCAGGATGCGCGGCGGGGGATTCTTGTATTCGGGCATCTCGATGGCTCCTTGGATGCCTAAAATAGCACTTATTGTGCACTGCACAAGATTACCTGGATTATTCTCTGCATTGCAACAATCGCAGATCGGACTGGCACGGGGCTTGCGCCTTCGGAATGCCTGAAACCGGCAGGAGATTGTCCGCCCCAGAGCCGGTTCCGATCGGCCAGTTCGACTCGTCTGCATAAGGAGAGATCTCATGAGCGCAGCCGATGCGGCCATGCCGGCCGCGCAGACCCGTCGACGCCGGCCGCCCGCCCCCGTGCCGGAAGAGCGCGAGTTCGGCCGGCTCGAATTGCTGCTGCGCCTACGCCGCAACCCGCTGACGATCTGGCGCACGCGCCATTTTCGCGAGCCGATCGTCGCCGGCGAAGGCCTCTTCGGCTACGGCGTCGTCATCTCCGATCCGGACGCCGTCCGGCATGTCCTGGTCGAGAACGCAGCGAACTACCGCAAGGACGACCTGCAGCGCGCCGTCCTCGCCCCTGGTCTCGGCGAAGGATTGCTGACAGCGGAGGGCGAGGCCTGGAAGCGGGCGCGGCGGACGCTGGCGCCGCTGTTCACGCCGCGCAGGGTCGCGGCGCTGGCCGAACGCATGACGGCGCCGACCGAGCGGACCGTCATGCGCATGGCGCGCCGGCGCAGCGGCCGCATCGTCGACATATCGGCCGACATGACCCGCGTCACCTACGACATCCTCGCCGAGACGATGTTCTCGAACGCGATCGCCGGCGGCGCCGATGCCTTCGGCAAGGCCCTGACCCGTTATTTCGAGACGCAGGGGCGGATCGACCCGCTCGACGTGCTCGGCGCACCCTCCTGGCTGCCGCGGATCGGCCGCTGGATGGCGCGCCCGGCGATCTCGTTCTTCGAGGCGCAGGTCAAGGCGATCATCGCCGAGCGGCAGGCGCTGCATGCCGGTGGGAGCTGGCATCCGGAGAAGCCGGACCTGCTCGACGCCCTCCTCGCCGCCCGCGATCCCGAGACCGGGACGGGCCTCAGCGACGCAGAGGTCGGCGCCAACATCGTCACCTTCATCGGCGCCGGCCATGAGACGACCGCCAACGCCCTGACCTGGTCGCTCTATCTCACATCGCTCGCACCGGATGTGCGCGACGCACTGGAGGCAGAGATCGACGCCGCCGGCGAGGATCTCGCCGCTGCCGCCCTGACGGGGGAGCGGCTGGCGCTCACCCGCGCCGTGATCGAGGAGGCGATGCGGCTCTACCCGCCGGTGCCGTCGCTGTCGCGCACGGCGCTGGCCGACGACATGGCCGGCGCGTGCGTCATCCCGAAAGGTGCGCTGGTGGTGATCTCGCCCTATCTGCTGCACCGGCACGAGACGCTCTGGCACGCTCCGGAGCAGTTCCGACCCGAGCGCTTCCTGCCCGGCGCCCGCGAAGGCATCCCGCGCTATGCCTATCTGCCCTTCGGCGCCGGCCCGCGGGTGTGCATCGGCCAGCAATTCGCCATGATCGAGGCGGTGATCGTCCTGGCCACGCTGCTGCGGCGGCTGCGCTTCGTGTATGCAGGAGCGGAGGCACCGATGCCGGTCCAGCGTATCACGCTGCGTCCGGCGCAAGGCATGCCGATGCGCATCACCGCGCGGCGGGGATAACAACGGCTGCAGCCGACCGCGGCGAATTAACCACAGGAGCCGGAAAAGCGTTAAAGATGAACCCAATGTTTTTAAAGATGTCGCGCCGATGGCGTTGGGTGCGGCGCAACAGCCGCAATGCGAAGCACCGCGGAGCCCTGTCATTCTTGGCTCTTCGACCCATGACTGGACCGCGAACAATTTAAAACTTGGCAGAATCGTGACAAAGTGCGGCGGCTCTTGCCCAGAAAAGGCCAATATGGAAGAGATGCCAGGTGTGGTGCCGCGTGGTCCTGTCCGGTTCTGCGAAACCGGCTCTGCCGGGGGCAAGGGCTACCAGATTGCTGGCACCATCAATTTTGGACGCAACTTTTTACTGGGGTGACGTAATGCATGCCAAGACCTTGAAGGCCGGAACCATCCTCGTCGCGGGCGCGCTCGCGCTCGGCGGCTGCACGGGATCCCAGGAACGCGTCGCGGCCGGTGGCGCGCTCGGCGCCGGCGCTGGCGCCCTGATCGGCGGCGCGGCCGGTGGCTGGCGCGGCGCGGCGATCGGCGCCCTGATCGGCGGTGTCGCCGGTCTCGTCATCGCCGACGCGATCGAGAAGGAGCGCGCCCGCGAGGCCGCCTACATCGCTGCGCGCTCGGGCGGCTCGAACGTCCAGAGCTTCCGCAACTCGAGCGGCCAGGCCGTGACGGTCCGCGCCCGCACAGTGCGCACTTACAACAACAGCCAGGGCCAGCGCATCCGCGTCGTCGAGCGCAGCGTGACGCGCGAGGGCAAGGCCGCCGGTACCGACACGGTCGAGGTCAACTTGGCGACGAACGAAGCGTCCGGCATCTGAGCCGCGGCGAAACGAGAACCGGTCCTCCCTCGCCTGCGAGGGAGGACCCCATGAGTATCGAACCGAGATGACTGCGCGAGCGCTGAGAAAACGAGCCCTTTGCCTGACGGTTGCCTGCCTCGTGGCGGCGGCGCCGATGGGGGCTACGGCGCAGACTCAGATGATGGCGGGCTTCGATCCGTACAACCCGTTCGGCTCGGCCGCCCAGATCCTCTGGCAGCGCATCCAGCAGCAATGCCCGCAGCTCAAGCTGCCGGTCACCATCGGCATCGCCTCGCGGCCCGCGACACGCGACGCCTTCACGACCGACCAGGGCAACAACATCATGCAGCAGATCCGGGCTGCATTCTCGAACATCCCGGGCATCACGATGGCGCCCTGGCTCGACATCGACCCGATCAAGGGCATCGTCGACACTGGCGTCCTCGACAATCCGCTGGCCGGCGACAACAAGGAACAGCTCAGCAAGATCCAGCTCGAGGTCCGGGCTTCCGGCTACAAGGCCGGCGCGGCGACGCGCTTCAACCTGTCGGCGCATGGCTGGAACGGCTATGAGAGCTGCTCGCCGAGCCTCGACCCGTTCCCTGTCTCCCAGGACTTCATCGGCGAGGAATACAGCTCGACCGACGAGCTCTTCAACAAGGTCGCCGCCGGGGTCTGGGCGGCTTCGGTCGACACCGGCAATCCGATGACCTTGTCGGTCAGGATGCTGAGCGGGCTGCCGGTCAGCCCCGGCTGGCAGGAGTTCTTCTCCGACAAGCTGCGGCGTGCGCTGAGCAAGCAGAACGCCGAGGAGAAGGAAACCAAGATCCGGGCCGAGCGCCACGTTTCCCTGGTCATCGCACACGACCCGGCAAGCGCCGAGGACAAGCGCTGGGAGGGCATGGTCACGGTCGATCCGCGCCCGCTCGGCTACCGCATCTCGGTCAGCGTCAATCGCCGGAACACGACGCCGGTCTCGGAGGATGGGCTGGTCGCGCTCGACGAATTGCCGACGATGCAGCAATGGGCAGCGCTCGGTCCGGAGACCCAGACGCCCCGGCTCGACCAGACGCCGATGCGGGTCAATGCCCGGATCGAGGGCGGCCGCGCCCTGCAGCAGTATCCGTTCCTGGTCGCGCAGGAATCCTATGTCGAGGTCGACATCCCGACCGCCAGCGTCCGCGGACCGCACCCCGCCGTGCCCGTCGACGTGCTCGGCCGCAACAACGCCGTGTTGAAGACCATCCACATCGTCAATCCGAGCCGGCCGAATCTGCGGCGCTACAAGCTAGGCCCTGGCGAATACACGATCCGGGTCGCCAGCGCCGGTCCCGTCGCGCAGGACTTCCAGCTGCGCGCGCGCGCCATCGACACCAGGGACATGCTGATGCCGGAGGCGCCTGGCCGGCTGCTGCGGCGGTTCCAGGACTGGTATGCCAGCGTCTCCGAGGACCCGCGCACCGGCCAGCGCACCTGCTATGCCTATACGGCAGCGCAGGAAGCGGGGCCGCGCTACTGGCGCGAGCAGGCCCCGTTCATCCTGCTGCAGGCGAGCAGCGCCGGAGTCGGCAACGGCGATCTCCAGCACCTGATCGAGGACAAGCGCTATTACAAGCCCAACACACCGTTCGAGGCGGTCATCCGGGAAGGTGGCGGCATGGTGCGCCGGCTCAACGCTGTCCCGACTGCCGCGGGCAACTTCATCCGCCCGACGAAGCAGGGCTCGAACGGCCAGCCTATCCTCGATATGGATGCCGTCGCCGGCTACAACAGGGGCACCACGCTCGAGATCCAGGGTACGGCGACCGATGGCCGGCCGGCGCATGTGATCTACTCGCTGCAGGGCTACCGCGCCGCCGTCAACGCCATGTCGCTGGAATGCGGCCGCCGCGACCTCGCCAACGCGCTCGTCTGGAAGTAGTCGCCAGCCTATGGATTCAGGCCAGCGCCAGCGCGGCCCGCGCCGGTCCCGTATCTTGCGCCGGCTCGAACCGGATCAAGCCACGACGGACATTGGCGGCCGCGTCGAGCACCGCGGGAAGCGAGCGCGCGGACCGCTCGAGCACGCCGAGCATGGCCGGCACGAGCCGGGGATCGTTCCAGACCTCCTGCGCCCGGCGACCGAATGGCGCCAGGAAAGGCTCGACCCCGCTCCAGGCCAGAATAATCTCGCGCGGACGCACTGCCGCGGCCTCCAGCCCCGACAGAATGCGCTCGATGATCGGGGCCCAAACGCCGTCGTCATAACGCCCCACCGGCAGGAGGACGACCAGCCGCGCGGCATCCAGCAAGGCGGCCTGAGCCTGCGAAGCCACCTGGCCGGGATCGCGGAACAGGCGCGGCAGCAGACGCGGCGCCAGGAAGCTCGCATCGACCTCGCGCGCGTCCAAGCCAGACGCTTCGGAGAGCGCCAGGCGACGCTGCGTGACGTCCTCGCCGGCACTCGATTGAGCGAGCGCGGCCGGCAGCGCGGCCGGCAAGGCGGCGAAGCAAACCGATTCTGCCGTCATCACATCCCGCTCCGTCTCGGCCTGCGACCGACCTTCCCCGACAGCTCGAGGCGGCAGGTTTCCGCAAGTGCAGCCAGCTGGCCGCAAGATCAGGCCCGCACCGACAAGGTCGAACCGAGCGCATGTCTTGCAAGACGGCGGGCCATCGCGCAAGGTCCGCTCACGTTGCCCCGCCCAATTCGTCTTCCCCGGAGCCTGTTTCCGTGACTCTTTCCGTGGCGCCGGTCGCCATCATCTGGGACGGCTCGCGTCATGTCGCCGCGATCTGGCGGGACAGCGCACCGGCCCGTTTCCTGGCAGCCGAAGAGACAAGCGGCCGCATCAGCCTGATCGCCGCCGCCGACGCCGGGACGGCGCCGCTGTTCGCGACCCTGCCCCCCGGCAGCCATGCGCTCCATGCCGTGACGGTCGAGCCCGATGGCGGACTGACCACGATTCCGGTTCAGCTCGACGACAAGCTGACGTTGGCCGAGGCCGATCGCAACGCCGCCGGCCTGACAGTGGTGCAGACCTATCTCGACGATCAAGGCCGGCTGGCCCAGCAGACCGGCCCCGCCGGCTCGCTCCCATCGGCGCCGGCGGCAATGCTGGCCGCCGGGCTCAACCGGGCCAGCGGCTCGGACGCCGAAGGCTGGCGGCTCTTGGCTGGCCCCTTCCTGCATCCGGACGACGAACGGGCCGCGACGACCATGCTGACGGTGCGCCGCGGTGAGGCCGGCGGTGTGACGCTCGTCTTCGCCGCCGACGAGGCCGAAACCGCGGCAGAAGGATTGCTGGTGGCTCATCTGCCGGCAGCGATGCGCGAGGCACGGCAGAGCCTGGCGCAGATCGACCAGGACATGCGGCACGCCATCGAGGCTGAGCTCGACACGCTGGCAGCCTCTCCGGCAGACCAGCGCGACGTCGATGCGACCGGGCTTGGCCGCGTCGCTGCGCTGCGCCGCGGCTTTCGCCTGCTCCGGCCCCGCGTCGAGGCCGGAGGTGGCGTGCTCACGCTCCCCGACTGGGTCGAGGCGGACGAGATCATCGTCTTCGCCGAACCGCGGCGCCAGCTCGTCTGGGCGGGTGATGGCGAAGCCGTTGGCGGCAGCCCGTTGACGCTGCTGTGGCAGGAGGGCGCCTTCGCGGCGCTCTCGCATGGCGCGCGCTACGCGGCCTCGGCCGCAACCGGACTGACGCTCGGCCAAAGCGGCGGCAACGCGCTGGTTGTCGCGACCGCCGGGAGCACCGCGCCCTTCCATGACGACCTCGCCCTCGCGGCAAGGCGGCTGGCCGAGGGACTCTGGCGAGCGACGAGCGCGGCCAGGCCGCCACGACTCGGCGCCATCCTCGGCGAAATCGGCCTGCGCATGGCCCAGACGCCGACCGGCGCTCTTGCCGGTCTCGACGCGCGCAGCAAGGCCCCCGAGGCACCTGAAAGCCTGCTGGAAGCGCTGGCGACGACGACCGGAATCGACCCGGACCGGATTGACGAGCTCGGCGAGCGCACGCTCACCGAACAGCTCGCCATGCTCCTGCGCGCCCTGGCTCAGCCGCAATTCGCGGCGCGGGCCTGCGCCGCGCGCCTCGTCCTGCCCTTGCCCGGATCGGCACAGGACGAGGCCGGGCTGGAACGGCTGCTCGCCTGGTACGAAGACCCCAATCTCCCGCAGGCGCTCGCCCGCGAGGCCATGGCGCTGGCGGGACACGACCGGCGCGCGATGCGGCTGCTCCACGACGTCGCCGCCAGCGTCCATCAAAGCTGGATCGACACCGGGCTTGCCGCCGAAGTCGAGCAGGCGATGGCGGCGGCCGCGACGCAACGCGGACAGCGCCGGCTCTCGCCGCTCGATGCCTTGCTTCTGGAGTTGCGCCGGCAGCCGCTGCGGCAGCCGACACCGGGCCTCGAGGCGATCGCTCGCATGCGCAGCGAGCTCGGCGATGCCGCACGGCAGGCGAATCAGCCCGCCGCGATCACCGACGAGCTTGGGCGGCGGCTCGGCGAGCTGACCCCGGGCGAGATCGTCCTGCTGCACGGCCATTTCGCGTCCCTGAAACGCGAGGTCGAGCAGGCTGCGGCCGCAGCCGAGCTCATCCGCGAGTGGGAAGACGCGGCCGGGTGTCCCGGCCTCGCGGCTCGCGCGCATCGGTCCGGCGATCCCGTGCGTGGCGCGCAGCGGCTCGCGGCGGCCAGCCGCAATTTCGCAGGCTCTCTCTCGCAGATCGAAAGCCTGACCCCGGCGCTGACCGAGCTCGGGAGCGCGATCGACGGGCTGCTCGGCCCGGCCGGCGAAGGCACGGCGCGCAACCGGGCCCTGCACGAGACGCTCGACGGCTATGGCCGCCTGCTTCTCGCGCAGCTGGTCCGGCACGAGGCCGACGGCGCCTTCGCCAGCGTGCCCTTCGCCGGGAAGGCGCTGGCCGATCCGCAGGATACCGGCTTCGGCGCGGCTTATCGCCGGCTCAGGGCCGGCTCCGGCGACATGCTGCCGCGCTATCTCGCCGCCGCCGCCGCGCTGACCGGGCTGGATCACCACTGGGGCAGCACGCTCGGCGGCAAATCCGGGTCCGCCGCTTCGAGGCAGGACGCATGACAACCCTGCCCTGCTACAATCTCGAGACCCGCCTCGGGAGCTTTTCCGCGACCATCGCGCTCGACCGCAGCGGCGAGCTGATCGACCTCATCGCCTTCGAGGCGCCCGAGGACATGGTCAAGGCCGTGACGGTCTCGCTGGTCTCGCATGCGCCGAGCCTCGCCAGCGGCATCGACATCGGCTGGCTGCAAGGCAATACCCTCCTCGACAAGGCCGCAGTCAGGGCGGGCGAGCGGCTGGTGCTGGGGTTGAAGCGCGACGCCGTGATGCGCGCCGTGGCGAACCACCGCGCGCAGGCCGACATCGACAGTGACGCCAGCCTCGAGATCGCCTTCTCCACCATCGTCGAGACCGCGGCTGGCACCCGCGCCTCGCCGCGGCGCCTCCTCAAGATCGCCGCGCTCGCCGGCGCCTCGCAGCCGGAATGGCGGATCGAGCCGGTCGAGATCGACCTCGACTCGCTGCAGGCCGGCAAGCAGATCGCGATCGGCCAGATCGCGGTCGGCATTCCCAGGGACATCGTGCTCGAAGGCCGGCGTGGGTTGACCATCGAGGCCAGTTGCTTCGGCATCAAGGCCCAGCATCTTTCGCTCGGCGTCGCGGCTCCCATGGACCATTCGGTCTCGCTCAGGCGCTTTCCGGATGCCGGCACCGCGACCAGCCGGCACCTGATCTGGCTCGCCGACGCGCCGGCGCTCGCCGGCCAGGAGGTACGCCTCGACGTGACGCTGACGCGCGACGCCGTGCTCGACTTCGTCGACGAGACGATCCAGGCCAATCCGAAGGCGCCGCTGCAGGTCAGGCTCACCGCCAAGCTCGGCGGCTGGGTCGGCCAGGACGGCGCCGGCCATGATCCCGACGGCCCGGCCAAGCCCTGGTCGAGCGCGCTCGAATCCCGCTCGGTGCCGATCCTCAGCCAGAACCGCGGCGAGGTGGCGCTCACCATCGCCGGACAGCACTTCGCCTGCCCGCTGGGCGGCAGCGCGCAGTTCGAGATCACAGGCGGACTCAACGCCGAGGTCGATCCGGACGACGAGACCTCGATCGTGCGCTGCGACGGGCTGGTGATCGACCTGCGCCGCTGGCCGCTGACCCGGACCGCGCCATTGACGGTCGAGGTCACCAGCAAGATGGGCGAGAGCGAGATCGCCGAGCCGCCGACGCCCTTCCCGCTCGAGATCGTGCGCGAGGGTGATTTCGGCCGGCGCGGCCGCGCCGTCGTGCCGATGCAGAACCTGACGACGACCTTGTCGCGCGCCGTGCGCACCAGCGGTGCCAATGTGCTGCGCGGCGAGATCACCGTCTCGCTGGCGATCAAGGCCGCCGACGAGGGCGGCCGTGCCTTCGCGCAGGCGAGCCTGCCGCTGCGCTATAGCCGCCGCGTCCACCGCCTGCCGATCTGCATCGATCTTGGCGCGTCCGCGACCTCGATATGGTCGGGCGCACCGCGTGCTGCCGGCCGGGCGACCGAGATCAAGCCGCTGGCGCTGGGCACCTGGCTTTCCGCCCATGTCGACCCGCGCCATGGCGAGGCAGCCCTGCAGGATGCCGGCGCCGCGCCGCTGATCCCGAGCCATGTCGGGCTCGATTCCAGCAATAATCTGCGCGCCGACCATGCACCGCACAGCCTGCCCGACCTCGCCTTGATCGGCTCCGACCGCGCCAGCGTGGCGCGCCGTCTCAAGGCGTTCGCGCGGCGCTATGACGTCTCGGCACCGGCCCCGCCGCCGCAATCCGGCCTGCCCGAAAGCGGCAAGCGGATCGACTCGCTCAAGCACGCGCTGACCTCCGGCGCGGTCTCGCTGACGCTCAACGAGCAGGTCCATCGCTACGACGCCGCCACCGACCGCGTCGTCGCCACCAACACGGTCGAGATCGCGCCTCTGGTCGCCGATGTGCTCGACGAGCTGGTCGATCTCTACGTGCTGCGCCTTGGCGAAGACCGCCTGCGCGTCGAGGACCATGCGCCGCCGCCGGTGGTGCCGCGCATCCTGGTCTCCTGCCCGAGCGGCATCGGCGACGAGATCGCCTCGCGCTACCGTGCCGCGCTCGAACTCTTCGCCCAGCGCCTCGAGCGGCTCTTTCCGGGCGCGACCAGCTTCCCGGATGCCGCGGTCACCGTGCCCGAGGCGGTCGCCGCGGCGCGCTATGTCTCCAGCCTGCCGGAGGTGCGCGCCGCTGTCCCGGATCAAAGCGAGGCGCTGCTGGTCACGCTCGACATCGGCGGCGGCACCAGCGACGTCGCCCTCGCCACTTTGCGCCGAGACGGCGACCGGCTGAGCCATCAGACGCTCGTGACCTTCGGCCTGCCCGTCGGCGGCGATCTGATCGACGAGGAGTTGACCGGTATCGCTGCCACCCTGATCGACCGCGCGATGGACGGGCAGGACGCTCATTGGCAGCCGGCCTTCGCCGAAGCGTCTCTCGCCCGCGCCATCCAGCGCGAGGACGCTGGCGCGCTGGCGGCGCGCAGCTGGCTCCGCAATGCGGTGAAGCGGGCCAAGACAGGCCTCGCCACCCGCCTGAGCGAGAAGGCGCAAGGTGCCGGCACGCGTTACCGCTGGGATGTCGAAGCGGCCGACGAGACCTTCGACATCGTCCTTGCCGAGCTGAAGCCGGACGGCGATCCAGCGGGCCTCTATGTCGCCCAGAACGAACCGGCACTGGCTGATGTCACGCAGCGGCCGGGCCTGCAACTCGCAATCGACGGGCCCGACAGGGCCGGGACGCGCCGGCTGGTGCTGAAGCTCTCGCGCAGCGCCCTGGAGAAGGGCGCGGGCGAGGCCTCGCAACGCCTTGCCGAGATCGGCGCCGTGCTCGGCGGCCTGCTGCCGCGCCTCGCCCGCGCCGCCGGCCCGAACCCAGCGCGCCGGCCGACCGTGATCATGGTGCCGACCGGGCGCGCCGCGCTCTGGCCGCCGATCTTCGAGGCGATCGCCATGGAAGCCGACGCCAGCCGCGCCGCGTTCCCATTCGAGCGGCCATTCTCGCCAGCTGCGATGAAGAAGGCGGTGATCGCGGGCGCCGCTATCCTCGGCATCGAGGGCGACATGGCCGGCAGCGCCGTACAGTACAAGAACCCGCTCGGCATCGCCGCCATGGCGGTGCAGATGCGCGATCTCGGCGCCACCGGCCTGCGCACCGAATTCGCGGCCGAGCGCATCCATTATCTCGGCTACGACATCGGCTCGGGCGCACGCGTCCATGCCGAGCATGACGAGGCGGCGCCGAGCCTGGGCGGGCGTGCCAATCTCGGCCGCCGCTTCCAGTTCGTGCGTACGATTCCGGGCCTAGACCCGCAGGGCAAGGCGCTGGCGCGCCTGCGTCCGCTGCTGGATGGCCAGGACCCGATGGTGCTGCTCGAAGGCGATTCGATCGTGGAGGCCCATCGCGAAGGGCTCGACGGCTTCGGCGTCTGTGAGATCATCAGCGAGGTGCTGTCGCCGGTGAGCCGCAAGGTCACGGTGGTCGCCGCCAACGAAGGCTGGGAAGCCTGCTGGCGGATCGAGCACGACCGCGTCTCGCGGATCTATTGAGAATCGAGATGTGCCCCGCTCGCCATTCGAGGTCATTCCGGACAAGCCGCGAAGCGGCGCCGATCCGGAATCCATTCCGGAGCCAATCAGATAAAGGTTCCGGGATGCGTCCCGGGTCTCCCTCCGGTCGCCCGGGACGACTCGCGTATTTGATGACGTCCGGTTCCGAAAATTGCCCCGGAGCGCACAAGAGCGATTGCGCCCTGCAAACCCTTCTCCCCGCCCGAGTGAGCTGACGCCATGGCCCTGCCCGATCTCATGGACCTGGTGATGCACGACCCGCGGCGGCTGACGTCGTTGCGCGCAGTCGCCGGCGAGCCGGGCGAGGCCATGCCCGGCATCGAGAACCTTTGGCGCAAGCCGGTCTTCAGCCTGACCGCCGGCGGCCAGCCGACCAAGGACGGCAAGGCCTCGCTGGAGGACCTGATCGACCGCTATCGCAGCATCGCGCTGACCGATGGCGGCAGCGGCCCGCAGCCGATCGACGTCCCCTTCACCTCGCTGGTGGTGCTGACCGCCGAGGCGCTGCCGGGCGCGCAGGAGCTCGGGCGCTTCCTCGCCGACCGGATCGAGCAGCGCTTCCGCGACGTGATCGATCCCGATATCGGCGTCACCGTCCATGTCGAGCAGAGCCTGCACGCAACCGCACCGGTCGCGGTCTATCTCGGCCATGGCGTCCATGCCCCACCGGCCGACAGCCGATTGCCGCATGGCGAGGTGGTGATCCGGCAGGATGCGCAGACCGCGATCGGCCAGCCGATCATCGGCGTCAACACGCCGGGCGGGCTCTATTCCGGCCAGGCGCGCTTCGCCTTCTCGCGCAGCGAGATGCTGACGCCGGCGGTGCATCCCGATCTGCCGGGCGGCACGATCTTCTTTCTCGGCCGCTACCCCGTCGATGCCTCCGCCCGCGATGCCGGCGGCCTGCCGCTGCTCACCGCTTTGCCGCAGACGCCCGAGGCGCGCGCCCAGGCGATCCAAGTCGAGACGCTGGCTTTGCCCGGCGGCAATGTCGATGCCCGCTTCGAGATTTTGGGCGTGCGCCCGCAGGTCGGCCGCGTCTCGCTGGGGCTTGTCGACGTCACGCTCGACCGCAGGCCGAGCCGGCTGCAGGCGCAGCCGCCCAAGGGCCCGCATCTCGCCGTCACCGGCCTCGCCATCCCCGAGAATTTCGGCGGGAGGCGCATGGCGCGCTACTGGGTCGAGCGCAGCCATGGCGGGCGATTGTTGTCCTCGGCCATGCTGGCCCAGCGCGACAGCATCGTCGTGCAGGGCCGCGACGCCCGCCGCTACGACCGGCGCGAGCTGCGCTACAGCCGCGTCGGCGGCGAGTTCCGCGCCGAGAGCATGAACTTCGACGGTCGCCGCCGCTCGCTGCTGAGGCTGGAGGACGGCGAGTTCGGCTATATCGGCCTGCCGCGCGAGCAGACGCCGATCGCCTTCGGCCCGGACCAGTCCTCGCGTGGCTACGGCACCTTCGACTGGCTCGGCGAAGCCGTGCGCGTCCAGTTCGGCTCGGGCGTGGTCGAGCGGCTCGACGATCTCTATGATCACAACCCGGTCGGCTTCATCGCGGCTGCGCCCGATGGCGTCGCCGTGCAATCGGCCGGCGACATCTGGCTCCTCGGCGGGCGCAAGCCGCAGGCGGCCGGGACCTGCATCATCCCGCCGAACGGCCCCTTCGTGCTCGGGCCGCTGGTGGTCGAGCTCCGGGAGGCGACGCCATGAGCCATCCGCTCCTCCGCAGCCTGAAGCGCAGCCTCACCGCCGTCGCGGTCGGCGCCGTCACCATCGCCGGTTTCCTTTGGCTGTCGGGCGGGCTGATCGGCGAGCTCGCCGCCAGCCGTGCCTGGATCAAGCAGCCGGATTTCACCGAGACCAGCCGCTCGAACGAGGACCTGTTCCAGCAGGGCGTCGCGACCGGGCTGATCTGGCTCGATGCCGCCGGCCCGGTCATCCGTTCGCAGCCTTGCGAAGCGCTCTACGACGCCTCGCTGACCGTGCCGACGCCGCAAGGCACCAAGGAGTTCTCGCGGACCTTGCTCGACCGGCTCTGCAACCTGCCGGCCGGCGCGCAGATCCGCTCGGAAATGCTGGCCTGGAACAACTCCTTCCTGATCGCCGGCGCGCGTGACGACCGCGCCCCGGATCGGCGCTGCGCCGACGGCACGGCGCTGACGCTGCCGGTGGTGCCGGCCGGCTGCCGCCCGTCGAGCTGGACCGCGCGCGTCGCCCAGACCACCGATCTCGCCGCGCCGCTCAATGTGATGCCCAATGCGGTGCCGCCGCCGCGCGACTTCGCCGATTTCGCCAAGCGCCGGGGCAACCAGCTCTCCGACTGGGCCCTGTTCGGCCCCTTGCGCGCGCCCGAGGACAGGCTCGTTCTCTCGACGCGACTGCCGGCCGGCAATCGCCGTATCACCGTCGACATGATCTTGGAGCCGGCGCGCATCGTCGTCGGCAATGAGCGCGTCAATCTCGACCCGAAGCGCGACGAGCAGACCGTGCGCCTCGCCGGCCTCGCGATCGCAGCCGAGCGCGTCTGCTCCGACAGCGACGAATTCGCGACCTGCGCCGAGGAGGCCCAGCAGGGCCTGCCGCATGGCTGGCGCTTCACCATCACCGGCGCCCGCCGCCGCGACGTCGAGATCGGCTTCGAGGGGCAGCCGGTCCGGGCGGTGCCGCCGCGCGCCCGCGAGATCCTCGGCGGGCCGGGCGTCCAGAGCGAGGACGGCAAGGTCAAGCTCTGGCGCTCCTCGCATATCGAGGCCGATTGCGAGCGGGCCAAGACCAAGCTGGTCTGCGAACTCGGCTGGCGCGGCGCAGTCACGCAGCGCCGCAGCGGCGCGGCCCGGGCGCTCTACTTCGCCGACGGCACGCCGGCGCTCGACAATAACGGCGTGCCGCTGCCGATCGTCGACGAGCTCGGCCTGACCGCGCTGATCGGCTATGGTGCTGGCGATGTCGGCTCGCTCTCGGCCGCGCTCGGCCGGGCCCGCACCCGCGAGAACCTGACGCTCACCATCGAGCCGCGCCTGCAGAAGCTGGTGCAGGACGCCGTCTACGAGCACATGGGCGAGCGCCTCGGCCGTGGGAAGCGTCCGCGCAAGCCCGGCCCGCTGCCGGTCAATCTCGCCCCCGAGCAGGAGCCGCCGGATCAGGGCGACGGCCGCGCGGTCGTGCTGCTGATGGATGCGGGCGACGAGCCGGGCGCGCTGCTCGGCCTGGCGAGCTGGCCCGATTTCGTGCCCGGCATGCATAGCTGGGACATCCAGGCGCTCTCGACCGGCCGCGACAGCGACTCGCCGCTCGCCGGACATGGCTGGCGCGCCGGCGATGTCCACACCATGCCGGGCTCGACCTTCAAGCTGGTCACCGGCCTCGCCAGCATCCTCGGCATCCGCGAGCAGCCCCGTTTCGCAGACATGATCATGGGCCGGATGCCGCCGGGGCAGCAGGCGCAGGTCTTCGGCATCCCGGGCGGCGGCATCCTCAATGTCGACGGCGTCGCGATCGCCAATTATGGCGGCGCCGGCTTCAATGTCGGCATCCTCTCACCGGCGCAGAGCGGCTGCCCGGATGCCGGCCGCG
Source organism: Allobosea sp. CCNWLY174 (assembly GCF_037120455.1). Lineage (NCBI taxonomy): Bacteria > Pseudomonadati > Pseudomonadota > Alphaproteobacteria > Hyphomicrobiales > Alloboseaceae > Allobosea > Allobosea sp. CCNWLY174. The sequence continues at coordinate 266,895 of NZ_JBBBBQ010000006.1, read as the reverse complement.
GGGCGCAGATCGGTTTCTGCGAGGCGCTGATCAAGTCGTCGAACCTGTGGTTCGCCGGCATGGCGCTGACCATGGACGGGCGCAAGGTCGGCGGCCGGCCGACGACCGTGCCAGGGCGTACCGGCACGATCCTGGCGCAGATGACCGAGCATCTCTACCCGATCACCCAGCCGGGCACGCTGGCCCAGCCCGGCGTCGACCTGACCCGCGGCATCGTCCCGGGCGCGCAGCGGCTGACCGGCGAGGCGCTCGACCTCGCGGTCGAGGACAAGCGCAATGCAAGGCGCATCGACCTCGCCACCAACTCCTACGGCCAGGGCGTGCGCGCGACGCCGATCGCCATGGCCTCGATCTACGGTTCGGTCGGCGCCCGCAAGGTCATCCTGCCGCGCGTGCTGAAGCCGGTCTCCGACGTCGCCGAGACGCCGATGCCGAACGAGGGCAAGCCGGTCATCCCCGGCATGGACCCGCGTCAGGCCGAGCCCTTCCTCGACGATGCGCAGCGCGGCCTGCATGGCGTCGTCAACTCGCCCGGCGGCACCGCCGCCGGCGTGATGGCCTCGCTGCCGCCCGATATCCGCAAGCGCATCTACGGCAAGACCGGTACCGCCGACACCACCGACGGCATGAACTCGGCCTGGTTCGCCGGCTGGATGGACAATGTCGCGGGGCGCAAGCGCGTCGCCTTCACCTGCCTGGTCTCGCATACGCGGGAAACCGGCGGACGCGCCTGCGGCCGGCTGATGGCCGGCCTGCTCGGCAAGGTCGCCGCGCTCGGAGACAAGAAGTGAGCGAGACCACCGCGCTGCGCCAATTGATGGGGCGCTGGCTGACCTTGCGGCCGTTCCGCCTGCCGCGCATCCGCATCGGCGGTGCCGGCGGGGCCGTGACCGGCCTCGTCCTGCTGGCGCTCTGCCTCGCCGTGCTCGGCTTCTGGTGGCACAATACCACCCATCTGATCGAGAGCGCCCGCCCCGTGGTCAGCCTGGAGCGGCTCGATCTCGCCCTCGCCCGCGGCGAGACCGTGACGATCGGCCGGCGCGAATTGCTGCAGCCGCAGCGCTTCGATGCGGCAGAGGCGCGCCATGTCGCCCTCACCCGTCAGCCGGATGGGCGCGTCACCATCCGCAACGTCGCCAATACGCGCCGGCTCTGGCTCGACTATCTCAACGGCGCCGGCAGTTTCTCGGCGCGCTGGCGTTTCCAGCCGGGCGACCGCATCGCCGCCGGTGCGCTCGCCATCGCGGTCGACGAGGCCCGGCCCGGACGGCTGGCACTGACCCTGACCGAAGCCGGCAAGCCGGCCCGCAAGCTCACCATCGACTCGACCGGACCGCTCTCGACGCTCCGGCTCGACGGCAACGCGCTCTCCGTCTGCCAGCCGCGCAGCGGCGCCGACCGCATCCGCGAGATCGTCACCGGCCTCATCGCCACCGACGAGCGCGGCGAGGACCGTATCGTCTCGCTCGGCGGCCGCCTGACCTGCTCGGTGCGCGAGGAAGCCCATGTCGGCGCCAGCGCACTGCCCTTCAAGGCGCTGACCATCGTCGCGCGCGGCGGCAGCTATTTCCTCGCTCCCGGCGATGCCGTCGACGCGCCGCGCCCGCCGGTGCTGTTCGCGCGCGGCAACCAGCGCATCACCGACTTCACCGACATCGCCTGGGAGCTCGATCCCGACGGGCCCGCGCGGCTCAGCCACATGATCATCGGCCGCACCCGCTATGCCGTCGACATCGGCGAGGAAGCGAACGGGCGCCTGCCGATGCGCCTGACACCGCTGAGCAAGACCCACCGCTTCGCCCCAGACGACGCCGAAGCCCTGCGCGCGACCGCGACGACCGACAGCGTCAGGCCGGTGGTGACGCCGCCGCGCCAGCCGATGTCGGCCGCCGAGCTCGGCAACCCGCTCTCATCGCTCAATGGCGTCGAGCGCATCGTGCGCCTGCTGCTGACTCTCGGCATTGCCGTGTTCGGCGTGCTCGCGGCGATGCACCACGCCACCCTGTTCCGGCGCAGCGCCATCCTGGTCCGGCTGGTCGGCGCGCTCGGCTCCACAGCCTTCATCGGGGCCGCAACCATGCTGGTGCTCGCGCCGGAACTGTCGCGGCTCGGGGGCGCCCCGATCTCCTATGAGGCAGCGGTGCACGCCACCATCCTCGCCTATGCGATCGCCTGCATCGCGATCATGATCGGGCCACGCTTCACCACGCCGCTGCGCGTGACCTGGCTCGGCCTCGTCATGCTCTGCTGCCTCGGCAGTCTGACGCTGCTGGCCCTCGGCCTCGACGCGGAAAAGACCGACTTCACCATCCATGCCGAGAAGAACAAGCTCCTGTTCTTCGACCTGATCCCGGTCGTTGCGGTGGTGATCGCCTTCCAGCCGCAGCGCTCGATCGCGGCGCTGCCGCGCTCCTTCTTCATGGGCGTCGGCTTCAAGGACCAGCTGCTGCGTGCCGTGCCCGCCATCCTGATCCTCGCCGCCTTCGTCGCCTGGGGCGTGCTAGGCACCGAGACCGGCGTCGCCGGCTTCCAGCCGGTCGAGCTCGGCAAGATCGCGCTCGTGCTGGTGCTGGCGCACATCTTCCTCGGTTTCTCGCGGATCGACTATTTCTACAACCAGCGCCACTACATCTCCTGGCTGACGGTCAGTCTCGCGACCGTGCTGGTCTTCATCCTGTTCCTGACCGCGGTGCCGTTCCTGAAGAGCGACTATTCGCCGGCGCTGATCATCATCATTACCACCGTCGTGCTCGCCTTCGCCTTCCTGCTGCCGAGCACGCTGAAGCGCTTGGTCGAGATCATGCGTGTCTTCCTGCGCCGGGCCGACGCGCCGCAGCGCAAGGTCCGCAGGCTCGGCTGGCCCCGCGGCGGCGTATTGGCGCTCGTCCTCGTGATCCTGCTCGGTATCAATGCCGCGCTGATCTACGTCTTCCCGGGGCTCGTCACCTATGCGATCTCGGGCCAGTGGAGCCTGCCCAAGGAGCGGCTCGCCGCCATCGACACGCTCGAGAAAGCCCGCGGCGGGCTGTTCCGCGTCCCGGCCGAGCGGCTCCTGACCTGGTACGACCTCGACCACGCGACCAAACGGACGCAGACCGCCGCCCAGGATCGCAGCCCGGACGTGATCCATCGCGATCTCGGCTTCCAGCTGCTGCAGTCCAAGGTCGCGCTCGCCGAGATGCCATGCACGTTGGCCCGGCTCGATCTCGGCCTCGACAAGACGCCGGTCGAGGTGCGCCGTGCGCTCGACGAATTGCCGCCCTCGCCGGTCTCGCTCTGCGCCATGCTGCCTGGCGCCCGCGTCACGCCAATCGCCGAGCGCAAGGGCGAGGAGCAGGACGAAACCGTCAGCCGCTTCACCGTCAGCGACCTCGTCCGCCTGCCGGTGGTGCAGAACGATTTCATCGCCACCTTCCTGATGGTGCGCTTCGGCCTGCCGGCAGGGCTGGCGCTATTGGCGGCGCAGGTCATCACCGTCTTCGGCCTGCTGGCGCTGGCAGTCAGCCTGATGCGCGAGCGCGCCATGGGCTCGGCCCAGGAAGGCGCGAACAAGGGCATGGCGATCATCCTGGTCGGCATCGCCACGATCTTTTCGCTGCATTGGAGCATTTCCTGGGGCAACGCGCTCGGCCTCCTGCCGGTGATGGGCCAGCCGATGACCTTCATCGCCGCGGCGACCTCGCATCACATGCTGATGGCGCTGCCCTCGATCGCGATCGCGCTGATCGCCGGCCGCCTCGCCGCGATCCGCCAGCTCTCGCCGACCAGCGATCCGCCGCCCTGGGGCCTGTGGCGCGGGCTGACGCGTGCGGGGCTGTAGCGGGGTCAGCTCGCCGTCATTCTCGGGCGAAGCCCTCGGGTCCGACTTTCGGCCGGCCCAAGGATAAACTCCGCAGAGCCGAGAATCGGGTGACGGGCAAGCGCCGACGGGAGCCTCATCCGGACTGAGAGGCGCAGGTCAAGCCCGAGCATGACGGCGCCGCCGTCTCAGCGCCGCGTGATCTGGATCGCGAGGGCCCTGGGCTCTTCGACCTGGATCACCGGGAAAGCGGTGATGCCGCCGCGGATCGCATTGGGATTGAAGACCACGCGGGTAGGCGTCGACTTGGAGGCGACGACGGCCGGGCCTGTCCCGTTCTGGAACTTCGCCTTGGCCGGCGCGACCGGATCGAGCGCCAGCCCGCAAATGTCCTGGCCTTCGATCGCAACGCTCGCCACCTCGCCGATATCGACCGACGCCTCGCTATAGCGCGGGCGGATCTCGTAGATCTGAGCCTCACAGGTGCTGCCGGCAGGTGCGGACAAGGTCACCAGCCGCGCCAGAGCGGAGCCAGACATCGCGACAGGCCCACTTTGGGCGCTGGCACTCTGCTGGTTCAGCGAAGGCGCTGTCTGCTGCCCCAGAGAGGGTGCTGTCGCGCCTTGCTGCCCGCCGATCTGCTGACCAGAAGTCGGCTGCGTCCCTCCACTGGTCCCCGGCTGGGTCAGCGTCGGCGGAGCCTGATAAGGATCCTCAGCCGAGCCACCACGGGTCAGGTACCAGCCCGCGCCCGCTGCGCCTGCTACGAGCACCAGGCCCGCAGCCGCGATCAGAGGCAGGCGCGACGAAGAGCCGGTCGATGCCGGCTTGTCGCCCAGGACCTGGCGGCGTGAGCGCGGGGCCTGGGGGCTCTTCAGCACGTCGGCGATGGAGGGTTCATCCCCGGCAGGACGCGGCTGGACGAGGGTCTGCTGCGGCTGCGCAGCGGCTGTTTGCGCAGGCTGCGGCTGAGCGGGTTGCTCGGCGCTCCTGGATTCGAACGGTCTCAGGGCCATCGAAGACGATCCCGGTGCTGCCGGCCGATCCGGCGCGGACGCCACGGCCTGCGGTTCGAAAGCACCGCTGCGCAGGAAGAGGTCGATCGGCGCAGCGATGTCCGCGAGAGACGAGACCACCACGATATGATGCGGCTGGCCACCGAGAATCTTGCCGAGGATCGCGACGGCGCGCTCGGCCTCCTCGCCACGCGGCACCAAGGCCAGCACCGGGGTGGCGCCATGCTCGGCATCGGCGAAGAGATGGCGGCAGCGGTCGATCTTGGTGGTGAGGTGGTATTCCTGCTGGGTGACGCGCGCCTCGCTCGCCGTATCGGCGACCGAGAGGTCGATCGCGCCAGTGCCCCAGATCACGAGCTTGGCCTCGGAGGCCTTGTGCGTCACCGCCTCGCCATGGGTGAGCGCGCAATGAGCGGCGAGCGTCGGCACCATCCAGCTCTTGCCCTGGTCGATCGAGCCTGAGGCGGCGAGACGATAGCTGCCGCCATCGGGCAGGCCGAGGATCTGGCGCAAGGGTTCGCCGGGGCGCAGCAGGTTGCTGTACTGCGTGCTCCAGGGCTCGCAGACCTCGGAGCTCTCGGTCGCCAGCACGACGCGCGAAACCGGCACGCGGGCCGACCAGGCGAGCTTCTTCAGGATGATCGGCTGGTCGGTCGTCGGCACGACGACGAAGACGCCGGAGCGCCTGGCGTTCTGATCTCCGGCCATCATCTCTCCCGCAGGCCCTGCCGTCCCTTCATGCCGGGTAAAAGCGCTGCCTTCGGCAGCGCTCCCGGCGTTACAGCAGATAAACGCCCGCGAGCGGGTTGGCGAGCATCAATCGCAGCAGGTCACGCTCGGCGTCCTGCCGCGGCAGGTCGATGACGATGTGCTTGTCGACCGGCGCCGGCAGCGGCAGGCGGACCACGCCCTCGATCGAGACGACCTCGATCATGGTCGGGGCCGGATCTGTCTCCGACAGGCACTGGATGACCAGGGCCGGCGGCGCATCGTCCTCCTCGATCACATCGAGCTCGAACGAGCCGATGCGGCGGTGGGTCGCGCTGCTGTCATAGGCCGCGGCGGCGAGTTCGCTACGCGCCACGGCCTGGAAGGAGAGCAAGCGGCGATAGAGCCGTGCCGCCTCCGGATCGGTGCGGATAGCACGCTCTGCGGCGAAGTTGACGGGCTCGCCGCGGACGCGGCGGGCATGCGCCCAAAGATCGGCGCGGCTGATGCTTGCGACGACGGCCTCTTCCGGCTCGGTGCTCGCAAGCGCCGCCAGAACCAGCCTGGCCGTAGCGCGGCCGGCGCGGAGGTCGTCTTCGAGCGGACCCTGGTTAGCGAAGTCTGTCATGGCCGTTTCGATCGCCCTTGATAGCGCTGCGAGAAGACGTCGGTGAACCGCGCCTCGTCGCTGGCGGCCTGGGCGACCAGGTCCGTCGTTTCTCCGAAGCGCTTCTGTTGCCTGTTGATCCGGTGCAGGGCTGCTGCGACCGTTCTCAGTGCTCCCCCATGCCTTGCGAAGGTCAGCGCCAGTTTCGCATCGTCGATCCGGAAGCTCGCACGATCATGGCGCCAGCGCCGCAGCAGCTTCTGCCCCTCGGCCGTCGCCGCCGCACTTTCCGGCCCCTCGATCGCCTCGAGCGCATTGCCGATCAGCAACAGTTCGTCGAGCCGCCGGCCCAGAGCGGCGAGACTCGCGGCGATGCCGGCATAGTCGAACGGCTCCGGGCTCTGGTCAACCTGGCCGCGATTGGAGCCGGCGATACGGCGGCTGGCCTCGACCAGCCGGTTCTCCCAGGGCGCGACGGCGCGCGAGCGCGCCAGCGTCAGCGGCTGCTCGTGGGCGAGCGGCAGGATGGCGAGCGCCCGGCCGATGGCCTCGCGCTCCTCCTTGTTGAGGAATTTCGGCTCGGCCGGCAGGCGCATTAGCGCGGCGTACACGCGCTCGCGCACCACGCCGTCCTCGTCCTCCTCGTCCGGCTCCTCGTCTTCGTCCGGTTCGTCGACCTCGAGCTCGCCGAGGATCGCCTGATGATCGAGCCAGGCGATCAGCGCCTCCTCCGGATTCTCCGAAGGCTGGCGCGCCATCAGCGTCTCCATCGAAGCCGGTGCCATGAAGTCGCGGCGGCCGACGCTGGAGCGCTCCTCGCGGATCAGGGCGCTGAAACGCTCGGCGAAGCGGGCGAAGCTCCAGGTCTCGCCATGCAGCAACGCGAAGCTCCAGAGCGCGATCAGATCGTCCGGATCGAATTCGCGCTGGCGCTCACGCCGGCCGGAGGCGTTGAGGAAGGCCTCGCGCTGGCGGATCAGGTCGGCGAAGGCGAGCAGCGGCAGATGGCGCCGGCGCCAGGCCCGCATGAAACGGGCCGGCTCCTGCACCGCACGCTTCATGCCGTCCTCGTCGAAGGAGGACAGGGCGAAGACCGCATCGAGCGCGGTGCGCAAGGCGACCAGCCCGCCTTCCGAGCGCTCATCCGCTTCGGCCGCGAAGAGGAAGTCGGCGAGGCCGAGCGCGCGCCTGATCCGGCTCCAGGAGAAGGAGCGGGTCTTCGCCTCGCCCTTGTCGCCATAGGAGAGCACGATCTCGGCCGCGGAGGCCTCGATGGTCGCCCCGGCGAAGCTCACGCGCACCGGCCCGTCCTGGCGCAGCGGCCGCAACAGGATGCCGCTCTCGTCGAGCATGCAGCCGATGGCGGCGTCGCGGGCGGGCATGCGCGGATTTGCGGTCAGCGCTCCCAGCGAGAACAAGACCTGCAGCATGTCCCAGAGGGGCAGATCGGCATTCTCCGAACCGCCACCCGTGATCGCGAGAACGAACTTCTCCGTGTCCCGGGCGGAAAACCGCCGCGAAGACGCGATCGTGCTGATCTCCGCGACCCTTGCAGGGTCAATACCCCAATCCATGTGTCAAATATCCGCATCGACCACCGGCTCGGTTGCGGCAAACGGACCCCCCTGCCCCGCTCGCGCCCAGCCGGCACATATTGCTGCCATAATTAAAGTAACAAGCCGCCCGGTCCATGTCGACCGGGCGGCTTTTTCGTAAGGGAAGGCCGGGATTCATGGTTACCCGGCCACCCAATCCGATCAGCGGGTGGCGACCTTGCTGACAACCAGGCGGTTGCCGGAGAAGGTGACCTGACCGTTCAGACCGACCAGCTCCAGCATCAGGCGGAAATTGCGGGTCAGGCGAGCGGAGTCGGCCGAGGTGGTGTAGAAGAAGTCGGCCGAGGTCGACGTCATCTGCGTGGCGCGATGGGCGCGATAGCAACCCCAGCGAACGAACTCGCTCTCGACCCGGTCGACTTCCGTGGCGGTGAAGTCGCGCAGCTGGATCACGAAGTCGGTCGGCAGGCTGTTGCAGCCGTCGCCGCCAGCAGCGACCGGAGCCGCACCACCCGCACCGGCGCCACCGCCGAGGACGATACCGTCCTTGCCGACAGCGGCCGCACCACCGCTCGGGCGGGCAAAGCCCTCAAGCTTCTGGGCGATCGCCGCGCCGAGATCGGCGGCGAGGAGGCGCGAGTGGGTGCCGACCGTCTCAAGCAGGCACTCGGCGCTGCAGGGGTTCGGCAAGGCGGGCAGCTGGAAGCCGCCGACCTCGAAGGCCGCGATGAACTGGCCGGAGCGGACATTGAGCACGCGGCCGGCGATGCGGATCTCGGGGAAGCGGATGTCGGCAGCGACGGCGCGGCGGGCCGAGGCGTAGATCTGGTAGACGACCATGGCGTCGACCGGGGTCGAGACAGCGCGGGCGATCTCGATCAGCTCGGCGTCGCGGCGGCGGACCCGGGCGGTCTGGGTGATGCCCAGCGCCAGGCTGGTCTCGTCATAGACCTGGAAGCCACGGGTGTTGAGATACTCCGAAAGCTGGAGCTGCACCCGATTGAAGATGCGGTTGTTGCGCGGAACCGTATCCGGATCGGCGTCGTCCGACATCACCAGGAGGTTGATGCGGGAATTCGGCGATTGGGCGCTGGCGACGACGCTGAAGGACATCAGCAGCGCGAGACCGAGCATGAGGCGCTTGAACAAAGCCATGACGATGCCCCCTGAGGCAAATGGTTGTTTCGGGAAGACGGTAGAGAACTCAGCCGGTGATGGCGATGACTTCAACGCGGCGATTGACGGGTGAATAGGGGCTGCGCGGATTGCGCAGCATATCAGGACCGAAGCCGTGGGCGACGAGGCGGCCAGGGCCGATCTCGCCGTAAGAAACCAGCCAGTCACGGACCGCGGCAGCCCGCTCCTGCGAGAGCTCGACATTGTAGTCGTAGCCGCCTTCGGCGCTGGTGTGGCCGGCGATCAGGAAGCGCTGATCGAGCAAGATCGGATCGCGCAGTGCCAGGGCCAGCCGCATCAGCGTGGCTTCTGCGCCGCGGCGCAGCGTCGCCGAGTCGTTGTCGAAGAAGACAGTGACTTCGACGCGGCGGGTCAGGTCGATCACGACATCCGAACCGTAACCGCGCGGATGGACCCGGCGGGGCACCGGCGCGACGCGGCGCACCACGACCCTGCCGCCACCACTTGCGCCACCGCCCGAGCGACCCGGCACGCGATCATGCGGCGCCAGCGAGCGCAGGATATTGGTCGCACCCTGGTCGGTCTGTGCCAGCGCAGGAAGAGCGCTCAGCAGCGGCAGCGAAAGGACGAATCCACCGAGCGCCCGGCGGGACATCATCTGGGGAAGCTCGCCGTTGTCCTTGCGCTCATCTGCGTTCTTCATAGCCAGATCCCCTGTTTACCCTCTCTTCGCATAGTCCTGTAGCCTCGACAATGCGACGGCCGGCTCGGGTGAAGGCGGGTCGTAGCAGTGGCGTTGCCCGAGCTTTGCCACGGTTTGCCTGATTTTCGCGGCAGACCGCATTTTTTCCTGAACAGCGAGTGAATGAGCGCCCTCTCACGCGCGCACGTTCAAATTCCCGCACAGGGTTCCCCGGGCATCTGCGAAACCGGCTCAGGGATCGCCAAGGGTCTGGCAACGTGCCCAGCGCACACCCGTTCATGAGGAGACCCGCCATGGGCTTCCAGCTCGACCAGACCGCCCGCCAGCGCACCAGCCGCCTGCGCCTCGCCGTCGCCGCCCTCGCCGTCATCGTCTCGGCTGGCGCCGGTTTCGCGCAGGCCGAAGGCGGCAACCCGGATGCACCCAAGGTCGCCGAGCGGCCGCAGTCGCTGAAGCTGGAATTCTCCTCGCGCACCGTCTCGCTCGGCGTCGCCCAGTCGGCCCGCGAGATCATGACGACGCGCCAGATCGCCTTCGCACCCGGCAGCTGGGAGGTTTCCTCCGATGCCCGCCGCGCCATCACCCAGCTGCGCGACATCTTCCGTGGCAATGCTCCCAAGGGCGCACCCTTCGCCATCCTGGTCTCGGGCGGCGACGAGGTCGTCAATTATCGCCGGGCCCGTGCGCTCCGCACCCAGCTGATCGAGATGCAGCTCGAGGATGCCGGCAAGGTGGTGATCGCCGCCCGCGCCACCGGCGAAGGCCAGGCCACCGACGACGGCAAGGCACGCGTCGATCTCGTCCCGCTCGACCCGGCCCGCTGCGGCGGCTGCGGCGATGCTCCCTTCCGCACGCTCGTCCTCGACACCGGCGTCCAGAAGCTGGTGCGCGCCAGCGCCGAGGACGCGGTCGTTCCGGCCTCGCAGGTCGCCGGCAAGGACGGCAAGGACACCGACGTCACCGCGGCGCCGCTGCCGCCGGTGCGCCAGCAGGCGACCGAGAAGACTGTCGAACGCGCCCAGGCTCCGCGCCCCGCCCCGAAACTGGCGACCGCGCGGCAGGCGGAACCGCGCTATGACGGCCGCACCGTCATGGTCGAGCCCGATGATTACGGGCAGCAGCGCCGCCGCATCAGCCGCAGCACCAACCGCGGCTGCGCCATGCCGGACATCATCATCGACGACTACTATCCGGGTGGCCCGCTGGTCGGCTGCGACGGCAGCTACGGCCCGCGCCCGCGCTGGTGAGTTCGGACCGGATCAAAGCCTCCCGGGCGAGCGCAGAGCCGCCGGGGAGGCTTTGCCTTTATGACTCCGCGCAACAGTGGCGCCGCAAACGCTTCGGACTCGTATCGGCGCTGTTCAGACGATCTGGTTGAGCAGCGCGGCCTCGCCGCGCTCCAGTCGGCCGAGATTGTCCAAGAGGATATCGACGACATTGCTCTCATAGGCGCGGGTCTCGCCGGCGCTGTGCGGCGTCAGCAGCACCTGCGGCATCGCCCAGAGCGGCGAGCTTGCCGGCAGAGGCTCCTCGTACACGCAGTCGATGCCGGCGCCCGCGATACGGCCCGCTTCGAGCGCGGCGATCAGCGCAGGCTCGTCGACGACACGGCCCCGCGCGACATTGATCAGATAGGCCGAGGGCTTCATCGCCGCGAGCGCGGCGGCATCGATCAGCCCTTCCGTCTCCTGCGTCAGCGGGCAGGTCAAGGCGACGAAATCAGCCTGCGCGAGCGCGGCGTGCAGCTCCGCCGGCGGCACGATCGCCTCGACATTTGGCTCCGAGCCCGGCCGGCGGCGCACGCCGATGACGCGCATGCCGAAGGCGGAAGCGATTGCGGCGAGCCGCAGGCCGATACGGCCGAGACCGACGATGACCAGGGTCCGGCCGCCAAGCTCGTCCTCGCGGCGGGAGCGATCGCCGATCATCGGCCGCCAATGGGCCTTTGCCTGGTTGTCGCGGGCGAGATGGAGCTGGCGCGCCAGCGCCAGGATCAGCGCGATCGCATGTTCGGCGACGGCGCGCTCGTTAGCGCCCTGGGCGCTGGCGAGCCGGACGCCTGCTGTGGCCAGCTTCGGCTTGTCGAACTGGTCGGTGCCGGCGCTGATCGACTGGATGAAGCGCAGCTTGCCTAACCCGTCCAGGATCTCGTTGCGCCAGAGGCCGGAAACGACGAGGACATCGGCCTCCGCTGCCCGAGCCTTGAGATCGTCGACGGTTCGGACCTCGAAGCTCGCCGCCGCGCCGTTACGCGCCAGATACTCGTCGCGCAGCTGATAGGCCGCATGGGCGAAGCCGATGGTGAGGGCGGACTGCTTCGGCCAGGGCTGCATGCGACTTGTCTCCGGATCGCTGGAATCACCTGACGATAGCGACGATACGCAGCTTCGTCCCATTCGCACCCGCATGCGCCGGCTGCGATGACCGCGCAGCGAGGCTCAGGCCGGCTTTAGGGCCTGCGCCAACCGGGCCCAGCCCGCCTCGTCGCCCGGCAGGCCGAAGCGCAGGCGGCAAGGATCGTGCTGAAACCGGCGGACATAGATGCCGGCGCGGCCGAGCCTCTCGAACAGGGATCGCGCCTGCGGCGTCTCGATCAGGCGATAAAGCACGGTGCCGCCGACGACCCGGCCGTGTCCGGCAAGGATAGCGTCGAGGCGCTTGCTGTCGGCGGCGCGCGCTTCGCCGGCCGCGGACAGCCACTGCGCATCGCCGAGCGCGACGGCTCCGACATGCAGCGCCGGCCCGGCCACCGCCCAGGGGCCGAGCATGGCCTGAAGGGCGTCGGTGAAGCGCTCTTCGCCAACGGCGAAGCCGAGTCTCAAACCGGCAAGCCCATAGGCCTTGCCGAAGGAGCGCAGAACGAGAGCCCCCTCCGGCAGGATCGGCAGCAGGCTCGTCTCAGGCGCGAAATCGGCAAAGGCCTCGTCGACCACCAGCAGGCCGCCTCGCGCGCCAAGCAATCCGGCCAGCGCGACCAGCGTCTCCTGCGCGACGACGCGCCCGTCCGGATTGTTCGGATTGACCAGCACGACGACATTGGCGTCACCGATCTCCGCGAGGTCCGCGATTTCGCGCACAATCGCGCCCGCCTTGCGCCAGGCCGGCGCGTGCTCGCCATAGGTCGGGCCGAGCACGGCGACATTCGCTGCCGGTATGAGACGCGGCAGCAACTCGATCAGGATCTGCGTGCCGGGCGCGGCGACGAGGCCGCTTTGCGGAGGAATGCGGTAGGCCTTACGGGCCGCCGCCAGCAGCGCGGCCTCGTCCGACTTGCCGGGCAGGCGCTGCCACAGGCTTAACTGCAGCTCCGGAAGCGGATAGGGGATCGGGTTGATACCGGTCGAGAGATCGATCCAGGGTTCTGGCGCCTGCGGAAACAGCGCCTTGGCCGTGGCGAGATCGCCGCCATGCCAGATCGCTTCCTTCGTATCCACGGCCGCCATGTCGCTCTCCGCCAGCCTGCCGCTCCTCCTCGCCGCCCTCCTGACCGAGGCGGCGATCGGCTATCCGGCGCGCCTGTTCGCATGGATCGGCCATCCCGTCACCTGGATCGGCGCGCTGATCGGCGCGCTGGATCGCAGCCTCAATCGCGAGAGCATGAGTTTCGCGATACGGCGTCTGGCCGGTGTGGCCGCGCTCCTGATCCTGCTGGGTGTGACACTTGCCGCCTCGCTGGCCCTCGTCGCGCTCGGCCGCCTCGCCGAGCCGCTCGCTTTGCTGCCGCTGGCATTGCTGGCTTCCAGCCTGCTGGCGCAGCGAAGCCTGCACGAGCATGTCGCCCGCGTCGCCCAAGGATTGGAGCAAGGCGGCCTCACCGGGGGGCGCAAGGCGGTCGCGATGATCGTCGGCCGCGATCCGGAGAGCCTCGACGAGGCCGGCGTCGCGCGCGCCGCGATCGAGAGCCTCTCCGAGAATTTTTCCGACGGGATCGTCGCGCCGGCCTTCTGGCTCGGCCTCGGCGGCCTGCCTGGTGGAGTGCTCTACAAAGCGATCAACACCGCCGATTCGATGATCGGCCACAAATCGCCGCGACATCTCGCCTTCGGCTGGGCTGCCGCCCGGCTGGACGATCTCGTAAATTTACCAGCTTCTAGGCTGACTGCTTTGCTGCTGATCGCCGCCGCGGCGCTCGACCGGCAGGCCGAAGCCGGCGCCGCCTGGCGCGCCGTGCGTCGCGATGCCCGCCGCCACCGCTCGCCCAATGCCGGCTGGCCGGAGGCGGCGATGGCAGGTGCGCTCGGGCTTCGTCTCGCCGGCCCGCGCGTCTACGGGGCGGTCAGGGTCGAGGATGGCTGGATGGGCGATGGCAGGGCGGAAGCGACGGCGGCGGACATAAGGCGGGCGCTCGCCCTCTACCGACGCTCCTGCCTGCTGCTCTGGGGGTTGGCGGCAGTTGCAAGCGTGGCCGCGCTCGCCCTCTAGAACTCGATCCCCTCCTGCGCCTTCACCCCGGCGGCGAAATGATGCTTTACCAGCGTCATCTCCGTCACCAGATCGGCGGCCTCGATCAGCTCCGGCTTGGCGTTGCGGCCGGTGACGACGATGTGAAGGTCGGACCGGCGAGCCCGCAGCACCGCCACGACCTCGGCGAGCGGCAGGTAATCGTACCGTAGGGCGATGTTGAGCTCGTCCAGCACCAGCAGCCTGATGCTTTCATCCGCCAGCAGCTCCCTGGCCTTGTCGAAAGCGCGCGTCGCGGCGGCGATGTCGCGGGCCTTGTCCTGCGTCTCCCAGGTGAAGCCCTCGCCCATCGAATGCCAGGAGACCTGATCGCCAAAGGCGTCCAGCGCCTTGCGTTCCCCGGTCGACCAGGCGCCCTTGATGAACTGGACGACACCGATGCGCCAGCCATGGCCGAGCGCCCGCAGGATCAGGCCGAAGGCGGCGGTCGACTTGCCCTTGCCCGGGCCGGTGTTAACGATCAGCAGGCCCTTTTCCAGCGTCTTGCCGGCGACCTCGGCGTCCTGCACCGCCTTGCGCTTTGCCATCTTCGCCTTGTGGCGGGCAGCGTCCTCAGCTTCGTTGGTCATCGTCACGTCGCGCTTCTACTTCACCTGCATCGGCAATCCGGCGACCATGAAGACCACGCGCGCGGCCTGCGCCGCAAGCCGCTGATGCAGCCGGCCGGCCTCGTCGCGGAAGCGGCGGGCGAGCGCATTGTCCGGCACGATGCCGAGGCCGACCTCGTTCGAGACAAGCACCACTGGTGCGCTCGCCTCGCGGCAGGCCGCAACGAGCTCGCCGGTGGCGATCGCGATATCGCGCTCGGCGAGCAGCAGATTGGTCAGCCAGAGCGTCAGGCAATCGACCAGGATGGGCTGTCCGGCCCGCGCATTGCGAATCGCCTCGGGTAGCGCGACAGGCGCATCGACCGTCTGCCAGTCGCGCGAGCGCCTGGCGCGGTGCTCGGCGATGCGGGCGCGCATCTCGTCGTCATAGGCCTGCGCGGTCGCGATGTAGGTCCAGGGTGCCGGCAGCGCCTCGATCAGCGCCTCGGCATGACGGCTCTTGCCAGAACGGGCGCCGCCTAGAACGAGGGTGAGCAGGGGAAGGGTCATGTCTGGCATTCGCTTTCGGAGAGACGTCGTGCATTGCACAGCACCGCGCCTGTGGCTAATGATCATCCGTGACGGTGCCTCGACGACGAGGTGAAAAGGGAACGCGGTGAAAGGCCGCGGCTGCCCCCGCAACTGTAAGCGGCGCGTCCTGCGCCATCGGCCACTGGGTTTCCCGGGAAGGCGGAGCAGGACACCAAGCCGTGAGCCAGGAGACCTGCCGTCATTCGATGTCGTCCAGCAGGCTGCCGGTGGGGTGGCCAAGGAGAACCAGATGAATACGGCTACCGTCACCAGCCAAACCAGCGTTTCGGAGCGGGCGAAAGCCGTCGCCGCCGCGCTGATCCTCGGCTTCGTGATGATCTACACCGTCGGCTTCGCCGCCTCGTCCACTGTCCACAACGCGGCGCACGACACCCGTCACGGCCTCGCCTTCCCCTGTCATTGAGGGGAACCACATGATCACGCGTGTTCTCACGGTCAGCATCCTGGCCGGGCTTCTGGCTGGGCTGCTGATCTCGGCGCTCCAGCACGTCACCACCACCCCGCTGATCCTCAAGGCCGAGACCTACGAGGCGGCGTTGCGCGCGCAGGGCGCACCGATGCAGGCCGCCTTCTCAGGCGAAGCCCGCATCCAGCTCGCTCACAACGACCCAAAGGCAGGCCCAGACCATGCCGGCGAGCATGACTGGAGGCCGCAGGACGGCTTGCAGCGCACGGCCTTCACCAGCCTGGTGACGATCGGCACCGCGATCGGCTTCGCGGCGCTGCTTATCGCCGGGATGATCGCGGCGAACGAGCAGATCGACCAGCGCCGCGCATTGGCCTGGGCGGTGTGCGGCTTCTTCGCTTTCGGGCTCGCCCCGGCAATGGGGCTGGCGCCGGAACTGCCGGGCTCCGCCGCAGCCGAACTGCAGCAGCGCCAGCTCTGGTGGCTGCTGACGGCGATGGTCACCGCCGGCGCGCTCTTCGTCTTCCTGCGCGTCGAGGCTTCCTGGGCCCGAGCACTCGCCGTCCTCGCCTTGCTGCTGCCGCATCTGATCGGTGCCCCGCATCCGGCCGCGCCGGAAAGCAAGGTGCCGGCCGAGATCGCCGCACATTTCGCCGCGCTCTCGCTCGCCATCCAGGCCGCGCTCTGGCTCGTCACCGGCTTTGCCGTCGGCGTGCTCTGGCCCTGGGCCGCGCGACGCAACGCCGCTCCCGTAGCGGCGTGACGCCTCGTGCGGCCGGCG
This sequence comes from Allobosea sp. CCNWLY174, assembly GCF_037120455.1. Classification (NCBI taxonomy): domain Bacteria; kingdom Pseudomonadati; phylum Pseudomonadota; class Alphaproteobacteria; order Hyphomicrobiales; family Alloboseaceae; genus Allobosea; species Allobosea sp. CCNWLY174. Next base: position 250,582 of record NZ_JBBBBQ010000006.1, on the reverse strand, counting down.
ACGGCCGCGCCAGCCCAAGGAGGCGTTGTCATGCTCGAAGGCGATCTCGCCCTCGCGACGCAAGTTCGGCAGCAGCCGGGCTGCACCATCCATGTCTGCACCACCTGCCGGCGCCAACGCGAGGACCTGCCGGAGGGTTATGACCAGCCCGGCATCGCGCTCGCGGCCGTGCTGGACGAGCGCCTGGCGGGCAGCGGCATCGCCGTCGTGCCGGTCGAATGCCTCTCGGTCTGCAAGCGGCCCTGCACGATCGCGCTCGCGGCGGAGGGCAAATGGACCTATCTGATCGGCGATCTCGACGTCGGTCTTCATCTCGACGAGATCGTCAGCGGGGCGGAGAAATTTGCCGCCAGCGCCAACGGCATCGTTCCCTGGAAGGAAAGACCCGCCTCGTTCCGCAAGGGCGTGGTCGCGCGCGTGCCTCCGCTGCCGCGCACACAAGGATCAAACGAATGAACGCTCCTCAGACCACGACGCTCGGCAAGGTGCCGTGCACGATCATCACCGGCTTCCTCGGCGCCGGTAAGACCACCCTGGTCCGCCATCTCCTGGAGAATGCCGGCGGCAAGCGCCTCGCCGTTCTCGTCAACGAGTTTGGCGATCTCGGCTTCGACGGCTCCTTCATCGCCGGCTGCGGCATCGAGGGCTGCACGCAGGACGACATCGTCGAATTGCCCAATGGCTGCATCTGCTGCACGGTCGCCGATGATTTCGTGCCGGCGCTGGAAAAGCTGCTGAACCGGGAAAACCCGCCGCAGCACATCCTGATCGAGACCTCGGGCCTTGCCCTGCCCAAGCCGCTGGTCAAGGCCTTCAACTGGCCGGCGATCCGTTCCCGCGTCACCGTCGACGGCGTCATCGCCGTGGTCGACGGGCCGGCGGTGGCCGACGGCCAGTTCGCCGACGATCCCGAGGCGCTGAAGGCGCAGGCGGCGCGGGACCAGGCCGTCGACCATGACAACCCGCTGGAAGAGGTGTTCGAGGATCAGATCCTCTGCGCCGACCTGATCCTGCTCAACAAGAGCGACCTCGTCGACGCCGCAGGGCGCGAACGGGTCAAGGCCGAGATCGCCCAGCATTTGCCCAAGGCGATCAAGGTGGTCGAAACCGCCCATGGCAAGGTCGAGCCGGCGCTGATCATCGGTCTCGGCGCTGCGGCCGAGTCCGACCTCGCCGCCCGGCCCTCGCATCACGGCGAGGGTGAGGATCATGACCATGACGATTTCGACAGCGTCGCACTGCCGCTGCCGCAGGCCGGTTCGCCGGAAGAGCTCGTCGCCCGCGTCGCCAAGGCGGCCGAGGCCGAGGGCGTACTACGCCTCAAGGGTTTTGCCGGCATTCCCGGCAAGCCGATGCGGCTCGTCGTGCAGGGCGTCGGCCGACGCGTCGGCCACCATTACGACCGGGCCTGGGGCGCCGGTGAAGCGCGCGACGGCCGGCTCGTGGTGATCGGCCTCAAGGGCTTCGATCGCGCCGCAGTCGAGGCCGCGCTCGCCGGCTGATGCCATGCATCTCCTCCCGACCAGCGAGGTGAGGCTCGACGACGGCGAAGACGCCGTCGACCTCGCCTTGCCGCCGGGAGACCTCATCGTCCTCTCCTTCAGCGACAGCGACCTCTCGGCGCTGGCGGCGGCCGCCCCCGGTAGCTGGCTGGGCCTCCGTCTGGTGCCGCTGCGGCGCTTCAAGCATCCGCTCTCGATCGACCTGCTGATCGAGAAGACCCTCGCCGGCTCGCGTTTCGTGCTGCTGCGCTGCCTCGGCGGGCTCGACTATCTCCGCTACGGCGTCGAGCAGATCGCCGCTGCCTGCCGGCAGCATGGCGTCGCGCTGGCGGTGCTGCCTGGCGATGATCGCGAGGATGAGCGGCTGGCCGGATATGGCACGGTGCCGCCGGAGTTCGCGGCAGGCCTGCTCGGCTATTTTCATGCCGGCGGCGGCGCCGAGAACATGCGGCGGCTGCTGGGGCGGATAGATGACTATCTCGCCGCGCTGCCGCCCTCGCCCGAGCTCAACCTCAGCCCCGTCCCGCTCCCCACGCTCTTCGCCCTCGGCCCCAACGCCACGCCTCTTCCCTGGCGGGAGGCGCTCGCGACTATCCCGACAGACGCCCCGCTCGTCCCGATCCTCGTCTACCGCTCCGGCGTTGCCGCCGGCGACACGGCGATGGTCGAGGCGATCGCTGCAGCCCTCGCCGAGCGCGGGCTCGGCCCGCTCCCGCTCGCCTTGACCAGCCTCAAGGACGCGAGCGTCGCCGGCGAGCTCGCCACGCTGATCGCCACCCGCAAGCCAGCGCTGATTGTCACCACTACCGCCTTCTCGGCCCGCGATGGCGGCGGCTTCGTGCTAGACACCGCCGACTGTCCGATCCTGCAGGCCGTGCCGGTCGGCAGTGCCCGCGAGGCCTGGGAAGCGTCGCCCCGCGGCCTCTCCGCCGCCGACCTCGCGATGCAGGCGGCGCTGCCGGAGTTCGACGGACGGCTCGGTGCCATCCCCGTCGCCTTCAAGGAAGAAATCGCCGATCCGGCGACCGGCCTGATGCTGCGGCGGCTCACACCGGATGCCGAGGGCATCGCAGCGCTGGCCGACCTCGCGGCCAGCTGGGTGGCACTCGGCCGCAAGCCGCGGGGCGAGCGACAGCTTGCGCTGGTGATGTCTGACTATCCCGCCCGTGGCGGCCGCGCCGGCTTCGCCGTCGGCCTCGACACGCCGGCGAGCGCCCTGGCGATCCGGGAGTTGCTGGATGGAGCTGGATACGACGTTGATCCCTCCCTAGACGCGGTCATCCCGGGCGATCGGAGGGAGACCCGGGATGACCTCGCGAATTGCCATCACGGCTCGAATCTCATGCAGGCCCTCACCGAGGGCCCAGCCGACTTCGCCGTTCCGCTCGCCAGCTACCGCGCCTGGCTCGCGACCATCCCGGCCGCCGCGCGCGAGACTTTGCTCGCCAGCCACGGCCAGCCCGAGACCGACCCAGCCTGCGACGGCGAGGCCTTCCGCTTCCGGCTCGTCCGCTTCGGCAAGCTCGCCATCGCGTTGCAGCCGGCGCGCGACGCCTCGCCCGACCGCAAGGCGCGCTATCACGACCCCGATGCGCCGCCGGGCCACGCCTATCTCGCCTTCTATCTCGGCCTGCGCGGGGTCTTCCGCGCCGACGCACTGGTCCATCTCGGCACGCATGGCACGACCGAGTGGCTGCCCGGCAAGGCGGTGGCGCTCTCGGCTGCCTGCTGGCCGCGGCTCGCGGTCGGCCCGCTGCCCGTGATCTACCCCTATGTCGTCGACGATCCCGGCGAGGCGGCGCCGGCCAAGCGCCGGCTCTCGGCTCTGACGCTGGGCCATCTGCCGCCGCCACTGGCGAGCCATGACACGGCCAGCGAGGCCGCGCTGCTGCGCGACCTCGTGGAGGAATACTCGCAGGCGCAAGTGCTCGATCCGCGCCGGGCCGAATTGGTCGCGCGCGAGATCCTCGACCGCGCCAAGCGCACCGGCCTCGCCACCGCGAGCGGCGTCACACAGGGTCAGGACATGGCGAGCGCGCTCGCGGCACTCGACGCCCATCTCTGCGACCTCGCCGAGACCGCCTTCCGCGACGGCTTGCATGTCTTCGGTTCCTCCGAAGCCGATCCAGCATCGGCGGAGAATGAGCGTCGCAACCTGCTGAAGGCGCTCGATGCCGGCTTCGTGCCGCCGGGACCTGCCGGCGCGCCGCATCGCGGCCGGCCCGACGTGCTGCCGAGCGGGCGCAACCTCTCGACGCTCGACCCGCGCGCCTTGCCGACCCGCTCGGCCGCCAGGCTCGGGGCGAAGGCGGCCGAGGCCGTGATCGCCCGCCATCTCCAGGACGAGGGCGACTATCCCCGCCGGATCGTGATGGATCTCTGGGCCTCGCCGACGCTTCGCTCAGGCGGCGAGGACATCGCCCATGCCCTGCACCTGATGGGTGTCGAACCGCTCTGGGACCATGGTTCGACCCGGGTCACCGGCTTCTCGATCACCCCGCAGGCCAAGCTCGCCGCGCCGCGCGCCGACGTCACCATCCGCATCTCCGGCGCCTTCCGCGACACCTTTCCGGCGCAGATCGCCTTGCTCGAGGCGGCAGCACGCGCCGTCGCATCCCTTGACGAACCGGACGAGTGGAACGAGCCGGCCGCCGCCCACCGCCGCGGCGAGGCAGGCGCGCGCATCTTCGGCGCCGCGCCCGGCCGCTATGGTGCCGCCATGGCCGACCGCGCGCTCGACGGCGACTGGCAAACGCGTGCGGAACTCGGCGAGGCCTATCTTGCCGCGACGAGCCACGCCTATGGCGGGCCGGACGGCGCAGCGTCGCCCGACGCCCGGTTTGCGAGCCGGGTCGCAGAGGCGCAGGCCTTCATCCATGTCAGCGACACGGCCGGGCGCGACATCCTGGAAGCGACCAGCGCCGCCGACGTGATCGGCGGTTTCGTCGCGGCCATGCAAGCTGAAGGCGGCAAGGCGGCGCTCTACAGCCTCGACACCTCCAACCCCGACATGCCGAGGGCGCGCACGCTGGCCGAGGACGTCTCGCGCATCGTCCATGGCCGGCTCTGCCATCCCCGCTGGATCGCGAGCCATCTCGCCCATGGCTGGCGCGGCGTGGCCGAATTGGCCGAGGCGGTCGACGCGCTCTTCGTCTATGCGGCCGCTACCGACGCGGTCTCCAACGGCCTGTTCGACGCGGTCTTCCAGGCCTATTGCGGCGATCCCGCCATCTGGCAGGCGCTGGAGCAGGCGAATGCGCCGGCCGCCGCCTCGATCCGCTCGCGTCTCGCCGAGGCGCAGGAGCGCGGACTCTGGACAAGCCGCTCGAACTCGGCGGCGATGCTCTCAGGCCGGGAGGCGGCTGAATGAGCGCCCCGGCCCGCGAGACGATGCGGCGCGGCTGGTGCCCCGGCACCTTGCGGCCGATGCTGACCGGCGACGGGTTGCTGGTGCGCCTGCATCCGCCGCGCAATGCGCTGACGCCGGACCAGCTCGCATACTTCGCCGAGCTGGCGAGCCGGCATGGCAACGGCCAGATCGAGATTTCCGGCCGTGGCAACCTGCAACTGCGCGGCATCCGCGAGGAGGCGCATCCGGCGCTGGTCGACGACCTGCTGACGGCGGGCCTCGTCGACGAGGCCGAGGGCGATGGCCCGAACCGGTTGGTGCTCACCTCGCCGCTCGCCGGCCGGGCGGCCGACGAACTGCTCGACGCGGCCGCGCTGGCTGCGGCGGTCGAGCGTGCCGGGCGCAGCGTTTCGGGCCTGCCGGCAAAGTTTTCGATCATCGTCGATGGCGGCGGCGCGCTGGCGCTCGATGCCTTCGCCGCCGATCTCAGGCTGCGGGCGGTTTCGACCGACGCAGTCGCGTTCGGGCTGCCGGGCGGGCATTGGTGCGGTCCGGTTGCAATGGATAAGGCGCCGGCACTGGTGACCCGTTTACTCGGTGCTTTCGCCGCCGTCAGCGGGCAGAGCGCGGGGCGAATCCGCCGCATGCGCGATCTTGCGGCAGACGCGGTGAACATGCTGGCGACCTCGTCCGGACTCGAATCGATGCGGGCCCCTGCGACCCGGCCGAAGCCATCACCGGTCGGCCTCGTGGCCGAGCGGAACGACAGGGTCGCCGTGCTTGCGGGATTGCCCTTCGGCCGGACCGACCTCGCGGGCTTGCACCGTATGGGCAAGCTCGCCCGCGACACTGGCATCCACGAGATCAGACCATCGCCCTGGCGCGGCTTCGCCTTCTGCGGCCTCTCGGCTGACGCAGCGACCAACCTGCGAGCGTCCTTGCACAATGAGGGCCTGATCGTCCAAGCGGACGATCCGCGCCTTGCGGTCTCAGCCTGCATCGGGTCCCCTGCCTGCGCCCGCGGCGAAGCACCTGCGCTGGCCGATGCCGCGGTCCTCGCACAAGCGATCGCGCCGCTCCTCACCGACGGCCTCGGCCTCCATGTCTCCGGCTGCGCCAAGTCCTGCGCCCATCCCGGCAGCGCCGACCTCACACTGGTCGGACGCGACGGGCGCTATGACGTGATCGTCGCAAGCGGCACTGACGGCATCGCCATCGCTCATCTTTCGCTTGGGGAACTTGTGCGCCGGCTCGAACCGGGTCAGGACATCCGCGCGCGCCTGGAAGCGGCGCGCCATCAGAAGCAGGTCTTTCGAGTTTGAGCACGCGTCACGCCTATATCCGCGACGGAGCCGCGATCTACGAGCGCTCCTTCGCCATCATCCGGGCCGAATCCGACCTGTCGCGCTTTTCCGGCACGGCCGAGCGCGTCGTCGTCCGCATGATCCATGCCTGCGGCATGACCGACCTGCCCCAGGACGTGGCGATGTCGCCTGATTTCGCCGAGGCGGCCGAGGCTGCGCTGGCGAAGGGCGCGCCGGTCCTGTGCGATGCCCGAATGGTCGCCGACGGCGTCACCCGCGCCCGCCTGCCGGCCAGGAACGAGGTGATCTGTACGCTGCCCGACGCTTCCGTGCCGAAACTGGCCGAGGCGATGGGCACGACACGCTCCGCCGCGGCGATGGAGCTGTGGCGTCCGCATCTCGCAGGCTCCGTCGTCGTGATCGGCAACGCGCCGACCTCGCTGTTCCGCCTGCTCGACATGCTCGACGAGGGCGCGCCGAGGCCGGCGGCGGTGATCGGCATTCCGGTCGGCTTCGTCGGCGCGGCGGAATCGAAGGAGGCGCTGGCGCAGGACGGGCGTGTGCCCTTTCTCGTGGTGCATGGGCGTCGCGGCGGCTCGGCCATGGCGGCGGCGGCCGTCAACGCGCTGGCACAGGTGAAGGAATGAGCGGCGTGAGCGTCGAGGCACCCCGCACCCTCCTCTTCGGCGTCGGCCTCGGCCCCGGCGATCCCGACTACATGACGGTGCGCGCCCGCGACATCATTCTGAAGGCCGACCGTCTCGTGCATTTCTGCAAGCGCGGCCGGCGCGGCAATGCCCGGGTCACTGCGGATGCCATCATCGCGCCCGATCCGGCCCGCGAGATCGAACTCGCCTTCCCGGTGACGATCGAGGTGCCGGTCGAGGACGAGGGTTATACCGGCCCGATCGCCGCCTTCTACGACCAAGCGGCCGAGCAGCTCGCCGGAGAGATGGCTGATGGCCGCAGCGTCGCCGTGCTCTGCGACGGCGACCCTTTCTTCTACGGCTCCTTCATGCATCTGTGGCGGCGCCTCGCCCATCGCTTTCCGACCGAGGTGGTGCCGGGCGTCACCGGCATGGCCGGTGCCTGGTCCCGCGCCGACGCGCCGATCAGCTGGGGCGACGACGTGATGACAGTGGTGCCGGGCACCCTCGCCGAGGGCGAACTGACCCGCCGCCTGGCCGATACGGATGCCGCCGTGATCATGAAGCTCGGCCGCAACCTGCCAAAAGTGCGCCGCGCGCTGCAGGCGGCCGGTCTGATCAACCGCGCCATCTATGTCGAGCGGGCCACCATGGCCGGACAGGTGGTGACACGGCTCGCCGAGAAGCCCGACGACGAAGCCCCCTATTTCTCGATGATCCTCGTGCCCGGCGAAGGACGGCGGTTATGAGCGGCTCGCTCGCCATCATCGGCCTCGGGCCAGGCGAGGCGCGCTACCTCACGCCCTCGGCGCTGGCGGCGCTCGAGTCCGCCAGCGATCTCGTCGGCTACGGGCCCTATCTCGACCGCGTTCCGGCTCACGCCCGCCAGACCAAGCACGCCTCCGACAACCGCGTCGAGGTCGAGCGTGCCCGGCATGCGCTGGCGCTGGCCGCAGAGGGGAAGGCCGTCGCGGTCGTCTCCGGCGGCGATCCCGGCGTCTTCGCCATGGCGGCGGCGGTGTTCGAGGCGCTTGAAGCGGGCAGGCCGGACTGGCGCAAGCTCCAGATCACGGTCGAGCCCGGCATCACCGCGATGCTCGCGGCCGCGGCCAAGGCCGGCGCGCCACTCGGCGGCGATTTCTGTGCGATCTCGCTCTCCGACAATCTCAAGCCCTGGGAGGTCGTCACGGCGCGGCTCACGGCGGCGCTGTCGGCCGATTTCGTGATCGCCCTCTACAATCCGATCTCGAAAGCGCGGCCCTGGCAGCTCGGCAAGGCGCTGGAGCTGGCGGCGACGATCCGCGCGGCGGAGACGCCGGTGATCTTCGCCCGCGCCGTCGGACGGCCCGACGAAAGCCTGCGCATCCTGACGCTGGCGGAGGCGATTGCCGCAGCCGGGACAGCCGACATGGCGACCCTGGTGATGATCGGCGCCAGCGCGACGCGGCTGATCGCCCGCGAGGGCGAGAACCCGATCGTCTATACGCCGCGCTCGGTGACGAAGAGTCCCTGCGTCACCAGCCAGGGCAGGACCTGATCGATATGCTCGACGGTCTCGACATCGGGCTTGGGCGGCCGCTCGACCATCACCACGGGAAGTCCGAGCCGCCGCGCCGCGACGAGCTTGCCCAGCGTCATCGGCCCGCCAGCATTCTTGCTGACGAGGATCTCGATGCCCTCCTCCCGCATCAGCTTTTCTTCGGCATCGGCCTCGAACGGCCCGCGCTGCTGCAGCACCTTGGCATGCGGCAAAGGCAGATCGCCCACCGGCTCGATTACGCGGATCAGATATTCATGCTGCGGAGCGGCGAAAAAGTGAGGCAGTTCGAGCCGGCCAATGGTCAGGAAGACGCGGCGCGGCTCATCGCCCAGCGCTTCGACCGCAGCGTCGATGTCGGGCACGCATTTCCAACGATCGCCGTTCTGCGGCTTCCAGGATTCCCGCCTGATCGCCAGCAGCGGCACGCCTTCCGCCTTGCAGGCTGCCTCGGCATGATAAGGCATGATCGCGGCGAAGGGGTGGGTCGCGTCGATGACGGCGACGACGCCCTCGTCGAGAAGATACTGCCGGAGACCGGCAATGCCGCCAAAGCCGCCGGTGCGGGTCGGCAAGGACAGAGGGCGCGGGTCGGCGGTATGGCCCGCGAGCGAGATCACGGCGCGAATCTCGGGTGCCTGTTCAGCCAGGAGCTGATCGAGCGCAGCCGCTTCGCTGGTGCCGCCGAGGATGAGGACCGTCATGGAACAGTTTTCGCCTGAAACGACCAGACTGTCGAGCGTACCGCCCGGCCCCTGGCTTTCGCTGGTCGGGCTCGGCGAGGATGGCCGTGCCGGCCTCTGCGCCGAGGCGCTGGCGGCGCTGGAGAGCGCCGAGATCGTCTTCGGCGGCGAGCGCCACCTCAAGCTGATCGGCGACGTGCCCGGTGAAGCCAGGCCCTGGCCACAGCCTTTCCGCAATGCGCTGCCGGCGATTCTGGCCGAAAAGGGCCGGAATGTCTGCGTGCTCGCGACCAGCGATCCGTTCCATTACGGCATCGGCGCCGGGCTGACCAAGGCGGTGCCGGCGGCGGAGATGCGCGTCATCCCGCAGCTCTCCTCCTTCTCGCTGGCCTGCACGCGGATGCGCTGGCCGCAGGAGGAATGCGGGCTGGTCTCGCTGCATGGCCGTGCCCTTCAGAGGATCATCCCTTTTCTCCAGCCGGGCGCGCGGGTCCTGGCCCTGTCCTGGGACGATTCGACGCCGCTCGCCGTCGCGCAGCTCATGAGCGCTCGCGGCTTCGGCGAAAGCACGATCACCGTGCTGGAAACGATCGGCGGACCGAACGAACGCATCCGGCAGACTCGCGCCGACGCCTTCGCTCTGGATGGCATCGTGCCGCTCAACCTGCTGGCGATCGAGGTGGTCGCCAGCCGGGACGCCCGCATCCTGCCGCTGGCAACCGGTCTCTCCGACGACTGGTTCGAGCATGACGGCCAGCTGACCAAGGCCGATATCCGGGCGATCACGCTCTCGGCGCTGGCCCCGCGCGCCGGCGAACTGCTCTGGGACATCGGCGCCGGCTCAGGCTCGATCGGCATCGAATGGAGCCTGCGCCATCGACACAACCGTGCCATCGCCTTCGAGGAGCGGCCGGAGCGCGCCGCCCGCATCGCCCGCAACCGGCTCGCGCTCGGCGCGCCGCCGCTCGAGGTCGTCGAGGGCAAGGCACCGGAGAGCTTTGCCGGAAAAGCCTCGCCTGACGCCGTCTTCATCGGCGGCGGGCTGACCGATCCCGGCGTGTTCGAGGCCGCCTTCGCGGCGCTGAAGCCGCGCGGGCGACTGGTCGCCAATGCCGTGACAATCGAGGGCGAAGCCAGGCTCGCCGGGCTGTTCGCGGTTCATGGCGGGAATCTGCGCCGCATCGGCGTCTCGCATCTCGATCCGATCGGGACGATGCATGGCTGGCGCGCCGCGATGGCGGTGACGCAATGGCGGGTGGTGAAGCCGTGAGCGACGTCACCGCCGGCATCGGCCTGCGCCCGGGCACATCGGAGGCCGATATCGAGGCCTGCCTGACGCAGACGCTGGCCGCCGCCAACCTGCCGGCGGATGCGCTCAAGCGCCTCGCTACCCTTGCCTCGCGCCGGGACGAGCCGGGGCTGGCGGCAGTGGCACAGGCGCATGACCTCTCCCTCGTCGCCATCCCCGACGAAGCGCTCGCCGGCTTCGAGGCCGCCTGCGCGACGCGCTCGACCCGGATTTCCGGGCTCTACGGCGTCGGCTCGGTGGCGGAGGCGGCTGCGCTGGCCGCGGCAGGACCAGGCGCGACCCTGATCCAGCCGCGCATCGCCACCGCCCGCGTCACCTGCGCTCTGGCTAGGGGCGCTGCGTGACCGTCCATTTCATCGGCGCCGGCCCCGGCGCGGTCGACCTCATCACCCTCCGCGGACGCGAGCTGATCGGCGCCTGCCCGGTCTGCCTCTATGCGGGCTCGCTGATCCCCAAGGCGATGCTTGGCTGGTGCCCGCCGGGCGCGCGGATCGTGGACACCGCCTCGCTCGACCTCGACGCGATCATCGCCGAGATCGAGGCCGCCCATCACGAAGGCAAGGACGTCGCCCGTCTGCATTCCGGCGACATCTCGATCTGGAGCGCGACGGGCGAGCAGATGCGCCGGCTCGATCAGCTCGGCATCCCCTACGAGATCACGCCGGGCGTACCGGCCTTCGCCGCCGCGGCGGCGGCACTCAAGCGCGAATTGACGCTGCCGGGCGTCGCGCAATCGCTGGTGCTGACCCGCACCTCCGGCCGCGCCTCGGCGATGCCGGAGAAGGAGAAGCTGGCGACTTTTGCAGCCTCCGGCACGACGCTGGCAATCCACCTCTCGATCCATGTGATCGAGCAGGTCGTCGCGGAACTCATACCCTTCTACGGCGCGGACTGCCCGGTCGCGATCGTCTTCCGCGCCTCCTGGCCGGAGGAGCGCATCCTGCGCGGGCGGCTCGCGGAAATCGCCGACAAGGTGCGGGCAGCCGAGCTGGAGCGGACCGCGCTGATCCTGGTTGGCCCGGCGCTGGCTGCCGAGGATTTTTCCGAGAGCGCACTGTACTCGACCGGCTATGACCGCCGCTTCAGGCCGCGTGGAGGCCAGGAATGACCGCGCGGGGCCTGCTCATCGCCGCGCCGCGTTCCGGCTCCGGCAAGACCACGATCACGCTCGGCCTGCAGCGAGCACTGTCCCAGCGCGGCCTCAAGGTCCGTGGGCTGAAATGCGGGCCGGATTACATCGATCCAGCCTTCCACGCCGCCGCGACGGGCGCCCCCAGCGCCAATCTCGACAGCTATGCGATGCCGGATGCCCTGCTCGGCCAGATCGCCAACGAGGCAGCCGGGGCGGCCGACATTATCGTCGCCGAAGGCTCGATGGGACTGTTCGACGGCGTGCCCGGCCCTGACGGGCATACCGGCACCGGCGCCGACATCGCGGCGCTCCTCGGCTGGCCGGTCGTGCTGGTCATCGACGTCTCCGGACAGGCGCAATCGGCCGGAGCGGTTGCGCTCGGCTGCATGCTCTACGACAAGCGCATTCGCGTCGCCGGGGTGATCCTCAACAAGGTTGCCAGCGATCGCCACCGAAGGCTGGCTGCGGCCGGCATGGCGCGTATCGGCTTGCCGGTTCTCGGCGCCTTGCCGCGCGAGGCGAGCCTGATCCTGCCCGAGCGTCATCTCGGCCTGGTCCAGGCCGGCGAGACCGAGGACCTGCGCCAGCGGCTCGATGCGCTGGCCGAAGCTGTCGCGGCGGCGGTCGATCTCGATGAGGTGGCCGCGGCTGCGGGTGCGACCGTTTTGCCGACTTCCGGGCGGCAGGTGTCGCCGCTGCCGGTCCCGGGCAAGCGCCTCGCCATCGCCCGCGACGCCGCCTTCAGCTTTGTCTACCCGCATGTCGAGGCCGGCTGGCGGGCGCAGGGCGCCGAGCTCGTGCCGTTCTCGCCGCTCGCGGACGAACCGCCACCGGAGGGCTGCGACGCGTGCTGGCTGCCGGGCGGCTATCCCGAACTGCATGCCGGCCGGCTCGCCGGCGCCTCGCGCTTTCTCGATGGCCTGCGCGATTTCGCCCGCGCCCGTCCGGTCCATGGCGAGTGCGGCGGCTACATGGTGCTGGGCAAGAGCCTGATCGACGCCGATGGGGTCAGCCACGCCATGGCCGGGCTGCTTTCGGTCGAGACCAGCTTCGCCAAACGGAAGATGAACCTCGGCTATCGCAATGCGGTGCTCGCCACTGACGGACAGCTCGGCCGCGCCGGCGATCGCCTCAGCGGCCACGAATTCCATTACGCGACCGTGATCTCGCAGGGCGAGGACCCGCCCTTTGCGGAGGTCACCGACCCACACGGCTCGCCGCCAGCGCCCGCCGGCAGCCGTCGTGGCCTCGTCTCGGGCTCGTTCTTCCACGCCATCGCGGTGCGGGAGGGCGCGTGAGCGCGCCGCCCGTTTTCGACGACGGCTTCCGCGACAAGCTCGGCGAGCTCTTCGCCTGGCGCCGCGATGTCAGGCGTTTCCGCCGCGAGCCGGTGTCGGAGGAGCTTCTGACCAGGCTGTTCGAGCTGATGCAGCTTTCGCCCTCGGTCGGCCATTCGCAGCCCTGGCGCTGGCTGACGGTCGCAGATGCCGAGCAGCGTGCCGCGGTGCGGGCCAGCTTCTCCCGCTGCAATGCCGATGCGCTGGCCGACTATGAGGGCGAGCGCGCCGCGCTCTATGCCCGCCTGAAGCTCGAAGGCCTGCGCGAGGCGCCGGTGCAGTTCGCGGTGTTCTGCGACCACGCCACGGCGCAGGGTCATGGCCTCGGCCGCCGGACCATGCCGGAGATGCTGGACTATTCGGTCGTGGCGGCGATCACGCAGTTCTGGCTCGCCGCCCGCGCCCATGGGCTCGGCCTCGGCTGGGTCTCGATCCTCGACCCCGCCGAGATCGCAGCAATCGTCGGCGCGCCGCCTGACTGGAAGCTGATCGGCTATCTCTGTCTCGGCTATCCCGAGGAGGAACACGAGGTGCCCGAACTCGTCCGCGCCGGCTGGGAACGCGACCAGCGACTCACCGGACGCGATTAGACCTTCCGCCCGGGCGCGCCGCGCAGGCCGAGCGCGGTCAGGACGGCCATCACCGCCGCACCGCCGACGAGCCCGGCCGCCGAAGGCCAACCGAACGCTTCGATGACACTGCCGATGGCGACGGGCCCGACGACCTGGCCAAGGTTGCTGCCCTGCATCAGCAGGCCGATGACGACAGGTGTCAATCCGGCCGCCGGCGCCAGCACCGGCGCAGACGACAGCAGGGTCGCAGGGATGATCCCGCCGACCATCGAGAACAGGACGCAAAGGAGGAAGGTCGCGGAATCCGGCAGCAGGGCGAGAAAGATGCCAATGGCAGACAGACCCATGACGAGGCTTGCGGCCACGATCAGGCTGACGCGCGAGACGCCGCGCGCGAGCAACAGGCCGGCAGCGAGGTTGCCGATGATGTTGACGGCGCTGGCGAGGGCGCCGAGCAGGCCCGCCGTCGCTAGCGAGACCTGCATGCGCTGCATCAGCAGCACCGGCAGGAAATTGAACAGGGCGAAGAACATCAGCGCGTAGAGCGCGAAGATGAAGCCAAGGAGCACTGGCCCGCGCGCGCTCAGCACCGCGCCGGCATCGCCGGCAAGAGCCGTCCAGGATGGCCGCCTGCCGCCGCTGGTGTTCGGCACCGTCAGCACGGTCAGGACCATCGCGGCGACCGCGAGCGCACCGGTAACCTGCCATATCATCCGCCAGTCGGTGAGCCAGAGCCCCGCGAGCATGGCGAGCGCGATGCCGGTCGGCATGAAGCAGCTCCACAGCGCCATGGCGATGTCGCGCTGGGCAGGGCTGGCAACGCGCTGGAGGATTGCGGGGGCGGCAATGGTGATCAGCAGGAAGCCGAGCCCTTCGACGACGCGTGAGGCGAGCAGCATCGGAAAGCGTGGCGCCGCCGCTCCCAGGAAGGCGCCGAGCGCGATCGCCAGCAGGCCGAGCAGCAGAACGCGCCGAGCGCCGAGCGCGATGGCGAGCGTGCCGACCGGGATGCCGCCGACCATGCCAAGCACGGCGAAGATCGAGGCAAGCCAGCCGAGCGTGCCGAGATCGAGCCCGAACTCGGCCTGGACCAGCGGCATCGCGATCGCCGCCTTGCCGACCTGCAGCGCCGCGACGATACCGCTGGCGACGACCACGGAAACAGCGAGCCAGTCGGTCCTGGCGTCCTCTGTTGCGACGGCAGCCGTCATGAGCGCGATCTCGCGACGATGATCTCTGCGGGATGGTCGGCCATGCTCGGTTCCTTGGATGGCATTACGGCGTCGCCCGGAGATGTCGTTTTCAGTCGATCTCGAAAAGTGAGATAATTGGCATCGAGTCGATCAAGGAAATCGATCATGCTGGATGCACTCACCCTCGACCAGATGCGCACCTTCGTGACCGTAGCCGAAGCCGGCAGCTTCCGTTCGGCCGCGACGCGGCTGTCGCGGGCCCAGTCCGCCATCAGCCATGCCATCGCCAATCTGGAGGGGCAGCTCGGCCTGCAACTGTTCGACCGCTCGGGCCATCGCCCGGCCCTGACGGCGGAAGGCAAAGCCCTGCTCGCCGACATCAGGGAGGTCCTGCTGCGCGTCGGCGCCTTGAAGGCCCGCGCCCATGGGCTGAGCCGGGGCGTCGAGATCGAGCTGTCGCTGACGATCGACGTGCTGTTCCCTATTCCCCTCATCGGCGCCGCCCTCGCCGGCCTGCGCGAGCAGTACCCCTCCGTCTCCATCAGGCTCGCCATCGAACCGCTCGGCGGGCCGATCGCGGCGCTTCTGGAGCGCCGCAGCGCTCTCGCCATCACGGTCGGCGAGAATTTCCGCGACCCGCGCATCGCGATCGAGGCCCTGACCAGCATCGAGGCGATTGCGGTCGTCGCGGCGACACATCCGCTCGCCCGGGCGGGCGACGGGCGCATCCTGTCGCGCTCCGAACTCGCCGGACATCTCCAGATCGTGCAGATCGACCCGACGCCGATCTCGGGCGCGCAGGATTTCGGCGTGCTCTCGCCGCAGACCTGCCGCGTCACCGGGCAGGATACCAAGCATGCGATGATCCTGGCCGGGCTCGGCTGGGGCCGGCTGCCGAGCTGGCTGATCGAGCGAGACCTTGCCGAAGGCAGGCTGGTCAGGGTCGCGACAAGGGCGCTCGGCCGAAACGCGCAGCTCCCGGCCGAAGCCTATCTCGCCCACCGCCTCGACGAGGCGATGGGCCCGGCCGCCCGCGCCTTCGCGCAGGCGCTGGCGCGGCTTTGCGAGGTCAGAGCGCGACCTTGAACGGCGCTTCCGTCTTGGCCTTGATCTCGTCGAGCGAAACGCCCTCGGCGAGCTCGATCAGGGTCATGCCGCCGCCATTCTCGTCGATCGTGAAGACGCCGAGATCGGTAATCACCATGTCGACGACGCCGGCGCCGGTCAGCGGCAGGTCGCAGGCCTTGAGCAGCTTCGGCGATTCCGAGCCGTCCTTGTTCTTGGCGACGTGCTCCATCACCACGACGACCTTCTTGACGCCGGCGACGAGGTCCATGGCGCCGCCCATGCCCTTCACCATCTTGCCGGGAATCATCCAGTTGGCGAGGTCGCCGTTCTCGGCGACCTGCATGGCGCCGAGAATGGAGAGGTCGATATGGCCGCCGCGGATCATTCCGAAGGAATCCGACGACGAGAAATAGCTCGTCGTCGGCAGCTCGGTGATGGTCTGCTTGCCGGCATTGATCAGGTCCGGGTCCTCCTCGCCCTCATACGGAAAGGGGCCCATGCCGAGCATGCCGTTCTCCGACTGAAGCTGCACGCTCATGCCATCGGGTATGTAGTTCGAGACGAGCGTCGGAATGCCGATGCCGAGATTGACGTAGAAGCCGTCCTTCAGCTCCTTGGCGGCGCGAGCGGCGATCTGTTCACGGGTCCAGGCCATGTGCTGATCTCCTTCTCAAGCCGTTTCGCGCTTGCGCACGGTGCGCTGCTCGATGCGCTTCACCGGATTGGCGACGTGCACGATGCGCTTCACGAAGATGCCGGGGGTATGGATCTGGTCGGGATCGATCTCGCCGGCCGGGACAAGATGCTCGACCTGGGCGATCGTCATGCGCGAGGCGCTGGCCATCATCGGATTGAAGTTGCGCGCCGTCTTCCGGTAGACGAGGTTGCCCTCGGTATCGCCCTTCCAGGCGTGGACGATCGAGATGTCGGCGAAGAGGCCGCGCTCCATGATGTAGCGCTCGCCGTCGAACTCGCGCTCCTCCTTGCCCTCGGCGATCAGCGTGCCGACGCCGGTCTTGGTGAAGAAGGCCGGGATGCCGGCGCCGCCGGCCCGGATGCGTTCGGCCAGCGTGCCCTGCGGGTTGAATTCGAGCTCGAGCTGGCCGGAAAGATACTGCTCGGCAAAGAGCTTGTTCTCGCCGACGTAAGAGCTGATCATCTTCCTGATCTGCTTGGTCTCGAGCAGGATGCCGAGGCCGGCGCCATCGACGCCGGCATTGTTGGAGATGAAGGTCAGGTCCTTGGCGCCGGAGTCGCGGATCGCCTCGATCAGCGTATCGGGAATGCCGCAGAGGCCGAAACCGCCGGCCATGATGGTCATGCCGTCCTTGACGACGCCGGCGAGCGCCGCCTTGGCGTCAGGAAAAACCTTCTTCATCGGGATGCCTTCGTCGCTGGATGATCGTAAGGGAGCCTCGAAAAACAACTAGCCGAGCGCATGGTGCGGTTGCAACATCAGTCGCCGACGCGCCCGTCCCGCGGCCATGCGCAGCCAGGGGCCTCGAACGGCGAGACATGACAGCCCGGCCCGGCCGATGCTACCAAACGGCGCGCCCTGCCTTCCGGAGCCACGCCCTTGTCCGCTTCCCGCTCCATCCTGCTGATCATCGGCGGCGGCATCGCCGCCTATAAGTGCCTGGAGCTGATCCGGCGCCTGAAGGATCACGGCATCGCCTGCCGCTGCATCCTGACCAAGGCGGGCGAGCGGTTCGTCACGCCACTGGCGGTGTCCTCGCTCGCGGGCGAGAAATGCTTCACCGACCTGTTCTCGCTGACCGACGAGGCCGATATCGGCCATATCGCCCTGTCGCGCTCGACCGATCTCCTGGTCGTCGCGCCCGCCACCGCCGACCTGATCGCCAAGATGGCGAACGGCCATGCCGACGATCTCGCCTCCACCGCGTTATTGGCAACGGACAAGCGCGTCCTGATCGCACCGGCGATGAACCCGCGGATGTGGCAGCATCCGGCGACGCGGCGCAACATGGCGACGCTGCAGAAGGACGGCGTCCTCGTCGTCGGCCCCAACTCCGGCGCCATGGCCGAGCGCGGCGAGAGCGGCCCCGGCCGCATGGCCGAGCCGCACGAACTTCTGGCCGCAATCGAGATGGCGCTCGCCGGCGACAGCAGGCAGACGCCGTCGATCGGCTTCCTAGGCCGCCTGCCCGGCGGGGCGCCATCCGGGCCGAAGCCGCTTGCGGGCAGGCGCGTGCTCGTCACCTCCGGCCCGACGCACGAGCCGATCGACCCGGTGCGCTATATCGCCAACCGCTCCTCCGGCAAGCAGGGCCACGCCATCGCGGCAGCCGCGGCGGCCGCGGGCGCGCAGGTGACGCTGATCTCCGGGCCGGTGACGATTCCCGACCCCGTCGGTGTCAACACCGTCCATGTCGAGAGCGCGCGCGACATGCTGGCGGCGACTGAAAGCGCGCTGCCAGCCGATATCGCGATCTTCGCCGCGGCCGTCGCCGACTGGCGGACCGCCGATGCCGCCGGCCAGAAGATGAAGAAGGACGGCAAGAGCCCGCCCAGCCTCGCGCTGGTCGAGAATCCCGACATCCTCGCCACCATCGCCGCGCGCGAGATCGACCGGCCGGCGCTCGTCGTCGGCTTCGCGGCGGAGACGCAGAACGTCGTCGACTACGCCCGCGCCAAGCTGGCGAAGAAGGGCTGCGACCTGATCGTCGCCAACGATGTCGGCGGCACCGGGGTGATGGGCGGCGACGCCAATACCGTTCACCTCGTCACAACGGACAGCGTCGAGACCTGGCCGACCTTGCCCAAGGCGGATGTGGCGACGCGTCTCGTCGCGCATTTCGCCGACCTGCTGGCGCATAAGGGCTGAGATCGATGGCGACGCTCCGCATCAGGCGCCTGCCGCACGCCCAGGGCCTGCCGCTGCCGGCGTATGAGACGCCGGGAGCCGCCGGGCTCGACCTGCGTGCCGCCCTGCCGGACGGGCCGCTGCGGCTGGAGCCGGGGGCGCGGCTGCTCGTGCCGACCGGCCTCGTGCTCGAACTGCCTGACGGAACGGAAGGGCAAGTCAGGCCGCGCTCCGGTCTAGCGCTGCGCCATGGCGTCACCCTGCTCAATACACCGGGCACGATCGACGCGGACTATCGCGGCGAGGTCGGGATCATCCTGATCAATCATGGCCGGGAGGCCTTCACCATCCAGCACGGCGACCGTATCGCACAGCTCGTCATCGCTGCCGTGCTGCAGGCGGACATCGCCGAGGTCGGGGAACTCAGCGAGACCGAACGCGGCGCCGGCGGCTTCGGCTCGACCGGGATAAGCGATGCCGCGCTGCGGCAAGCGGCCGGAGACAAGGCATGATCCAGCTCTCGCGCCGCAGCCTGCTCGCCGTCACCGCGGTCGTCGACATCGCCCTGCACGCCCGCCCGACCCCGGTCGCGGCCAAGGCGCTGGCGGCCCGGCACGAACTGCCGCCGCGCCATCTGGAGACCGTCCTGCAGGCGCTGGTCAGGGTCGGCATCCTCAAGGGCGTGCGCGGCCCACGCGGCGGCTATGAGCTCGCCAAGGAGCGCCGCCGCATCACCGCCGGCGAGATCGTGCGCGCCGCCATGCAGGCCAATGCCGACGAAGCCCTGCCGCCGCTGCCGCAATCCGCGCTGGTCGACGTGGTCATCGACCCGATGATGCAGCAGGCCATGGAAGCCTGGCTCGCCAAGCTCGACGCCGTCACCGTCGCCGATCTCTGCCGCGAGGCGGAAGGGCGCGCAGCGACGGGGAAGCCGGCGATCGATACGGATTTCACAATCTGATCTGTTTAATCTGCCATTTCTCGACAGATTCTGTGATTTGATGCTACGCTCACCAAAGGTTCTCGTTTCAGATCACCCGCTCGTCACCAGCAAGGAGGCCGCCATGGCCGATGCAGCCCAGAAGCCCGCCCATGTCCCCGGCCGCGGCCGCGTCTACGATTCGATCACCGACACGATCGGCGATACCCCGCTGGTGCGCCTGAACCGCCTGCCGGCCGAGCGCGGCGTCAAGGCGACGATCCTGGCCAAGCTCGAATTCTTCAACCCGATCTCCAGCGTGAAGGACCGCATCGGCGTCGCCATGATCGACGCGCTCGAAGCTTCCGGCGCGCTCAAGCCCGGCGGCACGCTGATCGAGCCGACCTCGGGCAATACCGGCATCGCGCTCGCCTTCGCCGCCGCCGCCCGCGGCTACCGCCTGATCCTGGTGATGCCCGAGACGATGTCGCTCGAGCGCCGCAAGATGCTGTCCTTCCTCGGCGCCGAGCTGGTGCTGACTCCCGGCCCTGGCGGCATGCGCGGCGCCATCACCAAGGCCGAGGAGCTCAAGAACGAGATTCCCGGCGCGATCATCCCGCAGCAGTTCGAGAATCCGGCCAATCCGGCGATCCACCGCAAGACCACCGCCGAGGAAATCTGGAACGACACCAATGGCGCGGTCGACATCGTCATCTCCGGCGTCGGCACCGGCGGCACCATCACCGGCGTCGGCCAGGTGCTGAAGGCCAAGAAGCCTTCGGTGAAGATGGTCGCGGTCGAGCCGGAAGATTCACCGGTCCTGTCGGGCGGCCAGGCCGGCCCGCACAAGATCCAGGGCATCGGCGCCGGCTTCGTGCCGGGCATCCTCGACCGGAGCGTCATCGACGAGGTCGTCACCGTCGGCAACCAGACGGCGTTCGAGACGTCGCGGGCGCTCGCCAAGGCCGAGGGCATACCGGCCGGCATCTCCTCGGGCGCGGCGATTGCCGCGGCGCTGGAGGTCGGCGCCCGGCCGGAGAACGCCGGCAAGACGATCGTGGTGATCATCCCGTCCTTCGCCGAGCGCTACATCTCCAGCGCCCTGTTCGAAGGCCTTTGATCCCAACGAACCTGCAGATTGTCCGGGTCGGCGAAGCCCTGCCGGACGACCTGCCTGCCTTGCAGGACGAGGCGGCGGCCGAAGGCTACCGCTTCGTCGAGGGCATCCTGGAGGAATGGGGTGCCGGCCTCTACCAGACCGGCGACGAGCGCAACACACTGCTCGCGGTGTATCGCGAAGGCGTGCTGGCGGCGATCGGAGCGGTGACGCCAGATCCTTATGACCCGGCGCCCGATCTGCTGCGCATCCGCCATGTCTATGTCCGGCCGGCGAATCGACGTGAAGGCGTCGGCCGTCTCCTCGCGAGCGCCTTGATCCAGCAAGGGCTCGCGCCGGCGCCGCGGCTTTCGCTCAACGCCGCCGATGCCGGCGCTTCTGCCTTCTGGGAAGCGATGGGCTTCCAGCCGGATGCCGGCGGGACGCGCCGGACCCATCTGCTGATGCGCTGAGCCTCTCAGCGCCGGAGCGTGATCCGGCTGCCCCAGGGATCGACGACCGACCCATCATCGCCACCAGCGGCCGCCATGCGCCGGCTCAGCGCGGCATGAGCTTCCGCATCGCGCGCGACCAGCTCGAAACTCGACAAGCCCGCCTCATTGTCCCGGCGAGGGCCGGCGCCGCGGCTATGCCAGGTATTGGCGGCGATGTGGTGGTGATAGCCGCCGGTCGCCATGAAGCTCGCGCCGGGATAGTGCACCATCACCTCGAAGCCGAGTGCATCGCGATAGAAGCCCTCGGCCTGCTGGACGTCACCGACGCGCAGATGGACATGGCCCATCACGGTACCGTCCGGCATGCCGGCATAGGCTTGCGGCTCGGCATCGCGCAGGAGCGCGTCGAGATCGAGCCGCTCGGTCGCCATCTTGATCCGGCCGCCATCGAGCCGCGGCCATTCCGGACGGCTGCGGTCGCGATAGACCTCGATGCCATTGCCCTCGGGATCAGACAGATAGAGCGCCTCGCTGACGAGGTGGTTCGAGGCACCTTCCAGCCCGGTGCGCGTCTCGGCGGCGTGCCGCAGCCAGTTGCCGAGGTCGCGGCGCGAGGGCAGCAGGATCGCCATATGGAACAGGCCGGCGGCCGAGGACGGGTGCTGCGCGCCGGCTTCCAGCTTGACCAGCGGCTCGCCGCCGGCGCCGAGCACGGCGTGGTCGGCATCCTGCTCGAGGACCGACAGCCCGATCGCATCGCGGTAGAACGCCGTCAGCCCGGCAAGATCGCGCACACGCAAGCTTACCGCGCCGATATGGACGGGCGCGTCGAGTGCCTCGTTGCGATGGGCCAAGGTCTCTGTGGCTGCGGACATGGGGCTGCTCCAAACTTGCGGGCGGCATCGCCGCCTGGCCACAAGATGGGGTTTTCAGCGGCGCTTGTCGCCCCAGGGCAGGACAAGCCGGATATTGCATTGACGCAATGAAGGGGCGCCCGGGAGCGATGCGACATGGCTTCGGCGAGCGGTGATGTCAGCGCTGCTGCCTCAGCGCCCAGACGAATTCGGCGACTGGGTGGATGCCCGGGGTCTCGGCCGCCAAGGCATCGAGCGCCTCGGCGATATCAGCACAGCCCGCCGGCGTCAGCGCACGCAAGCTGGACGAAACCTTGTTGTAGGACGACGTTCCGCGGCTTGCGAGCGAGCGATCGACCACGAAGGTCTCGATCGTCCCGTCCAGGCGCTCGACGAAGAGGGCGAGCGAGCCGCCATCGGCCGCCGCGGCGCTGTCCGTCACAGCCTTGAACATTCGCCCTCCGGGAATCGCTGCGTGCTACGCCCGCTCCGCCAGGGCCCGCGCGATCGCTGCCCGGAACTCGGGAATGCCAAGGCCCTTCTCGCTGGAGGTCAGCAGCACCTCGGGGAAGGCGGCCGGGCGGCGCTTGATCTCGTCATAGGTCGCCTCGGCCATGAAGGTCTGGTCGGCCTGCTTCAGCGCATCGCCCTTGGTCAGCACGACCTGATAGCTGACGGCGGCCTTGTCGAGCGTCTCCAGCACGGCGCCGTCAACATCCTTGATACCGTGGCGGGCGTCGATCAGCACATAGACGCGCATCAGATTGGCGCGCCCTCGCAGATAATCGTGGATCAGCTTCGTCCAGGCCGCGACCTTCTCCTTGCCGACGGCGGCATAGCCATAGCCGGGCATGTCGACGATGGTCAGAGCATGGCGCGAAAAAGTGGGAACCGGTTTTTCGCCGAAGCCATGCTCCGAACTTTGAGTGTCGATCACGTTCTTCGCAGTCGGGCGATCTCGCCCGACTGCGACGTGATCGATGCGCTCATCATGGCCGACCTGGCGGAAGAAGTTGAGCTGCTGGGTGCGGCCCGGCGTATGCGAGGTCCGCGCCAGGGCGTTCCGGCGGGTCAGCGCGTTGATCAGACTCGACTTGCCGACATTGGAGCGGCCGGCGAAGGCGATCTCCTGCCCGACCATGGGCGGAAGGTCGTCGATCTTGGTCGAGGCCCAGACGAAATCCCAAGGACCCTCGAACAGTTTCCGGGCGGATTCGAGCTCGTCGGCGGTAAAGGGCGTTGTTGTGCTGGCGGTCATGGTCCTTGCCTACACGGCCGAGCGCAGCGCGTCGATGTCCGCGCCGGCGATCAGGGGCAGGTTGCGCGCGATCTTGTCCGGCCCCCAATCCCACCAGCGGATCTCGAGCAGCGCCGCGACCACCTCGGGCGGGAAGCGCGTCTTCACGACACGGCCGGGATTGCCGACCACGACGGCGTAAGGCGGCACGTCGCGGGAGACCTGGGCCCGCGTGCCGATGATGGCGCCGTCGCCGACCGTGACGCCCGGCATGATCACCGCCTCGCGGCCGATCCAGACATCGTTGCCGATCACGGTGTCGCCGCGCAGTCCGAGGCCGTCGCGGGTGAAGTCCGGCACGGTCTCGAAGCCGAACATGCCGAACGGATAGGTCGAGAAGCCGCCCATCGGATGGTTGGCGCCATTCATGATGAACTGGGCCGCCTGGGCGATCGCGACGAATTTGCCGATGATCAGCCGGTCGCCGATGAAGTCGAAATGATAGCGCACGCAGCGGGCGAGGAAATGCTCGGGCCCGCGCGAGTCGTCATAGTAGCTGTAGTCGCCGACCTCGACGAGCGGATGATCGACGATGGCCTTGAGGAAGGCGGTGCCCTTCCAGCCGGCGATCGGATGGCGGGTTTTCGGATCGGGAAGAGGCATGGCGCGGCACTAAGCACATCGCCATGATCGGGGACAAGCCGCGAAGCGGTGCAAAAAGCAAAACGCCGGAGCCCCAAGAGGCGTCCGGCGTTCGATTTTTCTCACATGCAAGGCTCTCGCCCGGCTACTTCACTTCTTGTTGCTGTTTGCCGGCTTGCCGGGCGCGGGCACGGCCGGGGTCGCAGCCGCGGCAGCCGGCTTCTTGCCGAACATGGCCTTGATGTTGTCCCAGAGCTCGATCTTAACGCCGTGCTTCTTCATGATGAAGCCTTGCTGCGTCACCGAGAGCAGGTTGTTCCAGGTCCAGTAGATCACCAGGCCGGCCGGGAACGAGCCGAGCAGGAAGGTGAAGAACACCGGCATCCAGGTGAACATCATCTTCTGGACCGGATCCGGCGGCTCCGGGTTCATCTTCATCTGCACGAACATCGTGATCCCCATCAGGATCGGCCAGATGCCGAGATGGAGCATGGCCGGCGGCGTGAACGGCAGCAGGCCGAACAGGTTGAAGAGGTTTGTCGGATCGGGCGCGGCGAGGTCCTTGATCCAGCCGTAGAACGGCGCGTGCCGCATCTCGATGGTGATGAACAGGATCTTGTAGAGCGCGAAGAAGACCGGGATCTGCACCAGCACCGGCCAGCAGCCGGCGAGCGGATTGATCTTCTGCGTCTTGTACAGCTCCATCAGCGCCTGCTGCTGCTTCATCTTGTCGTCAGCATAGCGCTCGCGGATCGCCATCATCTCGGGCTGAACCGCCTTCATCTTCGCCATCGAGGCGTAGGACTTGCTGGCGAGCGGGAAGAACAGGGCTTTCAGCAGGACGGTCACGACCAGGATGGCGATGCCGAAATTGCCGACATGCTTGTAGACCCAGTCCATCACGTAGAACATCGGCTTCGTGATAAAATAGAACCAGCCCCAGTCGATCATCAGCTCGAAGCGCTTGATCCCCTGGTTCTTCTCGTAGCCGTCGATCGCCGCCACTTCCTTGGCGCCGGCGAACAGGCGCGAGGAGGCGCTGGCGGAGGCGCCGGGCGCGACATTGACGGCTTCGCCGAGGAAGTCGGCCTGGTAGGTGCGGACCGAACCGGTCTGGACCGAGGAGTAGCGGCCCTCGTATTTCTTGCCCTGGTCAGGGATCGCGGCCGCAGCCCAGTACTTGTCGGTGATGCCGACGAAGCCGCCGAGCACGTCCTTCCAGACCTTGCCATGCGCCGCCGAGCCGAGCGCCGGTTCCTTGTCGATGGCGTCGTAGGTGTATTCCTGCAGGCCCTGCTCGCCGAGCGAGCCGATCATGCCCTCGTGCAGCACGTAGTAGCCGAGCGTCGCCGGCTTGCCGACGCGCACGACCTGACCATAGGGGTAGAGCGAAACGGCGCTCGTGCCCTTGTTCTCGACCTCGTCGCGGATCGAGAACATGGCGTTGTCGTCGACCGCAATGGTGCGCTTGAAGGTCAGGCCCTGGCCGTTGTCCCAGGTCAGCACCACCGGCTTGGCCGAGGTCAGGACCTGGCTGTCGGCGGTCCACACGGTATTGGCGTTCGGCAGCGCGACATTGGCGCTCGGCCCGGCGACCCAGCCGAAATCGGAGTAATAGGCATTCGGCCCGCCCGCCGGCGAGAGCAGCACGATGATCGGGCTCTTCGGATCGACCGTCTCGTGATAGGCCTTGAGCGAGACGTCATCGATGCGCGCACCGGTCAGCGAGAGCGAGCCGGCGATCTTGGGCGTGTCGATCCTGATGCGTGGCCCGGCGGCGAGCGCTGCCTCGCGGGTCGCTGCTGGGGCAGCGGTGACCGGAGCCTGGCCGGGCTGCGCCGGGGCGCTGCCCTGGGCCGGAGCCGGAACGGTGCCGGAGGCGGTCGGCGCGCCGGCGGGCTGCGTCGCCTGCTGGCTCTGCGTCTGCTGATTCTGCAGGGCGATCTGCTTCTGCTTTTCCGCCTGCGGCAGGCCGTAGAAATACTGCCAGCCGAGCAGCACGACGACCGAGAGCGTGATCGCCAGCAACAGATTGCGGTTGTCTTCTTTCATCATCCGTCTCGGAGGCAGTCTCGCGGGCCCGGAAGGGGCCCTAAGAGGCTTTGCGGGGGGCGGAGCGGCGCTTGCCGCCACTGGCTGGGCGGGCGCGGTCGAACGCGACCGAAAGGTCGGCGACCATCGCGGTAAAATCGGCCTGGACGGTCTCGGGCCGGGCGACGATCACGAGATCGCAGGGCTTGCCGATCTGCTCTGCGAGCGCAAGTGCAGCAGCAGCGCGCAGGCGGCGGCGGATGCGGTTACGCACCACGGCGTTGCCGGTCTTGCGTGAAGCGGTCAAGCCGAGACGCAGATCATCCTGGCCCGGCTTGTCGAGCACCTGCACGGTGAAGGCGGACGAACGAAAACGGCGGCCGTGCTCGGCCGCCGCGAGAAAGTCCTTGCGTTGCGTCAGACGGGCGAGGCGCATGGCGGTTGGCCAGTCTTCCGGAACAGGCGCGCCTGCAACGCGCGCCTTTGGGCTCATCAGGCCGACAGGCGCTTGCGGCCGTGGGCGCGACGAGCGGCAATGACCTTGCGGCCACCCGTGGTCGCCATGCGGGCGCGGTAGCCGTGACGGCGCTTACGCACCAGCTTGCTGGGTTGATAGGTTCTCTTCACGGTCCGTCTCCGGGGCCTTGTTCGGCAGGGCGGGCGCAGCTTTCGGGGGAAAGCCAATGCCAGCCAGGCCTGTCATGCAAAAAGGGCCGCGCCGCCCGGTAGGCAGCGCAGGTCGCGGGCTTATGGCGGATGGGGAGACCTGAGTCAATGCCGAAACGGCTGCGCCGTGCCGTCGCAGCGGCGCTTTTTGCCTCGGTTCGTTTGCCTCGGACTTGCGCTCGCGCGCCGAAGCGCCGATATAGCGCCCGGGAGGTTGGCGAGGGACGTCTCACTCGCCAACCCGGTCAGGTCCGGAAGGAAGCAGCCGTAACGAGACCGAACGGGTCTTCGTCCAACCTCCTACTTTGCGCGCGAATCCTTCGACGCGAATCTGGCTGCGTGCGAATGCGCGAGCCTTGGCTTCCCTCACATTCCTGACGCGTTCGCGCGCTGCTATGGCAGAGCGGCGTTGACCGGGACGTTGCGATTGGCGAAAGCAGGGGCATGACCGACGAGACCGTCCCCGCCGACGAGCCGGGTTTCCCCGGCATGGCCCCGGTGCCAGCTCCGGCCGCCGCAGCGCCGGCGGGTTATCGCGTCCTGGCGCGCAAGTACCGGCCGGCGCATTTCGGCGACCTGATCGGCCAGGACGCCATGGTCCGGACGCTGACCAACGCCTTTGCCGCGGGCCGCATCCCGCAGGCCTGGATGCTGACCGGCGTGCGCGGTGTCGGCAAGACCACGACGGCGCGCATCCTGGCGCGCGCCCTGAACTACCAGAACGCCGACGGCAGCGGCGCCCCGACCACCGACCTCTCGCAATTCGGCGTGCATTGCCAGGCGATCGTCGAGGGCCGGCATATCGACGTGATGGAGATCGACGCCGCCTCGAACAACGGTGTCGACAATGTCCGCCAGATCAACGACGCGGTGCGCTATGCCCCGGTCTCGGCGCGCTATAAGGTCTACATCATCGACGAGGTCCACATGCTCTCGGGAGGCGCCTTCAACGCCTTCCTGAAGACGCTGGAGGAGCCGCCGCCGCACGCCAAGTTCATCTTCGCCACCACCGAGATCCGCAAGGTGCCGGTCACGGTGCTGTCGCGCTGCCAGCGCTTCGACCTGCGCCGCGTCGATGCGGCGCTGCTGGTCGGCCATCTCGACAAGATCTGCCGGGCGGAAGGGATCGAAGCCGAGGAGGAGGCTCTCGCCGCCGTGGCGCGCGCCGCCGAGGGCTCGGTGCGCGATTCGCTCTCGATCCTCGACCAGGCGATCGCCCATGCCGGCGGCAAGATCACGCTGGACGAGGTCCGCAGCATGCTCGGCCTCTCCGACCGGGCACGCGTGATCGACCTGTTCGAGCTCACGATGAAGGGCGACATCGCCGGCGCCCTGACCGAGCTCAGGGCACAATACGACGCCGGCGCCGATCCGGCGGTGGTGCTCTCCGACCTCGCCGAGTTCAGCCATCTCGTCACCCGCCTCAAGCTGGTGCCGGAGGCGGCCAAGGATAACAGCCTGTCCCAGGCCGAGCGGGTGCGCGGCGCCGATTTCGCCCAGCGCTTGTCGATCCGCGTGCTGGCGCGGGCCTGGCAGATGCTGCTGAAGGCCGTCGGCGAGGTCCGCCAGGCCGACCGGCCGGTGATGGCGGCCGAGATGGCGCTGGTGCGCCTCGCCCATGCCGCCGATCTACCGACGCCGGACGAAGCGCTCAGAATGCTGCGCGACGGCAGCGGAGCCATAGGCGGAAACGGTTCTCCTGCCCCGCGCCCCCCTTCGGGCGGCGGCGCGACCGCGCTCGCGGCCCGGCCGGTGCTGGCCAGCGCCAACCCGATGCCCGCCGCGGCGCCGGCGGCCCAGGTTCGGGCCAGCGCCCTGCCGCAACCGCAGAGCTTCGAGGAGGTCGTCGCGCTCGCCTCCCGCCATCGCGACATCACCATGAAGCTGGCGCTGGAGCGCGATGTCCGCCTGGTGCGCTTCGAGCAGGGCCGGATCGAGTTCGCACTGGCGGACCACGGCAACCGCCTGCTCGCCAACGATCTGTCGAAGCGGCTGAAGGAATGGACCGGCCAGACCTGGCTGGTGGCCATCGTCAATGCCGAGGGTTCGGCGACCCTGCGCGAGCAGGCGGTGGCGGCCCGCGACAAGCGCGAGAACGATGCCGCCAACCATCCCGCGGTGCGCGCCGTGATGGAGCGCTTCCCGGGGGCGCGCATCGTCGATGTCCGCGATCCCCGTGCTGCTGAAGCCGAGGCGTCCGCCACCGCCACGGGCGGCGACGAGGACCTGCCCGAATTCGAGCCGCTCTTCGACGACAGCGAGCCCGATTTCGACGGTATCGAATTCTTGACCGACAACTGACCGCGAAGGGAGCACCGCCATGCGTGACATGATGGGCCTGATGAAACAGGCACAGGACATGCAGAAGAAGATGGCCGAGATGCAGGCCCAGCTCGATACCCTCGAATTCGAGGGTTCGGCCGGCGGTGGCCTGGTCAAGCTGGTCATGACCGCCAAGAACGTGCTGAAGTCGGTGAAGATCGACCCGAGCCTGATGGTCCAGGGCGAGGAGGAGATCCTCGAGGACCTCGTCATCTCTGCCAGCAACGACGCCCGCAACAAGGCGGAGCGCGCCGTGCAGGAGCGGATGGCCGAGATGACCAAGGGACTGCCGCTGCCGCCCGGCATGCCGAAGCTGTTCTGACGATCCATTTTCGCGAGTCATCCCGGGCGATCGCAGATCGACCCGGGATCCATTCCGGAGCCTTTCCGACAGAGGTCCAGGAATGGATCCCGGCTCTCCGCTTCGCTAAGGCCGGGATGACGGCGCGGCAGCGGCAAAGCTCACGTTAAGACCCATGTCCCGCACCATCGCCGGCCCCGAGATCGAGCGCCTGATCCAGCTCCTGGCCAAGCTGCCGGGCCTGGGTCCGCGCTCGGCCCGCCGCGCGGCGCTCCATCTCGTCAAGAAGCGCGAGCAGTTGCTCGGCCCGCTCTCGGAGGCGATGGCGGTGGCGCGCGAGCGCATCGTCGTCTGCTCGACCTGCGGCAATGTCGACACCAGCGATCCCTGCGGGCTCTGCCGCGATCCGCGCCGCGACGACAGCCTGATCGTCGTCGTCGCCGATATCGCCGATCTCTGGGCGCTGGAGCGCTCGGGCGCGGTCGGCGGGCGCTATCACGTGCTTGGCGGCGTGCTTTCGGCGCTCGACGGCATCCGGCCCGAGAACCTCTCGCTTGACGCGCTGGTGGCGCGCGCCTCGGAACCAGCGGTGAAGGAAGTGATCCTGGCGCTCAACGCCACGGTCGAGGGCCAAACCACGGCGCACTTCATCACCGACCTCTTGGCGCATCTCGAGATCAAGGTGACCAAGCTCGCCCATGGCGTGCCGGTCGGCGGCGAGCTCGACTATCTCGACGACGGCACGCTGGCGGCGGCGATCCGCCAGCGCACGGGGTTTTGAGTTCGCTTCAATCGTCCCAGGGCGAAGCGTTCTTGCAGCGGTAGCCGACGAAGCATTGCGGCGTGTCGCGGGCCGGCACCCAGGCCGGAAAAACCGTCTCGTCGAACTGACAGAAGCTGCGGTCGCGCACGAAGCGGTCGTAGGTATAGCCGCCGGTGCCGAGCACAATAGCGCCATTGGCGAGGACGCTCTGGCGGTTGGCTGCACAACTCAGCGTCGGCGATTGGGGCCGCCCCTGCGCCTGCGCCGCTCCAGCGAGACCAAGGACGAGAAGAGCAATCAGGGTCCGGGTCATCGTCCGCCTCCACAGCGTTAAGCCTGTTTGCATTGTAGCATGGATGAATTGCCCGCGGCCCCGCTTTGCCTTGACGTCGCCGCGGGCTTCCGCCATCGCTCACCCCGTCACGCCCGGGCCCGTCCCGAGCCGCCACGTCTTCCCCTTTTCATCCGCGCCCGCAAGGCGTGGATGGTCGGCACAAGGCCGGCCATGACGAGAGAGAGCCGCTCCATGTCCCTGACCGATCTCGCCGCCACCATCGACGCCGCCTGGGAGAACCGGGCCGAGATCGGCCTCAACACCAAGGGCGCCGTGCGTGATGCTGTCGAGCAGGCGATCGAGCTGCTCGATTCCGGCCAGGCGCGCGTCGCCGAGAAGGTCGGCGGCGAGTGGGTGACGAATCAGTGGCTGAAGAAGGCGGTGCTGCTCTCCTTCCGGCTCGCCGACAACGAGATCATGGCGCACGGCCCCGGCGAGGGCGTGTTCTGGGACAAGGTGCCCTCGAAGTTCGCAGGCTGGGGCGAGAACCGCTTCCGCGCCGCCGGCTTCCGCGTCGTGCCGCCGGCGGCTGCGCGCAAGGGCTCCTATCTCGCACCGAACGTCATCCTGATGCCGTCCTTCGTCAACATCGGCGCCTATGTCGACTCCGGCACCATGGTCGACACCTGGGCGACGGTCGGCTCCTGCGCCCAGATCGGCAAGAACGTCCACCTCTCAGGCGGCGTCGGCATCGGCGGCGTGCTCGAGCCGCTGCAGGCCAACCCGACGATCATCGAGGACAACTGCTTCATCGGCGCCCGCTCCGAGGTGGTCGAGGGCGTGGTCGTCGGCGAAGGTTCGGTACTCGCCATGGGCGTCTTCATCTCGGCGACCACCAAGATCGTCGACCGCGCCACCGGCCAGGTCCATGTCGGCAAGGTGCCGCCCTATTCGGTCGTCGTGGCCGGCTCGCTGCCGGGCAAGCCTCTGAACGACGGCACGCCCGGCCCCTCGCTCTACTGCGCCGTGATCGTCAAGACGGTCGACGCCCAGACCCGCGCCAAGACCGGCATCAACGAATTGCTGCGCGACTGAGGATGGCGGGGCGGAGCCGATGAAGACGCTTCTGAGCGCCGCTTTCCTCTCACTATTCTCGCTGGCATCGACAACTGCGCAGGCCGAACCGGTCGCGTTGACGCTAAAGCTCGTCGACGAAGCCGGCAAGCCGCTGGCCGGCCTCGGCGTGCGCGTCGCGATCGGCTCCGACGCCGAGATCAGCGCGCCCGGTGCAGGGCAGCAGCTCGCCACCGATGCGGGCGGCGTCATCCGCATGCGGGCCGAGGCGACGATCGATCGCCGCAGCGTCTCCTCGACCGGCATCTACACGCGTCACCCGGCCGAGCATCTCCTCGTCGGGGTCGAGCTCGACCTGATCGGCCGGCGCGCGCTCTACAGGGTCAGGCTCGACCAGACCAAGGCCGGCACGGTCGGCCAGATCAACGCCTTCCTGGCCAGTTCAGGCGGCCGCTTCGACCTGCCGCTGGCTTTCCATGCCGACACGCAGAGCTGGAGCCTGCCCGACGATCCCGCGGGCCTGCGCCTCACCGGCATCGGCGCCGAACTCGAGGCGCAAAGCATGACAGGTTCGGCCGAGACCGGCCGCGCCATCGCCCTCACCATCGCCAAGCAGAGCTTCAAGCGGCGGTGAGCAGAAGCCTCAGACGCCCGGCAGCGGATTCGGCGTCGGCTCGGTCGAACCGGTCGCCAGCTCCTGCCGCTGCGCAGCCGGCGAGGCGGCAAGCGCATCGCGCAGGGCCTGCTCCTGCGAATGGTCGAGCGAGGTCTTGAGCACGACGCCGCCGGTGCCCTTGATCGCCTCGAGCACCTTGTCGCCGGTCATCTTCTGGATCAGCACGAAGAGCGCGGCATTGCCCGGCTGCAGATTGGCGGCGAGCTCCTTCATGAAGCCGTCATTGACGCCGTAATCGGTCAGCGCCCCGCCGAGCGCACCGGAAGCCGCGCCGATCGCCGCGCCGAAGATCGGCATCAGGAAGATCGCGCCGATCAGCAGGCCCCAGAAGCCGCCGGAAGCCGCTCCGAGCGCGGTGGTATTGAGCAACTGGTTGAGCTTGACCTTGCCGTCCTCGTGCATCACCGCGATCGCGGCGTCGCTGATCTGGATCAGGTATTCCTTCTGCAGGCCGAAGAGCTTCTGCCGCATTTCCTCGGCCCTGGCTTCGGTCGGGTAGACGATGACGACGAGATCGGACATGGCGCACTCCTCTGACGCGACGAGACAAGCTGCCGCCGCTCTGTGACGGGCTTGCGGCAAACGCGCGACGAATGCGGGCGTTCCGCTACTCGCCCGCCACCTCCTTCGCAGCCGCGAGGGCAGAACCCCGCAGCGGCAATTCCTTCATGCGTAACAGGAAAATGAGCGCGAACGCGAATCCGGCGAAGGTCGCGGCGAAAACGTACTGGAAAAGACGGATCATCGTCTCGCGATCGACCGCTCCGGCCTTGAGCGTCTCGGCCGAAAGGCCGGCACCGCTCGCGCCGATGCCCCCCAGCACGATCGCGCCGAAGATCGCGACGATCAGCGCTCCGCCGATCTGGCGGAAGAAGTTCGCAGTCCCGGTCGCGGTGCCGAGCTGGTGCGGAGCGACGGCGTTCTGAATCGAGACCGTGGCGACCGGCAGCAGCGTGCCGAAGCAGATGCTGATCAGGCCGAGCAACAGGGAAAAGGGTATCAGCGGCAGGCGGCCGGCGGTTGCGATCAGGATCGCGGTGCCGACGAGCGCCAGGGCAAGCCCGATCACCGGCACGCGCTTGTAGTGATTGAGCCGCGTCATCGCCCGCCCGGACGCCGTGGCGCCGAGCACCGTGCCGCAGGTCAGCGGAAGCAGGCCCATGCCGGAATTGGCTGCCGAGAGCCCGGCGACGGTCTCGAAGTAGAGCGGCAGATAGATGGTCAGGCCGATGAACGTGCCCATGCCGAAGCCGGCGGCGATGGTGCCGTCGCGAACCACGGGGTTGGCGAGCAGCGCCAGCGGGATGAGCGGCTCGGCAGCGGTGCGCAGGCGCCAGGCGAAGCAGAACCAGAGCAGCACCGAGCCGGCGATAAGCCCGAGGATCGGCGGCGACCTCCACGGATAATGCGTACCGCCCCAGGACAGCGCCAGCAGCAAGGTCATCGTCGCGCTGGTCATCAAGAGCGCGCCGAGCACGTCGAGCTTGTGCGGCCGCTCATGCCGCGGCAGGCGTTTCAGCGCGGTATGCGTCATCCAGTAGGCGCCGAGACCCAGTGGCAGGTTGATCCAGAAGATTACCGACCAATGCAGCGCCTCCGAGATCACCCCGCCAAGCACCGGGCCGAGCAGCGAGGACGAGAAGAACACGCTGGCGATGTAGACCTGGTACTTGCCGCGCTCCTTGGGCGGGACCATGTCGGCAATGATGGTCTGCGCCATGGCGATAAGCCCGCCGCCGCCGAGCCCCTGCACGAACCGCGCGACCACCAGCAGCCAGAGCGACGGCGCGAGCGCGCAGGCGAGAGAGCCGAGTACGAAGATGGCGATTCCGCCAAGCAAGGTGACACGGCGTCCATGGATGTCGGCAAACTTGCCGTAGAGCGGCGTTACCGCGGTCGAGGCGAGCAGATAGGCGGTCACGACCCAGGGCAGGTGGGCGACGTCTCCGAGCTCGCGGCCGATCGTCGGCATCGCGGTCGCGACGATGGTCTGGTCGAGCGCCGCCAGGAACATGGCGAGCATGATTCCGATCAGGATCGACCGAATGTCGGCATGAGAAAGCGCCGCCTGCGTCGGCGGCGTCTCGACCCGCTTGTCCATCGGCACCTGTCCGTCCTGTGCTTGGGGAATGCCCGAGGATAAGGCTCGGCTTGGCCATGCGCCAGAGTCGGGGACGCAAGGCCGCCGCGAAGTGGGTGCAGCCCTGGATTGGCGCGAGCCGCAGGCTGCGGCTAGCATGGCGCCTTCCGCTGCGAGGGACCATGCGCGCGCATCTGCTCCTTGTCCTGCTGCCGATGCTGCCGACCCCGGCCACGGCGCTCGAGCTGACCGGCCGCTATGGCTATGCCGGCGAATGGGCGCTGACGGCGACACTCGCCGAGGCGGAGCCTTCCGCCTCCAAGCGCAAGCGCGATTTCGCCGGCCCGGTCAAACTGAAGCATCTCGCCTTGTGCGGGCCGGGCGAGGTCGCCGAGAAAACCGGCACGCTCAACCTGCGGCGCGATGGCCGGCGCTATGCCGCGATGCTGGCGATCGGCGAAGAGAATTGCGCGGTGACCGGCACCCTGACCGAGGACGGCGTCGCCTTCGCCGATTGCGGCAAGGCCGGAAAGATTCCGCTCAGGCTCTGGCTGAAATGATGCTTTCGCGCTTTCCGGCTGCCCTCCTCGCCACCCTCATCTGCAACGCCGCCCGAGCCGATACGCGTCCTTCGCTGTGCCAGGCCAGCGAGGTCGCGATCTTCTCCTGCGCGATCGGCAGCAAGATCGCCTCGCTCTGCGCTTCCCCAGACCTCGGCCCGAGCCAGGGCAGCCTCGCCTATCGCTTCGGCCGCAAGGGCGCGATCGAGCTGATCCATCCGGAAGCGCCGATGCCGCCGGACCAGGCCTTCAGAACCGCCGTCGTCGGCGATGCCGGATTCGCCGGCGACATCGTCCGCTTCAGCCGCGGCGAGACCCGCTACACGCTCTACTCGATCAGCGTCAGGGGCCAGGGTGACCGCGACGGCATCCTCGTCTCGAGAGCCGGCCGCAAGCTCGCCGACCTCAAATGCAAGGATTTCGCGCTCGGGACGGACGCCTGGAAGCTGCTCTATCGCGCCAAGCTGCCCAAGGCGGAGCCGGGCTCGCTCGACTAGAGCAATTCCGCAACTCTTCGAATCGCGAAATTGCTCCAAGTCCTTGTTTTATCGCATTTTCTTCACGCGAACCGGTATCCACTTCGCTCGAAAATGCTCTAGGATGGAGAACGCTGCTTCTCCGACTCCGGCACCTTCAGGATCATCGCGCCATCGGCATCGATCGGGCGGCCATCCTCGGTCTGCACGGTCAGCGTGACCTTGCGGCCGCTGTCGCGCTCGATCAGCGAGGAGTGGCGCTCCCCGGGCCCGAACAGATGCTGCTCGCCCCATTGCCGAAGCGCCACCATCACCGGGAAGAGATCGCGGCCCTTGGCAGTCAGCCGGTATTCCTGGCGCGCGCCTCCAGCCGCAGCCGGGACGGCTTCGAGGATGCCGCGGGCCGTCAGCGTGCGCAGCCGCTCGGACAGGATGTTGCGAGCGATGCCGAGGCTCTTCTGGAACTCGCCGAAGCGGGTCATGCCGTCGAAGGCGTCGCGCACGATCAGCAGCGACCACCAGTCGCCGATCGCATCCAGCGCCCGGGCGCTCGGGCAATAATCGCTGACCAGGCTGCGGCGCTTCACCATCGCTGCGCTGCTCTCCTCAAAAGCTGCGTGATCGACCTTTCAGTTGCAAGATAAAACCGATACCGCTACACCACAATAAGTTTCATTATGAAACTTATCTAGCGGAGCTTCGCCATGCGACTGGACCTTGAGGCGGCGCCGGCCGGCGCCGCGAGCGTTGACGCACGCCCATCGCCTCCCCCTCCGACAGCACCGCTTTCCGCCGGCATGATCCTGCTCTTTGCAGTGGCGAGCGGGCTCGCCGTCGCCAACGCCTATTTCGCGCAGCCGCTGCTCGACATTATCGCCGATGATCTCGGGCTCTCGCGGGCCACGGTCGGCCTGGTCATCGGAGCGACGCAGCTCGGCTACGGGCTCGGGCTGATCCTGCTGGTGCCGCTCGGCGACCTCCTCGACCGCCGCAAGCTCGTCGTGCTGCAATCGCTGCTCTCGGTCGCGGCGCTGATCTGCGTCGCCGTCTCGGTCTCAGGCGCGATGCTGCTGGCGGCGATGGCGGCGATGGGTTTTCTCGCCGTGGTGACGCAGGCCTTCGTCGCCTATGCCGCGAGCCTCGCAAGGCCGGAAGAGCGCGGCCAGGTCGTCGGCTCGGTCACCAGCGGTATCGTGCTCGGCATCCTGCTTGCCCGCGCCATCGCCGGCGCGATGGCCGATCTCTCGGGCTGGCGAGCGGTCTATCTGCTGTCGGCGGGAGCGACGCTGGTCATCGCCATCGTCCTGTTCAGGGTCTTGCCAGCCGAACGCAAGGCACCGGCACAATTCTCCTATCCGCGCCTGATCGGCTCGCTCTTCACCCTGTTTCGCGACGAGAAGGTGCTGCGCATCCGGGCGGTGATCGGCATGCTGATCTTCGCCGACGTCACCACGCTGCTGACGCCCCTGGTATTGCCGCTCGCGGCCCCACCCTTCTCGCTGTCGCATACGGCGATCGGCCTGTTCGGCCTCGCCGGAGCTGCGGGTGCGCTGGGTGCGGCGCGGGCCGGAGCCTGGACCGATCGCGGCCATGGCCAGCGCGTCACCGGGATCGCGCTCGCGCTGATGCTCATCGCCTGGCTGCCGATCGGGCTTCTGCCGCAGTCGATCCTCTTCCTGATCGCCGGCGTGCTGATCCTCGATTTCGGCCTGCAGGCGGTGCACGTCACCAACCAGGCGATGATCTATCGCGTGCGGCCGGAGGCGCAGAGCCGGCTGACCGCCGGGTACATGGTTTTCTATTCTATCGGCAGCGCGCTGGGATCGTCGACCTCGACACTGGTCTACGCGCAAGCCGGCTGGACCGGCGTCAGCCTACTCGGTGCGGCGATCGCCGCGATCGCGCTGGCGTTCTGGGCTGCGACGCTGAAGGCGATGCCGAGCGAGGCAACACGTGCCGTCGCGACGAAACCTGCCGCCTGACATGATCAGGGCCGCTGCCTCGCGGCAACGGCCCTGAGGCCCCCTCACAGAAGACCGGTCACTTCAGCTTGGCGGCGAGCGCCTGCAGGCCGGCATCGGCGCATTCCTCGTCGAGATGGCCGCCCCAGGCGCCGCCAACGCCGACAGCAGCGATGACCTCGTCACCGGCCTTAACCGGCACGCCGCCGCCGAGCAGCAGGAGGCCGGAGATGTGGACGAGATTGCGGGCCGGCATTGTTGGCGGCAGCCTCGGCCATGGCGCCAGTGTTGTTCTCGGCCGAGACCGAGGTGAAGGCCTTGGCCCGGCGGCGTCGATGGTGTGCGGGCCGGCACGGTCGGCGCGGAGGGTGGCGAGCTCGACGGCGAGCGCGGTCGGCAAAGCGCGGACCTGGGCGATCTCGGGGCCGCGGCTCGCTAGCTTTCCGACAGCGCCGCGGTCGGCGCATCGAGCGAAAGGATGATGCCATCGGGCGCGAAATCGATCTTCGCGGTGCCGCCCAGATAGCTGCCGAGCACCTTCTCGATCATCTGCGAGCCGAAGCCGCGCCGCTGTGGAGCGGTCACCGGCGGCCCGCCGCTTTCCTGCCAGCGGAAATGGAACTCGCCGCCCTGGTTGCTCCAGGAGACGTCGACATGGCCGCCATCCTGCGAGAGCGCCCCGTATTTCACCGCATTGGTGCCGAGTTCGTGCAGAGCAAGCGCCATCGCCAGCGCGCATTTCGAGGAGAGCGTCACCGAGGGGCCGTCGACTGCGAGGCGCTCGCCGGAGCGATGCGGCGACAGCACGACTTCGACCAGTTGCCTGAGATCGGCGCCGTGGCGGCTCGCCATCATCAGCACGTCCTGCGCCGCCGCCAGCGCCTGCAAACGGTCGGAGACGCGGCGCTTGACCATGTCCAGCGGCTCGTTGGAGCCGCGCATCGACTGGTTGACGATGCCGGAGACCATGGCGAGCAGGTTCTTGATGCGATGGTTCAACTCGCCGGCGAGCAGGCGATAGCGCTCCTCACCGGCATGCATCTGCGTGATGTCGCGCGAAACCGAGAGGATCGCTTCGGGCTTGCCGTCCGGCCCGACGATCGGCGAGACCTGAACGTCCCAATAGCGCGGATTGCCCGCAGCAGTATCGGCCGGGCCCTGGAAGCGGTAGCTGCGGCCTGCCCGCGCCGCGGCGAGCGCCGCCTCAGCATCGGCATGACCGTCTCCCTGCCAGAACTGAACCCAGGGACAGCCCCGAATCTTCTCGAAATCCTGGACTTCCATCACGCGTTGGCCGCCCTCGCTTATGAATTCGAGCGTGCCGTCGAGGCCGATGACCTTGATGCAGTCGTCCGACGCGGACAGCACGGCACTCAGGAAACGGGCATCCTTGTTGAGCTGTGTCGGCACAAGCGGGCTTTCGAGTCGGGATGAAGACGCTACAATTCGACCGCTAGCGCAGTGCCTGTCAAACGCCCATGTCTTTTGACATGCGCCCGGAGTCATGGCGGCGTCGAGTCCGCAGAATCCCTTAGCCGCCGAACCATGAGCGGTTGACGCTGTCGGGCAGCCCGGTCAGCTTGGCGCCACGTCACGAGGAGCCCGACATGGAGAGCATCACGCCACGCCAGCGCGAGATCGTGGCGCTGGCCCGGGCTCAGGGGCGGGTCAATGTCGAGGATCTCGCGGCGCGCTACGAGGTCAGCGCCCAGACCATCCGCAAGGACCTCAACCAGCTCTGCGACCAGCGCATCATGTCGCGCGTGCATGGCGGGGCGGTGGTCGCGTCCGGGGTCGAGAACCTCGCCTATGAGGCGCGCCGCTTCATCGCCCGCGAGGAGAAGGCGGCGATCGGCCAGGCCGCGGCGGCGCTGATCCCGAACGACGCCTCGTTGTTCATTAATATCGGCACGACGACCGAGGAGGTGGCGCGCGCGCTCTCCGACCATCACGGCCTGCTCGTCATCACCAACAACCTGCATGTCGCGACGCTGCTTTACCCGCACCAGAACATCGAGGTGATCGTCGCCGGCGGACCGGTCCGGCGCTCCGATGGCGGCGTGATCGGCGCCGCCGCCGTCGACCTCATACGCCAGTTCAAGGTCGACTATGCCGTGATCGGCACCTCCGCCATCGACGAGGAGGGGGCGCTGCTCGATTTCGACTATCGCGAGGTGCGCGTCTCGCAAGCGATCATCGAGAACGCCCGGCAATGCCTGCTCGTCGCCGACAGCACCAAGTTCGAGCGTTCCGCCCCGGTGCGTATCGGCCATCTGCGCGATGTCGACGTCTTCGTCACCGATCGGCTCGGCCCGCCGCCCTTGCGCGAGCTCTGCCACAGCGAGGGCATCAGCCTAGTTGAAACCGAAACGCTGAATGGGGCAACCCTTCATGCCGAAAGTGAAAGCTAGAATTTTCGCTTTCGCTTTCGTTTTCCCGTTGCACGCAAGAAAATCACGCTCTACCGTACGTTGAAGAGGCACTCGCAGGAGTGCCTGCGGGAGGGATCGCGTGACGGCTCCGGTGTTCGACATCGCCATCATCGGCGGCGGCGTGAACGGCTGCGGCATCGCGCGCGATGCGGCGGGGCGCGGCGCCTTGGTCGTGCTGTTCGAGCAGGGCGATCTTGCCAGCGCGACCTCCTCGGCGTCGACCAAGCTGATCCATGGCGGGCTGCGCTATCTCGAGCACTACGAATTCCGGCTGGTGCGCGAGGCGCTGACCGAGCGCGAGGTGATGTGGCGCGCCGCGCCGCACATCATCCGGCCCTTGCGCTTCGTCTTGCCGCATCATGCGGGCCTCAGGCCCTGGTGGATGCTGCGGCTCGGCCTCTTCCTCTACGACCATCTCGGCGGCCGCAAGCTGCTGCCGGCGACCCGTTCGCTCGACCTCAGGCACGACGCGGCCGGCGAACCCTTGCAGCCGCGCTTCGGCCGCGCCTTCGAATATTCCGATTGCTGGGTCGAGGATGCCCGCCTCGTCGTGCTCAACGCCCGCGATGCGGCCGAGCACGGCGCCAGGATCCTGCCGCGGACCAAGGTCATCGGCGCGCGCCGCCAGGGCGATCTCTGGGTCGTGACGACGGAAGCCGCGGACGGAACACGAGCCGAGACCAGCGCGCGCGTGCTGGTCAACGCCGGCGGCCCCTGGGTCGCCGACGTGCTCAACGGCATCGTCGCCAGCAACCGCCCGGCTTCTGTGCGGCTGGTCCAGGGCAGCCATATCGTGGTGCCGCGCCTGTTCGAGCACGAGCGCTGCTACATCTTCCAGAACGCCGACGGCCGCATCATCTTCGCCATCCCCTATGAGGGCGACCTGACCCTGATCGGCACCACAGACAAGGATTATGACGGCGATCCGGCCAAGGTCGCTGCCAGCGAGGACGAGATCGCCTATCTCTGCGCCGCGGCGAGCGAATATTTCCGCAAGCCGATCCAGCGCGAGGACGTGGTCTGGACCTATTCCGGCGTGCGCCCCCTCTATGACGACGGCGCCAGCAAGGCCCAGGAGGCGACGCGCGACTATGTGCTGACGCTGGACGAGCCGGCCGGCTCCGCGCCGCTGCTCTCGGTCTTCGGCGGCAAGATCACCACCGCGCGGCGGCTTGCCGAGGCGGCGGTCGAGAAATTGTCCGCCGCCGTACCGGCGCTGCGCGCGCCCTCCTGGACGGCCGTAGCGCATCTGCCCGGCGGCGATTTCCCGGTTGAGGGCTTCGAGGGGCTGGTCGAGCGCATCACCGCCGCCCGCCCCTGGCTCGACCGCAAGCTGGCGCGCCGGCTCGCCCGGGCCTACGGCACCCGTGCCGAGACGTTGCTCGAAGGCGCCAAGGCGATGGCCGATCTCGGCCGGGTCTTCGGCGCAGACCTGACCGAGCGCGAGGTCTCCTGGTTGATGAACCAGGAATGGGCGGTCAGCGCCGAGGATGTGCTGTTCCGGCGCAGCAAGCTCGGCCTGCGCTTTTCGCCCGAACAGCGCCGGGCGCTCGACGATTATATGGCTGCGAAGGCTGCGCCACCCGCTTCCGCCCGGATGGAGGCGCGCGGATGAGCCTGACCCTCGACAGTCTCAGCCTGACGCGCGGCGCGCAGACCCTGCTCGCCGACATCTCGCTGACGCTGGAGAAGGGATCGCTCAACGTGCTGCTCGGCGCGACGCTCGCCGGCAAGACCTCTCTGATGCGCCTGATGGCCGGGCTCGATGCACCCAGCAGCGGCAAGGTCGTGGTCGAGGGCCGCGACGTCACCGGACTGCCGGTCCAGAAGCGCAATGTCGCGATGGTCTACCAGCAGTTCATCAACTACCCCGCGCTGTCGGTCTACGAGAACATCGCCTCGCCCCTGCGCGTCGCCGGCCTGCCGGCGAGCGAGATCGACGCTCGGGTGAAGAGCGCGGCGGCGCTGCTGCGGCTCGAGCCCTATCTCCAGCGCAAGCCGCTCGAACTCTCCGGCGGCCAGCAGCAGCGCACCGCGATCGCCCGCGCCCTGGTGAAGCGCGCCGAGCTCGTGCTGCTCGACGAGCCCCTCGCCAATCTCGACTACAAATTGCGCGAGGAACTGCGTGAGGAACTGCCGCGCATCTTCGCCGAATCCGGCGCGATCTTCGTCTACGCCACCACCGAGCCGAGCGAGGCCCTGCTGCTCGGCGGCAATACCGCCACCCTGTTCCAGGGACGGGTGACGCAGTTCGGCCCGACCGCGCAAGTCTATCGCCAGCCGCATGACCTTGTGACCGCGCAGGTCTTCTCCGACCCGCCGCTCAACACGCTCTCTGGGATCAAGCAGGGCAGCGAGGTCAGGCTCTCGACCGGCCAGAGCATCCCGGCGAGCGGCGCCTTCGCCGGCGTGCCCGATGGCGCCTATACGATCGGCTTCCGTGCCCATCATCTCGCGCTCGACGCGCTGCCGGCGCCTGCGATCGAACTGCAGGCGAGCGTCTCGGTCTCCGAGATCACCGGCTCGGAATCCTTCGTCCATCTCGATGTCGGCGACCACCGGCTGATCGCGCTGGTGCCGGGCGTGCGCCGCCTGGAGCCGGGCACGACCGTGACCGCCTGGCTCGACCCTGCCCGAATCTTCCTGTTCGACGCCGCCGGCAGGCTGGCGGCGGCAGCTCCGGCAAAGGCGGCGTGACATGGCGAGGATCACGC
The DNA here is from genome assembly GCF_037120455.1 of Allobosea sp. CCNWLY174. Classification (NCBI taxonomy): domain Bacteria; kingdom Pseudomonadati; phylum Pseudomonadota; class Alphaproteobacteria; order Hyphomicrobiales; family Alloboseaceae; genus Allobosea; species Allobosea sp. CCNWLY174. Next base: position 208,592 of record NZ_JBBBBQ010000006.1, on the reverse strand, counting down.
TCGACAGACTGGCGCATTCCTACAAGCCCGATCCGCAGGGGCCGCAGGACTATGCCCTGCGCGAGGTCGACCATGTCTGGCGCCAGGGCGGCGCCTATGCCCTGCTCGGCCCGTCCGGCTGCGGCAAGACCACGCTGCTCAACATCATTTCCGGCTTGGTCGTGCCAACGCGCGGGCGCATCCTGTTCGACGACAAGGACGTGACGAAAGCGCCGACCGAGGCGCGCAACATCGCCCAGGTCTTCCAGTTCCCGGTCGTCTACGACACGATGACAGTGCGCGAGAACCTCGCCTTCCCGCTGAAGAACCGCGGCGTCCCGAAGGCGCAGATCGAGGCTCGCGTCGCCGAGATCGCCGGCCTGCTCGACCTCACTTCGGCGCTCGACCGCAAGGCGAACCGGCTCGGGGCCGATGCCAAGCAGAAGATCTCGCTCGGGCGCGGGCTGGTCCGGCCCGACGTCGCCGCGATCCTGTTCGACGAGCCTTTGACCGTCATCGACCCGCATCTGAAATGGCAGTTGCGTTCGATGCTGAAGGAGCTGCACCGCAAGCTCGACCTCACCATGATCTACGTCACCCACGACCAGACCGAGGCGCTGACCTTCGCCGACACGGTGGTGGTGATGCATGATGGCGGGGTGGTGCAGACCGGCACGCCGGAGGAGCTGTTCCAGCACCCGGCCCACACCTTCGTCGGTCACTTCATCGGCTCGCCCGGGATGAACGTGCTGCCCTGCAAGGTCGAGGGCGCGCGGGCCAGTCTCGCCGGGCAGGAGATCGCATTGGCGAGGCACTATCCGGCGCTCGCCGGCAAGGTCGAGCTCGGCATCCGGCCGGAATACGCGACGCTTGCCCCGCGCGGCGCAGGGCTGCCGGTCAGGATCGCCCGCATCGATGATATCGGCCGCGCCCGCATCGCCCGCGTCGAGCTCGATGGCCTCAAGCTTGCCGCGAGCGTGCCGGAGGGCGCGAGCTTCGACGGCGATCAGGCCATGCTCGCGCTGCAGTCGGGCCAGATCCACATCTACAGCGACGGCCATCTGGTGAAGGGGCAAGCGCTGCCGGGAGGCCAGCCATGAAGCCGGTCAACCAGAAGGCCTGGCTGCTCGTCCTGCCGGTGCTGCTGATCGTCGCTTTCTCGGCGGTGATCCCGTTGATGACGGTGGTGAACTACTCCGTCCAAGATTCCTTCGGCAACAACCAGTTCTTCTGGAACGGCGTCGGCTGGTTCGCCGAACTGCTCGACCCGACGAGCGATCTCGGCTCGCGCTTCTACGACTCGCTCTGGCGCAACCTCGCCTTCTCGGCGATCATCCTCGCCATCGAGATCCCGCTCGGCATCCTGGTGGCGCTGTCGATGCCGCGCCAGGGCTGGACGGTCTCGGCGACGCTGGTGCTGATGGCGTTGCCGCTGCTGATCCCGTGGAACGTGGTCGGCACGATCTGGCAGATCTTCGCGCGCGGCGACATCGGCCTGTTCGGCGCGGCGGTGAACGGCCTCGGCATCGACTACAACTATGTCGCCAACCCGGTCGCCGCCTGGTTCACCATCGTCGTGATGGACGTCTGGCACTGGACCTCGCTGGTGGCGCTGCTCTGCTATGCCGGCCTGAAGTCGATCCCCGACGCGTATTACCAGGCGGCGCGCATCGACGGTGCCTCGCGCTGGGCCGTGTTCCGCACCATCCAGCTGCCGAAGATGAATCGCGTGCTTCTGATCGCCGTGCTGCTGCGCTTCATGGACTCGTTCATGATCTACACCGAGCCCTTCGTCGTCACCGGCGGCGGCCCCGGCAATTCGACGACCTTCCTCTCGATCGAGCTGGTCAAGCTCGCCCTCGGCCAGTTCGACCTCGGCAAGGCCGCGGCGCTCTCGATCGTCTACAACCTGATCATCCTTGCGGTCTGCTGGGTGTTCTACACGGTGATGACAACAGCCGATGCGCGGGCCGACTCCGAAGCAGGGAGGGGCTGATGCGCGGCGGCCGACTGATCCTTGCCCTTTATCTCATTGCGCTGATGTTGCCGATCTACTGGCTCGTCAACATGAGCTTCAAGACCAACACCGAAATCACCAACGCGCTGACGCTCTGGCCGCGGACCTTCACTCTCGACAACTACGCCAAAATCTTCACCGATCCGAGCTGGTACAACGGCTACATCAACTCGCTGCAATATGTGGCGCTGAACACAGCTCTCTCGCTCGCCTTCGCGCTGCCGGCCGCCTACGCCTTCTCGCGCTACCGCTTCCTCGGCGACAAGCACCTGTTCTTCTGGCTGCTGTCGAACCGGATGGCGCCGCCGGCGGTGTTCGCGCTGCCCTTCTTCAACCTCTATTCGGCGATCGGCCTGTTCGACACGCCGCTCGCGGTGGCGCTGGCCCACTGCCTGTTCAACGTGCCGCTGGCGGTCTGGATCCTCGAAGGCTTCATGTCCGGCGTGCCGCGCGAGATCGACGAGACCGCGGCGATCGACGGCTATTCCTTCCCGCGCTTCTTCGTGAAGATCTTCATGCCGCTGATCGCCTCGGGCATCGGCGTCGCCGCCTTCTTCTGCTTCATGTTCTCCTGGGTCGAATTGCTGCTGGCGCGCACGCTGACCAGCGTCAGCGCCAAGCCGATCGCCGCGACCATGACCCGCACCGTCTCAGCCGCCGGCATGGACTGGGGCGTGCTCGCGGCAGCCGGCGTGCTAACGCTGATCCCCGGCGCGCTCGTGATCTGGTTCGTCCGCAACTACATCGCCAAGGGCTTCGCCCTGGGGAGGGTGTGATGGAACTTAACTGGATGGCCTGGACCTGGCAGACCGGCGTCTTCTTCGCCGGCATCGCCAGCCTGCTCCTGATCCTGACTCTGCTCGCAGTCTTCCGGCCCGAGACCGAGCGCGTCGGCGTGCTGGGGATCGCCACCACGCGCGGCGACCGCCTCTTCATTTCGCTGCTCGGCAGCGCCTTCATTCACCTCGCCTGGCTCGGGATCGTCGGCCAGCCGCTGTGGTGGGCATCCGGCCTTGCGCTCCTCTATGCCGCGGCGGTGTTCCGCTTCGTCTGAGGAGGCAAGCCCAAGAACAAGAAACGACCGAACCCGGAGAACGGGCGGCACCCCAAGGGAAACGTCGGAGGACAACGATGACGACGCTCAAGACACACCTCTCCTGCCTCGCCGGCGCCAGCCTGTTTGCGCTGACGCTCGCCGCCGGACCGGCCCTCGCCGGCCCCGAGGAAGCCCGCAAATGGATCGACAGCGAATTCCAGCCCTCGACGCTCTCCAAGGATGAGCAGATGAAGGAGATGGAGTGGTTCATCAATGCCGCGAAGCCCTTCGCCGGCATGGAGATCAACATCGTCTCGGAGACGATCACCACGCATGAATACGAGGCCAAGACCCTGGCCAAGGCCTTCAGCGAGATCACCGGAATCAAGCTGACGCACGACCTGATCCAGGAAGGCGACGTGGTCGAGAAGATCCAGACGCAGATGCAGTCCGGCAAGAACATCTATGATGGCTGGATCAACGACTCCGACCTGATCGGCACGCATTTCCGCTACAAGCAGGCGACCAACCTGACCGACTGGATGGCCGGCCCGGGCAAGGACGTCACCAACCCGAACCTCGACATCGACGACTTCATCGGCAAGTCCTTCGGCACCGGGCCGGACGGCAAGCTCTATCAGCTGCCGGTGCAGCAGTTCGCGAACCTCTACTGGTTCCGCTACGACTGGTTCCAGCGCGCCGACCTCAAGGAGAAGTTCAAGGCCAAATACGGCTACGATCTCGGCGTACCCGTGAACTGGTCGGCCTATGAGGACATCGCCGAGTTCTTCACCAACGACGTCAAGGAGATCGACGGCACCAAGGTCTTCGGCCATATGGACTATGGCAAGAAGGACCCCTCGCTCGGCTGGCGCTTCACCGACGCCTGGCTCTCCATGGCCGGCAATGGCGACAAGGGCATCCCGAACGGCCTCCCCGTCGACGAATGGGGCATCCGCATGGAGGGCTGCCGTCCGGTCGGCTCCGCAGTCGAACGCGGCGGCGACACCAACGGCCCGGCAGCGGTCTACTCGATCACCAAATATGTCGACTGGCTGAAGAAATATGCCCCGCCGCAGGCGCAGGGCATGACATTCGGCGAGTCCGGACCAGTGCCGGCGCAGGGCACGATCGCCCAGCAGATCTTCTGGTACACCGCCTTCACCGCCGACATGGTCAAGCCCGGCCTGCCGGTGATGAGCTCGGACGGCAAGCCGAAATGGCGCATGGCGCCCTCGCCCAAGGGTGCCTACTGGAAGGACGGGATGAAGCTCGGCTACCAGGACGCGGGATCGGCGACCCTGCTGAACTCGACCCCGGTCGAGCGCCGCAAGGCGGCCTGGCTCTATCTGCAGTTCATCGTCTCGAAGACGGTCAGCCTGAAGAAGAGCCATGTCGGCCTGACCTTCATCCGCGAGAGCGACATCTGGGACAAGAGCTTCACCGAGCGCGCCCCCCAGCTCGGCGGACTGATCGAGTTCTACCGCTCGCCGGCGCGCGTGCAGTGGACGCCGACCGGCAACAACGTCCCGGACTATCCGCGCCTCGCCCAGCTCTGGTGGCAGAACATCGGCGACGCCTCCTCCGGCGCCAAGACGCCGCAGGCGGCGATGGATGCGCTGGCAGCGGCGCAGGACTCCGTGATGGAGCGCCTGGAACGCTCCGGCGTGCAAGGCGATTGCGGGCCGAAGCTCAACCCGCGCACCACGGCGGAAGAGTGGTTCGCCAAGGCCGAGAAGGCCGGCACGCTGGCGCCGCAGCGCAAGCTCGCCAACGAGAAGCCGAAGGGCGAGACGATCGACTACGACACGCTGATCAAGAGCTGGCCAGCGTCTCCCCCCAAGCGCGGCTGAGCCCCCTCCTCCCGGCTCGGACGTGCAAAAGGGGCGCGGCAGCAATGCCGCGCCCCCGATTGTTTGATGGGCGTTGCCAGACGGGTTATTGCTGCGTTGCGCTCTCGTCCATCCACATCACCTCCCAGACATGGCCGTCGAGATCCAGGAAGCCGTGGGCATACATGAAGCCGTAATCCTTCGGCTCGCTGAAGGTCGTCCCACCGGCAGATAGCGCCGCCTTGACGATCGCATCGACTGCCTCGCGACTGTCCCGGGAGAGCGCGATCAGGACCTCCAGCGACTGGCTGGTATCGGCGATCGGCTTCGGCGAGAAGCTCGCGAATTTCTCATGGGTCAGCAGCATCGCGAAGATCGTGTCGCTGATCACCATGCAGGCGGCGGTCTCGTCCGTGAATTGCGGATTGAAGGAAAAGCCGAGCGCCGTGAAGAACGCCTTCGACGCCTCGAGGTCCTTCACCGGCAGGTTGACGAAGATCATCTGGGGCATGCCTTGCTCCTTGCGTCGGGATCATCTGTCGGAAGGCCCGCCATTGAACCGAGGTGATGTGGCCCGGCTATGACACGGCCTGAAGCGCCTGCCTGAGCCTGGCCGGTTCGAAGTCGCCGAGACGGGCATCGACCTCGTCATGCGTGCGCTGCCAGATCGGCATGGCTCGCGCGAGCAGCGCAATTCCCTCCGGCGTAATTGCCAGGAGCCGGCTGCGGCGGTCCTTCTCGCCGGCGGTCACGACGACGAGGCCGCGGCGCTCCAGCGGCTTCAGCGCCGCGGTCAGCGTCGTCCGGTCCATGCCGAGCAGATTCGCGACCGGGCCGAGCGGCGGCGGCTCCGGCCGGTTCAGCGACATCAGGAGGGAGAATTGCTGATTGGTCAGATCGACCGGCCGCAGCGCCTCGTCGAACAATCGCGCCAGCGTCCGCGCCGCGCGCTGGATGTGCAGGCACAGGCAATGGTCGCGCACATGCAGCGTCGTGGCGAAGGGGACGAGGGATTCGATGGGTGTTTCCAGTGATTTTGACATCGTTCAGATATGTTGATATCAACTCATTGAGAATAGGCTGAAGGGTTGGGTGCTGCAAGGAGGCGATGATGGAGCATCAGGTGGTTTCCCGGTCCGACTGGCTGGATGCGCGCAAGACCCTGCTCGCCCGCGAGAAGGAGTTCACCCGGCTGCGCGACGAGATCAATGCCGAGCGGCTGGCCCTGCCCTGGGTCAGGGTCGACAAGACTTACGTCTTTGACACGCCTGCGGGCAAGAAGACATTGGCCGAGCTGTTCGACGGCCGCAGCCAGCTGGTTGTCTACCATTTCATGTTCGGGCCGGACTGGGAGGCGGGATGCCCCGGCTGCTCCTTCATGGCCGATCATCTCGGCGGTACGCTGGCGCATCTCAACAACCACGACGTCACGCTGGTGATGATCTCGCGGGCGCCGCTCGCCAAGATCGAAGCCTACAAGACGCGCATGGGCTGGAGCGTGCCCTGGGTCTCGTCCTTCGGCGGCGATTTCAACTTCGACCACCACGTCTCCTTCACCCAGGAAGAGCTGGCCGAGGGCGCGGTGCTCTACAACTTCACACAGACACCGTCGGAGCAGGCCCATGACGAATTGCCCGGCCTCAGCTCATTCATCCGCAACGAGGCGGGCGAGGTGTTCCACACCTATTCGGGCTATTCCCGCGGCGGTGAGGAGATGCTGGCGACGCTGATGATCCTCGACCGCGCGCCGAAGGGCCGCAACGAGACCTCGACGCTGAGCTTCGTGAAGCGCCACGACGAATACGAGGACAAGCCGAAGGCTCACAGCTGCTGCGCTGCCTGAGGCGGCGCAGGCAAGACCACGCGCATAGGGTCGGTGGGATGCCCGCTCCCGGCAGGGAACGGGCTTGGGGCGCGTGTTTTTCGATGGCCGTCGCGGCCGGGCTGCGAGCGGCCGCCAGCAGCAAGGGATTTCAACCGGCGCCGAGCCGCTCGCCGCGATAGACGCCGGAGCGGATCCGGCCCCACCAGTCGCGGTTCTCCAGATACCAGGCGACCGTCTTCCGCAAACCGCTCTCGAAGCTCTCCTGTGGCCGCCAGCCGAGCTCCCGCTCGATCTTGCTGGCATCGATCGCATAGCGCTGGTCATGGCCGGGACGGTCGGCGACGAAACGGATCAGGTTGTCGCGCGAGCCGAGCGCGGCATCGGGCGCAAGCTCGTCCATCAGCGCGCAGATCGCCTTGACCACCTCGAGATTGCTGCGTTCGGCCGAGCCGCCGACATTGTAGCTCTCGCCGACCCGCCCGCCTTCGGCGATCAGGGCGAGTGCGCGGGCATGGTCTTCGACATGCAGCCAGTCTCGGATCTGGGCGCCGGAGCCGTAGACCGGCAGGTCCTTGCCCTCGAGCGCGTTGAGGATCATCAGCGGGATCAGCTTCTCGGGGAAGTGATAGGGCCCGTAATTGTTCGAGCAGTTCGAGAGCACGACCGGCAGGCCGTAAGTGTGGTGCCAGGCTCGCACCAGATGATCGGAGGCTGCCTTCGAGGCCGAATAGGGCGAGTTCGGCTGGTATGGCGAGGTCTCGCTGAACAGCCCGTCCTCGCCGAGCGAGCCGAAGACCTCGTCGGTCGAGATCTGATGAAAGCGGAAGCTGGCCTGCTCGGCAGGCGGCAGGGCGCGCCAGTGCCGCAGCGCCTCCTGCAACAGCACGAAGGAGCCGACGATATTGGTCTCGATGAAGGCGGTCGGCCCATCGATCGAGCGGTCGACATGGCTCTCGGCCGCCAGGTGCATGACGATGTCGGGTCGGAACTCGGCAAAGGCCTGCCGCATCGCGGCGACGTCGCGGATATCGGCCTGGAGGAAGGTGAGCCGCGGATCGTTCGAGACAGGTTCGAGATTGTCGCGATTGCCCGCATAGGTCAGCTTGTCGACGACCAGCACCTGGTGCGGCGTCTGCCCGATCAGGTGGCGCACCACGGCCGAACCGATGAAGCCGGCCCCGCCGGTGACGAGATAGCGCTTCACGGCCGGGCCTCGTAGCGGAACGGGCTGGCAAAACCGGCAAAGCCGGGCAGGGCGGCGTCCTTGCCGGAGAGCTGCGCCTCGGCGGCTGCGACCGGCCAATCGATCGCGAGATCAGGGTCGTTCCAGGCGATGCCGCCCTCGGCCTCCGGCGCATAGGGTCCGTCGACCTTGTAGACGACCTCGGTATTGGGCTCGAGCGTGCAGAAGCCATGCGCGAAGCCACGCGGCACGAAGAGCTGCTCCGCGCCTTCGGCGGTGAGCGTCGTCGCGCACCATCTGCCATAGCTCGGCGAGCCCACGCGGATATCGACGGTAACGTCGAAGATCGCGCCCTTCAGCACCCGGATCAGCTTGGCCTGCGGCGCCGGCGGCCCCTGGAAATGCAGGCCACGCACCACGCCACGTGTCACCGAAAGCGACTGGTTGTCCTGGACGAAGACAGCATCGATGCCGGCGGCCGCGAATGCCTCGACGCTATAGGTTTCCAGGAAGTAGCCACGCGCATCGCCGAATTTCTTCGGCTTGATCAGCACGACGGCCGGGATGGCGAGGGGCTCGAAGGCGAACTTGCTCATGCCGCCCTTGAACCCTCGCTGGCGCGCGCCGTCAACGCCCGCGGGAGTGCGTTGCAATCAGATTGCTTCAATCCGAGCCGGATCCGGCTCTTGCGATCCGCCCGCCCGTCATCGGCTCCGAGACGCCGGTGGTGAGCGGGAAGGAGATCGGCAGGCCGGCCTTGCGGCGCATGGCCAGGAAGGCGAAGCACTCCGCCTCGATCGCATCGCCGCGCCAGCCGACCGTCTCGGCCGGAACCGCCTGCGTGCCCGTGCGCGCATTGAGCGCCGCCATGATCGCCGGGTTGCGCCGCCCGCCGCCGCAAACGATCAGCCTCCGTGGCCTGACCGGCAGCAAGTCGAGCCCACGCCCGACGGCACCGGCGGTGAAGGCGGTCAGCGTCGCCGCCCCGTTCTCAAAGGTGAGGCCGTCGGCCATGGCCGCGGTGAAGTCGTAGCGATCGAGCGATTTCGGGTAGGGCGCGAAGAGATAGCGGTGCTCGAGCAGCAGCGCGAGCCTGGCCTCGTCGACAGTGCCCGCAAGCGAGAAGGCGCCGTCGCGGTCCATCTCGCCCTTGCCGTGCCGCTTGATCCAGTCGTTGAGCGGCGCATTGCCAGGCCCGGTATCGAAAGCGAGGACACGTTCGGCATCGGCGAAGGCGCTGAGATTGCCGACACCGCCGAGATTGAGCACGGCCGTCTCCTGCCCGGCCCCGATGCTGCCCATCAGCGCAGCATGATAGCTTGCAACCAGCGGCGCGCCCTGGCCGCCGGCGTGGACATCGGCGGTGCGGAAATCGTAGACGACGTCGATACCGAGCTGCCGTGCCATGAGCGCCCCGTCGCCGAGCTGACGGGTGTCGCCCTTGCGCTCCCTGGTCGGGGCGCGGTGCAGCACGGTCTGACCATGGAAGCCGATCGCTGCGACTTCGCTCGAAGCGATGCCCTCAGAGGCAAGGAACTCGGCGACGGCTTCGCCTTGCGCCAGCGTCAGGGCACGCTCGGCTTCAGCGAAAATCGCCGGCTCCGGCCCTTCGAAGCGCCAGCCGAGCGCCGCCTGAACCGCTTCGGCCAGGAGATCGCGGACTTCCTGGCGATAGGGCGAGAGGCGCCACGGTCCGAACTCGGCGACAACACTGCCATCGGTGCGGATCGCGGCGATGTCGATATTGCCGTCGAGGACCGTTCCGGTCATCAGGCCGATCGCCCAGGCTTGCATGCGCCGCATCTCCTTCTCGTCCTGCAATCTCACGCAATTGCGGACGCGAAACCGCTGCGCGCTCTTGCTGGACTGGCTCTGGCGATGCCTGTCACAGGCCAGCTTCGCCCGCAATCCCGTCCCGATTCCGACCCAATCGCCGCTTACGCAAGGCAAGCCTCTTCTGGAGATCGGCCATGCTGACCCGTCGCTTCGTCCTAACCGCCTGCCTCGGCCTCGTTCCGACGGGATCGGTCCTGGCTCAGGCTCTGAGCGGCGGCATCGGCGCGCCGCCGCGAGCCGTTCCCCCGCCCGGGCCTGGACCGGGGCCGGGACCCGCTCCGGCGCCCGATCTTGCTCCGCCGCCACCGCGCGCGCCCCGGCCGCCGGCGCCCGCCTATGACGACGATGACGGCGACTACGGCATCAGCCGGCGCGACGCGGTGCGCATCGCCCGCCGCCGCGGCGTGGTCGATGTCGAGAACGTCAGCCGCCGCCGCGGGGTCTGGATCGTCTCGGGCATCGACGAAGAGGGCGACGGTATCCGCGTCGTCGTCAACGACGAGGGCTATGTCGTCGATGTCAGGCGCGACTGAGCTCAGCCGGCCTGCAGTGCGGCGTCGAAAGCGTCCTGCAGCATCTGCCGACACTGCCGCGCCTGCTCGCGGCTCGGCTCATGCAGGATATGCGGAGTGATGTCGGCGAGGTCACGCAAGGCGAAGTCGATCGCCGACATCAGGTCGAGCGCATCGCCATCGCCCATGACGGCTGGCGGCTTCAAGCGGAACTGCAAAACCTGACCCATCAGGACCTGACCCATTACGCGTCTCACGAGACTAGGAAGGCGAATCGTTCTCCCGAGTCTCGCCCGCAATCGGTCAGGAACCGGTTAACGCCCGATCTTTCGACCTTGGGCACTCACTTCTTCTCGACGTTCCAGAACAGCATCACCGGCGCCGCCAGCACGCCCGAGACCGTGCTGCGCCTGGCATAGGGCTGCTCGAACTGGCCGAGCACGCGATAGGGCTGCACCTCGGCCAGGCGCTTGTGCAATGCCTCGACCGCCGCCTTGCGGGCGGCATCGTCGGGCGCATCGACCACGGCGCCGCGCAGCTTCTCGGCTTCGGCATCGCAAGGCCAGCCGGCCCAGGCCTTCTCGCAGGCCATGTTGGTGCCGATATTGGTCATCGGCGACTGCATGGTCGCGCCCGAGGCATAGGTCACGAACAGGTTCCAGCCGCCCTGGTCCGGCGGGCTCTTGTTCTGCTGCCGGGTGGTGACGGTGCCCCAGTCGGAGAACTGGACATCGACGTTGACGCCGACCTTCTTGAGTTGGGCGGCGGCGACCTCGGCCATGCGGCCGATCGCGGCGATGTCGTTGCTGGTGGTGAGCACCAGCTTCTCACCCTTGTAGCCGGCTTCGGCGAGGAGCTGCTTCGCCTTCTCCAGATCCGGCTTGGCGTAAGCTTCCGTGCCGGCCTGCGTGCCGTTGGGCGCACCGCAGATGAAATAGGCGGTGCAGCGCTTCCACCATTCCTCGTCGCCGAAGCCGCCGGCCAGGAACTCGGCCTGGTCGGTGGCATAGGCGAGAGCGAGCCGCGCCTTTGGGTTGTTGAAGGGCGGATGCAAGCTGTTCGGCCGCAGCATCACCTGGTTGGCGAGGTTGGAATAGCGCTCGACCTTGACCTCCTTGGCCGCCGCGACCACCGGGATCAGGTCCTGGCTCGGCTGCTCCCAGATATCGATCTCGCCGGTCTGCAGGGCGGCGGCAGCCGTCGCCGCATCCGGCATGATCAGCCATTCGACCCGGTCGACCTTGACGATCCGCCCGCCGGCGAGCCCGTCGGCCGGCTCGGAGCGCGGCACATAGTCCGGATTCTTGTCGTAAACGATCTTGGCGCCGCTGCGCCATTCGGCGCGGTTGAACTTGAACGGGCCGGAGCCGATCGTCTCGGTCACCGGCTTCATCGGGTCGGTCGCGGCATCCGCCTCGCGCATGATCACCGGGATCTGGCCGACCGCCGAGCCGAGCGCGAACGGCACCAGCGCCATGGGCCTCTTCAGCTTGAGCACGAAGGTCCGCTCGTCCTTCGCCTCCATCCCTTCGGTGTACTCGCCGAGCTTGCCGCCGATCGTGTCGCGCTTCATCCAGCGAGCCAGCGAGGCGATGACGTCGCGCGTGGTCACCGGCTGGCCGTCATGGAATTTCAGGCCCGGCCGCAAGGTGAAGGTCCAGGAGAGCTTGTCGTCCGAGGTCGAGAAGCTCTCGACCATCTGCGGCTTCGGCTGGAGATTGGCGTCCCAGGCGAACAGGCTCTCGTAGATCATCAGCCCGTGCATGCGGGTGATGACGATCGAGGCGGCGACGGGATCGAGCGTCTTGAGGTCGGCATGCGGCGCGACGCGCAGCACGTTTTTCGGTGCCGGCTGTGCCTGCGCGCCAGCGGCGAGCAGCAGCGCGGTCGTGCCGAACAGAGCAGCGACAAGGCGGGATCGGGTCATGACTGGCCTCCCTCGATACGTTGGAAATGCAGGATGCGTGAACGATGGCTGGCGAGCCGCAGGCTGCCGTCCGGCTGCAGCCAGAGGCAAGGCCGATGCCGCCACGGGCCATGCTTCAGGTCGGCAAGCGCCCGCCCGCCGGGCAGCGGCGTCAGCGGGGTTGTGAGGCCGACCGTCCCGGCCCAGGGCCAGGATGCGGTGCCGTCGGCACTGATCGTGATCTCGACCCCGAGCCGTTCATCGCGCCAGCGCCCGACGAGGCGCTCGTCGAGCATCGTCTCGGGCGGCACCGGCAGCAGCCGGCGCGCGACACCGCCGATCCGGCCGCTGAACGCGCCGTCGGGATCGGCCTTCAGGGCAATGTCGAGATAGGCCGGCAGGCTGCGCAGGCCGTCGTCGCCATCCGAGACCAGCTTCTCATAGCCGCCCATGACGCTGATCGCGCCGGCAGCGAACTCGGCCCAGAACGGCCCGTCCTCGGCCGCGTATAGCCCGGTCGGAACACGCTCGGGATCGTCAGGCAGCGCTTCACCGAGCAGCGCCGCCAGCACGCGCAGCGCCGGCCAGAGCGCATCCTCCTCGCGATTGGTCAGCACGACGACGCCGACGCCCAGCTCCGGCGCCATCAGCATGTGGTTGCGATAGCCCGTCAGCGAGCCGCCATGACCGATGATGTGCGTCTTGCCGAGCCGGCTCGCGACCAAGCCGAGCCGGTAGCCGCTCTGGCTGCCATCGGCGAACTGGCGCGGCGCGGCGAGCCGGTCGAGCAGCCCGGCATACGGCTCGCGCCCGGCCATCAGCCCCGCCGCCCAGCGCGCCAGCCCGGCCGCGCTGCCGGCCATGCCGCCAGACGCCGAGAAGTTGAAGCCGTAAAAGCCGCGCCGCCAGCCCTGCCCGTCATGCCAGTAGCCGGTAGCGAGCCCGGGGACGACCTCGCTCTCGTCGGAGACGAAGCGGATCGGCAGCATGGCCGGCGCCATCAGCTCCTCGACGAGTTGCGCGGCGCCCTTGCTGGTCCGGCGCTCGAGGATCGCCTGCGCCAGGCGCCAGCCGGTGTTCGAGTAGGCCATCTCGCTGCCTGGCTCGCCGTTGAGCCCGGGCAGGCGGCAGGCAGCGGCGAAGATCTCGGAGGCGGACAGACTCGCGGTGAACGGCGTTCCCTGCTGCCAGAGCGCCTCCATCATGTCCGGCAGCGCGCCGGTCATGTCGAGCGCCCGGCCGAGCGGCACGGCGCCAAGTCCCTGGGGTAGCTCAGGGATGAAGCTGGCGAGCGGTTCCTCCAGCGATACCCCCTCACGCAACAGGAGGGCGCCGCAAATGTGCTTGCTGATCGAGGCCAACCGGTTCTGGGTGTCAGGCGTGAACGGGAGGCGGTGCTCGATCACCGCGAAGCCGCCGCTTGCGCTCTCGCGCACTCCCTCGCGATCGAACAGCACGATCGCCCCGCCCGGTCCGCCTTGCCGCGTCCATGGCTCGGCGATCGCTTGTGCCTCGCCGCGTCCCTTCGTCCAGTCGACCATGCGCTGTCCTGCTCCGCCGTTCCGTCCCGGTTGGAACTGTCGCGGATGAGAGGGCGATCAGGCAATCCTCTCAGCCATGCGCTGACGTTCAACCCCTATCGTCATGAAAGCGGCACATTCGCTGGACGATCCTGCCACGCGCGCGGCGGCGCGCTGGACCGGAGCCCGGCCCTGTCGGAGACTGCGGATTTGATGAAGCGATATTGAGGAGGCGGATTGGGATGAAACGTGCGTTTATTGTGGCCGGGGCGATTGGTCTTACCGGTATCGTGGCAGGTTGCTCGCAGCCGCAGCGCTTCGGCGCCCCGCCTCCCGGCCTGGCCCCCAGCCCCGCGCCCGGCACCACCGTAATGACCAAGCGCATCGTCAGCGACGGCGCTGGTGGCCTGCAACTGCCTGATGGAACGCGCGTCCAGACCGACCAGAGCGGCGGCTTTTCCCTGCCCAACGGCGCTTATGTCCGCCGCGATCGCTCCGGCGCGCTCAACCTGCCCAACGGCTCGCGCTGCGTGCCCGACAATCAGGGCGGCTACGTCTGCCCGTAGGCCGAGACCGGCTCAGGCCGTCTCTGCGACGCGGTTGAAGAAATCGGGTGTGCCCATCTGGCCGCCCTTCAGCACGATATCGAGGCCATCGAGCCGGGGATCATCGCTATGGGCGCGGCAGAGCGGCGCGCCCGGCGTGCAGGGCGAGCGATAGGACAGGCCCCAGAGGTCGAGCGCGCGGATCGCCAGCGTCGAGGTGTCGCCGCCGGCGACGACCAGCCGTTTGATCCGCGCGTCGCTCATGATCGCTCGCAGCAGCGCTCCGGTCGCGGCCGCGACCTTCCCGGTCTCGGCCGGTACGCCGGCCGGCTTGTCGGTGATCAGCATGACGTTGCTCTGTTCCAAGCTGGCCAGGGCTTCGATGCGGAGCGCTTCCAGATAAGCGGGTTCGCGAGTGAGTCGCGCCGGATCGATCGCGATCCGCTCATAGCCTTGGGCGAGCTCGACCTGGGCGCGGGTCACAGGCGACAAGCTGCCGACTAGAGCGAGCAGATTGCCACCGGAAGCGGAGCGAGCGAGCTTTGGCATCTCGGCCTTGGGGGTCTGCGGGAAGCCGGCAATCGCCTGTGCCACCGAGCTGGCGCCGATTGCAAGCATCGGCCCCGCACTCATGCGCTCGCGCAGCAGGGCGCCGATCGCGGCGAGGTCGGACGGGCGCGAGACGTCGAAAAGGACGGCTTCGGGCGCTCCAGCGAGCGCAGCGTCCAAGGTCCGTCGCCCGCCCTCGCCTTCATGGCTGCGGTAATCGACGAGCGCGACCCGCTCGAGCCCCTGCGCCTGGAGATGCCGCCGCAGATCCGCCTCGCCCATCGGCGTCACCGGATGGACGCTCATCGTCGGGTGGCGGTCGATTCGGTGAACGACGCCGCCCGCTCCCGCCGCAGCGAAGAGAGTGCCGAACAGGCAGTAGCGCGCGAGATTGGGCTGGCCGCCGATCACCGGCAGACATGGATTGGGGAAATGCGCTCGCAGGGCGCGTGCCGCCGCGCCAAGGCTGCCGACATCCGGAGCGCTGTCGAAGGTCGAGCAGCATTTGTAGTGCAGCAGGCCGATACCGAGCGTGGCGAAGAAGCGCCCCGCTTCTTCCAGCTCCCGCGCCATAGCCTCGGGCGCCATCGCTCGTGTCGCCCCCGCAATGCCGACGGCGTCGAGCGATCCGGCGCGCGCAAGCTGCTGGGCCGTCGGGATTTGCAGGAACAGCAGAGCGCGCTGTCCGGCCTCCGCCAGCGTCGCGAGCGTGTCGGTCGCACCGGTGAAGTCGTCGCCATACCAGCCGTAGCGGGGGGCCTCGTTCGCCATGCTCAGCCGCCGCTTTTGCCAAAGAAGGCGAGCGCCTGCGCGAGCTCGTCATGGCTCTTCGCCGCTTCGCCCAGCGGCACGCCGGCGGCGACCGCAGCCCAAGCCTGGCGGATGCTGGCGACGCCCGCCGCCGGCCCGCCGGGATGGGCGAGGATGCCACCGCCCGCCATGAACAGCAGGTCGTCATGGCCGATCGCGTCCCAGGTCGGCTGCGCCGTGCCGGCCCATTGCCCGGAGGAGAAGGCGGGTAGCACGCGGTCGTCGATGCCGTCGGTCAGCGGCGTCACGCAATCCCTGGCGGAGGTCACGACCTCCTCGTCCTCCTGCGCAAACTTCCCCTGCAAGCCGTGGACATGCATGTGGTCGACGCCGGCGAGCCGCCAAAGCGTCTGGTAGGCCTGGAAGCCGATGCCGAGCAATGGATGGCGCGAGAGCGCGCCAAAACCGTTACGGTGGCCGTGCAGGGCAAGGCTGGTCGAGCGACGCAGCGTCTCGACCGCCGAAAAGCCGCACCAGTTCAGGCTGACCATCACGCAGGTGCCGCCCTCGCGCTCGACCAGCTCGGCATGGCGGCGCATCTGGTCGGTTTCGGCGGTGATGTTGAAGGCGACCATCACCGCCTTGCCGGTGCGGTCCTGATGGCGGCGCACCGCGGCCATCACCGCAGGCACGCGCTGGGCCAGCGGCGCATGCACGGGATCAGCCGAGATCTCATCGTCCTTGATGAAGTCGAGCCCGGCGGCGCAGAGCCGCCCGACGAGCTCGGCGGTCTCGAAGGGACGCAGGCCGACATTGGGCTTGATGATCGAGCCGATCATCGGGCCATCCATGACGCCGGTCGCCCGGCGGGTGCCGGCGATGCCACGCGTCGGCAGCGGGAAGAGGCGGCGATAGGCAGCCGGCAGGGCCATGCTTTCGAGCCTGAGCCCGGTGACCTCGCCGAGATCGAACAGGTTGCCCGCGACGATCGAGGCCAGCGTCGGCAGATTGGCGCCGACATTGTCGACCGGGAAGGAGAGCGTGATCCGGGCGCGACGCCACGGCCCCTCGACGCATTTCCGCGCCAGCCAGGCATTGGGCAGGCTCGGTTCGGCAGCGCTATCGAGATCCTCGACCGAGATGACGACGGCGCGGGCGCGGTCGCGCAGTTCGTCGGTCTCGCCGGCAACGCGGGTGAAGGTGCCGCTCGACTGCTCGCCGGCCATGATTTCCGCGACCTGGCGCGGATCGAGCGGCGTCTCGATCAGATAGGTGGCCGTGAAACGGTCGGCAGCGGACATGTCGCGATACTCACCATGGCGGTCGTCCCGGACAAGCCGCCTTCGGCGGCGCCGATCCGGGACCCATGCCTGAGCATCTATCGGTGGGGCTCAGGCATGGGTCCCGGATCTCTCTGCGGTCGTCCGGGACGACCGCAGAGCCTAGGCGAAAGCGTCAAAGCTTGCTGAGGTCGGGGAAGGGGCGCACCGGGTCCTCGCCGTCCCAAGTTTCCGCCGCCTCGCGGATCAATCGGAACATCTCGCCCTTGGGGCCGGCGACCTCCGAGAGCTCGATCACCGTGCCGGGATGGTAGTGCGTGTCGAAATAGATGAAGCGGCCGCGCTCGCCGACTTCGCCGGACATCACCGGCTTGAAGCCTTCCGCCAGCAGCCGCTCCAGGTCGGCATCGTAGTCCGAGGTCCAGTAGGCGACATGCTGCAGGCCGCTATGGCCGGCATCGGTGAAGTCCTTGTACATGGACGGTACCGCGTTGCGGCACTGGATCAGCTCGATCTGGAGCGGGCCGGAATTGGCGAGCGCCACAGAGTTATGCGGCTCGTAGGCTTCGCCCTTGTAGCGGTAGTTCCTGATCGGGACCTTCGGGTTGTAGAAGAACGGCCCGACGCCGAGCACCCGGCTCCAATAGTCCATTGCCGCCTCGATATCGGGGACGACATAGCCGGCCTGACGGATCTGGCCAAAATGACGGCTCATGGCGGGTGCTTTCCTGCGACGATGACTAGAGGAAGCCGATGGAGAACCACGGCACGGCGGCGACGATGACGAGGCCGACCAAAAGGGCTGCGACATAGGCCCAGATGTATTTCAGCCCCTCGTCGGGATTGATCTTCGAGATCGCGCAGGCGCCGTAATAGCCGACGCCAAAGGGCGGGGCGAACAGCCCGATGCCCATCGCGAAGATCACGACCATCGAATAGTGGACTTCGTGCACGCCGATCTGCTTGGCGATCGGGAAGAGCAGCGGGCCGAACAGCACGATCGCCGGGATGCCCTCGAGCACGCTGCCGAGGATGACGAAGGCGACGATCGAGATGGCGAGGAAGCCCCAGGTGCCGCCCGGCACGGCCGCCATCACCTTGGCGAGGTCCTGCGAGAAGCCCGACTGCGTCAGGCCCCAGGCCATCGCTGTGGCGCAGCCGATGATGAAGATGATCGCGCCGGTGAGCGAGGCCGTGTCGACCAGCATGCGCTTGAGCCGGCGCCAGTCGAACTGGCGGTAGATCAGGATGCCGGCCAGCACGGCATAGGCGATGCCGATGGTCGAGACCTCGGTCGCGGTGGCGACGCCCTCGACGACGGCGGCGCGGATGACGAAAGGTAGCGCGATCGCGGGCGCGGCGATCAGGCAGAGCCTGCCGATCTCGCGCTTCGAATATTTGGTGACCTGGCTGAGATCCTCACCCCGGTTGCGCCACCAGACGACGAAGCAGAGCGCGATGCCGAGCACAACCGCCGGCAGCATGCCGCCGGTGAACAGGGCCGCGATCGAGACGCCGGTGACCGAGCCGATCGTGATCAGCACGATCGAGGGCGGGATCGTCTCGGTCTGCGCGCCCGTCGCCGAGAGCAATGCGACGAGGTCGCCGGGCTTGGCGCCGCGCTTCTGCATCTCCGGAAACAGCACCGGCGCGATCGCGGCCATGTCGGCGATCTTCGAGCCGGAGATGCCTGAGACCAAGTACATCGCGCCGACCAGCACATAGGACAGGCCGCCGCGGACATGGCCGAGCAGCGACGCCAGGAACTGGATCATGGCGCGCGCCATGCCGGTCATCTCGATCAGCGCGCCCAGGAAGATGAACAGCGGCACGGCGAGCAGGATGAGGTGGCTCATGCCCTCGTCGAGCCGGCCGACCATCACGACCATGGGCGTCGAGGTCGTCAGCGCGAGATAGCCGAAGGTGGCGAGCGCGAATGAGAAGGCGATCGGCACCCCGGCGAAGACGTTCGCCGCGACGACGCCGACGAAGAAGATCACCAGGTTGAGTTTTCCGAGCGGCTTCAGGACCGGCCCCGCGAGATAGAACAGGCCGATCAGCGCCACGGTGATCCCGAGAGCCAGCGCGACCGTCTTCCAGGAGCCGAAGCGCAGCAGCCGGCAGAAGGCGGCGAACAGCATCAGGACGATGCCGATCGGCAGCGCCGCGGCGCGCCAGGAGTTGGCGATCTCCAGCGCCGGCGTGACGATGAAGCGCTCGTCCTCGGCATATTCCAGCGCATCCGGCAGGATCATCACCAGGAAGGCGATCGCGGCGGTGATGGCGAGCGCCTCGAGCAGGAGGCGCGCCTGCGGGCCGACGCGGGTGACGAGCCCGGTCATGCGCATATGTTCGCCGCGGCGCAGCGCCACCACCGCGCCGAGCATGGAAAGCCAGAGGAACAGGATCGAGGCGAGCTCGTCCGACCAGACCAAGGGCGCGTGGAAGGCGTAGCGGGCGGTGACGCCCGCTCCCAAGATGACGATCTCGGCAAGGACGAGCACGGCCGCGACAAGCTCGACCACCGTGCCGACGGCGCGGTCGAGCCTGTCGGCGAGGCGACCGAGGCCGGTCGCCGGCATGACCGGCGGCGGCAAAGTGGCGGCGTGAGCGTCCATGGCGTTTCCCCGAGAATTCGGCTGCGGCTCACTCGCTCAGGCGAGTTTGCCGACCGCTCCCTCGAGCAGGCCCCAGGCTTCGGCGCCGAAGCGCTCCTGCCATTCCTTGTAGAACCCGCCGTCGCGGAGCTTGGCCCGGAAGCTGTCGGGGTTGGTCTTGTTGAAGGCAAGCCCCTTCGACTGCAGATCGGCCTGCACGGTTTCGTTGAGGCTCTTGATGTCGCCGCGCTGGGCGACGCCGGCATCGTTGATCGCGGACGCCACGATCTTCTGGATATCCGGCGGCAGACCCTTCCAGGCGCGGCCATTGGCAATGAACCAGAAGCCGTCCCAGATATGGTTCGAGACCGCGCAGCTCTTCTGGACCTCGTAGAGCTTGGCGACCTGGATGATCGGCAGCGGGTTCTCCTGTGCATCGACGACTTTGGTCTGCAGCGCCGAATAGACCTCGGAGAACTGCAGGCTGGCGGGCGCTGCGCCGAGCGCCTTGAACATCGAGATCGAGAGCGGCGAGACCGGCACGCGGATCTTGAGCGAGGCCATGTCGGCTGCCTGCTCGATCGCCTTGCCCGAGGTGGTCATCTGGCGGAAGCCATTGTCCCACATCTTCTCGAAGGCATAGAGATTGACCTTCTCGATGGCGGCGCGGACATGCGCGCCGACCGGCCCGTCCATCGCCTTCCAGACCTGGTCATAGTCGGCGAAGGCGAAGCCGACCGCGTTGATCGCCGCGACCGGCACCAAGGTCGCGATCACCAGCGCCGACGGGGTGAAGAAGGTGATGCCGCCATTGCGGACCTGGCTCAGCATGTCGGTGTCGCCGCCGAGCTGGTTGTTCGGGAAGATCTTGATCTCGACCCGCCCGTTCGTCTCCTTGGCGACGCGCTCGGCCGCCTGCTGGGCGCGGATGTTGAGTGGGTGGCTGAGCGGCAGGTTGTTGCCGTATTTCAGCTCGATCTCAGCGGCGCGCGCGATCATGGGCATGCCGATCAGCGATGCGGCGGGGGCGGCGGCTAGGCCCTTGATGAGCGTGCGGCGGCTCGGTCCGGTCATGATGTCCTCCCTGCGGACTTGATGCGATTTGATCGCTCTTGAGTGCTTGACGCTCAGCATAGAAATCGCATCTGATGGTCTTCAAGCTCATTTTATGATGGTTTTTGATTGAATGAATGCGCCGATCCGCGATCCTGACGAGGAGACCGCGCTACCGCGCCGGCGCCAGATGGCGCGCGTCGAGGATGTCGCGCGCCTGGCGGGCGTCTCGACCGCGACGGTCGACCGGGTGCTGAACCAGCGACCGGGCGTCAGGCCGGCGACGGTGCAGCGCGTGCTGAAGGCCGCTGGCGAGCTCGGCTATGTCATGGAGGGGGCGCTGCCGGCGAGCGCGCTCAGGCCCCTGCGCCTCGGCTTCCTGCTGCCGGCGGGGAACAACCGCTTCCTCGGTATGCTCGGGCGGCTGATCGCGGGATCGCAGGACCAGCTGGCGTCCTTCAACATGCGCGCCAGGGTCGAGCATATCGAGAGCTTCAAGCCGGAGCTGCTCGCCCATGAACTGCGACGCATCGGCCGCGAGGTCGACGGCGTCGCCTTCATGGCGCTGGAGCATCCGACCGTGCGCGAGGCGGTCGATGCCCTCGCAGAGCGCGGGGTGCCGAGCGTCACGCTGATCTCCGACATCGCCAACACCGCTCGCGCCGCCTATGTCGGCCTCGACAACCGCGCCGCCGGGCGCACCGCCGGACAGCTCATCGCCCGCTTCATCGGTCCGCGCCGGGCGAAGGTGGCGATGATCGCCGGCAGCCTGAGCTACCGCGCCCATGAGGAGCGCGAGATGGGCTTCCTGCACCTGTTCGAGGAGCTTTATCCCGAGATAAAGGTCGTCGGCCTGCGCGAGGGCCATGACGACGAGGCCAAGAACTACCGCCAGACCAAGACCCTGCTCGGC
Organism: Allobosea sp. CCNWLY174; assembly: GCF_037120455.1. Classification (NCBI taxonomy): domain Bacteria; kingdom Pseudomonadati; phylum Pseudomonadota; class Alphaproteobacteria; order Hyphomicrobiales; family Alloboseaceae; genus Allobosea; species Allobosea sp. CCNWLY174. The sequence goes on along the minus strand of NZ_JBBBBQ010000006.1, from coordinate 187,259 downwards.
CAGCATCCGGATCTCGCGGGCATCTACAATATCGGTGGCGGGCCGGAAGGCATCGCCCGGGCGCTGAAGGAGGCCGGGCGGCAGGATGTCGTCTTCGTCGGCCATGGGCTGACGCCGGAGACGCGCGGCTTGCTCGTCGACGGCACCATGGACGCGGTGATCACCCAGCAGCCGCTGGCGACGCTGATGAGCTGCGTCGCAATCTTCGCCAACTTGCGCGCCGGGCGGCCGGCGGCGGAGGGTACGGCTCGGCCCGGCATCGAGATCGTGCTGCGCGAGAACCTGCCCTGAGGGGCGGCGATGGCCGCGCTTCAGCTCTGCGCCACCGTCGCCCGCCTGACGATCCCCGCCAACTCCGGCGACGGCTCGAGCGTGCCGAAGACGTAGCCCCAGTCGGCGTCCAGCCGCGAGCGGCAGAAGGCCTCGAACACGGCCTCGTCGGCGTGCTTCCGCAGCTCCGAGGCCTGCAGCGCATAGGCCATCAGATTGGCGAGCCGGCGGCCATGGCCGTCATCGTTGCGGGGCTTCGCTACCTCGTCGCCGAGCCGGTCGAGCCAGCGGTCGAGGGCGCGGTTGGCGCCGCGCGCCTGCCCGACCTCAGTCATGAAGGCCTCCCTGGTGCGTGGTTCGCGGTTGAAGGCGCGCAGCACGTCCATGCACATCATGTTCGAGGTGCCCTCCCAGATCGCATTGAGCGGCGCCTCGCGATAGAGCCGCGCCATCGGGTTCTCCTCGATGAAGCCGTTGCCGCCATGGCATTCGAGGGACTCGACGACGAAGGCGGCGGCGCGCTTGCAGTTCCAGAACTTCGCCAGCGGGGTGGTGACGCGGGCGAGATGGCGCTCTTGCTCTGATGTCTCCATCGCATCGGTCGCAGCGGCGACGCGGAAGGCCATCAGCGTCGAGGCCTCCGAGTCGATCGCGAGATCGGCGAGAATATTCGTCATCATCGGCTGCTCGGCCAGAGATGAGCCGAATCCCCGGCGCGACTGGGTGTGGTTCAGCGCCAGCGTCAGCGCCTGGCGCATCAGCCCGGCCGAGCCGACGGCGAAGTCGAGCCGGGTCAAATGGGCGTGGCTGAGGATTTCCTTGATGCCGGCGCCCTCCCCGCCGACGAGCCAGCCCAGGCAGTCGCGGAATTCGACTTCGGAGGAGGCGTTCGAACGGTTGCCGGCCTTGTCCTTGAGGCGCTGGATCTGCAGGCGGTTGCGGCTGCCGTCGGGCAGGAAGCCTGGGCAGAAAAGGCAGGAAACGCCGCTCTCAGTGCGCGCCAGGGTGAAGAACCCGTCCGATTGCGGCACCGAGAAGAACCATTTGTGCCCGGTGATCAGGTAGACCCGGCCCTCGGGCGTATCCTCGAGGAAGCGGGCGGTGGTCTGAGTCTCGCGCAGGTCGGAGCCGCCCTGCTTCTCGGTCATCGCATAGCCGATGCTGGCGCCCTCTTTAAGCGCCACCGGCAGCGGGCGCCTGTCGTAGCGGCCCGAGGTTATCTTCTCCCGCCAGAGCGAAAGCTCCGGCTGGGCGAGGCCGGGAAAGGCGGCATAGGTCATGCCGGTGGGGCACCCCGTCCCATGCTCGACCTGGTTCCAGAGATAGGACAACACCGCGCGGGCGAGATGGCCGTTCGGCTCGCTCGTGGTCCAGGCGAGCGAGGGGACTTCATGGGCGAAGGCAAGGCGCATCAGCTCGTGCCAAGCCGGATGAAATTCGATCCAGTCGATGCGATTGCCGTAGCGGTCGTGGGTCCTGAGTTCCGGCCCGTGCCGGTTGGCGAGACGGGCGAGGTCCTGGATCTCGGCATCGCCCGCATGGGCGCCGAGTGCCGCCGCCTTCTCCGCGACCCAGGGCGCGCCGCGCGCGACGATGCCCTGCAGCACCGCATCGCCGGAGAAAGCGTTCCAGCCGGTCGCCGGACGGGCCTGGTTGAGGACCTGATGGGTGGCGTGAGCGTGAATGGTCATTCCGCCGCCTCCTGCGTCGTGACGCGCTCTGGCACCTCGCAGCCGGTGACGCAGCAGCGGCCGGGCTGCTTCGACACCCGCGAGCCGTCGGCGAGCACGCCGCGGTCGAGCAGGCTCTCGACCAGCGCGACCTTCTCCATCACCGGATAGTTGCGCCAGATCTCGCGCTTCATCGCTTCCGGCGAGCCGCCGCCATGCAGCGAGATCACCGAATACCAGCCGGCCTCCTTGGACACTGTGAGGTCCTCGATGAAGCGGGCGACCTCGGCGCGCTGCTCATAGGGGATGTCCGGCCGCCCTGTGAGCACGGCCGCGAGCGAGGCGGCGGTCTCGGGGTTATGGTCCTCATCCGGGCCGGGCAGCGCCACGATCAAGCCTCCCGAGACGTAATGAGCGATGCGGTGCATGTCATAGATCTTGGTAGCGAGAAGCAGCTTGCCGATATTGGCGAAAACTGCGTCGGGCATCGCCACGCCCGAAGCGTCCTTGCTGCAATAGACCGAAGCCGCGACGCCGCAGGCGAAGAAGCTCTCGGTGATGGTGATCAGCTCGACCAGCTGCTCTCGGACATGGGAGTGCCTGTCGGCATCGAGCCCGTTGGCTTCGACGATCAGCGCGCCGGCGCCGATCAGCAGGTCGCCGAAGCCGGCCCGGGCGGCGATGCAGCTGTGGCGATGATGGGTGGCGTAGCTGGTGGTGAGGTAGCCGGCCTCCTCGGTCTCGCCGGCCATGAACACGCGGTCCCAGGGCACGAAGACGTCGTCGAACATCACGGCGCCGGTCGACTGGCCGTATTTCGCAGAGAACTTCGCGGCGGGATCACCCGGCCGCCCGGCCGGACGCGCGACGATGGTGATGCCCTCGGCATCGCAGGGCACGGCGCAGCAGAGGGCGAAATCCTCGTCGCCCTTCGCGTGAGTGCGGCACGGCATCACCAGGAATTCGTGGACGTAAGGCGCGCCCGTGACGATCGCCTTGGTGCCGCGGATGACGATGCCGTCCGGCCGGCGCTCCTTGATGTGAACATAGGAATCGCGATTGGCCTGCATTCCGGGCCGCAGCGAGCGATCGCCCTTGGCGTCGGTCATGGCGACGCCGCAGGTCAGGTCCTCGTCCTGGATCCGATGCATGTAGGCGAGGAAGCGTTGCGTGTAGTCGGTGCCATGATTGGCATCGGCCCTTATCGTCGCCTGCAGGATGCCGTTGAAGGCGTCATGCGTCAGGTAGCGCTGGGCGCAGCCGGAGATCTTGCAGACCAGGCGGACCGCTTCGAGCTTGGCGAGGAGATCACCGGACGAGGCGTCGATATGGAGCATGCGGTTGACGGTCTTGCCGGAGGAGCCCTGCACCGCCGTCATGATCGGCCGGTAGGCCTCGTCATGGGCGAGATCATAGGTCACGCCGATGCCGTTGATCCCCGGCAGCAGCAATTTCTCGTCGGCGACACTCTCGACGCGTTGCCCGCCGACGAAGACGCGCGGTTGGTAGGCGCGCAGGGATTCGCGATAGCCGGCGGCATCCATCAGCATGATAGCCTCCTCCCGAACGATTGTTGCCGTTAAAATTGAACGGCGTTAGATTTTCGTCAAGAGGATTGGAGGCGTTCGACAGTGGGCGAGGAAGCAGCAGGCCGGAAGCGCGGCCGCTATGCCGCAACGGACGCAAAGCGCGAGGGCATCATTGCCGCCGCGCGCACCGTGTTCGAGCGCGAGGGGCTGGACGGCGCCTCGTTGCGGGCGATCGCCGCCGAGGCCGGCTACACGCCGGCAGCGCTCTACTTCCATTTCGACTCCAAGGAAGCGCTTTATGCCGAGGTGCTCGGCCGTTCGATCGCGGCGTTGCAGACCGCAGTCGATGCCGCGGTCGCAGCCGTGGACCCACCGGCAGAACGTTTCTCGGCGGCCGCCCTCGCCTTCTTCGACTTCTATGCGGAGAATCCGCGCGATCTCGACCTCGGCTTCTACCTGTTCCGCGGCGGCATGCGCCCGCACGGCCTCGGCCGCGAGCGCGACAAGACGCTGAACGAGGCGCTGGAAGCGACCTTGGCACCGATCCGCGCGGCGGCGCTGGCGCTCGGTGCCAATGCCGCGCAGGCCGACTTGATCATGACCGACGCCTTCGCCCATGCTTCCGGTGTGCTGCTGCTGGCGCATACGCGGCGCATCCGCATGTTCGGCGCGTCGCCGCGCCTGCTGATGGAGCGCCATGTCGAAACCGAGCTCGACCGGCTCCTGCGGAGATGATGCCGATGCACCTGATGAACGCCAAGCGCTCTCGCCTCGTCATCATCGATTTCCAGGCGCGCCTGATGCCGGCGATCCATGACGGGCCGCGCCTCGTCGCCAATGCCGGCAAGCTGGTGGCGGCGGCGAGGTTGCTGGACGTGCCGATCGTGATGACCGAGCAGAATCCGGCCGGGCTCGGAACGACGGTGCCGGAGCTGGCCGAGGCCGCGCCCGCCATCGCCAAGATGAGCTTCGATTCCTGCGGCGCGCCCGACTTCATCGACGCCATCGCCGGCGACGAGGAACTCATCCTCTGCGGCTGCGAGGCGCATGTCTGCGTCGGCCAGACCGCGCTCTCGCTGCTGGAGAACAAGCGCCGCGTGCTGGTGGTGCAGGACGCGGTCGGTTCGCGCACGCCGGAGAACAAGGAGGCGGCCTTGCGCCGGCTGGAGCGGAGCGGCGCCGAGATCGTCACCACCGAGATGGTGGTGTTCGAGTGGCTGCGCACAGCCGAGCACCCGCAGTTCCGCGCCGCCGCCAGGCTGATCAAGTGAGCCGATCTGTGCCTCAGCCCGCCCTCTGGTATTTCGACATCATTTCGCCCTTCGCGCATCTGGCGCTGACGCGGCTGGGTGCGATCCGGGAGCAGCGGCCGGTCGTGCTGAAGCCGATCGTCTTCGGCGGGGTGCTCAAGGCCTGGGGCCAGCTCGGGCCGGCGGAGGTCGCACCGAAACGCGTCCATACCTACCGCCTCTCGACGCATCTGGCGCAGGCGATGGGCGTGCCCTTCCGCTTCCCGCCGGCCCATCCGTTCAACCCGCTCGCGATGCTGCGGCTGCTGACGGCGCTGGACGGCAGCGAGGCGGCGGTCACTGCCGCCTTCCGTCTCGTCTGGGGCGAAGGACGCGACGCCAACGACCAACAGGTCCTGCAGAAGGTCGCCGATGCCGCCGGCCGCCCCGATGCCTTGGCGCGGATCGGAGAGCAGGAGGTGAAGGACCGGCTGCGCCAGGCGACCGAGGACGCGGTTGCCGCCGGTGTCTTCGGCGTGCCGAGCCTTGTGATCGACGGCGAGATCTTCTGGGGTGTCGATGCCATGCCGATGGCGCTGGACTATCTCGCCGATCCCGCAGCGTTCCGCAGCGGCGAGATGGCGCGCGTCTCGACGCTGCCGGAAGGCGTCCAGCGGCAGCGCTGAACACGAGCGAAGGGAACCGCACGGCCGCAGCCACAGTTTCATGATGTTGTCGGTTTACGCCTCTCGCCGGGAGGCGGATGATCCGCCGCTGACGACGAAAGGAGACGCCGATGCTGCGCCGTTCGTTCCTGAAATTCGGTATCGCCGGCCTCGCCGCGCCGAACCTCATCCTGCGCAGCGCGCAGGCGACCGGGCAAACCCAGCCCGGCAGCCCGTTCATCGTCACCTATTTCGAGGTGCCGGAGATCAAGGGCTCGCGCGATGTCACCGATGCCGGCGACGGCACGATCTGGGTCTGCGGCCAGCGCAACGGCGTGCTCGGGCGCTTCGATCCGCGCACGAGCCAGACCAAGGTGATCCCGCTCGGGGATGGCGCCGCGCCGCATGGCGTTGTGCGCGGGCCCGACGGCGCAGCCTGGGTCACCGAGGGCGGCCAGAATGCCATCGCCCGCATCGACGACAAGACCCACAAGGTCGAGCTGTTCAAGCTGCCGGCCGGGCGCGAGCGCGCCAATCTCAACACGCCGGTGTTCGACAAGGCCGGCATGCTCTGGTTCACCGGCCAAAACGGCATCGTCGGCCGCTTCGATCCCACATCCGGCAAGATGGACATTTTCGACGCGCCGCGCGGCGCCGGGCCCTACGGCATGACCCGGACGCCCGCGGGCGAGATCTGGTTCGCCTCGCTCGCCGGCAACTACATCGCCCGCATCAATACCCAGAGCGGCAGCTTCACCGTGATCGACCCGCCGACCGAGGGCCAGGGCGCGCGCCGGGTCTGGTCGGATTCGAAGAACCGGATCTGGGTCAGCGAGTGGAATTCGGGCCAGGTCTCCGCCTATGACAGCGAAAGCGGCAGCTGGAAGGGCTGGAAATTGCCAGGCAACAAGCCGCGCACCTATTCGGTCTATGTCGACGACGCCGACAAGGTCTGGCTGACCGATTTCGCACTGAACAGCATCGTCCGCTTCGACCCGCTGACCGAGGAGTTCAACAGCTTCCCGAGCGACAAGCCCGGTGCCAATGTCCGCCAGATGGATGGGCGCAGCGGCGAGGCCTGGGGCGGCGAGAGCGGCACCAACCGGCTGGTGCGCATCCAGACGGTGAAGCCGGCGTGAGGGCGGCCTCGGCTGCGCTCATCGCGTTTGCGCTGATTGCCGGCGGCGCAGCGCAAGCGCAGGAGCCGGCTGGGGCCACCGTGTTCAAGACCTGCCAGTCCTGCCACAGTCTCGATACCGCCAAGGCCGGCATGGCGGGGCCGCATCTTTCCGGGCTGAACGGACGGGTGCTCGGCTCGGCCGAAGGATTCGACTATTCGCCGGCGTTCAAGGTGGCGAAGGCACAAGGCCTCGCCTGGGACCGCGAGCGGCTGCTCGGCTATCTCACCGATCCCGATGCGATCGTGCCCGGCGGCTGGATGAGCCCGCCCGCCGGCCTCAACGCGGCGGATCGGGCTGCCGTAGTGGACTATCTGCTGAAGCAATAGCCGCCGCCGTCACAGCGGTTTCTTGATCCATTTGGCGATGACGCCGACGATGCCCTCGCGGAAGAGCAGCACGCAGATCACGAAGATGATGCCCTGGACGACGGTAACCCAGGCGCCGAGCGTCGCCAGGAAGTTCTGCATGGAGACGATGACGAGCGCACCCGCGATCGGGCCGAAGACCGTGCCGAGGCCGCCGACCAGCGTCATCAGGACGACCTCGCCCGACATCGACCAGTGCACGTCGGTGAGCGACGCCAGCTGGAAGACGATCGCCTTGGTCGCGCCGGCGAGGCCGGCGAGCCCGGCCGAGAGCACGAAGACGGCGAGCTTGTACTGGCTGGCGCGGTAGCCGAGCGAGATGGCACGCGGCTCGTTGTCGCGAATCGCCTTGCAGACCTGGCCGAAGGGCGAGTGGATGATCCGGTAGATCAGCAGGAGGCCGCCCATGAAGACCGCCGCGACGAGCCAGTAGAGGGCGCGATCGTCGGCGAGGCTGACCATACCGAGCAGTTTGCCCCGCGGCACGGCCTGGATGCCGTCCTCGCCGCCGGTGAAGCGCGGCGTCTGCAGCGAGAAGAAGAAGGCCATCTGCGCCAAGGCCAGGGTGATCATGGCGAAATAGATGCCCTGGCGGCGGATCGCGAGCGAACCGAAGGCGAGCCCGAGCAGCGCGGCGATCCCCGTGCCGGCCAGGATGGCGAGCTCCGGCGTCAGCCCCCAGTGCTTGGCGGTGTAGGCGCTGACATAGCTCGCCATGCCGAAATAGGCGGCGTGGCCGAAGGAGAGCAGGCCGCCGTAGCCGAGCAGAAGGTTGAAGGCGAGCGCGAACAGCGCGAAGCACAAAACCTTCATGACGAAGACCGGGTAGGCGACGAAGGGCGCGATGACCAGGACGACGGCGATGCCGATCATCAGGTTGCGGTGCAAGCGCGCCGTGCCGTCGTCGGTCTCGGCGATGGTGAGGCCGGCGGCGGAAGCGTCGGTGGAAGCGATGTCTGCCATCTCAATTCCTCACGCGGCGCGGCCGAACAGGCCGGCCGGCTTCACCAGAAGCACGACCGCCATGATGATGAAGATCACGGTCGCCGAGGCTTCCGGATAGAACACCTTGGTCAGGCCCTCGACCAGGCCGAGCGAGAAGCCGGTGACGATGGCGCCCATGATCGAGCCCATGCCGCCGATCACCACGACGGCGAAGACGACGATGATCAGGTCGGCGCCCATGTTCGGGTTGACCGAGTAGATCGGCGCAGCCAGCACGCCGGCGAAGGCTGCCAGCGCGACGCCGAAGCCATAGGTCAGCGTCACCAGCAGCGGCACATTGATGCCGAAGGCCTGGGTCAGGGTCGGGTTCTCGGTCGCGGCGCGCAGATAGGAGCCGAGCTTGGTCTTCTCGATCACGAACCAGGTGGCGAGGCAGACGATCAGCGAAGCGATGACGACCCAGCCGCGATAGGTCGGCAGGAACATGAAGCCGAGATTGTAGCCGCCGCGCAGTTCGGCCGGGATCTGGTAGGGCAGGCCGGAGGAGCCGTAGCCGTTGCGGAACAGCCCCTGGATGATCAGCGCCAGGCCGAAGGTCAGCAGCAGCCCGTAGAGATGGTCGACATGGGCGATGCGTTTCAAAAGGAAGCGCTCGATCACCACGCCGGTGAAACCCACTACGATGGGGGCCAGCAGCAGCGCCGCCCAGTAGTTGATGCCGAGATAGTTCAGGCACATCCAGGCGACGAAGGCGCCCATCATGTACTGCGCGCCATGGGTGAAGTTGATGATGTTGAGCAGGCCGAAGATCACCGCCAGGCCAAGCGACAGGATCGCGTAGAACGAGCCGTTGATCAGGCCGAGCAGAAGCTGGCCGAACAGGGCTTGCGGCGGGACACCCAGGAGCTCGAACATGCGATCGACCGTTCCGAAAAAGCTGGTCCGGGGCCGTCTGCGGCCCCGGAACGACGCATTGGGACAGGCTCAGCCCGTCACTTCTTGACGAGCGGGCACTCGCTCTCGGCCAGCGGCTTGAAGGCGTCGTCCGCCTTCAGCACCGCGACCTGCTTGTAATAGTCCCACGGACCCTTCGATTCGGAAGGCTTCTTGACCTCGTATAGATACATGTCGTGCATCTTGCGGCCGTCGGCGCGGACCGTGCCCTTGCCGAACAGCGGATCGTCGGTCGGCAATTCCTTCATCTTGGCCATGACGGTGGCCGAATCCTTGCTCTTGGCCGCCTCGACGGCCTTCAGATAGTGCAGCATGCCGGAATAGACACCGGCCTGGACCATGGACGGCTTCTTGCCGCCATTGAGCTTGGCGAAGCGCTCCGACCAGGCGCGGGTCCCGTCGTCCTTGTCCCAGTAGAAGGATTCGGTGAGGACGAGGCCCTGCGCCGTCTGCAGGCCGAGCGCGTGCACGTCGGTAGCAAAGACGAGCAGTCCGGCAAGCTTCTGGCCCCCGGCGACGATGCCGAACTCGCCGGCCTGCTTGATCGAGTTGATCGTGTCGCCGCCGGCATTGGCGAGGCCGATGACCTTGGCCTTGGAGGCCTGCGCCTGCAGCAGGAAGGACGAGAAGTCCGTGCCGGGGAACGGCGTGCGCACGGCGCCCAGCACCTTGCCGCCGGCCTTGGTCACCACCGCCGAAGTATCGCGCTCGAGCGCATGGCCGAAGGCGTAGTCGGCGGTGAGGAAGAACCAGCTGTCGCCGCCGGCCTTGGTCATGGCGCCGCCGGTGCCCTGGGCAAGGGCATAGGTGTCGTAGGTCCAGTGCACCGTATTCGGCGAGCAGGCCTTGCCGGTGAGATCCGAGGAGGCTGCGCCGGAGTTGATGTGGACCTTGTTCTTCTCGCGCGTGATCTGGTTGACCGCGAGCGCGACCGAGGAGGTCGGTACGTCGAGGATCAGGTCGACGCCGTCCTGGTCGTACCATTGCCGGGCGATGGTCGAGCCGACGTCCGGCTTGTTCTGGTGGTCGGCCGAGACGATCTCGACCTTGATGCCCTTCTCCGCCGCCTTGAAATCCTCGACCGCGAGGCGCGCAGCGATCACCGAGCCTTCGCCCGAAAGGTCGGCGTAGAGGCCGGAGCGGTCGTTGAGCACGCCGGCCTTGACCGAGATCTGCTGCGCCAGCGCCGGCGAGACCATCAGCGCACCGAGCGCCGTGGCCGCGAGCAATGTCTTGAGCTGCATGTTCTTATCTCCCTGAGATGTCTGATGTCCGTACGGTTCTTGTTGGACGCCCTGCGTCAGACGCCGAGATAGGCGTGAAGCTTGTCGATATTGGCGTCGAGTTCGGCATTCGGGATCATGTCGACGACCTTGCCCTGCTCGACGACGTAGTGGCGGTCGGCGACGGTCTGGGCAAAGCGGAAGTTCTGCTCCACCAGGACGATGGTGAAGCCCTTCTGCTTCAGCATGCGGATGGTGGCGCCGATCTGGTCGATGATGACGGGCGCGAGCCCTTCGGTCGGCTCGTCGAGCAGGAGCAGATTGGCGCCGGTGCGCAGGATGCGTCCGATCGCCAGCATCTGCTGCTCGCCGCCCGAGAGCTTGGTGCCCTGGCTGCGCAGCCGCTCCTTCAGGTTGGGGAAGAGCGTGAAGATCTGCTCGACAGGCAGGCCGCCCGGCTTCACCTGCGGCGGCAGCAGCAGGTTCTCCTCGACCGAGAGGGTCGAGTAGATGCCGCGCTCCTCCGGAACATAACCGATGCCGAGCCGGGCAATGGCGCGCGACGGAAGCCCGATCGTCTCCTGCCCAGCAAAAGTGACCGAACCCTTGCGCTTGCCGATCACGCCCATGATCGACTTCAGCGTCGTGGTCTTGCCGGCGCCGTTGCGGCCGAGCAGCGTCACCACCTCGCCCTCGCCGACATGAAGCTCGATGCCATGAAGGACATGGCTCTCGCCATACCAGGCCTCGAGCCCGCGCACCGCGAGCAGCGGCTTGCCACCAGCCACGGCCGGGCGCTCCAGCACCGCTCCGGTGGCCGGTCCTTCAGTGGCCATGGCCGACTCCCGATCCGATATAGGCTTCGACCACGCGCGGATCCTTCGAGACGGTGGCGTAGTCGCCCTCGGCCAGGACCTGGCCGCGGGCAAGCACGGTGATGCGGTCGCAGAGCGAGGCGACGACCGAGAGATTGTGCTCGACCATCAGGATGGTGCGGTCCTTCGAGACCTTGCGGATCAGGGCCTCGATGCGCTCGATGTCCTCGCGGCCCATGCCGGCCATCGGCTCGTCGAGAAGCAGCATCTCGGGTTCCAGCGCCAGCGTGGTCGCGATCTCCAGCGCGCGCTTGCGACCATAGCTGAGCTCGCCCGCCGGCAGCTCGGCGAAGGCCGAGAGGCCGACGGCGTCGACGAGCCGCAGCGCCTCGGCATCGAGCGAGGACAGGACCCTTTCCGAACGCCAGAAATCGAACGAGTCGCCGCGCTTCCTCTGCAGCGCGACGCGGACATTGGTCTTGACCGAGAGCTGCGGGAACACAGCCGAGATCTGAAAGGAGCGCACCAGCCCGAGCCTTGCGATCTCCGCCGGCTTCTCGCGTGAGATATCGCGACCGTTATACACGATCTGGCCGCGCGTCGGCGGCAGGAACTTGGTCAGCAGATTGAAACAGGTCGTCTTGCCTGCGCCGTTCGGGCCGATCAAAGCGTGAATCGAGCCACGACGAACCTTCAGATCGACGCCGTTGACAGCTGTGAAGCCGGCAAATTCTTTCGTGAGGCCTGATGTCGATAGAATAATATCCTCAGACATCCGCCCTTAACCTTAGTCATTGCTGGATTGTTCGTTTCCCCGGGCGGCATGCTGCACCGCGCATATCGCCCATGTCAACGGCGCAGGTGTGCGCAGAACCCCATACCGAGCCCCCGAAACTCCCGCCGCTAGACAAAAGGCTTAGACCCTCCAACCCGAGCAGCTCTTGTCAGAGGCTCTCAGACCCACGGGCCGGCTTGGACCTGGGTCAGCTTCGTGCGGATGCGGCCGGCGCGACCGCAGCCGCAAATACCGTCGCGACCTCACGCAGCCGGACGAGATAATGTTCGCAGGAGGGTTGATCGCCATATCTCGCGCCGGCGGCGGCGCGGGTCAGCGTCGCGATCAAGGTCTCCAGCGCAAGGCCGCTGCGCGCGATCGCGATCTCGCCGCGCGCCTCTGCCTCCTCGAAGAGCTGCCGGGCGAAGCTGACGAAGGTCGCCTCGAAGGCGGCAAGCTCGGCTCCCGCGATGGCGACCATCACCGCTTTCAATTCGCCGAGATGTTCGCCGGCGCTGAAGGCGGCGAAGGCGGTGCCGTGATGAGCTTCCATCAGCGCAGCCAGCCGCTCCGAGAACGGACCGGGCGTCGCCAGCGCCTCGCGGCAACGTGTCTCGACACGGCCGCCGAGGCCCGCGAGCATGGCGCGGAAGACGTCGTCCTTGCCCTTGAAGTGGAGGTAGAGCGTGGCGCGGGCGACCCCGGCCTCGCGCGCGATGTCGTCCATCGAGGTGCGCTTGTAGCCATAGCGGGCGAACAGGCGCAGCGCCGCTTCCGCGATCTGCTCGATGCGGCCCTTGCTGTCCTCGCCGGACGTTACGGAAGTTTCGCTGCGGTCGCTCATTTGCAGTCTTGACAGAATCCAAACTGTCGGCGACCATTCTAGTTAGACGCAAAACGTCTAACTCGTCTAGTCGCGCGACCCAAGACGACGGATCACCGCCCGCCTTCTGATATGTCAGAACGGGCCTTCGAGCGAGCCTCGATCCGGCAGCCCTGGTGCCGCGCTGTGTCATGCCCAGCGCCAGAGAGGCAGCCATGGCCCATACCATCACAGTCAACGGAACGCGCCACAGCGTCGATGTCGACGACGACACCCCACTGCTCTGGGTGCTGCGCGACAATCTTGGCCTGACCGGCACCAAATTCGGCTGCGGCGTCGCGCAATGCGGCGCCTGCACCGTCTATATGGACGGCCAGCCGCTGCGCTCCTGCTCCATGCCGGTCTCGGCGATCGGCGAGGCGAAGATCACCACGATCGAGGCGCTCGCCGGCAAGGAAGCGGAAGCCATCCAGGCCGCCTGGGTCAAGCACGACGTGCCGCAATGCGGCTACTGCCAGTCCGGCCAGGTGATGAGCGCGATCGCCCTGCTCAAGGAAATCCGCAAGCCGACCGACCGCGACATCGACCTCGCAATGAACGGCAATCTCTGCCGCTGCGCGACCTATGTCCGTATCCGCGCCGCGATCCACGACGCCGCACGCACGTTGGAGGGTTGATCATGACCGCGCACGACATCTCCCTTTCGCGCCGCAACCTCCTGAAGGGCGCCGGCGCGCTCGTCATCGGCATGAGCCTGCCGCAGGCCGGCCGGGCGCAATCGGGTGCGGCGCAGGCCTTCCGGCCAGGCGGAAACGCGACCTTTGCGCCGAACGCGTTCATCCGGATCGCGCAGGACGACACCGTCACGGTGCTGGTCAAGCATATCGAGTTCGGCCAGGGGCCCTTCACCGGGCTCGCCACGCTCGCAGCCGAGGAGCTCGACGCCGACTGGAGCCAGATGCGGGCCGAGCATGCCCCCGCCGACGTCAAGCTTTACGCCAACCTTGCCTTTGGCGTGCAGGGCACCGGCGGCTCGACGGCGATCGCCAATTCCTACGAACAGATGCGCAAGGCCGGCGCCACCGCCCGAGCCATGCTGGTGCAGGCCGCTGCCGAGGCCTGGAAGGTTCCGGCAGCCGAGATCAGCGTCGAAAAGGGCGTGCTCAAGCATGCCTCCGGCAAACAGGGCCGCTTCGGCGAGTTCGCCGAGGCCGCCTCCAAGCTCCAGGCCCCGGCCGAGGTCAAGCTCAAGGACCCTGCGCAGTTCCGGCTGATCGGCAAGGAAGGTGCGGTCAAGCGCCTCGACAGCCCGGGCAAATCCACCGGCAAGACGCAGTTCACCATCGACATCCGCACGCCGGAGATGCTGACGGTCGTCGTCGCCCGGCCGCCACGCTTCGGCGGCAAGGTCGCTTCCTTCGACGCAACCGAGGCGAAGAAGATCAAGGGCGTCGTCGACGTCCTTCAGATCGGCTCCGGCGTCGCCGTCTACGGCACCGGCATGTGGCCGGCGCTGAAGGGGCGTGAAGCCCTGAAGGTGACCTGGGACGAGAGCGACGCCGAGAAGCGCGGCAGCCGCGAGCTGATCGCCGAATATCGCAAGCTCGCCCGCACGGAAGGCACGCTCGCCGGCAAGCATGGCGACGCCGAGGCGGTACTCGCCAAGGCCGACAAGGTGGTCGAGGCGGAATATGTCTTCCCCTATCTGGCGCATGCGCCGATGGAGCCGCTCGACGGCTATCTCGAATGGAATGCGCAGGGCGCGCTGGCGCGCTTCGGCAGCCAATTCCAGACTACCGAGCACCAGACGATCGCGACGATCCTCGAGCTGCCGCCCGAGAAGGTGCAGCTCGAGACGATGCTGGCCGGCGGCAGCTTCGGCCGGCGCGCGCAGGTGAGCCAGCATCTTGCGGCGGAACTCGCCATGGTCGGCAAGGCGATCGGCCCGAACCGGCCGGTCAAGCTGGTCTGGACCCGCGAGGACGATCTTTCCGGCGGCTATTACCGGCCGCTCTTCCTGCATCGCATGCGCGGTGCGGTGAAAGACGGAAAGATCACCGCCTGGAGCAACGCGATCGTCGGCCAGTCCTTCTTCTTGGGCACGCCGTTCGAGGCGATGACGGTGAAGGACGGCATCGACGCCACCATGGTCGAGGGCGCGAACGAGCTCCCCTATGAGGTCGCCGATTTCCGCTGCGAGGTCCACACGACCAAGGTCGGCGTCCCGACCCTGTGGTGGCGTTCGGTCGGCCACACCCATACCGGCTATGCGGTCGAATGCTTCATCGACCAGCTGCTGCAGGCGGCGGGCCAGGACCCGGTCGCCGGGCGGCTCGCCCTGATGGGCAAGGAGCCGCGTCTGGCAAACGTACTCAAGGCCGTCGCGGACCTTGCCAAATGGAACGGCCCCGGTCCCGCCAACGGTCGCGCCCGCGGCGTCGGGGTGGTCGAGAGCTTCGGGTCGTATGTGGCGCAGATCGCCGAGGTTTCGCTCGGCGAGGGCGGCGAGCCCAAGGTTCACAAGGTCTGGTGCGCGATCGACTGCGGCGTGGCCGTCAATCCCGACATTATCCGCGCCCAGATCGAGGGCGGCATCGGCTTCGGCCTGGGGCATGCCCTTTACGGCGAATTGACGCTCGACCAGGGCAGGCCCGTCCAGACCAATTTCGACAGCTATCGCTCGCTGCGCATCCACGAGATGCCGGAGGTCGAGGTCAGGATCGTGCCATCCGCCGAGAAGCCGACCGGCGTCGGCGAGCCGGGCGTGCCGCCGATCGGGCCGGCGGTCGCCAATGCGCTGGCGCGGCTCGGGCGCGAGCGGCCGCTGTCGCTGCCTATGGTCGGAGGGACCGTGTGATGCGTTCGATCGCTCTCGCCACGGCGGCTGCCGCCGTCACCCTGCTGCTCGGCAGCGCGCTCTCCCTGGCGCAGACCGCTCCGCAGCAAGATGCCGCGACGCTCCGCCCGGCCGCCAGCTTTGCCGGCATCGCCAATCAGCGCGACCGCTCGGTCGCGCTGTTCACCGAGATCGGCAAGGTGCTGCAGCACCCGCGCTGCATGAACTGCCATCCAGCGACGGAACGGCCGCGCCAAAGCGATGCCAGGCGGCTGCACCAGCCGATGGTGGTGCGCGGCAAGGACGGGCATGGCGCGCCCGGCCTCGCCTGCACCACCTGCCATGGCAAGCAGAACTTCGACCCGGCCGGCATCCCCGGCGACGGCCACTGGGCGCTGGCCCCGGCCTCGATGGCCTGGGAGGGCAAGACGCTCGGCCAGATCTGCGAGCAGCTCAAGGACCAGAACCGCAATGGCAGCCGCGACCTCGCGGCGATCGTCAAGCATGTCACATCGGACACGCTGGTGCTCTGGGGCTGGAACCCCGGCAAGGGCCGCCAGCCGGCACCGGGGACGAATGCGCAGTTCGGCGAACTGATGCAGGCCTGGGCCGATAGCGGAGCGGCCTGCCCGGCGGGTTGACGCCTAGCGGAATGGCGGCTCGTCGAAGCTCCTGAGCTTGCGCGAATGGATCGATGAGCCGGCTTCCTTGAGCTTTTCCAGCGCGGCGAGGCCGATCTTGAGGTGCTCGCCCACGGCGCGCTCATAGAAGGCGTTGGCGGCACCCGGCAGCTTGATCTCGCCGTGGAGCGGCTTGTCGGAGACGCAGAGCAAGGTGCCGTAGGGCACGCGCAGGCGATAGCCCTGCGCCGCGATCGTGCCGGACTCCATGTCCACCGCGATGGCGCGCGACAGGTTGATGCGCTTCCGCTCCTTGCTCCAGCGCAGCTCCCAATTGCGATCGTCCTGGGTGACGACCGTGCCGGTGCGCAGCCGCTGCTTCAGCCGGTCGCCCTTCTCGCCGGTGACCTCGGCCGCCGCCTCCTGCAAGGCAACCTGGACCTCCGCCAGTGCCGGGACCGGCACATCGGGCGGCACCAGCTCGTCCAGGATGCCATCTTGGCGGAGATAGGCGTGGGCGAGGACATAGTCGCCGATGATCTGCGTCTGGCGCAGCCCGCCGCAATGGCCGACCATCAGCCAGCAATTCGGCCTTAGCACCGCGAGATGGTCGGTGATGTTCTTGGCGTTGGAGGGGCCGACGCCGATATTGACCAACGTGACGCCCTCGCCGCTCGACCGGATCAGGTGATAGGCCGGCATCTGGAAGCGGTGCCATGGCGCCGACATCACCCGTTCGGCGGCGCTGACATCGATGCCGTCGCGATCGATTCGGATACCGCCCGGCGCGACGAGCGCCTCTGCCGTCCCAGCCTCGATCTCGGCCAGGGCCAGCCGGACGAACTGGTCGACATAGCGATGGTAGTTGGTCAGCAGCACCCAGGGCTGCACGGCGCGCCAGTCGGTCCCGGTGTAGTGAACCAGCCGGCGCAGCGAGTAATCGACCCGGACCGCATCGAAGAGCGCGAGCGGACGCGGCTCGCCCTCGACGATCTCATAGGTGCCGTCGGCGATCTCGTCGCCGACCAATGCCAGCAGCGGCGTTGGAAAGTAGCGCGCGAGCTCGGCGGCCGTGACCGTGCCGCGGCCGAGCTCGTCGCCACCGTCGAGGGCGTAGGGGTAGGGAATCTCCTGGCTGCTGATGCCGGTCTCGATCGTCGCGCCATACTCCTCGACCAGCGGCTGGAGCTGGTCGAGCAGATAGGCCCGGAACTCGCCCGGCTGCGTCACCGTCGTCGAATAGATGCCCGGCGTGGCGAATTTCGCATAACCGCGCCGCGTTGCGGCCGGCAGCTTCGAGGGCTCGTAGGTGACGCGCAGCATCGGGTAGCGATAGAGCGCCCGCTCCTCCGGAGTCGGCGGCTCGGCGGTGGTGAAGAAGCGCTGCAAATCGTCGCGCAACGCCGTCCGGGCCTGCTCGTAGAGCAGCTCCAGCCGGTCGACGGCCTCCTGCGGGGTGGCGGCGATCTCGAATGTCATACCCGAACGATCCTCTCGTTCGGGGTGCTTGTAACTGCGCCACCATGGCCCTGACAACAGCGCGCCGGACACGGAGAGCCCGCAGGATGGTTGTGAGGCGGCGATCGTCCTGACCGAAGCTGTCGAAGCGTCCTGCTGGAGTGGACATGCCGCCTGACAGGCGTGGCCACAAACTTGAGGAGAAGCAGCGATGAAGCTCGCGCCCTATCTGTTCTATGACGGTCGATGCGAGGCCGCCTTCACCGCATACCAGTCGATTCTCGGCGGCAAGATCGAGGCGATGCTCCCGTATGAGCGCTCACCCTCCCCGGTCGGCCCGGATTGGGCCAGCAAGATCATGCATGCTTGCCTGGTCCTGCCCGGCGGGCAGATGCTGATGGCGTCCGACGCGCCGCCCGAGCAGAGCAACGGGCCGATGCAAAGCGTATCGGTCAGCATAGGCGTCGAGGATAATGCGCAGGCCGAGCGCATTTTCGCCGCCCTTGCCGAAGGCGGGACCGTCCATTTGCCGATCGCCGAGACATTCTGGGCCGAACGCTTCGGCATGCTCACCGACCGCTATGGCGCTCATTGGATGGTGAGCGGTGCGGCCAAGGCGATGTAGACCGCGCCTCGCCGGGTCCGTGCAGAGGGATCGACTTCGCCGGTTCGGCGGCACACCACGCCGTCCCGACCGGGCATGGTCAGTCGCACGGCCCCGGAATTCATTGTAAATTTGTCGCGCTGGCGGCCGATCGCGGTGTTCAGCTGTGATCAGTTCGCAACGGCCGTCAAGAACGAAGCTTCAGGGGGGCATTGCGGTCAGTCAGTTTTTGGATACAATTATCCTATGATCTCATCGCTCCCCGCGGTCACGACAGCGTCCGTCCTTGCCCAGCGCCTGCGCGAGGCGATCGATGCCGGGCGCTGGCGTCCGGGCGAACTGGTGCGGCAGGAGCAGATCGCCGCCGAATACGGCGTCAGCCGCATCCCGGTGCGCGAGGCGCTGGCGCAGCTGCAGAGCGAGGGGCTGCTCGAGATCGCGCATTACCGCGGCGCCCGCGTGAGCCGGCCGCAGGCGGGGGAGATCGACGAACTCTTCGATCTCCGGCTGCTGGTCGAAGGCGATCTCCTGGCGCGGGCGCTCGGCCGGCACGACCAGCGCTCGCTGCGTGAGCTGACGCGGCTGCAGGACAGGCTGGAGGACGCCGACGACCGGCTCGGCTGGATTTCCGGCGACATCACCTTCCACGAGGCGCTTTACGGGCCGGCGGAACGGCCGCGCAGCCTTGCGCTCTTCCGGCAGTTGCGCGCCCCGATCGACCGCTTCAGCGTCCAGGCACTCGGCCCCAGGACGCGCAAGCAGGGCTGGGCCGACGAGCACCGACAGTTGATCGCCGCCGTCGCGGCGGGCGAAGCAGCTGCGGCCAAGGCGATCCTCGAACAGCATCTGCAGGCGACGCGGGCTGTGGTGCTCGCGGCCTGCTCGGGAGACGGAGAAAACTGATGGCGACGCATGGCGCGACGATCACCTGGCAGCGTGGCGAGGAAGCCTTCCTCGATAACCGCTACAGCCGCGCCCATCTCTGGCGCTTCGATGGCGGGCTGGAGGTGCCGGCCTCGAGCTCGCCGCATGTGGTGCGCGTGCCGTTCTCCAATCCGGCCAATGTCGATCCGGAGGAGGCTTATGTCGCGGCGCTGTCGAGCTGCCACATGCTCTGGTTCCTCAACCTCGCGGCCATGCGCGGCTACCGGGTCGACAGCTATGCCGATGCCGCCGAAGGCGTGATGGAAAAGAACGCCGACGGCAAGGAGTGGGTCGCGACGGTGACGCTCAGGCCGCATGTCGTCTTCAGCGGGCCGAAGGCGCCGGACGAAGCCGCCGTCGAGGCGCTGCATCACGACGCCCACGCCAACTGTTTCCTGGCCAATTCGGTGCGCTCGGCGCTGGAGACGCAGGGCAGCTGGGCCTATCAGAGCGCAGCCTGAGGCATGCGCCCTTATTGCGCCGCGAGCAGATCGTCCTCGGCGACGAGCCGGCCGATGAAGCCGAGCTGCCGGTCGACGCACGCCTCGCGCTCATAGCGCGCGACGACGGTCCGGCGCGCGGCGGCGCGCAGCGGCGCCAGCTCGTCTTGCCTGTCGAGCGCGGCGACCACCGTCCTTGCCAGCCTCGTCTCGTCGAAGAAGGGGGCGAGCAGGCCGTTGGTGCCGTGGCGGATCACCTCCTGCACCGGCGGCGTCGCCGAGCCGACGACCAGCGCACCGCAAGCCATCGCCTCCAGCATCGACCATGACAGGACGAAGGGGACGCTCAGATAGACATGGGCGGCCGAGACCTGGAACAGCCTGACGAGATCGGCATGGGCAAGCCACGGGATATGGACGATGCGATCGCCGAGGCCGGTCTCCTCCAGCATGACCTCGCGCCAGGGCCGCCCGTCCGGACGTTGGCGGCCATAGCCAGGCCCGTCGCCGCCGACCGCGACGAAAAGCACCTCGGGCCGCTCCTGCGCGATCCTGGCCGCCGCCCGCATGAACTGCGGATAGCCGCGATAGGGATCGAGATCGCGGGCGGCGAAGATGACGACGGGATCGCCTGGGCGGAGCACGCGGCCGTCGGGCAGCGTGAATGCCGCCTGCGCGTCGGGCCGGCAGAACTGGATGTCGATGCCGTCATGGCAGACGGCGATGCGCTGCTGCAGGGCCCGGGGATATTGCAGCTGCTGCCAGCGCGTCGGTGCATAGGCGAAGTCGAGCGCCTGCAGCGTCACCAGCTGGGCAGCATTGCGCATGCGGATGCGCCGCCGCTCGGCTTCCGGTACGGGGATGCCTGAGTCGAAGTCGAGGTCGGAGCCGGTCGCGTTGTAGAAATACTCGCAATAGCCGATCAGCGGCACGCCCGGCATCGCGTCCTTGGCGAAGAGCATGCCGCCCCAGCCGACATGGCCGAGGATCGCATCCGGCCGGTCTTGCCGGTGCAGTCTGCTCAATGCGGCGGCAACCGCCTCGCCGGTGCGCACATGATAGTCGGTGGCGGCCAACGTCGCATGCGCAGTCGCCGGCTCGCCTACCGAATAGGCGATCTGCCTCACACCCGGGCGATCCGGCTCAGGCTTCTCCGTCACCAGCGTGACCTCGCCGCCCTCGGCGACGAGGCGCCGGATCAGGTGAGCGAACTGACCAGATCCTGAACGATGAACGAATAGGACGTGCATGAAGCCAGCAGGATCCCGCCATAGCGCAAAGCGTCGCTCCACCACTGCTCGAGGCGGCGCAGCGTGTCGTGGGTAGCCTGAAGATCGGCGACGAGATCGTTGTCGAGTCCCTGGCTGAATTGACTGGTCTCGTCGAGCAGCTTCAGGCGCTCGACCAGAAGCTGACCCTTCGGCGAGAGCGAGATGCGAGCTAGACGGCGGTCGCGCGGGGACGCCCCGCGGTCCAGATAGCCGCTCTCGACCAGTTGCTTGAGGTTGTAGGAGGCGTTCGAGCCGACATAGTGGCCGCGGTCGAGCAGATCGCGCACCGCGATCTCGCCGGAGCCGATGGTGAACAGCACCATCACCTGCGAAGGCGAGATGTCGTCGACCCCGAGCTTGGTCAGCTCGAGCCTGAGATAGTCGAGAAAGCGCCGGCTGACCCGTTCGACCATGCGAGCGAGGTCGAGCTGCGAGACCGGCACCCTCGCAGGGCCTGATTCGGCTTCGAGGCGACGGATGCCGTCGGGCGGATCTCCATTGAAACCATTGCCTAAGAATCGAGCGCCGTCATGGGGTTTTAGATGCATTCCCTACTCCGCCTGATCTCGAAATGAGCAGTCAGCCCTCCGGGCCCCTTCGGCTGACGAATAGCCTATACGCAAAGCACATGCCACCCTGAACCCATGGATGTTAAGATTTTATCGAAATCAACATAGTCATGAAGTGTTTCAAATTTTGAAATGTAGCACGCTTCTGCCATATTCTCGGTAATTGTCGTTATTTCATAAGGCTTCATCTGTCATATTATAGACACGGCTTATGTGTCAGGCTTTAATAACACTCAGAGACTGCCGTATCGTCATAGGCGTCAGCGGCGCCATCTGATGGCCAGCCACCGTTCGGAGACCTGCATGAAGGTTGCGACCCAGCCTGCCGACGTCCTGATTCGCGGCCTGCAGCGCGGCTTTGCCGGAGGGCTGGCCTATGCCGCCTTCCTCAGCTTCTGCGTCAACATCCTGCTGCTGACCGTGCCGATGTTCATGCTGCAGGTTCAGGACCGCGTCATCGTCAGCCGCAGCTATGACACGCTGACCATGCTGCTGGTGATCGCGGTCGGGGCGCTGGCGCTCTACGGCACGATCGAATTCATCCGCTCGCTGACCTTCCAGGCGATGGCGAGCATCCTCGCCCGCCGGCTCAACCTGCCGGCGCTGCAGGCCGCCGTCTCGACCTCGCTGGAGAAGGGCTCAGGCCAGGCGACGCAGGCAATCCGCGATCTCAACGAACTCCGCTATTTCATCGCCAGCTCGGCGATCGCGACACCGCTGGAGGCGATGTGGTCGCCGATCTTCCTGGCCGTGCTGTTCGCCTTCCACTGGATCTACGGCCTGGTCGGCCTGGCTTCCCTGCTGATCCTGCTGCTGCTGGGCGTCGTCTCCGACATGCTGACGCGGCGGGCGCTGAAGGAGGCGAACGAAGAAGGCGTCGCTTCGATCAACGAGATCAGCGCCACCTTGCGCCATGCCGAGACGATCGAGGCTATGGGCATGCTGCCGGCCCTCTCCAGCCGCTGGCGGGCCAAGCAGATCGCCATGCTCGAGCATCTCGATCTCGGCACGCGCCGCGGCAAGTTCATCGCCGCCATCACCCGCGCCAGCCGCATGACCATGCAGCTTTCGATCTATGCGACGGGCGCGGTGCTGATCATCCGGCACGAGGTCTCGGCCGGCACGCTGATGGCGGCGAGCATCCTGCTCGGGCGCCTGCTGGCGCCGTTCGACTCGATGATCACCGACTGGCGGCAATGGGTGCTCGCCGCCGCGGCCTGGAAGCGCGTCCGCGAGCTCCTGCAATCGCAGAGCTCGCAGCGTCAGAGCGTGCCGACGCCGGCGACGCAGGGCGACCTCGTCATCGACCGGCTGGTCTACGCGCCGAGGGGCGGCGAGCAGACGGTGATCAAGGGCGTCTCCTTCACGCTCGAGCCGGGCGAGGTGCTCGGCCTGGTCGGGCCATCGGGAGCCGGCAAATCGACGCTGGCGCGACTGATCGTCGGCGTGCTCAAGCCGAATGTCGGCGGCGTCTATCTCGACGGCCACAACACCTATCTATGGGAGCGCGGCTCCTTCGGCGACATGGTCGGCTACCTCCCGCAATCGGTCTCGCTGCTCGACGGCACCATCGCCGAGAACATCGCCCGCATGCGCAAGCCCGATCCTCACGCCATCCTGGAAGCGGCGCGTATCGCCGGCGTGCACGAGCTGATCGGCCGCCTGCCGCTCGGCTACGACACCAATGTCGCCGACAGCGATTTCAAATTGTCCGGCGGCCAGCGCCAGCGCATCGGCCTGGCGCGGGCACTCTACGGCATGCCGCGCCTTGTCGTGCTCGACGAGCCCAATGCCAATCTCGACACCGAGGGCGAGCAGAGCCTGATCCGGGCGATCAACGCCGCGCGCGAGAGCGGCGCGATCGTGATCCTGATCGCGCATCGCCCCTCGGTGATGCAGATCGTCGACAAGATCCTGGTGCTGCGCGAGGGCCGCGTCGCCCAGTTCGGCCCGCGCTCGGCGATCTCCGGCATGATCACGCCGGCCGGCGTCGTCGAGCTCGAACCGTCGAAACCAGTCCCCGCCCGCGAGGTAAGCGCATGAGCGAGCTGCCGATGTTGCGCCGGCCGGACCGCGCGCTCCTGCCGGTGACGATTGAGGCGGAGCCCGAGGAGCGCATGCCGTCGCTGCGCAATCTCGTCCTCGCCGGCGTCGCCGCGGTGGCGATCGGCTTCGGCGGCTTCGGCGCCTGGGCCGTGACGGCGCGGCTCGACAACGCCGCGGTCGCGCAAGGCACGGTGATCGTCGACAGCCGCCGCAAGACCGTGAGCCATCTCGAAGGCGGCATCCTCAAGACCCTGCTCAAGGCCGAAGGCGAGCGCGTCTCGCAGAATGAGCCGCTGCTCAGGCTGGAGGACGCCCGCGCACGCGCCGAGCTGCAGCAGCTCGAAGGCAAACGCGTCGGCCTCGACGCCAGGCTCGCCCGTCTGCGTGCCGAGCAGAGCGATGCGACGCAGATCGACTTCCCGGATGACATCGAGAATGCGCGGACGCCGATCGCACGCGAGGTGATCAATGCCGAGCGCGCGCTCTTCCGCGCCCGTGCCCAGGTCTATGACGGCAAGACCCGCATCCAGCAGCGCGTGATCGAGCAGCATCAGGCCGAATCCGAGGCGTTGCAGGCGCAGATCGACGCGGTGCGCAACCAGCGCACCCTGATCGACGATGAGGTGAAGACGATCGCCGAGCTCTATGAGAAGCGCTACGCCAAGCGCTCCCAGCTCGTTGAGCTGCAGACCCGCCAGAGCGAGCTCACCGGACGAGCCGGCGAGATGAAGGCCCGCAAGGCCAAGGCCGAGCAGGCCGTCGCCGGCGCCGAACTCGAGATCAAGGCGATCAGCCTCGATCGCCAGAGCGAGATCGCCAAGGACCTGCAGGACAGCCAGCTCCAGCTCTCGGAGGTGGTCGAGCGCATCGTCCAGGCGCAGGACGTGCTGCGCCGGCTGGTGGTGACTGCGCCACAGGAAGGCATCGTCGCCAATATCCGCATGCGCACGGCCGGCAGCGTCGTCGCCGCGGGTGAGGCCATCCTCGACATCGTGCCCGAACAGGAGCCGCTCGTCGTCGAGGCCAAGGTCGATCCGCGCGACATCGATTCGGTCCGGGTCGGCGCCGACACGCAAGTGCGGCTCACCGCCTTCAACGCCCGGATCATGCCCCCGCTTCTGGCGAAGGTCAGCTATGTCGCTGCCGACCAGCTGGTCGACGACAAGACCGGAAATGCCTTCTTCATCGTCCGCGCCGAGATCACGCCGCAGAGCCTGAAGGAGAACAAGGTGACGCTGCATGCCGGCATGGCGGCCGAGGTGCTGATCGTCAACGGCCGCCGTTTTGCGGCCGATTACCTGCTTTCGCCCATCCGGGACAGCTTCAATCGCGCCTTCAGGGAGGATTGAGCCCGGTCGATCCGGCCGCCGAAATCGGATCGCATCCCCGGCCGATTCCAAATCAAAACAATATACTTCGAAATCCGTATCAAACTCTCAGTATAATGCTCGACTGAACAATATATAAAATGATTTAAACTTTGCTGCACCGCAAAATAGTCATAATATATTGCTTGATATCAAGCTCTTCTAGGCTACTCTCATGAGCGTCGCACGATGGCGAGCCTCCGGATCGCTATCGAAATCGCACCGTGACCCAGAACGAGCGGCGGACGTTCTCCGCATATCTGGTGGTGCTCTCTGATCACCGAGGAGGTGACGAATGGCCACGATCGAAGGCAGTGCATTCGACGATTTCTTGATTGGGACACGCTTCAGTGACGTGATCCTCGCCGGCGCCGGGGACGACATCGTCCATGGCGGCAACCAGGTGGATTCCCTCTTCGGCGAAGAGGGTGACGACCTGCTTTACGGCGATGCCGGCAACGACTTCCTGTCCGGTGGCGAGGGCAACGACGCCCTTTTCGGCGGCCTGGATGACGATGTCCTCTCCGGCGGCGAAGGCAATGACAGCCTGTTCGGCGGCGAGGGCGACGACGTCCTCGACGGCGGCACAGGCGACGACATCCTGCGCGGCAACAACGGTGACGACGTGCTGCGCGGTGGCGACGGCGATGACCTGCTCCAGGGCGGGCCGGGCGACGACATCCTGCTCGGCGGCACCGGCAATGACGTGCTGCAGGGCGGCATCGGCAGCGACGTGCTCGA
The DNA here is from genome assembly GCF_037120455.1 of Allobosea sp. CCNWLY174. Taxonomy (NCBI): domain Bacteria; kingdom Pseudomonadati; phylum Pseudomonadota; class Alphaproteobacteria; order Hyphomicrobiales; family Alloboseaceae; genus Allobosea; species Allobosea sp. CCNWLY174. The sequence continues at coordinate 161,939 of NZ_JBBBBQ010000006.1, read as the reverse complement.
AGGCGGCGCCGGCAACGACGTCCTTCAGGGCGGCGCGGGCGACGATCTGCTCTTCGCCGGCGCGGGTGACGACATCCTCTCCGGCGGCGCCGGCGACGACATCTTCATCTTCAATGGCGGCGGCGGCAACGACGTCGTGCTCGACTTCGATGCCGGCCAAGACCTGCTGCAGATCTCCAGCGGCATCAACGGTACCGACATCGGCTCGGCCGAGGACGTGGCGGCGCGCGCCACCACCGTCGGCGGCAACGCCGTCGTCGATCTCGGCAATGGCGACACCGTGACCATCGTCGGCGTCACCGCCGAAGACATCCAGGCCGATCCGAACTCCTACTTCTCGGTCGCCTGACGACAGCTGGCGCCGGCCGGGCCCAGGTCCGGCCGGCGCCTCCCCCTGCCCTTTCGGAACAGGTTCCTCATGCTCTCTCTTGCGCCCGCGCCGACCACGGACGGCCTGAGCCCACAGCTGCATCTCTCCCGGCTGAGCGGCACGGTCTTCCTGCTGAGCTGGACCATCGACGCTCCCGTGCTGTCGCGGCCACGCATCGCGCTGGCGGCAGGGGAGAAGCGCCTCGGCTCGGCCTCGGTCGTCCTGCCGCTCGGCGACGGGCGCCTGCGCGTCGTCGTCGTCTTCCGCCATGGCGGGCCCGGAGAGGTCGTCGCGGCGCTGTCCGACGATCATCCGGGTGGCGACACCACCGCGCGTTTCGATCCCGATCTGGTCCATGGCATGGCCGATGCGGAGGATCTCGTCCGCGACGCCACGCCCGATGCACGCCGCATGCTCGCCAACGCGCTGGTCGGCCATTGGCCGACGCTGTTCGGGCTGAGCCAGGCTGCCGGCTATCTCGGCTTCCTGCGCCAGTTCCTGCTGGTTCTCGCCCGCAAGCCCACGGCGGCGTCTCCGGTCGCCCGCCTCACCGAAGGCAAGGTCCTGCTGGAAACGACGGTGCCCGGCCGGCTTCCAGGTGTCCGCACCGCCTATCGGCTCGATGCCGGCGGCCTCTCCCGCCAGCCCGGAAAACCGCGGCTCGGCCGTGCCGATCGCGCCGGCAACCGGCCGCTGCACCTGATCATCGACGAATTCCCGCCACAGGCCGGCGGGCTGCTGATCCTGCAGGCCGAATCCGGCCTGATCGTCAGGACGGTCGCTGCCCGCCAGGACATCCCGTCGCTCGGACGCTGGTGGGCCGGCAAGGCCAGCCAGCGCGACGGATTGCGCAGTTGGCTGGTCGAGCAGCTCTCCGGCCTGTCAGAGCAGGGCCGCCTGCTGGCGATCGAGATGCAGAGGCGGCTGCCGCTCGCCGCCCAGACCGTGCGCCGCAATGACGACCTGCCCTCGGCAGAGCTCGATCTCGCCGTCACCACCCCGGCCGGGCTGCTGCTCGGCGGCTGGTACCGCGATGCCGAGGGGCTGCTCGACGAGATGCTGCTGCATCGCTCCGAGGGCGAGCCGACGCCGGTGCTCGAGCGGCTGGAGAACTTCCCTGCGCTGCTGCCGGCCGGCGCCAATGGCGACGTCAAGCGCGCCACCGGCTTTGCTGCCCTGATCCCCGGCTATGCCGGCGGTGCGCCGGTGCTGCAACCACGGGTCGAGCTCAAGCTGAAATCCGGCACCGTGCTGTCGCTGCGCCCCAATGCGCAGCCCGCGGACGCTCTCGCCATCCGGGCCCGGGCGCTGGCCGCGATCCCGCCACAGCACCTGAACGCGCAGATGCTGGAGCGGACGATCGCGCCGGTCCTCGCAGACTGCCAGGCGGCTTTGCGCCAGACCCTGCCGGAGCCCTGCATCAAGAGCTTCGGCAAGGGCCCCGCGCATCCCGCGGTCTCGGTGGTGATCCCGCTCTATCGCGTCTACGATTTCCTGCGCATCCAGGTCTCGGCTTTCGCCGCCGATCGCTGGTTCGCCGAGAAGGCCGAGCTGATCTACGTGCTCGATTCACCCGAGCACGAGGGCGAGGTCGCCCATCTCCTCGGTGGTCTCTTCCTCGCCTACGGGTTGCCGATGCAGCTCGTGGTGATGGGCCGCAATGGCGGCTTCTCGGCCGCCTGCAACGCCGGCGCGGCCGCCTCTCGCGGCCAGGCGCTCGCCATGGTCAATTCCGATGTCATCCCCGACAGCGAGGGCTGGCTGCCGGCGTTGTTGCAGCGCATCGAGCCGCATCGGCGCACCGGCGCGGTCGGCCCCAAGCTGCTCTATGACGACGGCTCGCTGCAGCATGCCGGGCTCTACTTCAAGCGCGACAGTAAAGGCACCTGGCTCAACCATCATTACTTCAAGGGCATGCCGAGCGGCTATGCGCCGGCCAATGTCGAGCGGCCGGTGCCGGGCGTCACCGGCGCCTGCATCGTGATGCCGCGGGCGCTGTTCATGGAGATCGGCGGCTTCGACGACGCTTACGTCATCGGCGACTACGAGGACAGCGATCTCTGCCTCAAGATCGCGCGGGCCGGGCTCGGCATCGTCTATGTCCCGAGCGTGTCGCTCTACCATCTCGAGCGCCAGTCGATCTCGAAGAGCCTCGACTACACGCGTGGCGTCGCCTCGCAGCACAATGCCTGGCTCCAGACCAAGCGCTGGGACAGCGAGATCGCGGCGCTGATGGCCGCGGTCGACAAGCCGGCGACCCAGCAGCACCCCGCGCCGCCGCGGGCGCCGTCCTTGAGCCTCGATCCGGAATTCCTCCTCTCCCGCGCCAACCTCAGAAGGGCGACAGCGGCATGACGGCGACCCTCGCCCTGCGACAGACCACCTCGGAAGCAGCGCCCGCGATCGGACCGATGACGCCCGAGCTCGCCTGGCTGATGGCCCATGTCCAGACGAACCGTTTCCTGCCGCATCCGCCGCCGGATTCGATCTTCGTCGGCGATGGCGACTACCGTGCCATCGGCGCCGAGTTCCTCGGCCATTTCATCCGGATCGGCCGGTTGCAGCCGCATGAGCGCGTCTTCGACATCGGCTGCGGCATTGGCCGGATGGCGGTGCCGCTGACCCAATATCTCGACCCCGAGCGCGGCAGCTATGACGGCGTCGATCCCGTGATGGACGGCATCCTCTGGTGCGCCCAGACGATTTCTCCGGCCTATCCGCGCTTCCGTTTCCAACGCCTCGATATCGCCCATCCGCTCTACAACCCGCAGGGCTCGCTGCCGGGCAACGAGGTCCGCTTCGGCTTCGCCAACCAGAGCTTCGACTTCATCACCATGACCTCCGTGGCGACGCATCTGCCGCCGGAAGAGCTAGTGGTCTACCTGCACGAGGCGGCGCGCTTGCTCGCCCCGGGCGGACGGCTCTTCCTCACCGCCTTCGCCCTCGACGGCCAGAGCACCGGCCAGGAGCGCCTGAAGTTCCGGCGCTGGGGCGAGGGTCCCGGCTGGTACGCGATCGAGGAGGCACCGCTGGCCGCCGCCGGTATCGACGCCGGCTTCCTGCTGGAGCACGCCACTCAGGCCGGGCTTGCGGTCGAGCGGCTCGACCCCGGCCATTGGCGCGGGCACAGCGCGGCCCATTACCAGGATCTGCTGGTCGCGGTGAAACCGGGGATCCAGCGATGAGTCGGCGCATCCTCGTCGTCGCCCACAACCACCCGGACCTGCATCCGGGCGGCACCGAGATCTTCGCCCATGACCTGGCGAGCGCCTATCGTGGCGAGGGCTGCGAGGTGCTCTTCCTCGGCGCGACCAATGCGATCCACCGCCAGCCGCATCCCGGCACCGCCTTCCAGGCGACCGGAGCGGATGGCGACCTCTTGCTGTGGAGCGGGCATTTCGACCGCTTCCATCTCAGCCAGATCGACCACTACGGCACCTTGCAGGATCTCGGCTCGCTGCTGACCGAGTTCCGGCCGGACGTGATCCACATCCATCATCTCGTGCTGATCGGCGCCGAATTCCTGGCGCTGGCGCGGCGTCTGCTGCCGCAGGCCTCGATCGTGATGACGCTGCACGACTACTATTCGATCTGCCATCACGACGGGCTGATGGTGCGCACCGGCGACAAGCAGCGCTGCACCGGTGCTTCGCCGGCAAAATGTCATGGCTGCTTCCCCGAGATCGGCCCCGACCGCTTCCTGCTGCGCGAGCGCTTCCTGAAGACGCATCTGTCCGCAGTCGACCGCTTCGTCTCCCCGAGCCGCTTCCTGCGCCAGCGCTATATCGACTGGGGCCTGCCAGGCGAGAAGATCGAGGTCATCGCCAATGCTCGGCCGGTCCAGATGCCGGTGCCGCACCGGCATACCCATGGCCCTCGCAACCGCTTCGGCTATTTCGGCAACCTCAATCCCTGGAAGGGTGCACTGCCGCTGCTGCAGGCGGCGAAGCTTCTGCGCGACGAGGGCGCTGACGTGTTCGAACTGCGCATCCATGGCGGAGCGCCGTTCCAGAGCGAGGCTTTCACCACAGCGCTCGACAAGGCGCTCGCCGAGGCCGGCGCCGAGGTCGTGCATTGCGGCCCTTATCGCCGCGACGAGATGCCGGCGCTGATGGCCGAGGTCGACTGGGTGGTGATGCCGTCGCTCTGGTACGAGAACGCCCCCCTCGTCATCCAGGAAGCCTTCCAGCACCTCAGGCCCGTGATCGCCAGCAACATCGGCGGCATGGCCGAGATGGTGAGCGACGGCGTCGACGGCCTGCACGTCCGCCCCGGCGATCCCGGCCAGCTCGCGCGGGTGATGGCCCGCGCCATGAGCGAGGACGGGCTCTGGCACCGCCTCGTCGGCGGCATAGAGCCCGGGGCTGGCATGGACGCCTGCGCGCAGGCGCATCTGGCCCTGTTCGATCAACTCAAACTGGCGGAGGCGGCATGACCAGCATGACGACGATGCACAGTCCGGACGGTACCGTGAGCGACGCGAGCGAGACCCCGGCAAAGCTCAACGGGCGCGTCGATGCGCTCGACGGCAACCGGCTGCATGGCTGGATCTGGGACGAGGCGCGCCCCGAGGAACGGCTGATCGTGCGTCTGATGCGGGGCGGCCTCAAGGTGCAGGAGGCGGTGGCCGACCAGGGCCGCATCGACCTGCGCCGCAACGGCATCGGCGATGGCAGGCACGCCTTCGCCATGGAGCTCGACGACCGCACCGCTGCGGCGCGCGAGGCGCTGACCGTCGTCGGCATCTCGCCGAGCACCGGCGCGCAGCTCGAACTGCGCCTGCCGCCGGCGGCCGAACTCGCGGCGGAAGCGGCGATCGCCGTGCCGCTGGCCCGCTTCTTCGACCGGGTCGAGGCACTGATCGCGTTGCAGCGGCGCTCGCAGCTGACCCAAAAGGAACTGCTCGACAAGGTCGGCGAGCTCGGCGTGCAGCTGGCGCAGCATCGCCAGCGCGAGGCCGAGGCGAGGCAGTCCGAGGAGGTCGAAGGCAATGGCGCTATCGCGTCCCGTCTCGGCGAGATCGACGTTTTCCAGATGCGCTTCGACCAGACGCTGCGGGCCTTCGACGACCGGCTGGTCGCGATCCGCAAGGAGGCCAAGGCGCCGCTCCGGCAGGTCACCGTCGTGCTCGGCTTCCTCTCGGGCCTGTCGGCGCTGCTCTCCTTCGTCACGCTCACCGTCATGCTGATGGGCAGGTGAGGCGATGAACGAGGTCATCATCCCCGAGCGGACCATGATCAGCCCGGCGCCGACTGTCGCCTGGACCCCGCTCGGCGAGAACGCGATCCTGGTGATGAGCGCCTGCGATGCGCTGCCCGGCAAGGTGCCGGTCGCGGTCGACGGCAACCCGCGCAACCGGGTCGAGACGATGGCGCTGACCTGGCGCCGGCCACAGGCCGACGCCGCGCACGCCACCGGCTTCCTCTGCCTCGCCCCCGCTCCGTCGCCCGATCGTGCCGGCTCCGGCGCGATCCTGCTCGGCCGGCCCGGCCGACCCTTGCGGCTGATCCTGGCGCCGAAGCCGATGCCGCTGCAGGCCTTCCTCGCGGCGCTCGCCGACGAGGCCGGGCAGTCCTTCCCGACCGTCGTCGACGGCCTCCTCGAAGTGCTGCTCGCCGGCAAGTCGAATCCACGCCGCCTGCGCGCCGTCGGCATGCTGCTGCAATCGGTCGCCAAGCCCGGCGGTTTCGTCGAGGTGATGGGTCCGCTCGACGAGGGCATCTTCCTGCAGGGCTGGACCTCGAATTTCGCCGCCGGGCGCACCAAGCTGCTGATCGCGCATGGCGGGCTCTCGCCGGCCGTGCTGGAAGCGGGAACCTTCCAGCGCGACGATCTCGGCGAAGGCGCCTGCGGCTTCTTCGGCCTGCTGGAAGAATGCACGATCCGCCATCCCAGCGAGATCGAGCGACTGTTCTTCCGCGCCAATGACGGCTGGCGCGCGCTCGAGGTCTATGACCGCCACGTCCTGCTCGAGCAGATCACCGTGCCCGGCCACCTGCGCGACGGGCTGCAGCGCGGCATGGCGCCGCCGGCGACCGCCGAGAAGCTGAAGCAGGCCTCGCAACGCTTCGACGGGCGCGACACCATCTCCTTCCTTGAGCAGCCGGTGCGCGCCGGCATCGACGACGCCACCATCGTCGAGGGCAGTGGAGTCCTCGTCATCGGCTGGCTCTTCGACCCGGACCGCCTCACCGGCACTGTCACGCTGCGCAGCGGCAGCCAGTCCTGCGTCGTCGACAAACTCTGGACGCGCGCCGCACGGCCGGACGTCACCGCCGCCTTCGCCGAGGATCCGCGCTTCGGCCCGGCCATGGCGAGCCGGCGCAACAGCCACGGCTTCATCGTCTTCGCGCCGAAGCTGCTGCCGGAGCCCGGCCAGCCGCTCTATCTCGAATTCGAGGTCGAGGGTCACGGGCCGGCCTTCCTGCCGCTTTCGCCCGGACGCAATCCGCCCCGGCGCGCGCTGGAGCGGGTGTTCGGCCTGCTCGACCCGCGCTCCTCGACCGCGGCCGCCGTGGTCGAAAGGCAGATCGCGCCCGCCTTGCAGGCCGCCGAGATCGCCCCGCCCAAGGCGATCGAGACGCACGATATCGGCCGCTTCAACGCCGATGCGGCGCTCGGCCTGGTGATCGGCCTCGACCAGCGCCAGCGCGAGCTCTCCAGCCTGTTCGCCCTGCTCGCGATCGATCCGGAGATCAGGCCACTGCCGATCGTCGTCGCCGCTCCCGGTGAAAGCTTCGACCGGCTTGGAGCCGAGGCGCGCCGGCTGGCGAAGTTCTACGGACTCCAAGTCCGGCTCGTGCTGGTCGAAGGCGTCGAGGACAGCTGCGATGCGCTGGAGGCGGGCGTGCGCGCCTGCCGCTTCCAGACGGTGGCGCTCCTCTCCGGCGCAGCCCAGATCCGGATGCCGGGCTGGCTCGGACGCCTGGAGCGCGCCTATCGCGGCCGCGGCGGGCACTGCGTCGCAAGCCCGACCCTGCTGTTCGAGGACAATTCGATCCGCTGGGCCGGCGCCTGGCTCGAAGGCGAAGGCGCCAACCGGCGCGTCTACAACCGCTTCGTCGGCTATCCGCTCGATGCGATCGGCAGCCTCGGGCCGATGGAGGTCGCCGCCGGCGCGACCGAATGCTGCGTGATGTCGCGCAACGCCTTCCTCGAGGCCGACGGCTTCTCGCGCAGCTACTTCACGCCCAGCGAGAAGGGCCTCGATCTCTGCCTGAAGCTCAGGATGAACGGCGTGCCGTCGCTCTGGGTGCCCGAGGTCGAGATCTATGTCGTCGAGGACGCCGAGACCCGGCCGCATGTCGGCGCGCTGATCAATCTCGCTGACCGTACCAGTTTCGACCGGCGCTGGGCGCTGGCCATTTCCAACATGAGAGGATGAGCATGCGTATCCTCGTCGTCTCGCACGGCCACCCTTCCTTCTCGCTCGGCGGCGCCGAAATCGCCTCCTACAACCTGCACAAGGGCTTCCAGGCCAAGGCCGAGCTCGACACGCACTATCTCGCCCGGGTCGGCGCACCGACACCGCGCCATGGCGGCACGGCGCTGATGAGCCTGCGCCAGCGCGGCGGCGAACTGCTCTACTATGCCGAGGAGTACGACCACTTCCTGCTGTCGAACCGCGCGACCGACGAGATCGAGCGCGACTTCGTTCGCGTGCTGCGCGACCTCAAGCCCGACGTGGTGCACTTCCACCATTTCATCGGGCTCGGGCTCGAATGCATCTTCGCCGTGCGCGACACGCTGCCGGACGCGCTGATCGTGGTGACCTTCCACGAGTATCTCTCGATCTGCCACCATCACGGGCAGATGGTGAAGACCGGCGCCTTCAAGCTCTGCTACCGGGCTTCGCCGAGCGACTGCAACGCCTGCTTCCCGGACATCTCTCCCGCACGCTTCCTGGCGCGCGAGACCTTCATCAAGGGCATCCTCAACCTAGCCGATCATTTCGTCTCGCCGAGCCGCTTCCTCGCCGAGCGCTACCAGCAATGGGGACTTTCGGCCGATCGCTTCTCGGTGATCGAGAACGGCATCGACGTCGCCGAGGTTGCGCCGCCACGGCCATTGCCGGAGGCCGAAAGCCGGCGCTCGCGCTTTGCCTATTTCGGCCAGCTCACCCCCTACAAGGGCGCCGACGTGCTGCTCGACGCCGTCACCCGCATCCCGGATTCGGTCTGGGGCGAGGACGGCGTGCTGCTCGTCTATGGCGGCAACCTCGACAGGCAACCGGAGGCCTACAAGAAGAAGTTCGCCGATCTGGTCGAGGCGGCCGGGCGGCGCGTGCGCTTCTGCGGCGCCTTCCAGAACCACGAGATGCCGAACCTGATGCGCTCGGTCGACTGGGTGGTGATGCCCTCGGTCTGGTGGGAGAACTCGCCGATCGTGATCCAGGAGGCCTTCTTCCACGGCCGCCCGATCCTCTCCAGCAATCTCGGCGGCATGGCCGAGAAGATCACCGACGAGGTCGACGGGCTGCATTTCCGCTCGGGCAGCCCGGAGGACCTCGTCGACTGCATGACCCGAGCGCTGAGCGAGCCCGGGCTATGGGAGCGCCTGCGTGCAGGCATCAAGAAGCCGCTCAGCCATGTCGACTGCGCCGATCAGCATCTGGCGCTCTACCAGCGCCTGATCGCCGAGCGGGGCGTGCCGGCTCCGGCCAATCGCGACGCCACGCCGATGATCGCGTGAGCTGCGCGCAGACAAGAAGGGAGAACGCAACCATGGCCCGCATCCTCGTGATCAGCCCTTCGGGCGAAGTCTACGACCACGACAATGTCCGCTGGTACCGGCACGCCGACCTGCAGAGCCACATCAACCACTATCACAATATCGGCGACGCCTTCGTCTTCGATTCCTCGCTGAAGCTGCTCAACTTCGTGACGCTCGAGGAATTGCCGATCACCAGCATCGACCCGGCCCGGATCGACCGCTTCAACGCCGAGTTCGACTATGTCTTCCTGCGTGGCTCGAACTACGTCCACGCCGGGATGAACTGGAGCCGCACCGCCGAGGTGCTGCGCCGGCTGAAATTGCCGGTGCTCGCCTTCGGCATCGGCGCGCAGGCGCCGGTCAGCGGCAAGCTCGAACTCAGCGAGGACAGCAAGACCGTCCTCAAGCTGATCGCTGATTCCACCGCCTCGGTCGGCGTGCGCGGCACCTATTCCGCCGAGGTGATGCACGAGCTCGGCATCAAGAACGTTCGTATCATCGGCTGCCCGACCGCCTTCCGCAACAACCGGCCGGACCTTGCCATCCGCCTGCCGGCGCTCGACTCGGTGAAGCAGGTCGGCGTCACCCTGCGCCGCGAGGTCTCCAAGCACTACGCCAAGGACATCAAGCGCTACCTGACCTTTCACCGCGACCTGGTGAAGGCGATGGCGGATCGCTTCGAGGTCACGCTGATGTCGCAGGGCGAGGTCGAGGAGAAGAAGCTCGCTCTGGGCACGCCCGAGCAGAAGCTCGAGGGCATGGCCGCCCTGCGCGAAAATGGCTGGGCGACCCAATGGTATCTCGATGAGCAGATGGAAGCGCTCTATCGCGACCGGATGTTCTATTCGGATGTCGTCGCAGGCTACGAACAACTCGTACGCAAGCTCGATCTCGTGCTCGGCTACCGGCTTCACGGCAATCTGATGGCACTCGCGAACGGCACGCCCTCGATCTACTTCACCTATGACAGCCGCACCGTCGAGTTCGCCGAGACCTTCCAGATCCCGAGCGTCGACGTCTTCGGCGACAAGCCGTTCAGGCTGGAAGAGTACTGGGACCAGACGCTCTTCGACCGCTTCAACGCGGCCTATGCCCGGACCTATGGCGCGATGAGCGCCTTCCTCAGCGAGAACAAGGTCGACCACAAGATGGTGAGACCCGCGGCCGCTGCCGCGTCCGCGCCGCCGGCTCCCGAGCCGGAAAGGAAGGTGGCATGAGGACGCTTCGCAGCGCCTTTGCCTGGCTGCCGGCGGCCCTGCTGGCAGTCACAATTCCTGTCGCCGGCCTGGCTCAGCAGGCGCCGGGTCCGAAGGGGCCCGGCTACCGGCTGGAGATCGCTCCCGACGCGAAGGAGGAGACGGTCGTCTCCTGGGCACGCGAGCGCTGCGAGGAATGGGACCTGCCGGACGCGCCGCTGCGGGCCTTCCGAGATGGCAAGGGCGAGGTCGTCGCCTTCGCCAGCCATTATCGCAGCCGGCCGCTGATCGGCGCCAATCTCGGCGCGATCCGCAAGAGCTGCGCGGTCTCCTTCGAGGCGAAGAGCAGCGCCGACCCCAGCCAGTTCAGCGACAAGAGCTGGATCGCCGCGACCTGGACCGGCGATGGCCGCAATGTCGAGGCGCTGGTCCACGCCGAGTACCATGCCGACAAGCATCCCGGCGCCTGCCGTTTCAAGGATGCGATGAGCTGCTGGTACAATGTCGTCACCGCCGCCCATTCCAGCGATGGTGGCCTCAGCTTCAAGACCGACGAGCCGCGCCCGCTGGTGGCGGCGCCGGGCTTTCCCCAGGAGGTCGGCCAGGGCCGGCATCGCGGCTTCTTCAATCCCTCCAACATCGTCCAGAAGGACGGCGCCTGGTATGCGCTGATCATGACGACCGGCGGCGAAGGCCAGAAGAACGGCGTCTGCCTGTTCCGCTCGACCGACATCAAGGACCCGACCTCCTGGCGCGCCTATGACGGGCAGGACTTCACCATCCGCGCCGTCGATCCCTATCGCGACGATCTCAGCCAGGCGCGGCCCTGCCAGACGCTCAAGCCGCTGCCGACCAATGTGGGATCGCTGACCCGGCACGAGCCGAGCGGGAAGTGGCTCGCCCTGCTGCATCTCGGCCCCGACCCGAGCCAGAACATCGCCGGCGGGCGGGTCGCCTATAGCTGGTCCGACGACCTGATCCGCTGGTCGCCGCTGCAGACCCTGATGGTGCAGCCGACGATGTGGAGCAAGAACTGCAGCGACCGGCTGCGCTACGGCTATGGCGCCCTCGCCGACCCCGCCTCGCGCTCGCGCAATTTCGAGACGACCGGCGACGAGGCCTATCTCTTCATGACCAGGATGAAGGTCGCCGACTGCAAGCTGGGTCCCGACCGGGACCTGGTCCGTCTCAAGGTTCAGTTCGTCAAGGAGGGGTCATGAACGCGCCCGTGCTCAATCTCGGCTCCGTGGTCTCGGCCGAGAACGCCATCAAGATCCTGCGCGCCACCACCGGCGAGGTCGTCGTCGCCATCGGGCGCCGGCCCGACCGCAGCTGGCCGGCGCTCAAGCTGCTGCTCGACGGGCAGGACTACGCCACCATCCACCCCGGCGCGATCGTTACGGCTGAGGCCGATGTCGCCGAGCTGACGATCCCGCTGCCAGCTATGCCCAATGGGCGCCCGCACTCGATCGCGATCGCCGACGCGGCCACAGGCACGCTCGCCCCGGGCTCGAACCTGCGCCCGATCGCGACCGAGACGAAACTGCGCGCGCTAGTTATCTATCCTGCCGGCGAGGTGCATGAGCACGACAAGGTGCGCTGGTACCGCGCGCCGATGGAGAAGCTGCTCAGCGACTATTTCAACATCGGCGACATGATCGTCTACGATTCGACGCTGAAGCTCCTGCGCTATGCGCATCTGGAGCCGATGAAGATCATGTCCCCGACCGAGGCCGACATCGAGCGCTATGCCAGCGAGTTCGACTTCGTCTTCGTGCGCGGCTCGAACTTCATCCACGAGAACATGGAATGGTTCCGCGCCGTCGAGGTGCTGGAGCGGGTCAAGCTGCCGGTCTACGCCATCGGCGTCGGCGCCCAGGCGAGCCAGAACCGCAGGATCGAGCTGCCCGAACCGTCCCGCCGCTTCTGGTCGATCGTCTCCGAGCGCTGCGCCTCGATCGGCGTGCGCGGCGCCTTCAGCGCCGAGACCCTGCGCCAGAACGGCATCAAGAATGTCGAGGTCGTGGGCTGCCCCTCGATCTTCCGGACCCGCAATCGCGAGCTGAAGATCCGCATCCCCGATCAGCGCGAGATCCGCAAGGTCGCCTTCAGCCTGCGCCGCGAGGCCGACAAGAGCTACACCGCCGACCCGGAGGCCTATCTGCGCAACCAGAAGGCCGCGCTGCTCAAGGTCGACAGCCAGAGCGAGATGGTGATGTCCTCGCATGGCGAGCAGGAGGAGAAGGCCTTCTTCCTGCGCGACGCCACGGCGAAGGACAAGGCCGTCGCCGAATTCGTCAGGACCAAGTGGTGGGACGGCCCGGACGATACCGCCATGCGGCGCATCTACGAGAAGCAGCTGTTCTCCTTCTTCGACGTCGAGCGCTATGACGAGTTCGCCAGGTCGATCGACCTCGCCGTCGGCTACCGCGTCCACGGCGTTCTGCCGGCGGTGGCACAGGGCGTGCCCGGCGTCCTCGTCGCCTATGACACGCGCAGCCAGGAGCTGGCCGAGACGCTCAAGATTCCGGTCGTGCCGGAAGCGGCGCTGGCCGAGGGCGGCTGGCGCGCCGTCTACCAGGAGGCGGCGCTCAACAATCTCGCGAAGAGCTATGCCGCTTCCTACGACCGGATGCGCGGCTTCCTCGACCACAACGGCATTCCCCATCGCATGTGAGAGATACGGCGCGGCACAGATCGCGCCGGTCGGAGGAAACGCCCGGAGGTCACCGGGCCATCTGCAAACGCCCGGTGCTTACGAGACTGACCGAAGTCCGCAGCGTCGAGCCGAGAGGTTTGCACGAACCAGGAGACGATCGATGAAGATCGAATACGATGCCGGCACGGCCCTTACCATCATGCGCGGCAATCCAGTGCGCGGCTGGACCTCGGGCAAGCCCGAGAAGATGGCCAAGGAGCGGCTGACCACCGGCAACTACCTCGCTGTCCAGCACAAGCCGAAATTCAAGATCGACCCGGACTGGCCGATCTTCACCATGGGCTCCTGCTTCGCGCGCGAAGTCGAGAACATCCTGATGACGCGCGGCCTGCCTCTGCTGCTGCGCGGCCACGGCGTACCGGCCGAGCATTTCGAGAGCTGGGACGAGGCGACCGGCCGCGGCGGCGGCGCCGATCGCGGCCAGCTCAGCCGCGGGGCGCTCAACAAGTACTCGGTCCGCTCGATGACGCATGAGCTCAAGCGCGTGCTGCGCGGCGAGAGCTACCCCGATGACGGGCTGATCGAGCTTGCGCCAGGACAATGGTTCGACCCGCATGCCAGCGGCCTCAGGCTGCTCGACCGCGAGACCGCCTTCGCCAATCGCAAGCGCCTCACGGAGGCGACGGCGACGATCAAGCAGGCCAAGATCTGCTTCTTCACGCTCGGCCTGACCGAGACCTGGCTCGATGCGCAGACGGGCATCGCGATGAACGCCCATCCCGGGCCGAGCTGGCTGCAGCGCATGCCGGAACGCTTCCGCTTCGTCGACTACGGCTATGACGCGACATTGGCCGACATGCTCGACATCATCGGTCTGATCCGCGAGCACTGTAACCCGGAGATGCGCTTCGTCGTCACCGTCTCGCCGGTGCCGTTCGGCGCGACCTTCAAGGACGCCGACGTTATCGTCGCCAACAGCGCCTCGAAATCTTTGCTGCGGGCCGTCGCCGAGGAGTTGTTCCGGCGCTTCGACTATATCGACTACTTCCCGAGCTACGAGATCGTACTCAATTCACCGCGGGCGATTGCTTTCGAGGACGACCAGCTGCACATCGCCCGCGAAATGGTTGCGCATGTGATGACGACCTTCCAGGGCGCCTATCTGCCGCCGGTCGAGCAGCCGCAGGCGGCCTGACCATAAGCCGGTCGCCCCGAGCGGCCTGCCATGCCAAGATGCGCCGGGCGCCGACGAACGGCCCCCGGCGCAGGCTTGCCCGGCGGCCGTCCGACCGCCCGATCAGAATCGGGAGGACGAGATGAACGTCGCCAATCTCCAGCTCGAAGGCATGCTGCTGGCCTTCACCGCCGTGCTGCGCTCGCTGGTCAACTCCGGCGCCCTGAGCGAAGCCGAGCTCAAGGCCGCGCTGGCGCAGGCCGAGCAGACCGGGCTCGCCGACCGACAACGCTGCGACCAGCTCAGCCCGAGCCAGCGCGACTCGCTCGCTTTCGCCGCACGCTTCCTCTCGATCGCGACCCGGCCCGACAGCGGCATGCGTCCCTTCTCGGATGTTGCGCGCGAGGTCGGGCGCACCACCTGACCCTGCGACCTCGCGCCGCCCTCACCCGCTTGTCATTGGCTTTTCGCGATGGAAGCGGGCATCTGATCGGGATGATCGCGACGAGCCTCCCGCGCCGGACCGCTTTCCGGCTTTTGCAGCGCGCCTCCATGGCGCTGGCTCTGCTCGCGCCTGTGCCTGTGATCGCCGCCGAATCGACGCCCGTGACCTCGGCGCGCGTCACCGCGACGCTGCTGTCGAGCCGCGATGCCGTCGCGCCGGGCGAACGCTTCCAGGTCGCCCTCACCCAGAAACTTGCGCCGGGCTGGCACAGCTACTGGCAGAACCCCGGCGATTCCGGCGAGGCGACGCGGATCGAATGGACGCTGCCGGAAGGCGTGAGCGCCAGCGCGATCCAGTGGCCGGCGCCCAAAGCGATCCGGGTCGAGCCGCTGGTCAATTTCGGATTCGAGGACCATGTCCTGCTGCCGGTCGAGATCTCGGTCCCGGCCAACGCCAAGCCGGGCGAGACGCTGACGCTCTCGGCCAAGGCGACCTGGCTAGTCTGCGAGAAGATCTGCATTCCCGAAGAAGGCGCCTTCACGCTCGACTTGCCGATCGCGCCGGCCGGCATTGTCGACACCGCGGCGGAAGCGCGGATCGATCAGGCCCGCGCCGCCCTGCCGAAACCGGCTGGATTCCCCGCCAAGCTGACGGCGAAGGGCGAAGACAAGCTTGCACTCACCCTGCCCGGCCTGCCCGCCGGCGCCAGCGATGTCCGCTTCTTTCCGGTCCTCGACACGCTGATCGAGCATGCGGCCGAGCAGCCGCTCGCCAACGGCGCGCTTACCCTCACCCGCTCGACCGCCTTCAAGATCGGCACGCCGACGACCGATGGCGTCGTCACCTTCGACGACAGCGGCGTGAAGCGCGCTCTCGCGCTGAATGCCGAGGTCGAGCCAGCCTTGTTGCAGGCTGCGGCGGCGCCGGCGCAAGCGCCGGCGAAGGTCGTGCTGCCGCCGCCTCCGGCCGAAGACCTGACACTCCTTCTGGCGCTGGCCTTCGCCTTTGCCGGCGGCCTGATCCTCAATCTGATGCCCTGCGTGCTGCCGGTGCTGTTCATCAAGGCGCTCGGCTTTGCCCAGGTGGCGCAGGCGAGCCGCGGCGAGGTCCGCCGGCAGGGGCTGCTCTTCCTCGCCGGCGTGCTCGCGACCTTCTTCGTGCTGGCCTCGGCCGTGATCGCGCTCGGCGCCGGCTGGGGCTTCCAGCTGCAATCGCCGCCGCTCGTCATCCTGCTCGCCGTGCTGATGACGCTGATCGGTTTCAACCTGATCGGCGCCTTCGAGATCGGCGGCAGGCTGCAGGGTGTCGGCGACGGGCTCGCCAGCCGCAGCGGCCCGGTCGGCGCCTTCATGACCGGCGCGCTTGCCGTCGTCGTCGCGACGCCCTGCACCGCCCCCTTCATGGGCGCGGCGATGGGCTATGCGCTGACGCAGCCGCCGGCCGCGGCGCTGTCGATCTTCATGGCGCTGGCGCTCGGCTTCGCCGCGCCCGTCGTCGCCCTCTCTTTCGCGCCCGGGCTGCTGCGGCTGCTGCCCAAGCCGGGCCGCTGGATGATCGTGCTGAAGCAGGCCTTCGCCTTCCCGATGTTCGCCACCGCGATCTGGCTCACCTGGGTCGCGACCATGCAGGCCGGTGCCGATGGCGCGCTCGCCGCGCTCGTCGCGATCCTGGTCGCCGGCTTCGCGCTCTGGCTGGTCGGCGTCACCCGCGGCAGTGGCCGGGCCTTGCGCGCGGTCGCGGCTGCGGTGGCCGTCCTGCTCGTCGGCGCGACCTCGGCCTTCGTCATCGAGAGCGCGACGCCTTCGGCCCAGCCAACAGTCCAGGCCGGTACCGATGGCCCCGGCGTCTGGTCGCCGGCGCGGGTCGCGGACCTGCAGGCACAAGGCAAGCCGGTCTTCGTCAACTTCACCGCCGCCTGGTGCATCACCTGCCTCGCCAATGACAGGGTCGCTCTGTCGCGGCAAGAGGTGAAGGACGCCTTCGCCAAGCTCGGTGTCGCCTATCTCAAGGCCGACTGGACCAATCGTGACGCGACGATCGCCGCGACACTGACGGAGTACGGGCGCGCCGGCGTGCCGCTCTATCTGTTCTACCCGGGAACGAAGGGCGCGCAGGCCGAGGTGCTGCCGCAATTGCTGACGCCCGAGACCGTGGTCAGCGCCGCCCAGCGCGCCGCCGGCAAAGAGGTGAAGACCGCCACCGCACGATAACAGAGCACTGCCCACGCCAACCCTCTGCCACCGAAGAATGGAGACAGACATGACAGACGTGACCAGACAGCTTTTCCTCGCCGGCCTCGCCGCCACCGCACTGACAATCGCCTCCGGCGCCGCCTTCGCCCAGAGCGCGGCGAAACCCGGTGCCAAGGCGCCCGACTTCTCGGTCGTCGATGTCGACGGCAAGCTGCAGAAGCTGTCGGACTATGCCGGCAAGACGGTGATCCTCGAATGGACCAACCATGACTGCCCCTATGTCCGGAAGCACTACAACAGCGCGACCATGCAGACCCTGCAGAAGGACATGGCCAAGGACGGCATCGTCTGGCTCTCGGTGATCTCCTCGCCCGTCGGCGAGCAGGGCCATGTCGACGCGGCCAAGGCCAAGGAACTCACGAAGACGCGCAACGCCGCCCCCGCCTCGATCCTGCTCGACCCGAAGAGCCAGCTGGCGCGGGCCTATGGCGCCCAGACGACGCCGCACATGTACATCATCGATCCCAAGGGGACGCTCGCCTATGCCGGAGCGATCGACGACAAGCCCTCGTCGAGCGCCTCCAGCCTCGACGGCGCCAAGAGCTATATCCGCCAGGCGGTGGCCGAGCTCAAGGCCGGCAAGGCGGTCTCGGAGCCGGCGACCAAGGCCTATGGCTGCGTCGTGAAATACGCACCGGTGAGCTGAATCGTCCCACGAAGACAGCCAAACAGGGGCGCTGGGAACCCTTCTCCCGTGTGGGAGAAGGGCATGGATCAGAGCCTGCCCTAACCGATCGACGTCGCAGGGGCGCCGTAGCACCCCAGTTATCAGCGGCGGTCCCTCACCCCTGCCCCTCTCCCATCCGGGAGAGGGGTTCTACGTTGCGGCTCCCGCGCTCAAACCTTCCCCAGCCGAACCCCGCTTTCGGCATCGAAGACGTGGACCTTGTCGGGATCGACCGAGATCCAGAGCCGGCCGGGCTGCGCCGTAACCTCGCCGGTCGCCGCCTGCATGACGAAGGGCTTGCCCGCAAGCTGGCCATGGAACAGCTGGGTCGCGCCGAGCTCCTCGATGAACTCGACGTCGAAGGGTAGCGAGCCGGCAGCCCCCTCCGAAGCGATCTCAATGTCCTCGGGCCGCAAGCCGACCTCGACAGCCGTGCCGACGGCCAGGTCCTCGCGCAGATCGCGCGCCTGCAGCAGGGCATCGCCGAGCGCGATGATGCCGTGCCCGTCGACCTTGGCCGGCAGCAGGTTCATCGGCGGCGAGCCGATGAAGGTGGCGACGAAACGGCTCGCCGGCTTGCGATAGACCTCGGCCGGCACGCCGATCTGCTCGACCTGGCCACCATTCATCACCACCAGCTTGTCGGAGAGCGTCATCGCCTCGACCTGGTCGTGGGTGACGTAGATCGCGGTGACGCCGAGCGCGCGCTGCAGTTTCTTGATCTCGACGCGCATCTGCACGCGCAGTTTGGCGTCGAGATTGGAGAGCGGCTCGTCGAACAGGAAGACCTGCGGCTTGCGCACGATAGCGCGGCCCATGGCGACGCGCTGGCGCTGGCCGCCGGAGAGCTGGCGCGGGCGGCGCTGCAGGAAGGGCTCGATGGCGAGGATGCGCGCGGCCTCGGCGACGCGCTTCTCGATCTCGTCCTTGGGCGTGCCGCGATTGCGCAGGCCATAGGCCATGTTGTCGTAGACGCTCATATGCGGATAGAGCGCGTAGTTCTGGAAGACCATGGCGATGTCGCGGTCGGCCGGCTCGATCTGGTTGACGACGCGGCTGCCGATCGCGACCTCGCCGGCCGAGATCGTTTCGAGCCCGGCGACCATGCGCAGCAGGGTCGACTTGCCGCAGCCGGAGGGGCCGACCAGGACGCAGAAGCCGCCATCGGGGATGTCGAAGGAGACGCCCTTCACCGCCTCGACGCCGCCGGCATAGATCTTCTTGACGTTGTTGAGCGTGACCTGAGCCATTGGCGGGCTACTTCTCTGTCTCGACGAGGCCCTTCACGAAGAGCCTCTGCATGGCGATGACGACGAGGACCGGGGGCAGCATGGCGAGCATGGCGGTGGCCATGGCGAGCTGCCATTCGGTCAGGGCGTCGGAGGTGGTGATCATCTTGCGGATGCCGATCACGATGGTCTGCATCGAGTCCTTGGTCGTGATTAGCAGCGGCCAGAGATACTGGTTCCAGCCATAGATGAACTGGATGACGAAGAGCGCCGCGATCGTCGTCAGCGAGAGCGGCAGCACCGTGTCCTTGAAGAACTTGAACGGGCCGGCGCCGTCGATCTTCGAGGCCTCCAGCAGCTCGTCCGGGATGGTCATGAAGAACTGCCGGAACAGCAATGTGCCCGTCGCCGAGGCGATCAGCGGCACGGCCAGGCCCTGATAGCTGTCGAGCATGCCGAGATCGGAGACGACCTTGAAGGTCGGGAAGATGCGGACCTCGACCGGGAGCATCAGGGTGACGAAGATGATCCAGAACGCCGCCATCCGGAACGGGAAGCGGTAATAGACGATGGCGTAGGCCGAGAGCACCGAGATAAAGATCTTGCCCAGCGCGATCGTCATCGCCATCACGAAGGAGTTGAACATCATGCTCGCCACCGGCTCGCGGGTCGAGCCCGAGGTGCCGACGAAGAGGATGCGGTAGTAGTTCTCGAAGAAATGCGGGCCCGGATAGAGCGGCAACTGCCCGTTGATGATGGTGGCGTTGTCCCAGGTCGAGGCGACGAAGGTCAGCCAGACCGGAAAGGCGCAGATGAGCACGCCGATCGTCAGGATGATGTAGGCGATCGCATCGCCCAGGCGGCGGTCCTCGACCATCAGCCATGTCCTCCGCGATCACTCAGGAGCTTCGCCAGCGCATCCGCCGAAGCGTCGAGGAAGGCCTGCCCCTTTGCCGCAGTGGCCCTGCGGGCATCGCCGATCACGCCGGTATCCGTCATCTCGCGGAAGGGCTTGTACTGGCCGACGGTCGGGCGGGTCAGCGCCGTCAGGTCGGCATCCAGCATGCCGTAGGCCTCCGGCAGCCGTTCCTGCCTGACTGTCTCCGGCGCCAGCACCATCATCATCGAGGTCTCGACCTCGCAGGCGTGCAGCACGCTGATCTGATCGTCCATGAAGGGCGCAATCGCCTCCTGCGCCAGCAGGAAATACGTGGTGGCACGGATCGACAGCGAGGTCTCGCGGGCAAAGTCCGGCAGGAAGGCGCCGAGCGCGGCGATGTTGCCGCCATGCCCGTTGACGATGACGACGCGGTGGAAGCCGTGGCGCTCCAGGCTCTTCAGCAGAGCGAGCAGGACGGCGCGATAGGTCGGGATGTCGAAGGTGAAGGTGCCGCCGAAGGCCATGTGATGCTCGGCCATGCCGCACCACAGGGTCGGTGCGACGACGACCTCGACATCTCCCGCCCGCTCGGCTGCGAGCTTGCAGACGCCGCCGCACAGGATGGTGTCGACGCCGACCGGCAGATGCGGGCCATGCTGCTCCATCGAGGCGACCGGCAGCACGACGACGGCATCGCGCGCCGCCTTCTCGCGCAATTCCTCGGCGGTGAGATCCTGCCAGAGCACCGAGGTCATGGCCGCGCCTTCAGCATCGGGACGAAGAAGAGCTCTGCCAGGGTCTGTGCGACCCAGGGCGCTCGGGCGGCGGCCTCGCCCTCGTTGATCGAGATCATCGGCGTATAGCTCAGCACCTTGTAGGGTCCGTCCTTGCGCATCTCGAACAGCGAGCCGGCGGTCAAGGATCGCAGGATGAGAGTGAGGTCGCGATTCTTCAGGCTGCCCGTCGGCTGCGAGATGCCGAAGCGGACATGGATGATGCTGAAGATATCGAGCCCCTCCTCGGAGGCCCGGCGGTCGAGCGTCACATCGTCGGAGGGGGTCGGCACAGCGACGAAGGCGATCTTCGCGGCCTCGGCCTGCTTGCGCATCTCGCCGATCAGCAGCTTGCAGATGCGATCGGCCCAGGCCAGCTCCGTACCCGGGCCGCAATTCAGCACCACGCCCTTCCAGGCGTCGATCACCCGGCCGTGCGCCGACGCCAGGGTTGGCACGAGGCAGAAACCAGCAAGCGCCGCGAGGCCAAGGCGACGGCCCCACCGCATCAGTAGTTCACCTTCCGCTCGATGAAGCGGAACTGGAAGGCGGTCATGGCGATGACCATGGCGAGCAGGATCACCGATTGCGCCGCCGAGCCGCCGAGATTGGTACCGCCCTTGCCGTCGGAATAGACCTTATAGACCAGCGTCTCAGTCGCGCCCGAGGGGCCGCCGCCGCTGACCGTGTCGATGATGCCGAAGGTGTCGAAGAAGACGTAGACGAGGTTGACGACCAGCAGGAAGAAGGTCGTCGGCGAGAGCAGCGGGAAGACGATGGTCCAGAAGCGCCGCATCGGCCGGGCGCCGTCGATCACCGCCGCCTCGATCACGCTCTTGGGGATCGACTGCAGGCCGGCGAGAAAGAACAGGAAGTTGTAGGAGATTTGTTTCCAGGTCGCCGCCAGGATGACCAGCGTCATCGCGTCATTGCCGTTGAGGCGCGGATTCCAGGCGACGCCAAGGCTCTGCAGCCCCCGCGCCAGCATGCCGAGGGAGGGATCGAACATGAAGATCCAGAGCACGCCGGCAATGGCGGGCGCGACGGCATAGGGCCAGATCAGCAGGGTCTTGTAGATTTCGGCGCCGCGGATGGCCCGATCCGCCATCACCGCGAAGAGCAGCGCCAGCGAGAGCGAGAGCAGCGCGACGAAGACCGAGAAGATGCCGGTGTTGATCAGCGCCTTGTAATATTCGGGCTTGGCGAACAGGTCGCGATAGTTCTCGAACCAGACGAACTCGGTCGAGATGCCGAAGGCATCCTGCAGCAGGAAGCTCTGCCAGACCGCCTGGCTCGCCGGCCAGTAGAAGAAGACGACCGTGATCGCGAGCTGCGGCAGGAGGAGCAGCAGCGGGATCGTCAGCCCCTTGAAGTGAGCGTATTTCTGCATCGGCCAGCCCGGCGGCAAGGAAGGCCGGGACAAGCGCCCCGGCCTTCGATCAGTCTTGTCTTACTTGGCGGTGCGCTCGAACTGGCGCAGCGCCTGGTTGCCACGCTCATTGGCCGCGTCGAGCGCCGCCTTCGGCGTCTTCTGGCCGTTCAGGGCCGCCTCGATCTCCTCCGACCAGATGTCGCGGATCTGGACCAGGCCGCCGAAGCGGACGCCGCGCGAGTTTTCGGTCGGCTCCTTGTTGTTGAGCTCGAGCAGCGGGGTCTCGAGATAGGGGTTCTGCTTGTAGAAGCCCGACGCCTTGACCTTCTCATAGGCCGCCTTGGTGATCGGCAGATAGCCGGACTCGGTGTGCAGCTTCACCTGCCGGTCGACGTCCGAGAGGAAGGTGAAGAACTTGGCGACGCCCTTGTACTCGTCGGCCTTCTTGCCGCCCATGACCCAGAGCGAAGCGCCGCCGATGATCGAATTCTGCGGCGCGCCGGCGACATCCGGATAGTACGGCATCGGCGCGTTCGACCAGTCGAACTTGGCGTTGGCCTTGACGTTGCCGAAGAAGGCCGAGGAGGTCAGGAAGAGCGGGCATTCGCCCGAGGTGAAGCGGCCCTCGCCGGTGTTGGTACGGCCGGAATAGGAGAACACGCCTTCCTTCTGCAGGTTGGCGAGATTGGTCAGATGCTTGACGAAGAGGTCGCTGTTGATGCGGAACTCGGTGTCGAAGCCGTCGAAGCCGTTGGCCTTGGTACCGACAGGCACGTTGTGCCAGGCGCCGAGCTGCTCGATATTGGCCCAGGTCGTCCAGGCCGTGGAAATGCCGCACTTGTCCCAGCCGGCGGCCTTCAATTTCCTGGCGGCTTCGAACGCTTCCGGCCAGGTCTTCGGCGGCGCTTCCGGCAGGCCGGCCTTCTTCAGCGCGTCCTTGTTGTACCACATCACCATCGAGGACGAGTTGAACGGGAAGGAGAGCATCTCGCCCTTCGTCGTCGAATAGTAGCCGGTGATCGCCGGCAGGTAGCTCTTGGGGTCGAACGTCTCGCCGGCGTCCTTCATCACGTCGGCGACCGGCTTGATCGCGCCCTTGGCCGACATCATCGTCGCGGTGCCGACTTCGAAGACCTGCATGATGTGCGGGGCATTGCCGGCACGGAAGGCGGCGATGCCGGCGTTCAGGGTGTCGGGATAAGAACCCTTGTAGGCGACGACGACCTTGTAGTCCTTCTGCGAGGCGTTGAACTCCTCGGCCAGCTTGACGACGACGTCGTTGTTGGCGCCGGTCATGGCGTGCCACCACTGGATTTCGGTCTGCGCCAAAGCCGGCGAAGCGGCGGCCAGCGCGAATGCGCCAACGGCGGTCAGGGTCTTGAATTTGAAGGTCATGATCAGCTCCCTCTCAGCCCCCGGCATGCGCGGGCGTTCTTGTCGTTGGTGCGCAAGCTAGCATGAAGCCGGGGCGACAGTTCAATGACAAAACGATGACATTTCCGCCTCGCTGTGGACGCGCATCCGCGCACTTGCGATTTCCCGCGGAAGCGGCTGTTCTTCGCAGCTCGTCCTGTACACTGCACACAAGCTGGATCAGCCATGCCCTCGCTCTCTCTCACGCCCGCCAACACCCTGCCGGCCGATGCCGACCGCGCCGCTCTGGCCGGCCGGGTCTGGCGCCCTGATCTTGCCGGTCCGTCGGTGGTCAAGCTTGAGGGCGATAGGGTGATCGACGTCACCGCCACCTTCTCGACCATGCGCGACCTCTGCGAGACCACCGATCCGGCAGTAGCGCTGCGCGCCGCTGATGGCGAGAGCCTCGGCTCGCTCGCCGATCTCCTCGCCAACAGCTCGGCCGCCAGCCGCGATGACGGCAAGCCCTGGCTGCTCGCTCCGGTCGACCTGCAGGCGGTCAAGGCGGCCGGCGTCACCTTCGCCGTCTCGATGCTGGAGCGCGTCATCGAGGAGAAGGCGCGGGGCAACCCGGCGGCTGCGGCCGAGATCCGCGCCGAGATCGGCAAGCTGATCGGCGACGACCTTTCAAAGCTCAAGCCCGGCTCCCCGGAGGCGATGAAGCTGAAGGAGGTGCTGATCGCCCAGAACAGCTGGAGCCAGTATCTCGAGGTCGGCATCGGGCCGGACGCCGAGATTTTCACCAAGGCGCCGCCGATGTCGGCGGTCGGCACCGGCGCCGACGCCGGCCTGCACCCCGCCTCGAGCTGGAACAATCCCGAGCCCGAGATCGTGCTGGTCGTCGCCTCGGATGGCCGCATCGTCGGCGCCAGCCTCGGCAACGACGTCAACCTGCGCGATGTCGAGGGCCGCTCGGCCCTGCTGCTCGGCAAGGCCAAGGACAACAACGCCGCCGCCGCGATCGGCCCGTTCATCCGCTTCTTCGACGGCGATTTCTCGCTCGACCATGTCCGCAAGACGACGGTGAGCCTGACCGTCGCGGGCGAGGACGGCTTCACGCTGGAAGGCTCGTCCTCGATCGCGAAGATCAGCCGCGATCCCGCCGACCTCGCCGCGCAGATGATCGGCCCGCACCACCAGTATCCGGACGGGGCGGTGCTCTATCTCGGCACCATGTTCGCGCCGATCAAGGATCGCGATGCTCCGGGCGGCGGCTTCACCCACAAATACGGCGACGTCGTCACGATCTCGGCGCCCGAGCTCGGTGCGCTGGTCAACCGCATGCGGCGCACCGACGAATGCGAGCCCTGGCGCTTCGGCGCCTCGCATCTGATGCGAAACCTGGCGAAGCGCGGGCTGCTGTGACGCGCCTGAGCTATATCGACTACCACACCTGCGGCGAGCCGGTTCGCATCGTCACCGGTGGCTACCCGGAGTTGACCGGCGCCGGCATCCTCGACAAGCGCCGGCAGGCGCGCGAGCAACATGACCATCTTCGCCGCGCGATGATGCTGGAGCCGCGCGGGCATGACGGCATGTATGGCGTCATCCCGGTCGCGGCGAGCCATCCGGACGCGGCTTTCGGCGTGCTGTTCACGCATAACGAGGGCTATTCGACCATGTGCGGCCACGCGACCATCGCGCTCGGCCGCTATGCGATCGAGCAGGGCCTGGTCGAGGCGAGCGAGCCGGTCACCCGTTTCGCCATCGAGGCGCCCTGCGGGCTGGTGCGCCTAGCCTGCGAGGTCAAGGGCAGCAAAGGCTATTGGAAAGTCGGTAACGTCAGCTTCGAGAGCGTGCCGGCCTTCGTCGAGGCCCGCGACCTCGTCGTTTCCGTGCCCGCCATAGGCGATGTCGTTACCGACATCGCCTATGGCGGCGCCTATTACTGCATCCTGCCGGCCTCGCGTTTCGGGCTCGACCTGATGCAGACGCCGGTGGAGAAGATCGTCGCGGCCGCCGGCGCGCTGACCGACCAGGTCCGGGCGAGCCGCACGATCACGCATCCGACCGAGCCCGATCTCGGCTTCCTCTATGGCACGATCGTCACCGACGAGGCCGGGCCGGGTGAGGACAGCTTCAATCTCTGCGTCTTCGCCGAGCGCCAGATCGACCGCTCGCCCACCGGATCCGGCGTCACGGCCCGGATGGCGCTGGACCATGCCAAGGGGCTGATTCCCGCCGGCCAGAGCCGCCGAATCCGCAGCATCACCGGCGGCACCTTCATCGGCAAGGTCATCGGCCCGGTCGACTTCCCTGCTGCGGGCGCGGTGACCGTCGAGGTCGGCGGCCGCGGTCATCTCGCCGGGGAAGGCAGCTTCGTCATCGAGGCGGACGACCCGCTCGGCCACGGATTTGCCCTGCCGAAGCGCTTCGCAGAGATCGTGGGCTAGATCAGGCGCTCGCGGCGCCCCGCTCCGACAGGGCGGTCTCGATCGCGAGCCGGAGGTCGCGCGCCGCCTCGCGGACGTCGTCGCCGCCGAAGAGCGCGCCGATCACCGCAACGCCATCGGCGCCCGCAGCGATCACCGAGCCGGCATTTGCGGCGGTGATGCCGGCGATGGCGCCGACCGGCAGGGCGCCGAGCACGCGCGTTGCCGCCTGGCGCAAGGCTTTGAGCCCGTCGACGCCGAGCGCCGCGCCGGCATTGTCCTTGTGCGCGGTCGGGAAGACGCCGCCGATGCAGGCATAGTCGATCTTCGCCGAGGCCAGCTCGGGCAGCTCGCTCTCATGCTTCAGCGTTGCGCCGATGATCGCGCGCGGGCCAAGCAGGCGGCGGGCATCGACCAGCTTCATGTCGTCGGCGCCGAGATGGACGCCGTCGGCGCCGGACGCGAGCGCGACGTCGACGCGGTCGTTGATCAGCAGCGGCACATTGGTGCCGTGCAGGGCCGAGCGAATGGCGCGCGCCTCGCGCACCATCTCGCGCGTCGTCTCGGTCTTGGCACGAAGCTGGATCAGCGTCGCGCCGCCCTCGACTGCCGCGCGAGCCATGTCTGCCATGGAGCGGCCCTTGGCGATCTGCGGATCGACGATGCCGTAAAGAGTGATGTCGACGCTCATCGTCCGCTTCCCATCCGTGCCGCCAGCGTCGCCGCGTCCATCGCCGCCACCGCGTCGATCAGCTCGACCTCGAAGCTGCCGGGGCCGCGGCAGCGCTCGGCGGCGATTTCGCCGGCAATGCCATAGGCGGTCAAGGCCGCCGCCGCCGCGACCGCCTTGTTCGCCTCGACCGCGCAGCAGGCCGCGATCAGCGCGCCGGCGGCGCAGCCGATGCCGGTGACCCTGGTCATCAGCGGATGGCCATGCGCAACGGAAAAGCTCGCCGACTCGTTCTCGATCCGGTCGACCTTGCCGGTGGTGACGCGGGTCACGCCCTTTGCGGCGGCGAGATCGACGGAGAGCGCCGCCATCTCGGTGGCGTTGCCGCGCACCAGGATGTCGGGCAGGCGCAGCACCTGCCCGGCGATGTGCCGGCGCAGCGGCGAGAGCTCGACGAAGACCGGGTCGAAGACTACAGGCTTCCCATGATCACGCGCCACTTCGAGCAGCTTGGGGATGGCGAGCTCGCTCTCCGCGTTGATCGTGCCGATATTGATCAGGATCGCGCCGGCGCCCTCCGCCATCGCCGCGACCTCGTCGACATGGATCGCCATCGAGGGGATCGCGCCGAAGGCGAGCAGCATGTTGGCGGTGAGGTTCTGCGCCACCGTGTTGGTCAGGCACTGCACGCGCGGGCGGATCTCCGCCACGCGCGCGAGAACGGAGGCGACCTCCTGCGGCTGCAGGGTTCGCGCCAGCGCGATCTCGGTGGTGTCGCTCGTCATCTTGTCTCCATCGGGCTCGCCAAGGGATATGGACAGAA
Organism: Allobosea sp. CCNWLY174; assembly: GCF_037120455.1. NCBI lineage: Bacteria > Pseudomonadati > Pseudomonadota > Alphaproteobacteria > Hyphomicrobiales > Alloboseaceae > Allobosea > Allobosea sp. CCNWLY174. The sequence goes on along the minus strand of NZ_JBBBBQ010000006.1, from coordinate 134,932 downwards.
TCTAGCCCAGCGCCATCAGGGCAAGGTCGGTGGTGCCGCGCGCGGCGAGCCGACCGGCCGCGCGCGCCGCCCTGATACCACTGCGACAGCAGAGCACAACGCGCCGGCCCTCAGCGTCATTCAGCGACAGCCGGTCTATCTCATCGACCGTCAGCCTGATCGCATCCGGAGCGGCCGCAACCGGTGCCTCCTCGACACCGCGTAGCTCGACCACGATATCCTCGGCCGACAGCTGCGAGGGCGCGATGAAGGGAAAAGAACCCGAAAGCGGCTCCGGCGCCCCGGCGAAGCAGAAGCCGCCGAAGCCCAGGCGGCGTGCGTCGAAGCTGATCACGCGACCGAGCGGTGACGGCTCCAGCCCAAGCGCCAGCAGCAAGGCCTTCTGCGCCTGCAGCAGGCCGAGGGTGGCGACGGCCGGGCCGAGCACGCCTGCCGTGGCGCAATCGGCGGCGCGGGCCGGCATTTCCGGGAAGACGGCGCGATAGCTCGGCCCGCCACCGCAGAAGGCGCCGACATAGCCGGCGGTGCCGACGATCGAAGCGCTGATCAGCGGCTTGCCGGCCTCGCAGCAGGCGTCGCTCAGAACATAGGTCGCAGCGAAACTGTCGGCGGCGTCGACGACGATATCGGCACGCGCCACCAGTTCCGTGACGTTGTCGGGCGCGAGCCTGAGCGCCAGCGCTTCGACCGCTACGCCGGGATTGTATGCGGCGAGCGCCTCGCGCGCCGCCTCGACCTTCGGCCGTCCGACGTCGCCCATACGGTAGAGCGGCTGGCGGTGCAGATTGCTCTCCTCGACGCGGTCGGGATCGGCCAGCAGCAAGCGGCCGATACCGGCGCCGACGAGATAGGACGATACGGGACAGCCGAGGCCGCCTGCGCCGACGACGAGGATGCGCGTGCGCGCCAGCCGCGCCTGCCCCTCGGGGCCGATCTCCGGCATGACGATCTGGCGGGCATAGCGTTCGGTCATGACTCCCTCCCCAGTCAGCCGAGCAAGGCGCGGCCGAGCACCGGCGTGGATGGCGCAGCCATGTCGCGCGGCTCCATCGGCCCGGCTTCGAAGGCGAGGCGTCCGGCCTCGACGGCGCGGGCGAAGGCGGCTGCCATCGCGGCGGGATCGCCGGCCTTGGCCACGGCGGTGTTGAGCAGCACCGCGTCGTAGCCGAGTTCCATCGCCGCGGCAGCATGCGAGGGCAGGCCGATGCCGGCGTCGACGACGAGCGGGACATCGGGGAAATGCGCCCGCAGCGCCCGCAAGCCATAGGGATTATTCAGGCCCTTGCCAGTGCCGATCGGCGCGCCCCAGGGCATCAGCACCCGGCAGCCGGCCTCGACCAGCCGCTCGGCCACGACGAGGTCCTCGGTCATGTAGGGGAAGACCTCGAAGTCCTCGGCGCAAAGGATGCGTGCGGCCTCGACCAGCCCGAAGACATCCGGCTGGAGCGTGTCGGCCTCCCCGATCACCTCCAGCTTGATCCAGGGCGTACCAAAAACCTCGCGCGCCATCTGCGCCGTCGTCACCGCTTCCTTCACCGAGTGGCAGCCGGCGGTGTTCGGCAGAACCCTGACGCCGAGGCCGCGGATCAGCGCCCAGAAATCCTGGCCGCCGCCAAGTCGCCCGGCCTCGCGGCGCAGCGAGACCGTGACGACGTCGACGCCGGCCGCTTCGACCGCTCGCTGCAGCACGGCCGGCGAAGGATATTGCGCCGTGCCCAGAAAGAGGCGCGAACGCGGGGTGAAGCCGTAGAAATCCATCGCCTCAGCCTCCCTGCATCGGCGCGAGGATCTCGAGCCGGTCACCGTCCGCGAGGATCGTCCGCGCCCGCGCACCGGTGGGCACGAAGGCTTCGTTCACGGCGGTGGCGACGACTGCGCCGGCATAGCCCAACTCGGCCAATGCCTCGGTCAGAACGGGGGCGGCGACCTCACGCGTGTCGCCGTTGACGATGATGCGCATCGGGCAGCTCCCTTGATGCGAGAAGACGATCGGCCACCTGCCCGGCCAGAGCCGGCGAGAGCAGGAAGCCATGGCGGAACAGGCCGTTGACGCGTAAGGTCCGGCCATCCTCGACGATCCCCGGCAGGTTGTCGGGAAAGGCCGGGCGGACATCGGCGCGCAATTCGACGATCTCGGCCTCACCGAAGGCCGGATGCAGCGCATAGGCGGCGCTGAGCAATTCGATCGCCGAGCGGGCGCTGACGCGGCGGCGATCATCGCTCTCGATCATCGTCGCGCCGATCATGAAATGCCCGTCGGAGCGCGGCACGACATAGAGCGGAATGCGCGGATGCAGCAGCCGGACCGGACGGCTCAGCCTGATCTCGTCGGTGCGCAGCACCAGCATCTCGCCGCGGACGCCGCGCAATGCGCCCAGACGGTCGCGTGCCGTGAGGCCACGGCAATCGATGATGCGGTCGGCATCGAGTTCCGTCTCGTCTGCCTCGACGCCGTAGTGGAATGGCACGCCGGCCGCCTGCAGCGCCTCGACTAGAGCCGCCATCGCGCGGCGCGGATCGAGATGAGCCTCCTGCGCGAAAAACAGGCCCTGCCGGAAGCGGCCGGCGAGATCGGGCTCCAGCGCAGCGACGCCCTCGGCGTCGAGCCGTTCGTATCCGGATGTCCGAGCCGCGAAACGCGTCAGCTCGCCGGCATCGCGGGCAGGAGCGAGCACGAGCGTGCCTTGGGCGAGCGTGCCGGCGTAATGGCGCGGCCACCAGTCGAGCGCCTGCCGGCCCAAAGTGACGACAGCCTCTTCGGCGCTCTCGCGCTCGCACCAGGGTGCCAGCATGCCGCCGGCTGCCCAGGAGCAGGCCTGCTCGCCGAGCGCAGCACCGCGTTCGAACACGTCGACCGCGATGCCCCGCTTGGCCAGCTCAAGCGCCGTCACGAGGCCCGCCACGCCAGCCCCGATCACAGCGACGCGCATGGTTTCTACTCCGCCGCCGGCAGATAGAGATTGCCGCCCTGCTTCAGGAACTCCTGCGACTTTTCCGCCATTCCTTGAGTGGCCATCGCTTCGAGCGCCGCGCGCTCATTGTCGCCCATGGCCTGCACCTCGGCGCGCAGATCCTGGGTGATCTTCATCGAGCAGAATTTCGGGCCGCACATCGAGCAGAAATGCGCGACCTTGTGGGCGTCCTTCGGCAGCGTCTCGTCATGGAAGGCGCGGGCCGTGTCGGGATCGAGCGCCAGGTTGAACTGGTCCTCCCAGCGGAAGTCGAAGCGGGCACGCGAGAGCGCGTCGTCCCTGAGCTTGGCCGCCGGATGGCCCTTGGCGAGGTCGGCGGCATGGGCGGCGATCCGATAGGTGATGACGCCGGTCTTGACGTCGTCGCGATCGGGCAGGCCGAGATGCTCCTTCGGCGTGACATAGCAAAGCATGGCGCAGCCGAACCAGCCGATCATCGCCGCGCCGATGCCCGACGTGATGTGGTCGTAGCCCGGCGCGATGTCGGTGGTCAGCGGTCCGAGCGTATAGAACGGCGCTTCGCCGCATTCGCGCAACTGCTTGTCCATGTTCTCCTTGATCTTGTGCATCGGCACATGGCCGGGGCCCTCGATCATCACCTGGCAGCCCTTGTCCCAGGCGACCTTGGTGAGCTCGCCCAGCGTCTCCAGCTCGGCGAACTGGGCGCGGTCGTTGGCGTCGGCGATCGAGCCGGGGCGCAGGCCGTCGCCGAGCGAGAAGGAGACGTCGTAGCGCCGCATGATCTCGCAGATCTCGTCGAAGCGCTCGTAGAGGAAGCTCTCCTTGTGATGCGCCAGGCACCAGCGCGCCATGATCGAGCCGCCGCGCGAGACGATGCCGGTGACGCGGCTGGCAGTCAGCGGCACATAGGGCAGCCTGACGCCGGCATGGATGGTGAAATAGTCGACGCCCTGCTCGGCCTGCTCGATCAGCGTGTCCTTGAACACCTCCCAGTCGAGCTTGATCGGATCGCCGCCGACCTTCTCCAGCGCCTGGTAGATCGGCACGGTGCCGATCGGGACCGGCGAGTTTCTGAGTATCCAGGAGCGGATGTTGTGGATGTTGCGCCCCGTGGAGAGATCCATGACCGTGTCGGCGCCCCAGCGGATCGCCCAGACCAGCTTCTCGACCTCCTCGGCGGCGCCCGAGGTCACGGCCGAGTTGCCGATATTGGCGTTGATCTTGACCAGGAAATTGCGGCCGATCGCCATCGGCTCCAGTTCGGGGTGGTTGATGTTGGCGGGGATGATGGCGCGGCCGCGGGCGATCTCGTCGCGGACGAATTCCGGCGTGACGAATTCCGGGACCGAGGCGCCGAAGCTCTCGCCGTCGGCATGGCGCTCGCGGGCACCGTCCAGCATGGCGGCGCGACCGAGATTCTCGCGATGGGCGACGTAGATCATCTCGGGGGTGACGATGCCGGCTTTGGCGAACTCGTACTGGGTCGCCATCTGGCCGGACCTGGCCTCGAGGATCGGGCGCTGCGCCGGGCAGGCGGGAACGAGCTGCTCGGCCGAGATATTGCCGTTGTCGGCGGCAGTGACGGCGCGGCCGGGCACCGTCTCGAAGCCGCGCGCATCGAGCCAGGCGCGGCGCGGCTGCACCAGGCCGGCGTTGAGGTCGATCTTCGCATCGGTCTCGGTATAGGGGCCTGAGGGGTCGTAGATGCGCACCGGCGGCTCGGCGTCGGTGGTCAGCACGACCTCGCGGAAGGGCACGCGCATGTCGGGATGCTCGGGCGCGGCGACATAGATCTTGCGCGAGCCGATGATCGGGCCGGTGGTCACCGTCTGCGGTGCGGCCTTGACGCTGTTCTTCTGGGGTTTGGTGTGGGCGTTCATCTTTAGGATCTCCTCCCTCTCAGGTTCAGGAGATCCGGGGCGTCTGACGGTCCAGTCGCTGTCTGCGGATGCACTTGTGGCGCAGCCGCGTTCCAGTCCCTCCGCCGGTATGACCCGGATCAGGTTCGATGGGTTCGGCTGTCAGGCCATCTCAGCTCTTGTCGAGCACCCCTCGGAACGAGGCGGAGGTTAGAACCGTCGTGACCTCGGCGCAACCGGCAAAGGAGCACGATCAAACGCCGCGCTGCCATGCGCAGGAGACAACACAGCTGGCGGGATCGAAAAAATCAGGCGGTGATGTCGAGATTGCCGCCCTGGCCGGCAGGGAGCATCGCCTGCTGCTGCTCGGAGGCCTGCTGCAACATGGCGACCAGCGCCTGGTCGGAATCGGCGTTCTGCTTGACCATTTCCAGCTGCAGCGCCTGCTGCGTCGCAGCCGACTTCATGCTGATCAGGCTCTGGGCGATCGCGACCGACATCTCGCTCATGGGCATGGCTCCTCGTCGCGGACCATAGGCGGCGAGCCTTACCCGAATCTAAACCCGAAGCGGCGAGCTCTAACGAGTCGGTGCGATGATCGACGGCACCGGCTTCGGCATCGGAATCTCGCGGTTCGGTTCCGGCGGGCCGGAACGATCGCGTGCAAGCTGTTGCCGCTCGCGCCGCGCCTCGACGCGATCGGAGCGCGGCTCGAGCTTCTGAACCTCGCCCGCATTCGGCGACATCGGCACGCCCGGTGCGCGCTGACGCTGCGTCTCCGACGGAACGGACTGAGCGGCAGCGGCTTCCGCCGCCAGCAGCCCCATGGCGAGCAATCCGAGCAGAATCCATGAGTTCTTGCGCATGGCATTCCTCCAGTCAGGCAGGCGCGAGGCGAGCCCGCCTGCGGGAGGAACCGGAGCGACGTGGGGATTGTTCCGGGTTGCCGATCACAAAAGCCGGAGCGGCCGGAGCCGCCCCGGCCTGCGTCACTGCTGGTTCTGTCCAGTGAGCAGCGGCGTGATCCGGCGCAGCGTCACGCGCCGGTTTTCGCGGGAATCACCCTGTGTCTGGATCTTCAGATACTGCTCGCCATAGCCCTGCGTCGTCAGGTTCTCGGCCGGGATGCCGAAATCGCGGGTCAGTATCTCGGCGACGGATTGCGCCCGCCGATCCGACAGCGAGAGGTTGTCGACATCGGAGCCGACCGCGTCGGTATGGCCCTCGACCAGGAAGACCTCGTTGGGCGCGCGCTCGACCGCCTGGCGTACCGCGTCGGCGATAACCCGCAGGCGCCCGGCCTGGTCAGGTGTGACCGTCCAGGAGCCGGAGTCGAAGTTGATCGTATCGATGTCGACGCTGCGCATATGGGCGCGCAGGTCGGGCGAGTAGCGGACCTCGTCCAGCGTATAGCGGCGCGGCACCGGCGCGACCGGCGGCGCGGTGATCGTCTCGTAGATCAGCCGCTCGTCGGCGCGTTCGGCATCGACGATGTAGCGCTCGCGCGGGATGCGCAGCGGCGGCGGCGGCAACTCGACGACCTCCTCGGCGAAGCGGGCCTGCGGCCCGTCGCGGCGGACATTGTCGATGATGACGAATTCGCCGCCGTCGCGCTCGCGCCGCGAGCGGCGGATCAGCCGGCCCTCGGCATCGGTCACCGTGACGATCTGCGTGCCGTCCGGGCGATCATAGATCGTAACGGTCTCCTCGCCGCGTCGCTCGCTGCGGGTGTCGAGGCCGAGATCGCGGAAGCGCTGCGTCTCGTCGCGGCGGATGATGACGCGATCGTCGTCGCCGCGGATGATGGTGCGGCCGGGCTCGCGGATGATGGTGACGTCGCCCTCGCGCGTCTCCTGCCGCCGGCTGCGGATGTCGTCGAGCCGATTCGCGCCCTGCGTCGCCATGATGCCGCCGATCGCGGCGGCGCCGAGACCGATCGCGGCCGCGCCACCGAGGCCGATGCCGCCGCGGCGACCCTGCCGGTCAGGCGCGGGCTGGCCCGGCGCACCGGGCTGCGGCTGGACCTGTCCGGGCGCGACGCCCGGCTGGGACGGGGCGCCCGGCGCGCGGCCGGCATTCGGAGCGGGAGCAGACTGGCCCGTCGCAGGCTGACCGGCGCCGAGAGCACCTTGGCCAGGCGCGGGCTGGGTGGGGGCAGGCTGCGTGGGTGCCGCCTGTCCAGGTGCCGCCTGTCCAGGTGCCGTCTGGCCAGGCTGGCGGCTGAGGCCGGAGGGCTGCTGCGGCTGGGCCGGCGCCGGCTGCGACGGAGCGGTACCGGGTTGTGACAGCGCGCCTGGCGCACGGCCGGCATTCGGTGCGGTCGCCGGCTGGCCGGGTGCGGGCTGGCTCGGCGCCTGCCCAGGCTGACGGCTCAAGCCAGGTTGCTGCTGCGACGGAGCCGGCTGGGACGGGGCCGTACCCGGCTGCGACAGCGCGCCGGGCGCCCGACCGGCTGGCGGTGCAGCGGAGGGCTGGCCGCTGCTGCCTGGAGCAGCCTGTCCGGGCGCGGGTCGAGCGGGTGCCGAGGGAGCGGCCGCGGGCGGCTGGCCGGGAGCCGTCTGGGAAGGCGCGGGGCGGCGCTGACCGTCACCAGAGGGTGCTCCCGATGCATTGGGCTGGGCCGGTGGCGCGCTCGGCCGGGCTGGCGAAGCCGGGGGCGCGATCTGCCCCGGGGCCGGACGATGCGGCTCGCTCGGTGCGGTCGAAGGCGCACGCGGCGCCCCTTGCGGTGCAGAAGGCGCGATCTGGCCGGGCGCCGCGCCAGCGGGCGGTGCCGGACGGCGCGGCTGCTCGGGCTCGGCCCGGTTGGCCGGAGGCGCGGCCTGCGGCGCAGACGGTGGGCGCGGGGCGCTCGGGGGCGCTCCGGCCGGACGCTCGGGGGCGGCGGGGCGGGCGGCAGGTGGCTGGCCCGGAGTGGGGCGAGCGCCGGGACGTTCCTGGCCACCCGGCGCCGGGCGCTCCTGGCCGCCCGGCCGCTGGCGGCGCTGGTCCGGCCGGTCGTCATCGCCGGATTGCGCCTGCGCAAGCTGGAGCGATGGAGCGGCGAAACTGCCCTGCGACAACACGATGGCGGGAATGATGGTGCCGATCAGAAGCAGGTTTTTCGTGCGCGTCATGACATCCGTTTCCAGTTGTTCTTCCGGAGATGAACGCCTCCGCGCCCTGAATTCCGAATGAACCGAAAACGGCCGAAATCGGGCACGGTTCCGCTGACGCGGGGGCACCCGGCCCGAAAATCACGCCCGCGTCAGAGTCCCGCCTGCGCCTTCACATAGGCCGCGATCTCGGCATGCGTCGCGAACCAGACATCGCCCTTGGCCTTGGCGTGGCGCACAAGCTCCTCGAGGATCCAGAAGCGCGAGCGGTAGGTGATGACATGCGGATGCATGGTCAGCAGGAAGAGCCCGCCCTCGGCGTAAGCGCCGTCGAATTCGCGCTTGAAGATGTCGAACACCGCTTCGGGCGAGGTGTAGGGCCGCAGCGCCTGGAAGCGGTTCATGTTGAAATAGACCGCGTCGTCGCGAATCCACTCGACCGGGAGCTCGACCATGCCGGTCGGCTCGCCCTTCTCGATCAGCTCGTACGGATCGTCATCGGCGAAGAGCGAGGAATCGTAGATCAGGCCGAGCTCGCGCTCGACGGCGAGCGTCACCTCGGAAAAATCCCAGGACGGGGTGCGCATGCCGACCGGCCTGACACCCGTGACTTTCTCCAGCGTATCGGCCGAGCGCAGGTGCAATTCGCGCTCCGCCTCAGGTGGCACAGCGGTGTTGACCTCGTGGATCCAGCCATGCAGGCCGATCTCGTGGCCTTCGGCGATGACGCGGCGCTGTTCGTCGGGATAGAGGAGTGCGGTCACAGCCGGCACGAAGAAGCTCGCCTTGATCTCCTCGCGCGCCAGCATGGAGAGGATGCGCGGCATGCCGGCGCGATTGCCGTACTGGCCCCAGGACAGCCGGCCGACCGATTTGCCGCCGTCGCGCAGTTCATTGGTCTCGTGATCGACGTCGAAGGAGAGCGCTACGGCGCAACGCGCCCCACCCGGCCACACCTTCGGCTTGAGGTTGCGGCCAGCGCGGACCTGCTCGACCTTGCCGCGCCAAATCTCCTCCGGCCATTGCCAGGGCTTCAGTTCGGTCATGGCGTTCCTCCTGATCTTACGCTGCCGCCTCGGGCAGCACCGGTACGGCCGCGAGCAGCCGCCTGGTGTAGTCGTGCTGCGGGTTGTCGTAGACCTCGCCTGCCGGCCCCTCTTCGACGATGCGGCCGCGATACATCACCGCGACGCGGTCGCAGAGATGCCGGACCACCGAGAGGTCGTGCGAGATGAAGATCAGGGTCAGGCCGAGCTCGGCCCGCAGCCGCATCAGCAGGTTGATGATCTGCGCCTGGATCGAGACGTCGAGCGAGGCGACCGGCTCGTCGCAGATGACGAGATCGGGCTGCATGGCGAGCGCACGGGCGATGGCGACGCGCTGGCGCTGGCCGCCGGAGAACTGGTGCGGGTAGCGCTCGGCGAAGGCGGGGTCGAGCCCGACCGCGGCGAGCCAGTCGCGGACGTAAGCTCCGCTAGCGGACTTGTCGACCAGCCGATGGGCGAGCGGCCCCTCGGCGATGCCCTCGCCGATGCGCATGCGCGGGTTGAGCGAGGCGAACGGGTCCTGGAAGATCGTCTGGACCCGGGTGGTCAGCTTCTTCGGCTCGGCCCCCTCGCTCATCACCGGCAGGCCCTCGAGGCGAACGGTGCCCGAAGTGGGCGCGTAGATGCCGGCCGCCATGCGCCCGAGCGTCGACTTGCCCGAACCGGATTCGCCGACGAGCCCGAGCGCCTCGCCGCGTGGGACAGTCAAGCTGACCTCGTCGACCGCCATCACTGCCGGCGGCGGTTGCAGCATGCCCAGCTTCTGGCCGAGTGCGCGCAGGGCGCGGGGCCGCGACTCGAAGCGCTTGCTGACGCGATCGGCGACGAAATAGGGCGCGCCCGGTACCGGCGCGGCAGCGGCTGCCGCCGGCTTGCGGGCGGGCGGGGCGGCATCGGGAACGCCGCCGCCGCGCAGCAGGAACTCGCCAGGCCTGGCACGCGAGGGCAATGCGTCCAGCAAAGCGCGGGTATAGGCGTGCTGCGGGCGCGTCAGCACATCGAGCGTCGGGCCGGCCTCGACGATCTTGCCGAGCCGCATCACCGCAACGTGCTGGGCGATCGAGGCGACGGTGGCGAGGTCGTGGCTGATCCAGATCAGCGCCGTGCCGAGCTCGGCGACGAGCTCCTTCATCTCGGCGAGGATCTCGGCCTGGATGGAGACGTCGAGCGCCGTCGTCGGCTCGTCGCAGATGATCAGCTTCGGCCGGTGCAGCAGCGCGATCGCGATGGCAACGCGCTGGCGCATGCCGCCTGAGAGCTGGTGCGGGTAGAAATCGACCGTCGCCTCGGGGCGCGGGATGCGGACCTGGGCGAGGCCGGCGATGGCGCGCTGGCGCGCCTCGGCAGCGGACATCGATCGGTGCGCCTCGATCGCCAGCCTGATCTGCTCGCCGATGGTCAGCACCGGGTTCAGCGTCATCAGCGGGTCCTGGAAGACCATCGAGACGACCCGGCCGCGCAAGCTGCGCAACTCGTCTGCCGGCAGACCGACGAGCTCGCGGCCATCGAGCTTCACCGAACCACTCGCGACGCGGCCGGGCGGGTCGATCAGGCCGATGATCGAGAAGCCGGTCACGCTTTTCCCCGAGCCGGATTCGCCGACAAGGCCCATCACCTCGCCGCGACGCAGGCAGAACGAGACGCCGTCGACCGCCCTCACCACGCCGGCGCCGGTGAAGAATTGCGTGGTGAGGTCACGGACCTCGAGAAGGGGAGCGTCTGTCATGAGCACACCTCCCCCGTCATGCTCGGCCTTGTGCCGAGCATCCACGTCCTGAACACAGCCCTCGACCTACGAAGGCGTGGATGGTCGGGACAAGCCCGACCATGACGGAGCGTGCTCGCACCCTCCCTCATCGCTTCAGCCTCGGATTGACCTGGTCGCGGATCTGGTCGCCGACCAGGTTGATCGCGACGATCAGCAGGATCAAGGCGAGCCCCGGATAGATCGAGATCCAGTAGCGGCCCGACAGCATGTACTGGAAGCCGTTGGCGATCAGCGATCCCAGCGAAGGCTCGGTCACCGGCAGGCCGACGCCGAGGAAGGAGAGCGTCGCCTCCAGCGCGATGGCGTTGGCGACCTGCACGGTCGCGACCACGATCAGCGGCGGCAGGCAGTTCGGCAGGATGTGGCGCCAGATCACCTGCCGGGCCGGCAATGGCGTCGACAGCGCCGCCTCGACATAGTCCTTGCCGCGCTCGGCCGAGGCGGCGCCATGGGCGGTGCGGGCGAAATAGGCGTATTGTGCCGCGACCAGCGCGGCGATGAGCTGCGCCTTGCCCTGGCCGAGCAGGGCCGAGATCACCAGCGCCAGCAGGATCGCCGGGAAGGCGAGCTGCAGGTCGATCACGCGCATGATGAAGGCCTCGCGCCGGCCGCCGAGATAGGCGGCGGCGATGCCGAGCGTGACGCCGATGGCGAAGGCGAAGGCGCCGGCGACCAGCCCCATCTGCAGGGAGATGCGCAGGCCATAGAGGATGGCCGAAAGCAGGTCGCGCCCCTGCGCGTCGGTGCCGAGCCAATGGGTATAGCCGCTGGAGCCGACATAGCCCGGCGGACGGCGGGCGTCGGACAGAACGAGATTGGCGAGGTCGTAAGGGTTCTGCGGCGCGATCAGCGGCGCGAGCACGGCGACGCCGATCATCAGGACGACGACGACGAGCGCGGCAACAGCGATGCGGCTCTCGCGGAACTCGCTCCAGAAGCGGGCGATGGGCGTTTCGGTCCGCATCACGCCCGGCCCTTCCGCAGTCGCGGATCGAGCGCGAAATAGGTCAGGTCGACCAGGAAGTTGATCATGATGAAGACGAAGGCGACCAGCATCAGATAGGCGACCATCACCGGCCGGTCGAGCGACTGGATGGAATCGATGATCAGCTTGCCGATGCCGGGCCAGGAGAAGATCGTCTCGGTCACCACGGCGAAGGCGAGCGTCGAGGCGAATTCCAGCCCGAAGACGGTGACCAGCGGAATCGAGATCAGGCGCAGGACATGCCGACGCAGGATGACGCTCTCCGGAATGCCGGCGGCGCGGGCGAATTTCACGGTGTCGGTCAGCATGACTTCGCGCGTGCCGGCCCGCGCCAGCCGGGTCATCAGCGCGAGCTTGAAGAAGGCGAGGTTCAACGCCGGCAGCAAAAGATGCGACAGGCCGTTCGGCGTCAGGAAGCTCCATTCGACGCCGAAGAGCCGGGCGGTCTCGCCGCGCCCGCCGGCCGGCAGCCATTGCAGCTCGACGGCGAAGGTCATGATCAGGACGAGGCCGATCCAGAAGGTCGGCACCGAGAAGCCGAGGATCGAGAGCGCCATGATCAGCTTGGACAGCGGGCTGTCCGGCCGGTAGCCGGCATAGATGCCTGCGGGGATGCCGATCAGCGCCGCCCCCAGAACGGCCGCCAGCGTCAGTTCCAGCGTCGCCGGCAGGCGCGACAGGATCAGTTCCAGCACCGGCATGCCGAAGACGAAGGAGCGGCCGAAATCGCCGTGCAGGACGCGATCGAGAAAAGTGAAATACTGCTCCCACAGCGGCTTATCCAGGCCGTAGCGGGCGATGGTGTCGAGCCTGATGTCCTGGCTGACATCGGGGCCGATCAAAACGTCGATAGGGTTGCCGATCGCGTAGACGCCGACGAAGACAAGCGCCGACATGACCAGCATGACGGCCAGCGCCTGCAGGATACGCTCGATGACATGGGTCAGCATCGGAGGGACATTCGTCGCCGTTGCTTCGCAACCTCCATGCCAAGGAGAGGGGATTCGTTGCCGCTCTCCTGGATAGAGACAGCGGCAGAATAGGTCATCACGGCCAGCTCTCGACCATCACCGCGCGGGTTTCCTCGACGCCCACGGCCCAGAGCGCCAGCATGTCCTCGTCCGGCCGCTGGTAACGGCCATGGAAATTGCCGTCGCCGAGGATCTCGCGCTTCCGCTGCGGACTGGCGGCCTGGTAGAGCGCGGCATCGAAGGGCGGCTTCACCCCATCGGGCAGGGTCACGCCTTCGAGGCGCGTCCAGGGGAAATTCTCCATCCAGGAGGCATGCGAGGCTGCCGGGTCGGTCGCCTTCACCGCCTGCTGGAAGCGCGGCCCTGCCCACCAATTGTGCATCTTGACGCTGGCATCGGGGCGCCGGCCCATCCATTCGGTCACCGCCGTCATCACCGGCGTGTTGCCGCCATGGCCGTTGACCAGCACGATGCGGCGGAAACCGGAGCGGTAGACCCCTTCGAGCAGGTCCTCGAGCAGGGCGATATAGGTGGTCATCCGCAGCGAGATCGTGCCGGGATAGGCGGTAAAGCCCGGCGTCATGCCATAGGCCTGAACCGGGAAGACCGGGATGCCGAGCGGCTCGGCCGCCTCGGCGGCGATACGCTCGGACAGGATCGCGTCGGTGGCGAGGCTCAAATAGGCGTGTTGTTCGACGCAGCCGAGCGGCAGCACGCAGCGATCGTCGCGCTTCGCCTGTTCCTCGATCTGCATCCAGTTCATCCGGGCGACGAGCACGGCCTGATCCTTGCGTTTCGGCGAAACCGCGTCATCCTTGACAGCGGTATACGGGACCGTCAAGTTCCATATGGAACTAAATTGGATGTCCGAGATGGCACGCGCCCCGACTTCCTTGTCCAAGCTCGACCGCGACCGCGAGGCGGCGCTGCGCGAGCTTGACCCGCTGACCGTCACCAAGCTCTGGGACAATCCCTGCTGGCTGTCGTTCCGGCTCAATTTCATCGCCTTCCGCTTCAACGACCCGGTCTATCGCTGGATCGAGACGCGCTACGGACTGGTACGGCCGGAATTCGTCGCGCTCTACGCTGTCGGGCTCAAGGGCGGCGTCGCGGCCAAGAACATCGTCTCCTCCGCCGGCCTGCCCAAGAACACGCTCTCGCGCGCGATCCAGAAGCTGCTGCAGCGGCGCCTGCTCAAGCGCGAGACCGATCCGGCCGATCTGCGCAGCTATGTGCTGGCGCTGACGCCGGCGGGGCGCGCCATCTTCGACGAGACCATGCCGATGATGGTGGGACAGCAGACTGCGATGCTCGCAGTGCTGACCGAAGCCGAGCAGAAGCAGCTGTGCGAATTGATGGACAAGATGGTGATCGCCTCACCAGCGTGGCCTGCCGATCTCGAACCCGAAGGGACCTCAACATGACCAAGCCTTTGCCGCACCGGTCCCCGTTATGGCGGACCGTGGCCCTCGCCGCCCTGATCGGGCTGCCGCTCTCCGGCGCCGCGATGGCGCAGACGCTGACGATCGGCGTCCGCGCCGGGCCGGAATCGATCGACCCGCATTTCACCGCGACCGGCACGCATGCCGAGGCGCTGAAGCATGTCTTCGACACGCTGACTTGGTCGGGCGACAAGCTCCAGATCGAGCCGCGGCTCGCCTTGAGCTGGAAGGCGATCGAGCCCGCCGTCTGGGAGTTCAAGCTGCGTCCCGGCGTCAAGTTCCATGACGGCTCCGACTTCACCGCCGAGGACGTCAAGTTCTCGATCGAGCGCATCCCGGTCGTCGCCGGCCCGAATCCGACGACGATCTATGTCCGGCGCGTCAAGGAGGTGAAGATCGTCGATCCGCTCACCGTCCACATCGTCACCGATGGGCCGGCGCCGAACCTGCCGAACGATTTCATCCGCCTGTTCATCGTCTCGCACAAGGCCGCGGCGGGACTGACCAAGGACAATGCCAACGACGCCTTCAACACCGGCAAGGCGGCGATCGGCACCGGCCCCTACAAGTTCGTGTCCTGGACGCCGAAGGACCAGCTCGTGCTCGAGCGCTTCGACGGCTACTGGGGCGAGAAGGAGCCGTGGCAGCGCGTGCTGCGCAAGGAGTTGCCGAACGATGCCGCCCGCGTCGCCCAGCTCAAGGCCGGGCAGGTCGACATCATCGTACGCGCGCCGGCCTCCGACGTGCCGACCCTTAAGCGCGACGCCAAGCTCACCGTCGCCACGATCGACACGGTCTATGTCTTCAACATGGAACTCGACATGCGGGACAAATCCCCGCAGATCAGCGCCAAGGACGGCTCGGCCCTGCCCAAGAATCCGCTGCAGGACGCCAAGGTGCGCGAGGCGATCGACCTCGCCATCGACCGGCCGGCGCTGGTGGAGATCGCGATGGAAGGGCTCGGCGCCCCGGCCAACCAGCTGGTGACACCCGATATCGCCGGCTTCAACAAGAGCCTGCCGCCGCTGAAGCCGGATCTCGCCAAGGCGAAGAAGCTGATGGAGGAGGCCGGCTATCCCAACGGCTTCAAGGTCTCGTTCTCCTTCACCAATGACCGCCTGCCGGGCGACCGCCAGGTCGGTACCTCGATCGCGCAGATGCTGGCGCGGATCGGCATCGAGGTGAACGCCAACGCCCAGCCCGGCGCCGTCTTCTTCCCGGCCCGAACCCGCGGCGAGTTCTCGCTGGCGATGTCCGGCTGGGGCACGCTGACGGGCGAGGCGAACTACACGCTTTCCTCGGTCGTGCACTCGAACGACCCGGCCAAGAAGCTCGGCGCCTTCAACGTGCTCGGCTACAAGAACGCCGAGCTCGACAAGCTGATCGAAGACGCCGCGATCGAGATGGACGAGGCCAAGCGCAACGACCTGCTCTCGCAGGCCAACGCCATCGTCGCCAAGGACCGGCCGCGCCTGCCGATCCTCGCCGTCGGCTCAGCCTGGGCGATGCAGAAGGCCAAGGTGACGATTCGCCCGCGCGTCGACGAGGACACCCTCGCCATGGACATCAAGCCGGCGAAGTGAGGCTCTAACCCTTCTCCCCTTGGGGGAGAAGGTGTCTGCGAAGCAGACGGATGAGGGCAGCGCGACCGGATGAGGCGGCAGCCGACTTGCCCGTCCTTCCCTCATCCGTCAGCGCTTCGCGCTGCCACCTTCTCCCCCGAGGGGAGAAGGGATTGCACCTGAGGATGTTTCAGCATGACCATCGCCCTCGCCATTCATGGCGGCTGCGGCACCTTGCCCAAGGCCGAGATGACCGACGCCGAATGGGCCGAGGCCAAGGCCCATCTCGCCAAGTCGCTGCGGGCCGGCTGGGCTGTTCTCGCCAAGGGCGGCAGCGCGGTCGATGCGGTCGAGGCCGCCGTGCTGGTGATCGAGGATTCCGTCCATTTCAACGCCGGCCATGGCGCCGCCTTCAATGCCGATGGCGAGCATGAGCTCGACGCCTCGATCATGGACGGTTCGACGCTGGCGGCCGGCGCGCTCTGCGCGGTCAAGCGCATCCGCAACCCGGTCAGCGCCGCCAAGGCGCTGATGCATCGCGGCGATCCATTGCTGCTGACCGGTCCCGCCGGCGACGCCTTCGCCCAGACCGAGGGGCTCGACATCGTCGAGAACGAGTATTTCTCGACCGAAAGACGGCGCAAGAACCTGGCATCGATGAAGATCCGCGAACTCGTCGGCACCGCCGGCGAGGCGAGCGAGGCCGAAAAGCACGGAACGGTCGGCGCGGTCGCGCTCGACGCCAACGGCCATCTCGCCGCCGCCACCTCGACCGGCGGCTACACCAACAAGCCCCCGGGACGCGTCGGCGATTCCCCGATCATCGGCGCCGGCACCTATGCCCGCGACGGGCGCTGCGCCGTGTCGGGTACGGGCAAGGGCGAGTTCTTCATCCGCTACTGCATCGGCCACGAGATCGCGTCGCTGATCGGCTATGCCGGCCTCTCGCTGAAGGAGGCGGCCGATCGCGCCATCGCCGAACTGACCCAGCACAAGATCGGCGCCGGGCTCGTCGCCGTTGGAGCCGACGGCACGATCGTCGCGCCCTATAATTCCGAAGGCATGTATCGGGGCTGGGTGACGCCGGACGGGCTCGTCCATGTCGCAACCCATGCCGATGTCGAGGTGATGGGGCAGGCATGACGACCGAACCCATCCTGATCTGGGGCGCCGGCGCGATCGGCGGCACGCTCGGTGCCTATTGGGCAAGGGCCGGGGTGCCGGTGCTCCTGGTCGATATCGTTCCCGAGCATGTCGAGGCCTGCCGGACCACGGGCCTAGCGATCACCGGCCCGGTCGAGGACTTCCGCCAGGTCGTGCCGGCGGTGACGCCGCAGGAATTGACCGGTACGTTTTCGCGCATCGTGCTGGCAGTGAAGGCAGGCGCTACCGACGCTGCGCTTGCCGCCCTGAAGCCGCATCTCGCCGCCGATGGCTTCGTGCTCTCGGCCCAGAACGGGCTCAACGAGATCACCATCGCCAAGACGGTCGGTGAAGCGCGGACGATGGGCTGCTTCGTCAATTTCGGCGCCGACTGGCATGGGCCGGGCGAGATCCTCTACGGCAATCGCGGCGCCGTGGTGGTCGGCGAGCTCAATGGGGCGATGAGCGAGCGCGTGCGGGAGATGCACCGTTTGCTCGCGATCTTCGAGCCGGACGCGGTCCTGACCGACAACATCTACGGCTATCTCTGGGGCAAGCTCGCCTATGGCGCGATGCTGTTCGGCACCGCTCTCACCAACGACTCGATGTCGGCGAATTTCGCCGACCCGCAGCGCCTGCCGGTCTGGCTGACACTGGGGCGCGAGGTCGGCGCGGTCGCGGCAGCGCGCGGCGTCACCTCGCTAGGCTTCGGCGAATTCGACCCTGCCGTGTTCGCGCCGGGCGCACCGGACGGCCCGCAGGTCGAAACGATCGCCTGGCTCGCCGACTACACCTCGAAGACGGCCAAGACCCATTCCGGCATCTGGCGCGATCTTGCCGTGCGCAAGCGCAAGACCGAGGGCCAGGCGCAGATCGGCATCATCTCGCGGCTCGGGCGCG
Source organism: Allobosea sp. CCNWLY174 (assembly GCF_037120455.1). Lineage (NCBI taxonomy): Bacteria > Pseudomonadati > Pseudomonadota > Alphaproteobacteria > Hyphomicrobiales > Alloboseaceae > Allobosea > Allobosea sp. CCNWLY174. The sequence continues at coordinate 117,228 of NZ_JBBBBQ010000006.1, read as the reverse complement.
AGGTCGGCGTCGCCACGCCGGCCCTGGAACTGTTGGTATCCCTGATTCAGGACATCGAGGACGGCCACCGCCCGATGTCCCTGGACACGCTGAAGGTCCTTATCGAGCAATGCAGATCCGCTTCGACGACCGCGTAGCCCTCGTCACCGGCGCAGCCCAGGGCATCGGCCGCGCCATCGCCGCCGCGCTGGCGCAGGCCGGCGCGAAGGTCCATCTCGCCGATCTCGATGCGGAGGGCGTCGCCGCCAGCGCGGATGCGCTCGGCGCGAGCGCCCATGTCGCCGATCTCGGCAGCCCGGAGGCCGCCAAAGACCTGGTGGGCGCGATCCTCGCCGCCGAGGGCCGGCTCGACCTGCTGGTCAACGCCGCCGGCGGCGTGCGCGGCCAAACCGGCCGGCCGATCGAGGAGATTTCCGAGAGCGACTGGCGCGCCATCTTTGCCGCCAATGTCGATGCCGCCTTCTTCCTGTCGCAAGCTGTGGCCCCGGCGATGAAGCGGGCCGGGTACGGCCGTATCGTCAACATCTCCTCCGGCGCCGGCCTGCGCCCGAGCCTGACCGGCATCCAGGCCTATGCCAGCGCCAAGCACGCTCTGGTCGGCCTGACAAGGCAGCTCGCCTGGGAGTTCGGGCCCGATGGCATCACCGTCAACTCGGTCGCTCCCGGCTTCGTCCGCTCCAATCCCGCGACCGAGCGGCAATGGGAATCCTATGGGCCGGATGGCCAGAAGCGGCTGATCGACGGCATCCACACCCGCAAGCTCGGCACGCCCGAGGATATCGCCCATGCCAGCCTGTTCTTCCTCTCCGAGCAGGCAGGCTGGGTGACCGGCCAGATCCTCTCGGTCGATGGCGGGCGCTCCTGAGACGACCAAACCCGCACGACATGGCTGACGCAAATCGGCCGACCTGACAGCCCACCCGCATCGCCCGACCGCGCGCTGCTCAACCCGGTGGCAGCCCCGCCTGTTTTTCGACGATTGACAAACTGCGAAACGCAGTCGAGATTTCATACGCATACAAACGAATTTTCACCCCGGCTTGTTGCAGTGCGCTGCACTGGCCTAGGGTAGGAAATCGCGCAGCGAGGGGCTGTGGATGCGTAAGACGTGCGATCAACGGGAGAGCCACCAGATGGACCGTCGCCAATTCGTCAGCGGAGCTGCGCTCGGCGCCGTCGCGCTGACCACGCCGTCGCTGCTGCGCGCCCAGGGCGCGCCGATCAAGATCGGCGAGATCAACAGCTACACCTCGCAGCCCGCCTTCCTGAAGCCCTATCGCCAGGGCTGGGAGCTGGCGCTGGAGCAGGTCAACGTCGCCGGCGGCGTGCTCGGCCGCAAGGTCGAGACCCTGTTCCGCGACGATGCCGGCAAGCCGGAGGATTCGGTGCGCCTCGCCGGCGAGCTGATCAACGCCGAGAAGGTCGACCTGCTGTCGGGTGGCTTCCTCTCCAATGTCGGCCTCGCCATCGCCGACTACGCCCTGCAGAACAAGCGGCTCTATGTCGCCTCCGAGCCGCTCTCGGACGCGATCGTCTGGGCCAAGGGCAATCGCTACACCTTCCGCCTGCGCCCTTCGACCTACATGCAGGCGGCGATGCTGGTCGAGGAAGCGGCCAAGCTCCCGGCCAAGAAATGGGCGACCGTGGCGCCGAACTACGAATACGGCCAGTCGGCGGTGAAGTGGTTCAAGGAACTGCTGAAGAAGGCCAAGCCCGACGTCGAGTTCGTCGCCGAGCAGTTCCCGGCGCTCGGGCGCATCGATGCCGGCGCCACCGTGCAGGCGCTCGAAGCCGCCAAGCCCGATGCGATCTTCAACGTCACCTTCGCCGCCGACCTCTCGAACTTCGTGCGCCAGGGCAACACCCGCGGCCTGTTCGAAGGTCGGACGGTGGTCTCGATGCTGACCGGCGAGCCTGAATATCTCGACCCGCTCGGCGCCGAGGCGCCGGTCGGCTGGATCGTGACCGGCTATCCGCATGCCGACATCCAGACGCCGGATCACGTCAAGTTCCGCGATGCCTACAAGGCCAAGTACAACGACTATCCGCGCCTCGGCTCGGTCGTCGGCTTCGACACCATGAACGCCATCGCCGCCGGCCTCGCCAAGGCGGGCACGACGGACAACGAGAAGCTCATCGACGCCATGAAGGGGCTGAAGTTCACCTCGGCCTTCGGCCCGGTGGAGTTCCGCGCCTCCGACCACCAGGCGACGCTCGGCGCCTATGTCGGCAAGACCGCGGTCAAGGACGGCAAGGGCGTGATGGTCGACTGGCGCTATGCCGACGGCGCCAAATACCTGCCGTCCGATGCGGAGGTGAAGACGCTTCGCCCGGCGGGCTAAGCGCCAGCTCCGACCTGATCTAGACTATGGCTGACCCGGCCGCGGCGGAAAGCTGCGGCCGCGGGAGAATTGCGCCCTTTTTCGGTTGTTTCGACGGAACCTCGCATGATCGATCTGATCTTCGCGCAGACGCTCAACGGCCTGGCCTCGGCCTCGTCGCTCTTTCTCGTCGCCTGCGGGCTGTCGATCATCTTCGGCGTGACGCGGATCGTGAACTTCGCGCATGGCTCCTTCTACATGCTGGGCGCCTATCTCGCCTTCACACTAGTCACCCGCTTCGGGCCGGCCGACGCGCTCGGCTTCTGGGGCGGCGTGCTGCTGGCGGCTCTCATCGTCGCGGCACTCGGCGCGCTCGTGGAGATCGTGATCCTGCGCCGGATCTACCAGGCGCCGGAGCTGTTCCAGCTGCTCGCCACTTTCGGCCTGGTGCTGATGGTGCAGGACATCGCGCTCGGCATCTGGGGGCCGGAGGACAAGCTCGGCCCGCGCGCGCCCGGCTTCAAGAGCTTCGTCGTGCTGATGGGCAGCCGCTTCCCGAGCTACGAGCTCTTCCTGATCGTGGTCGGGCCCATCATGCTCGGCCTGCTCTGGTTCCTGTTCCAGAAGACGCGCTGGGGCACGCTGGTCCGCGCCGCAACGCAGGACCGGGAGATGGTCGGCGCCCTCGGCGTCAACCAGCGCCTGCTCTTCACCTCGGTCTTCGCCTTCGGCGCCGGCCTTGCCGCCCTCGGCGGCGCGCTGCAGCTACCGCGCGAGGCGGTGAACCTGCACATGGACCTGTCGATGATCTCGGAGGCCTTCGTCGTCGTGGTCGTCGGCGGGCTCGGCAGCGTCACCGGCGCCTATCTCGCCGCGGTGCTGATCGGTATCATCCACGCCTTCGGCATCCTGATCTTCCCGAAGATCACGCTGGTGCTGGTCTTCCTGGTGATGGCCGTGGTGCTGGTGATCAAGCCCTACGGGCTGATGGGCAAGCGTCCGGTCGGCAGTGCCCATGCCCATGGCCCGGTCGAGCCGCTGCTGCTGCCGGCCAGCCATAGCGTCAAGCTGATCGGGCTCGCGGCGCTCGCCGTGCTGCTGATCGCGCCCTTCATCGTTGCCGACCACTGGCTGCTGACGCTGACCGAGCTCTCGATCTTCGCGCTGTTCGCGGCGTCGCTGCACTTCATGATGGGCCCCGGCGGCATGGCCTCCTTCGGCCACGCCGCCTATTTCGGGCTGGGTGCCTATGGCGCGGCGCTTGCGGTTAAATGGCTGGGCATGCCGATGCTGCCGGCGCTCGCCTTCGCGCCCTTCCTCGCCGGCATCGCCGGCTTCGTCTTCGGCTGGTTCTGCGTGCGGCTGTCGGGCGTCTATTTGGCCATGCTGACGCTCGCCTTCGCCCAGATCGCCTGGGCGACCGCCTTCCAATGGGTCGACGTCACCGGCGGCGACAACGGTATTCTCGGTGTCTGGCCGGCGGCCTGGGCGAGCTCGAAACTGGTCTACTACTATCTCGCGCTCGCGGTCTGCGTCGCCGCGATCCTCTGCCTTCGCGTCGTGGTCTTCGCGCCCTTCGGCTATGCCTTGCGGGCCGGCCGCGACAGTCCTCTCCGGGCCGAGGCGATCGGCCTGCCGGTGATGCGCATCCAGTGGATCGCCTTCATCATAGCGGCCTTCGCTGCCGGCATCGCCGGCGCCTTGTTCGCCTTCTTCAAGGGCTCGGTCTTCCCGACCTATCTGGCGATCCCGCGCTCCGTCGACGGCCTGCTGATGGTGCTGCTCGGGGGCGTCCAAACCGTGTCGGGCCCGATCGTCGGCGCCTTCGCCTATATGGGCCTGCAGGAGCAGTTGATGAAGGCGACGATGTACTGGCGCTTCGTGCTCGGCGCCTCGATCGTCCTGCTCGTCATCCTGTTCCCGCGCGGGCTGGTCGGCACCGCCCTCGCCTTCGCCGAACGGCGGCGCGAGGCCGAGCCTGCCACGCCCGTCGCCGCCACGCCGGAGCCCGCCCGATGAGCCCGGTTCTCGAAGTCCGCAATCTCGGCAAGTCCTTCGGCGGCGTGCGCGCCGTCGACGATGTCAGCTTCTCGGTCGAGGCCGGCAAGCTGCTGGCGCTGATCGGCCCGAACGGCGCCGGCAAGACGACCTGCTTCAACATGCTGAACGGCCAGCTCCCCTCCGACCGCGGCGAGGTGATCTTCGACGGCAAGACAATCACCGGCCTCAAGCCGCGCGAGGTCTGGCGGCTCGGCGTCGGCCGTACCTTCCAGATCACCGCGACCTTCGCCTCGATGAGCGTACGCGAGAACGTGCAGATGGCGCTGATCTCGCATGCCGGCGAGACGTGGACACTGTTCGGCCGGGCCAAGGACCGCCATGTCGCCGAGGCGGACGCGCTGCTTGGCCAAGTCGGCATGCTCGACCAGGCCGAGCGTGCCTGCGGCGTCCTCGCCTATGGTGACCTGAAGCGGGTCGAGCTCGCGGTCGCGATCGCCAACAAGCCGAAGCTTCTGCTGATGGACGAGCCGACCGCCGGCATGGCACCGCGCGAGCGCATCGCGCTGATGGCGCTGACCGCCGAGATCGCCCGGGAGCGCGGCATCGCCGTGCTGTTCACCGAGCACGACATGGACGTGGTCTTCGCCCATTCCGACGCGATCCTCGTGCTCGACCGAGGCAAGCTGATCGCCAAGGGCCGTGCCGAGGAGGTCCGCAACGATCCGGCCGTGCGCGCGGTCTATCTCGGCTCCGGCGCGACCTCGGGAGGCCACTAGGAATGATCGTTTTCAATCATTCGCGCCGTCATCCCGGACGGAGCGCAGCGGAGATCCGGGATCCATTCCGGAGCTTAGCCGAAAGAGGTTCCGGAATGGGTCCCGGGTCTCCCTACGGTCGCCCGGGACGACCAAGCTTGTTTCGAACGGTGAGAAGCGAGCGATGACCCAAACCATGCTCGAGATCGAAGGCCTCAACGCCTATTACGGCCGCGCCCATATCCTGCACGGCGTCGGCTTCTCGATGGGGCGCGGCGAGGTGCTGGCCCTGATGGGCCGCAACGGCGCCGGCAAGTCGACGACGATGAAGGCAGTGATGGGGCTGGTGCCGCCACAGGCCGGCCGCGTCACCTTCGAGGGGCACACCATCGTCGGGCGCGAGCCGTTCGAGATCGCCCGCCTCGGCATCGGCTATGTGCCGGAGGAACGGCGCGTCTTTTCCGAACTCAGCGTGATGGAGAACCTCTCGGTGGCGCAGCGGCCCAAGCGCGAGGGCGCGCCGCACTGGACGCCGGAGCGGCTGTTCCAGCTCTTCCCCAATCTCGGGCGCATGCGCGACCGGCCGGGCGGGGCGATGTCGGGCGGGGAGCAGCAGATGCTGACCATCGCCCGTACACTGATGGGCAACCCCAAGCTCGTCCTGCTCGACGAGCCCTCGGAGGGCCTCGCGCCGGTGATCGTCGAGGAGATGGCCAAGACCATCCTGGCGCTGAAGAGCGAAGGGCTCTCGGTGCTGATCTCCGAGCAGAACCTGCATTTCGCCGGCTCGGTCGCCGACCGCGCCACCATCATCGAGAAGGGCCTGATCCGCTTCACCGGCACGATGGACGAGCTCAAGGCCGACGACGCCGTCCGGGCGCAATACCTGTCGGTGTAACCGACGAAAAACCCCGGAAGCTTGCGCTTCCGGGGCAGGTGCCCGGCCGTGACCACGGCCTGGGGGGAGGAGCCTTACCAGCCGGCGAGGACCGAGCCCTTGAAGCGCTCGGCGACGAAGGCCTTGATCTCGGGGGTGTGATAGGAGGCGAGCAGCGCCTTGACCCAGGGCTTGTCCTTGTCGGCCTCGCGCACCGCGATCAGGTTGACATAGGGACCCTTGGGGTCTTCGCGCAGGATCGCCGAGGTCGGTTCGATCTTGGCGTCGACCGCGTAGTTGGTGTTGATCGCGGCGGCGGCGACGTCGGCGAGCGAGCGCGGCGTCTGGGCGGCCTCTATCTCGATGATCTTCAGCTTCTTCGGGTTGCTGACGATGTCGGCGACGGTCGGCTTGAAGCCGACGCCGTCCTTGAGCTTGATCACGCCCTTGTCCTGCAGGAGCAGCAGCGAGCGGCCGCCATTGGTCGGGTCGTTCTGGATCGCGACGGTGGCGCCATCAGGAACCTCGGCCCAGCTCTTGTACTTCGACGAATAGATGCCGAGCGGGAAGTTCACGGTCAGGCCGACACTGACGATCTTGAAGCCGCGATCCTTCACCTGGTTGTCGAGATAGGGCTGGTTCTGGAACGAGTTCGCCTCGAGCTCGCCGGCGGCCAGCGCCTGGTTCGGAACGACATAGTCGGAGAACTCGATGATCTTGAGGTCGAGCCCGTTCTTGGCGGCGATCGGCTTCACCTTCTCGAGAATCTCGGCATGCGGGCCGGGCGAGGCGCCGATGCGGACGACCTGGTTCTGCTGGGCGAGCGCCGGGGCGGCGATGACGAACGAAGCGGCAAGGCCGAGCGCAATGCGGCGGCTGACGAAGATGGACATAGTGGCTCCTTGGTGAACTGAACGGGTTGAAAAAGGAAAGCAATCAGGCGTGGCGCAGGCGCTTGTTGAGGCGGCGCGAAAGACGGTCCCCGACGCTCTGCACGGTCTGGACGAGGACGATCAGCACGGCGACGACGATCGCCATCACATCCGGCATGAAGCGCTGATAGCCGTAGCGGATGCCGAGATCGCCCAGCCCGCCGCCGCCGACGGCGCCGACCATGGCCGAGAAGCCGAGCAGGCTGACGAGAGCGAGCGTCAGGCCGAGCACGATCGCCGGCAGCGCCTCGGGCACCAGCACCTTGCGCACGATCTGCAGCGGCGTCGCGCCCATCGAGCGAGCGGCCTCGACCAGGCCCTGATCGACCTCGCGGATCGCCCCCTCGATCAGGCGGGCGATGAAGGGCGTCGCTGCGACCGTCAGCGGCACGGTCGCAGCGAAGGTGCCGATCGAGGTGCCGGCGATCAGCCGGGTGAAGGGGATGATCGCGACGACCAGGATGATGAAGGGCGTCGAGCGCGTTGCGTTAACCAGCGCGCCGAGCACGGCATTGACCGCAGGCGCGGCGAAGAGTTCGCCCTTTTTGCTGGTGGCGAGGAAGACGCCGAGCGGCAGGCCGAGCGCGGTGCCGAGGCCGGCGGCGATCGCGACCATCAGCAGCGTGTCGCCGGTCGCCTCGATGATGAGACGGATGAGTTCAGGAGACATGGCCGACCAGCTCCGCCTTGAGATCGAGGGATTTCAGCGCGCCAAAGACGGCGGCGAGCTCGGGCTCGCTCGCCGGCACCGAGACCAGCAGGCTGCCGAAGGGCTTGTCGCCGATCGCATCGATGCGGCCGGCGAGGATGTTGACGTCGACGCCGATCACGGCGCTGAGGCGGCTGATCACCGGCGTCGTCGCGTTCTCGCCGGTGAAGGCGATGCGCAGCACGGCGCTGTCGCCGGCCAGCGCCTGCTGATGGATGCGGCCGGCGAGATAGTCGGGCACCTCGACGCCGGTCACCGCCTCGACGAAGCTCGCCGTGGTCGGATGGCGCGGCTTGGTCATCACCTCGAAGGTCTCGCCCTCCTCGACGATGCGGCCGCCCTCAATCACCGCGACGCGGTCGCAGATCTCCTTGATCACCGGAATCTCGTGGGTGATCAAAAGGATGGTGATGCCGAGCTCGCGATTGACCTGCTTCAGCAGGGCCAGGATCGCCCGGGTGGTTTCGGGATCGAGCGCCGAGGTCGCCTCGTCGCAGAGCAGCACCTTCGGCTCAGTAGCGAGCGCCCGGGCAATGCCGACCCGCTGCTTCTGGCCGCCGGAGAGTTCGGCCGGATAGCGCTCGCGCTTGTCGGCGAGCCCGACCAGGTCCAGCAGGCGGCTGACCTGCGCCACGATCTTCGCCCGCGGCACGCCGGCGATCTCCAGCGGCAGCGCGACATTGTCGAACACCGTGCGCGACGACAGCAGGTTGAAATGCTGGAAGATCATGCCGGTGGCGCGTCGGCGCTCGCGCCAGCCGGCCTCGGTCAGATTGGTGACGTCCTCGCCCTCGATCAGGATACGGCCCGAGGTGGCACGTTCCAGCCCGTTGACCAGGCGGATCAGCGTCGACTTGCCGGCGCCGGAGCGGCCGATCACGCCGACGATGCTGCCGCGCGGCACGACGAGGTCGATGCCGGCGAGCGCCGTCACCGGCTCCTGGCTGTCGCGGCTGGGATAAGTCTTGCCGACGGCCTCGAAGCGAATGATCGCATCGGCCGGTGGCGTCGGAAGCAGGGCCTCGACGCGAAAGGCGCCGGGCTTCACGGGGGCGTTCATCATGACCTCAGAAATGCGTGTGGCACGACCAGTGCGCAATGCCCAATTGCTCGAGCGTGACCTCGCGGATCGAGCGGCGGCGCTCCTCGGCGCCGAGCTCGGCCACAGGCCGCTCCAGCCAGCGCGGCTCGCTTGGTTCGGCCGGCACGGCCCGCTCGAACCAGGCGGCGAATGCCGCGCGCAGTGTCTCGAACAGCGTCACCGAGGTGCTCCTCAGGCCGCCAAGCGCAGGCCGGGACGCGAACGGACGAGCTGGCGCGCAGCCAGTTCGGCCGCAACCGGCGTGGCGAAGCGCTGGCCTTCGAGCCGGTCGAAGGCGGCCGATGCCGAGATGAAGGTGAAGAAGCGCTCATCGGCGCCGCGGGCGACGAGACCCGCCTGGGTTTCGCCGATCTCGATGACATAAGCCTGACGAGCCGGCGGGCTGGGAATGACCTGGGACTGGAACGACATGATGACCTTCGCCGCGTTACGGCGCCCTGTAGTACGGTGATGTCTGGATTGATGCCGCGGAACGGCGTCAGCGCTGGATCAGCGACGACAACAACACATCATCGAACGGACGATCGGTTCGACAGGGCGGAGAACGGAGCCGGTCATGTTCATCTCCTCAAGCTGGGGAGCCCACGACCACGTCGTGGCGCTTTAGCGTTTGGTGACGCGGCGCAAGCTGCTCGCTCAAATCTCCGCGGCCATCGGTGACCCGACGACATCCGCAATCTAGGAAATGCCGTTCTGCATGTCAATCCAAACGTTCTTTTAAAGGTACGCACCGATCAGGAAGAGCCTTTCGTCGAACGGCAAGAGAAGGAAATTTTCTTTTCCGGCGCAGCCCATTCCTCCCTTGACGTAGAACAACATGCCATTCTGGCGTCGCGGGCCCGACCTGCTATCGTCCGCTCCGACTCAACGTGGGGATGGGATGAACGACAGGACGGACAGCGCCAGCAGCGCGGACGGCCGGATGACGGTGGCGGGCAGCACCTTCGTCCAGGACGTCGGCAGGCCGCTCGCCTTCACGGCCGACGGGCTCGTCGCGGTCTCCGGGCACGACTGGCGCGACGGCGTGCTGCATGATGCCGCCCGAATCGAGGGCCATGCCCGGCCGGATCGCGCGCGGATCGCCCGGATCGACCAGCCGGAACCGGCGCAGGACCTGTCCCTGACAATCCGCTCCTTCCCCGGGCAGAGCGCGCCGCTGCTGCGGCTCAGCCTGCCCGCCGGGGCACAGGGCGATCTCGACGACCGGCTCGCCGCCGAACTCTTCCTGCCGCAACCCCTATTCGCAGCGCTGCGGCAGGACCTCATTGACGGACGCGCCGGTCATCTCTCCTTCGCCGCGACGACCAATCTCTGGCTGCGCGATGGCACTGCGGACGAAGAGCCACCGGTCTTCCATCTCGCGCCGGAGGCCGATGGCCGCACACGCCAGGCGCATGGCCGGGTGCACAGCATCAGCTGGCGCCCGCTGGACCCGCCTGGCGACCCGGCCTTTGTTGCGTCCGGGCAGCCCGATCAGGAAGCGGAGGAGCCGGAAGACCCGGTCGCCGAACAGCTGCGGCGGATCAACTGGAGCCTGAAGCAGGTCCTGATCATCCTCGTCTTCCTGATGCTGATCATCGCGCTGAAATAGGGCTTACCCATCCTGAGAGCGCTTGTTCGCTTGCGTCTCGTAGACCTGCTCGTTCTCGATCCATTTGCCGTCGAGGCCGCGGCCGCGGTTGAGCTGCGTCTTGTCGCGATTGGAGAGCACCTTGTGATCCTGAAGCGAGACCGGCCGCGTGCTCGTCGCGCCGGTGCCATCGCCCTTGCCCTTGATGCTCGGACCGAGCTTCCCGCCTGCATTGGCCATCATCGTCTCCTTTGCGTGCGTCGAGCCCCCTCGCATTGCCAACGCCGCGGCCCGGCGATGGTTCGCCTGCGAACTTCGCCCGCAGGCCTGCGTTGTTTCCGGTGCAGACCAGGAGGCGCCCATGCTCGACATCCTTCCCGCCGCCGACCATGTCGCGGCCTTTCGCATCACGGGGACGCTGTCGGAGCCGGATTTCGACAGGCTGATCGCCGAAATCGAGAGCAAGCTCGAACGCCACGAAAAACTAGGCATCCTCGCCGATCTCACCGGCTTCGAGGACATGACCTTTCGCGCCGGCCTCAAGGATGCGCGCTACGGCTTCGGCAAGCTGACGCAGCTCCGGCGCTTCCCGCGCGAGGCCGTGGTCACCGACAAGGGCTGGATCGAGACGCTGGTCGCCATCGCCGGCCCGCTCGTGCCCTTCGTCGAGGTCAGGAGCTTCAAACCGGGCGAGTTCGATGCAGCGCTCGCCTGGGCGAGCGAGATCGAGGGCGGGCCGAACGCCTGACCTTCAGGTTTCAGCAGGCAAAGCCCAGAACGCCCACGCTTCCGGCGGCAAGGTGTCGAGTATGCGCGCGAAGGCGCGCCGATCGACATGCCGCCAGAGCGCGGCGGCGACATCCTCGATCGCGCTCTCCGGCAGAAAGCTGTGTTCGATGCGAAATCCCATCGCCTCGCGCGCCAGTTCCGCCCGCGGTGCGAAGGCCAGCGGCTCCTGCGCCGGGTCCCACTCGTAGAGGAACATCGCGCCGAGGAGCGGCGGCAGCGCCTGCGCGAAAGCGACCGCCTGCGGTACCGACAGGCGCGCCCGGAAGGTGACGAAGACGCCGAGCACCGAGTACCAGGTCTGATGGGTGGTCGCGTGGCCCAGCGTCTCGCGGGCATCGAGCAGAAAGCGTTCGAGGTCGCGCGAGGCGTGGACGAAGTCGGGCGGCAGGGGCATGCCGGCATCATAGCCTCGCAGGCCCGCGGCGGAAACCGGGCGAAGATGAACGCCAGCGAACTATTCCGTTCACGCGGAGTTCTGGACAGACCCGCTTTTATCGCGGCAACCAAAGGAGATGCCCCATGCGACACCTTCTCATCGCCGCGGCGATTGCACTCGGCGCCGCCGTGACCCCGGCCGCCGCCAGCGAAACCTTCAGCGGCGCTGCGGCGCTCGACAAGGTCGAGGCGACCTATGTCCGGCACAACCGCGAGCACCGGATGTGGGAGATCCAGCGCAATATGGAACGCCAGCAGCGCTATGGCCGCCACCATCGCGGCTATGACCGCGGCTACGGCTACGGCCACCGCCGCGGCGGTCCGCCGCCTTGGGCCCCGGCCCATGGCCGCCGCCATCACGACCGTTACGACCGCTTCTGAGCGGTCGCCGCGCCCTTCGCCTCCCTGTCCCCCAGGGCGAAGGGCGCGGAATTCATTAGCCTCCTTCTCCCCTCGGGGAGAAGGTCCGGCAGGGGATGAGGGCGGGACGACCGGGTGAGCGCTGAGCGTCGGGCTGGACTTCCCTCATCCGTCAGCGCTCCACGCTGCCACCTTCTCCCCCGAGGGGAAAAGGGTTCGCGCCCAAGCTTTTCCCCGCCCGCAGGCTCAGCCTGCGGGCGTTGTCGCATGTGAGGGGCAGCGGAGCGCCGCGAGGCGCTGGTTTGGTATCCGCTTCCGTGAGCTACGGAAGCGGCGCGGATGGATTGAGCCACCATCCGCACGCCCCGTGGCGCTCCGCTTGGCGGCGATTTGAAAGCTCCGGGCCGCGCTTCTGTCGCGCCGGCTTCAGAAGCCGGCGCGGTCTAGCGAGCTCCTCGCGCAGAGGTCGTAGTGCCTCCAGGTCGGTTCCCGAAGCCTCCCGGGAGCGAGGCGCAACCCTCGCCCGCAGGCGCCGCACCCATCCCGCCAAACGACATGCCTCCGGTCGGCCGCCCCTCGGGGATGGGATGCGCGGCATCATACGGGAGGTTCGGAGGGCGGGGATAAAATCGCCCTCTACCCTGTCGCTAGGCATCACCTATTTCTATTTGAAAAGCAGCGAGAGCCTGCAATACGAACGTAAATCCCGGCATTTCATCGATCTTTCTGATTGATTTTTTTATCTTTGATGAAGTTCGTGAGCACAAGCCAACTATATAGCTCTTCATCTTCGAATCCGGCCTCTGCTGCAAACGTGTTAGATACATGAATATTAACTCAGCACCATCACGATCGATGTCATTTCTGCGTTCAGACATTTGTTCGAAAATTAAGAAAACCTGCTCTACATTTGGACCCATTGAGCCAATTAATTTTGCAAGTGGCCGCTCAAGCCAATTTAGATTATCACTTGCATCGAAATCTTTTCCCTTGCGCCCTAATCGAAGTCCTTCTAGATAAGCACAGATAGATGTCCGTAGATGCTCAAGCATCTTATCTTTGTTAACTAGAGATATCGCAGTCGCCCTATTAAGATAGCAAGCACCAAGTTTACTCCAAAATTCACTCTTAATCCTTGGTTCAAATCTTTCGTCATTTATCATGACGTTACAAATTCGTTCCGCTTCGGCTACTCCATAGCCAGAAGCCAACTCCATATTATACCAGCGTCGCATCATATATCCATCGCGGTATGCCAACCCTTCCGCATGTCTAAAACATTCGCGGGCTTTCTCTCTATAATCCGGCCCCAATTCGGAATAGGCCTGACCCAGTAATGACTGCACACGCGGATTTAGTAGAACTGGATCACTTTGAGAACGCCCTTCACCAATCTGGGCTATTTGGATAAATTTTCTTTGCCGAATTAGAACGCTCATACTGCTGATCACAGCAGCTTCTTCGGGTGTTGTTTTTGTCCCTTGGGATTTAAAATGATCAACTCGCGTACGCAAGCCATTAAAATATGATAGCTGCTCAGATACGATCGATACAAAGGGGATACATGGAGGCGTCAATTGGTAGAGCGTCTCTCCACCCTCGCCTTCCAAAGTCGACAAGAAAACGCCACTACACTCTGTTAATGCGTCTCTTAGTTGCTCTTTAGAAAATTGAAACAAACCTGAAAGAGTTGAGAAACTAACAGGCTGCTCTAGTAAAAACAAACCAGCCAATAATTGGCGTGATTTACCAGAAGAGTCGAGCCTATCATACTCTCTCTGATACAAATACCTTCTCGACTCATCACCGCCCTTTGCCTTAAAATTAGCGATAGCTTCGGTATAATTTCCGCAGTATTGTTTTAACCAAATAATTGTTTCAATTAAAAGCGGAAGCCTGCTAGTAGCCTCTTGGAGCAATGGTATTTTTTCCGCTGGTGGCGGAGCAGATCCGAACTGCTTACAACATATATCCAAGAAATCAAAAAATTCTGTCTCAACATCCAACCCGGGAACAGGCAGTGCAGAGTTTAAGGCATGGGCAGGAGGGAATCTCAACGTATACAAAATGCGTGTGCGCTTCTTCGCGAGAACAGTCTTCATAAAGAGAGACTCTTCACCCGTGTCAATTTTTTGCCTACTTAGAGCATCGATGTCATCGATCACAATTAAACCAGAATAATTGTCAAACAATTCGGACGTCAGTGAATCATAATCCATTTCCTGAAAATTCTTGCCAAGACTTACCATTCCAGAATGAAACAAAATTTGAGAAAATTGTTCTGATGCATTTGAAAACTGTCTAAGCTGGAATGCTTGCTGTTTTCCTGTCTGAATATTTAGCTCTGTCTCTTTTCCCGAAATATAGATGGCATAATCTAATCTATCACCATTCTTTGATCGAACTGAAGCCCCATGCTCGACTAAAAGCCTCGCAAATTCGAATGCCAGAGTACTTTTTCCAGACCCTCCGGGTCCGTGAAGATATATCCGAGGCTGATCGCCCAAAACAAACCACGACCACAGAGCTTTCAGCAAATCCGGTCGATTCACAAACTCCTTTACGGTCGCTGGAGAAGGTGGAAACGACCGATGAATAGGAAAATTCATACCGACATCTGCCGGTAGAGAACTTCGGTCTGAATAGATTATCGGCAGGTGTCGAGCTGATGGCTCGACAACTTCATGTCGATCACGAACCCAAATCCTTCCACTCTTATACCCCGCAAGGTCTCTATTTAGCTTAACAGGTTCAACGAATCCTCTCCGAGGAACCAACAGAGCTATGATCTTTTTTCGTTCTGAATCGACATCAACAGAGAAACTCTTTGCGACACACTCAACATCGGATCCTGTAAAATCCGTTATCGCTCGATTGAATGACTCAATGTCAAATTCTTCCGAAACGCCTGACACCGTTAGAGATCGGTCTTTGACACCGAAAACAGCAATCCCACCATAAGAATTATGGAAGGCTAGAGCCAACCTAAGAATCGAAGCACCGTACGAATCGGTCCATTTTTCAGGAATTGTTTCTTTATAATCGAGAATATATGTTTCCTGAACGTGAAAACGTCTCTCATCGCAATTCCACAGATCAGAAAATAAATCAGAAAATCCCGCTGGCAGCTGCCTGCTCTCTATTGCTGCATGGAGCACTCGAAGCTCGTCTCTCACTCGTCGCCTCCGTATTTAATCCTTCTCAGATTGCTTAATCTGGCATGCTTCGCAATTCTTAGAAGCGTACATACGCGAAATTTTCGACGAGAGGGTCTTCCACCCTCCACTCTCAACAACATACGGAAGCAAAACGTGCGATCTCGCCGATAAACTGGAGCTACTTCACCCCCCCTTCCCCCGCCTTCTTCTCTCTCCCGCCCCTTTCGGCCGTGCCTCCGGCACCGGGCCCATCTCATCGAGGGTCGGCTTGCGCGGCCGCGCCACGCTCGCCTTCGGCCGCCCCTCGCCGCCGCCCCAGTTGTGCGGGCCCATATCGGCGTCGGTCGGCTTGCGGGCTCGCGTCGGCAGGTTGGCACTCGCGCCATAGCTGCGCTCGCCCTGGTACTTGCCGGCGCTGCCCTCGACATCGCTCTGGCGGGCGAGCGGGTCGTCGGCGATGGCGAGCTCGGTGGCCTGCAGGCGCTTGATCTCGTCGCGCAGGCGCGCCGCGGTCTCGAATTCGAGGTCGGCCGCGGCCTCGCGCATGCGCTTCTCGAGATCGGCGATCGCGGCCTTGAGGTTGTGGCCGGCGACCGGCCCCTCGACCAGGCCCTTGTCGACGGTGACATGGTCGCGCTCATAGACCGAGCCGAGGATGTCGCCGATGGCGCGCTTGATCGTCTGCGGCGTGATGCCGTGGGCGGCGTTGTAGGCCTCCTGCTTCTCGCGCCGGCGATTGGTCTCGGCCATCGCCCGCTCCATCGAGCCGGTGACGTGGTCGGCATAGAGCACGACCTTGCCGTCGACATTGCGGGCGGCGCGGCCGATGGTCTGGATCAGCGAGGTCTCGGAGCGCAGGAAGCCCTCCTTGTCGGCGTCGAGGATGGCGACGAAGCCGCATTCGGGGATGTCGAGGCCCTCGCGCAGCAGGTTGATGCCGACCAGCACGTCGAAGGCGCCGAGGCGCAGGTCGCGCAGGATTTCGATGCGCTCGATCGTGTCGATGTCGGAGTGCATGTAGCGCACGCGCACCCCGTTCTCGTGCAGGTATTCGGTCAGGTCCTCGGCCATGCGCTTGGTCAGCACGGTGACGAGGGTGCGGTAGCCCTTCTCGGTGACCTCCTTGACCTCGTCGAGGAGGTCGGCGACCTGGTGCTTGGCCGGACGGATCTCGACCGGCGGGTCGATCAGCCCGGTCGGGCGGATGACCTGCTCGGTGAAGACGCCGCCGGTCTGGTCCATCTCCCAGCCGCCGGGCGTGGCCGAGACATGGATCGAGGACGGGCGCATCGCATCCCACTCCTCGAAGCGCAGCGGCCGGTTGTCCATGCAGGAGGGCAGGCGGAAGCCGTATTCGGCGAGCGTCGCCTTGCGGCGGAAGTCGCCTTTGTACATGGCGCCGATCTGCGGCACCGTGACGTGGCTTTCGTCGGTGAAGACGAGGGCGTTGTCGGGCAGGTACTCGAACAGGGTCGGCGGCGGCTCGCCCGGCTTGCGGCCGGTGAGATAGCGCGAATAGTTCTCGATGCCGTTGCAGGAGCCGGTCGCCTCGATCATCTCGATGTCGAAGGTACAGCGCTGGTCGAGCCGCTGCGCCTCGAGATAGCGGCCCATGCGGTTGAGCTCGTCGAGCCGGCCCTTGAGCTCCTCCTTGATCGACTTGACCGCCTGGTTCAGCGTCGGGCGCGGCGTGGTGTAGTGCGAATTGCCGTAGACCTTGATGAATTCGAGCTCGCCGGTCTTCTGGCCGGTGAGCGGGTCGAACTCGGAGATCGATTCGACCTCGTCGCCGAACAGGCCGATGCGCCAGGCCCGGTCCTCATAGTGGGCCGGGAAGAGCTCGACCGTGTCGCCGCGGACCCGGAAGGAGCCACGCGAAAAATCGTGCTGGGTGCGCTTGTACTGCAGCGCGACGAGGTCGGCGATCAGCTGGCGCTGCTCGATGCGCTCGCCGAGCTTCAGCGAGAAGGTCATCGCCGTATAGGTCTCGACCGAACCGATACCGTAGATGCAGGAGACGGAGGCGACGATGATGACGTCGTCGCGCTCCAGCAGCGAGCGCGTCGCCGAATGGCGCATGCGGTCGATCTGCTCGTTGATCGAGGATTCCTTCTCGATATAGGTGTCCGAGCGCGGGACGTAGGCCTCCGGCTGGTAATAGTCGTAATAGGAGACGAAGTACTCGACCGCGTTGTCGGGGAAGAAGCTCTTGAATTCCCCGTACAATTGCGCGGCCAGTGTCTTGTTAGGGGCGAGGATGAGCGCCGGGCGCTGCGTCTCCTCGATCACCTTGGCCATGGTGAAGGTCTTGCCCGAGCCGGTGACGCCGAGCAGCACCTGGTCGCGCTCCTGCCGGCGGACGCCGTCGACGAGATCGGCGATCGCGGTCGGCTGGTCGCCGGCCGGCTCGAAATCCGACTTCATCCTGAAGCGGATGCCGCCTTCCGATTTCTCGGGGCGCTCCGGCCGGTGCGGCGTCCAGGGCTTACCGGGGGAGATGAAGGGGCTGCCGGTCTCGAGCAGCGCCTGCAGCGATTTCGCCGTCAGCGAGGCCGCGCTGTCGCTGTCGGCATCGAAGGCCGAATCCGCCTTCTTCGAAAGCTTGCGCGGCTTCGCCTCGCCGGCATCGCCCGGCCGCGCCTCATAGCCGGCCTGCGGCGCATCGCTGAAGCCGGCCGCGCCGCCCGGCACCGCCTTGCCGCGGTTGATCGCCGGGTTGAGCAGGTCGGCGAGATAGCCGTCCAGCGGCTTGAGCTCGGGCTTGCTCGCCTTGGAATTGGGCGTGCGGGTCGCAGCGGATTTCTTCGCAGCCGGCCTGGTCGCGACTTCGGGCTTGGCGGCGGTCGTATCGGTGCTCTTTGGCATGAGCGCAATATGGGAGCGATTTGCGGCGGATGCGAGGGGGTGCAGCGCGCAAGGCGACGTGTTGGTGACAGGAGTTGACAGGAAGGAAGATGCAACCTTAGCTTGCTTTAACTATAAATTACACTCGGAAGAAGTGAAGATGGTCGGGGATGGGTGCGCGCCCGGTGCGACGGAGGTCGAAGCCTTCATCGCGCGCTGGCGCATGTCGGAAGGCGCGGAACGGGCGTCATTCCCGTCCTTCATCGGCGAGTTCTGCGAGCTGCTGCGGATGGAGCGCCCGCAGCCGCCGACCAGCGACGTCGAGGCGGTGGCTTACCGCTTCGAATACCCGGTGAGGCTGTCAGGACCGGACGGCTCAGGAACGACTGGACGGATCGACCTCTATCGGAAGCGCTGCTTCGTTATGGAGGCCAAGCAGAGTCGGCTGAGGGGCCAGCCCAAGGAAATCCTGCCCGCCGGCGATACCGACGACGAGCCGGCCGGCGCGCCGCGAGGGCGCCGCGGCGCCGATCGCGGCCTCGACGTGATGATGCTGAACGCCAAGCGCCAGGCGGAGCAATATTGCCGCGCCTTGCCCGCCTCGCATGGCTGGCCGCCCTTCGTCATCCTCTGCGATGTCGGCCACTGTTTCGAGTTCTACGCGGACTTCTCCGGGCAGGGGAAGAACTACGCCCAGTTCCCGGACCGGCACCGCTTCCGGGTCTATCTCGAGGACCTGCGCGATCCCGCCATCCGGGCCGGGATCGCGCGCATCTGGAGCGATCCCGTCTCGCTCGATCCGTCCCGCCAGGCCGCCCTGGCGACGCGCCAGATCGCCCAGCGCCTCGCTTTGGTCTCCAAGGCGCTGGAGCGCCGTCACGATCCGGAAGACGTCGCGCTGTTCCTGATGCGCTGCGTCTTCACCATGTTCGCCGAGGATGTCCGCCTGATCCCGGCCGACAGCTTCAAGCGGCTGCTGCGCGAGTGCCTGGAGGCGCCGAAGAGCTTCAAGCCGCTGGGGGAGGATCTCTGGCGCGCCATGGATCTCGGCCGCTACTCCTCCGCCGTCCGCGCCGAGCTGAAGCGCTTCAACGGCCGCATGTTCGCCGAGCCGCAAGTGTTCGCGCTGGGCCGGGACGGCATCGCCGAGCTTCTCGCGGCCGCCGAGCATGACTGGAGCCTGGTCGATCCCGCCATCTTCGGAACCTTGCTCGAACAGGCGCTGGAGCCGGCCGAGCGGGCCAGGCTGGGCGCGCATTACACGCCGCGCGCGTCGCTATCCTACTCTGATTTCAGCCCTTTTTCGGAGTGAGCATTCGAATGGCGGTTGCTACAGTTTTTATGCCCGTTTCTAGTCTTTCAGCATCATCATGCATAAAATCATCGAGCATCATGTCAAGTAAAGCATGAACGCCTTCCCATGTACGTGGCACCACCAAAATCGCATAGTTTCCGGCAGCTTCGCTGGCATCGAACGCAGCATCTCGAGCGCGGCTTTCGTCAACGCGGCCAGCAGCTAACTCCGCATCAGCAAGCAAGAGGTAATTGCGGTTAAGCATTCTCCACGTCCTGATTGCGACCAAGGACGGGTCTTCTCTGTGGCTCGCCGTAGTTTGAGTAGGAGCTCGTCGACTTACAGACGCCATGTGCCCCCCCACATGTCTGTGTTTGCCATGTACTCCGTATGCAGCCCCCCCGAATCACCCAAGGCGGCCAACACATGGATAATTCAATCTCCAGTTTAGATTTGCAATAAATTTCATGAAGTCGACAGGATTGAAATAAGATTGCACGCAGCTATTTCCGGCCAAGCGGCCCGCTTGATGACGCGCAGACTCGGAAGCAATGAGCGTATCCGCCATTCACCAACGATCCGCGTTATTCCAAATCGCTTTGCTTCGATCCCTTCCCGTTCCCCGAGATCGCCGAGGCGCAGAAGCAGGTGATCCGCGCATCGGCCGAGGCGCTAGACGCGCTTCGCAAGGACGTGCTGGAGCGGCACCCGAACCTGACGCTGACCGGGCTCTACAATGTCCGCGAGGCGATCCTCGCCGGCAGGCCGCTCTCCAGCACCGAGGCCGATATCCGCGATCGCGGGCTGGTGCTGATCCTGAACGAGCATCACGAGGCGATCGACGCGGCGGTCGCTTCCGCTTACGGGCTGCCGGCGGACGCCGAGGACGAGACGATCCTGGCGATGCTGGTCGCGCTCAACCGGGACCGGGGCCGCGAGGAGGAACGCGGAACGACGCGCTGGCTACGACCTGACTATCAGCGCCCGCGCTTCGGGCGGGAGGCTGCGGTCGACGAGCAGATCGAGGTGGCCGAGTTGCTGTCGTTGCCGGCGCCCCGCAGCGCCAAGCCGGTCTTCCCGACCCAGCCGGTCGAGCGGGTGGCGGCCGTCCTGGCCGTGCTGGCGACCGCGACCATGCCGCTCGACGCCGCCGCGATCGCGCAGCGCTTCCGGCAGGGGCTCAAGGTCCGCGGGACCATCGCGGCGATCCTGATATCGCTCGCGCGCGTCGGCGAGGCCTCGACCATGGACGGAGGAGGAAGCTTCGTGCGCCGCTTCCTCGCGACCGGCTGACGGTCGCTTGGTCGCGTGAACGCCGCCAAGCGATGCGACCCCGGCCGCCGGCAGATGTTCAGCCGTCCTTCTCGAGTTCGCTGTGTGATTTCAACGCGTAGCCGCCGCGCGGCTGCGTCACGAGATAGGCCGGGTTCTCCGGCGAGGCGTTGCGGCGGACCTCGGTGCCCTTGATCGTGCGGGCCACCGGTTCGGTGAAGACCTGCTCGATGCGGCCCCTGGCGGTGTGCGCGCCCCAGCGCCAGGTCACGTCGGTGCCAGCCTTGTATGCCGTGGTCACGTTGCAGCTCCCCCTCGTTGCTTGCGAAACGCCGAAGCGACGATTTCGTTCAGGCGCCCCGTCACGCGAGCGTCACGGCGCTGTCGCGCGTCTGCAAACTCCGGACGCGAAGCGGGGCCGTCCCGCTTTTCCCGATACCGGAGCTTCACGCCATGCGCCTGCGCCTCGCCGCCGCCCTCCTGCTCTCCTCGACCATGCTCGCCGGCGCACAGGATGCGCCAAAGGAATTTCCGGCCAAGCTGGTCGGCCATGCCTTGCTGCCGGCCAACACCATCATCCCGGCCCCGGCCGATGCCCCGGGCGACCTCAAGGTCTCCGGCAAGTTCACAACGCCGGGCAAGCGGATCGAGCAGGTCGGCACGGTGATGGGCACCTCGGGCGGCCGCCCGACCGGGCTCTCCACCCCCTTCGCCGGCCAGCCGGTGCAGGGCTTCTCCGGCATCCGCTCGCTGGGCAATGGCGAGTTCCTGGTGCTGACCGACAACGGCTTCGGCGCCAAGGCGAACTCGCCGGACGCGATGCTGTTCTTCCATAAGCTCAAGGCCGATTTCGAGGGCGGCAAGATCGAGCGCCTGTCGACCACCTTCCTGCACGACCCCGACAAGAAGGTGCCGTTCCGCATCGTCCATGAAGGCACCGAGAAGCGCTACCTGACCGGCGCCGATTTCGATCCCGAGTCGATCCAGCCGATCGGCGGCAAGTTCTGGATCGGCGACGAGTTCGGCCCCTATCTGATCCGCGTCGACGCCACCGGCAAGGTCGAGGCCGTGTTCGAGACCACCGTCGACGGCAAGCCGGCCCGTTCGCCCGACCATTACGCCGTGACCACGCCGGGCGCGCCGAACCTGCCCGTCGAGTTCAACGTCCGCCGCTCCAAAGGCTATGAGGGCATGGCGCAGTCGCCGGACGGCCGCTTCCTCTACCCGCTGCTGGAAGGCCCGCTCTGGAATGCGCAGACCAAGGGCAACGAGGAGGTCGACGGCAAGGAAGTGCTGCGCATCCTCGAATTCGACGTGCAGAACGAGAAGTGGACCGGCCGCTCCTGGTTCTTCCCGCTCGAGCAGAAGGGCCTCGCCATCGGCGACTTCAACATGATCGACAGCACCACAGCGCTGATCATTGAGCGCGACAATGGTGAAGGCACCGCCGACCGCGCCTGCGCGCCCAGTCAGAAGGGCCCGGACTGCTTCCACGACCTCGCCAGGTTCAAGCGCATCATCAAGATCGAGATGACCGACGCCAATGTCGGCAAGCCCGTACGCAAGATCGGCTATATCGACCTGATGAAGATCGCCGACCCCGACAAGAAGGCGAAGCAGGGTGCGATCGACGGCGTGCTGCCCTTCCCGTTCTTCACCATCGAGAACGTCGACGTTGTCGATCTCGCGGGCGGCATCATCGTCGTCGGAAACGACAACAACCTGCCGTTCTCCTCGTCGCGCGATCCGAAGAAGGCGGATGACAACGAGCTGGTGCTGCTCCAGGTCAAGGACCTGCTCGCGGCCAAGTGAGCGGCGAGCCCAGGCAGACCTTCTGGCGACAATTCGAACCCCTCTCCTCGCAGGAGAGGGGCTTTTCGTTGCAGTCCGGCGCTCAGTGCGCTGACTTACGCCCCTTCGCGATCGCATCCTCGATGCCGCTCCAGGCCGGTTTCTCCGGCGCGAAGCGGCCGCGCAGATAGGCTGCGAGATCCGCGATCTGGCGATCGTCGAGCGCAGTCGCGAAGGACGGCATCGAGCCGATGCCGTGCTGGCCGCCTTCGAGCAGCATGTTGACCAGGTTGGCCGGCGTCGCGGCATGGAGCTTGGACGAGACGCCCAGCATCGGGCCGGCATTGAGCAGCGGCGCGGCGCGGCCGGTCTCGTGGCAGGCGGCGCAGGCGCCCTCATAGAGGCGCGCGACCGGGGAGGTAGCAGGGTTTGTCGCCCGCGCCGTCTGCTCGCCGACACGGGCTACCAGCGCTTCGGCTTCGGCCGCAGGGAGAGGCTCGCTCAGTGAAGCCAGATAGGTCGCCATCGCCCGGATATCGGCGTCGGGCAGCTCTTTCAGCTCGGCGATCACCGGCGCCATCGGCCCGGAAGCTGCGCCGTGATGCTGCGCGGTCCCGGTCTTGAGATAGGCGTAGAGTTCAGCCTCGCTCCAGGGAATCGGGCCGGCCGAGAGTTTCGTCAGCGCCGGCGCCGTCCAGCCTTCCACCTCGCCGCCAGCGAGATAGGCGCTGCCGGCCTTCTCGGCGCCGAGTGCGTTGCGCGGCGTGTGGCAGGCGCCGCAATGGCCGAGCCCGTCGACGAGATGGCGCCCGCGATTCCACTCGGCCGAGCGGGCGGGATCGGGCTTCAGCTCGCCGCCACGGTTGAACAGCAGGTTCCAGCCGGCCAGCAGCGGGCGCAGGTTGAATGGGAAAGTCAGCCGGCTCGGCTCGTTCTCCTGCCGTACCGCCGGCTGCGACATCAGGAAGGCATAGAGCGCCTGCAGATCGGCCTCACTCGCCTTGGCGAAGCTCGGATAGGGGAAGGCCGGGTAGAGCTGGCGGCCGTCGCGGTGCAGGCCGGCGCGCATCGCCCGCTCGAAGGCGGCATAGGACCAGCTGCCGATGCCGGTCTCTACGTCCGGCGTGATGTTGGTGGTCATCACCGTGCCGAACGGCGTCGGCAGAGCGAGCCCGCCGGCATAGGGCACGCCGTCCTTAGCCGTATGGCAGGTCGCGCAGGCGCCGAGCGCCGCGAGCTGGCGACCGCGCTCGATCGTCGCCGCCGACCAGGTCGACGGGTCCGGCCGGGCGATCGGCGCGATCGAGGGCGCGACGGCGAGCGAGACCGCGGCGAAGGTCGCGGCGCCCGCTACGGCAGCGCCGAGCTTGCTCCACCAGGGCAGGCGTTTGCTCGGCTCGGGCTTCGGCCCCTTCAGCAGCGGGGCGCCGTTGAGGCCGGCGAGCACGCGCTCGGGCGTCAGCGGCAATTCGCGGAAGCGCACCCCGGTCGCATCATAGACGGCGTTGACGATCGCGGCCGCGCTCGGGACGGAGGCCGACTCGCCGGCGCCCATCGGCGGCAGATGCTGCCGGTCCATCAGCATGACGTCGATCGCGGGCAGTTCCGGGAAGGTCAGCACCGGATAGGAGCCCCAGTCGCGGCTGGCGACGGCGGTGGTCTGCGAGAACGTCACCTCCTCGCGCAGCACCCGGCTGGTCGATTGCAGGACGTTGCCATGGATCTGGTGCGTCACCCCGGCGGGGTTGACCATCATGCCGGTGTCCTGGCCGACGGTGACGCGGGAGACGGTGACTTCGCCGGTCGTCCGATTGACCGCGACATCGGCGACCCAGGCGGCCCAGGCGGCGCCGACACCCGGCCAGCTGCCATGGACATAGCGCGCCTGGGCGAAGCCACGCCCGCGCATGATGTCGCCGTCCTGCTCCAGGCGCGGGCCGACATGCGACTGCCAGTTCGCGCGCTCTGCCGTCGCCCGCGTCAGCTCGGCGGCGCGCTCGTCATTGATGTGGCGCTGGCGGAACTCTACCGGGTCGACGCCGGCTTCGTGCGCGAGCTCGTCGATATAGCTCTCATGGGCGAAGACGTTCGGCATGGCCGAGACGCCGCGCAGCCAGGACGCCCGCACGATCGGCGGCATGTCATAGGCCGTCAGCCGCATGTTTTCGTAGGTGTAGGACGGCACCGCCGTGCGATCGCCCATCCGGAGCGTCGCTGGCTGGTTCGGGATGCGCCCGGTCAGCAGCAGCGCCAGGGTCGGCGCGGCGTTCGACGGGTACCAGGTGTGGAAGTCGTAGGCTTTCAGCGCGCCGCCCGGCCCGAGCCCACCCTTGATGTCGATCAGCTGGGCAGCACCTTTCGGCTCCCAGAGATGCTCCTGCTCGCGGGTGAGCTGGACTCGCACCGGCACGCCGACCGCACGCGAGAGCAGCACCGCGTCGGCGACGACGTCGTCGGCACAATTGCGGCCATAGCAGCCGGCGGCCTCGAAGCGGATGACGTCGATCCGCTCCTTCGGCAGGCCGGTCAGTACCGCCAGGTCGTTCTGCAGCGGATAGGGATTCTGGCTGCCGGTCCAGACGGTGATGCCGTCCGCGCGCACATCGGCGACGGCGCAGGACGGGCCGATCGAGCCGTGCATGTGATAGGGCCAGACATAGGTACGGTCGAGGCGCGTCTCCAGGTTCTCAAGCGCCGTATCGACGTCGCCCTCCTCCGCGAGAAGCCTCGGTGTCGAGGGATGGGTGCGCAGCGCCTGGCCGAGATCGGAGAGGTCCGGCGGGGTGAACTCGCGCCATTGCGTCCTGAGTTTGAGCGCGGCTTCGGCCGCCCATTCCTCGCGCTCGGCGACGATGCCGATGAAGTCGCCCTCTACCACAAGAGCGCAGATACCGGGCACGTCGGCGATCGAGGCGCGATCGACGCCGATCAGGCTCCTGCCGACGAAATCGCCGGCATCCATGCCGGCATAGGGCGGGCGCACTACCCGGCCATGCAGCATGCCGGGCACGCGGACATCGTGGACGTAAGCGAAGCTGCCGGTGACCTTGGCGGGGATGTCGACGCGGGCGACCGAACGGCCGACGAGCTTGTGCTGGTCGACCTGTTTGAACTCAGCGCTCCCGGCCAGCGGCAGCAGGATGCGCTCATTGGCGAGCAGCGTATCGAGCGCGATCGCTTGGGCCGTCTCGCCCTTGCGCGAGATCACGCCGTCGCTGAGCGCGATCTCGTCCTCGGCGCAGCACAAGGCGGCGGCCGCAAGGGCGATCAGCCTCGCGCGGATCTGCGTCGCCGCGATCCTGATCGCGAGCGAGGTGACCTGGATCGTCTCGCTGGCGATGGTCGCGCCCTGATCGGGCGTCTCGGCGGTGTCGCCGAGCACCATCTCGACCGCCTCGAAGGGGAAATCGAGCTCCTCCGCCACCATCTGGGCCAGCGCGGTGCGGATGCCGGTGCCGAGGTCGACATGGCCGTTGAAGGCGAGGATGCGGCCCTCCGCCGTGAGGCAGACATGGAGGTCGAGCCCGTCCTCGGGCGCGGCGTCGGCAGTTGCCCCCTTGCGCGGCGCGACCACGCCGATCACGCCGGCACGCCTCAGAAGCGTCTTGCGGGAGAGCGGCTCGCTCATGACGCCGCCGCGTCCTGCCGGCCGCGCTCGGCAGCGAGCAGCACCGCCCTGACGATCTCGACATGGGTGCCGCAGCGGCAAAGGTTATGGCGCAGCGCCTCGCGCACCTCGGCCTCGCTCGGGTCGGGCTGGACGTCCAAGAACGCCTTCGCCGTCATTATCATGCCGGCGATGCAGTAGCCGCATTGCGCGGCTTGCGCGTCGACGAAGGCCTGTTGCAGCGGATGCGGTGCATCGACGCTGCCAAGGCCTTCGAGCGTGACGATCTCGCGATCCGCCGCCAGCCGGACCGGCAGGGCGCAGGCGCGCGCCGCCTGGCCGTCGATGAGCACGGTGCAGGCGCCGCATTCGCCGAGGCCGCAGCCGAATTTCGGGCTGTTGAGGCAGAGATCGTTGCGCAGGAAGAACAGCAGCGGCGTCTGGGGTTCGCCCGTAACCTCATGGCTCGCGCCGTTGACGCGAAGCGAAAAACGCCTCGTCGTCCTCATGGCTCGCCCGTGCCGGGCGAGGCGCGCCTGATCGTCCTGATCGTCACGGCCACCGAGATCGTTCGTATACGAATGAGAATAATGACAAATCGGAGCGGGCTGCAAGCGGGATTTCAGCGCTGAAGCAGACCACCGTCATGCTCGCCCTCGTGGCGAGCATCCGTGTCTTGAACACAGCCCTCGACGAAGGAAGGCGTGGATGGTCGGGACAAGCCCGACCATGACGGGAAAGGCGCGGGGAACGGCCGGTCAGTGCCCCACAGACGGGATCTTCTCCGCCGGCGGGGTGTTGCGGCTGATGCCGCTGCGGACGATGCCGTCGATCACGATCATGCCGATGCCGGGCAGGTCGCCGAGCTGGATCGAGTCGAGGAAGTTCCGGCCGGCCGAGTGCTGGGCCTTGTCCATGAAGACGAAGTCGGCGGCGCGGCCGACCTCGATCAAGCCGCAATCGAGGCTGCGCATCCGGGCGGTGTTGCCGGTGGCGAAGCAGAACGCGACCTCAGCCGGGACATCGCCGAGCGAGGACAGCATCGAGACCATGCGGACGATGCCGAGCGGCTGCACGCCGGACCCCGCCGGCCCGTCGGTGCCGAGGATGACGCGTTGCAATTCACCCATCTCGCGGGCGACGCGCAGCGTGTAGAGCGCGGCGCGCTCATTGCCGTTATGGACGAGTTCCAGGCCGCGCTTGCAGCCCTCGCAGATGCAGCGGATCTCCTTGTCCGGCAAGGCGGTGTGGCCGCCATTGATGTGGCCGACCACATCGGTATCGGCTTCGAGCACGACATCGGCGCCGATCAGCCCGGAGCCGGGGATCGAGGGGCCGCCGGTGTGGATGGTCGACTGGATCCCGTATTTGCGGGCCCAGGCCACCATTTCCTTCGCCCGGGCGCCGTCCTTGACGCCACCGAGGCCGACCTCGCCGAGCAGCTTCACGCCGGCATCCGCCAGGTCCTTGAAGTCCTGCTCGACCATGCCGGGCTCGATCACCGGCGCACCGGCATGGACCTTGACGCCGCCCGGGCGGAAGGCCGTGAAGGCACGCTGGGCATAGATCGCCATCGCCTTCAGGCCGACAATGTCCTTCGGCCGGCCGGGGGTGTGGACCTCGCCGGCCGAGATCATGGTGGTGACGCCGCCATGCATGGTCGAATCGATCCAGCCGAGCTGGTTCTGGCGCGGCGTCCAGTCACCGGCGACCGGGTGGACATGGCTGTCGATCAGCCCGGGCGATAGCACCGTGCCATTGGCGTCGATGACGGTGTCGGCCCCGTCCGTGTCGAGATCCTTGAAGCGGCCGACCGCGGCGATCCGGCCGCCGATGGCGACGAGCGTGTCGGCCTCCAGGATCGGGCGCTCGATGTCGCCGGAGAGCATCAGGCCGATATTCTTCACCACCAGCTTGTGGGTGCTGCTGACCGTCGTCGCCTGCTGTTCAGCCATCGTATCCGCCCTGTCGTCGTTGTCCGAAATCCGCCGCCATCCTCATCGCCACGAGCCTGATTGACAAGCGCCGGAGGATGCGAGATATTGTTTGTATACGAATGAATTTCTGCCCCGTCCGGACCCGGCTGTCAAGCAGCAAGGATCGCGCATGCCTTACGCCGTCACCAGCGCCTGCATCCGTTGCAAGTACATGGATTGCGTCGAGGTCTGTCCGGTCGACTGCTTCTATGAAGGCGAGAACATGCTCGTCATCCACCCGGACGAATGCATCGACTGCGGCGTCTGCGAGCCGGAATGCCCGGCCGAGGCGATCGTGGCCGACAGCGCCGACGGTGCCGAGCAGTGGCTCGCCTTAAACGCCCGGCTGGCGCCGCTCTGGCCGAACATCACGCAGAAGAGCGAGCCGCCGGCCGATGCCGACGACTGGAAGGGAATACCGGACAAGATCGACCTGCTTTCCGAACGTCCGGCAATGTGATATTGGGTGGCCTGCATCCGATAATCTGCTAAATCGCTAGACTATCTGAGGATCGACGAGATGAGCAATTTCTACGAGGAGCGCGTCCTCTCCGTCCATCACTGGACCGATACGCTCTTCAGCTTCACGACGACCCGCGACACGACCTTCCGCTTCAAGAACGGCCAGTTCACGATGATCGGTCTCAAGGTCGGCGAGAAGCCGCTGCTGCGCGCCTACAGCGTCGCCAGCACCAATTACGACGAGAACCTCGAGTTCTTCTCGATCAAGGTGCCGGACGGCCCGCTGACCTCGCGCCTGCAGAACCTGCAGGTCGGCGATCCCATCATCATCGGCAAGAAGGCGACGGGCACGCTGGTGCTCGACAATCTCAAGGACGGCAAGCGCCTGTTCCTGCTCGGCACCGGCACGGGCCTGGCTCCCTTCCTGTCGCTGATCCGCGATCCCGAGACTTATGAGCGCTACGAGAAGGTCGTGCTCGTGCATGGCTGCCGCCAGGTCTCGGAACTTGCCTATGGCGAGCGCATCCAGAAGGAACTGCCCAACGACGAGTTCCTGGGCGAGATGATCCGCGAGCAGCTGATCTATTACCCGACCGTGACGCGCGAGCCCTTCCGCAACCGCGGCCGGATCACCGACCTCATCACCTCCGGCCAGCTCTTCAGCGACACTGGCCTGGGCCCGTTCGATCCGGCCGGCGACCGCTTCATGCTCTGCGGCAGCCCGCAGATGCTGGTCGACCTCAAGCAGATCTTCGAGGAGCGCGGTCTCGAGGAAGGCAATCACGGAGAGGCCGGCGACTACGTCATCGAGAAGGCCTTCGCCGAACGCTGAGGCGCTCCTTCCGTCATTGCGAGGAGCGTAGCGACGAAGCAATCCAGAGCGGCAGAGCGAGCCCTCCTGGATTGCTTCGCTTTGCTCGCAATGGCGAAGAGCGCCTCGGTTTTTGCCGAATGCGCCCTGGCCTGCTACCTGTCCGGCAAATCACTTCCGCAGACGAGCAGCGCCATGACCGACACTCTTCCCGACCGCCTGTCCTCCAACCCCAACAGCCCGTTCTACAACGAGGAACTGCTGGCGAAGGACATCGGCGTCCGCTTCAAGGGCGTCGAGAAGACCAATGTCGAGGAATACTGCATCAGCGAGGGCTGGGTCCGCCTCACCGCCGGCAATGCCAAGGATCGCCACGGCAACCCGATGACGGTCAAGCTCAAGGGCACGGTCGAGCCCTATTTCCGCAACGCCGAGTGAGGCGCGCTCAGCCGAGCTGCTTGTAGAAGAAGGTCGAGCCGCAATCGCGCCCGTCCGGCATCAGCGCATAGCGCGGGATGGTGCCGAGTTCGGTCCAGCCCAGGCGATTGTAGAGTCGGCGCGCCGCGCCGGCTTCGTCGGTGTCGAGCACCAGGAGGTCGCGCCCGAGCGCCAGCGCGGCGGCCTCCGCGGCGCGCATCAGCGCCTCACCGATGCCGCGGCGGCGCGCCTGGGAATGCACCAGCACCTTGGCGATCTCGGCGCGATGCGGCTGGTTCGGCTTGCCGATCAAGTGAAGCTGGGCCGTGCCGACGATGACGCGGCCGTCGCGCGCGACGAACAGATGGATGCGCCCGGCGGCGACCTCCGCCGCAATGCCGGCCCAGAAATCCTCGAAATCGGCTGACGTGTTCCAGTCCATGAAGCCGACCGAAGCGCCGTTCGCCACGGAATCGCGCAGGATCTCCGCCAATGACGGAACCGCGGCCCGCGCCGCATCCCCGTCGAGCTGCTCGATGGTCACGCTGTCCAGCGCCGTCATGATCCGTCTCCTTCGCGCCGCCGATCAGCGGCATACTCCATCATGCAAGAATAATTCCAACATAATGGATTATGCCAAAGCAAGATCGCCGAGGCCCGCCGTCAACCCGGATTTTACGACGTTCGGCGAATTCCGGTCTCCCCTGCCCAAATCAGCCAGGTGATTTCCGAAAAAGTCACGGGCTCGCGTTTTGACTGAGGGCCGGAAGACGCCGGGAACGGCGCCGGCGCAAGGGGAGGCGTCGATGAACAGGGGACTGGACTTCATCGGCCGGTCGGTGGTCCGCTTAATTACGCGTGGCAAGCCGCAGGCAGGTCCGGTCGACGCGAAGGCGCTGGCACGGCTCAAGGCGGCGCTGCGCCCGGGCGATGTGCTGCTGGTCGAAGGGCACATGAAGGTCTCGGCCGCGATCAAGTACCTGACGCAATCGACATGGTCGCACGCCGCGCTCTATGTCGGGGACACCGGCAAGGTCAGCCCCGAGGGCGAGCCGCTGGTGCTGGCCGAGGTCGAGATGGATGTCGGCTGCGTGCTTTCGCCGCTGTCGAAATACGGCGCCTTCGGCACCCGCATCTGCCGGCCGCAGGCGCTCGACCGCGAAGGCCGCCAGAGCGCCGTCGACTACGTGCTCGCCCGGCTCGGCACGCAATACGACCTCAAGAACATCCTCGACCTCGCGCGCTGGCTGATCCCGATCCCATGGGCGCCGGCGAGCTGGCGCCGGCGCATGATCGCGCTCGGCTCGGGCGACCCGACGCGGGCGATCTGCTCGACGCTGATCGCCCAGGCCTTCGAGGCGGCGCGCTATCCGGTGCTGCCGACCGTCGAATATGCGCAGGCGATGGGCGCGGAGGAGCGGAGCGAAGTCCTGCACATCCGGCATCACTCGCTCTACATGCCGCGCGATTTCGACATCTCGCCCTACTTTGCCGTGGTCAAGCCGACGCTGGAAGCCGGCTTCGATTATCGGGCGCTGAACTGGGCGCAGGAGCACCGGCTCGCGGCAGAATAGCGCAGCGGCGCAGCAAACCGGCGGCGCGACCCTTGGCGCAACCCGCGCGCACTGCTATGGCGCGCGCATGAGCACCCGCAGTTTTGACAACATCCGCAATTTCTCGATCGTGGCGCATATCGACCACGGCAAGTCGACCCTCGCCGACCGGCTGATCCAGCAGACCGGCACGGTGGCGGCGCGCGACATGAGCGAGCAGATCCTCGACTCGATGGATATCGAGAAGGAACGCGGCATCACCATCAAGGCGCAGACCGTCCGGCTGGACTACCTGGCTGAGGATGGCAAGACCTACATCCTCAACCTGATGGACACGCCCGGGCACGTCGACTTCGCCTATGAGGTCTCGCGCTCGCTGGCGGCCTGCGAGGGCTCGCTCCTCGTCGTCGACGCCTCGCAGGGGGTGGAGGCGCAGACGCTGGCCAATGTCTACCAGGCGCTCGACGCCAACCACGAGATCGTCACGGTCCTCAACAAGATCGACCTGCCGGCCGCAGAGCCGGAGCGGATCAAGCAGCAGATCGAGGATGTGATCGGCCTCGACGCCTCCGAGGCGGTGCCGATCTCGGCCAAGACGGGCCTCAACATCGAGGGCGTGCTCGAAGCGATCGTCAAGAAGCTGCCGGCACCCAAGGGCGATGCCGAAGCCCCGCTCAAGGCCCTGCTGGTCGACAGCTGGTACGACGCCTATCTCGGCGTCGTCGTGCTCGTGCGAATCATCGACGGCGTGCTGAAGAAGGGCATGACCATCCGGATGATGCGCGCCAACGCCAGCTACGGCGTCGATCGCGTCGGCGTGTTCAAGCCGAAGATGCTGGAAGTGAAGGAACTCGGCCCGGGCGAGGTCGGCTTCTTCACCGCCTCGATCAAGGAAGTCGCCGACACCGCCGTCGGCGACACCATCACCGACGACAAGAAGCCGATCGCCGAGCCGCTGCCTGGCTTCAAGCCGGTTCAGCCGGTGGTGTTCTGCGGCATCTTCCCGGTCGACGCCGCCGATTTCGAGGTGCTGCGCAGCGCCATGTCGCGGCTGCGGCTGAACGATGCCAGCTTCTCCTACGAGATGGAGACTTCGGCCGCGCTCGGCTTCGGCTTTCGCTGCGGCTTCCTCGGGCTGCTGCACCTGGAGATCATCCAGGAGCGGCTCGAGCGCGAGTTCAACCTCAACCTGATCTCGACGGCGCCCTCGGTCGTCTACCATCTCAAGCTGCGCGACGGCACGACGCTCGAACTCCACAACCCGGCCGACATGCCGGACGTGATGAAGATCGAGTTCATCGAGGAGCCTTGGATCCGCGCCACGATCTTCACTCCGGACGAGTATCTCGGCTCGGTGCTGAAGCTCTGCCAGGACCGACGCGGCCTGCAGATTGACCTCAGCTATGTCGGCTCGCGCGCCAAGGTGGTGTACGACCTGCCGCTGAACGAGGTTGTGTTCGACTTCTACGACAGGCTGAAGTCGATCTCGAAGGGCTACGCCTCCTTCGACTACAACATCACCGACTATCGCGAGGGCGACCTCGTGCGCATGTCGATCCTCGTCAACGCCGAGCCGGTCGACGCGCTCTCCATGCTGG
Organism: Allobosea sp. CCNWLY174; assembly: GCF_037120455.1. Classification (NCBI taxonomy): domain Bacteria; kingdom Pseudomonadati; phylum Pseudomonadota; class Alphaproteobacteria; order Hyphomicrobiales; family Alloboseaceae; genus Allobosea; species Allobosea sp. CCNWLY174. The sequence goes on along the minus strand of NZ_JBBBBQ010000006.1, from coordinate 84,594 downwards.
TCCACCGCTCGCGCGCCGACGCCCGCGGCCGGGCGATGTGCGAGAAACTCAAGGACCTAATCCCGCCGCACATGTTCCAGATTCCTGTCCAGGCGGCGATCGGCGGCAAGATCATCGCCCGCGAGACCATCCGGGCGCTGCGCAAGGACGTGACCGCCAAATGCTATGGCGGCGACGCCTCGCGCAAGCGCAAGCTCCTGGACAAGCAGAAGGAAGGCAAGAAGAAGATGCGGCAGTTCGGCCGCGTCGAGATTCCTCAGGAAGCCTTCATCGCGGCGCTGAAGATGGACGACTGAGCCGGAAGGCTCAGCTCCGGCAAACATATTAGGGGAACCATCCCGCCCGGCACGGTGTTGATCCGCAACCCTCAACAAAAGGGAGGACAGCATCGTGGACAGACGCTCTTTCCTCGCGAGCCTGGTCGGTGGCTTGGCCGCGGCGAGCTTCGGCACGGCCGCACTTGCAAGGCCGCAGCCGAAACCGGCGGCAGTAGAGCCGCCACTGCCTGAGGCTCCGCCACAGGTCGATACCGAGGCACTGGACAAGGCCGACGCCGATTACGCCCAGTACTACTATCGCCGTCGCCGACGCTGGCGCAGGCGTTACTGGCGCCGCCGCTACTACCGGCCGCGGTACTACTACCGCCGTCGTTACTACCGGCCGCGCTATTACCGCCGCCGCTACTGGTAGCGCTGGGTGAAGCCCGGACGTCCTCCGCGAGCTATCGGGTTCGCGGAGGACGCGTTTGGCGATCAGAGGTTGGCGCCGAGACCGCGCAACTGGGCCCTGAGGTCGATCGGCTCGACGAAATGGACCGCCTGCATCCCGATCGAGCGGGCGGCCTCGACGTTCCTCGCGCTGTCGTCGACGAAGATGCACTCGCCGGCGCTCAGCCCATAACGTTCCAGCAGGACATTGTAGATCGCCGGATCGGGTTTGAGCAGTTGCTCGTGCGCCGAGACGATCACGCCGTCGAAGCTCTGCAGGAAAGGGAAGCGGATCAGGCACTCCGCCCATTTCTCGCGCGAAAAATTGGTGATGGCGTAGACCTTTTCGCCCTTCGCCTTCAGCTCCGCCAGCGTCGCGACGCTGTCCTCGATCGTCGACGGCACCGTCTCGTGCCAGCGCTCGTCATAGGCCTTGATCTCGGCCTCCCATTCCGGATGCTCCGCCACCAGCAGCGCCACCGCCTCGGACCAGGGCCGGCCGCGATCCTGCTCGACATTCCAGGCGGCGGTGCAGACATTCCTGAGGAACCAGTCGCGCTTGGCATCATCCGGGATCAAGCTGCGGTAGAGATGGAACGGATCCCAGCGCAGCAGGACATTGCCGACATCGAACACGACCTTGCGATTTCCAGGCATGGACAGGCTTCCCCACTCCGTTTGCGGCGACGGCGCCGACGCGACTCACGCCCTTGTGTGCGGGCCGGCGTAACCTTCACATCGATTCTGGCGTATTCGCGTTGGGGTTCGGCAACAAGGCACAGTTCATGGCTTCAGCGGGAACAGGCAGCTATTGGCCATGGAATGACCGGCAGGGGCGCTTTTCCGCTCTGCGCGCCGGCTGCTTCGCTCTCGTGCTCGTCCCGGCGCTGATCCTCGCCTGGCAGGCCTGGACGCACCAGCTCGGTTCGAAGCCCTGGACGCAGGCCGTGCACGACACCGGCACCTGGGCCCTGCGCATCCTCGTCATCACGCTCGCCGTCACGCCGCTGCGCCGCATCCTCGACTGGAACAAGCTGATCGGCATACGTCGCATGCTCGGTCTCTCGGCCATGGCCTATGCGCTCGGCCATCTCGCGCTCTATTGCATCGACCTCGCCTTCGATTGGGGGCTGATCCTCTCCGAGATCGTCAAGCGCTTCTATCTCGTCGTCGGCATCACTGCCCTGATCGGGCTCGTTGCGCTCGGCATCACCTCGACCGACGGCATGATCCGTCGATTGGGATCGGGCCGCTGGCAGCGCCTGCACAACCTCGTCTACCCGATCGCCTGCCTCGGCCTGTTCCATTTCGCCCTGCAGTCGAAGATCGACGTGACCCAGCCAGTGCTGCTCACCGGGTTGTTCGCGCTGCTGATCGCTTACCGCGGTCTCAGCCGGTTCAGGATTCCGCTGAGCTTCACCTCGCTGGCGCTGACGGGGCTCGTGGCGGGCCTCGCGACCGCTTTGGCTGAAACCGCCTGGTACGCCTTCGCCACCGGCGCCTCGGCCTGGCTGATCTTCCAGGCCAATGCCGACATCGTCGTCTACCAGGACTGGACGGCGCTGAGGCCCGGCCATTGGGTCGCAGCTGTCGGGCTCGCGCTTGCGGTCTTGCATCTCTTCCGGAAGCCTGCACCGAAGCCGGAACGACGCCAGCGCCGACAGGCGATGGCCTCCGAAGCGGCGGGGGGCTGATGAGACCTGCGCAGACTTGACGGCAGAAGAGCAGCTCCGATGCAGATGCGGGATATCGACCAGGGCCCACGCATCGAGGCGCGCCGCTCGGCTCGCGAAGCGCGCATCATGGCGCCGATCTACCTGGCTGTCGGCGTCGCGGTCGGCGTCATGGCCCTGTTCGTCGATTGGCGCGCCGCGATCCTGCCGGTCCTCATCGGCCTGGCGCTGTACGGCGCCGTCCTGATCGGCGCGCCGCAGCCGGGGCAGGCCAATCCGCTGCTGTTCGCCATCGACGGGGCCGGAATTCAGCTCGGCGATTCAGCCCCGGATCCGTGGAGCGCCGTCTCGGCCGTCAAGCTCCAGAGCCAAGTCTTCGGCGCACGCGGGGCCTATCTCGTGATCGATTACGCCGACCCCGGCCGAAGATCGGCGTCCGTGGCCCTGAGCGAGCTCGACGTCGGCGTCGACGAGATCAGGACGGTCGTTCGCCACTATGCGCCGCATCTGCTGGGTTCGGAGAATCCGTTGCTGCGGGCATGACGGGACGGCGTAGCCGCCTGAAGGCGGCGGCCGCCTCGATCGGGCTCAGCCTTCGCGCCGCGCCAGTTCCAGGATCGTCTCGATCAGGACGCGGATGGCGATGCCGGCATCGAGTTCGGTCATGTTCTCCAGCGGCGAATGGCTGATGCCCTTCTCGCAGCGCACGAACAGCATGGCGGCGGGGCAGAGCTTGGCCATCTCCATCGCATCGTGCCCGGCGCCCGAGGGCAGACGCCGCGCCGTCAGGTTCGAGCCGGTGCGCGCGATGCCGGTGGCAAACGCCTCCTGCAGGCCCTCGTCCATCGGCACGGCGTCGCCACGCGAATAGGGCGTGATCGTAAGGCCGACACCGCGCCGCGCCGCGATCTCGGCGAAGCGGCGATGGATCTCCGCATCCATGCCGGCGACGGTCGCGCCCTCCGGCGCGCGGAAGTCGATGGTGAAGTCGACCGCGCCCGGCACGACATTGGTGGCGCCGGGGTCGGGCCGAAAGACGCCGACCGTGCCAACCGCGCGCTCATGCTCATGAGCGATCGCCTCCAGCGCGAGCGCCATCTCCGCCGCCGCGGCGAGCGCATCCTTGCGCAGTTTCATAGGCACGGTGCCGGCATGGCCGGCCTCGCCGGTGACGCGCACGCCGGCACGGCCCTGCGCCGCGATGGCGGTGACGATGCCGACCGCCTCGTTCTCGGCCTCGAGCACTGGTCCCTGCTCGATATGAACCTCGAGATAGGCCTTCACTGAACCCGGCTTGCGCGCGAGCGCGGCGATCCCGGCAGGATCGCCCCCGAAGGCGGTGAGGGCATCGCGCAGTACGACGCCGTCGGCATCGCGCGCCGTAAGCCAGCCCTGGTCATAGCGGCCGGTCAGCGCCGCCGAGGTCGAGAGCGAGGTCGGGAAGCGCACCGTCTCCTCGTCGCCGAAGGCGATGACCTCGAGCGCGAAGGGCAAGGTGATCCCGGCGTCGCGGATCGCCTGCGCCGCCAGGATGCCGGCGACGACACCGAGATTGCCGTCGAAACGGCCGCCATCGCGGACCGTGTCGATATGCGAGCCGATCATCACCGCCGGCAGGCCTGGGGACGCGCCCTCGCGCCGTCCCTGCACCGAACCGGCCGCATCGATGAAGGCGGTCAGCCCCGAGACCTCCATCGCGCCCTTGACGTACTCCGCGCCCTGCCGGTGCGAGGGCGAGAGATAGAGCCGGGTCAGCTTGCCCGGCTCGTCGCTGAAGCGGTTGAGGCCGGCGAGGGCGGCGAAGGCGCGGGCGCCGAGGACGGCGGGTGAGGGCAGGGTCGTGGTCATTAGGTCAACCTAGCGGGCCAGCCGTGGATGTGGCCAGCCCGCTTTAGCGCGGTGGGATCGATTTGCGTGTCAGTAAGTTGCGCGCCCGCCCGAGAGGTCGAAGACCGCCCCCGTCGTGAAGCTGTTCTCGGCCGAGGCGAGGAAGGCGACCATGGAAGCGACCTCGTCGGGCTGCAGGAAGCGCCCGCGCGGGATCTTGGCCAGCATGTAGCCGATATGCTCCTCGCTCATCTGGTCGAAGATCCGGGTGCGCGCGGCGGCCGGGGTGATGCAGTTCACCGCGATGTCCTGCTGCGCCAGCTCCTTGCCGAGCGATTTGGTCAGCGCGATCACCGCCGCCTTCGAGGCCGAATAGGCCGAAGCGTTGGGGTTGCCCTCCTTGCCGGCGATCGAGGCGACCAGCACGAGCCGGCCGTAGTTGCGCTTGATCATGCCGGGAATCACCGCCTGGCAGCAATGCAGGGTGCCGTCGACATTCAGGCGCATGATCCTGGCCCATTCGTCGAGCGGGTATTCCCAGGTCTTCAGGTTCGGCCCGGCGATGCCGGCGCTGGTGACGAGGATGTCGACGCTGCCATGGCGCTGCTCCAGCTCGGCGGCGGCGGCGTTCACGGCCTTTGCGTCGGTCACATCGATCGAAAGCCCGCTCGCGGCCGGCCCGATCGCGGCGGCCGCCTCATCGGCGAGCTTGCCGTCGAGGTCCCAGATCGCGACCTTGGCGCCGCTGGCGGCGAGACGCTCGGCAACGGCACGGCCGATCCCCTGCGCGCCACCGGTGATGATGGCGACCCGGTCCTTTAAATCGATTTGGTTCATTGAAAAGGCATCCCTCCCTGGAACTTGCAGCTGAACTCTACCGCAAAGCCGGCCGTCGCAAAGCCGCGATGGTCCGGGGGGAGGGTTGCGTCAGACCATCTTTGTCGTCGCGCGAATTCTTATCGTTCGGCCGAATCCGGCCGAACGGAAAGCGCCCTGGCGCTCAGCGCGCATTCCGGAAGGCGCGCGGGCTGAACGCGGTGCGCAGCAGGATGCCGATATCGAGCCAGAACGACCAGTTGTCGATGTACCAGTGATCATAGGCGATGCGGCGGGCCATCTTGTCGTCGGTGTCCGTCTCGCCGCGCAGGCCGTTGACCTGGGCCCAGCCGGTGATGCCGGGCTTGACGTTGTGGCGCCTGGCATAGAGCGCGATCTTGCGCTGGAACTCGCGGTCGTGGGCGAGCGCATGCGGGCGCGGGCCGACCAGCGACATCTGTCCGGCGATCACGTTCAGGAGTTGCGGCAGCTCGTCGAGATTGTAGCGCCGCAGGAAACCGCCGATCCTGGTGATGCGTGGATCGTTGCGCGTCGCCTGCTTCACCACCTCGCCATCGTCGGTCGTGGTCATCGTGCGGAACTTGAAGATCCGGAAGGGCTCCTGGTTGAAGCCGTAGCGGCGCTGCAGGAACAGGACCGGCCCCTTCGAGTCGAGCTTGATCGCGAGCGCGATCAGGAGCAGCACCGGCAGGCTGGCCAGCAGGATCGCACTCGCGGCGAGGACGTCGAAGACGCGCTTGAACATGATCTGGGCGAAGGACAGGGCCGGGCGCGTCAGCCTGAGCGAGGCGAGCGAGCCGATCCGGACGATATGGGGGTTGTCGAAACGGTCCATGACGCGTTCCGGCGTCAGGTGGATCGCGACTGGCAGGTTCATGAAGGCGTCGATGCAGGCGTCGATCGTCTCCTGGTCCGACCAGGGCAGGGCGATGAAGACGGCATCCGGCTTGAGGTCGCGGGCGCGCGCCGAGGCGGTGGCGAGGTCGGCGGCGAGCGCCGCCTGAGGATCGTTGATGCGGCGCGGATCATTGCTGCGCAGGAAGGCGACGTCGACGATCGAGAAGCCGATGTTCCACGGCTGATGACGCGAGACGAAGGACATCACCTCGCTCTCGCGGCCGATCAGGAAGACCCGCTCGGAGGTGATGCGGCCGGTCTTCGAGGCCATCGAGATGGTGCGCACGATCGCAGAGCGGGCGAGCGCGATCAGCGGGGCGCCGGCGAGATAGGTGGCAACCACCACTGCGCGCGAGTACTGGTCGTTGATCTTGGCCATGAAGACGATGGCGACGAAGGCGATCATCGTCAGGTTCCAGACCGCGAAGGCCGAGGCGATCTGGCCCTTGGTCGAGAGATAGTTCTCCAGCCGGTAGCGGCCGCGCATCATATTGGTGAAGACGAAGATCGCGGCGATCATCGAGGCGAGCTCGACCGTGACCTTGTCGTTGCCGAGATGGCGATAGGCGGCGAAGTGGTAGACGATCGAGGTGCCGGCAACCACGGTCGCGACAGTCGCCGCGTCGACCAGAGCGGTGATCAACCCGATCCAATGCCGCAGCGCATTGGCGCGCTGGTCGGCTGCTGTTGCGACTTCATAGTCCAGGTCGTTGACACTCATCATGCCGCGCTCGCTTGGTCGCACGGCGGTCCGGATTCGGCACAGGAGATGCGCCGGAGGCCGCCTTGCCGGTCGAGGTGGCAAGGGCGATGCCGTAGCGGCATTGCGGTGTTTCCGGCGAAAACGCGCCGGAATCGGGCTTATCCGGCCAATGTCGAGTGAGGCATGACGACAAGGCGTATCATAACGGAACAACCGCCGGGACAACCGCGCCACGAGGCGGCAAGATCGGCTACAAGATCGGGGAAAGGCTGCGTTCATCCTATGGCGGGGTTCCGCTTGACCCTGGCTGGAAACGCAACGAAGACAAAGGTCTACGCCGTCAGAATGGCGATGCGTGCGCCAGCAGCGATCGAGATGAACGTCGTTCTCTTCAAACCCTCGCAGCGTCCGGCTGCCCTCGGCGCTCCGCCCGAACCGTCGCGCCGCGACATCGCCGGCGTCCCGGTCGCGGCCATGACGCGGGACGAGGCGCTCGCGCTGATCGAGCACGCCTTCGACGGCGGCCGCCATCTCCACCTGGCCTATTGCAACGCTAACCTCGTCAACATCGCCGCCCGCGATGCGGCTTTGCGCGAGCGTCTCGCCGGTTTCCTGATCCTGCCCGACGGGATCGGCGTCGACATCGCCTCGCGCCTGCTCTACGGCGCCCCCTTCCCCGCCAATCTCAACGGCACCGACTTCACGCCGACCATCCTCGCCGCCCGCAAGCAGCGGCTGCGCGTGATGCTGCTGGGCGGCCGGCCAGGCGTTGCGGAGCGCGCGGCGGCGAGGCTGCGCACGGACTATCCGCAGCATCGCTTCTCCGTGCTGAGTCACGGCTTTTTTGGACCGGACGAGGAAACGGCGCTCCTGGCGCGGCTCGCGCATGAGCGGCCCGACCTGCTGCTGGTCGCCTTCGGCAATCCGCGGCAGGAGCAGTGGATCGCAGACCGTATCGATGCCCGCCATTGCGCGGTCGCAGCCGGCATCGGCGCGCTGTTCGACTTCCTCGCTGGCGAGGTGGCGCGGGCGCCGGAAACCTTCCGTGTCCTCAGGATCGAGTGGACCTACCGCCTCTGGCTCGAGCCGCGCCGGCTTTGGCGGCGCTATGTCGTCGGCAACCCCGCCTTCCTCCTGCGCGTGCTGCGCCAGAAGCTGACCCGGCACGGCACCTGAGGGCGCCTAAGCCTTCTTCCCGACGATGACACCGAAGAATGGGCCGGCGCCGATCATCACCAGGAACACCCGGATGATGTGGTGAGCCGCGACGAAGGCGACCTCGGTGTGCAGCGCCAGTGCGATCAGGCTCATTTCGGCGAGCCCCCCCGGCGAATAGGCCAGGATCAGCGGCACCGGCTTGTAGCTGGAGACATGCGCAACGGCGAAGGCGAAGACCAGCGTCAGCGCCACCAGGATCGCAGTTGAGCCGACCGAGATCATAAGGATGCGCAGGATCGCCTGCGGCGGCGTGCCGACGAAGCGGCAGCCGATGGTGACGCCGAGGATGAGCTGGGCGACGTTGACGATCTCGTAGGGCGGCACGGAGTCGCTGAAGCCGACGAGGTGCACGATCGCCGAGACCAGCATCGGCCCGAGCAACTGCTTGGCAGGCATGCGCAAGGCATGGGCGAGCATCACGCCGGCGATTGCGCTGGCGACCAGCCAGAACCAGCCCGAAGCCGTCGTCTGGAACATGGACGGGCCCTGGTTGCGGTTGATGCCGAGCGAGACGCCTTCGAGCCATTGCACGATGAAGGGCAGCGTCATCACCACCAGGAGGATGCGGGCGGAATGGATCAGCGCGATGGTGCGCGCATCGCCGCCCTTCTCCTCGCCGGTGATCACCATCTCGACGAGGCCGCCGGGCATGCCGGAGAAGAAGGCGGTCACGGGGTCGTAGCCGGCGACGCGGCGAAAGTAAGTGACGCAGCACAGGCCGCAGGCGGCCATGAACAGCACGAGGCCGCCGATCGTCGGCAGCCAGTTCGGCATCTGCGCGACGATTTCCGGCTTGAAGCCGGAACCCAGCATCACGCCGATCACCGCCGACATGGGCGGGCGGATCACCGGTGGCGCCGCGACCGGTGCACGGGCGATGGCGGCTATGGTGCAGAACACCATCGAGCCCAGCATCCAGGGCAATGGCAGGCGGTAATAGGCAAAGAGCCAGCCGCCGATCGTGCCGAGTGCGAGGGCGAACAGGAAACGACGCCAGGGAAATCGTCGCGACGACAATTCTCTAATGCCGTCGACCGTATCCCGCAGCAGATCCCGCATTGCCCCGATCACCTCCCCGGACGCATGCCTGTGGCGAAGCCAAGGCGCTGCTATACGCCATCCGCATGGCGATGACAGGGCGTTGTCGGCATGTCGCCTCTGCCCCCGTGGCGGAGCGAATGGACGTGGCGGCAAACGTGACAGGTAACCCTGCCATGCCCGCAAGTGACTGACGAACGGGCGGAAAATCGGCGACAGTCGGGTCCTGCAGGATATCTGACAGGCCGTCGGCGTCGTCCGCCCGGCTCGGGGCAACGATGAGCGAAGACCGCCTTTCGGACACGACCGGCCGCGGCAGCGAAAGCATAGGCTTGGCCGAAGCGCTGCCTGTCTCGGTCGAAGAGGATGGCAGTCGGCCGGAACCTTCGGAATCCCGCCCGCCGCAGCTCCCGTTACCGCCGGCTCTGTCCGCCCCATCCGGCGAGAGCTGGCTCGCTGCGCGCCGCAATCGCACGCGTCTCTGGTGGCGCGGGGCGAGCCCCAATCTGCGCGGCACCGTCTACATGATCACCGCGCTCCTGGTTTATGCGGTGATGGTCGGCGCCTTCAAACATCTGGGCACTGCGATCCCGCTGATCGAGACGTTGATGATCCGCCAGATCATCATGAGCGCGGTGGTCTTCGTCATCGCCGGCCGCAGCCTGCCTCTGGCTTTCAAGACCGACCGGCCGGGCCTGCAGATATTTCGCGGCCTGATCACACTGGCCTCGATGCTGTGCGGCTTCAGCGCCCTCGTCCACATCCCGCTGGCCCAGGCGACCGCGATCAGCTTCAGCCAGGTGCTGTTCGTCACCGTCGCGGCTGTGCTGATCCTGAAGGAGCGCGTCGACGCGGCGCGCTGGATCGCGACCGGCCTCGGCTTCGTCGGCGTGCTGATCATGCTCAACCCCTCGAGCGAGGGCTTGAACGTCTGGGCGTTGCTGTCGGTCGGCGGGGCGCTGTTCGGGGCCGGCATTACCGTCAGCGTGCGTATCCTCGGCACCAGCGAGCGCACCGAGACGATCCTGATCTACCAGGGTCTTGTCCTGATGGTCGTGCTCGCCTGGCCGGCCTGGGCGCTTTGGGTCTGGCCGACGGCCGAGCAATGGTTCTGGCTGGTGCTGCTCAGCCTGTTCGGCACAGCCGGGCAATGGTTGATCACCAAGGCCTATCAGGTCGGCGAGGCCGCCGCCCTCGCGCCGCTCGATTTCAGCCGCCTGATCCTGGCCGGCTTCACCGGCTTCGTCTTCTTCGCCGAGGTGCCATCGCTGACGACGCTCGCCGGCGCCGCCATCGTCATCGGCGCGACGCTCTACACGATGCGTCGCAATGCCCGCGGCCGCATCGGCTCCGACCTCTCCGCCCCGCCTTGACCACTCACGGATAGACCATGACGCATCATCAGCTCGATGCCTCCCTCGGCACCTGCCATTGGGGCTATTTCGACGCCGCGCTGACGCCGGTGCTCGAGATCGAGAGCGGCGACAGTGTCACCATCCGCACCGTCACCGGCGGGCCCGCCCATCTGCCCGAGGGCAATGCGACGATCCCGCCGGAAATCCACGAGATCCATGACAAGGCCGAGCGAATGCTGCCCGGCCACATCCTCACTGGCCCGATTGCGGTGAGGGGCGCCAAACCCGGCCAGGTGCTGGAGGTGCAGATCAGGAGCGTCAGCCCGCGCACCGATTTCGGCTACACCATGTTCCGCCCGCTCGGCGGCACGCTGCCGGACGAGTTCGATTATCACGCCTTCCGCTATATCCATCTCGACCGCGAGCGGAACGTCGCCAACCTGCCCTGGGGCATGGAGCTGCCGCTTTCGCCGTTTTTCGGGGTGATGGGCACGGCGCCGCCGGCGCATTGGGGTCGGTTGACCTCGCTGATCCCGCGCGCCTTCGGCGGCAATCTCGACAACAAGGAGCTCGGCGCCGGCGCGACGCTGTACCTGCCCGTCTTCGTCGAGGGCGCGCTGTTCTCCTGCGGCGACGGCCATGGTGCGCAGGGCGACGGCGAGGTCTGCATCACCGCGATCGAGACGGCGCTGGAAGGCACCTTCCAGTTCCATCTGCGCGAGGATCTGTCCCATGCGATGCCGCGCGCGGAGACCAGGAGCCACCACATCACCATGGGCATCGACCCCGATCTCGACATCTGCGCGAAAGATGCGCTGCGCGAGATGATCGACCTGATCACCTCCAGGACGAAGCTGACGCGGGACGAGGCCTATATGCTCTGCAGCCTCGCCGCCGACCTGCGGGTGACCCAGACCGTCAACGGCTCCAAAGGCATCCACTGCATGCTGCCGAAGAGCCTGGTGGCGTAGTCCTGGTCAGCCGTAATGCCGCAGCGCATCCGCAAGGAGCGGATGCAGTGGGTCAGCGAAGGGATTGGCGACCGTCATGCCGCGATGGACGAACCCGTCCTGCATGTCTTCGGACAAGAGCAGGGCGCAGCCGGCCTCCGCCGCGGTGACGAGGATGAGCGCATCCCAGAATTGTAGGTTATGGGTGGCCGAAAGGGACAGGGCTTCGGTGAAATCCCTCTCGGTCGCCGCCCGCACATGGGCGCTGAGGCGCAGCCATTCGCAGGCACGAGCCGCCTCCCGCCGGTCGATCCGGAACTTGCCGACAATCGCATGGTAGAATTCGCCGATAACTTGCGTGGGAATGACCGACTGCTCCGGCGGCAAAGCGTCGCGGATTGCATTCGCCTTGGCCGCCCGCTCCTCATCGTTGAAGCGGCCCGCACAGATCAGGACATTCGTGTCGAACGCGACGAGCATCAGTCGTAGAAGTCGTCGCGCGTCAGCTTCGGAAAATTCTGGACCGGCCGGCTGTTCAGCCAGGTCGTCAACCTGTCGAACGCCTCGCGCCGCCGCGCCTTTTCGGCGTCGGGCTCCTCGACGCGGGTGATCTGCACCTTCGGCTGGCCGCGCGAGGTCACGACGACGCGCTCGCCGCTCTCGGCGAGCTTCATCAGCTTGGAGAATTCGCGGTTGGCCTGCGCAGCCGAAACCGTCTTCACCATGACGGCCTCCCGATGTAGTGATGTCACTACCTTTATGGATAGCGCGCGGCGGGAATGCAAGCGCGATCGAGCTGAAGGACAGACCAATGAGCGTCCGCATCGTCCGTCTCGGCAGCAGGCGCGATCCCGGCGAGGGCACGCGCATCGGCACGGTCCGGCGCGTGCCGCGCGGCGTGCCGAAGGAGCGTTATGCCAGCGAGAACTGGTTCGACGTCTGGTTCCCGCTGCTGTCGCCGACGCCCGAGTTGATGGCGCAGGCCAAGGCGGCAGAGAACCAGAAGGACTGGGCCGGCTTCACCCGTGCCTTCAAGGTGGAGATGGCCGAGCCGGCGCCGCGCCAGGCGCTCGACCTGCTGGCGACCCTGTCGCATGGCAGCGACTTCTCGGTCGGCTGCTATTGCGAGAACGAGGCGCATTGCCATCGCTCGGTGCTGCGGGCGCTGCTGACCGAACGGAGCGCCAGCTTCGCCTGATCCTCCGAGCAGCCGCGCCCTCTCGCCAGCCGAGCGCGGCCATGCTAACCGCTCCGGCATGACCGAGACTGGACAAGCCCGCATCCAAGCCCGCTTTGCCGCCTGCGCCGCGGCGGGCCGCGCCGCGCTGGTGACCTATGTCACCGCTGGCGATCCCGATTTCGACACCGGCAGCGCGATCCTGAACGCCTTGCCGGCGGCCGGCGCCGACATCATCGAGCTCGGCGTGCCCTTCACCGACCCGATGGCCGACGGCGTGCCGGTCCAGCTCGCCGGCCAGCGCGCGCTCAAGGCCGGGCAGACCCTGCACAAGACGCTCGCCATGGTCACGGCCTTCCGCAAGGCCGGACACGACACGCCGATCGTGCTGATGGGCTACTACAACCCGATCTGGGCCTATGGCGTCGAGGCCTTCCTCAAGGATGCCCGCGCCGCCGGGATCGACGGGCTGATCGTCGTCGACCTGCCGCCCGAGGAAGACGATGAGCTCTGCCTGCCGGCACTGGCCGCTGGCGTCAGCTTCATCCGCCTGGCGACGCCGACCACCGACGACAAGCGCCTGCCGCGCGTGCTGCAGAACACCTCCGGCTTCGTCTACTATGTCTCGATGACCGGCGTGACCGGCGGCGCGATCGCGAACTACGACGCGGTCGGCGCGGCTGTCGCCCGGATCAAGCAGCACACGACGCTGCCGGTCGCGGTCGGCTTCGGCGTCAAGACGCCGGAGGATGCGATCGCGATCGCCAGGGGTGCCGACGGCGTCGTCGTCGGCTCGGCCCTGGTCGACCGCGTCCGGCTCTCGCTCGACTCCGACGGCAAGGCCACGGAAAAGACGGTTTCGGCTGTCACCTCGCTGGTCGCCGAGCTCGCGGCCGGCATCCGCTCGGTCGCCAAGGCGGCCTGAGTCGCCAGACTGGAAAGAGAGACGGATTCACCGGTCGCTTCGACGCGATCTCATCGGATCCGGCTCCAGCATCATTCAAGGATGATCCGATGAACTGGATTTCCGAAGTCGTCCGTCCGCGCATCAAGACGCTGTTCAAGCGCGAGACCCCGGAGAATCTCTGGATCAAGTGCCCGGATTCCGGGCAAATGGTCTTCCACAAGGATGTCGAGGCCAACGGCTTCGTCATCCCGGGCTCCGACCACCATATGCGCGTCACCGCGCAGGACCGGCTGCGGCTGACCTTCGACGAGGGCAAGTGGATCGACGTCGCCCTCCCCGAGACCGTGGCCGATCCGCTGAAATTCCGCGACGAGAAGCGTTATACCGACCGGATCAAGGACGCCCGCACCAAGACCGGCGCGACGGACTCCATCAAGGTCGGCTATGGCCGCGTCAAAGGCCTGCCGATGACGGTAGCGGTCCAGGACTTCCACTTCATGGCCGGCTCGCTCGGCATGTCCGCCGGCGAGGCCTTCATCAAGGCGGCCGAGACGGCGCTGGAGAAGAAAACGCCTCTGGTCGTGTTCGCCTGCGGCGGCGGCATGCGCATGCAGGAAGGTATCCTGTCGCTGATGCAGATGCCGCGCACGACCGTGGCCGTGCGGCGCCTCAAGGCAGCAAAACTGCCCTATTTCGTGGTGCTCACGGACCCGACGACCGGCGGCATCACAGCGTCCTACGCCATGCTGGGCGACGTCCACATCGCCGAGCCGGGCGCGCTGATCGGCTTCGCCGGACCGCGCGTGATCGAGCAGACGATCCGCGAGAAGCTGCCCGACGGCTTCCAGCGCGCCGAATATCTGAAGGAGCACGGCATGGTCGACATGGTCGTCCACCGTCACGACATCCCGGCGACGCTGGCGCGGCTCGGCCGCTTTTTCACCAAGCAGCCGCTGCCGGCCGTGAATGCCCCTGAACCCGAGCCGCAGCCCGCCGCTGCCTGATCGCCTCCACCCCGGCCGGGAGGCCGGTGTCCGCATGAGCACATCCGACCTCTTGCTGGCGCGCTTCCTCGCGCTGCATCCCAAGCTGATCGACCTGTCGCTCGGGCGCATCCTGCGCCTGCTCGAGCGGCTGGGCGATCCGCAGAAGAAGCTGCCGCCGGTGATCCATGTCGCCGGAACCAACGGCAAGGGTTCGACCATCGCCTTCATGCGGGCGATCCTCGAAGCGGCCGGCCTCTGCGTCCATGTCTACACCTCGCCGCATCTGGTGCGCTTCCACGAGCGCATCCGGCTCGGCCGCCCCGGCGGAGGGCGTTTCGTCGACGAGGCGCTCCTGGTCGATGCGCTGGAGCGCTGCGAGAAGGCCAATGCCGGCGATCCCATAACCTTCTTCGAGATCACCAACGCCGCCGCCTTCCTGCTCTTCTCCGAGCACAAGGCCGATGTCGTGCTGCTCGAGGTTGGGCTCGGCGGTCGCTTCGATGCGACCAATGTGATCGACCACCCGGCCTGCACGGTGGTGACGCCGGTCTCGCTCGACCATTCCGAATATCTCGGCGACACCGTCACCAAGATCGCCGGCGAGAAGGCCGGCATCTTCAAGCGCGGTGCGCCGGCGGTTATCGCACCGCAGGAGCCGGAGCCGACCGCCGTGCTTGAAGCGGCGGCCGAGCGCGTCGGCGCCTCGAAGCTGCTGGTCGGCCTGCAGGACTTCAACGTCCACGAGGATGGCGGCCGGCTGGTCTATGAGGACGCCGACGGCCTGCTCGACCTGCCCTTGCCGCGCCTCGCCGGCCGCCATCAGCACACCAATGCCGGCACGGCGATCGCCGCCCTGCGCGCTGCCGGCTATGGCGGCCTGCCGGCCTCCGCCTTCGAGCGCGGCATGACCGAGGCCGAATGGCCGGCCCGCCTGCAGAGGCTGGCGCGCGGCAAGCTCGCCGAGCTCGCTCCCGCCGGCGCCGAGCTCTGGCTCGATGGCGGCCACAACCCCGATGGCGGGCGCGTGCTCGCCCAGGCGATGGCCGATCTCGAGGAGAAGAACCCGGCGCCGCTCGTGATGATCGCCGGCCTGCTCGCGACCAAGGATGCGCGCGCCACGCTCGGCCATTTCAAGGGACTGGCGCAGATGTTGTTCGCCGTCTCCATGCAGAACCAGCTCGCGGCCCGCACGGCCGAGGAGGTCGCGACGCTGGCACGCGAGGCGGGCCTGAAGGCCGAGATCGCCGGCTCGGTGGAGCAGGCGTTGCGGGAGATCGCGTCACGGACCTGGCCGGCCCCGCCGCGCATCCTGATCTGCGGTTCGCTCTACCTCGCCGGCGAGGTGCTCGCGGCCAACGGCACGCCGCCGGTTTGATCAGACCGCACGAGAAGCGCCATGCCGATCTCCGAATTGACGACGCTCGGGCTGATCCTGCTCTGCGGGGTGCTCGGCGGCTGCGTCACCGCGAGCGACAGGAGTGGCGACGGCATCGACCGCGCGGCCCCCGGCGAGCCGACCTTCATGCAGCAGACCTATATGACCATGGACAAGCGCTGCCGGCAGGTGAAGCGGCCGACCGCCGTGCTGACACAGAAACCGCAGCATGGCAGCGTCCGGATGCTGACGCGCAAGGCTACGGCGGTCTACGGTCCCGGGGCCTACCAGCATTGCGACGGCAAGGTCGGCAAGGCGCTTGCCTTCGAATACACCTCCGCTCCCGATTATCGCGGCCGCGACAGCTTCGAGGTGCGGGTGCGCTATTCCGACGGCGAGATCCGCCATGGCCGCTATGAGGTCGAGGTGCGCTGAGGCCGTCAGCGGCGGCCGGTGAAGCCGATCGTCGCCAGGAAGCCGTCGACCTTGCCGCGCCATTGGTCGATCGCACGGATGTAGCGATGCCCGTCCTCGCCGAAGGGCGGCGCTGCGACGAACTCCGCCCGGCCTCCTGCCTCCTGGAAGGCGCGATGGAGCCGGCCGGCAATCTCCGGTCCGAAGAAGCGGTCATTGCTGCTGTAGAGCCAGAGCTGCGGCACGCGTGAGCCGCTGCCATAGCGGCCAGCGGCCGAGACCAGCGCATCAGGCGAGCAGACCTCGCCGGCCTTCAGCGAGCCGCGTCCCCCCGCGAAATTGACGACGCCGAGCAGGCCGGGGACGGGTTGCGAGGCAGCCGCGAGCGAGCCCCAGCCACCGGCTGACACTCCCATCAGCACGACGCGGCGCTGATCGGCATCCGGCCGGGACAGCACTGCATCGAGCGCCGCGCGGATGTCGCGGGCGCTGGTCAAACCGGCGCGATGGAACTCGGCCCGATCGCAGGCGCCGTAGCCCTCGGCCCAGGCGCCGCCTTCCGTGCCGTAGCCGCGCCGGATCGGCACCGCGACCATGACGCCGCGCGCCGTGAAATGGCGGGCGACCGCGGCGAGCGTGCCCTTGCCGAACTCCGCCCGTCCCGCCGCATCGCGTGGGCTGCCATGCGACAGCACCAGGACGGGGAAGGGACCGGATCCGTCTGGCTTGTGGAGGTAGACCGCGATCTGCCGGTCGTCGATGCGCGCCTGCAGGGCCTCGACCGTTTCAGCCGCCGCCGAGGTAACGGCTAGCATGGCGGCCAGCCCAGCCAAAGCCAGCGCTGCAATGATCCTGCGCATGACCAGCTCCCCAGCCGCGACCTGCCTATTGGATCGCAGCTTGCTCGCGCGACGGCAAGGCGCTCGCCGCCATGGCCTTGTCCGCGCAGCGCCGCTAGGATCGCGCGCATGACGGCACAGCAAACGTTCGGCAAGGGCGGTCCGGCGGTCTCGCGGATCGGCCAGGGCACTTGGAACATCGAGCGCGCCCCGCGAAGCGAGGCGATTGCGGCGCTGCGGAGCGGGCTCGATCTCGGCCTCTCCCATATCGACACGGCCGAGATGTATGGCGATGGCCTTGCCGAGGAGATCACCGGCGAAGCGCTCGTCGGCCGGCGCGACGAGGTCTTCCTGGTCTCGAAGGTGCTGCCTCATAACGCCTCGAAGGCCGGCACGCGCAAGGCCTGCGAGCAGTCGCTGCGCCGGCTGCGGACCGACCGGCTCGACTGCTATCTCCTGCACTGGCGCGGCTCCTATCCGCTGGCCGAGACTTTTGCCGCGTTCGAGGAGCTTCGCGCCGAGGGCAATATCCTGTCCTGGGGCGTCAGCAATTTCGACGTCGCCGATCTCGAGGAGGCGCTGCGCGTCGTCGGCCCCGGCAGGATCGCCTGCAACCAGGTGCTCTACCACCTGCGCGAACGGGCGATCGAACACGCGATGATGCCCTGGTGCGAGCGCAACGGCGTCGCGGTCACCGCCTACAGCCCGTTCGGGCAGGATGATTTTCCGCAAGTGGGCTCGGCGCAAGGCAAGGTGCTGGCTGAGATCGCCGCGGCCCACGGCGCGAGCCCGCGCCAGGTCGCGCTCGCCTTCCTGACGCGCAACTCCGGCGTCTTCGCAATCCCGAAAGCGGCCAAACCAAGCCATGCGCAGGACAATGCCGGCGCGCTGAAGCTTGAACTCAGTGCCGAGGACGTCGCCCGGCTCGACGCAGCGTTCCCGCGCGGCCCGAAACCGCGCGGGCTGCCGATGCTGTAATCTTTACTTCTCGATGCGCCAGACCGTGCGCAACGCGGCGCTGACGGTGACCTCGCCCGGCTCGACCTGGACAGGCGCGGCACCGGCGGCCATGCGATAGGCGCGTGTATCGCCCATCGGCCGTACCGGCGGCTCGGCTTCCGCCTCGACGATCGAGACGAGCTCGCCCACTTTCACGCCAAGGCGCTTGGCATAGATCTCGGCCCGGGTGCGCGCCGCTTCGGCCGCCTTGTCGCGGGCCTGGTCCTTGGCCTTGTCCTCGTCGGCGAGGCCGAAGCTGATGCCTGACATGTCGTTGGCGCCGGCGGCAACCAGCGCATCGATCAGCGGGCCGGCCTTGGCGAGGTCGCGCACGATCACGGTGATGCCGGTGCGCGCCTCGTAGCCGTCGATCTTCGGCGCGCGCGCCTGCGGCGAGGAGGAGGCGGAGGGCTGCGTCATCCGCGGCGTCAGCGCGATCTGCGAGGTCGAAAGATCGCCCTGGGCGACGCCGGCGGCCTTCACCGCCTCGATCAGCCTGGCCAGCGCCGGGGTGTTCTTCGACAGCGCTTCGGCCGCGGTCTTGCCCTCGCTGACCACGCCGGCATGGACGGTGGCGAGATCGGGCTTCACCCTGACTTCGCCGGTGGTCTGGATCACGATGCCTTCCGCCGGCGCGAGCGGCCCAGCGGTCTGGGCGTGCACGGGAGCGGAAAACGCCGCGAGCGCGGCGATGAGCAGGGCCTTCTTGGTCTTCGACATGGTCGTCCTTCGCTGAGGAATAGTCCGCAGAAGCGGAGACCACTCCTGCCGGGCGACCATGCGCAACCTATTGGGGCAGCATCAGGACGACACGCTCATCGCGCCGCCAGAATCTCCGCGACCTGCGGGATGTCCTTGTCGCCGCGGCCGGAGAGGTTGACGACCATCAGATGGTCCTTGGGCTTCTTCGGAGCGAGCTCGGCGACACGGGCGAGCGCATGCGCCGATTCCAGCGCCGGGATGATGCCTTCGAGCTTCGAGATCAGCTGGAAAGCCTCGAGCGCCTCCTCGTCCGTCGCCGAGAGATAGGTGGCGCGGCCGATATCGTGCAGCCAGGAATGCTCGGGGCCGATGCCGGGATAGTCGAGCCCGGCCGAGATCGAGTGGGCGTCGTTGATCTGCCCGTCCTCGTTCATCAGGAGATAGGTCCGGTTGCCGTGCAGCACGCCCGGCCGCCCGCCGGTCAGCGAGGCCGCATGCAGCCCGGAGGGGATGCCGTGGCCGGCGGCCTCGACGCCGTAGATCTCGACGCTCGTGTCGTCGAGGAAGGGATGGAACAGCCCCATCGCATTCGAGCCGCCGCCGATGCAGGCGACGAGCGAATCCGGCAGGCGGCCTTCCGCTTCCAGCATCTGCTCGCGCGTCTCCTTGCCGATGATCGACTGGAAGTCGCGCACCATCGCCGGATAGGGGTGCGGGCCTGCGACCGTGCCGATGCAGTAGAAGGTCGTGCCGACATTGGTCACCCAGTCGCGCAGCGCCTCGTTCATCGCGTCCTTCAGCGTCTTGGTGCCGGATTCGACCGGTACCACCGTCGCGCCCAGCATCTGCATGCGGAAGACGTTCGGGGCCTGCCGGGCGACGTCGACCGCGCCCATGTAGACGATGCATTCGAGGCCATAGCGGGCGCAGAGCGTCGCGGTGGCGACGCCATGCTGGCCGGCGCCGGTTTCGGCAATGATCCGCTTCTTGCCCATGCGCCGGGCGAGCAGGATCTGGCCGAGCACATTGTTCACCTTGTGCGAGCCGGTGTGGTTCAGCTCCTCGCGCTTCAGGTAGACCTTGGCGCCGCCGAAATGGTCGGTGAGCCGCTCGGCGAGATAGAGCGGCGAGGGCCGGCCGACATAGTGCTTCAGCCCGCTCGCCATCTCTGCCTGGTAGGCGGGATCGATCTTGGCGGCGTTGTAGGCCTGCTCCAGCTCGAGGATCAGCGGCATCAGCGTCTCGGCGACGAAGCGGCCGCCGAACTGGCCGAAGCGGCCGTTCTCGTCCGGGCCGTTCCGGAAGCTGTTGCGTGCGTGCGGCGCGTTCATGCCTGGCCTGCCTTCTTCAACTGGTCGTCATTCAAAGCCTTGGCCGCCGCTCGGGCCGCCCTGACGAATTCCGAGATTCGCCCGATATCCTTGACACCCGGAGCGCGCTCGACCCCCGATGATACGTCGACGCCCGCAGGTCGGACGACGCCGATGGCCTGCGACACATTGGCCGGGTCGAGGCCGCCCGATAACATGAAGGCGAGAGCCGGGTCGAGCCCGGCGACTAGATTCCAGTCGAAGGGCTTCCCATGGCCGCCGGGATAGGCGGCATCCTTGGGCGGCTTGGCATCGAGCAGGATGGCGTCGGCGACGCCATGATACAGCGCGACCTGGTCGAGATCGGCAGCCGTGGCGACACCGAGCGCCTTCATCACCGGCAGGCCGGTCGCGGCCTTGATCGCGGCGACCTGCTCCGGCGTCTCCTTGCCGTGCAATTGCATCCAGTCCGGCCGCACGATCCGCACCAGCTCGGCCGCCTGCTCCGGCGTGTAGTCGACGACCAGCGCGACGATCCCGGTCCGGCCGCGGGCCTGGTCAGCGAGTTCGGCGGCGCGCTGCGGCGTGACGTATCGCGGGCTCTTCGGGTGGAAATTGAGGCCGATCATGTCAGCGCCGGCGGCAAGCGCCGCCTCCAGCGTCTCCGGAGTCGAGAGGCCGCAGATCTTGATCGGAAAGGCGTCGCCATGTGTCATTCGAGCGCTCTAGCACATAGCCCTTCCCGCCGCACTCGTGACATGATGCCGGTCGAAAGCGAAGCATGGGGGCGAGAGCGGACGACGAATGGGGCGGCGTTTCTTTGCAGGTCTGGCGGCGCTCCTGCTGATGGCCGGTCTCGTTGCGCTCGGCGTCTACATGTGGACCCAGCCCCGGACGCTGAAGCTCGCGGTCGGCCCGCTCGGCTCCGACGATGCCAGGCTCGCCGCGGCCCTCGTCCAGGGCCTCAGCCGCGAGAAGAAGCCGGTGCGCCTGCGGCTCGTCCTGACCGAGGGCTCGGCCGAGAGCGCCTTGAAGATCGACGCCGGCCAGGTCGATCTCGCCATCGTCCGCCCCGATGTCGCGCTGCCGGCCAAGGCCGATACGGCGCTGATCACCCGCCGCTCCTTTCCTTTCTTCATCGGCTCCAAGCATCTCGGTACCGACCGCATCTCCGGACTGCGCGGCAAGCGCATCGGCGTGGTGCGGGCGCCATCAGGCAATCTCGACCTGCTGAAGCTCGTGCTGTCGCAGTACGAGGTCTCGCCGGAGGCGGTGACGATCGTCCCGCTCGGGCCCGAGGACGTCTCCGCCGCTATCGCCGATGGCCATATCGACGTGCTCTTCGCCGTCAACGTGCTGAATGCCCGCGTCGTCACCGAAGTCGGCGCGCGCCTGCACCGGGCCTTCGGCGAGAGCCCGACCATCATCCCGATCCGCGAGGCCGATGCGCTCGCCGCCCGCAACCGTGCCATCGAGAGCGGCGAGATCGTCCGCGGCGCGCTCGGTGGTGATCCGCCAGTGCCGGCCGAAAACCTGCCGAGCATCTCGATCACCTCGCGCCTGATGGCGGCGCAATCCCTCGACGACGCCAGGGTCGGTGAACTCGTCGGCGCGATTCTGTCGCTGCGCGTCACGCTCGCCGCCGACCTGCCGGCGATCCAGGGGCTGGAGACGCCGGAGACCGACAAGGACGCGCCGCTCGCGGTGCATACCGGCGCTGCCGCCTTCATCGACGGCGAGCAGGAGACCTTCTTCGAGCGCTATGGCGACTGGTTCTATCTCGGCGTGATGGTGCTCTCCGTGCTCGGCTCCGGCGCGGCCGGCCTGCTCGGCGTCGAGAGCGCGTCGCGCCGCAAGCGGGCAATGGCGGACCTCAGCCGTCTCGTCGTCCTGCTCGCGGCGATGCGGACGGCCGAGGACGAGCGGGACCTGGCGGCGCTGGAGCGCGAAGCCGACGCCATCCTTGCCGGCGTGCTCGAGAATTATGCGCGCGGCGACATCGATTCCGGCGGGATCGGCGCCTATCGCTTCGCCATGGACCAGCTCGGCCGCGCGGCGACCGAGCGGCGCATCGTCTTGGCCGAAGCGGCAGCCGAGTGACCCGCTTTATTCCTGCCGCAAAGCGCGTTCAAGCGGGTGGCACGGTCGTACCGACAGCTTCGAGACCTCCTCATGACCTCCGCCTTTGCCTCGCTCGCCCTCGGGACGCTGCTGGCGCTATCCGCTGCCGTGCCGCTCCGGGCTCAGGCGCCCGAAAACTGGCCGCAGGTGAAATGCGAGCGCTGGCGCAGCGCCTATGACGAGGCGCTGAAGCGCATCGGCAGGAAGGGGCTCGGGCCCGAGTTCGTCGCCGGCAACGAGGCCTTCATCGCTTCCGGTTGCCAGAACCCGCCCGATGTCTGCCCGCGCAGCGCCGAGGAGCTCAACTTCGCCAATGTCATGGTGATGGCGGGCATGAACGCCGGGGTGTCCTCGACCTTCATGCCCTACGCCTGCCGGAAGTAAGCGTCGGTTGCGGTTGCCCAAACGGCGTCAAGCGTTTATGTGCAGCGCAACGAATTCCAGATTCACGCAACACACAGGCTGCGCCGGCCGGGTTTTCCCTGCCGGCTCGCGGTCTTGAACCAAGGCCGCTTCTCGCATGTCCATGCGCAACATCGCCATCATCGCCCACGTCGACCACGGCAAGACCACGCTGGTCGACAAGCTGCTGCAGCAGTCCGGCGCCTTCCGCGAGAACCAGCGCGTCGCCGAGCGGGTGATGGACTCGAACGATCTCGAAAAGGAGCGCGGCATCACCATCCTGGCCAAGGCCACCTCGGTGGTCTGGAAGGATACGCGCATTAACATCGTCGACACCCCCGGCCACGCCGATTTCGGCGGCGAGGTCGAGCGCATCCTCAACATGGTCGACAGCGCGATCGTGCTGGTCGACGCTGCCGAGGGCCCGATGCCGCAGACCAAGTTCGTGGTCTCGAAGGCACTGAAGCTCGGCCTTCGCCCGATCGTCGCGATCAACAAGGTCGACAAGCCCGACGCGCGCGTCACCGAGGTGATCAACGAGGTCTTCGACCTCTTCGCCGCGCTCGACGCCACCGACGAGCAGCTCGACTTCCCGATCCTCTACGGTTCAGGCAAGCAGGGCTGGATGGCGCCCTCGCCGGAAGGTCCGCAGGACCAGGGCCTGGCGCCGATGTACGACCTGATCCTGAAGCACGTGCCTGAGCCGCGCATCGAGGAGGGGCCGTTCCGCATGATCGGCACGCTGCTCGAGGCCAATCCCTATCTCGGCCGCATCATCACCGGCCGCGTCGTCTCGGGCACGGCCAAGCCGAACCAGACCATCAAGGTTCTCTCGGGCGACGGCTCGCTGGTCGAGACCGGCCGCATCACCAAGATTCTGGCCTTCCGCGGGCTCGAGCGCACCCCGATCGAGGAAGCGATCCCGGGCGACATCGTCTCGATCGCCGGGCTGGTGAAGGGCTCGGTCGCCGACACCTTTTGCGACCCGTCGGTCGACACCCCGATCAAGGCCCAGCCGATCGACCCGCCGACCGTGTCGATGACCTTCATGGTCAACGATTCGCCGCTCGCGGGCACGGAAGGCGACAAGGTCACCACCCGCGTCATCCGCGACCGCCTGTTCAAGGAGGCCGAGGGCAATGTCGCGCTGAAGATCGAGGAAGCCTCCGACAAGGACAGCTACATAGTCTCCGGCCGCGGCGAATTGCAGCTCGCCATCCTGATCGAGACCATGCGTCGCGAGGGCTTCGAGCTCGGCGTCTCGCGTCCGCGCGTCGTGCTGAAGCGCGACGAGGCCGGCCAGCTGCTGGAGCCGATCGAGGAGGTCGTGATCGACGTCGACGAGGAGCATTCCGGCGTCGTCGTGCAGAAGATGTCCGAGCGCAAGGCC
Source organism: Allobosea sp. CCNWLY174 (assembly GCF_037120455.1). Taxonomy (NCBI): domain Bacteria; kingdom Pseudomonadati; phylum Pseudomonadota; class Alphaproteobacteria; order Hyphomicrobiales; family Alloboseaceae; genus Allobosea; species Allobosea sp. CCNWLY174. Next base: position 60,767 of record NZ_JBBBBQ010000006.1, on the reverse strand, counting down.
GATATGCTGGAGATGCGCCCCTCCGGCGGCAATCGCCTGCGCCTCGTCTTCCACGCCCCGACCCGCGGCCTGATCGGCTATCAGGGCGAACTGCTGACCGATACGCGCGGCACCGCGATCATGAACCGGCTGTTCCACGACTACCTGCCCTATAAGGGCGAGATCGGCGGGCGCCGCAACGGCGTGCTGATCGCGATGGAGACCGGCGAGGCCGTCGCCTACGCGCTCTGGAACCTCGAAGACCGCGGCCCGATGATGATCGAGCCCGGCTGGAAGGTCTATCAGGGCATGATCGTCGGCGAGCACACCCGCGAGAACGATCTCGAGGTGAACGTGCTCAAGGGCAAGAAGCTCACCAACATCCGCACGACGTCGAAGGACGAGGCGGTGCGCCTGACGCCGCCGATCCGGATGACGCTGGAGCGCTCGCTCGCCTGGATCGACGACGACGAGCTGGTCGAGGTCACCCCGAAGTCGATCCGCCTGCGCAAGGGCATCCTCGATCCGAACGAGCGCAAGCGCTCGCAGAAGCAGAAGGCCGAGGTCGCCTGAGCCTGGCCGCGGCCGATATCTCGGTCGAGAGCCGTTTCAGCGATCAGCGCAGCTTCGCCAGCGCGCTCGCAAGCATCTGGTCGAGGGCGCGCCGCACGGACGCCTCGGCGGACAAGGCGCTCGTCCGCGCCGGCCCGTGCGCCTTCCGATGGGCCCGTGGCGCCGGTTTCTGGCTCGCCAGCATCTCGGCGTCGAGAGCAGCGATCGTCATCTTGCCAACGACGTCGTCGGCGCGCTTCTGGTAACTGCGGTTGACGATATCGCGGCGCGTCTTGAAGGCCAGCACGGCGCGTGCCGTGGACGGCCCATAGAAGCCACGATTGAGCTCGGCCGGATCGATGTCGGCGCCGTCGAGATGGACCAGCGCGGTCTGGATCAAGCAGACATGCTCGCCGCCGGCTCCGCGCGCGACATGACTCGCATCGTCGCGCAGGCAGGCCTCGAGCCGCTTCTGGCCGGCGAAGATGAACGACCGCAATGTCATTGCCGATTCCTTCCGTCGTCTGCGAAACAGGCTTGCATCGTCACGCGACCTGCTTCGCGACCATGCGCAGCACCTCTATCTGCGCATAGTCGAAGGGGATGAACGGGGCGCTCGAGCGCTGTGGCTGCATGATCGTGATGTCGCCGCGCGGACGGTCGATCAGGCGCAGCGCATGACCGAGCTCGTGGGCGGTCACCATGCTGCGGTTGCCCCAGTCGATGAAGCAGACGTTACCGCCGAACTCGGTCAGTCCTGACGACAGATTGGCGGCGTTCGGCGGCTTCGGCTCCGATTCGAAATCCCAGCTATAGACAAGGTTCTTCAGGTGGCCGCGCCCCGAAGCCTTGATGTGATCGCGTATCAGGTCGCCGTGACGACTGTCGGTGATGATCTGCGGGCCGAGCGACGTCGTCTTGAGCTCGAGAAGGTGGATCGGCCCGACGCGCACCAGCCGGATGTTGGCCTGGGCGTAGCTCGTCTCGACCTCGCGCAGCAGGGTCAGAAGCTCGGAGCGCGAGTACTGCTCCAGCGTCTGCGAGCAGTCGCGAAGGATGACGTTCACCGCATAATGCACCGTCAGGGTCCCGCCCGCGTGCGCATACAGCAAGGGCTTATCGGCCTCGCCCGGGGTCGACATCACGAGGGCGAGAGCCGCCTCGGCATTGCCGGTAAGGTCGAGCGGGTACTTCATTCCCGGCTCCAGCGCATAGGTCTGGAACGGACCGATTATGGTCTTTCGAGCGTTCAGGCGGACGTCGATGCCGCCGGACATCGTCAGATCGACCGCCGTGAGGGTCCACGGCCTGTGGTCGGTCTTGAGCGAGAGCGCGCGCGACTGGCCGACCGGCACGAACTGGTAGGCATTCTGCGCCGGCCAGAGATAGGAGAAGCCATCGGGGGGGCGGCTCCAGCGCCCATTCGCATCGCACCCTTTCGTGCTGAAGGGACTTGGCATCGCGCCGCCTTTTCCTGCCCGCCGGCGACCAGGCTAGTCCGCCCGCTGCAACGGCCACATCCTTCATTCGGCGGATGTCCCTCGGCCGGGGCGCAGCCGCCCTGCGTCCGCTGCGCTTGCCGTCATCGCGCCGCTCTGGTCGGGTGCCCGCGACCGAAGGAGGATCATCGCCATGCAGTTCCGCAATCTCGGCCGCTCCGGCCTGCGCGTCTCGCTCGTCGGCCTCGGCTGCAATAATTTCGGCGGCCGGATCGACCTGGAGGCGGCGCGCAAGGTCGTCGACGCCGCGATCGAGCACGGCATCACCCTGTTCGATACCGCCGATATCTACGGCAATCGCGGCGGCTCGGAGCTTGCGCTCGGCGAATTGCTCGGCGCCCGCCGCAAGGACATCGTGCTCGCCAGCAAGTTCGGCATGAACATGGACGAAGCGGGCGTGAAGAAGGGCGGCTCGCGCCGTTACATCATCGAGGCGGTCGAGGCTTCGCTGAAGCGGCTGCGGACCGACTGGATCGACCTCTACCAGCTGCACCGGCCCGATCCGCTGACCCCGATCGAGGAGACGCTGCGTGCCCTCGACGACCTGATCCGCCAGGGCAAGATCCGCTATATCGGCTGCTCGAACCTGCCGTCCTGGCAGGTTGCCGACGCGCATTGGACGGCCAGGACGCTCGGCCTCGAAGGCTTCGCCTCGGCGCAGGACGAATACAGCCTGCTCGTTCGCGGCGCCGAGAAGGAGCTGATCCCGGCCATCAGCCATTTCGGCATGGGGCTGCTGCCCTATTTCCCGCTCGCCAACGGCCTGCTCACCGGCAAGTATCAGCGGAACGCCCCGATGCCGGAAGGCGCGCGCATGACCCGCGAGGCGCAGCGCGCCGGCGAGGTGCTGACCGAGGCGAACTGGCAGCGGACCGAAAAGCTCGCCGCCTTCTGCGACGCACGTGGCAAGACCCTGCTCGAGCTCGCCTTCTCCTGGCTCGCCGCCCAGCCGGTCGTGTCCAGCGTCATCGCCGGCGCGACGAAGCCGGAACAGGTCGCGGCCAACGTCAAGGCGGCGGACTGGGCGCTGACTCCGGAGGAGCTCGCCGAGATCGACGCGATCACGCGCTGAAATCGGCCGCGAGAGCGCCTCAAAGAAGCCCAACCGCCAGGCGAAAGCGTTTAGGCTGTCTCCCTGTCCCTGCGACGGGGCAGGGAGACTGTTGTCAAATCCCCGCGCCTGGGGTTCCCTTGCGCAATTGCAGTTGAGGCCGCCGACTCCGTGATGCGCATCGCCCGTCTCCTGGCGTTCGCCCTGTGCCTAGCCGCTTCGCCGGCCGTGGCGCAGGACAAGCCCGCTGCGGCACCTCCGCCGGAGCCGATGCGCATCGTGCTAACGCGCAGCGCCGAGCCCTGCGAGCCAGATTGCCGCGAATGGCTCGCCGCCCAGGGCGCGATCACCAAGGACACGCCGGCCGAACTGCGCCGAGCGCTCGCCGAGCTGAACGGGCGCAAGCTGCCGCTGCTGGTCTATTCCACCGGCGGCACGGTCGAAGCGGCGATCGCCATGGGCGAGCTCGTGCGCAAGAGCGGCCTCGATGTCGCCGTCGCCCGCACCGTCTTCAGCCAGCGCGACCCGGCGCTCGGCACCATCGACGAACGCAGCCCGCTCTGCGCTTCGGCCTGCACGCTCTTCCTCGCCGGGGGACAACGCCGGATCATCCCCCCGCAATCGCGCATCGGCGTGCACCAGCAGACCATCGTCGAGACCGAGACCACGACGGTGCGCGATTACAAGATCGTGCGCGGTCGCAGGGAGCTGGTCGACGAGAGGACGGAGACGCGGACGGTCAAGCAGGAGCAGGCGACCGGCGAAATCGACGCGAAGATGCGGCGCTATCTCGACGCAATGGGGCTCGACCGCTCCTTCATCGAGGTAACGGTGTCGACCCCAGCCGACACGATGCGCTACCTCAAGCCCGACGAGATGCGCGCGACCACGATCGCGACCGAAGTCGGGCCGGCTGCGCTCGCCTTCTCGGATCTCCGCTCCGGACTGGCTCCCGCTCCCGGCCCTTCAAGGAGCCTGGGAGCAGCGCCGGTGCTGCCGGCGACGCTGGCTGCGCCGGCGACCCCGATCGGCTCGGTCGAACTCGGCCCGCATCGCGGCGGCAGGCTGCGGCTGGCCTTGTCGGTCGGCGAAGGGCGCTATCAGCAGACGACCACCCTCCAGATGCAGTTGTTGTTCGGCGATGCCCCGATCCCGTCGCGGCTGCGGACGGTCACGCTGACCCTGCCGGGCAGCCCACCGATCGTCGCGCAGAACGAGGATGGCAACGACCCGGCAGGAGCAATGACCGCCGATGTTCTGCGCGAGACCCTGTGTGGCCTGACAGATCGCACCGCCGTGTCGCTGAAGATCGATCCGCCGGCCGAGGATGGTACGCCTTCGACCTGGCAGCGCAGTGGCACCGCCGCCGAGCTGCTGCGCCTGCCGAACCTGCGCTCGCAGATCTGTCGCTGACGCGGGGCAACGCCGAAATTCCCGTTTGGAACCAATTGGCCTTCGATCCGCGAGCTCTGGCAGAAAGTATTGAGGTGCGTACCTCAAATTTTGCGATATGGCCGCTTGACAGGCCACCTGCCAATGGGCTCACCTTCGCCTCAGGATGCGCCGAGCCCAGAAGCGCGCATGAGACAACAAGGGAGAGACGCCGTGTTGAGACGCAATCTTCTTGTCGCCGGATTGGCGCTCGCGACCTTCGGTGGCGTATTCCCCGCTTTCGCCCAGAGCAAGGGCCCGGTGATCGGGGTCAGCTGGTCGAATTTCCAGGAGGAACGCTGGAAAACCGACGAAGCCGCGATCAAGGCTGCGATCGAGAAGGTCGGCGGCACGTACCTCTCGGCCGATGCGCAATCCTCGCCGGCCAAGCAGCTCACCGATGTCGAGAGCCTGATTGCGCGCGGCGCCAAGGCCCTCATCGTGCTGGCGCAGGATGCTCAGGCGATCCGCCCCGCCGTGCAGAAGGCGGTCGACGAGGGTATCGCAGTCGTCGGCTATGACCGGCTGATCGAGATCCCGCAGGCCTTCTACCTGACCTTCGACAATGTCGAGGTCGGCCGGATGATGGCGCGCGAGATCCAGAAGGCGAAGCCGGAAGGCAACTACGTCTTCATCAAGGGCTCGAGCTCGGACCCGAACGCCAACTTCCTGTTCCAGGGCTCGATCGAGGTGCTTAAAGCCGCTATCGACGCCGGCAAGATCAAGAATGTCGGCGAGGCCTATACCGATGGCTGGCTGCCGGCCAACGCCCAGCGCAACATGGAGCAGTTCCTAACGCGCAACGCCAACAAGGTCGACGCCGTGATCGCCGCCAATGACGGCACCGGTGGCGGTGCCATCGCGGCGCTGGCCGCGCAGGGCCTCGCCGGCTCCGTGCCCGTCTCCGGCCAGGACGCCGACCGCGCCGCGCTCAACCGCGTCGCGCTCGGCACCCAGACGGTGACGATCTGGAAGGATGCGCGCGAACTCGGGCGCACCGCCGCCGAGATCGCGATCAAGCTCGCCGGCGGCGCCAAGCTGACCGAGGTCGCCGGTGCGACCGCCTGGGACCAGGGCCCGAGCAAGGCCAAGATGACCGCGCTCTTCCTGAAGCCGGTGCCGGTGACCAAGGACAATCTCGGCGTGGTGATCGAGGCCGGCTGGGCGCCGAAGGCGGCTGTCTGCCAGGGCGTCGCCGCCGGCAAGGTCAAGGCCTGTGACTGAAACCGTTCCCGCGCCGGCAACGCCGTCGCAGGATGCGAAGAGCCTTGCCGATCATCTGCGCGCCATCGAATTCGACGCGCGGATGGTCGGCATGGTCGCCGCGCTGGCGGTGATCTGGCTCGGCTTCAACTGGCTCTCCGGCGGCGCCTTCCTGACGCCGCGCAACCTCTGGAACCTCTCGGTCCAGACCGCCTCGGTCGCGGTAATGGCCTGCGGCATGGTGCTTGTCATCGTCACCCGCAACATCGACCTCTCGGTCGGCTCGATGCTCGGCTTCGTCGGCATGGTCACCGGCCTCGTGCAGGCGCAATTGCTCCCAGGCCTCATCGGCTTCGAGCACCCCGCCACCTGGCTGCTCTCGATCCTGGCCGCGATCGTGCTCGGCGGGCTGATCGGCCTGTTCCAGGGCGCGCTGATCGCCTATCTCGCCATCCCCTCCTTCATCGTTACGCTCGGCGGCCTGCTGGTCTGGCGCGGCGGCGCCTGGTGGGTGACGCAGGGCCAGACCATCGCGCCGATGGATTCGCGTTTTCGCCCGCTCGGCGGCGGCATCGAGGGCGCGATCGGCACCACCGCCTCCTGGGTCATCGGTCTCGTCATCTGTGCCCTGATCCTCGCGGGGATCGCCTTCGCCCGGCGCCGGCGCAAGCGCTACGGCTTCGCCCTGCGCCCGCTCTGGGCCGAGATCGTGCTCGGCGGGCTCGCCTGCGGCACGGTGATCGGCGCGGTCATGATCGCCAACGCCTATGCCCTGCCGGCCGGCGTCGCCCGCCGGCTGGTCGAGGCCAAGGGCGGCAGCTGGCCCGAGGGCGGGCTCGTCATTGGCCATGGCCTCGCCGTGCCGGTGCTGCTCGCGCTCGCGGTCGGCGTCGCCATGAGCTTCCTGGCGCGGCGCCTGCGCTTCGGGCGCTATGTCTTCTCGATCGGCGGTAATCCCGAGGCGGCCCAGCTCTCCGGCGTCAACACGCGAAAAGTGCTGATGCTGGTCTACGGGCTGATGGGCATGCTGGTCGGCATCGCCGCCTGCATCTCGACCGCCCGCCTCAATGCCGCGACCAACTCCGCCGGCCAGCTCGACGAGCTCTATGTCATCGCCGCGGCGGTGATCGGCGGCACCTCGCTCGCCGGTGGCGTCGGCACCATCGCCGGCGCGATGCTGGGCGCGCTGGTGATGCAGTCGCTGCAATCGGGCATGGTGCTGATCGGCGTCGACACGCCGTTGCAGAACATCGTCGTCGGCATCGTTCTGGTCCTCGCCGTCTGGCTCGACGGGCTCTATCGCAAGCGGCTCGGCTAAAGGAGGGCGCCATGGACGCAACTACGCCCCTCGTCGAGATGCGCGAAATCTCGATCGCCTTCGGCGGCATCAAGGCGGTCGACCGCGCGAGCGTCGATCTCCATGCCGGCGAGGTCGTCGGCCTGCTCGGCCATAACGGCGCCGGCAAGTCGACGCTGATCAAGATCCTGTCGGGCGCCTATCGCGCCGATGCCGGCGAGATCAGGATCGCCGGCGAGCCAGTCGCCATCTCCAGCCCACGTGACGCCAAGCGCCACGGCATCGAGACGATCTACCAGACGCTGGCGCTGGCCGACAATGTCGACGCCGCCGCCAACATTTTCCTCGGCCGCGAGCTTTTGACCAACTGGGGCACGCTCGACGACAGCGCGATGGAGGCCGAGACCCGCAAGGTGATGGGCCGGCTCAACCCGCATTTCCGCCGCTTCAAGGAGCCGGTGAAGGCGCTCTCCGGCGGCCAGCGCCAGTCCGTCGCGATTGCCCGCGCGATCTATTTCAACGCGCGGGTGCTGATCATGGACGAGCCGACCGCGGCGCTCGGGCCGGCAGAGACCAAGCAGGTCGCCGACCTTATCCTGGAGCTGAAGAAGCAGGGCATCGGCATCTTCCTGATCAGCCATGACCTGCACGATGTCTTCGACCTCGCCGACCGCGTCAGCGTGATGAAGAACGGCAAGGTGGTCGGCAGCGCCCATGTCCGCGACGTCACGCAGGACGAGGTGCTAGGGATGATCATATCCGGCAAATGCCCGCCCGGCGCAGTGGCCGGGCCAGGCGCGCTGCGGAGCTAGCAGCGCTGTCGAAACGACGGGACGCGCCTCAGCGCAAGCCGTCCTCGCCCTTCACCTCGGCATGGGTGAGCCCGCCGACGCGCGGCAAGGGCCGGCCGCCGCTGGTCAGCGCCACCGCAACGACGATCTCGCCGGCGCGCGGGGCGTCGGGGATGCGGACCTCCATGCCGTCGAAATGGCTGCGGACATAGGCCGCCGCCTTGTGGCCGAGCGGCACGTCGAGGACGACGCCGAGCGAGCCGCGCTTCTTCGAAGACGGGATCAGAGCCGGCGCCTTGCCCAGGAGCTTCCGCAGGGGGGCGCCGAGCTTGGGATGCAGGATCGCGGCGGCGTGCTCCAATTCGCCGTCCTCACCGACGGCGGCGGCCTTGCCATAGCCCTGGACCGCCTCGCCTTCGATGCCGAGCGCTGCCAGCGCATGGCGGCCGAGCAGGTCACCGAGCTCCTCGCCGATGTCGATCAGCTCGGAGAGGTCACCCTGATAGGTGCCGGCGAAGGGATTGGCGATCACCGCGACGGCGGCAGCGCGCTTGATCGGCGGCGAGACGGGGCGCCCGAGCTCGCTATGGGTCTCGTCGAGGACGGTGACGATCTTGCGGATGCTGGCTTTCATCTCAGGCCGTCCTCGCCCTTGATCTCGCTCGCCTTGAGGCCGCCGACGCGGGCATGGATGCGCGAGCCGGTGGTCATCACCAGCGCGAACAGCAATTCATCGGCCTTGGGAGCGTCGGTGATGCCGATCTCGAAGGCGTCGAAATGGCTGCGGACATAAGAGGCATTGATGTGGGTGACGGGAATGTCGAGGCGCGTGCCGGGGCCGCCGACCTTCTTGGTCGAGGGCACGATCGCCTTGGCATCGCCGAGCAGTTCGCGCATGGCGTAGCCGCCCGGCACATGCCAGAGCGCGCCATGCTCCAGTTCGCCGGCGGCGCCGACGATGGCGCCCTTGCCATAGCCCTGGATCGCCTTGGCATCGCCGCCCATCGCCGCGAGCAGGCGCTGCGCCATGGCGAGGCCGAAGGGCTTAAGGTCGTCCATGAAGCCCTGGATGTCCTCGACATAGCGGCCGGCATAGGGGTTGGCGATCACCGCCAGCGCCGCGCCGCGCTTCAGCGGCACCGCGGCGGCGGGGCCGCCCTCGTGATGGATCTCCTCGACGGTCACGGCGTATTTGCGGACAGCGATCTCAGGCACGGGCCAGTCTCCTCTCAGGCTTTTCTTGAACGATCATAGGCGTGGCGAGCATGTGACTCACGCCCTGAAGATGCATGGCCGCAGAGACGATCAGGCCTGCCGCCCGCAGGCGCTCCGCCTCGACCAGCCCGGCGGCAAGCGCGGTCTCGATCTCGTCGGTGGCTAGCGGACCGACGGCGCGAGTGACGAGTCGCTCGCCGAGATCGCTGTCGCTCTGGATCGAGCTGGCCGGCAGGCGCTCGATCGCGGGATGGCCGGGCAGGTCGATCGCATTGGCGATCACGGTCGCGGCAGCGTCGGCCATGGCGGCGGTTGGGGCCAGCACCGTCACCGCCTCGGCGATCCCTAGCGAAAAGCTGCGGCCGGGATAGCCTGATGTGGCGATGCCGGCCACGCCGTCCCCAGGCCGGATCGTCGCGGTCGCGAAAAACTCCGGCCGGTCGGGGCGCTTCACCAGGCCGATGCGGAACTGCTCACCGGGAGCGAGATGCAGGGCGATGTCGCCGCCATTGTTGACATAGGCGCGCCGCAGCGGCGCGGCCTGGCAGATCACGCCGAGGATCTCCTGTGCGACCGAGCCGGCGACGGCGGCCATCGGAGTGATGAAGCCGCCGATGGCGAAGGGGCTGACGGCCGCATGCATGCGCCGAGCGACGGGGCCAAGCGGCAGCGGGCTCGTCCGGGTCACCGCCGTGCGCAGCAACTGCAGCTCGTCACAGAGTTCGACAAGCAGGCCGTCGAAGCGAAGGATGGCAGCCTCATGCGCGGCCCTGACCGCGGCTTGCTCGCCGACGGCCTCGATGACGAGATCGATCGGGCCCTGCTGCAGCAGCAGGCGCCGGCCATCCGGCAGGACGCGCGCGGAGGGCTTCTCCCACATCGCCCTACCCCAGCGAGCGGCGCGGCTGCTCCGGCGCCAGCGGCCAGGGATTGTCCGGGCGCTGCGGCAGGCGCAGGCGGCTGCCGCCCTTGAGCGAAGCCAGCGGCTGGATCGCGTCCATATGGCCGCCGAGCGCCTCGTAGTCGGTCAGGCTCATGGTGAACTCCAGCGGCGCGACCAAGGCCGGGGTCGGCACATAGCCGAAGGCGTTCTCGGGCAGGCGGGTGACGTCGACCATGAAGGTGATGCCGCCGCCCGGCCAGATATACACAGGGGCTCCCCCGCAGGTGACATAAGTCAGCGCGTCCTTGACCGAACGGGTCAGGCGCACCGGGTTCTCGGTGACGCCGGCACGCAGCGAGCCACCGGCGCCGCCGATGAAGAGAACGGTCGAGAGCGCCGGCTCGCAATTCTCGGCGATGCGCTCGACCGGCTCGACCAGCGGCTGCGGCATCTGCATCTCGACGGGAACGAGGTTCTCGTCGAGCTCGTAATAGGCGGCGTGCTCGCCAGTGGTCGAGACCATCAGCAGGCGCAGGCCGGGATAGGCGACCTTGGGATCGAACGGCCCGAGGATGGTGAGCGGATCGCTGATATTGGTGCCGCCCCAGCCGGTGCCGGGCTGCGCCACCTGGAAATAGCGGCCGGGCGTCGAGCGCCGGCCCTTCAGCTTGATGCCGGTGCCGGCCATGCCGAGCAGCTTGCCGGCCTGGTGCTCGGAGAGGACGCCGGTGATGTGGTCGTCGACGACGACGACCTCGTCGACCTTGCCGTGCCATTGCTTGGCGAAGATGCCGATCGTCGCCGAGCCGCAGCCGACGCGCATCCGGCTTTCCTGGATGCCGTTGACGATCGGCGGCTTGCCGGCCTGGACGATCACGGTCTCGCCCTCGTCGATGGTCAGCTCGACCGCCTTGCCGTTGCTGAGCTGGAGCAGGGCGTCGCAGGTGACGCGGCCCTCCTTCTTCGAGCCGCCGGTGAGATGGTGGACGCCACCAAGCGAGAGCATCTGCGAGCCGTATTCGCCGGTGGTGACATGGCCGATCGCCTCGCCCTCGACGCGCACCGTCGCCTGCTCGGGGCCGAGGAAGCGGTCGGTGTCGATCTTCACCTTGACGCCGCAATAGCTGAAGATGCCCTCGGTCACGACGGTGACCATGTCGACGCCGTCGACCTCGGACGAGACGATGAAGGGGGCGGGCTTGTAGTCGGGATAGGTGGTGCCGGCGCCGATCGCGGTTATGAAGGTGCCCTGCTGGTGGACGATCTCGCCGTCCCACTCGCGCGATCCGGCGAAAGGAACGATTTCACCGCCATGCTCCAGCGTGCGCTCGAGCACGATATGCGGCTCCATCCGCACCAGCTCGCCGTCGACATTGCCGTAGCGATCGCAGGCGCCGACGGCGCCCGGCTTGATGAAGCACATCACCGGGCAGGCATCGCAGCGGATCTTGTCGTCCGCGACCGGGCTCGCTTCGTCCAGCGCCATGCTTGATCCTCCCGCAGAGCGGGCCTTGAGGATTTTGTTTGTGTACAAACGATACTGGCGCGCCTCTTGGAGCAAGTCAAGACAGCGACGAGGCGCGGGACCGCCTTCCACCCTACGCCTGTTCCCAGGGCTGGCCCACAGCTTCGGCCGCGACGGCCGAGCGCGTGCCGATTCGTCGATGAGAGGACAGTGTGCCCACGTAATCTTGCATACAAGATTATTCGAGGCGCTTCTGTGCGGCGCTCCTACCCGGCCGAGGTGACTTCCATATGACGCGATTGGCGGTTGCAAGCACGGCATCGATGGCGCATTGACAGCCAAATTTTCCCGCTGCTATTGTTTGCATACAAACATGTTTGAAGCGGTATCGCCGCGGGAGAGAGGGCCCTGCCATGTATGACGTCTTCGCCACGGACCGCCTGATCGACCATTGGCTTGTCGAGGACATCGGCGCCTGCGACCTCACCGTCCAGGTGATGATCGAGCCGAACGAGACCGGCAGGTTCCACATGAACGCCCGCGAGCCGATGATCGTCGCCGGCGTCGAGGTCGCCGCCCGGGTGTTCAAGCGCTACGACCCCGATCTCAAGGTGACCCTGCGCGTCAAGGACGGCGACAAGGTCGAGAAGGGCGCGATCCTGGTCGAGATCGAGGGCTCGGCCCGCAGCGTGCTCACCGCCGAGCGCACCGCGCTCAACATCGCCCAGCGCCTCTCCGGCATCGCCAACGAAACCGCCCGCTACGCCGCCGCCATGGCCGGCAGCAAGGCGCGCCTGATCGACACCCGCAAGACCACGCCCGGCCTGCGCATGATGGAGAAGCACGCGGTGACCTGCGGCGGCGGCCTCAACCACCGCCTCGGCCTCGATAACGGCGTGATGATCAAGGACAACCACATCGCCGTCTGCGGCAGCATCACCGCCGCCGTCGAACGCGCCCGCAAGAAGCTGCCGGTGCTGACCAAGCTCGAGGTCGAGTGCGACCGGCTCGAGCAGGTCGAAGAGGCCGCCAGGGCCGGCGCCGACGTGATCATGCTCGACAACATGTCGGTCGCCGACATGACCAAGGCGGTCGAGCTGATAGCCGGCCGCGCCAAGGTCGAGGCCTCCGGCGGCATCAACATCGACACGATCGGCCCGATCTCCAGGACCGGTGTCGACTATATCTCGACCAGCAAGATCACCCAGTCGGCGCCGGCGGTGGATATCGGCCTCGACGAAGCCTGAGCAACGATGCGCCCCGGCACCTTCTTCCTCGTCGTCGGCCCGAGCGGGGCCGGCAAGGACTCGCTGATCGACGGCGCCCGCGCCCTGCTGGAGCCGACCGGCCGCTATGTCTTCGCGCGCCGCGTCGTCACCCGCCCCGCGGGATCGCCGGGGGAGGACCATGAGGCGGCGACGGACGAGGCCTTCGACGCGCGCGAGGCCGAAGGCGACTTCCTGATCACCTGGGGCGCCCACGGCCTGCGCTACGGCCTGCCGGCCGAACTGAAGCGCCTGGTCGAGGCCGGGCGCAACGTCATCGCCAATGGCTCACGCGCCACGATCGCGGCGCTCGCCGCCCGCCTGCCGCGTTTCGTCGTGGTCGAGGTCACTGCGCCGCCCGAGGTGCTCGCCGCCCGTATTGCCGGGCGCGGGCGCGAGAGCGGCGAAGCGATCGAGAAGCGCCTGTCGCGCACGGTCGAGCCGCGCCCGTCGGGGATCCGGGCGACGACGATCGTCAACGACCAGAGCGTCGAGATCGGCATCGAGCGCTTCGTCGCTGCGGTCGAGGCCGCCGCCAACACGATGCGCCTGCGCCGCCTGCCGCTTTTCGCGGGACGGGCGCACTGCGCCTATCTTCCGGCCAAGGGCGAGCTCGTCAACGGCTTCGATTATCTCGGGCCGGGACGGGTCGAGATCTCGGGAGCCACCGCCAGCATCCGCTCGAACGTACAGGTGGTCGATTCACCCGCGCTGCTCGCGGGCGACGAGATCGGCCTCTCGGACGAGGCCTTCGACGAGCTCGGCCTGCCCGAGGGCAGCGAGGTCACACTCCGGCGCACGCCCTCGCCGGAGAGCCGGGCCGCGCTGACCCGCAAGATCCAGGGCGGCGAGCTCACGGAAGAGCAGTACCACACGCTGATCCGCGACATCGTCGAGGCGCGCTATCCCGATGGCGAGGTCGCGGCCTTCCTGGTCGCTGCGACGCAGACGCTCTCCGACGACGAGGTCGTCGCGCTGGCGCGGGTGCGCACCCGCTTCGCGCAAAAGATCACCTGGCCGGACGGGATCGTCGTCGACAAGCATTCGATGGGTGGCATTCCGGGCAGCCGGATCACGCTGATCGTCGTACCGATCGTCGCCGCGCATGGCGCCTTCCTGATGCCCAAAACCTCGTCGCGTGCCATCACCTCGGCGGCGGGCACGGCCGATGCGATGGAGGCGCTCGCCCGCGTCGAGCTGAACCCGGCCGAATTGCGCGCCTGCGTGGAAACGGCGCGCGGCTGCATCGCCTGGAACGGGCGGCTCAACCATTCCGTCGTCGACGACGTGATGAACGCGATCACGCGGCCGCTCGGCATCGATTCCAACCGCTGGTCGGTCGCCTCGATCCTGTCGAAGAAGCTCACGGCGGGCTCGACCCATGTCATCGTCGACCTGCCCTATGGTCCGCGCGCCAAGCTGAAAAACGAGGCAGAGGCGGCCGAGCTGGCTGATTTGTTCGAGACGGTCGGTGCCGGGCTCGGCCTCGTCGTCAAGGCCTTCCCGACCGATGGCAGCCGCCCGATCGGGCGCGGCATCGGCCCGGCGCTGGAATGCCGCGATGTTGGCTGGGTGCTCGATAACGACCCGCAGGCACCGGCCGACCTGGTCGAGAAGGCGCTGTTCTTCGCCAGCCGCATCCTGGCTTGGGACCCGGCGCTTGGCTCGGTCGCGGCCGGGCGGGCACGCGCGGAGGAGCTGCTGCGCTCCGGCGCGGCGCGCGCCGCTTTCGAGCGGATCATCGATGCGCAGGGGCGACGCGAGCCGCCGGTCGCGCCGGGATTGCTGGTCCATACCGTGCGTTCGCCCAAGGCCGGGGTCATCACCGAGATCGACGGCTGGGCGGTCGCGGGAATCGCGCGGCGTGCGGGAGCGCCCTTCGATAAGGCGGCCGGCATCGATCTGCGCCGCCATGTCGGCGACGCCGTTGCGGTCGGCGATCCGCTCTTCGCCATCCATGCCAGCGCCTCGAGCGATCTCGACGAGGCTAGGGCGATGGCGGAGAGCTGTGAGTGCTATGTGATCGGGTAGCTGAATTCCTGCACACCCGAACGCGAGTCATCCCGGACAAGCGGCGGAGCCGCGCCGATCCGGGATCCATCCCGGAACCTCTATCGGAAAGGCTCCGGAATGGATCCCGGGTCTCACTTCGGTCGCCCGGGATGACTCGCGTTAAAGCCTGATCAGTCTCCGAAGCCTCAGCGCAGCTGCTTCAGCAGCGCGATCAGCGTCGCCCGCTGGTTGGTCGCGAGCGGGGCCAGCGTCACCTTGGTCACCGTCTCCGCCTTGGGCAGGAGCTCGCGCGTGTAGTCGACCCCGGCCGGGCTGAGCTCGACGATGAGTCGGCGGCCATCCTCCGGATCGGGCTTGGTCTGCACCAGCTTGCGCTTGAGCAGACGGTCGACCACGCCCTTGATCGTGGCCGCGTCCATCGCGGTCTGGCGTCCCAGAAGGTTCTGCGAGGACCCGCCATCCTGGTAAAGCCGCGCCAGCACCGCCCATTGCGTCGGCGTCAGGTCGGCGCCCATGATCTCGTTGAAGATCGAGACATGGCGCTGCGCCGCCTGGCGCATGATGAAGCCGACCTGCTCGGCGAGATCATAGCTCTCGTCGGCGGGTTCGGGCGTCTCGGCTGCAGTGCTCGATCGCGCCATCGCTGGTCCTCGTTCGTATACGAACGATATTCCTAGAGCATCTTTCGCAAAAGTGGGATCCAGTTTTGCGGTCGCTCACACCGTTGTCCAGCGCCCTTCGCGGAAACTCCGGGCCGCGGCGTCGACCGTACGCTCGAGGCGCAGGCCTGCCTCGAAATCGAGGAGATGCGCAGGCTCGCCGGCGATGGCGCGGAGCAGCTCCCGGCATTCGATGATCTTGAGCTCGTTGAAGCCGAGGCCATGACCGGGTGCCGGGATGAAGCGGTCATAGGGCGCGTGCGCCGGGGCGGTCAGGATGCGGCGGAAGCCCTGGACGTTGCTGTCGCCCTCGGCGGTGTAGAGCTCGATCTCGTTCATCCGCTCCTGGTCGTAGGCGATCGTCCCCTTGGCACCAAAAACCTGCAGGGCGATGCGGCCCTTGCGGCCCCAGGCCGAGCGGTTGAGCGCGACGAGCCCGGAAGCGCCGGACGAGAGGCGCAGCAGCAAGGTCGCAATGTCGTGGGTCTCGACCGCGCGGGTACCGCCAGCCCGGAGCGGGCGCTCGGCATAGGGCCTGGCCATATCGGCCATCACGGCTTCGACCTCGCCGATCAGCACCTTGATCAGCGAGAAGGCGTGCACGCCGAAATCGTCGAGCGCGCCATGGCCGGACGCCGCCTCGCTCTTCCAGGAGAACAACGCGCCGGCATCGGCCATGAAGTCCTCGTCCATCTCGACGCGGACATGGTTGACAGGCCCGATCGTGCCGTTGGCGATCAGGTGCTGCGCCAGCCGGATCGCGGGGTTCTGGATGTAGTTGTAGCCGAGCGCAGCGACCGTCCCGGCCGCTTTAGCCGCCGCCAGCATCGCTTCCGCATCGCCAAGGCTGGTCGCCATCGGCTTCTCGCACCAGACATGCTTGCCGGCTTTCAGCGCCGCGATTGCCATCTGCGCATGGAAGGCGTTCGGCGTGGTGATCGAGACGACGTCGACATCAGGATGGGCAATGAGCGCCTGCCAGTCGGGGGTCGATTCAGCGAAGCCGAACTCGCCGGCCCGCTGCGCCGCCAGGGCCTCGTCGACCTCGCAGAGCATGGCGAGCTTCGGACGACGCACGTCGCCGAAGACCGGCGCGACGGCGTTCCAGGCCAGGGCATGGCATTTGCCCATATAGCCGGTACCGATCAGGCCGACGCCGAGCGCGCGCATGGGGATGTCCTTTCAGTCTCGCAAAACTCACAGGTCATCCGGGACCAGCAGAGAAGCCGCGCCGATCCAAGATCACATCCAAGATCACCTATTTTCACAGCCCTCATCCTGAGGAGGCCGCGTCAGCGGCCGTCTCGAAGGATGCTCCAGCTGGTTCCCGAGTCTCCTGAAACATCCTTCGAGACGCGCCTTCGGCGCTCCTCAGGATGAGGGCTGAGGGGATGGCGTGAATGGGTCAGACCGTGCCGCCGAGCTCCTCGGAGACCGCCTGCAATTCCTTGCCGCCGGCCATCAAGTTCTGCAGCTCATCCATGGCGATCCCGGACTTGGCGTAGGTGCCGAGAGTCTTGCCGCGGTTGAGCACGGTGAAGCGGTCGCCGACGGCATAGGCGTGGCGGACATTATGGGTGATGAAGATCACGCCGAGGCCCTTGGCGCGGACGAGGTTGATGTATTTCAGCACCATCGAGGTCTGGGCGACGCCGAGCGCCGAGGTCGGCTCGTCCAGGATCAGCACCTTGGCGCCGAAATAGACGGCGCGGGCGATGGCGACGCATTGGCGCTCGCCGCCGGAGAGCGTGCCGACAGCCTGGTGGGGATCGCGGATGTCGATGCCGATCCTGTGCATCTCGTCGCGGGTCACCGCATGGGCGAGGTCGAAATCGATCCATTTCAGCGGACCGAAGCCGCGGATCGGTTCGCGGCCCATGAAGAAGTTTCGCGTGATCGACATCAGCGGGATCATCGCCAGATCCTGGTAGACGGTGGCGATGCCCGCATCGAGCGCGTCGCGCGGGCTGGAGAAGGCGACCGGCCGGCCCTCGACTAGGAACTCGCCCGAGCTCGGCTTGTGGCAGCCCGAGAGCGTCTTGATCAGCGTCGACTTGCCGGCGCCGTTGTCGCCGAGCAGGCAGAGCACCTCGCCGGCGGAGACCTTGAGCGAGACGCCCGAGAGCGCGATCACCGAGCCGAAATGCTTGACGATGTCGCGGACCTCGATGAGGGGCGTCTGTTCTGGAGCTGCGGTTGTCATGTTCAGCGCTCCCCTGTCGCCTTGCGGCGGATGAAGTTATTGAACAGCACGGCGAGCAGCAGCATGCCGCCGAGGAAGACCTGGAACCAGTCGCTGTCGAAGCTGGTGTAGGTCAGGCCGATCGAGACCATGCCGAAGATGATCGCGCCGAAGAAGGCGCCGATCGCCGAACCATAGCCGCCGGTGAGCAGGCAGCCGCCGATCACCGCGGCGATGATCGCCTCGAACTCTTTCTGGAAGCCGCGGCGGGCATCGGTCGAGCCGGCGTCGAGCACGGTCAGGATGGCGACGAGGGTGGCGGCGCAGGCGGTCAGCACGAACAAAGTCGTCTTGACCATGTTGACCGGCACGCCGGAATTGCGGGCCGCATTGGGATCGCCGCCGGCGGCGAAGATCCAGTTGCCGAAGCGGGTGCGCAAGAGGACATAGGTCGCGAGCGCGGCGATGGCGAGGAACCAGAGCACGCCGACGGGAACGCCGGTCACGGTCGGCGTGCCGTTGGGAAACTTGGCGATCAGGTTGGCCTGCGCCAGCCAGGCGAACAGCCCCTCCAGCGCCTGGCCGGAGAAAAGCTCGCGCACGACGCCCGTGCCGGCCTTGTCGCCGATGCCGCGTAGTTGCGTCGAGCCGCCCGTCGCCCATTTCAGCCCGACCAGTGAGAGCCCGCGCAGGATGAAGAGAAAGGCGAGGGTGACGATGAACGAGGGCAGGCGCGTTCTGATGACGATCTGCCCGTTCACCGCACCCATCAACCCGGCGAAGACGAAGGTCGCGACGATCGCCGCCAGCAGCGGCAGGTCGCCGACGACGATCAGCGCGCCGAAGATGAGTCCCGCGAAGGCGATCATCGAGCCGATCGAGAGATCGAATTCGCCGCCGATCATCAAGAGCGCCGCCGCGATGGCGAGGATGCCGAGCTGGGCCGCCGGCGAGAGCACAGTCATCAGCCCGGCGAGGGTGAACATCGCCGGATTGGCGGTGAGCCCGAAGAAGACGGTGACCAGGACGAGGCCGGCGACCGCGCCCAGCTCGGGCCGGCGCATCAGCCGGGCGATCGGCGAGACGCGGCGCAGGCGCTCGTCGCGGGCCGCAGCGGCCGGGTCAGGAATACGGGACGAGCCCGCAGCGAGATCGGCGGTCGATGTGGCCATGGCGCGCACCTTCAGCTTCTGCACTGTCCGGAGAGGGGGCGGCGGCGCTGGATGCGCCGCCGCAAAAGCTCAGCGGATGCCCTTGGCCGAGAGGTCGACGACCTGGGCCGCCTTCTCCTTGGTGACGAGGTTCGGGCCGGACGGGACATTGCCGCCGGGCACGAGCCCGTACTCGGCGTTGAGCGCCAGGAAAGCGACCGGCAGATAGCCCTGCAGGAACTGCTGCTGGTCGATGCCGAAGGCGGCCTCACCCGCGACGATCGCCTTGAGGAAATTGGCCGAGAGATCGAAGGTGGCGACACGGACGCTGGCGATCTTGCCGGCCTCCTTGACGCCGGCAAGCGTCGGCTCGCCGCCGAGCGATGCGCTGAGCGCCATCACCGTGTCGACGCTGGCGTCGGAGAGCGCCGCCTTGACCTTGGAGCGGATCTCGGACGGGTCGTTCGAGACCGGCAGCACGGTGACCTTGCCCTTGAAGCCTTCGGCGAAACCCTTGCAGCGCAGGTCGAGCGCGACATTGCCGACCTCGTGGTTGACGCAGACGCCGACCTTGCCGCCCATGCTGGCGAGTTTCTCGCCGGCGGCCTTGCCGGCGTCGAACTCGTCCTGACCGACATGCAGGAGGGCGCCGAGCTTCTTCGAGACGTCGGAGCCGGAATTCATCGAGATCACCGGGATGCCGGCGGCGACGGCCTTCTGGATCGACGGGCCGAGCGCCGAGGCGTCGGGGATCGAGACGACGAGGCCGGCCGGCTTCTGGTTCACCGCGGCATCGATCAGCTGGCTCATCGCCACCATGTCGAAGGTCTCGGGCGCGCGATAATCGACGGACACCTTAAGATCGGCCGCCGCCTTGGCGACGCCGTTCTTGACAACCGACCAGAACGGGTCCGCGGCCTGGCCATGGCTGACGACGATGATCCTGGTCTGCTGCGCGACGCTCGGCGTCGCCCCTGCAACCGCGATGGCGGCGGCAGCAATCATCCCTGCGAGAAAACGCTTCATCTCATCCTCCCTTGCGGGGATGTCCCCCGCTTTCGTTATCGGTCCGATCGGGCTCGATCGGCCGGTTTTCGGGCGATTTGGCCGGCCGCGAAGCGCCGCGGACTGCCTGGGATGGCGTAGGAGGGAGGGCGCGCCAGGCGCGACCGCCGACTCTGCGCTTCATTCAAAACGAAACAAAAAAACCATTTTCAATATTCAATGGAACAATCATTCCATCGCACATACGCAGCTGTCAAGCGCCTTCTGCGCCGCTGACATACCTGAGCGTGTATCTGGTCGTTCCACCGGGACCGGAGAAATTCATCACCAATATCGATTTGCCAGGATCGGGCTGCGGCCTCGATTGTCGGTGATGAGGCGGCGCGCTCAGCGCCCGGTACCGGGGAATGTCATGGGCCTGCCAGCGACTGCGCGCATCGATATCGGGCGCTTCTGGACGACGATCGAGCGTTCCGGCGAGATCGGGGTCGGTCGACCGGGCGGCCTGTCCCGGCTGGCGCTCGGCGATGCCGACCGGGAGGTCCGCGACGTCTTCATCGCCTGGTGCCGGGAGGCGGGGTTGAGCGTCCGGATCGACGGCATCGGCAACATCTTCGCGCGCCGGCCCGGTGAGGACGACAGCCTGCCGCCGGTGGTGATGGGCAGCCATCTCGACACGCAGGTGAATGGTGGGCGCTTCGACGGCATCGCCGGCGTGCTCGGCGGACTCGAGGTCTGCCGGACACTCGACCAGCTCGGCCACCGCACGAAACGGCCGATCGAAGTGGTCAACTGGACCAATGAGGAGGGCGGGCGCTTCTCGCCGCCCATGGTCGGCTCGGGCTGCTTCACCGGCGCGTACACGCTCGACTGGGCGCTGGGCCGGCGTGACGACGACGGCAGGACGATCGGCGAGGAACTCGACCGGATCGGTTATCGCGGTGAGATGGAGGCTACGCCCCATCCCTTCGACGCCTATGTCGAGTTCCATATCGAGCAGGGCCCGATCCTCGACCGCGAGGGCATGCAGGTCGGCGTCGTCACCGGCGGTTATGCCAGCACCGGCATGCTGGTCGAATTCCGCGGCGAGACCGCCCATACCGGCCCGTGGCCGATGGAGCGGCGCAGGAATGCGCTCATCGCCGGGGCGCGCCTGCTGGTCGCTGTCGACGATCTCGGCTGGGAGCATGCCGGCAGCGGCGGCAAGGCGACGGCTTCACGCCTCGTAGCTTGGCCGAACAAGCCCGGCATTCTCTCCGACTGGGCCCAGGCGACCTGCGACGTCCGCCATGCCGATCCGGAAACCAGCGCCGTGATGGCCGAGCGCGTGCGCCGCGCCGTGCATGAAGCGGCGGCGCGGGCCGATTGCACGGCCGAGATCCTCGATGTCTGGAACTGGGGCGGCAAGGTCTTCGCCGACGAGTTGATCGAGCAGGTCCGGGCCGCCTCGCTCGGCCTCGGCTACCGCACCCGCGATATCCTGAGCCAGGCCGGGCACGACGCCTATTTCGTCGCCCGCCATGCGCCGACGACGATGATCTTCGCGCCCTGCAAGGGTGGCGTCACCCACAACAATCAGGAGCTGTGCACGCCGGATGATCTCGAACCCGGCCTCAACGTGCTGCTGCACACGGTGGTGGCGCGGGCGAATCGCTGAACCCGCATGTCGATCCCCGAGGCGACCATCCATCCCCGGTGGAAGCACAGCTGACCCGCATCACCTGAGGGTGAGCCAGCCTTGACCCTGCGGCCGCCCGTTCATAGCTTCAGCCTCGAATAGCGGCATTGTTGCCGCACTCAGAATCGAAAGGCGATGAGCCATGGCGACGACCAAAGTGACCGATGCGAGCTTCGAGGCCGATGTGCTGAAGTCAGCTGAGCCGGTGGTGGTGGACTTCTGGGCCGAGTGGTGCGGCCCCTGCCGGATGATCGGCCCGGCGCTCGAGGAGATCGCCGGCGAGCTCGACGGCAAGGTCAAGATCGTCAAGATGAACGTTGACGAGAACCAGCAGATTCCGGCCCAGTTTGGCATCCGCTCGATCCCGACCCTGATGCTGTTCAAGGACGGCAAGCTGGCCTCGCAGAAGGTCGGCGCTGCCCCCAAGAGCGATCTGTCTCGCTGGATTTCGGCCGCGGTCTGATCCGGCGATCGCAGAATGAGGAAGGCCCGCCCTCGATGAGGGCGGGCCTTTTTCGTTTCAGGCTATGCGCTGCGTCACTTCGAGCGGTTGTCGAGAGCCCAGGCGCCAGCGCCGGCGAAGACGAGGTAGAAGAAGACGAAGCAGTAGAGGATCGCCGCATCGCCATTGTTCAGCAGCGGGTAGACGTTCCGCGGCGCATGGAACATCCAGTAGGCATAGGCCATCTCGCCCGAGAGGATGAAGGCGACCGGGCGGGTCCACAGGCCGATCAGGATGAGCAGGCCGCCGAAGGCCTCGAGGATCGCGCCGAACCAGAACAGCGTGAACGCTGCCGGCAAGCCGCTCGCCGGCGGAGCCGGGAAGCCGAACAGCTTTTGCGTGCCATGGGCGATGAAGATCAGCGCCGTGGCAATGCGAAGCAGTGCGAGCGCCTGCGGCGCGTAGCGATTGAGGGAGTTGAGAGCCTGCATGGGCGGGTTGCCTTCCGTCCGGATTGGAATTGGAAAAATTTGCTAAGTGATTGGGTTTGCTGGCGAAGAAGTCTTCCTCATCGCCTCGCGCTTGTCCCCATGCAAAGAAGATCTATCAAGTCACGTTTTCGTTTGCAGTGCAGCAAAATCACCGAGCGGCAAATCCGCAACAGCGGCCGCTTCGTTCACCCTTGCGGAAAGTTCGCCGAAATCGGGCTTAACCACCCCTTAAAAGCGCCATGTTTGAATCCTGTCTGGAAAACGCCGGGCTGCGGATCGCAGCGCGGTGGCGGGGCCTGAACGGGGCGGGATGAACGACCGGTCGAAACGAGGCGGTGAGCGGCGCGAGCCGTCCTTCGAGCGTGCGCGCGACGATTACGGGCGCGACGACGGCGAACTGCGCCTGTCGGCCGAGGACCGCCCCTATCGCGGAGGAAAGAATTCGGTGGCACCGCGCCAGCAACCGCGCCGACCGCAGAACGAGCGCAGCAAGGGCGGCCGCAAGCCGCGCCGCAAGCGCGGCTCCGTCCTCGGCCGCATCTTCTATTGGGGCGTCGTCATGGGGCTCTGGGCGGTGCTCGCCGTCGGCGGGCTCGTCGCCTATCACGCCGCGCAATTGCCGCCGATCGACCAGCTAACCGTACCGAAGCGGCCGCCGAACATCGCGATCCTCGCGGCCGACGGCACGCTGCTCGCCAATCGCGGCGAGACCGGCGGACGCACGATCACCATCGGTGAAGTCCCGCCCTATCTGCCGAAAGCCTTCGTCGCGATCGAGGACCGGCGCTTCTACGACCATTTCGGCATCGATCCGATCGGCCTCGGCCGCGCCATCGTCAACAACCTGACCAAGCGCGGCGGCGTCCAGGGCGGCTCGACCCTGACCCAGCAGCTCGCCAAGAACCTGTTCCTGACCCAGGAGCGCACGGCGGCGCGCAAGATCCAGGAAGCGATCCTCTCGCTCTGGCTGGAGCGGACCTACACCAAGGACCAGATCCTCGAACTCTATCTCAACCGCGTCTATTTCGGCTCGGGCGCCTATGGCGTCGAGGCGGCGGCGCAGCGCTATTTCAACAAGTCGGCGCGTTCGGTCTCGGTCGCCGAAGCCGCCATGCTCGCCGGCCTCGTCCAGGCGCCCTCGCGCCTCGCGCCCAACCGCAACCCGGAAGCGGCGGAGAAACGCGCCCAGCTGGTGATCTCGGCGATGGCAGAGCAGGGCCTGATCTCGCAGGCCACGGCCAAGACCGCGCTCGGCGCACCGGCCGAGGTGCCGGAGCGCGTCGGCGCCGGCTCGGTCAATTACGCCGCCGATTATGTCATGGACGTGCTCGACGACTTCATCGGCGCGATCGAGGGCGACGTCACCGTGCTGACCACGGTCGACACCAAGCTACAGAGCTCGGCGGAAAACATCCTTGTCGAGGCGCTCTCGGCGCAGGGCGCCAAGCTGAACGCCTCGCAGGGCGCGGTGGTCTCGCTGGCGCCGGACGGGGCGATCCGCGCTTTGATCGGCGGGCGCGACTACACCAAGAGCCAGTTCAACCGCGCCACGGCCGCGCATCGCCAGCCGGGCTCGTCCTTCAAGCCCTTCGTCTATCTCACCGCGCTCGAGAAGGGCATGACGCCGGATACGATCCGCGACGACTCGCCCGTCTCGATCAAGGGCTGGGAGCCTGAGAACTATTCGCGCACCTTCCGCGGCCCGGTGACACTGCAGACCGCCTTCGCCCATTCGCTGAACACGGTCGTGGCGCGCCTGATCCAGGAGGTGACGCCGCGCGAGGTCGTGCGCACAGCCCAGCGCCTCGGCGTGAACTCGTCGCTGCAGGCCAACCCGTCGCTGTCGCTCGGCACCTCGGAGGTGACGCCGCTGGAGATGACCGCGGCGTATGCGACCTTCGCCAATGGCGGCCAGTCGGTGCTCCCCTATGTCATCCGCGAGGTCAAATCGACCAGTGGAAAGGTCGTCTATGCCCGCAAGGCGAATAATTTCGGCCCTGTGATCCAGCCGCAGACGCTCTCGATGATGAACTCGATGTTCCATGCGGTGATGACCGGCGGCACCGGCAGCAAGGTCAACATTCCCGGCTGGGAGGTCGGCGGCAAGTCGGGCACGACGCAGGACTATCGCGACGCCTGGTTCGTCGGCTTCACCGGCCGCCTCGTCACCGCCGTCTGGGTCGGCAATGACGACAATTCGACGATGAAGCGCGTCACCGGTTCCGGCCTGCCGGCCGAGATCTGGGGCAAGTACATGAAGACGGCCCATGCCGGCCAGCAACCGATCCAGCTGCCGGGCGGGCTCTGGCAGTCGGCGCCGAAGTCGATCTTCGATGGCGGCGAGCCGGTCGCCGGCGTCGCGCCCTCGCCACGGACCCAGCCGGTCGCTTCCGGCGACCGCGCCTGGACCCCGCCGGCGCCGCAGGAGAAGAACTTCTTCGAGCGCCTGTTCGGCGGCTGACCCCTTAGGTCCCGCGCGGCTTGGCCCGCGTCGTCGGTGCCGCCGCAGCAGGATCGTCCGGCCAGGGATGGCGCGGATAGCGACCTTTCATCTCGCTCTTCACCGCAGCCCAGGAGCCTCGCCAGAAGCCCGGCAGGTCGCGGGTGATCTGGATCGGCCGGTGGCCGGGCGAGAGCAGCTCCAGCACCAGCGGTACCCGCCCACCGGCGAGCGAAGGGTGCTGCGCCAGCCCGAACAGCTCCTGCACCCGGACCGAAATCGTCGGCCCGGCCTCGGCGCCATAGTCGACCGCGAGTTGCGAGCCCGTCGGCGCGGCAAAATGCGTTGGCGCCTCCGCATCGAGCCGCCGCTTCAACTCCCAGGGCAGCAGGGTCGACAGGGCCGCATCGAGATCGCTCGGCGTGATCGCCGCCAATGAATTGCGCCCGACAATGTGTGGGGCCAGCCAATCCACGGCCGCCTGGGCGAGGCCGCTATCGGACAGATCGGGCCAGCCGGCATCCTCTCCCTCCGCTGTGCGCAGGAAGGCGACGCGCTTGCGCAATTGCGCCTGCGCCTTGCTCCAGGGCAGCATGTCGATTCCAATCGCAGCGATGCCCTTCGCCAGAACCTCTGCATTCTCCTGGGACGACTCGACCGGCAAGGGCCGCTCGGCCAGCACCAGCGAGCCGTATTTTCGAGCGGCTCGGGCCCGCAATGCCTTTGCCTGGCGGTCGAAGACGGTCTCGTTGCGCTCGGACAGCCCGATCCGGATCAGGCCGGAGGCGGCCAGCGCTGCGATCTCGGCCTCGCTGATCGCGACGGCGCTGAGGATGCGGGCCTGCTGCGCGCTTCCGGTCATCTCGCCGACGACGAGATAGGGCTCGCGCGCCAGCCTCTGGCCGGGTTCGAGGCCAGCGCCACGACCATTTGCGAGCAGGTATTGGCCGGAGCCGGGCTGGCGCGCCTTGGCGACGCGATCCGGAAAGGCGAGGCCGAGCAGGAAACCGGGCGAGAGCGGCTGTTCCGCGCCGGCCTTGACCTTGCTCGCCGCCTGCCTCGCCCAGCCCTCGGCGAGGCGGCGCATGTCGGCCGCGCGGCCGCCGCGCTCGCGGCCGAAGCGCTCCAACCGCTCGGACAGGTCGATCGCATCGCCGCCGAGCCCGCGCTCGACCAGCAGCGCCGCCAGCAGGGCGGCGGGCTCGGCCTGGCGAAGATGCGCCGCACCGACGACCATATGCGCCAGCCGCGGTGGCAGCGGCAGGCCCTGCAGCGCCTTGCCGTCTTCGGTGATCCGCCCGTCGGAATCGAGCGCGTCGAGGTCGTTCAGCAGCGTCCGCGCTTCTTTCAGCGCCGGCGTCGGCGGCGGGTCGAGGAAAGCGAGCGTGGTCGGATTGGAGACGCCCCAGGCGGCGCAATCGAGTAGGAGCGGCGCGAGGTCGGCCGAGAGGATCTCGGGCCGGGCGAAGGCGTCGAGCGCGCCATTGCCCGCCTCCTCCCAGAGCCGGTAGCAGATGCCGGGCTCGGTGCGGCCGGCGCGGCCTCGGCGCTGGTCGCAGGCTGCGCGGCTGGCGCGTTGGGTGACGAGGCGGGTGATGCCGATGTCGGGCTCGTAGAGCGGCACGCGGGCGAGGCCGGAATCGATGACCACGCGCACGCCCTCGATCGTCAGCGAGGTCTCGGCGATCGAGGTCGCCAGCACGACCTTGCGTCTGCCCTTGGGCGCCGGCAGCACGGCGCGGTCCTGCTCGGCCTGGTCGAGCGCGCCATAGAGCGGCGCGACCTCGATCGCTGGATCGCGGATCTTCTCGCGCAAGCGCTCCTCGACGCGGCGGATCTCGCCCTGGCCGGGTAGGAAGACGAGCAGGGAGCCGGCCTGTTCGTTCAGCGCCTGCAGCACGGCCTCGCTGACCTGATCCTCGATGCGCTTCAGCGGGTCGCGGCCGAGATAGCGCGTCTCGACCGGATAGGCGCGGCCCTGGCTCTCGATCACCGGGGCATCGCCGAGAAGCCTGGCGACGCGCGCGCCGTCCAGCGTCGCCGACATCACCAGGATGCGCAGGTCCTCGCGCAGGCCGGCCTGCGCATCGAGCGCCAGCGCCAGCCCGAAATCGGCATCGAGCGAGCGCTCGTGGAATTCGTCGAACAGCACGGCAGCGACGCCGTCGAGCGCGGGATCGTCAAGGATCATCCGGGCGAAGACGCCTTCGGTAACGACCTCGATCCGCGTCTTCGGGCCGATCTTCGAGCCGAGCCGGACGCGCAGGCCGACCGTCTCGCCGACGCGCTCGCCCAATGTCTGCGCCATGCGATTGGCCGCGCCGCGGGCTGCGAGGCGCCGCGGCTCCAGCACGATCAGCTTGCCGCCGCTGGTCCAAGGCTCATTCAGCAGAGCGAGTGGGACGCGCGTGGTCTTGCCGGCGCCGGGCGGAGCGACGAGCACGGCGTTCGGCTTCTCGCGCAGCGAGTTAGCGAGGGCGTCGAGAACCGCGTCGATCGGGAGGGCTGTGTCGAAGGCGCGCATGCGCCTGCGATGTGGCGCAGGCGGCGCTGCTGTGCAAGCCGCCTCAGGCCGCCTGCCGCAATCCGACCGTAAACGGCGTCATGCTGACGGTGCCCGCCTTGACCGAGACCAGCGTGTTGCAGGGCAGGGCCTGCCAGCAGTCGCGGGCGGCATCGACCGGCTCGGAGGCGATCACCACCGCATCGCCGCGATTGCAGACATAGAGCGTCGGCGGCCTGGTGTCGGAGGACCAGCGCACGGCGTGGATCGTCTCGCCGTCGGCCAGCGCGGCGGCGCAGCGCAAGGGCTCGCGCACGCCGGCTTCCTGCATCAGCGCGAATGCATCGCCGAGCGCGCCCGCCAGGGCATCGCCAGGCGCAGCGCCCTCGGCGATGCGGGCCAGTGCCAGCAGGAACAGCGCCTCGGAATCGGTCGTGCCGACGCGCGCGCCGTAGAGGCCATCGGGGATCAGGCTCTCGAGCCTGCGCCGGATCAGGGCGTAGCCGCCGATCTGGCCATTATGCATGAACAGATGCCGGCCATGGACGAAGGGGTGGCAGTTCGCCCGCGTCGTCGCCGTTCCGGTCGCGGCACGCACATGCGCGAAGAACAGATGCGAGCGCACCAGTCGCGCGATCGAGAGCAGGTTTTCATCCGACCAGGCCGGCCTGATCTCACGATACTGGCCGGGCTCGGCCCGCTCGCCATACCAGCCGACGCCGAAGCCGTCGCCATTGGTGCCGGTCTTGGCCTCCTCGGCATGCAGCGATTGGTGGATCAGCGAATGGCAGGGCGAGGCGATGAAGTCCTCGAGAAAGACCGGGGCGCCGGCATAGGCGAGGAAACGGCACATGGTGGTCCCGAATCAGGTGCGGGCGGGACGCCGCAGGAGAAGATTATTCCACGAGAATGAACGCCGGCATAACGATTTGGAGCTAGCCGCTGCGGTTGCCGCTCCCATAGCCTTGCTATAACCGTCGCGGCGATGGGGTGACGACGAGGTCCCGCGACAAGCGGGCGGGGGAAGGGCCGATATTCATGCTGACGAAGCTCGCCGGCGCGGCGCTCCTGTTCGCCCTTTTCCCCGAGGCAGCCTTCGCCGCAGGCGACATCGGCGGAGCTACCATGGGCGTCGCCTGGGCCCTGCCCTTCGCCGGCATGCTGCTCTCGATCGCGCTCGGCCCGATCCTCTTCCCGCATTTCTGGGAGCTGAACTACGGCAAGTTCGCTGCCTTCTGGGCCGTGCTGGTGATCGTGCCGCTCGCCCTGTTCCGTGGCTTCGATCCGGCGCTCGGCGCCTTGCTGCACACCGGGCTGCTCGAATACGTCCCCTTCATCATCCTGCTCTTCGCGCTGTTCACCATCGCCGGCGGCATCCTGATCACCGGCAACCTGCACGGCACGCCGGCGACGAACACCGTGCTGCTCGCGATCGGCACGCTGATGGCGAGCTTCGTCGGCACCACCGGCGCTTCGATCATCATGATCCGCCCGGTGCTGCGGGCCAACGACAACCGGCGTTTCAACGTCCATGTCGTCGTCTTCTTCATCTTCCTGGTCTCGAACATCGGCGGCTCGCTGACGCCGCTCGGCGACCCGCCGCTCTTCCTCGGCTTCCTGCGCGGGGTCTCCTTCTTCTGGACGACGACACATCTGCTGCCGGAGACGCTCTTTGCGGTCGTCGTCCTGCTCGCCTTGTTCTACGCGCTCGACAGCTGGTTCTTCCGCAAGGAGGAGGACTATCCGCCGCTGCGCGACCCGACGCCGGACCGGGCGATCAAGCTGTTCGGCAAGGTCAACATCCTCCTGCTCGGCGGCGTCATCCTCGCCATCCTGATGTCGGCGAGCTGGAAGCCGGGCGTCGCCTTCACCATCCACGGCATCGCCGTCGAATGGCAGAACCTGGCACGCGACCTCATCCTGCTGGCGCTGGCCGGCCTCTCGCTCACCCTGACACCCAAGCCGGTGCGCGCCGGAAACGAGTTCAGCTGGGGCCCGATCAAGGAGGTCGCCAAGCTCTTCGCCGGCATCTTCGCCTGCATCATCCCGGTGCTGGCGATGCTGCAGGCAGGCCGCAACGGCGCCTTCGCCCCGCTGGTCGCCCTCGTCAGCAATCCTGACGGCAGTGCCAACAACGTCGCCTATTTCTGGCTGACCGGCGGCCTGTCGTCCTTCCTCGACAACGCGCCGACCTATCTCGTCTTCTTCGAGCTTGCCGGTGGCAATGCGCAGGCTCTGATGACGACCGGTGCCCTGACGCTGACCGCGATCTCGGCCGGCGCCGTCTTCATGGGCGCCAACACCTATATCGGCAACGCCCCCAACTTCATGGTCTACGCCATCGCCAAGGACCGGAAGGTCGCGATGCCGAGCTTCTTCGGCTACATGCTCTGGTCGGGCGCGATCCTGATTCCGCTCTTCGTGCTGCAGACGCTGATCTTCTTCCGCTGAGGCGCGCGCCGGCAGCATGGACACCGGTCGGATGCGCGCCTAAAGGGGCGGCTTCCGAAGGAAGCCCCCAATGCCCCTGCGCCCCGACACGCTGGCGATGACCGCCGTCCTCGCCATGCTGACGGCGCTGGGCCCGCTCTCGACCGATTTCTATCTGCCCTCGCTGCCCGAGATCGCGCGGGTGATGGGTACCGATTTCGCCGGCGCGCAGGCGACGCTCTCGGCCTTCCTGTTCGGCTATGCCGCCGGCCAGATCATCTGGGGGCCGCTCTCGGACCGGCTCGGCCGCCGTCCGGTGCTGATGATCGGCCTTGGCCTGTTCATCGCCACCACGCTCGCCTGCGCCTTCGCGCCCTCGATCGAGGCGCTGATCGGCGCCCGTTTCGCCCAGGCGGTCGGGGCGTCCGGGCCGATCGTGCTCGGCCGTGCCATGGTTCGCGACCTCTATGAGGGGCCGCGCGCCGGCCGCGAACTCGCCCGCATGGGCATGATCATGGGCCTCGTCCCGGCGATCGCCCCCGTGCTCGGCGGCCTGCTGCAGAACGCCTTCGGCTGGCGCTCGACCTTCCTGGCCTCGCTCGTCTTCGCGCTCACCATGCTCGCCATCATCGCGACGATCATGCCGGAGACCCTGCGCCAGCGCTCGCCCGACGGCCTGTCGCTGCCGGCGATCTTCCGCGGCTACAGGCTGCTGCTGCGCAACCCGGCCTACCGCGTCTATGTCGCGCTGACCTCGCTGGCCTATGCCGGACTCTTCGCTTTCATCTCCGGCTCGTCCTATGTGCTGATGGGGGTCTACGGCCTGTCGGCGCCCGCCTATGGCCTGTCCTTCGGCTGCGCCGTGCTCGGCTTCATCCTAGGCACGATCATCGCGCAGCGCCTGGTCGGCCGCCGCGGCCTCGACGGCGTGATCGGGCTCGGCGTCATCTGCCTCGCCGCCGGCGGGCTCGCCATGCTGGCCGGCGTCGCGACCGGCTTCGGCGGGCCGTTCGGGGTCGTCGCCCCGATGGCGCTCTATGCCTGCGGCGTCGGCCTCGTCATGCCGCAGGCGCAGGCGTCGGCGATGATGCCCTTCCCGGACCGGGCCGGCGCGGCGTCCTCGCTGACCGGCCTCTGCCAGATGCTGCTCGCGGCCTGTGTCGGCCTGCTGGTCGGCCATCTTCTCAAGGGCAGCGCCCTGCCGCTGCCTGCCGTGATGTCGGTGATCGGGGTGGCGACGCTGATCGTCTTCCGCGTCAGCGCCGCAATCCGCGCTGGCAAGACCTGAGCGTCAGTTCCCCATCCGGTCGCGCCATTGCCGCTCGCCCTGCATGCAGGAGACGCGCGGCGCCTTCGCCTGCGCCTTCTGGATCAGGGCATCCGGGCCAGAGGCCGGCATCTCGGCGATCTCGCGCACCAGCTTCGTTCTGGTCGCATCGACGAATTGGTTGCGTTCGCGGATCGGGATCACGAAGGCGCCGACGCCGGTGACGACGCAGTCCTCGTAGTAGACGTCGAGATTGTCGATGTCGAAATAGCTCGCCTGCTTCAGCATCACCGGCAGGCCGTTGATCGCGATGCCCTTGTCGCGCGCAGCGTCGCGGGCAGCCGTCACCGGGCGCCCGTCATTGTTGGCGCCGTCGCCGGAGATGTCGATGACGCGGCGCAGCGGCGTCACATTGCTCTTCTCGAGCAGGGCGACGGCAAGATCGATCGCGCCGGAGATCGAGGTGCGCCGCCCGCGCCGCGTCGGCGCTTCGCCGAGCTCCTCGGCGAAGGCGATCGCCGATTGCGGGGTCTCGATCACCGTCCAGGGGCGGACGATGTGCTGGAAATCGCCGCCCGCCCATTCGAAATAGGTGACGGCGATCTTGCCGATCGCGCCCTTGGCGATGGCATCATGCAGCACCTTCGAGCGGAAGGCCTCGATATAGCCGTTGCGCTGCAAAGCGAGCTCGTCGAGGTCCATCGAATAGGACACGTCGACTGCCAGCACGAGGGCGACATCGACCTCTTCGGGCGGCGCGCTCGCCTGTTGCGCGTCGGGCGCCGATGCAGGCCAGGCGCCGGCGGCGGCGAGACAAAAGAGACCGAACAGCCAGCGCCGCATCGAAACCTCCGTCATCTGTCGTCGAAGCGTGACGCCGAAAGGAGGATGGTTTCGGGCGAAGGCAGGCTTCAAACGAATGTCGTCGAAGTCTGCGCTCGGTTTCGATTCGCGCAAAGCACGAAAACGCGACTATGAGCCGGAAAAGTGAGCATCGGCCTGCACAAAGCGATACCTCGAAGGGATTAACCGCGCCGGCGATCCTCGACGATGGCGAGCGCCGCCTGGAAGGCCTCCTCGACGCCGAGCGCCGAGGTGTCGAGCTGCACCGCATCCTCCGCTGCCTTCAGCGGCGCATCGCCCCGGCCTGAATCCCTGGCGTCGCGCCGGCGGATATCGGCCAGGATGCCGTCGAGCGTAGCGGCCTCGCCCCGCCCCGCCAGCTCCTTGTGCCGGCGCGCGGCACGGACCTCGGGGGTCGCGGTGACGAAGAGCTTTACCGTCGCCTCAGGGCAGATCACCGTGCCGATGTCGCGCCCGTCGAGCACCGCCCCTTCCCCCGCCGCGGCGAAGCGGCGCTGCCGGTCGATCAGCGCCCGCCGGACGGCGGGGATCGCCGCCACCACCGAGGCGGCCTCGCCGATCTCGCGGCCACGCAGCCGCGATTCGTCAATAGCAGCATCGTCGAAGCCGGCCGCGCTCGCCGCTGCGGCCTGTGCATCGTCGAGCGCCTCGCCGGCATCGAGCATGGTGCGGGCGACCATGCGGTAGAGCAGGCCGGTGTCGAGATAGGGCAGGCCGTAATGGGCGGCGAGCCGGCGCGCCAGGGTGCCCTTGCCGGAGGCTGCCGGCCCATCGACGGCGATGACCAGCCCGTCGGCCTGCTGGGTCGGAGAGGCGGAGGGCTGGGTCGCGGGCACGATTCTCGGTCTTTCGTCAGTGCGCTGGTGAAGGCAGAGTTCTAAAGCACCGGGTGCACCGATGCGAAGCGGTTTTGCGCCCGGCGTCGCCAGCTTGCGCGGCAGCCAAATCAATATTTGACAGCGACGCTTCGCCCGACTAACGGACGCCCCTGCTTTTTACGAACCCTGTACGAACTTGAAGGTCCGACGCCGTGGCGAAACCGGAACTTGGTACCAAGCGCGTTTGCCCGGTCACGGGCCGCAAATTCTACGATCTCGACAAGGATCCGATCGTCTCGCCCTATACCGGCCAGTCCTATCCGCGCTCGCTGTTCGAGCCGCAGGCCAAGGCGGCGGCAGCTCCAGCGGCCAAGCAGGCGGACGACGAGGATGAGACGGAGGCCGCCGACGGCGCGGTCGAACTCGTCTCGCTCGACGACGCCGATGCCGAGGCTGCCGAGAAGGAGCCGGTGGTCACCAGCGACGACGACATCGAGATCGAGGATGACGGCGACGCCAGCGATGACGACGACACCTTCCTGGAAGAGGACGAGGAAGGCGACGACGACGTCTCCGACCTGATCGATGGCGACATCGAAGGCGACGAAGACGCCTGATCAACGCCAGGATCGCGTCAAATCGCGCGCCTGAAAAAAGCGCGACGATAACGTGACATCAGTGCTTGTGTCTTGGCGCAAGCTTGCCTATAGAGCGCTTCGTCGCTGCGGCGACGAACGCGGACCGCCTCGAAAGAGCCCTCGGTCAGCGACGATTTCCCGGCCTTTCCCCAAGAAGGCCGGCAAAGTGGGGCCATAGCTCAGTTGGGAGAGCGCTTGAATGGCATTCAAGAGGTCGGCGGTTCGATTCCGCCTGGCTCCACCAAATCTCTCCTAACCGACATTTGCGAACGACCGGGGCCGGCTCTGACTGAGGCCGGCTTCTCCGTTTTGACGGTGTCCCGGTCGATACGGGCGCGCTCGCCGTTCAACGACAGACGACGCTCTGTCCGCGCATGGCACAGGTGGAGGTAAGGCGCTCGTCGGCTGGCGGTGCGTAGGTCGGCGCGACATCCGCCGGCACATAGCGCGATCCATCGCTTTGCATCGGATCGATGCCCGCGGACATGCCGGTCGCGGTGCAGCCGGCCAGCAACAGGCAGCACGCGGCCGCGAAGAGCTTTGTCATCGAGAACTCCTTACTGGACCGATCCTGCCGGTATGCGCCAGCGAAGTCACGCGCTGTGGCGCGACTTTGCCCTGATGGCGTCGATCAACGGATTCCATGAGGAACTGGGCCGAGCTCGGGGCAAGTGTGCTTGGCGCGGAGACACGAACACCATCCATCGACTCGTACTGCCGGCGGACCGCATGCACCCTGCTTTCAGGACGCGTGCGGCCCCGAAATGAGAATATCCTTTTGAATCTTCAGCGTAATGAGCGATAACAATCCCAAATTATGAAGTGAATTCAGTCTATTTATTTCTGTCGGTCGCATCAATCTTTCAAAATGACAGGGCAGAAATCGAGTAATAATTTCCCGAACGAACCGTTCTTTTTAAAAAACACTTCTCTTGACCACCTGCTCTGCTGGCCGCCATCGTGAATGACCGGGGATGCACGCTTCGCATCCCGCCAGATCATTCGCTCCATGCGAGGTGCGCGATGTCCAGTGCCGGCCGACAGCTCACGCTCAACCTGTTCATCTATCCCGGTGGCCACCATGAGGCGGCCTGGCGCTACAAGGAGTCCGAGCCGGCACGTGTGCTCGACATCCGCTACTATCAGGAGCTGGCGCAGAAGGCGGAGGCTGCGAAGTTCGACGCGATCTTCTTCGCCGACGGGCCCTCGCTGCCGGAGAATGTGCGCTACTCTTCGCGCGTTCGCTTCGAGCCCATCACCTGGCTGACCGCGATTGCCGCGGCGACGCAGAAGATCGGCCTGATCGGCACGGCCTCGACCACCTATAACGAGCCTTACAACCTCGCCCGTCTGTTCGCTTCGCTCGACCACATCAGCGGCGGCCGCGCCGGCTGGAACATCGTCACCACCAGCGATGCCGGGGCCGCCCATAATTTCGGGCTGCCCGAGCATCCGCCGCATGGCGAGCGCTACGAGAAGGCCCGCGAGTTCCTGAATGTCGTCACCAGGCTCTGGGACAGCTGGGAGGACGACGCCCTCGTCGCGGACCCGCAAAGCGGCGTCTTCGCCGATGCCGACAAGGTCCATCGCATCGACCATGTCGGCAAGCATTACCGCGTCCGCGGGCCGCTCAACGTCTCGCGCTCGCCGCAGGGACGGCCGGTCTATGTCCAGGCCGGCTCCTCCGAGGATGGCCGCTCCTTCGCGGCCCAGTTCGCCGAAGCGATCTTCACCGCGCACCAGACCCTTGGGAACGCGCAGGAATTCTATTCAGACATCAAGACCCGTGCGGTGGCGCTCGGCCGCCGTCCGGACCATCTGCGCGTCCTGCCGGGGATCAGCCCGTTCCTCGGCTCGACGGAGGCCGAGGCGAAGCGGCTGGAGCAGGAGATCGACGATCTGATCCAGCCGGCCGCCTCGCTCGACCAGCTCAAGCGGATGATCGGCGTCGACCTCGGCGGCTACGATCTCGACGGGCCGGTGCCGCGCCACATCATCGATACCAATGGACCGAAGGGCCTGGCGAGCCGGTTCCAGCTCGTCGTCGACATCGTCGACCGTGAGAACCCGACGATCCGCCAGTTGATCCGGCGCCTTGCCGGAGCGCGCGGCCATCGCGTCGTCGTCGGCACGCCCGAGCATGTCGCGAACGAGATCCAGACCTGGTTCGAGCAGGGCGCGGCCGACGGCTTCAACGTCATGCCGCCCTATCTCACCGGCGGCTTCGACAGCTTCGTCGCCGAAGTCGTGCCGATCCTGCGCAAGCGCGGCCTGTTCAGGCAGGAGTATTCCGGCACGACGCTGCGCGACCATTACGGGCTGCCGCGGCCGGAGAGCGTCTTCGCGACGCAGCAGCGCCAGAGCGCCTGAGCCTGCCTGCCGGGGTTTCCAATTCAGCCATGACGCGACAGGCCTTGCCAGGCGCGCAGAGGACATCCGATGAAATTCAGCTACGTCCTGCCATTCGCGGCCGCCTTGCTGGTCGGCCCGGCCGCAGCCCAGCCCTTGGCGGAGAGCGCGCCACTTCCCGAGCGGGTTCCGCCGGGCACGACTTTGGTGATCGGCGATCCGCAGACCAAGGTCGCGCTCACCCTGTCGGGAGAGCTTGCCAAGCTGCCCTTCAAGGTCGAATGGGCCAATATCTCCGGCGGCCCGCAGACGATCGAGGCGTTTCGGGCCAAGGCGCTCGATATCGGCTCGGTGGCCGACATCCCGCCGATCCACGCGCAATGGACCGGACTCGAGGTCAGGATCGTCGCCGCCAAGTTCCGGCGCGATCCGATCGGCCATCCGATCTATGTGATCGCCACCGCCCCCGGTTCCGGCATCACCAAGCTCGAGGAGATCAAGGGGCGCAAGATCGCCTTCAGCCCGGGCCAGGCCCAGGGCGCGCTGGTCCTGCGCGTCCTGAAGAAGCTGAACCTCAGGCATGACGAGGTCCAGCTCGTCGAATTGCCGAGCGTCGGCGACGCCTATGTCAACGCCCTCGCCAGCAAGCTGGTCGACGCCGCGCCGATCGCCGAAGCGAACAAGCAGCGCTTCGTCCAGAACTATGAGCGGGACGGCGCCAAGGCGTTGCCGCACGGCCTGCGCGACGATCCGGCCTATCTCTATGTGGTGAAGGCCTCGCTGGAGGATCCCGGCAAGGCGGCGGCGATCCGCGCCTATGTCCAGGCCTGGGGCCGCGCCGCAAAATGGATCGAGACCCATCCCGAGGAATGGATCAAGGGCTATTACGTCAAGGACCAGGGGCTGAAGCCCGATTCCGGGCGCTTCCTGGTCGAATCCAATGGCGATCCTGATGTGCCGCTTGACTGGAACGGGGCGATCGAGCGCCAGCAGGAAACCATCGATCTCCTCGCTGCCGAACTGAAGAAGCCGGTGCTCAAGGCCGCGACGCTGTTCGACCGGCGCTTCGAGCGGATCGCCGGCGCGGCCTATCAGGGAGAGTGAGCCATGGCAGATCTCTCGCTCACCGGCGGACAGGGCGCCGTCGACCCGGGCTGGCTCAGGCTCGGTCGCGGCCAGACCAACTGTGCGGTCGACAAGCCTCGCCGCCGGCGCAAGCTCGGCCCGGGCCGGCCGATCCCCTACGGCGCCGCGCTCGGCCCGGCCCTGCTGCTGATCCTCTGGAGCATCGGCTCGGCCACCGGCTTCATCGACGACCGCATCCTGTCGGCGCCGTGGACGGTGGCGACGACAGGCTGGGAGCTGATCCAGGACGGGCGCCTGCAGGAGAATCTCTGGACCTCGTTCCAGCGCTCCTTCTGGGGACTGTTCTGGGGCATAGTCGCCGGCGCCTCGCTCGGCGTCATCGCGGGCCTCAGCCGCATCGGCGAATACCTCGTCGACGGCCCGATCCAGATCAAGCGCGCCATTCCGGCGCTGGCGCTGATCCCGCTGCTGATGCTCTGGTTCGGCATCGGCGAGGGCATGAAGATCCTTACCATCGCGCTGATCACCTTCGCGCCGATCTATATCCAGACCCATGACGGCCTGCGCTCGACCGATGCCCGCTTCATCGAGCTGGCCGAGACGCTCGATCTCTCCAACGGCCAGTTCCTGCGCCATGTCGTCCTGCCGGCGGCGCTGCCTGGCTTCCTGCTCGGCCTGCGCTTCGGTGTGACCTATTCCTGGCTCGCCCTCGTCGTGGTCGAGCAGGTCAACGCCACCTCCGGCCTCGGCTACATGATCAACCTCGCCCGCACCTATGGCCAGACCGAGGTCATCATCCTGTGTCTCGCCGTCTACGCCGCGCTCGGCCTGAGCTCGGACTGGCTCGTCCGCTTCATCACCCGAAAGGCTCTGCCATGGCGCAAGATTCTGGCCGACTGACCCAGCAGCCCGTGGTCGCGGTCCGCGGCCTGACCCGCCGCTATGGCGAGCGCACCATCATCGACAATGTCGATCTCGACATCGGCCGCGGCGAGTTCGTCGCCCTGCTCGGCCGCTCCGGCTCCGGCAAGAGCACCTTCCTGCGGGCGCTAGCCGGCCTTGACCATGGCGTGCCAGGCTCCGGCCGGCTCGGCATCCCCGACGCGGTTTCGGTCGTCTTCCAGGATGCGCGCCTGCTGCCCTGGAAAAGCGTCGTCGACAATGTCTCGCTCGGGCTGAAGGGCGCGACGCCGCGCGAGCGCGCTCTGCACGCTCTCGCCGAGGTCGAGCTGACGGCGCGGGCAAGGGCCTGGCCGATGCAGCTCTCCGGCGGCGAGCAGCAGCGCGCGGCGCTGGCCCGCTCGCTGGTGCGCGAGCCGGAACTCCTGCTGCTCGACGAGCCCTTCGGCGCGCTCGATGCGCTGACCCGCCTGCGCATGCAGGCGCTGCTGCTCGATCTCTGCGCCCGCCATCGCCCGGCGGTGCTGCTCGTCACCCATGACGTCGACGAAGCGATCCATCTCGCCCAACGCGTGCTGGTGCTCGATCAGGGCCGCTTCACCGTCGACCTCGATGTCGACCTGCCGTCCGAGGCCGGGCCGCGGCAGCGCCGCTTCGCCGAGGTGCGCAGCGAATTGCTGACCAGCCTCGCCGTGACCCAGGAAGAGCTGCGCCGCGTCGCCTGAGCAACCAGGCTACTTCTTGATCGCGGGGCAGGCGCTCTGGGCGAGCGGGCGGAAGGCCTGGTCGCCGGGAATCGTGGCGACGAGGTCGTAGAGATCCCACTCGCCTTTCGACTCGGCCGGCTTCTTGACCTGGAAGACGTAGAAGTCGTGGACCATGCGCCCGTCCTCGCGCAATTTGGCGTTGCGAACGACCTCGTCCTCGATCGGGACCTCACGCATCTTGGCGATCACGGTCTTGGCCTCGTCCGACTTCGCCGCGACGACCGCCTTGAGATAGTGCCGGACCGAGGAATAGACGCCAGCCTGGATCGCCGAGGGCACCGCGCCATGCGCCGTCTTGAAGCGCTCGGAGAAGGCGCGGGTGCGCTCGTCGATGTTCCAGTAGAAGCCCTCGGTCAGGATCGTGCCTTGCGCCGAGGCGAGGCCGACGCTCTTCACGTCCATCGCGGTCAGGAAGAAGGCGACCAGCTTCTGCTTGTCCTGGCCGATGCCGAAATCGCGGGCGGTCTTGATCCCGGCGACGGTATCGCCGCCGGCATTGGCGAGCGCGATCAGGTCGGCACCCGAGCCCTGCGCCGTCAGCAGCTGCGAGGAGAGATCGACCGCAGGGAAAGCATGCCGGACAGAGCCGACATAGGTGCCGCCCTTGGCGGTGACGAGCGTCTTGGCATCGGCCTCGAGCTGGTGGCCGAGCGCGTAATCGGCGGTGACCAGATACCATTTGGTGCCGGGCTTGGTCAGGTGATTGGCGATGCCGGCGACCTGGACATAGGTGTCCCACATCCACTGGACGACATGGTCGGGCTGGCAGGCATCGCCGGTCAGGCGGGCCGTGCCGCCGGGGAAGAGGCCGACCCGGTTCTTGTCCTTCAGCAAAGGCGGGATGGCGAGCTGCAGCGAGGCGTTGGACATGTCGGCGAGGACGTCGACGCCCTGCCGGTCGATCCATTCGCGGGCGATCGCCGAGCCGATATCGGCCTTGTTCTGATGGTCGGCCGAGACGATCTCGATCTTCATGCCCTGGCATTCGGCCTTCAGGCAGTCCTCGACCGCCATGCGGGCGGCGGTGATCGAGCCCTTGCCGGTGATGTCGGAATAGACGCCGGACATGTCGGTCAGCACGCCGATCTTGACGGCGCCGTCCGAGATCTCGGCCGCGGCGGGCAGTGCTCCGAGCAATGCGGTGGTCAGAGTGAGCGCCGAAACCAGAGCCTTCATGTGAATTCCTCCCGTGCTTGTCGTTTGTCGTTGCTAGCGGTCGTGCCAGTGCGCCATCGGCAGGCCGGCGACCGGTGATCTGAAACTGGGAATGCGGCTGCCGCGCAGGCTGCCGATATGGGCGGTACGAAGGTCCGCGCCGCCGAAGGTGATGCTGGCGAACCAGGGGGCGATCGTGCCGCCGCAGGCGAGCATCAATTCGGGCGTCGCCTCGTCGCGAGCAAAGGCGGCCATCAGCGCCTTGCCGGCAGTGCTGCCGCGATCGTCGTCGAGCAGGATGCGCAGCTCGCCCTCGGGCGTGATCGCGAAGACCCGGTCGAGCATCACATGCGTGCCCCAGAGATTGCCATGGGCGTCGAACGCGATGCCGTCGATGAAGGCGCCATGATCGCTCGGGCCGAAGATCTCGCGGTCGGTCAGGCTACCGTCGGGCTGAACCCGCAATCGCGTCACCCGGCAGGCGCAGGTCTCGGCGACGTAGAGCCATTCCTCGGTGGCATCGAGCCTGATCTCGTTGGTGAAGGCGAAGCCATCGGCGACGATGCGCAAGTGGCCGCCATCATAGAGCGCGATAGAACCGTCGCGGACAATGGGGCTCATCGCCCGCATCCAATTCCTGGTCCGCGTCGAGATCGTCAACCAGATCCGGTCCTTGCTGTCGCGCAGCACGAAATTGACCTTGCCAATCGCCTGCCCGTCGATGCTGTCGACGAGCACGCGCGTCTCGCCCGAGCGAGTCATCAGCTCCAGCCGGTCGGTGCCGAAATTCGAGATGAGGACATCGCCATTGCGGGCGAAGGCAAGGCCATTCGGCAAGGTGCCGGAGACAAAGCGCGCCTCCTCGTCGGCGGCCTCGGCAAAGCCGCGGCTCGCCGTCTGCGTGATCAGCTGCTGCGTGCCGTCCGGCCGGATATGGACGACGCCGCCGCGCGCATCGGCTGACCATAGCGAGCCGTCGCGCTCGGCCAGGATGCATTCCGGCCGCTGCAGGCCCTCGCCGACATAGGTGATCGCGGCGGGATCGATGACAAAGCCGTCAAGCGGGTTGGGTGTGGGTGACATCAGAAGTTCACGCGGTCGCCGCCCTTGAGGCCGAGCGTCGCGCGGGCCTCATCGGGCGTCGCGATCTCGTAGCCGAGCTCCTCGACGATGCGGCGGATCTTGGCGACCTGCTCGGCATTGGAGGTGGCGAGCTTGCCCCTGCCGATGAACAGGCTGTCCTCGAGCCCAACGCGGACATTGCCGCCGAGCATCGCAGCCTGCGTGCAGAACGCCATCTGGTGGCGTCCGGCCGCGAGCACCGACCAGTGGTAATCCCGACCGAACAGTTTGTCGGCGGTGCGCTTCATGAACATCAGGTTGTCGAGATCGGCGCCGATGCCGCCCAAAATCCCGAAGATCAACTGCAGGAAGACCGGCGGCCGGAACCAGCCGCGATCAAGGCAATGGGCGAGATTGTAGAGGTGGCCGACATCGTAGCATTCGTGCTCGAACTTGGTGCCATGGCCCTCGCCGAGCAGTTTGTAGATGCGCTCGATGTCGCCGAAGGTGTTGCGGAAGATGAAGTCCTTGGTGCCCGCGAGATAAGGCTGCTCCCAGGGATGCTTCCAGTCGCTGTACTTCTCCGCCAGCGGATGCAGCGCAAAATTCATCGAGCCCATATTGAGCGAGCACATCTCCGGCGCGGCCTTGAGCGGCGCGGCGAGGCGCTCCTCGACTGTCATGGTCAGCCCGCCGCCGGTGGTGATGTTCACGACCGCATCGGTCGCCTGCTTGATCCGCGGCAGGAACTCCATGAACACCGCCGGATCGGGTGTCGGGCGGCCATCCCGGGGATCGCGCGCGTGCAGATGCAGGATCGCCGCGCCGGCTTCCGCTGCCGCGATCGCCTGGCTGGCGATCTCGTCCGGGGTGATCGGCAGATGGTCCGACATGGTCGGCGTATGGATGCCGCCGGTGACGGCACAGGTGATGATGACCTTGCTCATGGCGTTCTCCTTCGTCGTTCCGGTCAGGCGGGCAGGATCGCCACGGCGCGTGTCCAGCCGGCCGAGCCGTTGCGGACCTTCACCGGCAGGCAGCTGATGGTGAAGCCGGTCGCCGGCAGCGCTTCGAGATTGTGCAGCTTCTCGATCTGGCAGTAGCCGGCCTCGCGCCCGGCCTTGTGGCCTTCCCAGATCAGCGAGGCGTCGCCAGTTTCGGCGAAACGGCGGGCGGTGTGGCTGAACGGCGCGTCCCAGCTCCAGCCATCGGTGCCGACGACCTTGATGCCTTGGCGGACCAGATGCAGCGTCGCCTCGCGGCCGAAGCCGCAGCCGGAATCGACATAATCGGCCTCGCCATAGCGCGCGCCCGCCCTTGTGTTGGCGACGACGATCTCCAGCGGACTCAAAGTATGGCCGATCCGCATAAGCTCGGCGTCGATCTCGGCGGGGCTGACGACGTGGCCATCGGGGAGATGGCGGAAATCCAGTTTCACGCCCGGCTGCAGGAACCATTCCAGAGGGCATTCGTCGATCCGGAGCGCTGGCGCGCCACCATCTTGCGTCGGGTGATAATGCCAGGGCGCATCGACATGGGTGCCGTTATGGGTCGAGATCGTCGCGAGCTCGACTGCCCAGCCCATTCCGCCCGGGAGTTGCTCGGGCTTCAGGCCGGGAAAGGCCGCCGCGACGTCCTTCGCCGTGGCCTCGTGCGTGCGATAGTCGATTTTGACCTTCTGGAAGGGCGGGTCGGCAGGAACGTCGTTCTCAAGTGGAATCGACAGATCGATGAGGCGGCCTGGCAGCATGCCGGTATGCCCTCCCTTGAGGATGCGTTCTCTTTGGTTCGAATTTGGACGAACGTCCGACCTATAGCAGGGCACCATGTTTCTGGTAAGAGGGGAATCGCTAGATTCTGGAGGGGCAAGATGTCCGCGATGCCGACGCGCGACCGTATTCTCGACGCTGCCGAACGGCTCTTCGCCGAGCGCGGCGGCGCCGACGGCGCCTCGATGCGCGACCTTGCGGCCGCGGCCGGCGTGCGCCTCTCGCAGCTCAGCTATCATTTCGGCTCGAAGGAGGCGCTCTACCGCGCCGTCTTCGCCCGCCGGGCCCATGCTTTGGCGTTGGCGCGCGCGCAGGCGTTGGGCGAGGCGATGGCCCGGCCGGTGCTCGACGTCGGCGAGATCGTCGCCGCCTTGATCGGCCCGTCCGTGCGCCAGCGCTTCAGCGAAGGCGTGCAGGGCGCGGCCTTCGCCATGATGACCGCCCGCGAGGCGGTCGACCCGCGCGAGGCGGCACGCGGCGTCGTCGCCGAACATTTCGACCCGACAGCACGGCAGTTCGTCACGGCGCTGGGCAAGCTTTACCCGCAGGCGCCGGAAGGCGCGCTGGTCGACGCCTATCTCTTCATGGTCGGCGCGCTCGTCATGACCATGGCCGCCGGTGACCGCGCCACCCGGCTCGACCAGCCGCGCGAGGCGGTGCCGGTCGTGGAGAATGCCGAGCACCTGCTGCAGCGCCTGACCAGCTTCTGCGCCGCCGGTATCGACGGCCTGCTGCGAGGCCGCTAAGCCGGCCTGCCGTCTGCAAACAAGCGGGGAACATCATGCGCCGCGAGATCATCGAAGTCCCCGTCATCTCCGAGGCGATCCGCCGGCTCGGTGCGCCGACTTCGGCGCTGGCGCGCGTCGGCGACCTGCTCTTCACCTGCGGCATGCCGCCGATCGATGTCACCACCGGCGAGATCGTCAGTGGCGATATCGAGACGCAGACCCGCGCCGCGATGGAGGCGCTCGCCGTGACCCTGCGCCATGGCGGCGCCTCGCTCGACGCCGTCGTCAAGGCGACGATCTTCGTCACCGATCCAGCGCTGATGGCCGGAGTGAATGCGGTCTACCGCACCTTTTTCAGCGACGATTTCCCGGCGCGGACCAGCGCCGCGATCCGGCCCTGGCCATTGCCCTTCGACATCGAGATCGAATGCGTCGCCGCGATCGGCTGATCCATCAGTGCGGGGAGGGTGCCGCCATCCCTGCCAGGGCCGCATCGAGCAGCTCGGCCGATGCCTCCAGCGGCTTCAGGCTCGCCGTGTAGATCGCCACCGCCCTGACGCGCCGGCCGGGATAAATCTCGCCGATCAGCCGGCGATAGACCGCGAGCTGAACCAAGGTCGAGGCCGGCAGCGCGACAGCGTCCTGCGGCGGGCGGGCAGCCGTCTTGAAATCGGCGATCAGGACCTCGCTCTCGCCGACCGCGAGCCGGTCGATCCGGCCCTGCACCGGGCGCCTGCTGCCATCGCCCATGGTGATCACGCCGGCGAGCGGCACCTCGGCCAGGCTGCCCGGCTCGAACAGCCCGCCGAACTCCGGCGCGGCGATCAGCGTGAGCGCGTCGTCGACGATCCTGGTGCGACGCTCATCCGGCAGCGAGCCACCGCGCGCCTGCGCCAGCGCATGGGCAGTGCTGGCGCGGCGTTCGTGCGGCACCTCCGGCAGGACCTGCAGCAGGAGATGCGCGAGCCGGCCGGCCGCGGCGGCGTTGGCCAGGAAGGGCCCGTCATGCGGACGCTCCTGCGCATCGGCTGCTGAGAGCGCGCTCGACGGGCGCAAGGGCGGAGCCGGCTCGGCCTCTTCCGGCGCGGAGCGCGTCAGCCAGTCCGGCGGCACCGCCGCCGCCCGCACAGCGACAGCGTCCTCGGCTGCCCCTTCTCCCGGCTGCGAAACCATGAAGCGGCGGACTTCACCGTCGCTATCGGGTGCGGGAACGTTACGCAGCCAGGGCTCGGAGCCGGCGAGGCCAAGCTCTGCCATGGCGTACCAGGATCCTTCAGGCGCCTCGCCCTTGGCCTGCACGCCGCAGAGGATCAGGCGCTCTTCGGCCCGCGTCAGCGCGACATAGAGCAGGCGGTGATGCTCCTCGACCATCTGCGCGACGATCGCATCCTTGGCGCGCCGCATCGCCGCGGGGTCGTCGGCGCGCCTGCTCGGCCAGACCGGCACCTGCGCGCCGCGCGGCGGCGCGACCGCCATCAGCTTCGGCAGGCGGCGTTCGCCGGGCGCGATGCCGAGATCGGCGAGAATGACGACCGGCGCCTCCAGCCCTTTCGAACCGTGCACGGTCATCACCCGGACCTCGCCGGCGCTGGCCGAGAGATCGCGCTTCACCTGCGTCGCCACCGCGCCGATATGGTGCAGGAAACCGGCGAGCGAGGGGCCGTAACGCCGCTCATGGTCGAGCGCGGCGCTCAAGAAGGCA
Organism: Allobosea sp. CCNWLY174; assembly: GCF_037120455.1. NCBI lineage: Bacteria > Pseudomonadati > Pseudomonadota > Alphaproteobacteria > Hyphomicrobiales > Alloboseaceae > Allobosea > Allobosea sp. CCNWLY174. The sequence continues at coordinate 16,037 of NZ_JBBBBQ010000006.1, read as the reverse complement.
TCGAGCGCATCGCCCGCTTCCGGGCCGAGCCGGGCGAGGGCGAGATTGCGGCCGCCGCCCGGGCCGAGCAGGCCGGCGTAGAAACGGAACGGACCGCAGCGCCCGGCCTCCTCGGCAAGCTCGGTCAGGCGCGCCTCGATCGCGGCGTAGCGCGGCTCGGTCTGCGCCGCCGTGCGGAAGGCGTCGCGCAGCGAGCCTTTCCGCTCCGGCGCAAGGCGCATCAGATCGTCGTCATCGAGACCGAAGAGCGGCGTCTTCAGCGTGATCGCCAGCGAGAGATCGTCCTGCGGCAGCAGGATGGCGCGCCCGAGCGCGACGAGGTCCTCGACCGCCGGATGGTCGGCGAGTGTCAGGCGGTCGCGGCCGGCGACCGGCACTTCGCGATCCTTCAGCGCCTTGACGATCGCCTCGAACAGCGCGCCGCGCTGGCGCAGCAGGATCATCACGTCGCCGGGCTTGAACGGACGGCCGATATCGTCGCGACCGGCCTCGCTCCAGCGCTTCAGCACGTCGGCGATGCGGGCGGCGAGCTTCACGAGGCCCGAGCGCCGCTCGGGTGCGTCGACCGGCGCGGTCCAGGCATCGGGCTTCTCGCTGGGGTCATCGGCCGAGACGGGCCAGAGATCGACCGCGCCGACCGAGGCGCGCCTGACCGTATCGTGTCGCTCGGGCCCGGCGCCGCCGTCGAAGACGAGGCCGCGCCAGTGCTCCGGCGGCGCGAACACCGCATCGACCGCACGCATGATGTCGGGCGCCGAGCGGAAGGAGGTGGTGAGACTGATCGGCTCGAAGCGCTGCCCAGCCTCTGAGAGGCGCCGGCCGAGCAGCCCTCGCTCCTCGCTGAAATGGGCGGGGGCCGCGCCTTGGAAGCCGTAGATCGACTGCTTCTCGTCGCCGACGACGAAGACGGTGCGCGGCCGCACCAGTTCGCGCGCGCCCTCGCCGGCCGAGAACTCCTCGGCGAGGCGGCGCAGGATCGCCCATTGCGCCTCGCTGGTGTCCTGGGCTTCGTCGAGGAGGATGTGGTCGATACCAGCGTCGAGCTTGTAAAGCGCCCAGGCCGGATCGACTCGGTCGAGCAAAGAACGGGTCTTCGCGATCAGGTCGTCATAGTCGAGTAGCGAGCGCTGCGCCTTCAGCTTGCGGTAGGCGGAAAGGATATGCGTCACCAGCACGGCCAGCGCCGCGCTGCGCTCGCGCACGGCGATGGCGTTGAGCTGGTCGATCGCGGCGGCCAGACAGGCCGCTAGCGCATCGAGCGCCGCGTCGAGATCGGCGGGCAGGGCGCTGTTGCCCTTGCCACGCACATGCTGGGCGACATTGCCTTCGGCGGTGAGCAGGCCGGCGCGGCAGGCGGAGACAGGATCGATGCCCGGCGCATCCGACAGCGCGAGCCTGATCGCAGCCGCCGCCTTGGCGCGCGTCGCGCTGCCGGCCTCGAAGGCGGCGACGAGCCGCTCGAGATCGGGGACAGCAGCCGATTCGCGTTGGAAGCGCTCTCGTACCGTCTCGGCGGCCAGCTCCGGCCCGATGCCGAGGAAGGCGCTGAGCCCCGAAACGATCTCCTCCGGCTGCCGCGCCCGCCCCTCGGCATCGCTGAAGACGGCGCGCTGGTGCAGGGCCTCGCGCATGATCTGGTCGAAAGTGTCCTGAGCGGCGTGCTCGGCCATGAAGCGCAGTGCCCGGGCCTGCGGCCCGTCCGGGTTGGCCTCGGCAACGGCGAGCAGGTCGCGCCTGGCATCGCGCATCAACTCGTCCTGCGCGAGATCGTCGGCGACCTCGAAGCGCGGCGGGACATTGGCCTCGAAGGGGGCGCTCTGCAGCACGCGGGTGCAGAAGGCGTGGATCGTCTCGATCTTCAGGCCGCCTGGCGTCTCCAGCGCCTGGGCGAACAGGCGCCGCGCCCGGCTGATGTCGCTCGCGGCCGGGAGCTGCCCCGTCAGAGCTGACAGCGCGGCCCAGAGCACCGAATCGGAGGCGACAGCCCATTTCGAGAGCGCCCCGAAGACCCGGTTCGACATGTTGGCGGCGGCGGCCTTGGTATAGGTGATGCAGAGCATCCGGCCGGGCGCGACCCCGTCGAGCAGCAGGCGCAGCACGCGGTTGACCAGCACATGGGTCTTGCCCGAGCCGGCATTGGCGGAGACCCAGGCGCTGAGATCGGGCTCCGCCGCCAGCGCCTGGTTGCGGCGCGTCTGCTCGGGAATGGTCCAGCCCGCCGGAGTCATGCCTCGTCTCCGGCATCGCCGAGATCGGGCGCCGCCGACCATTCCTTGACCCGGGCGAGCTGGTCATAGGGGCTGGCGTATTTGATGTAGGCCGGGGCGCGCCGCGAGAGCCAGGGCTCGCGGCCGGCGCGCAGCACGGAAAGATGGTCGAGCAATTGCGCGAGATGGCGGGCGGTGACGTCGGCCTGCGCTTCGTCCTTGAAGGCGAGCTTCTTGTCCTTCTCCCAGCTCTTCGGATCATGATTGAGTCGCAGATAGAGCAGCGCCTCGACCGGCCCGGGCAGGATGTCGGGCGAGAAGCCGTGGCGCAAAGCGAGCTCGGCCTCCAGCGTCAATTGCGGGGCGAAGCCGAGGCGGACCTGCTCGTCGCTCGGCGGCGCGCCGGTCTTGAAGTCGATGATGCGCAGGGTGCCATCGCGCGTGATCTCGACGCGGTCGGCCCGGCCGGTCAGCAGGATCGAGGAACCATCGATCAGCGGAAATTCGCCTTGCGTATCGCGCTCGACCGCGACGCGGGCGAGCCCTGGCCGGCGCCTCTCCTCCCAGCCGAGGAAGTTCTGTGCGATCAGCAGGAAACGCGGCCACCAGAAGGCGCGCACCTCCGGCGTCTCCTCATAGGCGCGGAAGAAGCGCTCGCCGATCTCGATCAGGCTGCCGAGGGCGCCGGCCGGAATCTGCTCGGGGTAGGTTTCGGCGAAGGTTCCGACGATGTCGTGCAGCAGCGAACCACGATCGGTCGCGCCGGGATCCTCGACCAGCTCGGGCAGGGCGTCGAGCCTGAGGATCTTGCGCGCATAGACCGCATAGGGATCGCGATAGAGCGTCTCGACCTCGGTGACGCTGAGCCGCTTCGGCTGCAGATGCGCCGCCGGAAAGGGTTTTGGCCGCGGTACTGGCAGGAGATCGGCCGGCTTGCCGAGCAGCGCGGCCCAGGCGATCAGCTCGCGCCCGCGTCCCTCGGCCGCTTCCCAGCCTTCAGCCGGCGCCACCGCCTTGAGGCGCTGCCAGAAGCGCGAGGGGATCGTCTCGGCCTCGCCGGCCTTGCGGGCGCGGGTCAGCGTCACCTTGCGAGCGAGTGCGGCGGCGACGAAGTCATGCGCGGTCTGGCCGATGCGCCGTTCCGGTGGCGAAAGGCCGAGTTCCGCCCGCATCGGCCGGTTGATGAAGGAATCGGTCTCGGTGGCCGGCGGCCAGACGCTCTCGATCAAGCCGCCGAGCACGATGTGCTCGGCTTCGAGCAGGCGGGCTTCGAGCAGGCCCCAGATCTTGACGCGCGGATGGCCGGGGTCACGGCGCGGCACGACGCGCTCGCCGATCAGGGCCTCAAAGATCGCGACCCAGTCGCGGGCGCGGCCCTCGCCGGGGGCTTCCGGCAAGGCCGCATCGAGATCATCGAACAGGGCGGTGAGCGCCTCGCCATCCGGGCCGCGCCAGGCGAGTATGGCGCCGTTCTCGTCACCACTCAGCTTTTCGACGGCCCGGCGGGCCTGCGCCGCGATCTCGCGCAGTTTGGGTGCTGGGCCCGCCAAGGCCGCCATGAGCGGCGCGAGCGCATCTTCCAGCCCGGCGAGCACCTGTTCGGCGGCGCCGACATCCTCGTCCGTGAGCTTGCGGCGCGGGCGGGGCGCATAGGTCGCCTCGCGCAGCTCCGGCAGCGCCTCGAAGGCGCGGCGCAGGCCGGGGAAACCGGGGCCGACCGGCTCGCCGCGCCAGCAGCCGATCTCCAGCGTCGCCGCGCCTTGCCGCAGGCGGGGCTCGGCCAGGCCCAGGCGGCAGAGCGGATGCGCCAGCAGCGCGACGAGGCTCGCCGGCGAGAGGTCGCCCTCGACCGCATCGAGCGCCAGCCGCAGCAGGGCGCCGGCCGGCCAGCGGCCGAGCGGCATGCCGGCGGAATCGTCGGCCTGGATGCCCCAGCGCCGGAGCTCGACCGCGACGCGCTCGGCAAGGCCGCGATCGGGGGTAATCAGGGCGGCACGGGCATTTGGCTCTTCCAGTGCCTCACGCAGGGCGAGCGCCGCGACCAGCGCCTCCTCGCGTTCATCTGCCGCCTCGACGATGCGCAGCCCGTCGAGCGCCCCGGCAGCTAGGGGCGCAGCGCCGGCCCAATCATCCGTGATCGAGGCCGGCAACAGGGCACGGCGCAGCAGGTCGCGGCGCGTTTCCAGCCCAGGTGAGGGCTCGGCAAGGGTGACGACCTCGTCCCGGTTCGCACCGATCTCGTCGAGCAGTCGATGCAGCGCCGCCTGCGGGTGGGACGGCGCGGGTTCCTGGACGATGGCGCGCCAGCCCTGTTCGGAGAGAGCCTCGTCGAGATCGGGCAGCACGACGGCGCCGTTCGGGGCGCGGGCGAGCGCGGCGAGCAGGCGCGCCGTCGCCGGCACCGTGCCGGTCGATCCGGCCGCGATCACCGGCCCGTGGAAATCGCCGGCGAGCAGGCGCTCGCGCTCGGCCGCGAGCATGCGGTTGCGGAACTCGGCCGGGTCGCATTCGGCCCGCTGTTCGAGGATCGCCGGCCAGGCTTGCGCGATGATGTCGAGGAAACGGGCGTTGAACTGCCAGATCTCGTCGAAGCGGGCGGCATCCAACCCCTTCAATCGTGCCGGCGAGATGCCTTCGGTCTGCAGTTGGTCGAGCAGATGAGCGAGGTCGCCGGCAAGCCCCCAGGCCTCGGCCAAGGTTGCCGGCATCAGCGAGGGCTCGGCCGGATCGAGCTTGAGGTGCTGGCGGTTGGCGGTGCGGCCCCAGGCCGAGATCAGCGTCGTCAGGATGAAGCGACGGCGGAGCGGATCGATCGGCGCGAGGCGCTGCAGCGCCAGCGCATCGCCCGCGCCGGCGATCAGCGCGGTCTCGGCCTCGTCGACATCGCCGAGCGGGACGATGCGCGGCAGGAGCAGCGGCCGGCCGCCGAGCTTTTCCGACAGGATCGTGCCGAAAGCCCGCGCTGCGCGCTGCGTCGGCAGATAGAGCGTGGTGCGCGAGAGGGCAGTGGGATCGCCTGGATCATGAGCCCGGCCGAAGCGGCCGGCGATCAGCGCCTGCGCCAGCACCGAAAGGAAGGGCGCGCCGGCCGGGATGCTGAACAGGTTGAGCCCGGCCATCGCCGCTCACCCGCCCTGATGGGCGGCGTAAGCCTGCTCCGCCAGCGGGATCGCCTCGGGCGTGCCGACATGCAGCCAGCGCCCATCGAGCAGATGGCCGAACAGGGTTCCGCTGGCGATGCAGCGGTCGAACAGCAGGTTGAGCGAGAACGGTCCCTCCGGCGTGTCGGCGAAGAGCTCCGGCTTGATGATGGCGACGCCGGCATAGACGTAAGGCGCGCTTGCAGCCTGCCCGCGCCGCGCCAGCCGGCCGGCTTCGTCGCGGAAGAAATCGCCGGCGCCGTCGAAGCCGACGCTGCTCTCACGCTCCGCCAGCAGGAGCAGCATGTCCATGCGCCCGGCATCCCAGGCGGCGGCCATGGCGGAAGTGTTCGACGCCCCCCGCTCGCTCCACAGCGAATCGGAGTTGACGTGGAAGAAAGGCTCGGTGCCGAGCAAAGGCAGCGCCTTCTTCACGCCGCCACCGGTTTCGAGCAGCAGGTCGCGCTCGTCGGAGATCGCGATGCGCGGGCTGGAGCGGCCGGCGACGCGCGCCTCGATCTGCTCGGCGAGATAATGGACATTGACCACGGCGTCCGCAACGCCAGCTTCAGCCAGCCGGTCGAGCGCGTGGTCGAGCATGGTCTTGCCGGCGATCGCAACCAGCGGCTTCGGCATGGTGTCGGTGATCGGGCGCATGCGCTTGCCGAGCCCGGCGGCGAGCACCATGGCCCGGCGGATCGGCGGCGAACTGGTCTGCATGACGTGAACGAATCTCCCGCCGGCCAAGACTGCACCATCAGCCATGGCCGGCGCGATAGCTCAAGTGCGGCGGGAGCCTCACAGGAAGCTGGCGATCTCCTCCAGAGGCTTCTTGCCGATCGCCGGGACGACGCAGCCCTCGGCAGGATAGCCGACGACCAGCAGGATCAGCGCCTTCTCGTTGTCGGGCCGGCCGCAGAGTTCGTTGAGGAAATTCATCGGCGCCGGCGTATGCGTCAGCGTCGCCAGCCCGGCCTGATGCAGCGAGGCGATCAGGAAGCCGGCGGCGATGCCGACCGACTCCGGCACGTAGTAATGCTTCAGCTTGCGGCCATCGGCATCATAGCCCCAGCGCTGGGCGAAGATCGCGATCAGCCAGGGCGCGGTGTCGAGGAAAGGCTTGTGCTCGTCGGTGCCGAGATGGGCGAGCGCGCCCAGCCATTCGTCGCCGGCGCGGCCGGCATAGAAGGCGCGCTCTTCTTCCTCGGCGCCGTCGCGGATCTTCCGCTTGATCTGCGGATCGGAGATGCAGACGAAGGTCCAGGGCTGCTGGTTGGCGCCGGAGGGTGCGGTGCCGGCGGTCGCAACCGCCGCCTCGATGATCTCGCGCGGGACCGGCCTGTCGGAATAGTCGCGCACCGTGCGGCGCGTCCTCATCGTCTCCAGGAACCTGAGCGCCTGCGCCTTCATCTCCTCCTCGGGCAGGCCCTGGAAGGCGAGCGGCATGGTGACATAGGCGTTCATCGATGTCCTCCTGACAGCTTCTTGCGGGCACTGCTGCTTGCACAATAGACCATCCCGGTCTGCCGCCCTATGGTCCCGCCCATGACGAACCCGGCCTCACAGCTCAAGCCCGGCGACCACCTCTTCCTGGTCGATGGCTCGAATTTCATCTTCCGCGCCTATTTCCAGTCGATCAACCAGGACCGGAAATACAATGCCCGCTCCGACGGGCTGCCGTCGGGCGCGGTCCGGTTGTTCGCGACCAAGCTGTTCCAGTTCGTGCGCGATGGCGTGCTCGGGGTAAAGCCGACCCATCTCGCCATCGTCTTCGACAAGAGCGAGAACTCCTTTCGCAAGGAAATCTACCCGGCGTACAAGGGCAATCGCTCGGACCCGCCGCCGGACCTGATCCCGCAGTTCCCGCTGATGCGCGACGCCGTGCGCGCCTTCGGGCTGATTCCGGTCGAGCAGGACATCTACGAGGCCGACGACCTGATCGCGACCTATGCCAGGCAGGCGCGCGAGGCCGGCGCCGACGTGCTGATCGTCTCGGCCGACAAGGATCTGATGCAACTCGTGCGGCCGGGCGTCGCGATGTACGACCCGGCTTCCGGCGACGCCAAGAAGGGCGCCGGATTCCGGCCGGAACGGCGCATCGGCGAGCCCGAGGTGGTCGAGTATTTCGGCGTCACGCCGGACAAGGTCACCGACGTCCAGGCGCTCGCCGGCGATGCGACCGACAACGTGCCCGGCGCGCCCGGCATCGGCATCAAGACGGCGGCACAGCTGATCGGCGAGTATGGCGACCTGGAAACGCTGCTGGCCCGCGCCGGCGAGATCAAGCAGCCCAAGCGCCGGGAGACGCTGACCAACCCCGAAGTGGTCGAGAAGGTCCGCATCTCGCATAAGCTCGTCACGCTGGTCGAGGATGTGCCGGTCGAGACGCCGCTCGGCGATCTCACCCTGAACCAGCCCGATCCGGCCAAGCTGATCGCCTTCCTCAAGGCGATGGAGTTCACCACCATCACCAAGCGCGCGGCCGAGGCCTATGAGGCCGATGTCGGCGCGATCGATGCCGACCCCGATCTCGCGCCGGGCGGCGCCCGCGCCGCTGCGCTCAAGGCGCTCTATGCCGAGACCGATGCTCCGGTCGCTGGGGCAAGCCAGCTCGCCGTGACGGCTCACGTCGCGAACGGTGCCGCGCCGGCGGCCTCTCCTGCAGCCGATGGCTGGCTGCGGCCGGCCGATCTCGCCGCCGCACGCAAGGACGCGGCGCTCGCGGTCAAGATCGACCATGGCGCCTATGAGTGCGTCCGCACCGTCGCCGATCTCGCGCGCTGGATCGGCTGGGCCTACGAGGCCGGCTGCGTCGCGCTCGACACCGAGACCAACTCGCTCGATGTGATGCAGGCCGACCTGATCGGCATCTCGCTCGCGGTCGCGCCGGGCAAGGCCTGCTATATCCCGCTGCAGCACCGCGCCGGCGACGGGCTGTTCGATTCAGGCCTGCTCGAAGGCCAGATTCCGCTCGACCAGGCGCTGACCGAGCTGAAGCCGCTGCTCGCCGACCCCGGCGTGCTGAAGATCGGACAGAATCTCAAATACGACATCGCCGTGTTCAACCGGCACGGGGTCGAGGTCGGCCCCATCGACGACACCATGCTGATCTCCTATGCGCTCGACGCCGGCCATGGCGGACAGGGCATGGACCGGCTCTCGGAGGTCCATCTCGGCCACAAGCCGATCGCCTATTCGGAGGTCGCCGGCACCGGCAAGAGCCAGGTCACCTTCGACAAGGTGCCGCTCGACAAGGCGACCGCCTATGCCGCCGAGGACGCCGACGTCACGCTCCGCCTCTGGCTCGCGCTGAAGCCGCGGCTGGTGCCCGAGCGCAAGACCACGGTCTACGAGACGATGGAGCGCCCGCTCGTGCCGGTGCTGGTGCGGATGGAGCGGCGCGGCATCTCGATCGACCGGCAGATCCTGTCGCGCCTCTCGGGCGAGTTCGCCCAATCGCTGGCGCGGCTGGAGGACGAGATCCATACGCTCGCCGGCGAGAAGTTCACCATCGGCAGCCCCAAGCAGCTCGGCGACATCCTGTTCGGCAAGATGGGCCTGCCCGGCGCCAAGAAGACCGCGACCGGGCAATGGGCGACCGGCGCCGGCGTGCTCGAGGACCTCGCCGAGCAGGGCAACGAACTGCCTGCCCGCATCCTCGACTGGCGCCAGCTGGCCAAGCTGAAATCGACCTATACCGACTCGCTGCCGACCTATGTGAATCCGCAGACCCAGCGGGTCCACACCTCCTACGCCCTGGCGGCGACCACCACCGGTCGGCTCTCCTCCTCCGAGCCGAACCTGCAGAACATCCCGATCCGCACCGAGGCCGGCCGCAAGATCAGGACCGCCTTCGTCGCCGAGAAGGGCCACAAGCTGATCTCGGCCGACTACAGCCAGATCGAGCTGCGCATCCTCGCCCACATGGCCGACATTCCGCAGCTCAGGCAGGCCTTCGCGGATGGCGTCGACATCCATGCGATGACGGCCTCCGAGATGTTCGGCGTGCCGGTCCAGGGCATGCCGAGCGAGGTGCGCCGGCGCGCCAAGGCGATCAATTTCGGCATCATCTACGGCATCTCGGCCTTCGGCCTCGCCAACCAGCTCGGCATCTCGCGCGAGGAAGCCAGCGCCTATATCCGCAAATATTTCGAGCGCTTCCCGGGCATCCGCGACTATATGGACCAGGCGCGCACCACGGTGCGTGCCAAGGGCGCGGTCGAGACCATCTTCGGCCGCGTCTGCCATTTCCCGGCGGTCGCCTCGAAGAATCCGTCCGAGCGGGCCTTCGTCGAGCGCCAGGCGATCAACGCGCCGATCCAGGGTTCGGCCTCCGACATCATCCGCCGCGCCATGATCCGGATGGAGGACGCGCTCGCCGCCGCCAGGCTCGATGCGCGCATGCTGCTCCAGGTGCATGACGAGCTGGTCTTCGAGGTCCCGGAGGGGCAGGTCGACGCGGCGCTGCCGGTGATCCGCAAGGTCATGGTCGAAGCGCCGCAGCCGGCCGTCGCGCTCAAGGTGCCGCTCGTCGTCGATGCGCGCGCCGCCGACAACTGGGACGAGGCGCACTAACCTTACGGCCGGGAACCGTCCTATTGCTGACGCGTTGAGCTTTGCGCCGTGCGTTCCGCATGGCATCGTTCATTGCAGGCACCAGGAGGCATTTGATGGCCGCAACCAGTTCCACCGCAAAGCGACAGGCTGCGGCCTCGGTCAAGCGTGCCAAGGACGAGGTGGCCGATGCTGCCGCCGACACGGCCGAGCGCGCCCGCCGCGCCGGCCGTCGCGTCAAGGACGAGGCGGACGAGATCGAGGCCAGCCTGACGCGCGGCGCCGAAGACCTCGCCGCGACTGTGAGCGAAAAGCTGAGATCGGTCGGCGTCGACACCGACCGCATGGCAGCGGTTGCGCGCGAACAGGCCGGCGACCTGGAAGAGCTGATCATCCGCGAAATCCGCGAGCGGCCCCTGCGGGCACTTGGCCTTGCGGCCGCGGTCGGGCTGTTCGTCGGCTTCCTCTCGGCGCGCTGAGCCATGCTGGGGGGGCTGACCGGTCTGGTCACGCGCGAAGTCGGCGGCGTCGTGCGCCGCAACGTCACGGTCGTCGTGCTCTACCTGCTGGCAGGGGTGCTGGCGGCCGGCGCAGTCGGCTACGCGCTCAATGCGCTGCACACGGTGCTGACGCTGCATTACGGGGCGGTCACCGCCAGCCTGTCGATCGCCGGCGGGTTGCTGGTCGCCGCCCTGCTCATGATCGGCATCGCCCTTTATGTGAAGAGCCGGCCGCGGCCGGACAGGCGCCTCGCCGCCGCGGTCGCCGCCGCCCCGATCGCGGCCACGCTGGTCGGCAATCGCAAATTCGGCTGGCGCACCGGACTGGTCGGCGGCGTCGTGCTGCTGGGGCTCATCCTCGGGCGGCAGTTTGCGCGGGGCGACGACGACGCTGAAAGCTAGAGCAAATTCGCCCTGAATCGGCGGCCTTTCCGCCGCCGGTCTGCGGCGATGTGTCTTTTTACCTTGGGCGATCAAGTGTCAGCGTCTATTCAAGACGGCAATGAATGCCCAGCTGAAGCTCCGTCCACGCTGGCTCTCGCCGGGACTGCCCTTGCTCGGTACGCGCCGCTACACCGCATCCTCGGCCGCGATCGCGATCCTCGTGGTTGCTGCCGCCGTCCTGATCGCGGGCTGGATCAACATCCGGGCGGACGAAGCCTCGAAGCTGGTCTCGCGCTCGATCGATATCCGTGAGCGTAGCGAGCGCTTCCTCAGCAACGTGCTCGATACCGAGACGGGGCAGCGCGGCTTTCTGCTCACCGGCGACGAGCAGTATCTGGAGCCCTACGACGACAGCCGTGCCAAGCTGCTGCCCAGCCTGGCCGAGATCGAACGCCTCGTCGCGTACAGCCCGACGCAGACCGAACGCATACAGCGTGCCCGTGCCGCCACCACCCGCAAGCTCGTCGAGATGACCGACACCGTGGCGTTGATGCGGGCCGGCAAGCGCGGCGAGGCCGCCGCCATGGTGAGTCGCGGGACCGGCAATCGCCTCACCCAGGAACTGCGCGACATCGTCGGCGAAATCCAGCTGGAGGAGAATCACCGCCTTACCGCCAGCAGCCGCCACGAAGCCCGTCGCCGTGTCCTGGCCAGTGCCGGCATCCTGATCGCGCTCGCCGGCCTGTGCCTCGCCGCCTGGCTGCAATTGCGGGTGCGGCATCGCCGGACGGTATCCCTGTCCACCTCCAACGCCGAGTTGGAGCGGAAGGTGGCCGAGCGCACGCTCCAGCTCGAGAATGAGCGATTGCGGATCGAGGCGCTGCTGCGCGACGTCAACCATCGCGTCGGCAACAATCTGGCGATGGTTTCCGCCCTGCTCAACGTCCAGGGTCGGCAGACGCGCGAGCCCGCCGTCAAGCAGGCCCTGGCCCAGGCGCAATCGCGCATCCAGGCGATCGCGGCCGGCCAGCGACGCCTGCGGCTCGACATCGAGGCCGACGAGATCGAGGCCCGGCCTTATCTGGAGGATCTGCTGGCCGAAATCGGCAAGGCGGCCGAAGGGCGTCCGATCGAGATCGCCCTGGCGATGGATGCGATCCGCCTGCCGGGACGCGACGCCGTTTCCTTCGTCGTCGTCATCAACGAGCTGGTGACCAACGCGATCAAGCACGCCTTTCCGGACGGTACCGCCGGCAGTATCACGATCCGGCTCGCGCGCACGCCCGAAGAGAATCTCGTCCTTTGCGTCGAGGATGACGGCGTCGGCATGCCGGAAGACCAGCAGAGCGCCGGGCTGGGCAAGTCGGTGATCAACGCCCTGCTGCGCAGCATGCGGGGCGATATGGAGATTGCACCGCTGTCGCCCGGTGTGGCGCGGCCGGGTACCCGTGTCGCCGTCACCTTCCCGAAACGGGAGCAGCGGACCGAGGAGGACACGGCAGCATAAGCCCTTTCTCAGCCCTTGTTCACGGCCTTGGAGACGAAGCGGCCGAGCTCGTCGGCCGAGAAGGGCTTGCGCACGAAGCGTATGTCGCGCAATTCGGGCGGAACCTCGCTGGGGGCGGAGCCGGAGACGAACACCAGCGGAGTGCCCTTGGCGCGCAGGCTGGCGGCGATTGCGAAGGTCTTTCCGCCGACGACGTCGATGTCGAGCAAGGCGCAGTCTATCGGCTGGTCGGCGGCACGCCGTGCCTGCGACACCGAGTCGACCACGATCAGCTCGGCGTCGCCGCCGAGCTCTTCGCTCACGGCGCTCTCGATATCCATCGCAATGAAGGGGTCGTCCTCGACGATGAGGACCCGAATACCGGCCATGAGACCCAGATCACCTTCCAACTTCACGACTCAACCCCAAGCTGCTTCCTGCTTGTGAGCTTGATGAACGCCCGCTCGGTCGGCCTTGTTCCGTTCTGAGCCGGATTGTCCGCCCCGAACTCTTCAAATTCAACTTAAATTGCCTGGATATGGTTAGGAAAGCGTAAGTACCTCCGATCAGCGCTTGCGCGGCGAGCGGACGAGACTGAGCTCGAAGGCGGTGACGCCGAGGGCGACATTGGCGCCCCGCTGGATGGGCAGGGACCGCGGCACCAGACGGACATCGCCGTCATGGCTGCCGAACAACCTTACATCACCCTCCTTGCGGGCATAGGGACCGCTGAGGACGCCGAGAGGCGCGCGCGCATAGGGCCCGTAGACCCGCCATGCGAGCAGGCTGCGCCCGACCGTCCTGGCGTCGAGGGAGAAACCACGGATCACTCCGGTATAGGTCTGCAGCGGCCCGCGTCGCGGGCGAAAGCGGCATTCGAGCGGCTTCTGTGTGGCCACGGCCTGGGCGAGGCCGGCGCCGATCGTGCAGGTCAGGCGCCCCGCCGGCGCGGTGCTCTGCGCCAGTGCCGGAGCTGCGGACAGGCTGGCACCGGCCGCGAAAGCGAGCATTGCGATAAGACGTCTCATTCACCTTCTCCTGCGCCCTACTCCGAATACACCGCACCGACGCGAGGCCGGTTTCGCCGAATCGTCCGCTGCGCCTCGAAACCGCACCAAAGCGCCGCAATCACTCCATAGTTCCCAAATAATCCGGAACCTCAATCCGGTGCTTGCGTTAACGGGAACTGACCAGTGGACGCGCGAATGCCAAAGCAAGGACAGACCAGCCCGGCGCAGATGTTCCCTACTCCCAAACTGGCGCGCGATCTTCCGCCATTCTGGGACCTCGAACAACTTCTGCGCGAGGGTTTTGACCATGATTCGGCGCTGGCCGAGCTTGCTATCCGGCGTGAGAGCTGGTCGAACGGAAGGCGTCCGCCACCGGCCGCGGAGCAGTCAGACACGCCCGCCGGCGTTTTCACGATCGCGTCATGACGGGGGTCGGTGTTTTCGGCATCAACTCCAGTCGATGGCGCACGAGACTCCCGCGCCTGTGCTTCCAACGACAGATTAGCTAGGAGCATGCACGCTGCACCGACTATCTTCTGCCTCGATGGTCGTCGGCATGTGGTCCATAGGCTGACGCGCCAGCGGAAATCGCCTGCGCCCGAGTTATAGCGCCGAAGCGCCTTGAGCCGCTCCCAATGACGGAGCGACAGCGTGCGAGCATCAAGTCGGATTTGTCACGCTCGCGGTCGCGTTTTGACTACGCTCTCCGTCCGGAGACGGCTTAACGAACTCGCTATCTCGTTTATCGAGCTGGCCGCGACGTAGCCATTGTTTGAGACGCAGGGTCGGCTTCTCGATAAAATGCCAAGAGAACGCCGCAAAGAGCGCTACCAAGGGCAGGCTCAGGGCGATGTTGACCCACCAGACATGCAGACTTGCGGGCGTCAGCTCGACGACGCTCTGCTGGATGGGGAAGGCATATAGATAGATGCCATAGGAATAGTCGCCCGATGAAAGAAGCTTTGACTTAGGAGGCATTAGCAACCCGAGATAGGCAACAGCATAGGCCATCGGGAAGACTACGAGGAGCTCGTATTTCGTGCTGACTACTGTGACACTCACAACTAGACAAAGCACGAAAATGAGAAAATTGAACGGCATGAAATCGCGCAGCCGGTAGATGGCAACGCCAGCCACAAAGCCGAGAACAAGCATCTGCCCCTGAAGTAGCCGGGCGAGCGTTGCGTGCTGAACGTAAAACCAAGTAAATGCAGCGATTCCGAAGACTGCAAGCAAAGTCACGTTAGGGCCACGGCGATGAGCGATTAAGAAAATACCAAATGCACCCATGATCATGTAGCATTCAAGCTCGTGCGGAACAGTCCAGAGCGAACCATTCACAACACCGGGGTACGGATTATTTGGAAAAACGCCTGGCAGATAATAGTGAATAAATCCATATATATTATGGAAGTATGCAACAAATATCGGGCTTTTGAAATATTCCTTCAGCGGTAAAACCGTAAAGATAGCACCGATAATTATCGCGGATGCGACGACCTCGACCACAAGCGCTGGGAATATTCTAAGAACACGCAGACCGATGAAGATGGGCAGGCTGTTTCTCTCGAAACTCGACGCCACGAGATAGCCACTCAAAGCAAAGAACGCTGGCACGATCAGCAATGTGAAGGGCAGCACATAAAGTGGAAAGAAGGTCATCCGAGCTGCGCCCCCATATGACAGGGGGACGGCGTGAACGGCGAGGACCGAGATGGCTAACCCGACCCTGAGATAGTCGAAGCCGCTTGTGTAGCCGCCTGTTTCCCGGATCCGATCCGCAAACGTCTTCATTGCACTTCCTGTCCCACTGGTCCGCACGGGTTATTGCTCGCTGGTGGTCGGAGGTCAATTCACCGAATATCTTCTAGACTTCCTTGAGTAATTTCGCTGTGAATCTCAGTTTCAGCGGCACATTATCTTTCCGTGACGAAGCTTTCACAACTCATAAAACTGACCTGAGATCCTGATCTTCCTCCAGATTGGAGTAGAGTCCGTCACTCACGGAGACGGACGATGCGCCCCTCACGATTCACGGAAGAGCAGATCATCGGGATGCTGAAGGAGCAGGAGGCTGGAGCTACGACGGCTGATGTCTGCTGCAAGCACGGCATCTCCTCGGTGACCTTCTACAAGTTCAAGGCGAAGTATGGCGGGATGGACGTGTCGGATGCGCGCCGGCTGAAGGCCCTCGAGGATGAGAACGCCCGTCTCAAGAAGCTGCTGGCCGAGCAGATGCTCGACGACGCGATCCTGAAGGACGTCGCCGCAAAACAATGGTGACGCCCGACGCGAAGCGGAAGGCGGTGGCTCATGCCTGCACGGTGCATGCGGCGAGCCAGCGTCGGGCGTGCCAGGCCTTGACGATCGACCGCTCGACGGTGCGCTACACGAGCATCCGGCCGGACGATGCCCTATTGCGTGAGGCGATGAAGGCCGTGGCGGCGGAGCGCCGGCGGTTCGGCTATCGCAGGATCCACATCATGCTGGACCGCCAGGGCATCGTGATGAACCAGAAGAAGCTGCGGTGGCTCTATCGCGAGGAGAAGCTGCAGGTGCCGACGCGGCGGCCGCAAACGGGCACTGGGCACGCGCAGGCCCATGCTCCTGCCTGATCGGGCCAATGTGCGCTGGAGCCCCGATTTTCTCTCCGACACGATCTCGGACGGCCGTCGCTTTAGGGTGCTCGCCATCGTCGACGATTACACGCGCGAGTGCCTGGCACTTGTCGCCGACACCTCGCTCTCGGGCCTGCG